>CAVSKU010000001.1:0-426390 GCA_963728625.1 Pyrinomonadaceae bacterium
GGCAAGCCAAACGTCGGGCAGGATCGGGCTATCCTGAGTGAAGCGGTTATGACCGAAGGTGCGAAAATCAGTCGTCGCCACGTGTCGTCGAAAAATGTTGGACGCGTGACTAAGTCATCAATTTGCGGAGCTACCCGTCCGCGTCTCGGAATCAAAGTGCGGACTCTCTTTGCCAAGACACCTCCCCCTTTTTGGTTGAGGTCATTAAAACATTTGCATTGCCTACCTTACGACCTGAGCGTGCATAGTGCAACTGACGATATGGTCCAGCGACCCTTTTCCGCCGGGCAGACCGCGGCGATGCGTCAGGGCCAGGGCGGCTACAACATGACTCGCAGGGAGGGCGAGAAAGTCCTCCGCGCCTAGTTTGCTGCTTTGGCACCGACGCGTCAGTTTGGGATCGGCGATCAGGCGGTTATCTTGCCGCCGCCTGCTTGGATGCTCGACGAGCAGTGCTCGTTTCGATCGGCTTTTTCGTCCAAGCAGCGCTCCGACCGCGCGCGGCCTTGCTAGCATGAGCATCCGAAACTTTGCTGGACCGCCGGCCGGTGGCTTTGCCCTGGGCTTGGGTTGATCCTGGGTTGCCGGGAGCTTGCGATGCCTCTTGTTTGAAACCATTGCTTGATCCTCCAAACTGCGCCGCCCAATGCGACGCCTGCACCACCTGAAGTCCGGCAAATGGCCAGGCGCTTCGTGGTGCGAGGATCAAGCCTCTTGGCTCCCGCTTTCTCTTGCGGGACAACGACAGCAATGCTCGGTTTCGAGCCGAAGTCCCACTCAAGAGCAAAGGCGCCGCGCGCATCAATTAGGCCCTGACCGTAGTCCCGTTCGCCCGGACGGCCGGGTCGGCGTTGTCGCCCAACATCGCGCCTGACAGCGATAGCACCCCATCGCTGACCACCATTACCTCAATCTTGCCGACCCTCAGCGCATAGCGCGACGGAACCAACTCGTGCTCCGGTCTACCGTGCATGCGATTTAACCTCGGATCCGCTTCCTAAGTCCACCACACCGGTTCCGACATAGATCGTCGTGAGCTTCGTAAACGTGACGGCGGTGGCGGGCTGACTAAGTGCGGCCGCGAATGCAACTGCTGCGAAATACTTTTTCACTGGCGTCCTCCTTGTTTGGACGACCCCACTATTCCCCGCCGCTCGCGCCAGGGAAAGTCCGCCGGGGTTGCGAGGGCGCCGCGTTGCCGTTGTGACGTTGTTCAGCAGACGCGGGACATTGATGGAATGACGACGGCGTCGGAGCCGATTTCAACACGGTCGATGAAACCGGTGAAGTCGCGCGGTTAACTGTCGGCAGCTTCTCGTGTTTAGTTCAAGGCCGGAAGAACAAGCTCAGCCGACGTGGGTTCTGACGGCCGACACCGAACTGCTCCACCTCTGCTTCTGAAGTCTCATAGGAGGTGACCAGCCTTATGACGCCGCCGCCGCGCCGGTAGAAATGGAATCCGTCAGCGTCGAGCCGGTCGATCACCGCTTCAGGGAGCTTCACGAAGACCTCGTTCGCCTCCACCGGGTGCGGCACCTCCGCGCCGACGATTTTCCGGAGCCCCTCACCAAGCGCAGTTGCCCGATCGTTTGCGAGCCGGGCCAGCCGCAGCCAGAGATCATCCGCGAAGAACGCATCCCACTGCACGGCAAGGAAACGGTGCTTCGAGAAGAGCATGCCGGCCTTCTTGCGCCTTTCGGCCGCGCCGCCAGCAACCCCTTGTCGAAGAACAGCACCGCCTCGGCGGCGAGCGCCCCGCTCTTGGTCGCGCCGAAAGAAAGAATGTCGACGCCGGCTTTCCACGACATCTCCGCCGGACTGCAGCCGAGCGACACAATGGCGTTCGACCAGCGCGCGCCGTCGACATGCAGCTTCATGCCATGCCGGTGCGCGACACCGGCGATAGCCCTGATCTCGGCGAGTGAATAGACAGTGCCGAGCTCGGTCGCCTGCGTGATGCTGATCGCCGACGGCCGGAAGAAACGCGCGCTCGGCAAATAGCCTCGGATCGCGGCATCGAGAGCCTTCGCGTCGAGCTTGCCGTCGACCGCGTCGAGCAGCACAAGCCGCGCGCCGCCGGTCAGGTGCTCGATCGCGCCGCCCTCGCTTGCTTCCAGATGCGCGCCGCGGCGGCAGAACAGCGCGCCGTAGTTCGGCACCACACAGGCCAATGCGAGCGCATTGGCGGCCGTGCCGGTCGCCACCATCATCACATCGGCGTCCGTCTCGAAGATTCTTCGGAACGTCTTTCCGACAGCGGCCGTGTAGGCGTCGTCGCCGTATGGCAGCGCCGCGCCGCCATTCTCGGCGACGATCCGCTGCAGGATCGCCGGATGCGTGCCTGTGATGTTGTCGCTGGCGAAATTCATGGCCCTTCCCATTATTTGACGAACAGCCGGCGCGGGAAGTCGCAGAACGTCTCGACGCCGGTTTCGGTGATGCGGATCGGCTCGGAGATCGAGATGCCCCAGTCGTCCAGCCAGATGCCGGGCATGAAATGGATGGTCATATTCGGTTCGAGCACGGTCTCATCCGTCGAGCGCAGCGAGATCGTCCGCTCGCCCCAGTCGGGCGGATAGTTGAGGCCGACCGAGTAGCCGCAGCGGGAATCCTTGAAGAGCCCGTGGCGCTCGATTGTTCTGGTCCATGCGGCGTGCACATCGCGCGCCAGCGCGCCCGGCTTTGCCGCTGCCAAACCCGCCGCAATCCCCTCGACAACCACTTCAGCTGCGTGGCGCATCTTCTCCGGCGGCGTGCCCAGAAGAGCGTGCGCGTCATCGGCACGTGATAACGGTGGCGCACGCCGGCGATCTCGATGCTGGTTCCCGTCTCCGCCTCGAACGGCGCATCCATCCAGGTGATATGCGGGCACGACGTGCCGATGCCGGTCGGCATCAGCGGCACGATCGCCGGGTAGTCGCCGCCGTAGTCCTCCGTGCCGCGCGCGCCCGCAGCCTGGATTGCGGCCGCGGCGTCGCACTGGCGCATGCCGACGTCGATCGTCGTCGATCGCTGTCTGCATGATGCGCTCGGCGATGCGCGCGGCCTGCCGCATCAGCGCGATCTCGGCGTCGGACTTCACCGCCCGCACCCAGTTCACCAGCACGCCGGCATCCTCGAAACGGGCGCTGGGGAGATCGCTCTTCAACACCTCCAGAGCCTTCGCGGTGAAATAGTAATTGTCCGCCTCGACGCCGATGCGTGCCCCGGCAAGGCCGCGCTCGGTGAGAACGCGGGCGACCGCCTGCATCGGATGCTTCACGGTCGACTGCACATGGTCGTCCGAATAGCCGACGATGTTTTCCGCCGGCAGGATGGTCGTGAGCCTTGCGCCGTTCGCGTCCTGGCCGCGCCCGATCCAGATCGGCTGCGGCAGGTCCTGCGCGACGATCACGCACTGGTGGACATAGAACGACCAGCCGTCATAGCCGGTCAGGTAGTTCATGTTGGCGGGATCGGAGACGATCAGCGCGTCGAGGCCCGCCGCCGCCATGCGCGCCTTGGTCTTTGCCAGCCGCGCGGAAAACTCCGCTTGCGTGAAGGGCGTGTTGTTCTCTCCTAATTTCACGTTCCACCTGCCTGGCGTTCGATGATTCCCGCCGGCGCGCGGGTAAGCACTTCGGCGCCCCGCTCGCTCAACAAGACCGTATCCGACCTGAAGAAATCACCGCGGCCCGTTCCCATCAGCCACGAGAGGACATGGAAAGCCATGCCGGTCCCCACCACGGTCTCGCTATCGTGCCTGAGGCCGGCGGGTTTGCCACCGCCCGTCCAGCTCGGCGGCACGCCGATCCCGACCAGATAGCCGCAATGATGCCGCCGATAGTGGGCAAGCCCGGCGGCATCTACGACCCGCTGCCAGGCGGCATAGACGTCGCGGAAGAGCGCGCCGGGTTTCAAAGCATCGACAACAGCGTCGAACGCATCGTTCGTCACATCACCCATGTTCCGCACCTAGGGGATGCCGGGCCGACATGGATGAGGCGGCCGAGCGGCGCGTGATAGCGCGCGATGCAGCCGGAAAATTCGAGAAAGACGGAATCGCCGTCGGCGAAGCGCGCATCCGTCCAGGTCGTGTGCTCTTCGCCAAGCCGCGCGTCGAGCGGACGAACGGCCCCTGCCCCGGATACGTGCCGCCGGCGAGGATCATCGCGTTCTGGCATTCCGCCGCGACCTCACGCTCGCTTGCGCCAGGTTTGATCGCCGCGATCGCGCCCGCGGCCCCTGCGTCGGAGACACGCGCCGCCGCGCGCATGAAGCTCCGCTCCGCCGGGACTCTTGAGCATGCGCAGTCCATCGACCACGCCGGAGACGTCGATCCATTCGGCCTCGGGACACGCCGCCTGAAACGCAGCGCCAGCCCGTGTGGCAGACCGCCTGACCACGACTCGATGCCGATGCGGCGGCGGGCAAGGCCGAGATCGTGAGATCGGCGACTGCCGGCTCGGCAACCGTCCCGCTATCCGAGTGACCCTCGAAGCGGGCGTTGCGAACCTGGTTTTCGATCGTCACCCGCTCCATCGATCGCGTGGCGAGCACCATCTCCCCTTGGGCCAGCACGATCAGAAGATGCGGTGCGAAGTAGCCCCAGTGGTCGAGGCCGGTCAGGTAGAAAATGTTCTCCGGGGTCGAGACAAGGCACGCCGACAGGTCTTGTCGCGCCATGATCGCGCGAAGCGCCGCGACGCGGGAATCGAACTCCGCGCGTGAAAAATACGGCGGCAGGCTGCTCGCCTGCTCAGACGATCCGCGCGCAGCAAACTCGGAGGCGGCCTTCGGCTGCTCCTCATCCAAAATCGATGCTGTTGTGCACATCCCGACGCATTATCAGGACAGATTTCTTGAAAACGCAAGACCGCGCTCGCGGAAAGCAGCAATTGTTGTACACAACAGTTGCGCTCCGGCAGAAATTGCGGCAAACTGATCTCCAGCCGCTCCAGCACCGCGTCGAGCCAATGAACGGGGACCGGAAGCGGCACCCAACAGGGAGGTTTCAACAATGACCACACGTTCCGGGTTTTCCCGCCGCACGCTTCTCGCGCTAGCCGCCGGCGCCGCGACACTCGTGACAACCTTAAGCGCACAGGCGCAGACGACGCTCGAGCGCGCCAAGGCCGACGGCTACATCCGCGTCGGCTTCGCCAACGAGGCGCCCTATGGCTACGCGACGCCCGATGGCAAGCTCACCGGCAAGTCGCCCGAAGTCGTGAGGGCGGTGCTCGCGAAGATGGGCATCGAGCAGGTGGACGGCGTCCTCACCGAGTTCGGCTCGCTCATCCCCGGGCTGCTCGCCGGCCGTTTCGACATCATCGCCGCCGGCATGTTCGTCAATCCGAAGCGCTGTGAGCAGGTGCAGTTCTCCGAGCCGACCTATGGCATCGGTCAGGCATTCCTCGTCGCCGCAGGCAATCCGAAGGGCATCGCCGACTACGGCTCGATTGCCGCCGACTCGGCCTCAAGCTCGCCGTCATGTCCGGCGCTGTCGAGGCCGGATACGCGCGCGATTCCGGCGTCGCCGAGGAGCAGATCGTGCAGTTGCCTGACCAGTCGAGCCTGGTCGCTGCCGTGAAGGCCGGGCGCGCCGACGCCGCCGCGCTGACTGCGCTGTCGATCGCCGACATGGCGTCGAAGAACGAGGGCGTCGAATCGACCAAGCCTTTCGGCGAGGTTGCCGGCAAGTCCGTGGTCGGCCATGGCGCGGTCGCCTTCCGCAAGGAAGACGCCGACCTCTACGAGGCGTTCAACGCCGAGCTGAAGAACTTCATCGGCAGCGAGGAGCACCTCGCACTGGTGACGCCGATCGGCTTCGGCGCCGACTACCTGCCGACCAAAACAACCGCCGAGCTCTGCACGGCGACCGAGTAGACCTCCAGCGCCCCGCCGATCCTCCCCGGCAGGACGTCCTTTCGCGTCTCTCATAAGGGGGACATGAAGCCGTGGCGCTCAGGCCGCTTGTCATCGCGATCATCGTCGCCTTCACGGGAGGGCTGGTTGTCGCGAGCTTCGCCGGCTTCCGCGAGTTCCTGCCCGGCCTCCTCGGCGGCGCGCTGATCACCGTCGAGATCACGATCGGCGGTTCGATCCTCGCCGTGATCCTGGCGTTCGTCGCCGCAATCGCCAAGATGTACGGGCCGCTGCCCGTGCGCTGGCTCGCCGTCGCCTACATCGAGATTTTCCGCGGCACGTCGGCGCTGGTGCAGCTGTTCTGGCTCTTTTTCGTGCTGCCGCATTTCGGCATCCTGCTCGAGCCGCTGACTGTCGCCATTCTGACGCTCGGCCTGAATGTCGGCGCCTACGGCGCGGAGGTGGTGCGCGGCGCCATCGCCTCGGTGCACCGCGGCCAGTGGGAAGCGACGACGGCGCTCAACATGACGCGCATGACCGCGCTCCGCCGCATCATCGTCCCGCAAGCCTTCATCCGCATGATCCCGCCTGGGGCAATCTCTTCATCGAGCTGATGAAGGCGACCTCGCTCGTCTCGCTCATCACCATCGGCGACCTCGCCTTCCGGGCGCAGCAGATGAACCAGACGACGTTCCGCACCATCGAGATTTTCACGATCGTGCTCGTCTTCTACCTCGCCATCGCCTCGGTCATCACCGTCGCCATGCGCGCGCTCGAGGAGCGTGTCGCGCGCGGTGTCGCGCGAGGCCGCGCATGACCGATCTGGGACTGGGAATTCACTTGGGAAATCTTCCGATCCTTGCGCGCGCGTCGCTGGTGACCATCCAGGCGACGATCCTCGGATTCGCCCTCGCCGCCACCTTCGGCCTGCTCCTCGCCATCCTGAGGATGTCGCGCTCGAACTGGGTGTCGATCCCGACCGCCGGCTTTATCGAGTTCATTCGCTCGACGCCGCTGCTCATCCAGATCTTCTTCGTGTACTTCGTCTTCCCCGAGTTCGGCATCACGCTCGTCCGCGATGACCGCGGGCGTGCTTGCGATCGGCGTCCATTACGGGACCTATTGCTCCGAGGTTTATCGCGCCGGGCTCGCGAACATTCCGCGCGGCCAGTGGGAGGCTTCGACGGCGCTCAACTTTCGGGCTACCACACGTTTCGCGACGTGATCATTCCGCAGGCGGTTCCGCCCGTCGTGCCGGCGCTCGGCAACTATCTCGTGGCGCTCTTCAAGGAGACGCCCCTCCTCTCGGCCATCGCCGTGCTCGAGCTGATGCAGACCGCGAAAATTCTCGGCTCGGAGAATTTCCGCTACACCGAGCCGATCACTCTGGTCGGCGTATTCTTCCTTGACTTCAACGTCCCCATCAAGGAAGGCAAAGTTGAGGACGACACACGTATACGTGCCGCAGTGCCGACTATTAATTACTCACTCGAGGCAGGCGCGCGGGTGATACTAGCATCGCACCTGGGGCGGCCTAAAGGCGAACGAGTTGATAAGTACAGCCTCGACCCGTGGCCCAACATCTTGCCAGCGTCTTGGGAAAACCTGTTGCGTTTGCTAACGATTGCGTAGGAGAGGTTGCGGAATCAAGAGCGAGCGCGTTGAAGGATGGCGAGGTGCTGTTGCTGGAGAATTTGCGCTTTCACAAGGAAGAGGGAAAAACGACTACGGCTTTTCAGAACAACTCGCTCGCTCTGTGACCGGCTTTATGTGAATGACGCTTTTGGCGCCGCCCACCGCGCACACGCTTCGACCGCAGGTATCACGAAACACGTCGACAAAGCTGCTGCGGGATTGTTGATGCAGCGCGAATTGGAGTATCTCGGACGCGTCATCAGTGATCCCGAACATCCGTTTGTAGCAGTACTCGGCGGCGTGAAGGTCTGGATAAGATTCCGGCGATCAACGCGCTGATAGACCGTAAGGTCGACAAAATTGTGATTGGCGGCGCCATGGCCTACACGTTTTTCAAAGCGGAGGGTTTTACCGTCGGCAAGTCGCTGGTTGAAAACGACATGCAGGACACTGCACGCCAAATCAGAGAGCGTGCAGCGGCGGCAGGAGTTGAGATTTTGCTGCCGACCGACCATCAGGTAGTGGATAGTTATGAGCCCGTTAAAGGGGACAAGATAATTGCTAAGACCATTCCGATCGAGTTTACTAATGCCGGACATGCGGGCATGGACATCGGCGCGGAGTCAGTCTCCCATTTCAGCCGGGCGCTGAGCGATGCGAAGACGATCATTTGGAATGGCCCGATGGGTGTGTTCGAAGAACCTCCTTTTAATGAGGGTACGATTGGCGTGGCGCGAGCAGTTGCTGAAGCGGCGGACCGTGGCGCTACCGTGATTGTTGGTGGCGGCGACTCGGTTGCGGCAATTACTCAGGCGTGTCGCCATCGCATAACCCACATCTCAACCGGGGCGGCGCTACCCTGGGTTTCTTTCGGGCGAGGAGTTGCCCGGTGTCACGGCATTGAGCAACAAAGAAGAGAGCCGGGCAGTTTAGAGTACAAGCTTTAGCTTGTTGCGGTTCGCAACAGTTCAGCCTGAAGGCTGTACTCCGAACTACTAATTCGATCATGAGAAAACCTGTAATTGCTGGAAATTGGAAGATGTACAAGACGCTTGGCGAAGCGGTGGACACAGCGCTCGCGCTGAAGCCGCTTGTCGCCAACGCTAATCATTGCGAAGTAGTCATCGCTCCAGTCTTCACAGCGCTCAAGGTCGTTGCTGATCGGCTCGAGGGCTCCAACATCGGAGTGGCGGCGCAGAATTGTTCGACCGAAGTTGAAGAAGGTGCGCATACCGGCGAGGTGACCGCCGCAATGCTTCAGGATGTCGGATGCAAATACGTTATCGTCGGTCATTCCGAGCGGCGTCAGCTTTATTTCGAGTCTGACACGAGGGTTAACAAGAAGGCCGTGGCGTGTTTAGCCACCGGTCTAACTGCAATCCTTTGCGTCGGCGAGAGTTGGAGCAGAGAGAACAGGGAATCGCCGAACGCGTTGTCAGCGGGCAACTTAACGGCGGACTCAGCGGGTTGACAGCCGCGGATCTTGACCGTATCATCGTCGCCGACCAGCCCGTTTGGGCCATCGGTACGGGACGTACAGCGACGCCGGAGCAAGCGCAGGAAATGCACGCGTTTATCCGGCGCGTTTTCGCGGATAGGTACTCTACTTCGGTGGCCGATGCGATGCGCATCCTGTACGGCGGCTCGGTCAAGCCGGAGAATATTGCTGGCCTGATGTCGCAGGATGATATCGACGGCGCGTTAGTTGGCGGCGCAAGTCTTAAAGCTGACAGCTTTGCGCAGATTGTTAATTACAAGAGCGGGAAATAGTGAATGGTAAATGGTAAATCGTGAATTCTGTCTGACTAACGTGTGCTAGGACCACTCGTCAGCGCAACTCGCCCCTTCCATTTACGATTCACCATTTACGATTCACGATTTATGAGGTCTTAATTTGCTAAGCTACATTCTATACTCATTATTTATTCTTGCTTGTGTTGTGCTGGTCGTGACGATTTTATTGCAGCCGGGCAAGTCGAGCGCCGGGGATCTTTTTTCAAGTAGCGTCTCGAGGACTGCGTTTGGACCGCGTGGGACCGCGAGTGTGCTGGCGAAGATCACGATCGGCGCAGCTTCGGCCTTCATGCTGATCGCGCTGATGCTTTCGTTGCCGGGAGTGACCGGATCACGATCTGTTTTGCAGTCAACTGAAGCTGAAGCAACGCCGACCCCGGCTGCGTCGCCGAGTGCAGCACCGGTGGCTTCGCCTGCCGCCTCAGTCGCTCCATCGGTGACTATTACGGCTTCACCTGCGCCGCAGAAGTAGTTGATAAGTTCAGAGTCCAACCTTTAGGTTGTTAAGGTTAAAGAGAGCAAGCTAAAGCTTGTACTCTGAAACTCATAAACGCAAACGGAACAGTTTGCGCTACAATTTGTTTGACACTCAGCCGAAGTGGCGGAACTGGCAGACGCGCACGTTTGAGGGGCGTGTGAGGTAACTCGTGGGGGTTCGTATCCCCCCTTCGGCACCACACCTTTCCTATTCAAGTTCACCAAACCATCCGCGACGCTCCATCCACTTTGCCAGCTCGAGGATTGGCGAGACCGTCAACGCCGCGCCGACAATGATCAACCAGTCCCGCAACGGCAGCCCAAAAGTTCCGAAAGCCTTTTCCAGGACTGGCACATAAAGAATCAGCCCCAGCATGAACAGCTCCCAGACGATCGCAATGTTGAGCCACCTGTTGGCGAAGGGGCGCCGCAGCACTGAATGGCGGTCCGAGCGGAAATTGTAAGCTTTGAAAAACTGAATCAGCACAAGCGAGACAAACGTCATAGTCATCGCTTCCTGAATGCTGCGCCCGGAATTCAACGCCCACACAAAGAGACTCAGGTTGATGATCGCTGACCACACCCCACCAACCAGCATGAGCATGACCACAGGGCGAGTAAAGATGCCGGCGCGCTGGGCGCGCGGCGGCCGTCGCATTAGATCTTTCTCCGGCGGATCAACGGCCAGCGCCAGAGCGGGCAAACCGTCGGTGGCGAGATTGACATAGAGAATCTGCACCGCAGACAGGGGCAACGGCAGCCCCGCCAGCGTTGCTCCGGCCATGAGCCCGATCTCGCCGACGTTAGATGAAAGCAAATACATCAAATATTTCTTGATGTTGCTGAAGATGCCGCGTCCTTCTTCTACGGCGGCGACGATGGAGGCAAAGTTGTCGTCGGTAAGCGTCATCGCGGCAGCTTCTTTCGATACGTCTGTGCCGGTAATGCCCATAGCGATGCCGATGTCGGCTTTCTTCAGCGCAGGCGCGTCGTTGACGCCGTCGCCGGTCATCGCGACAACGTGACCCTTTGCCTGTAGTGCTGTGACGACACGTAGCTTGTCGGCCGGCGAGACGCGGGCATACACGGCGATGCCTTCGACTCCACTCTTGAACTCTTCGTCGTCTGTTATTTCAAGTTCCGCACCAGTGATTACACGACCGGTCTTCAACAGACCGAGTTCCTGCGCCACGGCGCGGGCAGTCAACGGGTGATCGCCGGTGATCATCACGACTTTAATGCCTGCCTGCTCGCATTGTTCGACCGCGGCGCGGGCCTCCATCCGCGGCGGATCAATCATTCCCACCAAGCCGAGAAAGGTCATCTCGCGCTCAGCGACTTCAATCGTAGCCTCCTTTTTATACGAGACCGCTAACACCCTCAGCGCCTCGCTGGCCATCTCTTGTGCAACGTGCAGTATCTCGGCCCGCCCGCCACCGGTAAGCTTGTCCTCGCCAATCGCCGCCCGCAGTCTGGTACATGATTCGAGGATGTTTTCGGGCGCACCCTTGGCGCAAGCAAACACACCGTTTGGTGCTTTGTGAAGGGTAGTCATGCGCCTCGCTTCCGAAGTGAAAGGTATCTCCCCTGTGCGCGGGTACTGCACATCGAGTTCTGTTTTATTCAAACCGGCTTTAGCGGCGGCAACGATCAATGCGCCCTCAGTTGGATCGCCTTTGATTTGCCAGCGGCCCAAGCTGTCATCGCGGGTGAGACGAGCATCGGAGGCGAGCGCGGCGGCACGCAGCAGCAATAGCGATGTTTCTGAAGGTTGGACGGTTGAGCCGTTTTCCGAGAATTCGCCCTTAGGCTCGTAACCTGCCCCGGAAACCTCCAACATCTGTCCGGCCACTAAAAGCTTGCGGACGGTCATTTCGTCTTTGGTGAGCGTGCCGGTCTTATCGGAGCAAATAACTGAGGTACCGCCCAGTGTTTCGACAGCTGGCAATCGCCGCACAAGTGCGTGTCGCTTTACCATTCTCTTCACCCCGATGGCCAGTGAGATGGTTACTACCGCGGGCAATGCTTCAGGAACGACGGCCACAGCAAGCGCCACTCCGAAAATGAACATCTCGACGAACGGTTGGCCGCGCATCAGACCAAGGGCAACAATCACCGCGACAAGTGCGAACGCCGCCTGAGCCAACTTGCGGCCAACCCGGTTCAGATTTTCCTGTAGAGGAGTTTTAGTAGTCTCTACTGACTCGAGCATTCTGGCGATCTTGCCGAATTCGGTATTCATCCCCGTGGCCACCACCACCGCGCGCCCTCGTCCGTAGGTGACAGACGTACCGGCGTAGGCAACGTTCTTCCGATCGCCCACTGCCAATTCCGGTTGCGTAAGTCGTTCGATCTGTTTTTCGCTTGGCAAGGATTCGCCCGTCAGCGCAGCCTCTTCCGTCTGCAAATTTACGGACTGGACCACCCGCACATCAGCAGGAACTTTATTGCCAGAGGTAAGCAGAATTACGTCGCCCGGCACCAGGTCACGCGCAGGAATTTCGCCCTCGGCGTCGTCGCGTATCACACTAGCCGTAGGGGCGGCCATGTCACGCAAAGCTTCGAGCGCGCGCTCTGCACGATACTCCTGCACAAAGCCGAGCACGGCTGCGAAAAGCACTATCACTGCGATCGCTACGGCTTCGAGTTGATGTCCGAGGAAAAACGAAAGAACCGTAGCGACAAGAAGAATGACGATTAAGATGTTTCTAAACTGTTCGAAAAGGATCACAAAAGGCGAAACTCGGCCGGCAATGCGAAGCTCATTCGGGCCAGAGTCAATTAAACGACGGGCCGCCTCGTCGCGGGACAAGCCACTAGTTGACGACTTCAAACTCTCGAAGGTCTCTTCAACCGTGAGCGTGTGCCAGGGGGCGCCCGGCGCTACTGTATTTTGTGTGGAACCGGCGTCAGTCGACATGGAGGTAAACCATTTAGTTTTTGTTGAGGGCTGCCGTCCTCTTGGCGCGCACTACTTCGACCGAGCAGTGGGCGCGCGCGGCCACAGCTGATGAAACGCTGCCATGCAGGAAATGTTGAAAGCCATGCAGATCTCTGGTGCCGACGAAAATTAAATCGGCGTTCCATTCTTCTGCTTCGTGAATGAGGACGTATGCCGGCTCGCCCTGCCTGACAAATTCCGTAACATTCAGGCCGGCGCTGCGCAGCCTCTCCGATGCCATCTCTCGAGCTACCGGCTTCGATGACGCTGCGGTGATCAAGCGCGCCTCACTTCCCCTGGGCCAGGTGCGCGCGGTGACTGCATTCACGGCAGCTTCCGCGTCCTTCGAAATAGTAAACCCGACGACGATACGAACCGGCCCCTCGCGCTGCTCGCCTACACATCGGGCCACACGCACTGGGCACGGCGCCTCATAAAGCACGCGCTGCGACACACTACCAAGTATCAATCGTCCGCCCGCCGATGAATGACCGTGGGAACCTACGACAATCAGGTCACACCCAAGCTTGCCGGCAATATTGATTACCGCCCACGCAGGCGAACCCGCTTCCGCCTCCGCGCGCACGGTCCATTGTGGAAACTCGGCTTTCAAGCGAGCGGCGCCTCGCTCTGCCAGTTCCAGCGCCCTCTCAAAAGCATTCCGCGCATGCGCTTGAGCCGGCTGCACCATGGCTGCGGCGCCTGGCGAGACCAACTCTTCGTCGGGCACCTTGCCACTTGGGAGGAAAACGTAAGCTACGGTTATGACCACAACGTCAAGTGTCGCCGGCAATCCAGCGCGCCGCAGGTCCTTAAGCGCGGCATCGGAGCAATCCGAACCGTCGTAAGCGATTAGCAATTTCGAATACTCAGTCATGTTTCACTTCCTTCGCGGCGGGGTACGCCTTGCCTGTAACGACATGGTGGGGTTGAGGAACGAAAAATCCTGAACCGATGGAACGACGGCGAGCGGGTTAGCGTCGCACAAATGCGGATTGCCCGATTGATAGCAAATGGCTCTCAGATTGGAGTTAAAGAGAAGCGGAAAGGAGGCTGAGGATCCTGGGCGAGAACCGCTAATCGCTGAAGAGTGGGCAAGCTCGAACATCCGACCGTCCTTGGCGGGTCAACACAAATCTGATTTGCGAGCCTCGCAAAAAAGAAAACCTTTTGCGTGCCGCGTGAGCCGCAAAAGGTCTTGGTCGTCGAGCTGTTTTGCTCTTCCCGGTGCGCCGAGTACTCTACGTCGAGTACCGTGTTGACGGCTCACCGGACCATCAAGGAGGCAACCTACTCCCCTTTTGTTCGTGGTTAGTCTACAACCTCAAGCGCAAACATTTCAATGGGCCAGAAGCGTCTGTAGTTTCCGAAGCCTGGGCCGAATGAGAGTGGATAAAAGCGAGAAAGTTGCGCATTTCTAATATTGCTCAGTAAATTGAGAGAAGGGAATTAACCTAAACAAGCCCCCCTTCGGCACCAACCAACACTCAGACTCCCATAACCATTCAACGGCTGTTGGCTCTCTTCACCATCAACGGCTCTTGACTCTCCTGCGCTCCGGGCGTTTTGCGGTCGGCTTCGGTCTTATCTTGTTACGCTCCTTGTCAATCCACGCCTTCGCCTTAGGGTCGAGCTCGATACTCTTTTGGAAGTCTTGTTCGGCTTCGGCATCGCGATTCTGCCTCAGACGCACGAACCCTCGATTCGCATAGTTGTTGGCCCAGTCCGGATGTAGAGCAATTGCTTTCGTATACGCCGCCGCCGCTCCCTCGAGATCACCCTTCTTTATCTGAGCCTCAGCGATCTCAAAATAAGGGCTCACCGACTTGGGTGAGACTTCGAGGGCTTTGTTGAAGTCTGCAATAGCGCCATCGTAATCCTTCTGCTTTACACGCACGCGGCCGCGGTACTCATAGGTATAACCCAGAGCAGAGGAGTCTTTCTTCTTGGATTGCAACTCAATCAGTTTGTCGTAATCAGCGATGGCTCCGCCAAGATCGCCACGTTCCTCGCGAGCCCGGGCGCGAGCGGTGTAGGAAGTGAAGCCTGCATCCAATGCAACGGCTTTGTCCAAATCCGCAAATGCGTCAATGAAGTCGCCTTTGCTGAAGCGAGCCTCTCCTCGGCCCACGTACGACCAGGCGCGATTAAGCGGTGTCACGAGGAAAGTGGGATTTAGCATCAGCGCTCGATCATAGTCTGCAATGGCCGACGTGAAGTCAGCGATTGTACCCGCCAGTTCTTTAGCAGACGGAGCCTTTTGGTAGCCGGCAAGGTCTTTGAGAATATCGATCTTCAACTTGCGGGCGTTGGCGCGATCTCTGTAAGCAACAGCATCACGAGGATCGCGCTCGATGGCGCGAGAGTAAATTAAGATCGCCTTATCCAGATCTGCTACGACTCCCGCTTTATCCTTTTTGTCGGCTCGGATGCGGGCCCGTCCCTCGTACGCCTTGGCGTGATCTGGTTTGTGTAGGATCGCCAGGTCATAATCGGCCATTTCCCTGACCTGGTCTTTCAATTCATACGGACCGAACAACCGGCCGCGTTCGAAGTAGGCTTCCGCGTTCTTAGGATCTAGAGCAAGGGCCTTGTCAAAATCGGCGAGCGCCGCCTTGTAATCTCCTCTATAGCGATGCGCCCAGGCTCTATGAGCGTAGTTTTGAGCATTCTCCGGTTTAGCAGCAATTGCCTTATTGATGATGGCCATGGCCGCATCGTAGTCAGCTTTTGCCTTGTTCGGTTGGCCTAACCAGTCGTATGCCAAAGAACGCCAGAGGTAAGCCATCGCATGCAATGGGTCAAGCTTGATAGCTTCTCGAAACTGCTCAACCGCTCCCTCACGATCGTCAAGCTCGTATCGGTAAACGCCCAGGCGATAATAATCCTCAGCGGTGACGGGAGTTTGCTGTGACGAGGTTGCGGGTTGAGCTGGCGAACCTGTTGCTTGACCCGTTGAAACCACAGCCGCAAGGCATAACAGAACTGAGATCGAAAGCCTCTTCATAACTCCTCCCAGGTTTTGAATTGTGTTGTTGATGAACCTGACGGTTGATGTAACCCGGCTGAGATGTCCTGATTGCTAACTACAAAGTATCTTCGTTATGCCGGGCTGAGGAGCTTTTAACGTAATTGTGGCAACAGGTCAATTCCGTTTTTCATATCGTAGCCCAAATATGTCAGTAGGCAAGGATCGATTTGTTGAGGTTAATCGACCATTCAGGTTAACTAGTTGTAGGTGTTTTCCGGCTAAGCGCAGGATGCGAGCGGTGACAACTTGGCGCGGCGTTTGCTCGAGACTGCCGGAAGATATTCCACGCTGGAGGGAATCTCAAAAACAGAATCCAGGCGCGTGAGTCTTAGCACCATGCCAATTCGTTTGTTTACGTTTATGAGTCCGAAGCGTATCCCCTTTGATTCGACCTGCTCGCGCAACGCCAGCATCACGCCCAGACCGCAGGCATCCACCGTAGTCACACGTGACAAATCGAGTCTAACGGCACTGATCTCCGCCAGAGATTGAACCGCATTGCGCAATCTTTCGGTGTCACCATTGACAATCTGTCCCTGGAGGTGCAGGACGGCGACCGTGCCAAAGTGTTTCGCTCTTATTTTCAACATGACAACCTTCCTTGAGCCGGCTCTTTGGATTCGGCTTCCTTTGACTCAGTTAACGCTTTATCCGGCGTTCGGTTTCATTTTATTGCCTGCCTAATAGTAAGACGGCCGAACCGGAATTTTGTTAACTTTTGTTTTGCTAAAAGACTGGCAAAAACATAAGTCCGAAGGAGAGGCGAGACGGATAAAGAGTCGGGTTAACTTTTGATACTTGGCGAGCTACTGACGGGTTCTTTGGCGGCGTCGGGGCAGGGGTACTACTATTTTTTCCGTTGTCCCTTATTTTTACTTCGGCACGCCTCACATTTGCAGCCTAGTGGTTCAATGATCCCTTCGAAATATTCCTTGCCGTAGTCGTAGGCGATTTCTTCACCCGCTTTGATCTTCTTCCTTGACCAAATCCAAATGCGGCCACGCGAAATGATCGCTTCGGCGTTCGGCTTGCACGAGTGGTTGATGTAGCGCGCGACGTTGCTGCGTGGACTGCCGTCAACGGACCATTTTGAATTCACGCCAAAGAAGTATTTGCCGTTGCTTCGATCCACTTCTTCGTTTGAGATGCGCGGGCCGGTGTATTCAACGATACGTTTGCCCCTGGGGATTGGCTTGGTGGCAAACAAACCGAAACCGGTGCCGCTACGTTTGACCTCGTAAAATCCGTTCTCTTTGCTCATATGCGCCGCGACCGCTCTTGAATTCATTCTTGATCTAAAAGGTCACAAGAAGTTTGTAGAGTCGTAACAATCGTTTGCTGTGACGTTAAGAGTTCGCGCTGCGCGCTCATTGCGGGCGAGACGCCCGCGCTCCCAGTATTCGCGTTGATCTCAACTCCGATCACAAATGGCGCCGAGTGGACGAGTTTGCGACGCGCTCACTTGGGGCGGAACGACCGGGTTCCCAATAGTGGCGTTGATTCAAACTTCATTGAGAGGCGTAACAGGTAAGTGCCGAACATAGCGAGCACGATGGTGAAGAACTGCAAATGCGCGAGTCTCGCAATCGGCTGCGTGAGCCAGGGAACGATATAGAGTAATAGCAGGAGAAACTTGTGGTTGAAGGACAGCGCCGTCTGTTTGCTGCCAGCCGCACCATACAAAAAGTCGGTGACTAGCAGCGCGCTCAGCACAACGATGGTTGCATCGTACATCCCCATGTAGAGATTCAGCACCGGCGTCCATGCGAGCGTAACGGCCCACACCAGGCGATCATCGTGCTTCATGCCGCTCCGCCACCATCTCATTGCCAGAAACGGTACGATCAGAATAAAAACCAGCGCTGTGAGGAGCCACCGCCAGGAAAACCCGCCACCCAGGAGCAATCGAAAGAAGGAGTTGATGTCGACGTATTTCCACGAGCGGAGACCAGAGGCGGCCGTTGTGGAAACGGAACTGAAGTAAAGCAGGGTGTTGATGAAACCCAGACACCCTTGCCAGCCAACTAACAATAACGAGATTACTGAAAGGGAAACGCTGCCTGCAGCGAGACCCAGAAGGGTCCGATAGCGCCTGGAGATTAAGAGCATTGGCACGACCAGCAGCAACAGCGTCGGTTTGTAGGCACACAAAGAAAGCGCGGCGCCACTGAAAAGGTGACGCGCACGTCGCTCCAAGCTGATCGCGAGCGCCAGGCAGAAGAAGCCCACCGCTGAGGTTTGCCCGCCGGCAAGACATTCAACCAAAAACGGCATGAAGGAGACGGCGAGTAAAAGGGCGACACGCGAGGCGTCTCTTGGGATGTCAGTCAGAGTCTTCCAGACAAGATTGAAGCCCGCCAGATATAAAAGCAGGGAGAATAGCAGCCAACCAAGGTACGCCCACGCGTAAGGCAGGTGGGCCAATGCGATGAATGGCACGATAAAGAAGGGCGCGTTGGCGTAATACAACTGACTGTCTCGCGGCGCCCAGGGAAACTCGGCGAGATAGAGTTGATGATGAAGCGCTGGATCGTAGATGCGATCTGCGCGGTGTTCATTGAAGATTTTGCCGGCTATGTAGTACGCGCCGAAGTCGGCCCCGAGGTACGGCCCAAAAATGGTCTTGCCGTTAACGTTGGTAGCGAAAGCGACCGTCAGCAAGATCAGATAGATGGCCAGGACGAGTATGCAGATGAACTGGATATAAGAGCGGTTCAGGCGTCGTGCGATGAAATTGGTCGGCTGCATAAACTACAGATCCACTAATAACACGAAACGAGACGAAGCTCTTCGTGTTAATTCGTGTATTTTCGTGGATCGTTTGCTGCTCCTCGGAAATTTAACGGGTTGCCGTGACCGAGTGGGCCAGAATGCGATTTCCTGTCGAAACGTAGAGGAGTCCCAACGTCTCGTCCGTGACGAACCTTTCATCCAACTCACGCAATCTGATCTTTCGCACCGTCTCACCGGAATGAATGTTCACCCCCGCGAGACCGTTCCCTTCTACATCCTTGAGGTCAGTGTAGAAATACATCCACTGGCCACGCAGCGCCGCCAAACGATCACGATGCCAGAGAAAGCGCGAAAGACGCTCGAGTTGCCGGGCGGGGTCGATGCGGTCGAGCAATCGTTCATCGACATCAGCGGTGCGCCGCCGAACCAGGTCGCCGGGTGAAGGAATTGGCGATGGAATGGAAGACACAGAGGGCATTGACGGCAGAGTAGTGCCTCCGCGCGACAGGTCCCTTACGCGAGAGATAATCCCAAATCGCCTGAACCTCGAGGCTGCGTATGAACGCGCGTAGTTGCGCGCCGAATTGGTGGCCAGTGCCTGCAGGTTAGAGACTGAAGATCGTGCCGCCAGTCCGGACCAGCTTAGCCCGCTTAGGCCCCGAGCTAGTTGCACGCCGCGGAAGGCCGTCGCGGCCGTGCCGCCATAGCGAAAATAGAGTGACGCCGCTCGAGCCGCGATCGCTGCGACCGTGCGAAAAATGCCGCGACCGGGTGGCGTATGACGCGCACGCCAAATTTCGCGGCCCTCGTTTGCGTCAAACGCTGCAATCTCGGACTGTCCGCCGATCACGACCTGGCCTGATTCGTTTAGCAGACCGAACGACGCGCGTTCAATACGGTGCCGGATGCGCGAGCGGCGTTTGCCGGTTTGAGAATCGATGACGATTAGATCGTCGCGATCAGCCACCAGAATGCTGGCTGGGTCCGGGAGAATAAGGTTGGTAATACCTTTGTCAGCGCCTTTGTAGCGCCATAGCACTTTTCCTGAGCGAACGTCGATGGCGCTGACACCGTATGAACCTCGTTCGACGGTATCACCATTCTTGAGCCGGGTGAACAGCCCACCGGTTCGTACGTATAAAACATTATCAACCAGGATCATCTCAGGGGTTAGCCCGAGGTCCTTCGCTTCCCATTCGGTGTCGCCCGTTTCGCGTGAGATGGCTCGAACACGCCCGTGGCCGGAAGTGTAAATGAAACTTTCAGAGAAAATCGGTGCTGCTTCCGTCAAGGCCAGCCCATCCTCATTTACGCGATATTTCTCCCTCAGCCGCGCCTTGCCGTTGCGCGCGTCAAAAGAAGTCAACCCTTCATAGAAAAGATACAGCCTGCCGTCGACGAAAACCGGCGCGTGGTAATTGTCAAAGGTGAAGCCAACCTCGCCACTCTCAGGCCAACGCGAAGGAATCATCTGCACTTCACTGGCTTCATATTTCCAAATCTGATCGCCGGAAGTGAGATCGAGAACATGAACCAATGGCCGCCGTTTGCGATCCTCATCGACGCTTCCCCTGGCGTCCTTCGCGAGTACTACGGCAAGCAGATTCGCATTTGTATCAACAGCCATATGCATCACGCTGCCCCGAATCTTATCGCTGCGCCAGATAGCGTCGCCTGACAAAAGATCGATCGCTTCGACGCGCGTGCGTTCACCTTGTTCAAAGGCCAGCAAAACCAAATCGGTACCTGGGACGGGAGCGACGTCTGTTTCGTCGAGGGAGACATCCTTGCGGCGCCAAAGAGTTTCGCCGGTTGAACCATCGATCGCATAAAGAGATTTTTCGGTGCCCACCATAAGCACACCCATTTCCGTCGGCTGATAAAATCGAACGTTTTTGTCGAGTTTCGCAGTCCAGGCTTGGGCGTGAAGAGTCTGGTGGAGGCAGAGTATGACAAACAGGGAGAACGCAAACGTGCCGAGTGAGCGCAGCTTCATAATCTGAGGATACCAGAAACTCTACAAGGGTTGCTCGACCATGACTCGAAATATGTTGTTTGTTCCGTGCTGAAACAGATTCACTGAAACGAGCGGGTTAATACTGGGAGAGTGGGAGTAGCATTCGATTCCTGACGCAAATCTGTTATTCTTAACCCCTGATAGTAACCGCGTTGTAAGTTTTTGCCCGTCATGCTTTTGTCCCAGGATTTTCCAATGACCTTAAGAAATTTGGGGCCGACGAATAGTCGCATCGCCAGAAGTGTTGGCTTGTTGGCGCTCGTGGTCGTGTGTCTCCCGGCGTTTGCGTTTGCTCAGTCAACTGACATTGCCGCACCTTCAGCGGTTCAAACAAACGAAGTGACGGGCTCGATCACGCCCAGAGACATCGGCGACGCGCGTCTGACTGACCACTTCTACGCCTTCAGCGGTACGCCGGGAGATCTGCTCATCACCGTCGATGCCAGGAACCTAAACGGTGACGTGGACGTCTTCTCGTCTGTTGGTCTCCGACCGCTTTTGAAATTTGTGATTCATGCGGGTAGTGCATCTCCGGTTACGAAGAGCATTTATCTGCGCAAGCGAGAAGATTTCATTTTGCGGATTGAGGCGCGCTCTCCCAACGATGATGAGGGCTCTTATCGTCTGCGATTTGGCGGATCTTTCGAGCCCATCACGAGTGGACCTTTGCTGGCTGCGAGCGAGAACGCTCCGGTACAACCTTCTCTGTCGTCGACGGGAACGGGAAGACGAGTCTCTTCTTCGGGCGCTCGGTTACCCGAGCCGCCGCCTGAGGTTGCCGCAGTTCCCACACCAGAACCCGAACCAACGCCGGCCACAGAATCCGAAACAGCAAAAGCCGAAACGACGGAAGAAACGAAGCCTGCTTCACGGCCAACTGGCCGTACTGGTCGTGGACGTCGGCCGGCAGGGCGCAGAACACGCGCGCCGCAACCCGTAATCACTGACGAAAACACCCGTGCGGAAGCCGAAAATAAGCCCGTTGAAGAGGTGGCCAAAACCGACAGCGAGTCTACCGCTCGTGAGCGGCCGGCGACGCGACGTGGTGGTAGTCGCCGCTCGGCGCAGCCTACGCCGGCAGTGGAACCCGAGCCGGAGACTGGCCCGCGATTAATCATCGAGACCAACGACGGCACAATGATCGATCGTTACATGAGCAGTGTGCGGCGTGTGACAGTAGAAAATGGACGCGTGGTGGTGGTGGGGAAAGACGGCAAGATCGAACGCATAGAGCTGTCGAGCATTGTGCGGATGTCGATAGCGCCCTAAATCATTTCGAGTTGTCGGCAGACTTCATTTGGGCCAACCGCTCGCGAAATTGCGGTAGGTCTTGATTGTTCGGATCAACCTTCTCCAGGTTAGCGATTGCTTTCTCTGCAGCCTTCGCATCATTCCTCTGCAACTGCATATAAGCCAGACTCGCCAGCACGCTGACGTCATCAGGTTTCTTGTTCAACGCAATCTTGTACCACTTGTCAGCCATGTCGTAGTGGCCACCCTCAAGGTTCGCGGCGCCCAGCATCACAACAACCTCATAATTATCCGGTCTTAGCTGATTCGCCTTTAGTAAAAACTCTACCGCCTGATCGTAGCGTTGGATTTGGTATTCGAGCCGTGCGGCAGTTACCTGGGCGTCAAAATTCTGTGGCTCATTGCGGGCCCGCGCCATCGCCTCCTGCACCTGGGCAAACACCTGTTGTGGGTTTTGTGACTCGCCGGATTGGATCGGAGGATGATCGGCGGGCAGACTTTGACTGCTTGACGCAACGGGTGGGCTTGCTGCGTAGCGCTGGCTCATGGTGCTCGCGAAAATAAAACCGACTATGAAGCCAAGCAGCAGACCGATGATTGAAAACAGAAGATTCTCTCGAGTCATTGAATTAATGGGCGGGCGCGTCTTTCAAAAGAGTTCGAAGCTGCTCACGCAGCTCATCGCTGTTCGTGTGGCCATGAGCAGTTACAGCGTGTTGGGTGGCCGCCTCCAGCACTTCTTCTTCAGTGCCCTCAATTGAAAGCGTGCAGCCTCGATCGCTTGGGTAAAGACGGCAATCCATTACTTTACGTTGTCCTTCAGACATGTTTGTTTCCTCACTTTTAAACTATGGAGCGTTCAATGACCTGGCGCGATTGATTCGTTCATTGAGCGCGTCTGCCAACTCGGTGTTCGGAGGTGTTCGGGCAAGCAGACGTTCCCAATAGCTAATAGCTTCTTTATAGTTTTTCGCTTCAAATGCTGCGCTACCGGCCAGCTCGAGCGCCTTGGAGTTTTCCGGATTCAATTGCAAGGCCCTGTTGATGAGCGTTTGTGGCTCGCCCTGCAGTCGTTGGCCATTGGCCATGGCCATCGCAAAAGCATAATCAGCCAGCAGGTCGGCGTCGGTTGGTTTAAGCGCAGCCGCCTTGGCGTAAGCACCAGTCGCTTCGTTGTATCTCTTTAGAGTGACATAGGAGCGGCCCAACATAACCCAGCCTTCAGCGTCGTTCGGATTCTCCTCGAGACGTTTTGCCAGGGCAGCAACATTCGCGTCGATACCCTGCTGCGTCATCGGATTCCCAGGTTGAGTCTCAGCGGTGGGGACTTGAGACTGGCCGGTTGGGCGCGCCGCGATAGCTCCAGGACTTCCAATCTGAAAATAAAACGCGACTGCTGCGACTGGAAGGCCTAACCCAATCGCGTAAGCCAATCGCCTGCCAGCGACATGCTTTCCTTTTGTTGGGACGTCAGGCGCCGAGTTGTTGAGGTCTTCGAGCAGGCGGCGCTCAATTTCGTCTCGCTCATGTTGATATTGATCCGCACTGATTATTTGGTTCTGCAAGTCGGCTTCGAGTTCTGAAAGCTGATCGCGATAGACGCTGACGTTCGCCTGCTTATCGGTATTCTCCGGTTCGTCACCGGCTCGCAAAAGCGTTGGGAGAATAAACGCCAGCGCGATGCCGATAAGAACTGCCCAGATGATCCAGAAAAGCATTTAGACAGTTTCTTCCTTAATTTCAGGTTGCAGCAGCTCGGCAGCCCGCGCGTGCTCGTCGGCTGAAAGCGGCTGCTCCACGATCAATTCGCGCCGCTGTTTCACGTAACGAAAGAGCAGCAGCAGGCCGCCCAACAAGAGAATGAACGGGCCAAACCAGAGCAGGTAAGTTGTGGGCCTGACGGGTGGCCGGTAAAGCACAAAGTCTCCGTAACGCGCGGTCAGGTAGGCAACAATCTCCTGATCGCTTTTTCCCGCCTTCATCTGTTCGCGAATCTGATTGCGCAGGTCGACCGCCAGGTCAGCGCGCGAGTCAGCCAATGTTTCGTTCTGGCAAACGAGACAGCGCAGCTCGCGAGACAGATTCATTACGCGCTCCTCGAGCACCGGATCGGCGGCAGAAGGACGCGCTTCGTCGGCTATCGCAGTGAAACTTGAACTGCAAAGAAAGATTAGAAAGAGAATGAGCTTCTTCATTGCTGGAGCCTAAGAACTTCCAAATAAACCAGTCATCTCCTTACTGGGAGCGCGGGCGTCTCGCCCGCAAATCGCGCGGCAGGCGCGGGTTTGTGTTTCTGCTCCGCTCCCAGTAAACGCGTTGCTCGCTTTCGGTAATCATCTTTGTAGCCCCTCGATCAATGGCTGCACCTTCTTCTGCCACAAATCGCGCGTCAGAGGGCCTACGTGTTTGAAACGAATTACACCGTCGCGATCTATCAAAAACGTTTCCGGCGCGCCATACACGCCATAATCGATGGCAATCCGGCCATCGAAGTCTGACACACTCAGAACGTAAGGGTCGCCAAGCTCGTTTAGCCACAACATCGCGTCTTCACGGCGGTCTTTGTAATTGAATCCGTAAATCGGCACAGACCCTGAACGCGACAGCTCCAGCAGCAGCCTGTGTTCCTCGCGGCAAGCAAGGCACCACGATGCCCAAACATTTAGCAGCCAAACCTTGCCACGCATTTCCCCGGTCGAAAACGATTTGGCCGGATCTTTAAGTTGGGCTAATTGAAACCCGGGCGCCGGCTTATTTATTAACGGCGATGGCACTTCACGCGGATCGCGCCCAAGGCCAATCGCCAGGAAAACGACCAGGACGATGAAGACGGCAAGCGGTATTATGTATCGCGTCATAATTCCTTCGCCGACACAGCCATCGCCGGAATGGGCGTGCTTTCCACTTTGCGGGCCTCGAGCTGTTTCCGGGCGGCGAGCGCATAGCGGCGATCACTTAGAGCCACGGCGCCGCCAAACGCCATCAGCACTGCTCCAACCCAGATCCAACTGACAAAAGGTTTGAAATACACCCGTACGCTCCACGCGCCGCCGCCCACCGGCTCGCCGAGCGAGAGATAAAGATCTCGGAACAGCCCGGTGTCGATGGCGGTTTCGCTCATGATGTTTTCCGATGCCATATACGCACGCTTCTCCGGATACATCTTATTGATGACACTGCCGTCTTTAATGACTTCTATCTCGGCGCGCGCAGCGCGATAGTTTGGACCCATCGCATTCGCAACCCCGTTAAAGCGAAAACTGTATCCCCCGGCGCTGACCGTGTCGCCAATGTCCATGCGCACATCCTGTTCAGATTGATAGCCGGTTACGAGTGTCACACCGACGATGAAAACTGCAACACCGACGTGCGCCAAATGCATTCCGTAATAACTCCTGCTTTGCGCCTTAAGCTTTTGCCACACTCCCAGTTGACCTGAAGTGATCTTCACGCGTTCCCAAATATTCAATGCACTGGTAGTGACGATCCAAATTGCCAGCATCAACCCAAGCGCAACGAGCGGCTGCCAACGCCCGAGCACAAAAGGCAGAATCAACGCGGTGACGACGCTCGCCAAAAACGCCCAACGCAGGCGGACAGCCAGTTCCGGTAGGCTCGCTTTCTTCCACCTGGCAATCGGACCGACTCCCATAAGAAACATTGCGGGCACCATCAAAGGCACAAACACACTGTTGAAGTAGGGTGGTCCGACTGACAGCTTGCCCATGCCGAGGGCGTCAATGAATAAGGGATAGAGTGTACCGAGCAAAACTGACGCGGCCGCGACAGCGAGCAACACATTGTTCGAAAGCAGGAACGACTCGCGTGAGATGACCTCAAACTTGCCGCCCAGGCCGACTTGCCTGGCGCGCCACGCGTACAAGAACAACGACCCGCCAATGACCAGCGCGAGAAACCCGAGAATGAAAATGCCGCGTTTGGGATCGGTGGCAAAGGCATGTACCGAGGTCAGCACCCCGGAACGTACCAGGAATGTGCCCAGTAAACTTAATGAGAAGGCGGCAATCGCGAGGAGTACGGTCCAGCTTTTGAAACCGCCTCGCTTTTCCGTTACCGCAAGCGAATGAATCAATGCAGTTCCTATGAGCCAGGGCATAAACGAAGCATTTTCGACTGGGTCCCAAAACCACCAGCCGCCCCAGCCCAATTCGTAGTAAGCCCAAAAACTACCGAGGGCAATCCCGCAAGTGAGAAACATCCACGCGACCGTTGTCCACGGGCGCGACCAGCGTGCCCACGCTGCATCCAGCCGGCCGCCGAGCAAGGCTGCGATTGCAAATGCGAATGCTACCGAAAATCCGACGTAACCCATGTACAGCATGGGCGGGTGGGCCACCATCGCCGGATCCTGGAGCAGGGGATTGAGATCGCGTCCATCCGGCGCGGCCGGCAGCAAGCGCGCAAATGGGTTCGAAGTTAGCAGCATGAACAGCAGAAAACCGACGCTCACGATGCCCATGACGCTTAACACGCGCGCAACCATCTCATCAGGAAGGTGTTTGCTGAAGAGCGTCACAGCCACAGTCCAAAGACCAAGCATCAATGACCAGAGCAGCAGAGAACCTTCATGCGAACCCCAGGTGGCTGCCAGACGGTAATGCAACGGAAGCCGTGAATTGGAATTTGTTGCTACGTTCAGAACTGAGAAGTCGTTGGTGATAAACGAATAGCCGAGGCAGCAGAACGCAATTGCGACAAAAATGAATTGTGCCTGGCCGGCAGGCGCTGCGAGCGCCATCCACGTGCGATTGCCGCGCGCAGCCCCAATCATTGGAAGACTGGCTTGAGTAAGCGCCAATAGAAGCGCCAGGATTAATGCGAATTGTCCGACTTCAGGAACCATGCTATGGGTTTGAATTCAACTTTGGAGTGCGCCGACCTGTCGGCGCTTTCACCGCTATGGGTTCACTACCGTCTTCGATGCTTCCTGCGCGTGCTTAATTGCATCTCCAGCTTCGGGCGGCATGTAGTTCTCGTCGTGTTTGGCAAGCACCTCATCGGCGTAAAAGACGCCGTCTGAGCCCAAACGGCCCTGGGCTACGCAACCCTTTCCTTCTTTGAACAAGTCAGGAAGAATCCCTTTGTATACGACGGGAATGCTCCTCGCTGTGTCCGTGACAGTAAACCGCACGGTCAGGCCGTCACTTTCGCGCTTTATCGTGCCCGTTTCCACCAGTCCGCCAATTCGAAAAGTTCTGTTGAGCGGCGCTTCCTTAGCAGCCACCTGTGACGGGCTGAAGAAAAAGACAAGATTGCTTTGGAATGCCGACAAGACCAACGCGGCAGCTACTCCAATGGCGGCCAGCGCGACGACGATGAAAGCGATTCGCCGATGACGACGTTTCATAAATTAGAATCACTCCGATTCCGGCTGCTTCGCCAAACCTTCTGCTTTGCTTAGTTCTCGCTTGCGCCGGATGAGCAGCAACACCTCACCACCCAGCAGCACCAGAGTGACTGAATACGAACCCCAAACATAAAAGGCGTAACCACCCTGCGCAAAAAACTCCGACCAGTTCATCACGCTACGCAACCCCTCTTGACAGCCACGAAGCGTTTTGTTCCCGCTCCAGGATGATGCAACGCAGCCGGTACAAAACGGCGGCGATCGAATAAAGCCAACAAGCGGCCAGCATGATCAGCAACGCAGCCAGCATTGGCGGAGCGATAGTTGGCTTGCCCAACATTCGGATCGTGGCACCCTGGTGCAAAGTGTTCCACCACTGCACCGAAAAATAGATGATGGGGACGTTGATGACTCCCACTATGGCGAGCACGGCTCCAGCGCGATCCGCGCGCCGCGGATCGTCAATCGCCGCCTGCAGCGAAATAAATCCTATGTAAAGGAACAGCAGGATTAACGTGGAAGTCATGCGTGCATCCCACGCCCACCAAGTGCCCCAGGTCGGTTTTCCCCAAAGTGCTCCGGTTGCCAAAGAAATGAATGTAAACAGCGCGCCGGTAATTGAGATTGCCGTCGCCATCATTGACGCCAAACGCGCATTGAAAGCCCAGCCTATCGCCGCGTAAAACGCCATCAGCAGATACAAAAGCATTCCCATCCACGCCGCCGGCACATGAATGAACATTATGCGGTACGCATCGCCCTGCTGGAAATCAGTAGGAGCTACAAAAAAGCCGACATAGAGACCAACAACAAATAGGAGAGCGGCGGGGATGGCAAACCACGGAATCATTCTGCCCGCGAGTGGGTAAAAAGCCGCCGGTGATGCGTATTTGTACAGGTTCATTCTTTGACTACTTAGTGCTTGGTACTTAGTGCTTGGTACTTGGTGCTTTGTACTTAGTTCTTTGTACTTAGACTTTGGACATTGGACTTTGGACATTGGACTTTGGACATTGGACTTTGGACATTGGACTTTGACAATGTCTCATTCCAACGATATTCGCAACGCTGCCGCCGTTGCCCAGGGCGCAAAAACCAGCGACAAGACAAACATCGCAGCTAATAGGGAGAGATTCGCTTGTGCACCAGCTCCAAGGATACTAGCGTCTACGGCGCCTGAGCCAAAAATCAGCACCGGGATGTACAACGGTAAAATCAACAGTGCGATCAGTACGCCGCCGCCTCTCAACCCTAACGTCAACGCTGCACCGATCGAGCCTATCAAACTCAAAACCGGCGTTCCGATAAACAGTGTAACCGCCAGTACGAACAGAGTCTCATTTGGCAAATCAAACTGCATCCCAACCAGCGGAGCAATCAATATCAACGGCACTTCTGACACCAGCCAGTGTGCCAGCACCTTCGCCAGCACTACCAGGTAAAGAGGCTGCGGCGTCAGCAACAATTGCTCAAGCGTGCCATCCTGGTGATCGTTCGCAAACAATCGCCCGAGCGATAACATCGAAGCCAGTAGCGCAGCTACCCACACAACACCCGGTGCGATCGAACGCAGCAACTGTGTTTCAGGTCCGATGCCAAGTGGAAAAAGACTGACAACAATCACGAAAAAAAAGAGCGTCGCTAAAACATCAGTCCTGCGTCGCCACGCAAGCATCAAATCGCGCCGAACAATCCAGCGAAACATGGCGAAAGTGGAGGGAGTCGTCACTATGCAAGTTCGATCCGCTGAAACGAACCGGCTGAAAGCGAAAGTTCCTGATGTGTTGCGGCTATTGCAATCCTGCCCATCTGCAGATGTCTTTCCAGCAATGAAGAGACGAGCTGCACGGCCGCCTCGTCGAGCGACGCCAGGACTTCGTCTAGCAGCCAGAGCTTGGTGTCACGAGCTATCAGTCGGGCAATGGCAGCTCTTCGCCGCTGCCCTTGCGAAAGGAACCGTATTGGCAGATTCTCACGTCCAGCGAGTCCAACTTCTTTTAGCGCCGCTCGCGCACGATCGCCAGTAAGGTTCTCACCCGACATGCCACAAGAGACTTGAAGATTCTCAAGTGACGTCAACTCATCTTTAAGCCCGTTTTGATGACCGAGGTAGGTCATCGAGGTCGCATAATCCTCACGAAGCGTTCGGATGTTTTTACCTTCCCAACGCACTTCGCCAGTCTGGGACTCCAACAATCCGCAGACGATGCGGAGGAGACTCGTCTTGCCACTGCCATTCGGCCCATGCACCTGCAAAAACGTTCCCGGACCGGCGCTTAGGTTCAGGTCGCTGAATAAGGTTCGCCCGCCACGTGTGCAACCGAGGTTAGTAACTTCCAACATTGTGCCGGTAGAGTTTCCTGTTTCAGGAGTGAATTGCAAGAAGAATCTTACCGAAGGATATCGTCAACAGCAAAAGAGGGTTGTAAGTGCAGTTTCAGCAATTCAGCTTATTCGTATGGCTGTGAGACGGCGGCCAAAATTAGAGAACGATCCACGAACTTCACTAATTAACACGAACCACATTTTCGTGCGATCGCTGTTAGCTTGCCGCCGTACATTTTTTCAGCTAAAAGATTTCCTGATCAATCCGGTGAACGAATGACCACATCTCGTAAGTCTATCGAGCGTGACGCTCGCGTCATGCAGCTTCACGAACAACTGATTGAACTCGAACAACGGCTAATCCCGACTGGGCTGCACATATTCGGTCGCGCCGCCGAGCTCAAGGAGAAGGCAGATCTCTTGCGGATGGTTGCGTCATTTGATCGGCCGGAACACGGTGTTATTGCGCTACCGAGACTGGTAGCAGATGCGCTCGGCGTTCAGGGATATGACGAACTCGTTCAGGAAAGCGGGTCGAATGAAACAACCGAAGTGATCGCGGGAATCGTTTCGGGGACGATGGAACGATTTTGCCGCGAAGGCGCCGAAGTTGCTGCGAGCTGGCTGAATTCGAGGGCGGGGGTTAGCCCCGCAAAGTCTCTGCCGACATTTGTTTTGTTGGCACGTGTTGCTGAAGAGCTCGATTCGAATCATGAGATTGTATCGCTGATGCGTTCGTTGCGAGGTGAGTACATCGAACCCGGGCCGGGAGCCGACATAGTTCAAAATCCTTTCATCCTCCCGACAGGCCGAAACACACACGCGGTAAATCCGTATTCGGTTCCTTCCTACGCGGCCGTCCAGCGCGCCGAGCTTACCGCCGAGGCCTTGCTTCATCGTTATGTTGCTGAGCATGGCCGCTATCCGCGCGCGCTGGCGCTAGTGCTCTGGGGTCTGGACAACATCAAGACGCAGGGTGAAGGCGTGGCGCAGGCATTGTGGCTGTTGGGCGTGCGTCCGGTTCGTGATTCGCTTAACCGCGTTACTGATGTCGAGGTCATACCGTTGCACGAACTAAAGCGCCCGCGTATGGATGTCGTGATGACGGTCTCGGGAATCTTCCGTGATCTGTTTGCGCCGACAATGACCCTGCTCGATAAGGCCGTGCGACGAGTCGCAACACTCGATGAACCCTTTAACCTGAACTACGTGCGCCGCAACACATTTGAAAGCCTGAACGAAGCAGGGACTGAATTTGACGATGCGGTGACGCGAGTGTTTTCCAATGCTCCGGGTAACTATGGCACCAACGTCAACTTTATGGTCATGGACTCCCAGTGGGAAACGTCTGAGACGTTGGGCGAGCTTTTTGTGACTCGCAAATGCTTTGCCTACACGCGCGATTCAAAAGGACGAATGGTTGAGGGAAGAGAAGCGCCACACCTGATGGACGACGCCCTCTCGCGCGTTGAGGCCACCTACCAGAACCTGGATTCATTCGAAGTCGGCATCACGGACGTGGATCATTTCTTTGAATATCTTGGTGGGGTTTCCAAAGCGGTTGAAACGCGCACGAAGTCTCGGCCGGCTATTTACGTGAGTGATTCGCTCTCGCCGCAAACTAAAGTTCGCTCACTTGAAGAAACGGTGCGGCTTGAGAGTCGCGCAAAAACGCTGAACCCGAAGTGGTATGAAGGAATGTTGCAGCATGGTTTTCGCGGCGTGGCTGAGATTGAAAACCATGTGGCAAATACGTTTGGTTGGAGCGCGACGGCGGATGCGGTCGATCCCTGGATCTACACAGAGATAGCCAAAACGTTCCTTCTTGATCGCGCGATGTTTGAGCGGTTGTTAGAGCTGAATGAACATTCGACTCGATCGTTGGTGCAGCGCTTACTCGAAGCCCACGACCGCGGTTATTGGAACCCGGATGAAGTGGTAGTTGAGCAACTGCGCGAGCGATTAGAGGTGACGCATACCATGTCAGGCGGTTAATGGGAGCACGACGAGAACTTACAGCTCGTTCATACCAAATTTTATGCAATTACAAGAAAAAGGGTCTGCCCGAGCCAGCGTGATATTGACTGCCTGTTCGTGTTATTTCGTGTAATTCGTGGATCGTATTCATTCACCAATTACACAAATCGCACGAACAACAAGGTGCTCCTTTGGCAGAGTTGGTATTCAAAGAAGAGGTTTATCAGATTATTGGGGCCGCAATGGATGTGTACTACCAACTCGGTCGGGGGTTCCTTGAACCGATATACCAGGAAGCGTTTGAAATTGAATTAGGCCGCAGACACATTCCTTATCAAGCACAGTGCAAGATACGTGTGTATTACAAAGGTCAGCCATTAGAAACATTCTACAAGGCTGATGTGATCTGCTTTGATCAGATCGTCGCGGAATTGAAAGCTTGTGATCGATTAACGGGTATTGAAGATTCGCAGATCATTAACTACCTGAAAGCGACTCGTAAAAGAGTTGGACTTGTGATCAATTTCGGCAGCCGAGGGAAGTTAGAGTGGAAGCGGTTTGTTTTGTAGGAAGATGATCCACGAATTACACGAAATGACACGAACGATTGAGTTTTAGTCCCTAATGAAAGTTACTGCGTTCTATGTTGGGTCGAGTTTGTTGGCGCCGCTGAAACAAGCGGAGCGCGAGATTAATCGCGACTACCGGCTCGATCTGAAGATAGCCGCCTACAACTTCGGCGCGCCTCTCAGCGACGAGGTCTGGAACGAGGTTGAAACTGACCTGCAGTCATCCGAAGTCGTTTTTGCGATTCATGTGATGGATGGTGAAAACGCTAGCCGCCTTATCGCCGCACTCGATCGCAACAAACAGAATCGCGCAGTAATCGTCATCAACTGCATGCCTGCCCTCATGCGGTGCACACGTATGGGACGACTGGATGTATCGGCGTTAGTGGGCCGGCCGGGGCAAGCGGTGACAGGAAAGGGGGAAGACGGAACAGATGCAGGCAAAGCTGTTCGGCTTTTGACAACAGCGGGATCGTGGATCGGCCGTCAGTCACGCAGCAAGAAGTCGGCGGACAAAGTGAATGGAGGCAACGGACACGGGCAATACCTGAAGTTCGTAGACCGCCTGCCCTCGTTCCTGCGTTTCCTTCCCAATGCCGGCAAACTCCGGGACATAAAAAACTACCTGAACATCTTTTGCTTTTTTCTACAACCCACTCCGGCAAACATCCGTTTGATGGTTCTTTGCGCGTTGCAGGAATACGTTCCCGATGAGCGACTAAGAGATGTCGTGATCTCCCAGCCGGAACGCATGCCTTCGGTCGCGATCTACCATCCGGATGCACCGAAGTTGTTCGAAACGTTCGAGGACTATGCAGCGTGGTACCAGCGAACTCGCAGTCCAAACTCAAAAGGCCAAAGTCCAAAGTCCGCCCAACTGGATCTTGACCCAGCTTCTACAATAGGACTTTTGTTGATGCGTCCGCAGGTTGTTAGTAAAACGACGAAACATTACGACGCACTGATACACGCGATAGAAGCCGAGGGGCTGAGCGTCATTCCGGCTTTGTCGACGTTAATGGACAATCGTGAGGCCTCTGAAAAATTCTTCATCGAAACAGCGTGCCAAGTCCAAAGTCCAAAGCCCAAAGTCCAGAGTCCCAAGAACGGAAAAGGAAGAACCGACAACGGCCTACGGACCACTGATCGTTCGAGAGTGAGCCAAGTAGTTTCTTTAACCGGCTTCAGTTTCGTCGGTGGGCCGGCGATGAATGACAGCGAAGCTGCTGCCGACTTCCTTAAAGCGTTGAATCGTCCATACCGCTCGGCCGTAAGCCTCGACACCCAAACGATCGACGCCTGGCAGGACTCTTTAACCGGCCTTAATCCCGTCCAGGCTGGAATGCAGATCGCCATTCCGGAAATCGATGGCGCAACGGAGCCCTTCATTTACGGAGGCTTACCAGCACGTGGCATTGAGCCCCTCGCCCTCGCGGAGCGCTGCGCCCGGTTTGCGCGCCGCTTAAAGCGCTGGAACCGTTTGCGAACCGCGTCACGCAGTGATTTGCAGCTCGCGCTCGTCGTCTTTTGTTTCCCACCGAATAAGGGAAATATCGGCACCGCTGCCGACCTTGATGTTTTCCCCAGTCTCTGGGACACGCTGGCGAAACTTAAAGCGGAAGGCTACTCAGTAGTGTTGCCTGCGTCTGCGGATGAGTTGAGAGACACTTTGATTGGTGGTAACACCGACAACTTTGGCTCGACTGCCAATGTCGCCTATCGCATGAGCGTCGACGAGTATCGGCGTCAATGTCCTTACGTCGATGACATCGAACAGGAGTGGGGCGAAGCGCCGGGGAAAATCAATTCATTCGGCAGCGAGCTTCTTATTCAAGGCATCCAGCTTGGCAACGTTTTCATAGGAGTGCAGCCAACCTTCGGTTACGAAGGCGACCCGATGAGACTGATGATGGCCCGCGGTGGCGCGCCGCATCATGGGTTCATGGCTTTCTATACCTATCTCACAGGGGTTTTGAATGCCGACGCGGTAGTTCATGTGGGCACACACGGAGCGATGGAGTTCATGCCAGGCAAACAAGTCGGCCTCTCTGAAAACTGTTGGCCTGATCGTTTGATTGGTGAGCTCCCTAATATTTACATTTACAGTGTCAACAACCCGTCCGAAGGTTCGATCGCCAAGCGTCGCTCTTATGCAGAGTTGATTTCCTACCTCACGCCCCCAATAGAAAATGCCGGGCTGTATAAGGAGCTGAATGCGCTCAAGGACCTCGTGATTAGCTATCGTGAGACAAAAGAGGAAACGGAACGAGCGCGGTTGTTTGAGTCGATCGAACATTACGCAGGACAATTGAATTTGAGTGACGCGCCGCTACAGCCCCCACGTTTCATTCGATGAATCAAATGAAAAATGAGAAATGGAAAATGAGAATACCCAGGCCCGAAGGGCCGTCAGTCTGTAGTGAACCCCGTAAGGGCGTGGGGTCGTGTTCGATTGAGTATTTAGCGCCGAAGGTGCGTTACTAGTCCCAAATGTAGCGTCGGTCGTATGTAATCTCATGTTTCTTTAGAAGACTCAACAGCTCGTCTTTAAACGTGCGCTTTTTATGATGAGACTCTTGATTACGAATGTAATTCACGACTCTCTTTTCCTCGGATTTGCTTACCGTGAAAGCACCGTAACCTTCTTGCCAGGCAAAGTTTCTTGCTGATGGAAATGATTCATGAACCCACCTTGAAGAGTTAGATTTCACCGCGTTCACGAAATCAGCTACGCTCAAAGTTGATGGCATCGACGCATAGAGATGAATGTGGTCAAACACTCCACCAGCTGAAATAAGTTTCCCGTTCTTGTTATTAATTATTCCGCCAATGTAAGAGTACAGGTCCGTTCGCCTTTCTGGCACAATCCACGGTTCGCGACCTGCTGTGCTACATGTAAAGTGAACAAGTAGCGAAAGATATTTTCCGGACATAATAGCCTCCTGGTGACGGCCCCTCGGGCCTTTCGACTGAGGCTAACACGTGATCCACGCCCTTACGGGCGTGGCTGTTGACTAACAGCCCTTCGGGCTTTAGCAAGATTTCTTTTATTAGACTCTGGTGCACAGGAAGGCACTCAAGGTGACGATTCGCTAGTCATTCGACAAGCACTTTTGTAAGAGTGTTCTGCAAAGCCGCTTAGGATGTTTCACTGCTGATTCTCGTGCGCATGAGCTATTGTCTTTTTGAACTCATGTGCCGTCACCCTGTGACGAAACGCCTCGACCCCGTTGATCATGATTACTGGAATATCGTAACGATAGCGTCTTAGTAGCGCGGGGTCACTTTCAATGTTTATCTCTTCAAGCGTATATTCTTCTGCAACGCCCGATGTGCTAATGACTTGCTTTGCCTCATCGCAAAGATGGCAGCCCGGACGACTGTAAATGATCACCTGGGCCTTGTGAGAAGGTTTCATAACAGTTCTGATAGTTTAAATCGCAAAAACGCAAACCAACAGTTTGCATTGCGTCCACTGGAGGAAACAATGGCGGAAGAGAAACTGGACAAGGCTGCCGCGGTAGCCCTGTTGAATGAAATATTGGAAACCGAACTAGCCGGCGTCGTCAGATATACCCATTATGCCTTGATGATCTTTGGCCACAGCCGCATTCCTATCGTCAGTTGGTTGCGTGCCGAGGCTACCACCAGCCTGGGCCACGCGAACGAAGCGGGTGAATTGGTGACCCACTTTGGCGAGCACCCGTCACTCAAAATCGGCGCTCTACTCGAAACTCACAAGCACGGTATCAACGACATCCTGCTCGAAGCTCTGGAAGCAGAAAAAGCGGGATTGGCCCTCTACAAGAAACTGATGGATCTCGTGCAGGGCCGCTCGGTTTTGTTGGAAGAATACGCGCGCAAGATGATCGCTGAGGAGGAGCAACACCTCGGCGAGGTAAACAAGATGCTGCGCAAGCCAGGTGAAATCACTCAATTCAAGGCTGACTAACCGATGGATGATCGACGCAGTAAACCAAGGTTGAGAGTCAGCCTTGACGCAATGTGGGACAGTTCGACGGAAGCCCACAGCGCAAAGATCACTAACCTTTCCGAGGGCGGCTGTTTCCTCGATTCCGTCGGCGATGTCAGACAGGGAGAGATAGTCGGCTTCCGCGTGCTGTTGCCCGATGGTGACTGGCTATACCTGGAGGGTGAAGTCAGACATCACACGGTTGGCATTGGCTTTGGCGTTCAGTTTACCGAACTAAACGACGAACAGACGGAAAAGCTTCGCTGGCTTTTGCAATTAGCGATTGACTCACCACCGAACAGCGGCATCACCGCGGATTTGGTGGAAGAATAGATTCCCTCTCAAACCTTCACGAGGAGTAATCGAATGACTGACCAACAACTCTTGGACAACAAAACCCTTGTCCAGCGGTGGTTTGACGAAGTCTGGAACAAGGGCCGGGCCGAGGCCATCGATGAGATGTTTGCGCCTGATGGTATCGCCCATGGCCTCGCCGAAGATCCAAGTCACCCGATAACCGGACCTCGAGATTTCAAACCCTTTCACGATAAATTTCGCGGCGCTTTCCCGGACATGGAAATCCTGGTTGAAGACATGATCGCCGAAGGAGACAAGGTCGCAGCGCGGTGTCTGGTGCGCGGCAAACACGCCGGTGATCACCTTGGCATTGCCGCCAGCAATTCCGCCGTGGACTTTAGCGGCATCGCTATTTTGAGAATACGAGATGGAAAAATAGTCGAAGCGTGGAACAACTTCGACTTCATGAGCATGAACAGGCAGATAGGCGCGATCTAAGCGGCTGCCCCCGTCATACGCTAGTAGAGGTGAGTCAAGAAATGCAGAACCGGCTCGCTATAGCGAGCAAATGTAAGCACGGCATTATGGGCCGATGATTCGGCCGTGATAGCGACGGATGCGGCGTACCATCAACATGGGTCGACGAATTCAGAGCCGGGAGCGATAGCGACCGGTTTCAACTGACGATACATACAACTTATCAAAACATCGCCGCGTTGAAGGTAGTCACTCAGTTGATTGCTTTTCTCAGTTGGGCCCGGTCGCTATCGCTCCCGGCTCTGAATTCGTCGACCCACGTCAGTGAGCGTGAAACTGGCTCGGAATTGACGTAACACAAGACATCATTAAAAATCAAAGCCCGTAAGTTCAGCGTTTGCAAGAGTGGTCATAGAGCAAGAAAGCTGTGTATAGCCCAAGTCGAAGAGAGTTCATCTTTCGGGCCGGCCTTACCGGCGCAGGAGTACTAGCTTTTGATGGACTCGCTCGACGATGCGAATGGCTCAGCACCTTAGCCGATGCTTCAGGTGGATCGTTTGCGGGCTACGGTCCGTTAGTCCCTACTAAGACAAACAACACCGGTGAGATTTTTCTCGCGCTTCCAAAAGACTTCCAATACACCGTCATCGGAAAAGCCGGCAGCCGAATGTCTGATGGTCATCTGACGCCGCCTGCGCATGATGGCATGGCGGCTTTCCGCGTGGGCAATCAGCTCAGGTTGGTGCGCAATCACGAGGTCAATATTTCGAGCGGCAAACCGGGAGCCGCCATCGGGCCGAAGCCCTACGACGCTTTGGCCGGAGCAGGCACTACTACGCTCATCGTCGATCCGATCACCCGGACGATCGTCAAAGATTTCATAAGCCTTAGCGGAACGTTGATCAATTGCGCGGGAGGCGCCACTCCCTGGAACAGTTGGATCAGCTGTGAAGAGACGGTGCTGGGCCCGACGAAATTCAAAAGCGCCGCGGGCAACGACCATGGTGGATTTGAGAGGCCTCATGGTTATTGTTTCGAAGTCCCGGCCGCTGCCAATAAAGCGGTGGATCCGGTGCCACTCAAAGCTATGGGCCGCTTCGTACACGAGGCGATCGCGGTTGATAGCCGCACGGGCATTGTTTATCTCACTGAAGACCTGGCAAGCTGCGGCTTCTATCGCTTTCTGCCAAAGAAGCAAGGACGGCTTGCCGCCGGCGGACGACTGCAGATGCTCGCGATTAAAGACCAGGCAAACTTCGATACTCGAACGCGGCAAAAGATCGGTGTCGCTTTGGAATCTAAGTGGGTTGATATCCGTCATCCGGATCCGCCCGAAGCGGAGCTGGACAACCTGGCTGTCTATAAGCAGGGCCTGGCAGCGGGCGCGGCAACATTTGCTCGGCTCGAGGGATGTTTTTTTGGAAACGGCCGCGTCTATTTCACTGCGACGATTGGCGGCGACAAGGAGCTTGGGCAGATTTGGGAGTATCTTCCAACCGGGAAAGATCAGGGAACTCTGACCCTGCTATTCGAGGTTACGGATCCGGCACTGATGCAGATGCCGGACAACATCTGCCTTGCGGGTCAGAATCTTGTTGTGTGCGAAGACAATGGTGTCAGCAACAATGTGCGACTGTTGACCCATCGGGGACAGGTCTTCGACATCGCCAGGAATATTGTCGCGGACTTTGGAAACAGTGAGCTTGCCGGAGTCACGTTTAGTCCCGACGCCCAGACACTGTTTGTGAACGTGCAGGCTCCGGGGATGACGTTTGCCATCTGGGGTCCGTGGGATCGCATCTCTGGATAGAAGGTAGTCAAAATTTGTAGGCGAAGTTCAACTTCAGCCCTCTCGCGAGAAGGGGATAAAAAATGGCAACGCAACTCAATCCCGCCGGCAGGCTCTTCGATGGATTGCGGCACCCTCTGCTTTTGCTTGTAATCGGCAGCGTAATTGGCTCGTTCCTCATACCCTGGATTACCGAGCGGGCCAGCAAAAAGCAGGTCTTGCAGGAAGCACGACTAAGGAAAGCGGTCGAAATAGTCGAGAACAACCAAAGAACGGTGAGTCAACTAAGTGCCTTGGTAACAAGACTGCAGATGTTTCATAAGGACAACCGGCGTCTACAGCCGTCTCCCACAAAGCTAATTGAGTTGCAGGAAAAACTTGCCTCAGACATGAATGACCGTTACCTGGAGTTTGATAAGGAGGGTTGGTGGTGGTATCGGAGCCTCACAGAGGAAGCTTCGATTTTAGAAATCTTGCCGCCCGAAGGAGCGGGCAAGTTGCGGGAACACGTAGAGGCGTACGCAACAAACATTCTCCAGACAGTAAATGCCCTGAATGAGTTGTGGGCTGCTTGCATAGCTGCTGATTACAAATATCAAGGCGACCAAGTAAATTCCATAGAAAGCAGAGTGAACTCGAAATTGCAGGAGTTGTCCGGCGCTCGCAACCAATTGGTAACTAACCTCGTCAGAGACTTCAAAGCGCAGCCCTAAAACAAGGGCCTTATGCTTGAGGGCAACACCCAGCTGAATTCAAGCTCGATGACTTGCGTTATGATCCAGCCCTGAGAAGATAAAATCGTCGACTAACCGGATGCGCGAAATTGCGCCAGCGCGATAACTCACGCTCCTTCACAATCTCAAATCCCGCTTTGTTGAAGACATAGCGCCATTCTATTTCGCTACGAAACGTGCAGGGGCCGGTACGATTACGCCACTTGCGGTCGTGAATCTTACACACCAGCCGGTCCCACCAACGCCGCGGCATATCTTCGTAAACCACTGCCAATCCACCGCGACCTAACACACGACGCAACTCGCTCAAAACAGCATTCAGTTCCTGCGCATGATGCAGCACATAACAAAGCAATACACAGTCGAACGACTGGTCGTTGACAGGAAAAAGCGATCCATCAAACTGCCGATACTTGATCGGCGCCTCTGTCTCGCGATCCAAATCTATCCCTAACACATCGGCTTCCAGCAAAGCTGAAAGATGATGGCCGATGTAGCCGTTGCCACAGCCAACATCAAGTACGCGCGAGTGGCGTGGCAACAGGCGTGACAGCTCGAGTGCCATGTCGTACGCGCGACCGACTTTACGCCGGCGCCGCTCCCGTCGCCATCGTCGCCGCAGCCCAGTTAAAAGTCCTGCCCTCAGCTCGTCAGCAGTAAAGGGCTCATACTCGGTTAAAGGTCGAAGCCGATCGGGATACGAAGGAACAAGGGGAGCTGCCTGGGATGAAACCGATATTGATGGTTGAAACATACCGCGGCATTAGCAACCACAGTGCCGACCGCGGGACTCAGTGTTTCCGGCGAAAGCGGAACTGGGTGCAATTCTTCTGGCGCGAGATTTTCACGACGGTTGTCGGCAACACGGTACTGCCCGGCCGCCTTTTGAAACTGCATCAGTATCGGCAAGCGTTAGAGAGTGGCTACCGAGAAGGTCTTTGATAAGATGTGCGAACGTAGTCAACATTAATGTCAGACGCCGAGGGGTTTCATGATTAAACTGTTAGCTGTCGTATTGATCCTTAGCGCTTATATGCCGACACTTTCTCAAACGCGGTTGCCCCGGCCCGCAATAGATTTGCCGCCCGGATATTGGCAGCTCGCTCAAAGCCAGCCGATCATTGACAAGACACAGACCATCCGGCTCGCTCCAGACGTTTCACATCTAACCGCAGGAGAACAAAAGGCGGTTGCCAAGCTGATAGAGGCTGGGAAAATATTCCAGGCTCTTTACGAACAACAAAGACATCCCGAAGCCCACCAGGCATTTATGAAGCTTACGCAGCTCGATGCGCGTTTGGGTTCCACATCGGCCACGAAAAACCTGCTGTCACTCTACCGTCTGAATCAGGGCCCAATAGCCACCACGCTGGAAAATAAGCGCGAACCCTTTCTGCCGGTGGACACAGTACAGCCTGGCAAAAACGTTTATCCCTGGGGAGTAAAGAAGGAGCAGCTGGACCAATTCCTGCAGACCCACCCGGCAAAGCGCGAGGCGATCCTGGGGCTGCGGACAGTTGTGCGTGAGGCCACGGCAAAGAATATCGCTGCCGATCTCGCGAGCCTCACTCGTTATCCGGTCCTGGACACTTTACATGCCGGGCTCAAGGCCGAGCTGCGTGCACTTCAACCAACGAGCCGACGTTTGCCGGGGCGCGCCTCGAGCTCAACCGGGTTCTATGCTGTTCCTTACTCGGTGGCCTATGCCGATCAACTTGTAAAGGCGCACGGTTTGTTGAATGAAGCCGCCGACGCTGTCGAGAATGATGACAACGAATTCGCAGGTTACCTGCGCAACCGTGCTCGTGACCTGCTGTCAGACGATTACGAATCCGGCGATGCTGCCTGGGTCACCGGCCGCTTCAAAAATTTGAATGCGCAGATCGGTTCCTACGAGACTTACGATGATGAGCTTTATGGCGTGAAGACGTTTTTCGCCTTCAATGTCCTGAGCACGAGGCAAAAAGAGACGACGGCACTGCGGCAGGCGATGAATGGTCTGCAAGCATTGGAGGATTCGCTTCCGTACGATCATCATAAGAAGGTGCGTGAGGACATACCCGTAGGTGTTTACGACGTGGTTGCTGATTTTGGCCAGTCTCGCGGCGGCAATACCGCTACCATCCTGCCTAACGAAAGTTATCTTGCCCGGCGCTATGGTCGCACGATTCTCTTGCGTACCAACATCATGAGGGATCCAAATATCTTTGAGTCAACTTCAGGTACGCTCGTGGCCGCGGTGGGACCAGAGCAGGGCAAGGAACTGACGCCGGAGGGCAACTTCTATCGCACGCTTTGGCATGAAGTGGGCCACTACCTGGGCGTGGACCGGACCAAAGACAATCGCGATCTCGACGAAGCGTTACTCGAGAATGCAAGTGCGATGGAAGAAATGAAGGCCGACCTCGTTTCACTATTTGTCGCTCAGGCGCTAAGGAAACAGGGTTACTACACTGACGCACAATTGCGAAGTGTCTATGCCGGCGGCATCTTGCGTGTGCTGCAGAACAATAAACCGCGCCGCGATCAGCCTTATCAGACAATGCAGTTGATGCAATGGAATTTCTTCATGGAGCACGGCCTGTTGACATTCGACCCCGCCACCAAGCAACTGCGCGTTAACTACGACAAGTACCACGATGTGGTGGGAAAACTGTTGAAGAAAGTTCTGGACGTTCAGTATCAGGGAGATAAGGCCGCTGCTGACCGGTTCATCGAGCAGTACACCACCTGGGACGATAATCTTCACGGGGCGGTTGCGAAGAATATCCGCGACCAGCAACGTTATCGCTTTCGGTTGTTCAAGTATGCGGCCCTGGGGGAGTAAAGACCGAAGACCCAGAACCGACCGACGACGAATATCACCGCCTGCGGCGACTGCGACCCACTGCTTGCCCTAGCCTTGTCAGAACCGCTTCAACGCGAACACTGGGAGCGCGGGCGTCTCGCCCGCAATGAGCGCGCAGCGCGAACATTCTCCGGAATAGCCCGTGTCTTAAAAGAACCGATTCAACCCGAACCCCGAGAGCGGGCGAGCCCCGCTCGTATCGCGTTGACCTTAACCGCGATCACGAATGACTCCGAGTGTACGAGTTCGCGCTTCGCGCTCATTGCGGGCGGGACGCCCGCGCTCCCAGCATCAGCTTGATTGATTAAGTCGCCACTTCAGATTCGGCGGGATAACACTTTCTAATTGACTTCAGCCAACTGCTCACTTCACGAATGCGTCACCACCCAGGAAATTCTCTCGCACATAAGTAACCGTGTCATGCAGTGTTTCGCTTGGGTCCCGCGGCCGAAAACCCAATTCCCGGGCCGCCTTACTGCAGTTGAGGTACCAATAGTACTGCGCCATTTCGATCGCGCCAGGCTCAACCGGCGAGGCAAAATTCCATTGCTTGAAAAGCGAGTCCACGATTTGCGAGCCGGCGATGGCAAACTTTGCAGGCAAAGCGATCCTGGGCGCTCCCACTTTCGTTAGTCTTTCCAACCGCCCGAAGAATTTTGAAAACGTCCAATTAGCTGCGCCCATCAAATAGCGCTCCCCATGCCGCCCTTTCTTGATCGCAACGCGGAAGGCCTGGGCCGCATCCCGGGCATCTACAAAACTCAACCCGCCTGTGGGAACGGCACTAATTTTTCGCCCCATGAAATCCAGCACTACTTTTGTTGAGCTCAGACGATCGTCGCCTGGTCCGAGTAAAAGGCTTGGGTTCATGATTACCAGACGAAGGCCCTTGCCTTGGAAGCGCTCGAGCGCCGCTAGCTCCTGATACGTCTTGCTTAGGTAGTAAGGCCAGCGGGAGATGATCTCTAGCGGAGGCGGATAGGATTCATCAGGAACAACTTCGCCGTCTTCAGTAACGGCGATCGTGCCACTCGTCGACGCCAGGACAATTGTTTTTACGCCCTCGGCGCGCGCTGCGTCGCACAACAGCCGCGTGCCCTCGACGTGCACTCTGTACATCTCGCGCGAATCATCGCGTTCGCGCGAAACCTTCCCGGCCAGGTGGTAGACTTCACTGATTCCTTCAACCGCACGTTTGACGTCGCTGTCATTGGTGATCGAACCTTCAAACGTCTCCACGCCCAACCCCACCAACCAATCGGGAATGGAAGTGGCCATCACACGAATGTCTTTGGCGCCATCCGCCACCAGTTGCCTCACGAGGTGTGAGCCGAGAAAACCGGTGCCACCGGTTATTAGCGTCGCTGGGCGCAGTCGCTTCTCGATTGCCGCGCGCCGCTTGGTGCCGGACTTTGCGGGCGTGATTCGCGCGGTGCGTTTTGTGGAAGTTTTCGACGTAGTCGGCATTTGAAAAGTTCAGAGTACAACCTTTAGGTTGCTGGGTTCTGCCGAGAGGCAAGCTAAAGCTTGTACACTAAACGGTGCTGAAGTTCAGAGTACAACCTTCAGGTTGTTGTCTCTGCAAAGAGCAAGCTAAAGCTTGTACTCTAAACGGTGCTGAAGTTCAGAGTACAACCTTTAGGTTGCTGTGCTGCCGAGAGGCAAGCTAAAGCTTGTACACTAAACGGTGCTGAAGTTCAGAGTACAACCTTCAGGTTGTTGTCTCTGCCGAGAGGCAAGCTAAAGCTTGTACTCTAAACAGTATCTGAACTCTAAACCGTAGCCTCTGCGCGTTCCGCAATCTGGGAGCGACGTTCCGCTTTCCATTGCTTCCGCAACTCCTTAGCGTCAAAAGAGCGACGGGTTCGGTCTCGCAAATTCTCCACGTCATGACGGATGCGGGCGGCGATCAGGCGATACGCCTCAGCGCGCGGCATGCCCGCCGTGAGTTCCTGCAATTCCTCGATAGACAAATAGCGCCCGATTCGAGCTCCCATCTTTCTGTTCTTGATGATATTCGAGCCCTTCGGCATCGCTTCATACGTGCCATGAATATAAACGGGCAGGATGCCGACGCCAGCGTGCAACGCCAGATAACCAATGACCGGCTTAAACTCCGCCATCACTCCCGTGACCGAGCGAGTGCCTTCCGGAAAGATAAGTGCGTTGTAACCCCGATCCAGAAATGAACGCGCATGTCGCAGCGACTGTCTGAGTGATCCGGTGCGTTCCATAGGCACCAGATTGGTAAAGTTCTCAATGACGGCGCGTTTGTATTTCGTGTCGAAAAAATAGTCGGCAGCAGCGAGCACCACCATGTCATGTCCGGCTTCAGCGAGCGCCATCTTCGTCAGTCCCATGTCGAGGTGTGAAGTGTGATTGGCGGCCACGATAAAGTTAGTATGCGGCGGAATGTTGGACTGCCCCTCGTAATGCGTGTGCAGAAATTTGTTATAGAACAATTTCTGTAGTGCGTCGCCGGCTCTGTTCCCAGCGTTTCTGACGACAGAAGGAATCGCTATTTCATCGTCATCAACGCGGCGAGCATCAGCACGCCCGGAGCTTTCACGCCCAAGCGATGCTCCCGGCCGCCGGCTGACAACACTGAGGAGCTCTCTTAAGTCCTGAACTTCATTCAGCCGCTCTGGCGCGGTGAGTGAGCCTCCCGCATTCTCGATTGCCGTAGCCAGCTCTACAAACATCAGGCTGTCAAACCCGAGATCTGAGAGCCGTGTGCCCAGGGAAATTTCCTCACGCGCTCGATTACTGACGTTGGCGACGATTCCGATGAGCCAGCGACTCTCCGAATCAATCGCGCGTTCGCCCACCGCCTCTGATGTTTTCTCGTTAGCTTCAAGCTCCTCAAGAATCGCCACTACCTTCGCCCGTTTCACTTTCCGCGTTGCAGTTCGTGGCAGCTCGACGTCAGTAAACTGCAGCACCTTAACGCGCTTGAAGTAGGGCAGTGACGACGACACCTCACGGAAATGTTCTTCGACTTGCCGCCGCAATTCGTCACGCGAGAGCGCAATGTCGTATTCGTCATCCGCTACCACCAGGCACGCCACTTTCTCGCCGATGCCATCAGCCAGACCGACTATGCTGAGCTCTTTGATGTAAGGGGAGTTTGAATAGACTTCTTCGAGCTCGTCGGGATAAACGTTCTTGCCGTTGGTGTCGACGATGATCTCCTTGGAACGGCCTACCAGGAAGAGGTTGCCGTCATCATCCAATTTTCCCAAATCGCCGGTATAAAGCCAGCGCTCGATAAGCGTGCTTCGGGTTGCATCTTCATCGGAGTAGTAGCCGAGCATGACGTTTGGCCCACGAGCGATGACTTCACCAACACCACTCGAGTCCGGATCAGCAATCTTCACTTCCACTCCGGGCAAGGGCCGCCCCACACTTCCCGTTAACATGCGGTTTTCCGGCCGCGTTACCGTGAGCACCGGCGACGCTTCGGTAAGGCCATAACCTTCAAGAATAGTGAAGCCGAGGCCTTGAAAGTCCTTTTGAATCTTTTCGCTTAATGCTGAGCCGCCACTGATAAAATAACGAATACGGCCTCCCAAACCTTCATGGATGGGATAGAAAGCCAGCGGCCCAAGGTTCAGTGGCGTTCGGTCGCGCAGCCACGCGTTTGCTTTAATCAGGCCATCAGCTGTTTTACCAATCCAGTCGCTACGTTCATACAGTTTGTTCTTAATGCGACGATGCAGCAGTTCCCACAACGCAGGCACGCCCACCATTCCGGTTACGTGCCCATTCTTGATCGCGCGCGCGAGGGCGTCGCCGGTAAGCTCCGGCAAATAGGTTATCTGCGCGCCGCGGCTTAGTGGCGTAAGAAAGCCGGTCGAGAATTCGAAGGTGTGATGGAGCGGTAACACGGAAAGCACTCCGTCCTTCGTGGTCATATCAAACACCGAAGAGAGCATCGAAACCATGCTGGTGAGGTTGCGATGAGACAGCATCACGCCTTTCGGTCGGCCTGTGGTACCCGAAGTGAAAATCAGGGATGCCAGCGACTGTGCGGTAACGCGCTGCGGCAACAACGCAATGCGTTCATCTTCGGTTTGTTCGTTCGGAAGAGCAAAGACTTCGTTGAAGGTCCAAATCTTCGCAGGCAATTCTTCCTCAACCAGTCTGCGCCGCAATTCAGGGTTTTCCTCGTCGAGCTTTTCGCTCAGAACAATCGCTGCCGCTTCCCCCGCGCGGGTGAAGTTGATGATTTCATCGGTGGTGCTTTCCGGGTCGACGGGAATACAACTGGCGCCTGCTTTCAGCACGCCGAAGTAGGTCATGCCCCACTCGGGTGCGTTATGACTGACAAGCATGACACGGTCACCCGGCTTGATGCCTTCGCTCGCGAGAAAACAGGCCGCGCGCGTGGCCAGCTCGCGGAGGTCAGCATAGGTGTACTGTTCTTTGCGGCCATCGCGTTCGATCCGCATCGCCACGCGCGTGGCATGACGCTTGGTGGAAGTTTCAAAAAGCTCCAGCAGATCCCGGTAGGTGTAAATGCGTTTCGGTTGCGCGCGCATGTCTTCCTCAAGCGTCGGGAAGACCCACTTCTTCAAACCAGGCAAATGTATGTTTAGCCAGTAGTCATACCAATCAAAACGTTCCGGGTACCAGGTCAGAAAGCTTTGTTCTTCTTTTCTGATTCTCTCGAAGAGTGAACGAACGTTGTCCGAGCGGAAGATGTACGCGTTCTCGATGGTAAACGGGCGAAACATTTCAAACGCTTCGGTCGTCTCATGGGTGATCTCTTCGACGCGATCTACCCCGGCCTTGATGCGATCAATTACTTCCACTGCGCGGCCTCCGCCCCAGCGCGGCCGCGCACGATCAAGCAGTGAAGAAGCGCGTTTGGCCGCCGAGTTGAACATCGGCACGGAAAACTTCTCAAAGCTTGCAGTTGTAACCGGTCGCGGCTCCATGCGAGCCACCACTTCGTTCAGCAGTTTGTAGCCGGTTTCCTTTTCCTTGAAATGCTTTCGTTTATAGAGACCGACAAGACCGACAATGCGATCCATGTTATTGGGATTCGCATCGCCAGTTGCAGCTTGATAAACCAAATGAGGCTCTTCCACACACGCCTGAGCAGCAACCGCGAGCATTACTGATGCAACCTGATCGACCGGTGTGATGTCGAGAATCAATTTTTCATTTGCCGGGATCTGTGTCTGACCCTTGAGGACTAAAAAGATAATTGGCGCCGTGGTGGTAAACCCTTCGTTCCATCCGGGGAAGGGATAGGCAAGCGCCGATTCAACAATACTCGGTCGCACAATGCTGCGAACGATTCCAGTCTCCGCCGCCACCAGTTGTTCGCCCAGCGACTTGGTGTAAGTGTAGATATTCGGCCAACCCCAGAACGTCGATCGCTCGACGCCGAGTTCGGTAAGGCGCGTCCTTATCCACACCTTACGTTCGCGCGCCACGGCGAGACCCATCGCGTCCGGATCGTCCGGGTCCCGTCCTTCATCGTAAAGCCGTTTGCGCGCCAGCTCGCGAAAACGCGCCATTATCATGGCGTCGCGCGCTTCATCCCGGGCGCGCTCAGCCAGCTTCGCGCAATCGGCGATTTCCTGCTCAACCGAAAACTCGACACCTTTGAGCTCGGGTTTGCGTGGGAAGTAGCCAAGGACCTGATCGTTTTCCCAAACCGGCCCGGACCGGTTTCCGGCAACAAAACAAGTGGAAACATGCACCAGGGCCGGTCGCCTCATTCGCTTAGCAAACGCAATTACGTTTTGCGTGCCGACTACATTCGTGCGCAGAGCGCTTTCAAGTGTGGGATTGAAAGTGACGTTGCCGGCGCTGTTGAGGACTACGTCGACGTCGTCGGCAATTCGTTGCGCTTCCTCGTCCGTATAACCGAGATTGGTATCGCCGATGTCACCGCCGACAACTATCACCTTGTCGCGCACAAAACCGTCCAACGCACTTCCATAACGCTCGCGCAAGGGATCGAAAGGCGGAGCAGTAATCACGTTGTTCCAAAAACGTGTTTCAGATTCTTCCTGGGAGCGCGCGCGGACGGTGACGTAAACGCGCCCAATGTTTGGGAAGCGATGCAACAGCATGCTGAGCGTGACCTTGCCCAGAAAGCCGGTGCTGCCGATCAGGAAGATCTTCCGATCCTTGTAGATGTCAGTCGGTGAAAGCTTCATCGTGCGCGTGTGTTTAGAGTACAAGCTTTAGCTTGCCGGTTTCGCTAGTCAGCAGGCTAAAGCCTCGACGCTGAACAATGGTCATTCCATATCTGCAATACCGATCATTGGTTGATGCAGCATCGTAATCTCGGCTGAGTTGCCCATGAAGCTTCGCGCCATGGCGATGGCTTCGGTCAAATTGTCGGCGCGGTCCCAACCCAACATGGCCGGCACGTGCGCATTTTCAGCCCCGGCGGCAATAACTTTTCCCACGTGTTGCCGGCCATTTTCGCCCCAATACCACATGAAAAACGGGTGAGCGCCGTGGTACGCGTTGCCGCGACGGTACATCTCCACGTAGCTGGGGTTGTTCGCGAACTCCCGTTCATACTTGTCTCTCAATACGAATGCGTCGCGCGTCTCCGGCAGTAAGCGATTGAAAAACTCGATGTAACTCGGATGGAAGCGGTGATCAAACTCGTCGTAGCAGGGATGATGAACGATTAGCACCCCACCCTTCTTGAGCAGCGGCTTGTTGCGATAGAAGTTGAAGTGGTAACCGAGCCCCATCACCTGGACCAGAAGCGGATTTAGTATCGAGTAAACGTTGTACGGCGAAATATCGGGAATCCCGGTAATTAAAATGTCACACTGGCCGCGAATTGGAATGGCGTACTGGTCGAATGCCTTGGCGATGATCTTTTCGTGGACTGGGTCAGTCTTTCCGGCATGGCAGGCGATCATTTCGTACTGCGCCGGACGCGAGTGCAACAACTTTCTGCGCGCGGGCCGCGGCAATTTGTTCATGGTGTAACGCATTGCCTCGAACTTCATACGGTCGAAGGCGGTGAAGTCGTCTTCATTCTTGAGAAGGAAATCCATATCGCCTTTGTACATCCGATTGTTGATGGCAGTCTCAATATGAAAGACGTTAAGCGTTTCATCGACGATCTTTCCCAGGCGGTGCACTTTGTGGTTTAACTCCGAGCGCGCCGGATCCATGTAGCTGTCTGAATCACGGATTGTCTGTGGCTCGTGATGCGCGCGCAACGATTCGTAATCGCAAAGGCCAACCGCAACTGACTTGTGACCGCCGTCCATAGGGACGAGATTAATGTTGACGTAGATCACCAGGTCGCTTTCAGCAGTGCGGCGGTTCAAGACCAGCGGTTCTTTATGTTTTGTTTCGCCTATCTTTATCAGGCCGTCGATCCACTCGGCATCGTGGTTGTAATAACGGTCGGGATAGTATTCGTCGAAAACTCGCTTGCCGACCATGCGCTTCATTTCCCATTCCGTCATCTTTCGGTGAAGGGAATTGGCAATGATGATGTGAATGTCGTCAACACCGTGACCGGTGAGCATGTCCACCACAATCTCAATAACAGTTTGGCGAATATCGGGTGTCGCCATTGGCGGCAGCGGCAAACTAATGTCATCCACCGCGATGGTCACGCGCATGCCAGGTTCGAGCTGCGCGAAAAGCGGGTCACAGCCATGGGGATGATTCAGCGCATAACGGATCGCGGCTTCACGATTCGGCAGACCCTTAATGGGTGGATTGGGATACAGCACACGCGTGCCGATGGGAAGATCCTCAAGAATGAAGTCTTCGCCCGACGGCATAATTCGCGGCGCGCTATCGCGATCGATGTAGACAACCGATTCGTGCGTTTTTCGTCTTAGTTGAAGGGCCATAGTTGGTGAATGGTGAATCGTAAATGGTAAATGGTCGAAAAAGCGGCCTCTCAGGGTGATTATTAATATTTAGCCCGTCGGGCAGTTTATTAAGTTAGCCCGCCGGGGCAGTCCGAAAGGATCGCGTCAAGTGTCGCGTAAGTCCCGTTACAAGGCGACCGACCCGCTCGAGTTTTGAGATCAGCTCTAAAAAAGTTGACTGATCCAGATAACCGAGTCGGAGAAAAATAATGAGCTCAGTCTCAAGCTCACTAGCGGAACCCTGAGAGTTCGAAAGAAAGTGCGCAAACTCCTTTTTCGACTGCCGACCCGCACCTTCAGCAATATTGGCGGGAATAGAAACGGCCGCGCGACGTATTTGGCTAGTTAAGCCATACCGCTCCTCCCGAGGAAATCCTTCTGTATATTTGTAAATCTCCGTTACCAGTTCCAATGACTTAATCCAGGCTTCTAACTTTTCATGTGGACGCATGGTCTGAGGCTCCTTTGAAGCAAAGTCTTGACCATTCACCATTTACTATTCACCATTTACCTTATTTCAGATTAAGAATTGGCCAATCGTGATGCAGCGCCGTCTGACGCAAACGCATGTCTGGGTTAATTACGGCCGGGTGGCCCACGACGGAAAGCATCGGCAGGTCGCTCATACTGTCGGTGTAAGCATAAGAGTCGCTGAGACTGATGCCCTCGCGCTCCGCGAAAACCCGAATCCACGACGCCTTTGTCGCTGCCGCCATCACCGGCGGCAGCAGTCGTCCAGTTGCGACGCCGTTAACAAACTCCAGCCGGTTTGCGACGTAGTCCGTTATTCCCAGATGCTCCATCAATGGTTTTACGGAAACATCCAGGGCGCCCGTGACGATGACCTGTCGCAGGCCAAGACTGCGCGACTTCTCCAGCAGCTCATAGGCGCCAGGGAACACGGCGGGCTTAAGCACGGAAAAGAAAAGGTCATCAGCAAGAAAACGCAGGCGGTCTTCCTTCACGCCTTTGTAACGCTTGAAGTAGAGGTCGTTGAATACCTTCCGGCTGTACTGGTCAGTTATCGCGAACACCGGCAGGCTCAAGAGAGTGGCCGCGCTCTTTTTGAAACTACGCAACAGACCCGGCTCGTTCCTCGCATAAAACCCGAGGGTGTGGACCAGGTTTGTGCTAACTAAGGTGCCTTCCAGATCGTAGAACGCCGCGCCTGCCAAGAGTCGCCTCCGACGGCCCTCCGGCGAAGCCGAAAGCCGACTTGCCCCAACGAGGACCCAGATTGATGAATAGGAGAGTCACTATACCCCGAATTTGACGATTCGGCTAACATCAAAAACAGGTGTACGGCGTAGCTATACAATTAAGGCTGGCAAGGGGGGATTCGCGGCAAAATTGAGGGATTACGTGTGCAGAGTTGGGGGTTTGTCGGCGATGGTAGCGAACGGATCCAAGTAGCCCAGACTGTATTGTGGGTTTCAGAGGCGGGGTGGTAGCGACGGGATCCGAGCAGTCCAGGCTGGATTGTCGTGGGTAGGCTAATTCAGAACCGGGAGCGATAGCGGCCGGCATTCAAGCAGCTTACATTCTTCTTGGAGGCGGCACCCACCAGCTAATCTACCGCAGCCACACCAGGCATCGAAACCTCTCCACTGTGCCGGTTGAATGCCGGTCGCTATCGCAACCGGTCTGCATTTGTCGACCCACGCTGATGGCCACCGCTCCCGGCTCTGAATTCATCGACCCACGACAAAACCCAATCTAACCCGCTAGGGCCTGGAACCTACTCGCTTCAATTCTTCCAAAGTGCGTTTATGTTGTTCGAGTTTTTGACCCGCCTCAGCCCATTTTCCTTGCGAGGCCAGTCGTTGATATTCCTCAAACTCCAACACCGCACGATTGATCAATTGCTGCAGGCTGGCGGCGGGTGTGGGTGAAGCAGCCGGTTTGGGAGTCTCTCCCGGTTGTGGTTTTGGTTGTTCAGCCGTTTCCGTGGCCGGCGGGCGGCCGAGGTCACCAAACAAGTTTGCCATCGCCTCATCGAAGGTCTGTCCATGTCCGAGCCGATCCTGCGTTGCCAACACGACCAGTCTCAACTCAGGCATGGGGCTGCTCTCGGCGCGTAGGTAAATTGGTTCGACGAACAACAGGGAACGTCCAATAGGAATGACCAGCAGATGCCCACGCAAAACGCGGGAGCCTTGCTGGTTCCAGAGTGTGAATTGAGACGACAGTTGAGAGTTCTGATCGATGCGCGCTTCAATCTGCAGTGGGCCGTCAACCAGACGTGACTCGGGAAAATTATAAATCAGTAGTTTGCCGTAGTTATCTCCATCGCTACGGCCAGCCATCCAACCGATCATGTTATTGCGACCGGCGGGCGTAAAAGGAAGGATTAAGACAAACTCATTCTGCGTCTGTTCCCCGGGCAACTGCATGAGGACAAAATATGGATCGATCGTTTGCGCTTGTTTTCGGCCTTGATCGTCGACCCCGATTTTCTGTGCGACGTTCCATACATCTTCGCGCTGGAAGAAAACCTTCGCGCTTTGCGTGTGGTAAAGACCGTAAACCTCGCCTTGTACCTTAATCAAAGTCTCCGGGTAGCGAATGTGTGTGCGCAGGTCAGCCGGCATTTGACTGGCGTCTTTGAATAGAGTGGGAAACGTGCTTCGGTATGCGGCGATTAAGGGATCTTCAGCGTCAAAAACGTAAAAGTCCGTCGTGCCGTTATACGCATCGATGACTACCTTGACGCTATTTCTTATGTAGTTGACGCGGTTCTGGCCGACCTGATGATGCCTCGAGTAGGGGTAATTGGCTGACTCGGTGAAGGCGTCTATCATCCAGAACAGCCGCCCCTCGTTGCTGACAACGAGGTAAGGATCGTTGTCGTAAATCAAAAACGGAGCAATGCCGTTAACAAGCTCACGGATATTCCGATGGATTAGAACGCGGCTTTCGGGCGTTACATCGTCTGAGAACGGCAACTTGGATAGATCGCCCAGTGCCCAGGCAAGTATCAGTCTGCGGAAACCGCTCCCAAGCGGTATGCCGCCTGAGCCCTGATAGCTGGTGTAGGTATTTGTCTCACCCTGAGGAAAATCAAACTCTTTCTGGCGAGTCTTTACATAAACGTCAGTGTTTGTTTCCTGACCATAATAGATTTCGGGTCGAGTAATCTTAAGGTCCTGGGTCTTCGATTCGATCGGCATGTTCGACAACACGAATCGCGGCATCCCTTCGGGGGTAAAGCCATTGGCTGTATTCATTGTGATGCCGTAGCCGTGCGTGTAAATAAGCTTCTCGTTAATCCAGTTACGGGACGACTCAGGTAACTTTCGCACGTCAATTTCTCGCGCGGCGACCATCGTCTGTCGAATAACGCCGTCGAGGCGGTAGCGATCGACGTCAACATCGGGAAAATCGTAATAAGTGCGAATCGCCTGAATCTGTTTCAGTGTGTCCTGCAACGCGCGCCAGTCCCACAGCCTGATGTTCTCCAATGTGGCTCGATTGGCGGCCAGGTCAAGGGCCTCGGCCGAGTTCTCGGCCTCAAACTTTCTCAGCTCCACTTGCTCGATACCGTAAGCGCGGCGTGTCCAGGCAATGTTGTGTTCAATGTAAGGACTCTCTCTGCCAAGCTCGTTGGGTTTGACGATGAAACTGCTGACGTAAGCGGGCACGAGAAAAACGCCGACTACGTACACTGCTGCCGGAATGGCAATCGCGAGAAGGAGCAGTCGCAGCCGGCGCAGAGTAAAAGCGTTGACGAGCGCTATAACGGCTGCCAGTAACAAAGCAACTGCCACGAAGCCTAAAGCGGGCAATAGATAGTTAGCTTCAGTGTAGGTAACTCCGGAAAAGATTTGGTGATCCATCCAGAGGTAAGGGAAGCGAGAGAGATATGTTCGCCACGCCAGTAGAACCAGAAATCCAGCCAGCGTCACCGAAACTGCGGCATACGAGCTCGCTGTGACGGACTTGTTTGTCCCCTTAAGGAGCTTTGGCGGCGCCGTTAAAAGCAAATAGGCGATTGAAGCGCAGAGGACTATGAATGCGAGGGTAATCAGCCAGGAGCTGATCAGGTCGTAAACCGGGAGCGCGAACAGGTAAAAGCCAAGCGGTTTCTGAAAGATGGGATCAGCGACTCCGGCAATAGTTTGATTTAAGTAAAGCGCGAAGGTTTGCCACTGGCTCTTCATCGCGAATCCGTAAAAGAGTCCAAACAGGATCGCCAAAACCCAAGCCAACGGCCTTACGTAACGTTCGGGGGAAAATTCAAACGGCTGGTTATTGATGAGAATAGTGCGTTTTTCTGTCGAGTTAGAGCCGAAAGCCTTTTCCAACAACCAAAACGCGGCCCGAAGCAACAGAACAGTTGCTAATGCAAAGACAACGAATAAGCCGATCTTGAGTTTGAATATGTACCAGTAGACCGCGGAGAATCCGAGCGAAGCGAACCAAAGCGACGACAAGTAAACCGAGAGACCACGAGAGGAAAGAACCAGCAGCAGGACGATTGCGGCAATCAGCCACCGCCGCCACCGCCGCCGTCTGGGCGGAGTGACATCGATTACGTCACTGTCCCGCAAAGGAGAAGAATCACTCAAGCTCGCTTAGGATACGCTTGTTCTCCTTGCTACTCAACATCGCACCAACACGCCGGTGGTTTGTTTGTGCTTGTTTGATAGTTTGACATTTCTCAGCGGAGACAAGCGGTTCGCGAAATCTCACGAGGAACACGATGATTTAACGGATGCCGTTTATCAAACCGATTTCTTGTGACGCTTCACGATATGTAATAATGGCTGCGGCTTCCCAGACTCGCATTCTTCTCCAGCCTCAGTTGAGGGCTTGACCCTGATATTTCGGTTTTAAAACTAATGCTGGCTCCAGATACTCTGCTACAAAGCCGCTACCGGATAGTTCGCCAACTGGGACAAGGCGGCATGGGAGCAGTCTACGAGGCAGTGGACGAACGGCTTGACACAACCGTTGCGCTCAAAGAAACACTTTTCACCGACGAGCGTCTGCGCAAACAGTTTGAGCGCGAGGCCAGATTATTGGCCCGCATGCACCACCCGGCTCTGCCGCGCGTCAGCGATCACTTTTCGGAATCAGAGGGGCAGTTTCTGGTGATGCAGTACATCGCCGGAGACGATCTCGCTAAGATGATGCGCGTCAAACAGGGGCCGTTTCCTATCGATCAGGTGCTGACCTGGGGGGACCAGTTGCTTGACGCGCTTGATTATCTCCACACTCAGGATCCGCAGATCATTCATCGCGATATCAAACCGCAGAATCTAAAACTGACTTCAAGAGGCCAAATTATTCTGTTGGATTTTGGTCTCGCGAAAGGCCAGACAGGCGGCGTATCAGTCGTTACTACATCGGCTAGTATCTTTGGTTACACCCCAAATTACGCGCCACTGGAACAGATCCAGGGTTTGGGCACTGATGCTCGCAGCGACATCTATGCGCTTAGTGCCACTCTGTATCACCTGATGACGGCGGTTAAGCCGCCCGACGCGTTAACGCGTGCGGCCGCACTCGTGAATGCCCAGCCTGATCCACTAACACCTGCGAATGAAATTAGTAGTGCTATCGGTCCGGAAGTCGCCGCTGTGATCACGAAAGCAATGAGTCAAAACCGCGAGCAACGTTACGCGACTGCCGCCGGGATGCGATCTGCTTTAAAGGGCACGGGCGAAGTCGTAACCCTGACCGGAAAAGCAGAAGCGGCCACAGTGTTGTTTCCACCACCATCTCCGACTGTTTCCGGTGCGACGAAGGCTGATGAGCGACAGACCGCCGCGGCAACCGGTGAAACGACAGTGGTGCACCGTTCGTTGGCTCGGCGACGAAGTCGAGTGGCGCCCTGGGCCATCGCAGCGGCGGCCTTGCTGTTTTCAGGAGTCGCGTTCGGTGGCTACTACGCCATTAAGCAAAGAAATGTCACTGCTGAAACCGCGCCAGCCGCTGCCGATTCCGCCCCTCTCGTGTCTCAGCCATCCCCGGCGCCGACCAGCGTTGTCTCTGAACCGACCGGCAGTGGAGTTACTGAAGAGAAGAGCGCTGAAACTGCAGCCAGGACAGTCGGAGCAGCGAAAAAAGTTGAGAAGGTCACTAAACCAGCCGACAAGGTTGCTGAGAAAACTGCGCCCACGTCGCCTGCTACGCCATCAAACAGGGTGGAGCAATTTCCCGGCGGGACAAATAACCCGGCGGTCGCAATACCTGTTACTCCTCAGGTGGGCGATCCGGACTTTACACTGCTAAACCCCAATCGGAGGGGCACTCCAACAGTTAGAAATTTGCCTGATGGCAGCAGGCTCATCCTACATCCCGACGGCACACGGGTCGTGGTGTCTCCCAATGGAGAGCGGCGTGTTCTAAAACCTCGCGAGCGAATTCTCCGCAGAAGAGGCTAGTGCAAGTTTTGGCCGAAGCGTGTTTTGTGTTCCGCCCAACGGCAGTTCAGATTCCAGTTACGAGGAAGCAGTATGAACGCAAGTAAATGTAGAATCTTAGCGTGTGCCTCGCTTGTCCTATTTCTGACAACGGGGCTAACACCCATAACCGGGACAGCAAACGACACGAGTAGAAACTCGGTTATTCGCATTGCCCCACCAGCCCCCGTGATTGACGATCAAACTCGCCATGCGGAACTTGCGGGCCGGCGCGCTAAAGTGGCCAAGGCAATCGGATCTAATGGCTTGCTGATTCTGCTCAGCGCAGAACCGCGCATTTACACCCACGATGTTGATTACCTGTATCGTCAGGAAAACAATCTTTACTATCTAACTAATCTAAAGCAGAAGGGCGCCACGCTCGTGCTCACGCCCAGCAATACACTTCATCCAGAAGTTCTGTTTCTGCCCAAGCGTACCGCTTTTGCCGAGACCTGGAGCGGCCGCATGTACACGGCTGAAGAAGCAGGCCGCGTTTCCGGTATCAAGGAGATTTGGGCTGCCGGCGAATTGGAGCCCTTTCTACGCGCGTTGCGCGCCGGCCAGTCTTACCGACCTAAACCCGAAAACGTTTTGCTTTCATCTTCGCCGAAGGCGGTTGACAACGCCGCCTCGACCTCAGGTTTTGAACCACTATTCGGAGCGGCCACTAAAAACGAAGCGCAGCTTTACTTGCTCGCTACGGGGGAAGCCGAAAGCCGCGAGTTTCGCCAGGAACATCGTTTAGCGTTGGAATGGGCCAGGAGTGGGACGGGTTATCGAATCGTCAATGCGGCGCCGATTTTCGCAAGTTTAAGGCTGCGTAAGTCGCCGCTTGAAATCATGCTGTTGCAACACGCGATTGACATTACTAATGAAGCACATCAGCGCGCGTGGGCCACGGCGGGTACGGCCAAGTGGGAATACGAAGTCGATGCACAGGTCGTCTATACCTTTAAGCTACGCAACGCCGACCATTGGGGTTATCCACCCATCGTTGGCTGTGGGCCAAACGCGACCACGCTCCATTATGTCGAGTCGCAGGGCGAAGTGAAACAGGGCGATCTATTGTTGATGGACGTGGGGGCCGAGTACGAGCATTACACTGCAGATGTCACGAGAACGTTCCCCGTAAACGGAAAGTTTTCGCCTGCGCAAGCTGAAATCTACCAGATTGTTTACGACGCTCAGGAGGCCGCGGGTAAGGCCACGCGCCCAGGCGCCTACATTTCCGATGTGGATCGCGCGGCCACCGAAGTAATTAAAGAAGGTTTGTTCAGGCTGGGTTTGATCACCGACCGAAAATCAAACCAACATCGCATCTGGTTTATGCACGGCACATCTCATTGGTTAGGAATGAACGTCCACGACGTGGGGAATTACGGGACTAGTCTCGAGCCTGGCATGGTCTTCACAAATGAGCCAGGTATCTACATTCGGCTCGATGCGCTCGATAATCTGCCGAAGACCGCGGATAACCAGAAGTTCATCGCGGCGGTCAGACCAGCCTTTGAAAAATACAAAGGAATTGGGGTGCGCATCGAGGACGACCTGCTGGTAACTGCGAGCGGCGCAAAATGGTTGACAGAAGCCTTGCCCCGAAAAATTGTCGATATCGAAGCGTTTATTGCCCGCGCGCGTCAGGAAGCGAATAAGTAGAATTGGCGTTGCTCAAGAAGTCATCCCGTCCCAAGGTTAGGGGATGACATCAAGCTAGCATCTTCACCCTACACAGTTGCTTTGTGGATTCGTCTTTTCAGCCGGTGAATCGTTCGGCGCGTTACCTTTAGCTGAGCATGATCGTGTGCGTTTAGCGCCTCGTCTCGCTTCTTCTTCATCTCGCGAATCTGCGCTTTGATCGCCGCCTTATCCACGCCCACCACCTGGTGATGCTCGTGCTGAATGCCGAGCGCCTTTGAAAGCGCGACCAGGAGGTGTTCCTTGTTTAATTGCGTGTAGCCCTGCAGCGCCTCGTGCTCGTTGCCTTTCGCAATCTCGCGAAGTTCGGCGACGGTCTTATGCTTCAACTGCTCGAATGTGTACTCCATTTCAGGCTTGTCTCCTAAACGCTTCGATTGAAACCAATGAGCGACTAACCCAGAATCTGGCCCAGGTGTTTCTTCATGTGGTCAACATAATCGCGCATGAAGAAGTCCAGAGTTACCGGCTCGCTTTCGCTCAACTGATCTGAGGCGATCAAATGCAAATTATGTTTGTGCCGAAGCTTCATCCGAGTTTCCTCGGGCGCGACCTTCATGATGTGCAAGATGTGCTGGTTATATACATGCCAAAGCTGCACCAGCTCACTCCATGATCTTTCCTGGTACCTTTGCGCCCCAACCCACTTTTCTTGTTCGTATCCCTGAAAGACCAAATCGTCGCTAAACTGCGCACGCACGAAGCGTTGATGATTATTGGCGGCTGAGTCGATCAAGTGACCAATGATCTGCTTCGGCGACCACTTTTCAGAGCTGCGAGGAATAGCGCTCTTATCCTCAGGAATACTTTGCAGACGGGCCGAAGCCTGATCGAGCGTGGCGCCAAAGTCTTTCAGGAATTCTCCAAAATTGTTGCCTGGTTGAATATTCATATCCTGTTCAATGGCTTCCCTTGGCAGCGGCGGCTGCCATGCGCTTGTCCATCTCTTCCGGCGATACATCTTCCTTGTGAGTGGCGACAGTCCAAACATGTCCCCAGGGATCAGTAAGCGTGCCGGAGCGATCGCCGTAGAACTGATCCTGCACTGGTTTAAGCTGCACTCCGCCTGCCGAGATCGCGCGTTCAAAAATTGTATCGGCGTCTTCGACGTAGATCATCAGGCCCGACGGGGAACCACCCAGGGTCTTCGGACTTCGGAAACCCATTTCGGGGTATTCATCGGCCAGCATGATGTGTGAGTCGCCAATTCTGATTTCGGCATGACCAACCTTGCCTTTGTCTTCCATGCGAAACAGCTCGGTCGCGCCAAACACCTCTTTATAAAAGGTAATCGCTTCGGCCGCGCCCTTGATGATCAAGTGAGGCGTTACCGAATGATAGCCCTTGGGAATGAAGTGTACGTCTGCCATAGAAGTTCTCCTTTCAAATCGAAGTTCGAGAGACGGGTGAGCCAAACCTATATGAAAGGCCGCTTCGAACAGGTTATCTGAATGCGATGGTGGGATATTAGCGCAGACCAGGCGAAAAATGCCAAGCGAGTCCGGCGGTGACCCGTTCGCGAAGTGTTCTGTGAGGACGGTTTCGCAGTACCGGCCTTAGAAGGTTCAATAAAAATTAGTTTGCTTAACTCACCGGGCTGAGTTCGGTGAATAGGCCTTGCAGCTACAAGCGTGTCAGTTGAGTGATGCGTTCGCGTAGAGCCAGCACATAACCGTCCATCGTTTCCTGGTTGTATTGCGCAGCCCGAAAGGCGTCGCGGAGTTGCTCGTCGGTCAATTGTGAAAGCAGGGAACCAATCCAACGGGCATGAGCGACAGGAATGCCACGCATCGACTTTTCCTTCTTGACCTCGCCGCGATAGTAAGGTGGGTAGAGCACACTGAGGGAACCAAGCTTCTTGGGCCTGGTGTCATAGTCGAACTCGACCGCGCCGTCTTCGACACCCATGACAAAACGAGTTGAGAGGAAGTCCTGCAGATCATTCTTGGTGCGTTTGCCGCCCAATCCGCCCGCGCGCCCCAGGGTTGCACCGAGGTCACTCACGTAGTGATGTGCTTCGTATCGTCCCCCCGGAGAAGAGCGGGTATAGAAGACTTTGTTGTTCAGCTCGCGCGCATCATAGTTATTGAGGAGTATCATTAGGACCTTGAGCCCATTTAGTTGGCGCGTGCCCCGAAAAGGGTTGTCATCCCAGTCCCAGGTTGGTCCCTCTGTTAGATGTTTGCGTTCGGGCTCGAAACGCGCGCCGATGACTGTCCCGTCACTGATCACGTAGTCGCGCCCGCGCGAAAGTTTTGGCAGGTTCTCAATATGCACCTCGTCGAAGTAGTAAGCTTCCTCAGCGAAGTATCCAACGGCCCATACCAGACGCGTCGCCACGGTTTCAGCCTGCGCTTCTACGCCAAGCTTCACAGTCCAAACCACGCCCCGCGCGTCCTTAACGTCAAACTTTGGAGACTCGCCTTTCTTGCTCTCCTCCAGGAAGGTGAAGGGAGCAACCGGCGCCAACTCAACCGACCCTGGACCATAAAGCAGATTGCGAGACGCAATCAAACCAGGGTCGCGCCACAGTACCGCTCGCGGCGAAACTCTAGCCCGCCGAAGTCTCTGTGCATACACCGGATTGAGGGCAGCGACCCCCGACACCATCAACAAGAAGATCAGAACAGATGCTTTAGCTGCTGTGTGCATTAGACCTCCGCGGATTAGTGATACTGCCTGGAGAAAATTAGAGAAAGCCCCCCTTCTTCTCATGCGCACCGTGTGCCAAGCGAAGTAAAAACGATGCTCTCTTGAGAACTCACGGATATACGTCTCCGGCTGACCCAGATTAATGATGATTTCCCTGGAAATTGGTGGGCTTGTTCGTATGGTCGCCGTACAGGGCCGTTACACAAATGAGTACATCGATGAGTTTGAGAAATGATCGGTTTTTTGCAGGCTCGTTGCCTTTGCATTGTTCAGTGGGTATTTGCGCCTAAAACCTTTGCGTGAGCGCCATTCTGAACAAGCACAGTCGCGGTTCTGGGGCTAACAGGGCGGCATCGCGCTGGCATCTTGTTTGCAATTTTTATCGTCAATGAGAACCAATCAAAACATCACAAAAGTCGCAATAAGAGTGGCCGCCGTGCTCGCAGTGAGCTTTCTATTGCTGCCGGCGGTGTTTACTAGTTCGCTTTCTTTTTCACAGGGTGTGGTGTCGACTGAACCAACCCTGACCGAAAACGAGAAGCGAATGTTTTCAACTTTCAACCGGCATGTGAAAGACTACTTACGGCAACGGCAAAAAGTCGCACGTAAACTGCCGAAGCTCGCCAAGGACGCGAAGCCTGAAGAAATCGAGGCTTATCAAAAATCTTTTGGCGACCGGTTAAGAGCGATGCGGTCCGGAACTAAAGCGGGCTACATCTTCAAGCCTGATTTCACCGAGTATGTCCGGGCGACCATCAAGACAGAATTTCCCCCTCGGGACAAAGCGGAAATCAAACAGACAATTCTGGAAGCCGAAACGAAGGGTGTGCCTTTGAAAATCAACTACCCGTATCCCGAAGCAAAGGAGTTAAGCCAGATTCCGCCAACGCTGTTACTAAAGCTTCCCACACTTCCCAAGGAAGTTAAGTTTCGCTTCGTGGGCCGGCATTTATTGCTGGTCGATAGTGACAATTCTCTGATCATCGATTACACGCTCAATGCCTTGCCATAGCGAGGCCGGAGGAAAGATATGAAACGCAGTTTTAGTTCGATCCTGGCAGTACTCGTTCTGGCTCTGCTCAGTTGGAATTACGATGCTGTGGGCCAGCGCCGCGGGAACGGCAATGGCAACGTCGCCGCTACAACGTCGGGTGGAATCACCCTGCCTTTAAAGCAGGGCTCAGTAAAGTTTGTGCTGATAGGCGATACCGGAACTGGTACCGAGAAACAACAACAACTCGCTGATCTATTGCTTCGCTCCCGGCAAACTTTTCCATACGAGTTTGTTCTGCTCGTAGGCGACAACCTATATGGCGGCGAGAAGCCGGCTGACTACAAGAACAAATTCGAAGATGTCTATCGCCCAATCATCGACCAGAAGGTGAAGTTTTATGCGGCGTTAGGTAACCACGATGAGCCGGCCCAACGCTTCTACGAGCATTTCAATATGGAGGGCAAGGAGTACTACCGGTTTACCAGGGGCAATGTTGCTTTCTATGCCTTGAACAGCAACTACATGGACAAGAAGCAGGTTGACTGGCTGACTGGTGAGTTAGGCAAAGACCCTTCTCAATGGAAAATAGCCTTCTTCCATCACCCGCCTTATTCATCGGGGGGTAAACATGGTTCAGATACCGAACTGCGAAAGGTCGTTGAACCCATCTTTCTGAAGTATGGGGTCAATGTGGTCTTTGCCGGCCATGAGCATTTTTATGAACGGCTTAAGCCGCAAAAGGGAATCTACTATTTCATCTCCGGCGCGGGCGGCAAGTTGAGACCGGGCGACGTCAAGAAGGGTTCACCGCTGACCGAGAAGGCTTTCGATAAAGACATGTCTTTCATGTTAGTGGAGGTCGTTAACGGAGCAATGCACTTTCAGGTGCTCTCCCGGACGGGAGAGACGGTCGACTCTGGCGTACTTCACGTACAAGGAAAGAAGAAATAGGCGCGGTCCCCGCTCGATATGCGGCGCCTCCTGGATAACATTCCGGGAGGCGTTTCTTTTTGCCGCGCTGACTTTGCAGATAAGATCCGAGTGGGTAGCGCGAAGCGATCCTCATTAACACCGCGCTTTAGCCCGGTGTTGGGTGGCTACTATTGAGATGCAAACCGTTTCAACGGTTTCTCTTGCCGGTAAACCGTTAAAACGGTTAACAGAAACTTGAGCGCCCGAGTCACCGGGCTGAAGCCCGGTGTTAATGAGAGCGCTCCGAGTGAGGCTCGGAGAGTGGGCCGTGAGCCAGTTGATCTACATCCGACACTTATCACTGTCGTGCTGGGAGCCGGACCGGTTAATTTACAACGTCTTTGTCATCCGATAACCCGGCAACGATTCGCTGTCTGGCGTCTCTATGGGCACCTCTTCCGCTCTATCGTAGCCTCTAGCCAGGTAGAACGGTTCGCCAGGAAGCGTTGCCACTAGCTCTACCCGCGTGAACCCTTCGCTTTTGGCCGCGTCTTCGCAGGCAGCCAATATCATGCTGCCAACGCCTTTCCGCGACCAACGCGGGTGTACATAGAAAGCCCGAATGCGCGCTGCTTCGGTGGTTTTGTTCAGCAGAGGATCGAGCGTGGACTTGGATTGGTCGCCACCGAATAAGGTTTTTCGTTTACTCCATCCGCCGCTTCCTGCAAGATGATTTTCGTCTGCCGCGACATAGTAGGTCTGGTCGAGAATCAATTGCGTGTCGACGCCAAAGACGTGCACCAGCGCGCTTTCAATTTGAACAGCGGTGTAATATTGCGCGCCAAGTGCCCGAACCGAATCGTGAATCAAACCCTGAAGTGCGGGAATGTCTGCGAGTGTCGCAAGTCGTATGTTGACGGCCATAGCGGTTCTGGGAACGATGCAAACGGGAGTTCCGACTCGACTTGAATCGAAAGCAGGCGGTATAAAATAAGTCGCAAATGGAATTGATGGCAATTCAGTTCATTCTTTGAACGAGGGGCGATATAAATGGCAGACGCAAAGGAAACGAAGAACGACCAGGTGGAAGCGCGCATAATCCGCCTGGCATTTGATGGCGACGCGCTGAGGTTTCGCGAATTCTGCGCGAAGTTGAAAGCGGGTTTGCCGGAAGGCACCGGCGTGGCCTTAGGGGAAGCGTTGTCACTAATAAACGTTAGGAGGATGGCGAGCCTTTCGATGCGGACGGGCGCGGCAGCAGCGACATTGACGTCACCCTGATCGGCGACAAAGTAATGGAATTCTGGAACGAGGACGCTTTTTATATTCCCGCTCTGCACACAAAGCCGTTATGCGATGAAGACCCGGGCGTGGCGCCGGCGCTCAACCCTCTGCGCGAGGAGTTGCAAAAGATTGCCGGCAGGCCGGTGAATTTTCAGGCAACTGCAAACGTCATTCTTTTTTCGCGCGACGTTTTGTTCGACGAGCCTTACCACACGGTGATCGAGGCGCAAAAAGCCTCGTGATCGTTAAGCTGCTCAGCTATAACATTCGCTTCGGCGGACGAGGACGCGAAAAGCAACTCGCGGAAGTGATCCGGCAGAGTGTCGCCTGATCTCGTGGTCTTTCAGGAAGCCACCGATCCTCGACTAATCGGCCGGCTGAGCGAAGCCACCGAGTTATCCTTATCTGGGCGGCGCGACGTGAACACTCCATCGGCTACATCAGCCGCCTCGAGATTGCGCATCACGAATGGCATTATCCCGGCCGGCGCCAAACATTCCTTCCTCGAAATAATTCTGAAGGGCAGTGAGGCGCGAATCTTTGGTCTTCACCTAAGTTCGACTTTTTCCAAGTGGAGGAGCGCCGACGAGTGCGCGAGATCCAGTCGTTGCTAAAGAGCATCGAACGACATCAGGAAGGGTTTCACATGTTGGTTGGCGACTTCAACACACTTGCGCCGGGTGAAATTCTCGACGTGCGGCGTATGCCGGCATGGATTCGAGGGCTGGTTTGGGTGAGCGGCCGCGACATTCAACGCGACACGATTCAACACATTAAGGATTCGGGATACGTTGACGGATACCGTCATCTTCACCCAGATGTAAAGGCTATACGTTTCCTGTTTGGGATCCTCACACTTGAGACTTGATTACGTATTTCTACCAGCTGGGTTTGCAGATCGACTGGTCACTGCGAGTGTGAAGTGATCACTGAGCAAATTCATCAAAAGCCTCGGACCATTTTCCTCTGCTTGGCCCACCTCGATTTCAGAGAAGTCTCGAGTCCTAAAGTCCGAGGTCCAAGGATTCGCGATGATGCACGAAGTCTCAATACGTTCCAACGGCGCCAGTCACACGAAGTGTCATCTAGTCTAATAGCGGCCGACTATTGAATCTTGGACTTATGGAGCTATACCCTGCTTTCGTACTTCGGCAGTGACTCGATTAGGTAGTCAAAGCCAAGCCACAAACTCCAACTGTGATGAAAGAAGGCAACCGGAAAGATTAGGGCGAGGACGAAAAGACCAACCAGTACTTTCTCATAATCTCGACGCCCAGGATGATGAGCCAAACAAGGGACGACCAGAATCACGAATTCGGTTGTCATCACGTTTGCCAGGATCGCGCCAACGAAGAAACCTTCCTCGCGCTTGAAGAGCGAACGGCAACTTCGCAATGATGTTTAATGTGAAATGGACTGCGCGATTATTGACGATTCGCCACAGGCGGGGCACCGCAGCGCTAGAGAGCGCAGCAAACTTTTACAATCGATCGTTTCGTCTTTAACACTGGAGTCTGCAATGACCAGGTTTAGCCAAAACCATTATTCATAACTCAAAGCTTCCACCGCATCCTGACGGGCTGCGCGCAACGCTGGATACAGTGCGCCTATCGTTCCGCCAACCAATCCGACGGCGAAACGCGATGGTGATCCAGCGCGGCTCAATAGCGATCACCAGCGTCGTAACGCGCATAACAAACAAAGCGCGCTGCCAGCGTCAATCCGACGCCCACAATCACACCCAACAGGCTAACCAGAATCGCCTCCTGTTCGATCACCCAGGCAATGGCCGGCTTTCGACATTCCCAAAGCCTTAATGATTCCGATTTGCCGCGTTCGTTCGGTAACGGTGGTGTACATGGCGAGCAGAATCACCAGCATGCTGATTGCTGCGGCGACCTCCAACCACCACCTTGATGAAAACATTCAGCGCAGGCACGCCTGACGCGTAAATTTCGGGAAGGTCTCGCGTGAAGATGATTTGGTCGTCAGGGAACCGTTCCTTGATCCGTGCCGCCACATCTTCTTGTTGCGCTGGGTCTGTGCAGCTCACCAGAATCGCAGAAGCACGTGCCATCGGCGCCTTCCTGATCCTGAAGGGTCGAGAGCGGGATCTTTATACGTCCGCCACCCGGCGGTTCATACACGCCGACGATTGTGAATGGCCGCTCAAAGAGCGGCACTGTTGAACCGACCTTGGCCTTTCTTTGTTGTTGCCACACGGGATCAATGATCGCCTGATCGCCGCCCGTTAGTTTTGAGCCTTCCCGAATTTTGATCCCGGTCAGGCCCGCGTATTCGTCAAATTCAATGCCATCAATCAATCGCGTTCCAAAACCCGAGTCGCTGCGATCGAGAATTTGTCCTATTGCGTGTGGCAGCCCTGACGCCTCGGATGTGTCGCAATCTCCTCGGCTCTCTATTCCGGCAACATGAATGGCGATGCGCCTCCGAAGCCAAGCGAGCCCGACGCGCGAATCATGATCTCCGCGCCGATGTTTGACTCGCGCCGACCGCGTTCTCGCAACACTCCATGGGCGAGCCCGACGGTGAACACGATAAGAAGTACACCAACCGCAGTGCCAAGAATGCTTACAGCTGTTCGCGCCGGGCGATGTGCGATGTTTGAGAGTACCAGGCTATCCATAAGTCGTCTGTAAGCGTGGGCTGCGATGCACAAGCGGGCCCAGGCGTTTGGCAAAGTCCGCCAGGTGAGTATTAATAGTCCGATTGAAGTCCAAAAAACTGTTCCCGCCTTACGCACCAGCGCGAGCGCCACACCGGTTGCGGCGGCAAATCCCAGCGACTGCAATACTACTTCCGTGCCACCTTCGTAAACTCCGATTGTGCCCGGAACAAACGCAAAGACAAAATTGATTACTTTCGTTAGCGACTCAATGATATACGCCTGCGGCACACCTGTAGCAAACCCAAGCATTCGCAAGGTCACATAAACTTCAAGCACGCTGGAAGCGTGTGCGAGCAAGTTGCAGGCGATCATTCCCATAAAAACGCCGGGATGGTGTTTGTAGAAATCGTAAACCTTCGATCTCGATGTGGTTGATGTGTTGCCGCCGCTTAAGGATGACCTTCGGACTTAGGCGCAGTCGCGCCATCTGATCCATCAGCCAGGTGACGAGCATGATGCGGCGTTTTGCAGCAATTGCCGCCGCCGCAATACCAAGCGCCGCCACCGTAGCGATGCCGACCAAGCTGTAATAAACCAACGAAGGCAGGTTGTACGTGAACAGCATCACGCACGCGCCGCTAAGAATGAAAAAAACGACCGAGAGATTATAGAGAAGGTTATCGACTACTAGAGCCGGTACGCCATAGGTCAGAGGGACGCGCCTGCGCAGCAGGGCCACCTTGGTAGCTTCACCCAGTAGGGGCCCCGTAAAGGTAAGAAAACTGATTGCTTCGCCACCAAGGCGCGCGGCGAAAGCCTGGAGGAAATTGAAGCGCCGGTGTTCTGCGGGCACAGCGGCGGCCATCGCAAGGGTGCGAAATACGTGGCGCGTTCCGCTAATTGCAAGAAGAATGAAAAAACCAAAACCGATGCGTAACAGCGCATCGAAGAGCGGTTGCAGGCCGACCAGGTTAATAACGTAAACCAGTAAGCCAAGGCCGAGGAGGAAAGCGATGGCCTGTAACCAAATGAACGATCGGCGAGAACTGTCGGGAACTGCGGGCTGGGCGTCATCTTCGAGCTGTTCGAGCTCGTCGCTTGGCTCCGGCCAATTCAGCTGTCAGCTGATTTTCCGTGGAGGTCAAGGAGATGTGGTTGCTCCCGTAACCGCGATGCGTGGTTTTTCCGGCCTCGCCAGAACTCTTTGACGGCTCTGCCGGGAAAGCGTCGAAAACCTTTCTCTCGCAGGGCTGAAGTTGGGTTGTTATCATCGCGTAAATTTCCCGTTAAAGCCAGCACGGTTGGAACGAAGCTCAGACCATCGTAGGCGCCTTCAACCACGGTCGCATGAGGAATTCCGGTGTTGGCACCGCCCGCAAGCATAAACGTTGAATGAGTGGAGATCCGGAAGAATGAGCCATGATTACCGCCGGGGTTAAATCCGCGCACATCAAAGTTCCAGTGATCGTTTGCAACCACTTGCAAGTCAGTTTCGATCAGACTGCGCTGTCTCAGGGCAAAGCGGCGCATCAAACGTTCGCCTTGCGATATTCCGGGCTCGTCTTGTGAAAGACGCTCAATTGGGTGACGAGCAAACTCTTCATGCAAACCAATCAGCCCATTGGAATACCTCGTCTCATGCACAGCCTTGAACCATTCGTCATCGGTATGCCACTGACTGAGCCATGACTCGCGATCCGCGACCGGCACGCCGAATCGTGCATCCTCGAATATCTGCAGCGGCAGGCCGGGGCCCCACGAGGCCAACTCGAAGTGTACTTTTCCCTCGCTGTCTTGCTTGAGGTTCTTGATTGGCAAATAACGCAAACTTAGCCCGTCTTGTTTGTCTCTTCGCGCAAGAATCAGGGCTTGTTTGTCTGGTCCTTCATAAACCCAAATTACGTCAGGCGTAAGGGCAGTCTCCTGCAGCAAGGGTGGCAAGGCGGACGAATTCAGTCGAGTGACAATCATGTCGATGGGCTTGTTCGCAACGTCGGGTTGCACGTTGTTCTTGATGGTGATGCCGTGCAGTAGTGAATAGTAGTCTCGCCGTTGGAAGCTCTTCTCGACATCTAGAGAACCATCGGGTGTCAATACAAAGCCGCCGGGTGCGGGCCCAACGATGTAATTCTGCAATTGGTAGACGGAATTTCGTTCGCCCATAGCGTTTTTAGCGATAACGTCTTCGATCTTAAATTTTGCAGGGGCGAAGGTCTCGGGCCGCAGGGCAAGCAGGTTTTTCAGCGTGCGGGCGTATTCGGTGTAAGACTTTTCGTGGCCCATCCATCGTTCCAGTTGCGCGTAAACCCGAATCTTATCGTCATCACGTCCCAGTTCTTGTTCTTCGGCAGTAAACTTTTTAGGCTGCGTTTCCCAGATGTTGCGTTGCTGGTCGATCCGCTCGCGCAAAACTGCAAGTTCTTCATCCAGTTCATCAAGGTTTGTCTGCCATTCAGCTCTGCGCGTGTCGAGTGTTTTGAAGAACGCCCCGGTTAGTGCTGCGCGAAGTGGCGGCGATAACCGGTTGCTTTGCAACTTCTGCAACAGAATGTGAAGCAGATTTAGGTCGCTATCTCGAAAGTGCAGCGACGCACGCTCGTTGCCGTCGAAGTCTAACAGCACAGTTGGATAGTCTGTGCTTTGGCCTTTTAAGTAATACGTGCCGTCAGTGGTGGTTGTGATCAGGGGAACGAGAAAGTTTATCCCCTTGATCGAATACTCGAGCATCAAGCGACGCTTGGTTACCACATGATGTCCGCCACCTTGCGCGCTGCCGAGAAGTTTCACCAGGTTGTAACCCTGACTGTAGATGCGCTCATTCGAATTGAATCCATGATCTGACACAACGATGAATGCAGTGTCAGCCGCTTGGGAGCTCTTCTGAATTGCTGTCCAAATGCGGCCTATTACTCCATCGATGTCCTGCAAAACAATCATGTGGGATTGTCGATCCCGATTGTGGTGGCCTACGTGATCGAAGGAGCTGACATAGAGATCGAGGTAGCGCGTTCGCGGGTCCTGTAGTTTTTCAATCAGCTCGCGTTCCATCTGGACGAAGAACGGAGTTCTTATCTGGAGACCCATCGTCCATTCGTCGAGGAGTTCGCGCGGATGCTTCATGAAGCGGTTTTGCATAGCTTCCTTTAGCGTATTAATGCGCATGCCCCTTTGGTAAAGCTGAAAACCGACATAGCGCTCCTGATGGCCAAAAGCATCGGCCAGTAGTGGCAATCGCAGTGAATCAAGCACTTCAGCGCCCGGCATATCTATGCGGGCGCCTACGCCGGTCTTCAAATAAAACGGAATGAAATTGAGGTAGTCGTATGCATGCAGCGTGTAGCGATCAAATTCCACGTTGCCTTTAATTTGCAGATGTTGCCCGGTATCCAGAGTGGACCATGAAGGCGCTGAAAGGCTCATGCCGCGCACGTAGAAGTGAGAGAGTCGCGTGCCGCGTTGGTAGAAAATGTGATCGATCCAGGGAAGCTGGCTTTTACCCGTGCGCGGGTCCCGCTCCTTCACCAGCGAGTCCACTAAATCGTAGGGCAAACCATCAACCTTCAAGATAACTACCCGCTTGGCTTTTGCGAATGAGAGGGCCGGAGCGACCAGAAACAGGATAAGCGCGAGGAAACCCAGAAGAGCTTGCCGCGTTTGCCGTAACAGCCGGCGCGCCTGTTCTTCTCCAAGGCAATTCATTGCTACTGATCAGTTTGATTGGGTTCGGACTTGCCGCCGGAGGCTGAGAGAGGGACGACGTTTTCGGGGTTCTTCAAATATGAGGCTATGAGTTCGCGCCATACCTGGTCGAGTGCCTTGTAGTTAGAGATTCTGATGAGCTCTTTCTTAGCACTAGGTCTGTTGATACGTGCGAGAGACTCGAGACAAACCCGGCGCGTGTCGCGGTCTTCAGTACGGTCGAAGATTTTTGCTGTGGCGCTTACCGCTCGCGAATCAGCTTGCGTACCATGCTCCGCGACGTACCGCAAAGAGTTTTTAACTTCTTCCAGGTTCCAGAGCACATCGATCCGGGGACTGGATTGAGCTACCTCGCGTAGGAAACGCGTGTGATAGTTCAAGCGACGCGCCACATCCAGTCGCGCACTATTCTCCGGGCGTTCGTCTTCGCGATGAACATATTTGCCAAAGCTGAGAATACTGCCAACGCGGAAGAAGACTCGTTCCGCTTTTCCGTGTTCCGACGTTACCAGCTCAGCCCGGCGATCGCGATTCAGTTTAACCGGCAACCCCTTTGGCGACCGCGCATAAGTAAGCAGCGCCGCATATTGCTGCCGCGCAAGTTTCGCTTCGGCATCAAGATCATTCTCGAGCGGATTCAAGGAGACCTTCTCGATACGCTGGCTAACCTCCTCACGCAATTCCGGACTTAGTGACCGGTCCAGCGCAAGCAGTAGTTTTAGTTGCGAATAAGTACGCAGGCGCGACGGTTGATTAATGTCCATGCCGCGTTTACCGGTAACAAACTCAAACACGGTGCGTCCGAGGAAGTAAGGCACGTCTCCAAATCGTGAAAGTGACAAAACGTTACTAGTCACGTCCTGTAAAACCCGCCGCGACATTTCCCGCTTCTTAGGGTTCAGTCCATCACGAAAGTCGACCAGCAAAATCGGAATCTTCGGATGATCCAGACCGTACATGGCGAGGGGAATTAGCTCGACCGCGCGCGCGCCTGGAGTCTCAGGCGAAACCGCACGATTCTCAGAGTCAAAGTAACGCGTCTCAACGTACCCATTCCAACGCAGCAGCCTTTTGTCGGTCCAGGGGTTATCAATGTTCAGGAAACGCTTTTCGTAAGTTCGCGACCCTCGGTTTGCCAGATCATTTTTTGCTACCCAAAGAAGAGCGTGTGTCGTGTTGCCGTCGGGCATTTGCACCGGTTCGAAGACCAACGACTCTGCCTCAGCGCGTTGTCGTAACAGCTCCCAATTATGGCCGCGCACATCTTGCGTCTCGCTGCGAGCCTTCTCGAAATAAGGTTCCAACTGCAAACTGTCCACAATGCCGCCAAAGGTCTTGTCTGTTAACAGGAGACGGGCATTGATTTCAGCGAATTCGGACTCGGAAAATGTGGGCGCTCCGCCAGTCGCCTGGTAGAGCGACAACACGGAGAGGGCGCGAATGATATGAGACTTGCGGTAATCGGAAATGTTTTTCCGGTACGAGCGGCTGGAAGCCTTCACCGGCATGCCGTAAGGATCCAATAAGAGACTCTGCAATGCGGTCCAAAAGATCCGGTTCCAAACGTCGCGATCCGGCGTGGCTAAGTCCAGAACTGGCGGAGGGGCCTTTTGCGAAACGCCGTTCTTGTTTCCTACCCGCGAGTACAAAAAGGGAATTGCACCGGAAAGTTTTTGGCGCACGGTGGGCCGCGTGTACGTCAAAGGCCAGACGTACCGCAGGCGATCATTCTCCGGAGTAAGGTCACCCAGCGTATCGCGAAGAACGGAAACCTGGGGTACCCAGTTATCGTCGCCTGAGGATGCAAGACCGTTAACCCGCGCGTGGATGGTTATCAGCTCTGCACCGCCCTCAATCGGAACGACTTCCAGCCGAAATAGCTGTTCGTTGACCTGAGCGGGCGTCGCCGCAGACGTCTGGGCCCGGGCATTGGTGATGAGAAGCGAATGAGTCGGAAGTAAAGATAATACGAGGAGAAAAATCCAAAGACAGGTGGCGAGTCGTTGGATTTTGTAGGGGCAGAGGTTCATTTTCCGGTGTCCCTGAATGATTTTCAAACCTATAGTTGCCCTTCTGATGGTGTAATCGTGCTGCGCCGTTCTCTTATTTCAGCCTGCCAGCCACTGATTTTGTACGATCAAGGGAGTAAACCGCGCAATCAACGTGCCGCCTGATGTCTTGTACCGAAAAGTATACCATCAGTGCAAGCTAACGGAACTACCTGGACCTGGCCCACCGAGACGCACAGAGCTTTACTTAAGCAGATTTCGCGAGGCTGTGGCGCTCGACCTACCTTCTGCGGGAGAGGTGGAAACGTTATTTAGCCGGGGAGGAAGCTTCGGTCTCTTTCGTATCTTTAGCAACAGGGAATTTCCAGCCGCCACGTTCCAAAAGAGTAATTCCATATTGAATAGGAACGGCAAAATTCGAAGCCTGATTGGCGGTGAACACTGCGAAGTTGACACCGATGACGCGCCCCGTTGGTCCAAAAACCGGAGAGCCTGAGCCGCCCTCTGCTGTTCGGGCGTCATAAGCAATACGACGAACGCTAAGCTCTGTGATATTTCCCTGAGTGGTCAACGGTTGAATGTGACGCGAGCTGGAGAGATAGCCAAGCAGCGAGTCAAAGGTTCCGTAACGCTGTTGTATTCCGCGCGACTCCGCATCGTCCAGCAACGCCAGCAGGCGGTCCAGTCCCGATGGATAACCCATCATCACTACAGTTTTCCCAACTGCGGTAGCGTCGGAATCAGTCTCGAGGGGAAGCACCGGAATGTCAGTAGGAACGTCTTTGGTGTCCAGGGAGCAAACGGCAAGGTCGTCCTTGCTCGCCGCTAGTTTAAACTTTAGTGGAATCGGCTGCTGGTGGTCGGGGAAATATGCGTTCAGCTTTTTGAGTCTGGGTTGGCCTCGCACGTTACTGTTTAGTCCTTGCGCGCGGTCGTCGGCCATCCAGGGCTGTGCGATGTGCCGGTTCGTCAGTACAAAGCCATCGCCGACATAAAAGCCTGAGCCAATGAACTCAAATTCAGCTACCGCCGCCTTGCCGTCGGGAGTAAGGGTGGTCGGGTCGCCACTCTGGATCACACCGCCACTCTCATTCATTTGTCCTTCGGAATAGCGGAGTGGGCGACCGGTGCCAGACTCTACAAAATAATAGGAACCGGCGATGAGACAGACACCACTGCCGTAGTCACTGCGCAGCTTCACGGCGAGGGACAAACTGTCGCGAATCTCTTTGTTGGAGCGCACATTGTCCGCCAGCGTTTGGTTCATCTTAGCCGCTTGATCCTTGGCCTGCGTCAACTGGGCCCGCTGATCGTCAATTAAGCGGCGGGTGCGTTGCATCTCCTTAAACATGGCGAACCCGATGTATAGGATCCCGCCAACCAGGGCTACGGCAATCGCGAGCGTAACTAGTTTTGTGCTGGGATTGATCTCGCGTACCAGCTCGCGCGTAAACTCGCGCAAGAAGACCTTGGCGTCGTCGCGACGTGCGGTAGCGGCCGACTCTATTGCGGCGTGCTCGATGAAAGGCGCGACGTGCGATTCAGGTGGCGGTTGATTGATAATCGCCGGCAATGACCGGATGGGAAAGAATTGCAGCGCCAAGTCGGACTTACTGACGCCAACTTCATCGCCGTCGCCGATTTCAGTCTCCGTCTGCAGCTTCTTGCCGTTATGAGTTAGTTCAAGCGACTCGTCAAAGCTGGTGATGCGGTACGAACCGTTAGCGCGCGAAAGTTCAAGCACAGCCGCGTCGCCCTTTGTTCCTTTAGGGAGATCCGAAAGACGAAGGCGCAGGTCGCAGTCATCGCAACTACCAATGCGAATGACTTCGTCAGTCAAAACTTCGGTGTGCTTGTCTCTGCCCGAGGAGATATGAATAACCAGGCCGGTTGCCATACTGGGAGTCGCGCCCTCTGATATTTACACTAAATTGGGCGACTCTCATCAGACCGCTCAAATCCCGTCGCGGTCTTTCAGAGCGGTCGCCCTTGCCACGACATTCTACAATTTATTTAGAAGCCGAGCAAAAACTTTCCCTGGGCGCTGACGCAGGATCGTTGAGCAACAACTTCTTGGACTGCGCCGACCTGTCGGCGCTTTGGCCGCAACTGCCGTTGACCTCGAGATGCGGTATCCCTGCCGCCCGCTACGGAGTCTGTCGGGGAAAAGTGGTTCGGACAGTTGACGGAATCATAAAGGGATATTTTCAAGCGTGATTTTTAACTCCATTAATTGGGCGAGGCCAAGCATCGCGAATTTGGTTGTTTGGCCCTAGTGATGCCGTGGATCGCTTCGCCTAGCTTAACTTTTGCGGTTTCAGACGATCGGCGCTGGTTTCAGATTGCGAAACAGCTTCAATAAGTTATGGGTCAGGCAGATCAGCAACCATTCGCCTTCTACTTGGGCCAGGCCCCGCAACATAAACTGGCGGAAGCTGCGCACGTGTTTGATTTGGCCAAAGACAGGTTCGACGATCGTCTTGCGCCGGTTGTAAATATTGCGTCCCGGTTTGCTTTTCAGTTTGTGCCACATCTGCGCCCGCACACTGCCATCCAGGGCTGGGGTCTCCGGCACAACGCTCGGTTCCGGTTCATTGGGAGGCACATACAAATCAATGCCACGCAAAGCTTCCGTAGTGATTACCGCGCTGCTGAAGTAAGCTCCGTCAGCCGAAACCACAGCGGGCAATGCGCCCAGATTCTTCTTCACCTCCAACACGGTAGGCACCAACTGCTCCTGATCGTTTGGTGCTTGCACGACCCGCGCGGCCACGATGATCTGCGTCTGTGCGTCAACGGCGAGTTGCGGATTGTAAGCTTGTTCATAATTCCCGGTGGTCGTGTCCATCATCAAGCGCGAGTCCGGATCAGTGAGATTACGTTGCGTTTTGCCCTTGGGAACCACCGCGCCGCTCTCGCTCTTGGTCCATTGGCGCCGTCTGTAGTTCTTTGGCTCATCCGCTGCTTTTTGCTGTTGTTCTTGCGCGGCCGCTTGTTGCGCCTCCTGTTCCAACTGCGCTTTCAACTCGCGAATCTTCGCCAACCGAGTCTCTCGCCGTCGCAACTCGGCCGGCAACTCATCACCGCGCCGACCCGCGCCGTAAACTGTGTCTTCTTCGTCATCGATCCGTTGCGCCTCGGTCAACAACCGCAGCACCTCCGCCTCCAGCGCCTGCTCGGCGGCCTCGAAGTGTCCGTAGCGCAGCGATTCGCGCTTGGCTGCGTTAGCTTTGATCTTCGTGCTATCAACGGCCACATGGCCCAGCTTCACCAGGCCGGCCCGCTGGCACAACTGCAGCACTTGCACAAACAACTGCCCGAGTTCGGCCAAGTGTCGCTTGCGAAAATCGGCGATGCTGTCGTGGTCTGGATGCTGATCGCAGCTCAAGACGCGAAACGCCACGTCATCATAAGTAGCCTGCTCCAGCTTCCGCGACGACATCCGACCCGTGCAGTAACCATAGACCAACAGTTTCACCATCATTGCGGGGTGGTAAGGCGGCCGACCACGGCTGTCGCCTTCTTCGTACTTGCTCATGATCCGCGAAAGATCCAACGCCTCCACCACGTCGCTGACGTACAGCGCCAGGTGATCGTCGCGCAACCACTGGCGCAAATCCGGCGGCAACAGCAATTGCTGATTCATATCGTAAGCACGAAATGATTTGCTCATGCCGGCAGTTTACTTATTATTTGATCGCTGTCTATGACTTTTTCCCGACAGACTCCTACGCGGGCTCTAATGATTTTTCTTCAGATACCCCAGGCTCCGCTTCGCGTCGCCTGGGGCTATTACTCTCTCCGCCTGCTCACGCAGACTCGTTGAGCGACAACTCCCTGGAGTGCGCCGACCTGTCGGCGTTTGGCCAGGTCTCATTTGAGCGACCGATTCTTGGAGCGTGGCGACTGTCGCCGCTTGGCCCACAAAGAAGTCACTGCCCTGCGTGTGTTAACATGAAGCTACTAAAAGCCTTAGGATCGAGATGTCCGAAAATCCTCTAGATTTGTGCGCGGAAGCCCTGGAGACGCTGGCGCCCGTAGCGAACGCTCCCATCCGCTTTCACATCTTCGTCTGTACCGGCAAGTCGTGCTCTGCGGTAGACAGCGCCGCCGTTAAAGAGGCATTTGAGGACGAACTAAAGGCGCGCCGGCTGCTGTTCGGCAAGGCCAAAAAGGGGAAGAACCCTCACGGAAGCATCCTCGTGACTGAATGTGGCTCGGTAGGATTTTGTGCCATAGGCGCCGCCGTGATGATCTACCCGGATGGGGTCTGGTACGCACAAGTTCGCGCCGGCGACGTTCCTGAGATAGTCGAACAACACCTCCTCAACGGCCGCGTGGTCGAAAGATTAGCTCTGCTAAAGATTCCATCTCAGGGCAGGCATGCGACCGGCGCCACCTCGGAACCCCAAAATTGGGAAGCTTAGACCTGCAGGACGGTTCGCCGGTTTAGCGGCGGGCGCCGCCCGCCGCCTAAACGGAGAAGCTAGCTAGCAGTTGCAGCTTGTTTCGGCTTCCAGCGGAGCACAGGACGTCGAGCCGCCGCCGCCTCATCAAGACGCCCGATTCGTGTTGAGTGTGGGGCGTCCAAAACGAGTTGTGGATCTTCTACTGCTTCATGCGCAATCGAACGCATCGCCTCGATGAATTGATCAAGCTCCTGCCGCCCCACTGACTCCGTAGGCTCAATTAACATCGCGCCCTGAACAATCAACGGAAAGTAAATCGTCATTGGATGGAAGCCGTAATCGATAAGTCGTTTCGCGATGTCGAGGGTGTGGACACCTTTGCGAGTCTGGCGCTTATCCGTGAAAACAACCTCGTGCATCGGAGGCGAGCTGAAGGGCTTGTCATAATCGCTTGTGAGGCCGTGTGCGATATACCGCGCGTTGAGAACGGCCGCTTCAGTTGCTTCGCGCAGCCCATCGTTTCCGTGAGTCTGAATATAAGCGAGCGCCCGCAGCATCATGCCGTAGTTTCCGAGAAACGCTTTCACACGTCCAATCGACTGAGGATAGTTGAAATCCAAACGGAAAGAGTCGGGAGTTTGGAGTCGAGAGTCTGGAGTCGAAGAACCGGCGGCTGCATTGGTCACCTTGACGATTCGCGGAACTGGGAGAAACGGCTCCAGTTCCTTTGTGCAGCAACACGGACCACAGCCGGGACCGCCGCCACCGTGCGGCGTTGAAAACGTCTTATGAAGATTGAGGTGAATCACATCCACTCCCATATCTCCCGGTCGCGCCACGCCTACGAGCGCATTCATGTTAGCCCCGTCCATATAAACAAGTCCGCCGGCATCATGAACGATCTTGCAGATCTCCTGAATGTTCTTTTCAAACAAACCGAGGGTATTTGGGTTCGTCAACATCAAACCCGCTACGTGGCCGCCCGCGCATAACTCGCGCAAGTGATCGAGATCCGTAAATCCTTCGGCAGTGGAACGAATCGTCTTAACAGAAAACCCTGACAGGTGGGCGGAAGCGGGATTTGTTCCATGCGCCGAATCAGGAATAAGCATTGTACGCCGTTGCGCAGAAGCAGCTTCGCCGTCGCGCGCATCAATAAAAGCGCGAATGATCATCACGCCAGTCATCTCGCCATGCGCACCCGCCGCCGGCTGCAATGAGATTCCGGGCAGCCCTGTAATCTCAGCGAGACTCTCCTGCAGTAAATGAATTACTTCGAGCGCGCCCTGCGAGTCATCATCTGTGCTCAAGGGATGAAGGCCGGCAAAGCCGGGAATGCGCGCCACTTTTTCGTTCAGTCGGGAGTTGTACTTCATGGTGCAGGAGCCGAGTGGATACATTCCCTGATCGATGGAATAGTTCCAGGTAGACATGCGAACGAAGTGGCGAATAACGTCGACTTCACTGACTTCGGGGACGCCTTCGAGATCGTCATCTCTCAAGAACTGGCTGGGCACAAGCGTTTCGATCTTTTCCTCATCGACATCGAGGGGCGGCAGGCGATAGCCGAGGCGCCCGGTTTGCGAGCGCTCGAAGATCAAAGCTTCGTTGGGATTGATATGAGAAGTTACTTTTGTGATTTCAGACTTCATGACAACTTTCTTCGTAGAGAACCCGCTTGTTTAGCGCCAGGCATTGCCCGGCTTCATCTCTGGGACGGCGGGCGGTGCCCGCCGCTAAACGTCATGGAGATGAAGCGGCCGCTGAAAGCCCATCAACCAGCGCGTCGATGTCGGCACGCGAATTCAATTCGGTGACACAAACCAGAAAATCATTCGGCCGATCGCTAAAGTAGCGCGATAGCGCGAGGCCGCCGGTAATGTTCTTTTCTGAAGCCAGTCGCGAAAGAAGTTGAGCCGCTTCCACTGGTCCGCGAACCACGAACTCGTTGAAGCGCGGAGCGGTGAAGGGAATTGAAAAACCTTCGAGCTCGCTAAGCTTCCTGACCGCGTAGGCTGTCTTTTGGGCGCAGTGGTGCGCCACCTCCTGGAGTCCGCGGCGTCCCATCGTTTCCAGGTAGACCGTGGTGGCCAAAGCAATCAGTCCTTCATTGGTGCAGATGTTGGAAGTGGCTTTTTCGCGACGGATGTGTTGCTCACGCGTGGCGAGTGTCAGCACGAAACCTCTTCGGCCCTGTTTGTCATACGCCTCACCAACAAGGCGACCGGGAATCTGTCGCGCGTACTTTTCACGCGTAGCGAACAGGCCGACATAAGGGCCACCGAACGAAAGCGGCACACCAAACGATTGGCCCTCCGCGACAACTATGTCCGCGCCACACGCGCCAGGGGATTTCAACAAACCGAGCGAGATAGCTTCAGTTACGGCAACGACTAATAGCGCCCCGGCAGCGTGGGCTTGTTCGGCGAGTGCAGAAACATCTTCGATGCAACCAAAAAAGTTTGGCGATTGAACCACTAGCGCCGCGGTCTTATCGTTTAGAAGCTCGGCTACATTCCCCGGCGTCTGGCCCGTGTCTGCGTCAGGCTCAGCATGAACCAGCTCGATGCCGGCGTGCTGCACGTAGGTCTTGACCACCTCAAGATACTCTGGATGTATTGCCCCGCAAGCAACGACGCGCGAACGTTTCGTGACGCGCTCGGCCATCAAAACGGCTTCGGCCATTGCTGTCGATCCGTCGTACATCGACGCGTTAGCTACTTCCATCCCCGTTAATTGGCAGACGAGTGTTTGAAATTCAAAGATCGCCTGCAGTGTGCCCTGGGAAATTTCAGGTTGATACGGTGTGTAGGCAGTGAAAAACTCTGAACGGGAGATGATGTGATCAACTATCGTAGGGATGTAATGTTGATAAGCGCCCGCGCCCAGGAAGCTGCTGCGGCCCGCGCCGGCATTGCGCGCGGAGAGCTGTTCGAAGCCGGCCAGCAGCTCGATTTCCGACAAAGCCGCGGGCGTCTTGAGACTTCGAGTCAGACGTAAATCTTTGGGAATGGAATCGAAGAGTTCTTCCGCTAAGCCCAGGCCGATTTGGTGAAGCATCTCGCCGCGCTCTTCAAGCGAGTTTGGAATGTAACGCAATTTTACTCGGTATCACCTTTCGTGAAATCTTCGTACTCGGCGGCGGTGAGCAGGCTATCTACTTCGCCCGGGTTCGACATCTGCACGCGAATCATCCAACCCTCGCCATAAGGATCCTGATTTACTTTCTCGGGCTCATCGGTAAGCGAGTCGTTGGCGCCAACTATCTCGCCCGACACCGGCGAAAACACTTCCGAGACTGCCTTCACCGACTCAACTGACCCGAAGGACTCGTTGGCGGCAAACTCTTCACCGGTCTTCGGCAATTCGACGTACACCACATCACCGAGTGAGTCCTGCGCGTAGTCAGTGATACCAACTATCGCGACCTTGCCATCTACGCGAACCCATTCGTGGTCTTTGCTGTAATGTAAGTCTTCGGGAACGTTAGCCATGATGCCTCCCAGTGATTTTAGAATCCCGATTGCTTATGCGGATCATCCCGCTCATTTCTCGCGTTTATAGAAGGGCAGCTTGACGATCCGCGCATTCACCAGCCTGCCGCGTACGTCGATCTGAATTTCCTGCCCCTCGTTTGCAAATTCAACTGGCACGTAGCCCATGCCAATGTTCTTTTTAAGGAAAGGAGCGGGACTTCCGGAAGTAACTTTACCAACGCGCTCACCACCCGCTATTACATCCTGCCCATCGCGTGCGATTCCTCTTTCAGTCACTTCGAACCCAACCAAGCGTCGCCTTATTCCTGCTTCCTTCTGTTCCGCAAGCCGGTCGCGGCCGATGAAGTCGCCTTTGTTAAGTTTACAAATCCAACCAAGATTGGCCTCGAGCAGGGTAATGGTATCGTCGATTTCATGTCCGTAGAGCGCCATGCCCGCTTCGAGTCGCAATGTGTTCCGAGCGGCTAATCCGCAGGGAAGCACGCCGTCATCTGAGCCGAAGTTTCCCGCTTCCAGAATCTTCTGCCAAACTTGCTCGGCCTTATCAGCGGCGGCGTAAACCTCAAAGCCATCTTCACCTGTGTAGCCGGTGCGCGAAACGATCGCGTTGACGCCATCAACCTGGCCCTCAGTAAAGTAGTAGTACTTGATGTTCGACAGCGGCTCCGTAGTTAGCTGCTGCAGGATACCCAAAGCATTTGGGCCTTGGAGAGCAAGTTGGCAGTAATCGGTGCTGACGTTTTTGAGCTCGACAGCTTCGTCACGCTTGTGTGAAGTAATCCATTCCCAGTCTTTCTCGGTCGTGCCGGCGTTGACGACCAGGAAAAGGTGGTCTGCGGCAAAACGATAGACCAGCAGATCGTCAACCACAGTACCTTCAGGCGTTGTTAATGTGGAGTATTGAGCCTGACCGTCGATCAACCTGGAAGCGTCGTTGGAGGTGATCCGGTTGACGAAGGCGATTGCATCAGCGCCACGGACGTCGATCTCGCCCATGTGTGACACGTCGAAAAGACCGGCGCGCGTGCGTGTTCGCAAATGCTCTTCAACGGTCCCGGCCGGATACTGCACCGGCATGTCCCAACCGCCAAAGTCCACCATGCGTCCGCCCATACTGCGATGGACAGCATTAAGAGGCGTCTTCTTGAGATCTGGAGAGACTGCAGTCACGCTTGCGTTCAGACTACTACCGGGCCCGAATTGTGTTCCAACTGCTAACTAACGGGGTGAAGCCGCAAGCTAACATGCTCGATGCGGTGCGTCAAGCGAGTGATCTTGAGAGCGCGGCGGGTCGGGGAGCTGGGCCAAAGCGCGAACAGGTAGGCGCGCTCCAAGCGGCTGTCGCCCAATGAGGACGTAGTCGCTAGCGAGGGCATTGTGTCTCAACGAGCCTGCGTGAGCAGGCGAAGAGAGTAGTAGCCCCAGGCGACGCGAAGCGGAGCCTGGGGTATGCGACGAGAGATTCAACAAGCCCGCGTGGCGGGCGGCAGAAATTCGGCATGAGCCTCTGTCGCCCGTTACGCGGGCTCGGTCTTATTTCTCACGGTGTTCCCCAGGCTCGGCTTTGCCTGGCCTGGGGCTACTACGCTCTTCGCCTGCTGCCGCAGGCTAGTTGACTCTCGAATTCGACAGCGAGCCTTAGCCGATCGCGGAGGCGGCCCAAAGCGGCGTCAAGCCGCCGCACTCGAAAGAGTTGATTGGTGTTTAGAAGCTGCGTTCGCGGACGTCCACCTTTTGAACAGTGAAAACGACACGCATCGTCCCGGGACGACGGTCCAATGAAGCAGGCACAAATGCTGCGCTCTGTCGCAGTGCGACTTCAAAGTCAACAAGCATTTGCGGATCGCGTGGGGCCTGGACCACATCAGCAAGTGATGCCGATCCGTTACTGAAAACGTCGGCCACCACGATCATGTCGTCGGCGTCCTGATAAGCGTTTGGATGCGGATGGGCGTAGGAGCTGGTAAGAGCGGCAAGTGCCCCACCCGGATCAAGGCTCGGCGATTGCTCGGCAAAAGGCGCGCGGGTGGCCGAGAAATCTGCCGGCGAGACGGGTTGATTCAAATCGAATTCGGTGTTTGGCCGAAACGCGAAGGTGTTTTCGTTCTGTCGCGCGGCCATTTGCAGAGCTTCAAAGTGGGGCCGCAGCGCTACGAACATGGAAACGAAAAGTATCATCGAAGCCAGCGAGCCCACTCCGTAAGGCATAAGTCGCGGTTCGAGCCAAAGGGCCAAACGATCGCGCAAACCGATCTTCGGTGTCTGACGACGAGCAGCAGCTTCGATTGCGAGTGAATGATTGATGGTGGAAATCAGGGCAGCAGGCGCCACCGGCCGTGTCAGTTGATGCAGACTCCGACTAAGGAAGCGCAATTCACTAACTTCTGCGCGACACACCGGACAACGGTTGAGATGGTCGTCAACGCTGACGCGCACCGGCAGCGTCAATACATCATCGATGTATTGCGACAGCAGCTGTGATGTTTCTTCGCAGGTCATAAAAAACAGAAGTCGGATGTCAGAGGTCAGATGTCAGATGTCGGATGTCAGAAATCCGAAATCAGGAGTCAGAATTCGAGATGGCCGGATGTCTGACCTCTGACCTCTGACCTCTGACCTCTGCTCTCTGGCTCGGATGGTCGGCCGACCCCGGCTGTTCCTCTTTTGCTAAGGAACAACTTTCAGCGAAGTCAGGAGTTTTAAGTAACATAAAATTCAAGCGACGCTCCAACGGGTGTTGCTGGCCACGTTTTCAATATCGCTCTCCCCCTTAAGTTACCGCTCCCGGACGCCCGCCTTTCTCACTTCGACCCATTTGGCACCGAGTTAATGTGAGCCGGGGCGGGTCGGCCATCCGATCATTTGCGATTGCCGATTGCCAATTTCCAATTGAAGAACACAGCTCTAATTGGCAATTAGCAATCGGAAATTGGCATTTACAAAGATCCTTCTAACACTCGACGTAATTCCTGGCGCCCTCGCGCCAGTCGGGATTTCACTGTGCCGACATTGATCCCCAATGCGATCCCGATCTCTTCATAGCTAAAGCCTTCAATGTCCCGCAGTATTACCGTTTCACGATAAACCCGCTTCAGTCGTTGCAATGCTGCTCGCAGCACCACCTCCCGCTCGTGCGCGAGCGTTCGCTGCTCCGGGTTCGCCGAAGACTCCGCTAACGTTTGCATTAGCGTCTGCTCCGAATGGCCCTGGCTCGCATCGAGCGAAACCGTTACATCGCGCCGGCGCCGCCGCCACCAACGCCAACGGTTTCGAGCCTGGTTAATCGCAATGCGATAGATCCAGGTCTTCAAATCGGCCTCGCCGCGAAAGCGCCCGATGCTTTGGAAAGCGCGTAGGAAAGTTTCCTGCGTCAGGTCGCGAGCTTCTTCAGCATTCTCGGTCAGGCGAAACAGCAGACCATAAATTTCACCGGAGCGCTCAGCTACCAGTTCCTCAAAAGCGACGGCATCGCCTTGCTTTAATCTTTCAATGAACTCTGCCTCGGCAGTGGGCCGCAGATCGAGCCGGGCTGCGGGCGCAACCTCCTCCAGATCCATTTGCCCGCGGAGGGCTATTGGCTCTCCGTAGCTCACCTATTACCCCCTGGGGCTGGAATCGGAGTAGCTGACCATCGTTGCGCAATACCGGACAGTCGCATTGTTAGACCCCGTAGTGCCAGCTTTGTTCCCAAAAAGAATTCGCTATTCATGGTCGAATTCCAACCCTCACCTTGGATGCAATCTGCGACGGTTTCGCTCCGAATACTACACAAAGTGGCCGCTTGACAAGTTTTCCGAGCGGCCATTAGAGTTACTGGTTCGCCGATCATACACCTATGAGAACGTAGTTCACTATGTGAACTTGCGAGGAAGAAAGACTTGGCTAAATACAAAAAGAAACGCGCGCGCGAATTGCAGCACGACCGCTTTCGCGATACCGCAATGTCCGTTCTTGACCGCCTGGGTGATCGGCTCGAAGGGAAGGGGAAGACCTTAATCTACGCGCTTATCGGCGTGGTCCTACTCGGAGTGCTCGTCGGATTCTGGATCAAGTGGAACAACCGCAAGACAGATGAAGCAAGGCGGGCGCTTGGGCGCGCAATTGCAATCGTTACTACGCCGGTAACATCGACACCGCTGACGCCGGGAACCCCGGAACCTACCGGGCCGACTTTTTCCAGCGAACGAGAGCGCTCTGAAAAAGCGATTGAAGAGTTTCAAAAGGTTGCAGCCAAGTATGACGATCCATACCGCACCGAAGCGCGGTATTTCATTGCCACTAACCTCTTGAATGTGGATCGCGCGAAGGGAATCAATGAACTAGTTGAGGTCAGCAAAAGCAGTTTGACTGAAGTGGCGACGCTGGCGAAGTTCGCTCTGGCCCAGGCTCATGAGGCTGATGAGAAATACGATGAGGCCGCGCAGTTGTACGGTGCGTTGGCCGCACAAAACAGCCCGGTGGTCACCCCCGAGACTGCCAATCTTCGGCTCGCCTCAGTTTATGAGAAGCAAGGGAAGAAGAAGGAAGCTGCAGATCTGCTTTTTAGCCTGGTCGAGGCTTCCCGAAACGCAAAAGATTCTGATGGAACGCCTATCCCTCCCTCAAGCGCCTCCGGCGAGGCGAGCGAAGCTCTCCAAAAACTCGATCCGGAGCGCTATGCGAAGCTGACTCCTGAATCACCCAGCAGCAATCTCCCCTTCTGATCTTAAATCGTATCCACAAAGGCCCAATTTTGATCCCCGATTCAAGCCCGCTGAAGAGCTTTGCACAAAAAGTAGGATTTGGCTTAACGGCTTTGGATTGGTTAGGCCCGAAGGGCCGTCAGTTAATAGCCACGCCCGTGAGGGCGTGGAAAAGTAACCCTAACAGCATCGAGCGCCAAAGGTGCGACAGTCCCAAACGTTCGGCGAAAAGGTTCTAAGGGGTTCACTACAAACTGACGGCCCTTCGGGCCTTCAAATGTTATTACAAGGCAGTGTGTGCTCCAAACATGACGCATGGATAATCTTACCCATTCGCTGATTGGACTGGCGGCTGCTAAAGCGGGCCTGGATAGGTTGTCGCCGGCTGCCACGCCACTTTGCATCGTGGCCGCGAATCTTCCTGACGCCGACATCATAACGGGCGTCTTTGGCGACCGCTGGACCTATCTCCAACATCATCGCGGAATCACCCACTCGGTAGTCGGCACCATAAGCCTCGCCTTCATTCTGCCGCTTCTGTTTTATCTCGCCGACCTGTTGCTGGCCCGAGTGCGCAAGCGTGCGCCGGTCGTGCGGTTACGCGGATTAACAATAGCTTCATTGCTGGTCACCGCGACTCATCCGCTGATGGATTGGACAAACAACTACGGTGTGCGGCCGCTACTTCCCTGGAACCCGCGTTGGTTCTATGGAGATTTTGTTTTTATACTCGATCCGTTCCTCTGGTTAACTCTGGGCGGCGCTGCATTCCTGCTTACTTCAAAGTCGTGGAAGCAAATTATTGGTTGGACGATCGTCGCAGCCATTCCCACTTTTCTTGTTTTCTTTGGACCCACCGAGCGTGCTGGTCCCACGAACCTCACCCTCGTCCGAATGCTCTGGATAACCGCGCTGGTTGCTTTTGTAGTTCTTTTTAAGCTCGAGGCAGGCAGACGCTGGGGACCCAGAATTCCGCGTGCTGCCCTGGTTGTGGCAGCAGTCTATTTGGTGGGCTTGTTTTCCGTTCATATGGTCGCGCTGAGACAAGCTCGAGCTGAGGCTGCGAATATCGTCGCGGGTAGGCAGGAGCAAATTATCGAACTAGCTGCGATGCCGACGCTGGCCAACCCGCTCAACTGGGTTTGTGTATTCGAGACGGAACGCACCGCTTACCGCTTCAATTTGTCGCTTACCCAGGGACAGAATGGGACGCTGGTTCAGTATGATAAGCCGGAGGCCGTCAACCCGAATGCAATGCAGCCGGCGCTGCGCGATAATCGCACGCAGGTGTTTCTGGGCTTTGCAAGATTTCCTGTAGCGAAGTTGGCAGGCGACTGCCTCAGCCAGTCGATAGTGCACTTCGCTGACTTACGTTACACTGAACCTGGAAGAGACCGAGGAACGTTTTCCTTACAACTGCCGGTGACGTGTGAAAGTGCGGTAAACCAGTGAACGACGCGGAACAGATTGAGACGCTTAAAGCCCTGACCGAGGTCGCTCGTGAAAGGGAAGAACCGCAAAAGCGTTTGCGCCTGGCCAGCGTACGCGTATCACCCGGCTCGTATCTGGCGGTGGCGAGCGTGCTCACGTTTGCGTCCGCGCTGCTGTTGAAATCGGAACGAGATCTTTTTGCCATTGTAGTTGTCGGGATCGCCTGGTTAATCGTTCCCCTGCTGGCACTGACTGATCGGATCGAATTCGATGGTGAGACATTGAGGCGGCGTGGTCCGGCTCCGTTGCTGCTGCGCTTGATCCTGGGCAGACAAAAGCAACTTAAAGTAGCCGATTTTGAAAAGGTGGACACGCAGGCCCTGCGTACTTTGAGACGGGGAGGCAGAGTCAGATATCGCTACCGCACTCAGGTGGTTGGTAAGGGTTCGGAGTTTATCTTTGCTTCCGGCGGGCGTAATTATCGTCAGATGGTGCGCGAACTGTTTCCCCGAATACATCACGCCAAGCTTGACCTGCGAACACTCGAGTTGCGTGACTACCTGCTTGAGCCAGATGTATTGAATCGCGAAGTTGAAGCATTACAACTCGCTCCAGCGGAAGTCCTCGACGGCGCCTCTCAGGATTTTAAGTTGGGTGGAAAGAAACAGACGCCGGCAAAGAGCGCAGATGATCAGGCCGCGTCAACTTTGGACGCCGCACGCGCCACTCTGCTGGGAGCGTTGGGAAACAAGTTGAGAATTGCGGGACGGCTGAGTGAAGCGCGCGAGGCCTTCCGCCGAGCCCTGCCGGTTCTTCCGACTGACGGCAGACTAATTTTTGACTTTGCTCGCCTGTTGCGCTCTCAAGCCAGCACAATGAGCGACCCAAAGTTGTTGGCCCGCTCGCGCGCAGCTTTGCGCCTGGCTTCGCAACGCGCCGGCAGTCAGGCCGAACTATTAGCGTTGATTGGTGAGAGTTTTCTGGAATCGGGCGAGAGGGCGCGGGCGCAGAGCAGTTTTCAAAAGGCTATTGAATTGGATCAGGGAAACTTTCGCGCTTACATGGGCCTCGCCAACCTGGCCTTGCGCGAAGGCAAACTCGCGCACGTTATCCATCAATACCGGGACGCCGCGCGCGTTGTAATGGAGAAGGCGTTATCGGCCTACTCGCGTCGTGAGGCTGAGTATTACGCGCGCTTAAACGATGACGACGATTATCTTTCGTCAGAGTTGCGACGGATAAATTGGTTGCAGCACTCACTTCGCGTGCGACGCCTCGCGGCTCGGGTGACGAATGCCAGCATCTTGTTCGCGTTAGTGGTTCCTTATTTTGACGCGAGCCTTAGCGGGATAAGTTGGTCAGTGGCTTCTTCGTCGCTGCTTGCCTGGGTTTCCAGCCTCTGCGCAATAAAGATTCTCGGACGGAGACGTACGCCGCGATTAGCTGAATAACAGCTTTGCCAAACCTCGTGTGTTCGTCCGCGGCGCCGATGAATGAAAATAACCCACCGATTCATTGGTGGGTTTTTTGTTGTAGGCAAACCGCCGAAGGCACGAAATGTAACAGCCTGGGCCAACGGTCCAGGTTGTTAGCCCGAAGATGATAAGCGCTGAAGGCGCGAAATTGTCCCACAATGAAACATTTCGCGCCTTCAGCGCTCAACTTACTTTGACAAATTGTACCCAGGGCGTTGCCCTGGGCTCTTACATCTCGCGCCTTTGGCGCTTTGCAGAGCCTTTTAGCGTCTCTTCTTAGAACTTCGCTTGCTCGCCACTTCCGCATCTTCAGCGCCAGCGCCTGCTGCCTTTGCCTCGTTGCTCTCCACTGCATTGGGCATGACCGTCCTGGACTGCTGTTTTGTTTGCGAAGCGACCGCAAAGGTACGGCGCGGTTCCGGGCTCAATAGCGCGTCCCAGCGATAACGCGGGGCTTCACGCTCCTCCGCTAGCCGCTTGAATACCAGGTTGGTGACCGCGTTCGTAATCCAGTTGTGGTAAAACTCACCCACCGAAGCCAGTTCGGCGTCAGGAGCTGGATTCATGAAGTCGATGGCATAGGGCACGTCGTCCTTGATCGCAAACTCGACCGTGTTCAAATCGTATCCCAGCGCGCTACAGAGTGTGCGCACATCACGGCGCACTCGATCCGCTAACTGCGGCGCCAGATAGTTCGGGTCGTGAATGTACTGTTCACCGGATAAATAAGCCTTGCGCGGATCGTAAGCCATGATCATTACCTCTTCCTGCCCCACGCAATAGCAACGTACAAACTGATCGAAGTCGACCGCGGCTTGCAGCGTCATGCAGAGCGTGCCCGTCTGGTCGTATTCCTTCCAAAGCTCTTCGAGCGAGTTGATCCTGGAAACGTTCTTCCAGCCGCCACCGTCAAAGGGCTTCAGGAAAGCAGGCAGGCCGACATAATCGATAATCGCGTCCCAATCCAGAGGGAACTCGAGGTTTCGCAAACTCTCGCTGACAATCCCTTTTATGTAGTCTTTCTGCGGCAGCAGCACCGTTCGAGGCACAGCCACGCCTAGTTTTGGGGCGAGCGAATAGTTAAAGAACTTGTCGTCGGCCGACCACCAAAAGGGATTGTTAACGATGATCGTTCCCTCGAGCGACATGCGCTTCAGGGTGGCGCGGTAGAAGGGAACTTCGTGGGAGATCCGATCGATCACGAGGTCGTAACGGGGCGGATCGTCGTGACGGATACCACCGAGCTTTATGTATTCCGCCGTCACGTCACCCTTGCCGCGTTCATTGATGTTCTTAATTAGCGCTTCGGGAAAGGTCTTCTCGCGCCCGACCAGAATGCCTACTCTCTTCATAACTTGTCCTCTTTCTAATTTTCGCGTCGCGAACCGGTCGCAATCCCAACAGTTTCTATTAGGCTCGCGATTAATGAGTTAGGAAAAATGACTGTGATTGGAAGTAACGGAGACTACCGATTAATGCGAAGGGTTGTCAAATCAGGGCCTGGCCATTCTTCCGCCGGTTCTCCCTGCTGGACCGCGAGGCATCTGCGGGAGGTCGAAAGCGCATCAATCAATAGGTTTACCAAGGGTTTTAGAGGCGCTGCTGTGCTACAATCGCGCGCTCGATAGCCGCTCTCCCATTCGCGTAAGCTCAACCAGGCAAATAGCCACAGGAGAATTATTTTTTGCGTCGCCCACTAACCACCTTCACAGTTTTTGTCGCGCTTCTGAGCGGAATCGCCGGGGTGTTTTTTATCAGCCCCTCTTTTGTTTCCGGTCAAAGTCAAAGCCCGACAGCGACGGGTAGTACGAGTCAGACGCCTAAGACGGAAAAGCCGATTAAGCTGAATAAGGATCCAAAAAGCTTCACGGCTGAACAGATTGCGGAGGCGGCCATTTACGTCTACGGCACGCGCGGACAACTCGCGCAGATTAGACGCAATGGTGTGGAGCGCGGACGGTTGTGCAAGCCCACCTGCGAAACACCTGGCAAGACCGAAGAAGCCACCTACGAACGGCGCTTCATCCGCGGCGAGAGCTCAGAAAAAGACAAGATCCGGCTCGATCAAAAGATGCCTAGTCTTGAGTATTCCCTGATTTACCTGAATGGACGCTTGTGGGGAATTATCAATGGCGCCTCCTTCACTCCTCGTCAGGACGCCGCAAGCACATTCCTGTCCCAACACCGCCACAGCATCGATCAACTCCTTCGCTACAAGGAAGATGGATCGGCTTTAACTTTAGTGGGGAAAGACAAACAGAAGGGCCTTGACCTGTATGTTCTGGATGTAGTTGGGAAAGATAAACAGAAGACACGCTACTACATCAGCGCGAAGACGCTCCATGTGATTTGGCTTGAATACGAAGAACCTGTCGCCGGCGGCGCCCCATTGAAATATAAGAGGACATTCCACGACTATCGCTATGCCCAGGGCACTTTGGTTCCTTTCAGGACAGTGTTGTTGGAGGACGGCAGCCAGCGGCAGGAAACCAAGATCCTCACCGTCACCTACGGCATCAAGCTGGACGACGCGCTCTTCAAGAGCCCCGAGGCGTAGGCCCCCTTAGATCAGTCAAACACGCCGGAATCTTGACCTTTCCAAAGCACAGGGTTGTTAGCACCAGGCTAAAGCCCGGTGTTAATTAGAAACCCCGCTTTCCGGAACCTCCGGACACGTCGGGCGTGTATAGACTGCGGACCTTCGCCGGTGCGGGGTATAATTCGGGTTCCGGGGATAGTCCATTGACTGCGGAAGTTAGTCACAAAAACTTAGGAAAACTCGTCAGCGCGTGTGAGAGCCTACCTGCCCTGATGGACACACTTAGCACGATAGATAATTTGACTTTTTCCGCAGCGGTGCGGCGCGAGATCGTGGCCGATCCGAGTACGGATCATGCTCTGCTCGAAGCCACGCGAGTAGGTGACGAGGACGCGTTTGCTGAGTTGGTGAGCCGTTATCGCAATCAGATTACGAGCTACATCTACCGCATGACAAACGACTACGATGGGGCGGTTGATCTGGCTCAGGAGACTTTCGTTAGAGTCTACCGAGCCGCCGAGCGATATCAGACAAGTTATGCGTTTTCGACTTACATCTATCGTATCGCCACCAACCTGGCCATCAGTGAGTTGCGGAAGCGTAAGCGGCGGAAGCTGGTTTCGTTGACCGGATTTTTCCAGTCGAAGGATGGTTCGGAGCCACAGGAGTTTAATCCCCCAGACAGCACGCCGTTGCCTGATGTTGAGTTGGTAGACTCGGAAAGACGACTTGCAGTGCAGCGAGCAATTAGCACGCTGCCGGAAAAATACCGCGCCCCCCTAATCCTGCGCGATGTCGAGGGCAGAAGTTATGAAGAAATCTCCCGCATCCTGAAAGCGAGCGAAGGCACCGTCAAGTCTCGCATTAGCCGGGCACGAGGCTTCCTGCGTGAAAAGATGAGAGCTTATTTGTGAGGAGTGTTATGAAAACGATGAACTGTCGGAGCGTTCAACGCCTGATTGACGACACAGGCCCCGGCGACTTGCTGGGCGCCGCTGTTTCCGATCACATTCGGACATGCTCGGCGTGCGGGCAATTCAGCCGCGACGATGTGAAGTTGCGCGGTTTAATGTCGAGTCTTGGCACGGTCGAAGCGCCGGGTGATTTTGAGTTTCGTCTGCGCGCTCGATTGGCGGGCGAGAAGCATCGCAACGTTTCTCATGGGTTCGGCTTTTTCAAGCCTGGCTTTCGCGCCGCTACTTTGGCGACGGTCGCGCTGATAATTGTGTCCGGAGTTTTTGTCGCGAGCTTGAGAAAGACAGCGCCATCTGCACCACCTTCGGACAACCAGTTAGCCGCGCGCGAGAGCGAGCAACCCGTCAATCTCGGTAAGCCTGGACTGCAGGCGGTAGTTTCCCCAACCGACACTGCGGCACAAGAGAAGCAAACGGGCGTAACAGCAAAAACTCCGCAGCGCAGACGTAATGTCTTTACGTACAATACGGTTGCGAATGGGCGTTTGGGAACCAGGGAAATGGCCAGCCGTCCGGCGACGATTATGAGACCGGAAGAATTGATTGCGGGGCGACGCGAGTTTCCGATCAGGGCTTCATCGCAACCATTGAAAGTTTCAGTGGATGATGGCCGCGGGAGTTCGAGAACGATATCTTTACCAAGCGTGAGTTTTGGTTCACAAAGAGTTTTGGCGCAAAACACCTCTCCCTTGTTGGCCTCCGCGCGAGGTGACTGGTAAGTCTTAACAAGGAACACTTAGTAAGAAATGAGAATACAGAAATCAATTAGCTTCCTGATCGTGTTGGCAATAGCGGCCTGGCCCTGTCTACAAGCTGCAGCCCAGACTCCGGCACCGGCAACTCAGGAGCATGGTAAGAAACACATTAGTACCACTCCGGTTATCGTCGAAGACATTGAAGTTACGGTTGAGATAGAGAGCCAGGGCGAGGGTTCGGGTGGAACCAAACAGGAACGGCGAAGGTCGCGGCCGACCCCGCGCATTGCTCCAGTTATCGTAGAGAACCTGGACATCTCACCGCAGATAGTCACCATACTTCACCGTTTAAATGGCCTTAAAGTGTTTCGCCTCCTGGTACGGTCGACCGATAGAGCAGACTCGATAGCAGCCCTCGACGAAGCCTTCCGCATGACAGACGAAGTGCACACGAATGTGATCGCCGGCTTGGCGCTCGACGGTGGAAAGACGATTGCCGCTTGGTTGCCGGAAGCCGAAGCCGAATTGCCGCCGGCAGTCATTCCGTTTGCACCTAAAGGCCCTATGCCGCCGCCGTCTCCGCCGGTAACCAAAGTTAAGGATTGGCCTCACCCGGGTCCGGCGCCTGAAGTTCCGGGCGTCGCACATATGGGATTTGGAGGGAACTTGCTGGAGCCGGCTGATTTGAAAGTGATCACCCGCGATGGCAAGAGGCTATTGGGAAGTTACATTGGACTTGATGGTCTCACCGGTCTTTCAGTAATCACTTTGGAAAACAACAGTAATCTGTTGCCCGTTGCGGATTCGAAGGAAGCCGATATCGGAGTCGGGCAGCGGCTTCGTGTCTTCGGACCTCGCCGGGCGGCGCGACCGGATCCCGCCGAGAAGGGCGCAATGTATGTGCGTATCGGCGAGACCGACGCAACCGTAGTGAAGGTGGCTCGCTCTCCGTCGGGAGGCCTCGCTCGGTTAAGAGTTAGGTCGCCCAAGTTATCAGCGGCAAACATTGGTGGCGTTGCTATCAACGATGCTGGTGCAACCGTTGGAATTGTTGACGCAGTACAGGGAAGCGAAGCGACGATAGTGCCAGTGTCGGTAGTGCGAAGAGCTGTCGCGCGAGTGATGGCGCGACAGGCGAGTGTGCCGCGACCATGGCTGGGAGTGAAAGGCGAGCCTGTCGGCCAGCTTTCCCTCGATCAAATAGTTCGCCTGGGCTACCAGGTGGAACGAGCACGCGAACTGGCGCAGAAGCGCCAGGGCATCATGCTCACCTATGTGACACCCGGAAGCCCGGCTGCGCTCAAGAAGCTCAAAGCTGGTGATGTGATCCTCAGCGTGAACAACGCCGACGTGTGGAGCAGCGACGAGTTCTCGTGGTTACTAAACGAAACCGGTCCGGGAAATCTATTAAATGTTACTGTTGCTCGTCCCGAGCAGCTGGCCGCGGAGGCTGTCCAGATTGCCCTTAGCGTGTCTCCCGATCCGTTCTTTGGTTTCAGAATGTTTCAGGGTCAGACTTCAAAGCGTCTGGAACCCGGTTCGTTAATGGCGCATGGCGTAGAGACCATTGCCATCAAGCCAAAGGTTGCGATGCGCTTCGGCGCTACTGGCGGTTTGCTGGTCGTTTACGTACAGCCGTCGAGTTCGGCATTTGAAGCCGGATTAAGACCTGGCGATGTGATCGAGGCGATTGATGGTCAACAGGTTTCCTCGCGTGCCCAGGCGATGGAGTTGTTGAAGAAACCGGCTGGGAGCTTCTCCTTCAACATCGTCCGTAATAAGCAGAAACTCGTTTACACCATCGCGACTACCAATCCCATCGCAACTCCCAATAAGTAACGCAGGGTTTTAAGAACGATCCACGAATACACCAAGCAGCACGAAGCCGGTTCGGCTGCTTAGTATTAGTGATCGTTTTTTCTGCGTGCAGCAGGAGGCGACTATGCCAGTAGTGTCCTAAACTGGATTTCTCTGTGCAACCTTCGTGCTCTCTGTGACTTCGTGTGAGTATTCCTTCAGATTCGTTCACCACAGAGACACGGAGGACACAAAGATTGCTCAGAGTAAGGCTGAATTTAGGACACTACCGACTATGCCTCAACCCGTGGCCGCGTCCTGTGCGGCTGTGTTACTCTAACTCCCTCCTGAAGCAAAGAATCTAGGCCCGGAGCTGCCGGACTATGAGCCACTCCCCAGTAGAATCGAAATCTGCGCTCATGTTGCATACAGCAGTTGCGCACTATCATGAGCTACTAGGCGACGAGGGTTTAGCGGAGTCCTCGCGGACTATGCTCGATGAAGGGCTCGAGCGCGCGAAACTAATATTCGGCGGACGCCGGCTTTCCCCGTATCTGCGACCTCACTTCGTAACCGAAGACGATTTTGCCTACATTAGCGAGGTTTGCGAAACAGTCTGGTCGGCCATTGAAAAGGTCAAAGAAGCGGCCATCGTCGATGACTCCGTTATCCGCGATTTGGGTCTTTCCGAAGTCGAGCAAAACCTGATCGCCATCGATCCGGGCTATCGCGCGGTGTCACCGACAGCGAGGCTTGATTCATTTCTCACCCCAAACGCCTACAGTTTTGTTGAGCTAAACGGAGAAAGTCCGGCGGGAATAGCTTACGTCGATGCTGCGTATGAGATTTTTCTGCAGTTGCCGGTGATGAAGCAGTTTGAGCAAACCTACAACGTGCGTCCGCTCTACGGACGACGTTTCATGCTGGATGTACTGCTTGATTCCTACGAAGAGTTTCTGGGCCGCAAGCCCGACAGCGTGCCTCAGATTGCTATCGTCGATTTAAAAGACCGGCCCACCCAAAAAGAGTTTGAGCTTTTCAAAGAGTTTTTCGAAAGCCAGGGCTACCCCTGTATCATCTGTTCACCTGAAGAGTTGAAATTTGAGAATGAGCGGCTTGGAGTGGGCGACTTTCAAATCGACATCGTCTATAAGCGTCTGCTGGTCAATGAGTACCTGCCAATAGTTCAAGAATACCCGGCGTTGCTTGAGGCTTACCGCGCTGGCGCGATTTGCATGGTAAACAGTTTTCGTTCAAAGCTGATTCATAAGAAAGCATTGTTTGCAGTGTTAACAGATAAGCGTCGCGCGGAACTCTTCACTAAAGAAGAGCAGGAAGCCATTCGCAAGCACGTGCCGTGGACGCGGCTGGTGCGCGACGAGAAGACGGATTACCAGGGGAAGGAAATAGACCTGCTGGAGTACATTCGCGCGAACCGAAATCAGCTCGTGTTGAAGCCGAATGACGATTACGGCGGTCATGGGATAACCATCGGCTGGAGTTCCGACGAAGGGACCTGGAGTGAAGCCTTGCGCGATGCCCTGGCAAACGGCGATTATCTGGTGCAAGAACGTGTGCCGACAGCTCGCGAAATGTTTCCGGCGCTGAAGGACGACGGGAGCGTTGAGTTTGCCGATCAGCTCGTCGATCTCGACCCGCTTCTGTTTAATGGGAAGGTGAAGTCGGCTTTCACACGACTTTCATTTTCGGAACTTGCAAACGTCAGCTCGGGCGGTGGCATGGTCCCGACATTCATCATCAGCGAGAAGTAATTCCAGCAGGTAGTTAAGCCTCGGCCCCAGGACTGAACTACAAAAACCCGTTTTCGTCGAGCATTCGAAAGGAGATTTGCCAGTGGCCGATGAGCCTGACGAGGGTCTACAAACTCCCGATGACCGCCGTCGTTACGATCGTTCACGTTTGATCGTCGACGTGTTTTTTGACGGCAAAGATGCGACAGGGGTAGCCAGCACTAAAGATATCAGTGTTGGCGGGTTTTATATGAATACGCAGACCAACTTGCCGGAAGGTTCGGTGCTGCTGGTGCGGATACCATTTCCAGACGGCAAACAGGTAGTGGCGAATGCAGAAGTGGTTTACAGCAACCCCGCCCGCGGCGTGGGACTGCGGTTTCAAAGTTTGTCCGAAGAGAACCGCGCTTTAATAGAAAGTGAACTAGGATTAGGCTAACTAGTCAAGGTTGAAATGTTTTGGCGCGAGCTTTCACGCGAACAACGTGATGACTTTACCGGCAAGCTGGCCGGACTCTGGGGAGCAGCCAGTGATCAAGAGGCTTTCGACTCGCTATCAATTGATAAGCAACACGCTTTGCTGCTTACGCATGCGCGCCTGCGTGCCAAGAATTTGTGGGACGTGATCAGGAAGATTGACAACGTCTACGGCGAGGGTGGAGTAGGGCTGGGATTCGCGGCTTGGCCGATTATTAGATCTACTTTACAGCGGCGAAAAGACTTCACCCGGCTATTCGCGAATCATAAAGATACTACCGGCGGTTTTTACGAAAAGGGACAGGGAGTGGCCATATTGCACTTCCTCTATGTGGAAGGAACGCCACAAAAGTGGTACGTTCACTTCGACCTTTACAGCCCGGTGCATTCTGCCAGGAGTGCTTTCAGACATTTCCGGCACGAGTTCATTGGCAAAGTCACGCCTGACTGGCGGATGATTCAGGCAGCGCTCAAAGGTTCGTCGAAGCGCCCGCACGAAGGAGAAGCAACTCGTGTTTGATCAATTCACAATGGGCATTGAGGAAGAGTTTCAGATTGTTGATCCTCAGACCCGTGAGCTGCGTTCGCACGTGGTTGAAATGCTTGAAGAAGGCACGATGCTTCTGGGCGAACAGATCAAACCCGAGATGATCCAGTCGATGGTCGAGGTCGGTACCGGGATCTGTAAGAACATAGACGAAGCACGCACGGACATCACGCGTTTGCGCAGCATAATTTCCAGTCTCGCAAACAAGAATGGTCTCGTAATAGTGGCAGCCTCCACGCACCCGATTTCCCGCTGGCAGGATCAGAAAATATTTGATGACGAGCGCTATGAGCTCCTGGTGCAGGAGCTTCAGACGGTCGCGCGTTCACTTCTCATATTTCGGCTTGCATGTTCACGTCGGCATGGCCGATCGCGAGCGCGCCATCCATATCATGAATGCGGCGCGCTATTTCCTGCCACACGTGCTAGCCCTGACGACTTCATCGCCATTCTGGATGGGTCATAACACCGGGTTGAAGTCGTACCGGACCGAGATTTTCAAACAGTTTCCCCGCACAGACATACCGGACCACTTCGATTCCTATGGCAGCTTTCAGCGTTATGTTGAGCTGCTCATTAAAACAGCATGTATCGATAACGGTAAGAAGATCTGGTGGGACATCAGGCCGCATCCGTTTTTCCCAACACTCGAATTCCGTATTTGCGACATACCGACACGCGTGGACGACACGGTGGCCATCGCCGCATTGTTTCAGGCTATCGTCGCCAAGCTGAATATGCTTATAGAGAAGAATTTGGGCTTCCGTCTTTATCGTCGGATGCTTATTCAGGAGAATAAGTGGCGGGCAGTGCGTTACGGACTGGACGGAAAAATGATCGATTTCGGCAAACAGAAGGAAGTGCCGGTGCGGGACCTAATTCTCGAGCTGCTGGATTTCGTTGACGACGTGCTGGATCCGCTGGGCTCGCGCAAGGAGGTTGAGCATATTCATACCATCCTGCAACGCGGCACATCAGCCGACGAACAACTCGAAGTCTACAAAGCTACCAATGATCTGAACGCCGTTGTTGACAGGCTGATCGAACGCACAATGGAAAACGTACCACGCACCTCTCAGGTCGACCTTGCCGCTCCAAAGACATCTGCCTCAACCATCTCGAAATAGCGCCGCGGGAATTATCGCCAGAACCAAGTCCGCGTTAGCGGACTATTTTCACTCGTCCGCTGCGCGGACAACTTTTCTCCGAGCATCTTTGCGTTGGGCCAGGTAATACTGCCAAAGCATTCTGGCTGCTACCGAGCGAAATGGGCGCCATGCTTCGGCGAGATCCATCAATTCAACAGCTGACGGTCGCGCCGGGAGTTCATAAAGATCTGTTGCCGCGATCGCGAGTGCGAGATCGCTGGCGGGCCAGATGTCCGGACGGCGCAGCGCCATCAGCAAGTACACATCAGCACTCCACGAACCCAAGCCTTTAATCTTCATCAACTCCGCTTTGGTTTCCGCGTCGCTCAGCCGCGCCAGGCGCGACAACTTCAAAGCGTTTTCCGCAAGCGCCCGCGACAAGTGAACGCAATAATCTGTTTTCTGTCGTGTCAATCCCAACGACTTGAGATGCGGCGCTCCAAGCTCGAGCATGCGGGCGGGCTGGAACGGCACGACGCTTTTCTTCAGGCGCGCAAAGATTGAGGCGGCTGAAGCGAGTGATACCTGCTGTTCGAGAATGATTTGGACGAGCGTTGCGTAGCCGGGTCTCCGTGCCCAAAGCGGCGGCGGGCCATAGCGTTTGAGGACAAAGGATAAACGCTCGTCGCGCCGGGCGAGTTGTCTGGCGGTCCGGGCCAGGCTCTTCTCATCAAGCGCAACTGCCGGCATGTACTGTGGCGTTTGATCTATTCGGTGGAATCTCGGGCGGCTAGCGCTAGGTTGAGGAAGTTTTCAAAGAGGATGCGGCCGTCGCGCGACTCATTCTGGTGTTCCCAGCGCGTACGGCTCTTGTTCCAGTCTTCAAAAGATTTTTCGAGGTGAAACTGCACCGTGTAGATCAGCTGGCCGTCATTTCGTTTCACCATCATCTGGTTGCGGCAGAGATAAGAAGTGGCCAGGAGCGTGAAATCCTCGGGGACGCGATCCAGCTGAAGGCCATGATTCTGCCACACGCGCAACACGCGCGCTTCCTTCGTATATTCCTGCCATAGTCCCGAGGACGGATTGTTGATGCCGCGAAAGATCGGATCCTTAGGTTCGGTGATGCGGACAAACCGGTATTGGTATTCGAGCGGCCGATTCTCGCGTTGCTCGTGTTGTTCCAAACGATCAAGCGTCAGGACGTGAGCGCCGAATGCCAACCCGACGAGCTGATGACCGCCGCAAATAGCCAGCACCGGAATTTCCGTGGTGCGAATGAAGTCGCCAAACGTCTCGATGACTTCCGGATTGTAATAGTCGAAATCCCGAAGAGTGCCGCTGATAACCACAGCGTCAGGCTTAAACTGTTCGGCGGCCACCGCGACTGAAGCCAGATGCGTCACTTGAGTTTCGGGACGCTTCACCAGCCGCTCGACGTTGCTCACGATGTTTTCCATGGCCATCGAGGCGATGCGTCGTTCACGTTTAATTTCCACGGCCGTCGTCGTGCCCCATTCCCCGCGCGCTACATCCGAGAGGTCGTCTTCATCGCGGAGCAGACTATCGACGATGAGCACACGCACCTCTTCGATCTGTTTCTCGATCGGCTCGTAGCGGCAAAAAGTATGCTGGTTGTACGGAAAAGGGAGTGCGGTGGCGGCGTCGCCGGGGAGCGGTTCCTCAACTAATACTTCCCTTGGTTCTTCTGTCATCAGTAGCTATTAAACGTCGAATCGTTGGGCTAACGCAAGCCATTAATTCGTGTTGAGAGTACAAGCTTTAGCTTGATTGGTTTCGGAATCAGCAACCTAGAGGTTGGACTCTGAACAATGTCTGCTATCCCCGCTGCTTCGTGCTCTGTTTGAATTCAGGCACTGAGGCGCCCGCGCCCGCCTCGTTTATCTCGGCCTTTATTTTCCCGATCAGGAGCCGGCGCACGCGTGAACGCAAAGCCTCCGATTGGCCGCCGGCGCGGACGTCGGCGAGCAGTAGCATGCGATGCCAGGACGATTCCAACTCGTCTGCCAGTTGGGAGATCTTTGTGATGTCGTAAGGCACGGCGACGTGCTCGCAACCGGCGCGCGCGAAAACGGAGAGGTAACGAGCAGTGGCGAGGTCCGGGCAGAGTAGACGGCGCGCACCGGTCTTCAGTTCCACGCCCAGCAGCGTGTGTTGGATCTCGACTCGTGCTTTGCTGTTTAGACCTGTGAACCGATAAGAGCGGGTGCGCATGCCACGAATCCGGTCGCGGTAGATTTCAGGCAGCCACGCTTGCTTGAGGTCGGATTTGACCTGCTCGGCGTAGGTTTCAGCCTTTGGAGTGCGGCGTTCCGTAGTTCGTTTTGCTTTGCGTTTTGCAGTCAAGAATTGCACCCCAAGTGGAAGTCTGGTTAGAACAGCGGGGACAAGCCAACCAGTGCCAGCCACGACGTTCAAACGTCAACGCATGGAGAGGGAAACGATTGGTTTCGTGTGAAGGGCATTGATGACGCGGCCGGGAAATATGCCGAGGTAGAGAACGCCCAGGATGGTTATGGCGAGGGCGACCGCGACGCTCGCAGGAATTCTTGGCGCACTCCAAACGGTTGTGCGCTCGCGGAAAAACATCACGATGATTAAACGCAAATAGTAGTAAGCGGAAACCGCCGTGTTCAAAACGCCGATAACAACCAGCACGTAATAGCCTTGATCGAGGGCAGCCCGGAAAACCAGAACTTTGCCGATGAAGCCCGCCGTTAGCGGCATTCCCAACAGGCTTAACAGGAACAACGACAAAGCAAAGGCGAGCCACGGCGATTGAAACCCGATGCCGTTGTAGTCTTCTACTTCGGTGCGGCGATCGCCGGCGCGCGCGATTAGTTGCACCACGGCAAAGGCGCCGAGATTCATGACCGCGTAAGTAAGCAAATAGAAGATGACTGCCGTGATGGCAGCATTGCGCTGTTCGAGATCGGAAGTGGCTCCGGCAGCGATGAAACCAACAACAGCGTAGCCAGCATGTGCAATCGATGAATACGCGAGCATGCGCTTGACGTTGTTCTGCGCGATGGCAACGACATTGCCGACGGTCATGGTGGAGATCGCCAATACAACCAGTACGCCAAGCCAGGCGCCATGAAGTTGGCTGGCGATGCTCGTCGAACCAGCCGCCGCAACGAAGGGAAAACCAAAGATAAAGACGCGCATGAACGAGGCGAACCCGGCCGCCTTTGGTCCAGCCGCCATAAATGCGGTGACTGGTGTCGGCGCGCCTTCGTAAACATCAGGGGTCCAAACGTGGAAAGGCGCGGTCGCGATTTTGAATCCGAAACCGACTAACATCATTGCCGCCCCGGCGAAGAGCAGCACCGGGTACTGCGATTCCGGTAGGCGCCTGGCAATCTCCGCGATGTTCGTAGTACCGGGCACCCCCGTGGTCGTCGCAGTGGCGCCGTAGATGAGCGCAATTCCATAGAGAAGAAATGCGGATGAAAACGAGCCGAGAATGAAATACTTCATTGACGATTCGTTTGAGCGGAAGTCGGTTCGTCGAAAGCCGCACATTACGTACGTAGCAATAGACAAAATCTCCAATCCGAGAAAAACGATCACTAAGTCGCCGGCCGAAGCCATGAACATCATGCCCGCGGTTGCAAACATTAACAGTGCATGAAACTCGCCGGCCGGCAGCCGTTCATCTTCCACCCATACCATTGAAACCAGGATCGTGAGCGCAGTGACAATCAGAAAGACGAAGGTAAACCCGAGGCGAAGTTGATCGAGGACAATCATGCCGTTGAAGGCCTCGTTCGCCCCCTGCCAGGAAAGCCACAGCAGCGCCGAGCTAATGCCTGCGGCCCCCAAACCAAGCAGAGACAAAGAGCCCGTGACCCAACGCTGCACCGGCTTGGCGAAAGCATCAACCAACATGACGACCACACCAACCACGCACACAATTAACTCCGGCATGATCAGAGTCAGATTGACGTCGGGCGGCGTGAATTGTAGGGCCATGAAATTCATCGGTTATCTAACTAACGCGCTTTCTCATCAGGACGTTCGAGAACCGGTGTTACTACTGCAAACGAACCTCCGGTGGGCGGCGCTGCTACTCGGCTGCGAATCTCCTCAACACTCGCTTTCGATCGATCAAGAAACGGTCGCGGATAGACGCCCATAAAAAGCATCAGCAGCAGCAGCGGGACCAACAGGCCCAGCTCCCGGGCGTTGAGATCCAGAAGCTTTGCATTCGCAGGATTAGTCACCTTGCCAAAGACGACACGCTGCAGCATCCAGAGCATATAGACTGCTGCCCAGATGACGCCCGTGGCCGCCAGCATCGTCGCAATCCGAGGGTATTGAATTGCGGCCGACGTCCAGGTGCCGATCAGTATCAGGAACTCGCCCACGAAACCGTTAAGGAACGGCAGGCCAACGGACGAAAGTGACGCGATCACAAACAAGGTAGAAAACCAGGGCATCGTCGTTGCCAGTCCGCCAAAGTCGCTGATCATGCGCGTGTGCCGGCGTTCGTAAATAAACCCTACGAAGAGAAACAAGGCCCCGGTGCAAACACCATGGTTAAGCATTTGATAAAGCGAGCCTTGAATTCCCATCTCGGTAAACGAAAAGAGTCCGAGCACTACAAAGCCCATATGGCTAACCGACGAGTACGCCACCAGCCGCTTCGCGTCAGGTTGCACCATGGCGACAAGAGCGCCATAGATGATGCCAACGATCGCCAGGGTGATCAGAACGGGAGCAAACTGACGCGACATTTCCGGAAACAGCGCGAGGTTGAATCTGAGTAAACCGTAAGTGCCCATCTTCAGCAGCACGCCTGCAAGTATTACTGAACCCGCGGTTGGTGCTTCAGTGTGGGCGTCGGGCAGCCAGGTATGAAAAGGGAAGAGCGGCACCTTAATACAAAAGGCAAATGCGAAAGCGAGGAACAGCCAAAATTCAGTGCGCGGCGGTAGCGCCGCTACTCCAGTTCGCATCGCCTCGAGAATGGCCAGGTAGTCAAACGTCCCGTAGATGTAATAAAGCGCGATGATTCCCACCAGCATCAGCAGGCTGCCGACAGCGGTGTAAATGAAAAACTTCACTGCCGCGTAAATTCGCCGTTCGCCACCCCAGATTCCGATCAGGAAAAACATCGGCACGAGAGAGGCCTCAAAGAACAGATAGAAGAGGAGCAGGTCTAGTGAGACGAAAACGCCAACCATCGCGCCGGCGAGCAGTTGCAGAAAAACATAATAAGAGAGCTCGCGTTTTTTGATCGCGGTCCAACTCGAGAGAATCGCGATCGGCATCAGCAACGTCGTCAACAGCACCAGCCAGAGACTGATCCCGTCTACGCCTACGTGGTAGCGTGCTCCGATCGAACCAATCCAAAGCACATCCTGGACGAAACTAAAGTCTTTTGTGCCCGCACCGACGCCGGGAATCAGAAACAACGACAGACCAAAATTAGCAACTGTAAAGAGCAGGGCTATCCACTTGTAATTTGACTCCCGCTTGTTTGGGAGCAGGCCATAGGCTACGGTCGCGAGCGCGCCGAGGACCGGGAACAGAATGATTGCAGTTAATAGGTAGCGCTGCATGATTTATGGCGCCAGACGCAAGGCGCTTACTCCCCAGTAAGCAAAAAACCCAATCACAGCCAGGGCGCCCAGCAGAATGATCGCTGCGTAGCCACGAACAAAGCCGGCATGCATCCGACGCACTAAGGTACCTGTCTCGGTGACCACGTCTCCAACTGCGTGCAGAAAACCGTCGATCACCCCGACGTCAAATAACTTCCAAAGGCCCTCGCGTGAGCCAACGTGTATCGGATTAATAACGGTCGCGTCGTAGATTTCATCGACGTAGTATTTATTCTCGAGGATTCGAGGCAGTTGCAGTAGTGGCCGCCTCTTAAAGATTAGCCAACCTACGGTTATGCCCAGCACTGCTATCAGGACGGAAACTAACGTCAGGATGCGTTCAAGGCGAACCTCTTCCGGTGAATGCAGATGAGCACTACTGCCGGCTTCATCGTGGAGTTGTATTGCCGGAGCACCGTCATGCGGCTGCGGCGGAGGCGTGATCCAAATCGGCCCGTGCGTGTCTGGCTCGGCTCCATGTTGTGCTTCAGCTGGAACCTTGGCGATAACCGGATCGAGTGTTTGCTCGAGATAGTTGACAGGATGATCGCTGACCAGTGACCCGAGGGCGTAGGGCACGCCGATGAAACCTCCGATAGTCGAGAGCACGGCCAGAACTATTAGTGGCACGGTCATTACCCAGGGCGATTCATGCGGTTCGTGGACGCCGTGATCCGCATGGTGCGCATCATCGTGAGCTGCAGTCGGGTCGTCCGCGTCATGGTGATCACGATGAGCATCACGGAACCGCTCTTCGCCCCAAAAAGTCATCACCATCATGCGCGTCATGTAGACCGCGGTTAGAAGCGCAGTGATGGCGCCGACGCCCCAAAGCACTTTGTTCCAAATGGGACCGGGCAAACCGAATGACCCGGCGCTCCAGGTCTTCCATAAAATCTCATCCTTCGAAAAGAACCCGGCAAAAATTGGTATACCCGAAATAGCCAGCCATCCCGTCAGCATCGTGGCAAAGGTGATGGGCATATACTTTTTCAGCCCACCCATTCTCCGCATGTCCTGTTCGTGATGCATGCCGTGGATCACGGAACCCGAGCCGAGGAAGAGCAGTGCCTTAAAGAACGCGTGCGTGATGACGTGAAAAATTGCCGCGACAAACGCCCCGACGCCGCACGCGAGAAACATGTAACCAAGTTGCGAAATCGTCGAATAGGCCAAGACCTTCTTAATATCGTTTTGGGCCAGGCCGATGGTGGCCGCAAATATCGCTGTCCCGGCGCCGATGATGGCCACCACAAACATCGCACTAGGCGCGTGCGTGTAAATCGCAGAGCAGCGAACGATCATGTAAACGCCGGCGGTGACCATGGTGGCCGCATGAATTAAAGCTGAGACAGGGGTGGGGCCGGCCATGGCGTCCGGCAACCAAACGTAAAGTGGAATCTGGGCGCTCTTTCCCGCCGCGCCGATGAAAAGGAGGATGGCAATGGAGGTGACCCCGCCCGCAAAGATAGCCTGCCAGGTAAACGGGTCAGCAGCGGGTAGGGAAGCAATCGTTCCCAGCGCACTGACGACTCCATGTGCCGGCTTGTCAAAAAAACTGATCGACCCGGTCAATACAAACGTGAGCATGATGCCGAGCACGAATCCCCAATCGCCGACGCGGTTGGTGATAAACGCCTTCTTCGCTGCGTCTCCCGCTTCGCGCCGGTCGACGTAGTAGCCGATGAGCAGGTACGAGCAGAGCCCCACACCTTCCCAACCGACGAACATCAACAGGAAATTGTCGGCCAGCACCAGGGTCAACATCGCAAACATGAAGAGGTTCAGGAAAGCAAAGAAGCGATAGAAACCGCTGTCCTTGTGCATGTAGCCGACGGCGAAAACGTGAATAAGAAAACCGACGAATGTGACGAACAGCGCGTAGGTGCCGCTTAGTCGGTCCATTGCCAGGCCGAAGTCGGCACGAAATCGGCCCACCTGAATCCACGTCCATAGATGGTCAAGAACCGGTTGGGTCGAGCGCAGCGCTCCGTCGGACTTGAAGGCAAGATAGAAGGCAACAATCGTCGAGATTGCCACGGCGCCACACGCGATGAGACCGATGAACCTTTCATCCCGCACACGTCTGCCGATAAACCAGTTAATGGCGGCCCCGGCAAGCGGCGCAAAGATTATTAGACTTAGAAGGTTGCTTTCCATTAACTCAGAGGTCAGAAGTCAGAGGTCAGAAGTCAGAGGTCAGAAGTCAGACGTCAGAAGTCAGATTGTGAGATGGCAATCCAGTCCCAGCATTCGGCAGTACTGCACTTCTGATTTCTGTATTCTGACTCCTGTCTCCTGCTTTACAGTTTCAAAATACTCGCATCATCTACGTCGAGCGATTCTCGATTGCGGAAAACTGCAATGATGATGCCGAGTCCAACAGCGGCTTCAGCGGCCGCTACCGTCATTACGATGAACACGAACAACTGACCTGACACATCCTGGAAGAAGCTGGAAAAGGCCACGAATGTCAGGTTCACGGCATTCAGCATAATCTCGATGCACATGAACATAGCGATCACGTTACGCTTGATAATTACGCCGACCGCGCCAATCGTAAAAAGAATGGCGGAGAGAGCGAGATACCAGGAGAGTTGCGGTTCCATGCGATGCTAATCCCGTTTTTCTGGATCTGAGCGAAACTCCACGCCCATAAGTTGTGCCGCTTCCGCTGTGCTGTCAGTTTCCACTGGGGTTTCATCGCCGACGGCGCGCGGGTCGACGATGTTCATCGCCAAGACTTGCGCTCCCGGAACCACTCGAGTAGTTGGGCCGAGGATCGAGCTTCGGCGCGCCAGTGACATTGCGCCGACCATCGCCATCAACAGCAAGACCGAAGTGATCTCAAAAGGAAGCAGGTAAATTGTGAACAGCCCTACTCCGATTGAGTGGGTCAACCCTACGTCCGAGCTGCTGCCAGGTAGAACGCTTCCGGAGGTTTGCACTGAATAGAGAACGAATGCGGTCTCCGCGATCAAAATGGCTGCCATGCCGATGGCCACCGGGACCAGCCACTTCAATCGCCGCCGGCGTGGCTCAACGTGTTCGACGTTGAGCAACATGATCACAAATATCACGAGCACCATGATGGCACCGGCGTAGACTATCACCTGAACGGCAGCAATAAACGGCGCCGCGAGCATTACATACAGCGAAGCGAGCGCAATGAATACACCGATCAGCGAAATAGCGCTGTAGAGCGGATTGGTTTGCGAGACCACCGCAATGGCGCAGCCAATCGCCAGACCACCAAAGAGAATGAATAGCAGCGTCGTCACGTGTTTAGCGGCGGGCACCGCCCGCCTGCGTCGTTCAGAGAACTGTCTAGCAGCGGGCACCGCCCGCTGTTCTTGGCCGAGCCGGGCGGGCAATGCCCGCCTCTAAACGCTCGTTGAATGCTACGCAGTGGTAAAGAACACCACGGTCGCCGTAATGATAATGTTGAAGATCGACACTGGAAGCAGAAACTTCCAACCAAAGTTCATCAGCTGATCGAAACGAAAGCGCGGCAAAGTGCCACGCAGCCAGATGTACAAAAACAGAAAGAAGAGAATCTTGCCGAAGAAATAGACCACTCCAAGCAACGGAAACTGCGCCACTCCCGGCCCGTTCCAACCGCCGAGGAAGAGAGTGGTGGCCAACATCGACACAGTAATCATGTTGATGTACTCGGCATTAAAGAAGAGCAAAAACTTGATCGAGCTGTATTCAGTGTGAAACCCGGCTACCAATTCAGTCTCCGCTTCCGGCAGGTCGAAGGGTACGCGATTGGTCTCGGCAATCGCGGCGATCAGGTAAAGCACAAAGCCGAGCGGCTGATAGAGAATGTTCCACTGCATTCCAAACCAGCCTGACTGCTGCTCGACGATGCGATAGATGTCCAGCGTTCCGGAAATCAGGATCACGCCGATTAGGGAGAGGCCAAGCGCGAGCTCGTAGGAAATCATTTGCGCTGACGAGCGCAAGCCGCCCATCAAGCTGTACTTGTTGTTTGAGGACCAGCCGGCGAGGGCGATGCCAAAGACGCCAACAGAGGTGACACCCAAAACGTAAAGGAGCGCTACATCAAAACGCGCTATCACCAGGGGAAAGGTGCCAAGATATGGAATCGTTACCGTAGGGCCAAAGGGATAAACGATAATGGCCATGATCGCAGTTACTACGGCAATCATTGGCGCCAGCAGAAAAACAAATCTCGTCGACTGATCAGGGACCAGATCCTCCTTCATCATCGTCTTGATGAAATCGGCAAAGGGCTGCAGCAGGCCACCAAAGCCGACGCGGTTTGGTCCGACGCGCCCCTGTATGAATGCAAGCACACGCCGCTCCGCGAGTACGGTGAAAGCAACGAGCAGCATGATCGTCAGAAACGCTATGCTGATCGCAATGATGAGCAGCCCTGCATGAATGTAAGGGTTGTTGAAATCCATTACTCAAGCAGTTCAGAGTACAAGCTTTAGCTTGTCCGTCTTCTGAAACTGCAACCTAAAGGTTGTACTCTAAACTTCTTGTAAGCTTCGGCACGTTGAGCCTTAGTCGCCTGATACAGCCACTTCGTTTCGCAGGTCCGCATCGACAGTGATCTGATAAAGCGGCGAAACCCGCACTGTATCTGGCCGCGGATTACCGGATGCTAACAGATGAAACTGCGGCACCTTGTCAGTTAGGGTTCCAATCTTAAACAACTCATGTCCGACCTTCGGAGTAATTGCCGGTTTCTCCGTTGTTGTCGGAGCGTTCTCTATGGCTTTTCGCAGCGTATGCAACTCGTCCTTGAGGTCGCGTTGCTCTGCAACCTTGTAACGCGCCTGCACGGGGCTTGTTTCGTCCTTCAACACCGGATAACGAAGTCCTGCGTAGGCCGGAACCTGTTCCGCAATTTCCCGGAAAACCGCACTCGCGGAAAGCTCAAAGCCAAAATCCATCTCGAGCTCAGCAGCCAGCTGGGCGGTAATCATCCAATCTGCTTTGGCTTGATGCACGGGGGCAATCGACTGGCGCACGCGCTGTACGAAGCCGTCGTTATTCGTGAAGGTGCCATCCACTTCCGCGAAGGAGGCCGCCGGTAACACTACATCAGCAAACGCGGTGGTATCAGTTTCAAAGAGCTCCTGAACCACTAAAAAGTCGAGCTTGCTTAGAGACTCTTCGCGTCCGGCGAGGTGTGATGGCAGAAAACTTCCGGCCAGGTAGATCGCACGTATCGAATCGCCTGTGCCGTCGAGTAACTGGCCGACGTCAGCCGATCCATCCATCATCCCCATGTCATGCGCGCCAACGCTGTTGTTATAAAGCGGCAGCGGATGCAACAAGACGCGGCGGTTGTCGGCGCGTAGCAGGTAAGGCAGTTGGGCCACAACCGTCTGTCCTGCCCGGCTCAACTCCCCGCCAAACATGATCACCAAATCGCCCTGCGTGTTGGCAATCGTTTGCCTGAGGGTTTGTAGATCGGTAGCTTCTATCCCCAGTTGCTGAGCCGACCAGTCGTCGTTTGCTTTATCCGCCAGGGCCAGCAAAAACGCGTCCTCAGTTCCCGGGCGAATATGAACGAACTGTGCCGCTTGTTCGAGTAACCTGATGGGAACGCTATTAACAACGATCAAGTTTGCGCCGCCATTGCGCACAGCCTGGCGAATCTGTTTGCCAGTTAGTGGCTGCAGCTCCTCCGGTTCGCCGCCAATCAGCAGGATCGTTCTTGCGTAACGAATATCGCGGTGCGTCGCCAGCGGGGCGCCAAGATCGTCAAAGAACGGCTTCAGACTAAATGCGTCTGTGGTTGTAAAGTTTGTCGTGCCTACCAACTCCGTAGCGAACTTGTACAGCAGGTAGTTTGCCTCATTCGTTATGCGTGGGCTGCCAATCACTGCTAGTGAGTCGGGCCCATGCGCGTCGACCACCTCGTCCAACTTTCTCGCGACGTGACGAATGGCCTCATCCCAGGTTGCCGGAATCAACTTGCCGCCCTTTTTGTAACGAATGAGGGGAGTGCGAATACGGTCTTCGTGATTAACAAACGGATGGCCGAAACGTCCCTTGATGCAAAGAAACTCTCCATTGAGTCCATTCACATAACGATCGCGCGCAACGATTCGCATCAGCTCGCCGCCTCTTGAGCCGAGAGACATTTGGCAGCCGTCTGAACAATAAGTGCAGGTGGAAACAGTTTGCGCCAGTTCCCATGGGCGTGCCTGGTGACGATAGGTTGCATCGAGTAAAGTGCCGGTTGGGCAAACTTCAATGCAGTTGCCACACTGAGAACAGTCGAGCCAGCCGCCATAGGTCCCAATTACCGTGTTAGCACCGCGACCGCCTGCTTCGATTGCATCTTCACCCATCCATTCGTCACAGACCCGAGTGCAGCGTTTGCACAAGATGCAACGTTGCGGATCGTTAGCGACGATAGGCGAAAGATACTTTTCCGGATAGTAGTTCTTCTTCTCCGTGAACCGTTCCTCAAGGCCGCCCCAGTCAAAGGTCATCTCCTGAAGTTCGCACTCGCCTCCGCGATCGCAAACAGGGCAATCAAGCGGATGATTGGCGAGCAGAAACTCGAGCATCGAGCGTTGCGCCTTTTCAATTTCGTCGCTCTGAGTAGTGACCACCATCCCGTCGGTGCAGATGATGGTGCAGGAGGTTTGCAGCTTCGGCATTTTTTCGATGCGCACCAGGCACATGCGACAGGAAGCCTGCAACGCGAGGTCAGCGTAGTAACAGAAGGAGGGGATGTCGAAGGCCTTGTCACGGCAGACGTCGATGAGCCGCGCGCCCTTGGGCACTTCGAACTCTTTGCCGTTGATGGTGACTTTGATTACTTCAGTAGCCATTCGTTGTAGCAAAACATCCGTTCAGCCGGCGGGCAATGCCCGCCGCTAAACCAGTCTATGATCGAAAGAACCTCCGTTTAGTCAACGGGCTATACATCTAACCTCGCGGGCTCCCGTTTGTCGAAACCAGATGTTTCTTGAAGTCCTCCGGAAATCTTTTTATTGCCGACTGAATCGGCCAGGCAGCAGCGTCGCCTAAGGGACAAAACGACTTACCTTCGATGTTGTCACACAAGTCCAACATTAGCTGGGCGTCCTCGGCACGGCCGCCGCCCGCGTCGATGCGTTTGAAAACCTTCACCAGCCAGTCAGTACCTTCACGGCACGGCGTACACCAACCGCACGATTCATGTTTGTAAAACTCGGTCAGGTTCTTCGTGGACTCAAACACGTCAACAGTCTCGTCCATTACGATAAACCCCCCCGAGCCTACGCTTGAGCCTCCGGCGACGAGGCCTTCGTAATCCATGCGCACGTCCTTACCGATAATCTGATCGGCGCGCATGATGTAAACCGACGAGCCTCCGGGAATAACTGCCTTGAGTTGCTTGCCGCCCAGCATCCCGCCGCAGTCTTCCATGATGAACTTTTCCATGTCGTCATAGCCCATGGGCAATTCATAAACGCCCGGGCGATTGACGTGTCCGGATACTGACCACAGCTTCGTGCCGCCGCTTTTTTCCGTACCCAACTTTTGGTAAGCCTCGCCGCCCATCTTGATGATGTCAGGAACGGCGGTCAGCGTCTCTACGTTGTTAACCACCGTCGGGCTCGCATAGAGACCGGAAACCGCAGGGAAGGGAGGTTTCATGCGCGGATGTCCGCGCAGACCTTCAAGCGAGCTGAGCAGCGCTGTCTCTTCGCCGCAGATGTAAGCTCCGGCGCCCGTGTGGGTATAGATTTCAGAAGAGAAATCCGCTCCGAGAATCTTCTGGCCCACCAAGCCGGCGTTGCGTGCCTCTTCGAGCGCCACGTCCATAATGTCGATCAGGTATTTGTATTCACCGCGCGTATAGATGTAATTCGTCTTCGCGCCCAGCGCATAAGCCGCGATCAACATGCCCTCGATTAGCATGTGCGGATCGCGTTCCATCAGGTAGCGGTCTTTGAAAGTGCCCGGCTCTGATTCATCGGCGTTGCAAACCACATACTTCGGCTTCGGCGAGTCCTTTGGCACGAAGCTCCATTTCATGCCGGTCGGAAAGCCCGCCCCGCCGCGGCCGCGTAATGCCGACTTCTTAACTTCGTTAATAACGTCGTCGGGCGACATAGTGGTCAACGCTTTCTTGAGCGCTTCATAACCACCATGTTGCCGGTACACGTCCAGGCTCTGCGACTTCTCAAGAGAAACTCGCGCGAGCTGGAGTGGTTCGCATCCTATGGCGCCAATAAACATGGGTGAATGGTAAATAGTAAATCGTAAATGGTTCTGTTTAGAGGCGGGCATCGCCCGCCGTCTCAACTCTTCATGTTCGTTTAGAGCCGGGCATTGTTTGCCTCGCCTGGCGCTAAACTACCCTAACGAATCCAAAATCTGATCGACCTTCGCCGGTGTCAGGTCTTCGTGATAATCAAAGTTAAGTTGAAACATTGGCGCAGTGCCGCAAGAACCTAAACACTCCACCAGGGAAACCGTGAATTTCCCGTCAGGCGTAGTCTCGCCGGGTTTTATTCCAAGCTTGTTACAAACATGCTCTGTTATTCCCGGTTCGCCCATGATCTTGCAAGAAAGCGTTTTGCAAATCTGAATGTGATACCTGCCCACCGGCTGTGTGTGCAGCATCGAGTAAAAGGTGGCGACTTCCCAAATGTCGGTGATGCGCAGCTTCAAACGCTTCGCCAGATAGGCAACTCCCGGAGGATCGAGGTATCCCCGTTCGCGCTGGACGATAAACATCAATGGCAAAATCGCCGAGCGCATCACCGGATATTTGGCGAGATGCCAATCGATCTCCTTTTCCACCTCAGGCGAGAAAGTCGCCACCTCGCCGCCGATATCGACAGGCTGGGACAGAGGCTGAATGTTAACGACCTGGCTCATGCTTTTTCGATTTGTTTAGAGGCGGGCACCGCCCGCCGGTTTGAATTTTTTCACGGTTTTCAATATTGATCTGCCCGGCTCTAAACGATCATGACAATTCAAATCTATCGATCGATTTCCCCCAGCACGATGTCCAGCGACCCGATGATCGCCACGATGTCCGCCACCATTTCTCCTTCGGACATATGGGGCAGTGCCGAGAGGTTTACAAAACTAGGGCCGCGGAAATGTACGCGCGCGGGTTTTGGCCCGCCGTCCGATTTCACATAAACACCGAGCTCACCTTTTGAAGCTTCGATTGGGTGATAAACCTCTCCGGCCGGCACGTCGAAACCTTCTGCCACAATCAGAAAGTGATGTATCAACGCGTCCATGTGCGTTTTCATCGCTTCGCGATCGGGCAATACGACTTTCGGCGCGTCCGCTTTCACTGGTCCCGGCTTCAATCGTCCTAAGGCCTGCTGCACAATCTTGTGCGACTCTTTCATTTCGCGCATGCGCACGAGATAGCGCGCCCAGACATCGCCGTCATGTTCAACCGGCACTTCGAAATCGTATTTCTCATAACCGGTGTAGGGATTGGCGCGGCGAATATCGAGGTTGATTCCGCTGCCGCGCAGGCATGGGCCCGACAAACCCCAATCAATCGCGTCCGCAGCCGTGATGTGCCCGACGCCCTGAGTGCGCTTCTGAAAAATCGTGCTGCCGGTCAGGAGGGTATGAAATTCGTCGACCGATTTCAGGAAGCCGTCCTGAAATTGTTGCACGCGCCGCTCGAAACCTGCCGGCAGGTCCATCATCAAGCCGCCAATGCGAAAGTACGAGGGTGTCAGGCGGCCGCCGGAGGCAGCCTCTATTAAATTCAAAATTTTTTCGCGCTCGCGAAAGCAGTAGAAGAAGACAGTCATGGCCCCGATGTCGAGCGCGTGTGTGCCAAGCCACACGAGGTGCGAAGCGATGCGCTGTAGTTCGCAGGTAAGCACGCGGATCGTCTGCGCTCGTTCCGGAATCTCGATATCGAGGAGCTTTTCAACCGCCATCACGTAGGCGAGATTGTTACCGAGCGGATTGAGGTAATCCATGCGGTCGGTAATGACGATGCCTTGCTGGTACTTCTTGTACTCAAAGAGCTTCTCCATTCCGGTATGGAGGTAGCCGATATCAGGCGTGGCCTTGACCACCATTTCCCCATCCAGCACCAGCTCGAGTCGGAGCACGCCGTGGGTAGACGGATGTTGCGGCCCCATCGAGATCGTCATCTGCGTGTCCAGCGGACGATCTACAATCTCAAATTGCGGTGGAATGTTAATACTCATTAACTTTGGGTAAATGGTAAATGGTAAATGGTAATGGTCGGTGCTTGGCGGCTTCGCCTATTTACCATTCACCATTTACTTCAACGAATACGGTTCATAACCACGCAAAGGGAAGTCTTTGCGCAATGCATGTCCCTGCCAGTCATCCGGCAAAAGAATTCTTCGCAAATCCGGATGGCCGTCAAAGATCACTCCAAATAAATCGAATGTCTCACGCTCATGCCAGTTCGCTGTCCGCCAGACTGCGGTCACTGTAGGCACGTGCGCATCGTCTTCGTTCAGCAAGACTTTCAGTCGTAGACGGTGATGCCAAGTCGTAGAAAACAGGTGGTAATTGACTTCAAACCGCGGCTCTTCTTCAACGCCCCGGTCGGCGCCACAAATGTCGGAGAGAAAATCGAAACTGGAATCGGGGTTGGTTTTGAGATAGGCGCAGGCGTCTGCGATATGGAGCCGCGGGACGACAGCGGTCACTTCGCCGAAGGCCTCGATGATTTCGGTAATCCAGTCGGGATGTTCACGCTGCAACGCCGTCGCCACCCGAAACGAAGATGAGTTTTCGTCGGCAACTGTTGACACTGGCGGCACGTCGCTCTCGTTGTTTGCCCCTGTGGTCATGTGGTGACGAGATCCGTTTTATGACGAGCGGCGGCGCTCATGTCGCGAAGCTATCGAATAGGGTCGCGACTCTGGCAGTGCATTCTGGAGGGCTGTCGATCCATCTGTTACCGGCAAGGTTCCGGGGACGAAAGCCGCGCGCGCTTCCTCTTCGGGAATGTCCCGGCGGTCCCGCGACGACTCCTTCATTACCTTGTCCTGCAACATCATCACCGCGTGAATGAGCATTTCCGGGCGTGGGGGACACCCGGGTATGTAGACATCCACCGGCACAATTTTGTCTACGCCTTGAACGATTGCGTAGTTATCAAAGACGCCGCCAGATGTGGCACAGGCGCCCATGGAGATTACCCATTTCGGTTCCGGCATCTGATCGTAAATGCGTCGCAACACTGGCGCCATCTTTCGCGAAACGCGCCCGGAAACAATCATCACATCAGCCTGCCGCGGGCTGGCGCGAAACACCTCTGAACCGAAACGTGCCAAATCGTTTCGCGACGAAGTTGCATTCATCATCTCGATGGCACAGCACGCGAGACCAAACGTCGCGGGCCACAGCGAAGACTTGCGCGCCCAGTTGATCAACGAGTCGAGACGCGTGGTCAGCACCTCCGGCAATGCTTCAGCGATGATATTTTCCAGTCCCATTAGCTTAAGCCGCCGTTCGCGCGCTGCGAATGTTGCGTTCCTCCATGTCAGCCAACAGCCGGCCCTGGCCTTCGGCTTCGCGCCGTGCGGTTTCGCCCCAATCAAAGGCGCCTTTCTTTATCACGTAAATATATCCGGCGAGCAGCAACACCACGAACACCATCATCTCCACATAGATTAAGGTGCGTAAGCCGAACGTCGGGCTCGCCATAGTCTTGAAGACGACTGCCCAGGGCACCAAAAAAATCACTTCGATGTCGAAGAGGATGAAGATCATCGCAATCAAATAGAACTTTACCGAGAAGCGCTCGCGCGCGCTGCCGACCGGGTCCTTGCCGCATTCGTACGGCATCAACTTGGTGCGCGTGCGCTTGCGCTGGCCGACAAACTGCGAAAGGACGATGTTGCCCACCGCAAAACCACCCGCCACTATGAACATCAGCAGGATCGGCAGATAATCGGAAAGGCGAAACGACATTTAATCAGTTTCCGCGTTGCCCTCGCCGCTCAGACCAATGCCGGGTCCGACGCCGCGAATTTGGCGACCGAAAGATCTAATTGAGATTGGGAATCATTGTACAAGCCGAATCCTAGTCGAACTGATCAGGGGTGTCAAGCAACGTTATCGGCCAAAATTCGCAGAAAAATTGTTAATTGACCCTGCAAAAATGGCTGTGTTAACTTCGATCAAGCTTCGCGACTTTCGTATTGATCGAAAGCCCGGCGATTCATCTGACATTCACTTCTAAATCGTGATCACTGGCTTCAATACGGACATCGAATACGACGGCGTGGTCTATCACGTGCAGACGGAAGATAAGGGTCTGGAGTCCCCGCTCATTCTTTCCCTTGTCTATGCCGGCGGCGCAATTCTGGCCAGCAAGCGCTCGCCTTATGAAGATTTGATTGCTTCGGGCTTTGACGAGGAAGCGCTCGCGCAGCGCTTGAAACGACAGCACCGTTTGATTTGCGCCGCAATTAATGCAGGCCGCATCGAAGAATTGAAGACCATGGGCGCGCGCGGCGAAACTGAAGTTCCAGCGCCCCCGCCGCTTGAAAAAGTTGATACGGCTGAGTCATCTGAAGTTTCAGAAACACCCCCGGTTGAGGAGACGCCGGAAGTCGAGCCCGAGTCAGGACCCGAGGAGCAGGTCGACTCTTCAACACAACGAACTACGCGTCCTAGGGAGTCGCCCTACACGGTTTACGATTCGCGCCGCCAATCTCCGCTCGGAGAAATGGCCGCGCCCGATCGCAGCCTGGTTGTAACCGTACTCGAGGAACGAGAACTAATGGCCGGTCAAACGATCAGCTTGAGAGTTTTGGTCGAGAACCAATCGAGCCCGAAGGCGAAGCCGCTGGCGGGTGTGCCACTGTCTGTGAAAATTCTGGGGACCACTTTCCGTCCACAAATGTATTCGGTGAAAACCGAGCGCGATGGGGTAGCTATTGTGGACGCACAAATCCCGCGGTTCACTTCGGGCAGGGCAGCGCTGCTAATCCGGGCGACGAACGAAGGGCGCACGACTGAAACACGTCGAGTGATTTATGCGTCGAAGTAAGGTGGGCAATTAGTTGCAGATCCAGGTTAATGGTGAGGCCCGTGAGATTGACCCCGGCACAAACCTTCTTGAACTATCCAGCCTCTTAACCCTCAAGCCTGAACAGATTGCGATCGAACTTAACCGTCTGGTGATTCGGCGCAGTGACTGGCAGGCGACTGTTCTAAACGAACAGGACGTTGTCGAGATTGTGCATTTTGTCGGGGGTGGGTGACCACAGTCCAATGTCCAATGTCCAAAGTCCAAAGTCCGGGTCGGAACAAGCTCATGCAGTTCAGAGTACAACCTGGTAAGAAGTCCAAAGTCCAATGTCCAAAGTCCAATGTCCGGGTCGGAACAAGCTCATGCAGTTCAGAGTACAACCTTTAGGTTGCCAGGTTCCCAGCAAGTTCGTCTCGTGTAACGCGGACATTGGACATTCGACATTGGACATTGGACATTCGATTAGCTGAACCGCAGAATATCATTCAGTATGTCAACAGTCGCAACAGCCAAGAGTGGTCGCTTTGAAATCGGTAACCGTGTATTCAACTCGCGTTTGATAATCGGTACTGGAAAATACCGAAGCTTCGACGAGATGAAAGCGGCGCATCGCGCCTCCGGCGCCGAGATGGTGACGGTGGCTGTCAGACGCGTGCCGCTCGATCGCAGCAGTGAGAGTTTCCTGGATCATCTCGATCCCGCGCTGCAGATCCTTCCCAATACAGCTGGTTGCTACAACGCCGAGGAGGCAATACGCACTGCACGTCTCGCGCGCGAAGCCTTGCAGACGGATATAATCAAGCTGGAAGTGATTGGCGACCAAACCACGCTCTTTCCCGACAATGAACAGACTCTCGAGGCGGCGCGCGTGTTGGTGCAGGAGGGCTTTGTAGTTCTGCCTTACTTCACTGACGATCTGATTATGGCGAAAAAACTTTTGGATGCGGGTTGTCCGGCCGTCATGCCTTTGGCGGCACCGATTGGATCAGGGCTGGGTATTCAGAATCCTGCGAACCTGCGCATCATGCGCGAGCAGTTGCCGGATGCGACGATCATCGTCGATGCGGGCGTCGGCACCGCGAGCGATGCAGCGATAGCAATGGAGTTGGGGGCTGACGCAGTTTTGATGAACACGGCGATCGCCGAAGCGCGCGATCCGGCAAAGATGGCCGAAGCCATGAAACTTGCGATTGAGGCCGGCAGGTTGGCGTACCTTGCCGGGCGCATGCAGAAGCGACTCTACGCGAGCGCCTCCAGTCCAATCACAGGGGTGGTCCGGTAGTTCAGAGTACAAGCTTTAGCTTGGCGACTGAACCAGCAGGCTAAAGCCTGTACTCTAAACATCACTGACTTCCTTACGTGCGACAGCAGGCTAAAGCCTGTACTCTGAACTCACCAGGTGCGGCGGATCGGATGCGCTTCGGTGTTGAAGATCACTTTGTTGAAATTCAAAGTGCGCGGAGGCGAAAAGAGCAGGTAGAAATATTTGAAGGTCTCCGCAAACAGAAAACTCTGCATCGAGTCCGACTTTTCTTTCGTCACCACACTCTTCAAAGCCGCATAACCCGCCTCGGTCCGGCAGTGCCTCACGAAATCACGAAACAGCGTTTCACCCATTCGCAAGTAATACGCCTTCGAAACACGACCCGGGCGGCCTACGCCTCTAAACAATAAACCGTCGGAAATACGCGCATCGCCCGTCAAAACGCCCTGCAAGACACTCCCTTTTAGCCGGCGGGCACTGGCCGTCGGACGGGCGTAATGATGCAGATAATAGGTCGACTCAACTATCTCGGGCCGCAACGGATATCCCGCGTGCGCTACCTTCATCGTTTGATAGTCCAACTCTTCCGGTTCGATGCCATGCAACTGCCACATCTTGAATGAGGATTCCTGCAACCGCGCGGCGCGATTAAGATCCCCTGAAAGCGCCAACACCGCCGGGAAGAATGCGTCGAGCGCTCCATATGTTGTTGCGGTTCTCTTGCCGGTGTTCATGTCGGCGTGGCCGTACCAAAGTTCTAAGTGGTAAGGAATATCCACTGGATAGTGCGGTTCCGGCCGATCAACTTCGTCTGCGAGGTATTTATTAATCGCAGCAATACTGTCGTCCCACATGCGCTTGCAGTCCCTGTCACCAAACAATAGCCAGCACTTCAAGAGATATTCATAGTAACTGTCGATTTCGGCGCTGATGTGGCTGTCCGTGTTCGTCCACTTGCCGGTCTCGACGTTTATGCGCGTGCCGACCAGACCGATCGGCGAGCGGCGTTTGTAAGTTTCCACGAGGGCGCGCTTGGCCTTCTCGTAAAAGACTGGCCGGCGAGTTAGCTTCGCGAGGGTGCCGAATTCGATTAGGAGCGTACCCGACTCGGCCGGATTGGTTACTTCGCCGCGCACCTTGCCGGTCTTTAGGTTGACGTATCTGTAAGGAATTCCGGTAGGCGATTCGAAGACCGGCAAGAGCCTGTTGCCCAGGTCCTCCGCCAGTTTTAAAAGACGGCGGTCGCCGGTCATTTGATAGCTGGAGAGCAGGCCGCCGAGCAGGCGTATGGTGACTTCAAAATTCTGCACCGAAATGTCTTTATCGAAGTTGAGATTCTTGACGATATATTCTCGCGTCGCGGCGGCTTCCTCTTTAAGGCCCATGAGGATCATGGTGTCGAGCGCATCCACGGGCGTCATCAACAGCGGCTCGGCATACCAATCGTGATGGGTCTTGCTTAGAGGCTTTAGGTCGTCGTGGCCCCAGGCGTATTTCTTATAACCATTCCAGGCGTGAAGGAACTCAGCTCGAACTTCGTTAGCGAGTTGTTGTTTAGAAGTTGGTTGCGGGCAAACAGTGGAAGCAGTTAGTAGTAACAGAATGACGACGGCGGCGCGGTGCATGAGTGCATCTTAGTGCAGAACTGCGTGCAGTAGCACGCGGATGGCAGGAGGCGAGTTGGCCAAAGCGCTGACAGGTCAGCGCACCATCCTTCCATCGCCGTCTGTAAGGGATGTTTGGTTCAACGCAAACACTCGTAGCGCGGGCATCCCGCCCGCAATGAGCGCGAAGCGCGAACACACTTGGACTGCGCGCAGCTTGCATTGTGGGTCGGCGAATTCAGAGCCGGGAGCGATAGCGACCGGGTTCAAGGTTGCGTAGGAGCCTTTGCGAAGTACACGGTCACCACCCCACGTGGATACGCCCAAAGATCGATCCGGTCGCTACCGCTCCCGGCTCTGAATTTGTTGTCCCACAAACGGTCCTGCTGGCGGTGCAACCAAAAAACTTCGCGCTTCGCGCTCATTGCGGGCGAGACGCCCGCGCTCCCAGTATTCGCGTTCTCTTAACTCCTATCAATCAGCCATTCCGCCATCAGTCGGCATTCCGCCATCAGTGGCCTGTGCACGAGTTTGTTCATATTTGGATCCAACAGTGGGAGCAATAAGGTAGACGAGAAGCTGTTGGTGCAACTACACGAAGAAGGCGCGCTTGTTGTGTTGCGTGGCGTCGCGGCCGCAGTAATGAAGTCAGACTGGTTAATGTTGATGTCCTGACAACCGCTGAGTCTTCGTTGAACGGAGTTGGTGTTCGAAGGGCAGGGGCATTGTCAGCGGTGGACGCTCCCTCGCGGCAACTCGCCGTCGTTCCAAAACCGACCAGATCGATAATGCTTGAAGCGCTCGGACATGCGCCGGTCAGCTGAGCCGTGCCGTTGACAAGCGCGACCTTCCCGGCCGTTGCTGCCATCACGATTGTTCCAGTCGCGTCCGGCGATGGCAACGGATTGAATCCCGATGCCGCGCCGCCCTCCTGAATGAGGTAATACTGTCCGGGTTGCAGAATTACGTTAGTGAGGCTTGTGACCGACCAACTCGTCCCAGTAGCCGAGGCGTATTGCACTGACATGCCGCTGAGATTAATTGGCGTGTTCCCGCGGTTGAAGATTTCGATGAAGTCGTTTCGATAAAAAGCTCCACTATTACCGCCGCCGCCGTAGATCTGGCTGATCACCAGCTTAGTTCCGTCTTCATCAAGGATGCCGGCCTGGCCCTGAGAATCGATGATCGTCGCCTTCGTTGCATTACTAAGGTTGACGAAAAACGTTTCGCAGGCAGCTTCGTTCTTAGTATCGCCATTAACTTTCACAGAGAAGCTGTAAGTCGTCGTTCCTTCGGCAATCACTTGGCCGGTCAAACTCCGCGCGACATAGTCGTTGTCTTCACTGACGGGGTTATCGTCTTGAGCTGTTCCGTCTGCTGTAGCGATGTCGAAGCTGATACCGCCAACGGGCGCCGGTAATGAAGACGTTACGGTAAAGGTAAAGATGGATTCTCCCGCGTTGCCTTCATTCACGTTGACATTGTCGATAGAGATTGCCGGACTGTCATCGTTCTGAATCGTGGCTCGTCCTTCGGCGTCACCTACCGTGGCGCCCACGACGTTACTAATATTGACGAAAAATGTTTCGTTGTCTTCAATGTGAACATCCGCGTTCACGAGGACCTCGAAGATGAAATCCTGGCTACCCGCTGGGATCTGTCCAACGATTCGCCGTGCGATATAGTCGTTATCTTCGCTATCAGGATTGTCATCCTGTGCGATGCCGTCGGCGGTTCCGATGTCAAATGAGACGCCCCCGGCAAGCGCGGGTGCCGAAAGATGAACCGTAAAGGCGAACATCGTAATGCCGTTGTTACCTTCGCTCGACGAAATATCATCTATCGAGAGCGTTGGTGGAACGTCGTTGTCGATAATGGTGGCCTGAGCTTGATTATCGAGGATCGCCGCATTGGATGCGTTGGTTAGGTTTACAAAGAAGTTCTCGTTTGGTTCGTCAAGGGTGTCACCCATGACGTTAATGGTTATGGTCTTTGAAGTTTCACCCGGATGAAAGACAAGTGGCGTTGGCGGAACTTCTTCGAGGTCGCTTCCGGCGTGGGCTGTGCCATTGGCAGTGCTGTAATCGAGGGTTACGGTAGAGTTGGTCGAGCCATGCATCACAACGGTAAAAACCGCAGCGACTGTTCCGCTATCACCCTCCGCAACTATCACGTCTTCGATGGTTAGGTCAGCTTTTTGTCCGTTACAAATGTTTGCCGGATAGCCTGCATTGCGCGGATGAGGCGCCACCGCGAAGAAGTCATTTCCGTTATTGTTCGAATCCAGGCAGCCGCCACCTCGCCTCACATCAGCCGTAGTGGCACTCGGCGCCGGAGCTCTGGCACTCCCTTCGAAACAGTCAGCGCTTGTTCCATAGCCAATTACATCTATAACCTCTGGCCCAAACACACAGTCGTTGCCATGCAGGGCATTAAGACTGTTCACCAGGGCTACTTTTCCGGCCGTGGCGGCCATCGGGATTGTGCCGGTCGCATCGGGAGCTGGTAACGTTTCACCATTCCCTCCAGCGCTTGCTTCCTGGACCAGGAAATAAGTAGCGGGCCGAAGCAAACATGGGCCGCTGGAACACAGTGGTGTCACCTGCCAGGTCGTCCCAGTGGCGGATGTATATTGAACGGACCAACCGCTGAGATCGATTGTTGTCGCACCGCGGTTGAAGACTTCAATGAAGTCATTGCGATAGGACGCCCCCGCATTGCCTCCGCCGCCATACACCTGGCTGATGACGGCGGTCGCCGCGTCGTCATTGAGAATCGTTCCTACTCCCTGGCTGTCTAACGCTGTGGCGCCGGTTACGTCAGTTAGATTCACGACGAAGTTTTCGTCGGCCTCTACTAAGGTATCGCCCTCGATTTCAACCTCAAACGTGTAAGTTGTTTGTGTTGCGGGAATGACCTGGTCACTTAGGGCCCTTGAGATGAAGTCGCTTCCTTCGGTAGCAGGAATGTCAGCTTTCGCGGTGCCCTCGGCCGTAGCGATGTTAAATCTGATTCCTTGTGGTGGCGCGGCTCGTGAAGAAAGGACAGTGAAGGTAAAGACGGTTGAGCCACTATCGCCTTCGTAGCCCGAAACGTCGTTTACGGTCAGGATAGCAGTGTCATCGTTTTCGATCGTCCCTGAGCCCTGATTATCCATCACCACGGCGCCGGCAACATTGGTTAAAGTCACGAAGAAAAGCTCAGCCCGGCTCTACGTTCAGGTCTCCAGTGACAGTAACCACGAATTCATAGCGTTGATTGCCGGCGGTGATCGTTTGGTTGGTGAGTTCTGTGGCAATGTAGTCATTTTCAGCAGCAACCGCCGTGTTGTCGGCGGTGGCGATATCAAAAGTTATCCCACCTGCGGGAGCCGGCGACGATAGACTGACGGTGAAGGCAAAGGTGGTGGTGCCGCTATCGCCTTCAGCGATGGCAAGATCGTTGACCAAAATTTCGGGTGGCGGTGCGGGAACGACACAGATGTTGATGCCATCTGACGTCGGCGCAAACTGAGCGACGGTTGTCGACCTTCGTGCGCCGCCCGCACCATCAGGACAACGTTGGTTTGAATTCATCGTTCCGTTCCCGCCCATGTCTTCATTCGCCTGAGGCTCGCCAGGTTCTAACAGTGTCAGCAAACCCGGGTCGTCGGCATCGTTGCTGTCATAAACGAGGGCATCGACCAGATTCTTAGTGACAAGCACCGTCCCATTGGGAAAGTCTGCGGCGTTGCCAACGTAAAGCGCTACTGCGTCGCCGCCGTTCTGCATCAATCCATTACCAAAGATTTGATCGACACCCGGCACCGCGGCATTACCGAGTGTGAAATACCCGAGGGCATTTGTAGTTTCGTCATCCAGGTCGAACGCGGCGTAAGACTTATCGTCTCCGCCGTTATAGAAAACGATCACCAGGCCGGCGAGAGAAGTATTGCCGGCGCCGCCATCGTAAAGCTCGACGAACTCCTCCGTGTCCGTCCCAGCCTGATCAGAATCAACTTCATTGATGACTACATTCGGTGGTGCAATCGAATTAACCCTAAGAGTCGCCGGCGATGAAATAATTCCGCGACCAGTAGCGCGAATTTCGGTTGCACCCGGTGATAACGCACTCGCAAGACCGTTCTGGTCTATCGTCGCGATATTTTGATCCCCAGACTCCCAGGAGAAAATTACGCCAGACACTTCATTGCCAGTTTCGTCGAGGGCACGTGCGTGAAACTGTTGTCGTACACCCACGTCAATAGTCGCCATCGTTGGTAATAGTTCCAAGCGCGCGACGCGAGGTCCGCACGGAGCGAATGGAGAGACGCTGAGTTGCGTTCCCGGACTGAATGCGCGAGCGCCGGAACTAGCCTCCAGATGTTTCGCGAATGTGCCCGTCACATCAGGCGAGCGCGTGAGTGATTGATTGTCATCAGCATCGAGTCCAGTCGCGCCGCCATACGCTATGAAACTAACAACTGCGCCGGTCTTTTCGCGCAGAGTGATCACGCCGGAATTATTGGTAAGGCTGAGGGAGCCGGTGGAAGCGGTTTGGATTAGCGCGCCGCCGAAAGCCGAATGCTCAGGGCTTGGGTTGCCACCGCCGAAGACAACTATCGCACTGCAAGCATTCAGGATCGTTCCTTCGTTGAAAGTATGACGATGGGTTTCGCCCGAGGTTCCCGTAGTGAGGAGTTGATAACCGCTGATATCTATGTCGCGAGCAGTGGCGTTTATTAATTCCACAAATTCGTCGGCACTTCCGCTTCGTTGGCCATCCGCGTTTGCATCACCTTCAACGTGAATCGACTGGCTGCCCGGCGGATCGGCCAAGAACTCGTTGATAACGATGTCACGCTGCGGATCTCCGGTGAAAGATATCGACACCGGATTGCTGTCGCGCAGATCCGCCCGGATCGTGAGATCGACTTTGCCCGCTCCGCGCAGGTCTGCGGGCACTAATACGTGCACTTCATCCAGCCCGGGGAGACCTTGTGACGAAACGATTGACTCGAGTGTGAGCGGTCGTCCGCCGGCAGTAGCGGCAATTTGTAAGGATCTGCGAACACCAGTCGCGAATATGGTGAGACGCAAGTCGCCGGTGGTGGGATCGAATGGACCGGCCTCGAGCGTGTCGGCCTGAAGGATTACGCCCTCGCCAACCCCATTCCCACTCGAAGTAAAGATGCCGGGAGCGGCGCGCAACGTAGTGACCGTATCGTGATAAGGAAATCCATCCGAGTTTGTTACTACTATTTCTGCAAATCCGAGCTCCGTTTCCGGGGGCACCAGAAAGTTAACCTGTACCGGTGATACGTAGAAGATTTGTGCTGGCCTGCCACTTACCGTAACCGTCGTTCCCAGCACTGACGTTGGAAAGGTCCCATCGGGAAGTCTTTGAGATTGCTCGCTTGAAGCCGCCAGGTTATTCCCAAAGGCAACTGCGATGCTGTCTGGCGCAACTGCTTCCGTGGTTGAGGGTTCATTTCCAAACGAGGCTCCGTTGACCACTCTAATGGTTCCGAATGCAGGTCGAGGCGGAGTTGACGTCAGATAAATCTCAGAATTATTTACGAAACTAACATTTAAAACGCCAGTCAGAACACGAGGAAAGTTAAACGCGATAATAGAGCCGTCGTCGTTTAGCGACGAAAGTACATCGGCAGTCGCCTCGTTTGCCGAAGTGTTGGTGATGCGTGCAAACGTGTCAGAAGGGATGTCGTAAAGGTAGAGTTCAACACTCCCGTCAGAATTAGTCCCGACTCCGCTAACGGGGCGTCGGGTGGCAAAACCAATTCGCGAGCCATCGCCGCTAATGGTTGGATGTAATGGAACGTCGACTAATCGAGTCCCAAGGTTCGTAATCTGGCGCGTCTGATGGTTACGTCCATCGTAAAGAAAAACTTGAGTGGAGTTTGAGTCGGTTTCCGCAGACCACACGACTCGCTTTCCATCATCACTGATCGCGCGTCCATATGTCAGAGCTAGCTTTGGGGCATTCGTCGCGAGGCTCAGCGGCGGCTCTGCGTCCGAACGGTGCTGCAAAATCAGATCTCGGCTTGCGCCAGGCGTTGAACCACTATCCTTCAGGTATGCGATCGTGGCGCCATCACCGCTGATCTTGGCGTCGGTAAAACTGATAGCGCCGCTTGCATTCGTGACTTGCGTGAACCTTTGTTCAAAACTGTCGAAGAGGTAGATTTCGAGACTAGCGTCGTCGTTCTGATCTGTGAGGTTGCGGTTTGAAGAAAACGCGATGAATCGTCCATTGTCGGAGATTGACGGCAGGAAGTTTCCCTCGCTCGTTCGCTCTGTGGCTTTATCCGGAGCAGTGTGAGTTATCTGCGTTAACTTTGCGCCGTCGTAAAGAAAGACCTCGGAGTTGGAATCGCTATTGGTCCCCAGCGGGTTGTCAAAAGAGGCGAAAGCGATGCGCGAGCCATCCTGGGAAACAGCGGGCGCCGGCGCTCGAGATGCACTCATTTGCAGGAAGGTGGGTGGAATAGTTGAAACGTCGGCACGAATTGCGTGGAAGCTGTCGTTAATACCTGTGCCGGCAATGTCGGCGCTGGATTCAAACGCCACGAGGCGGCCGTCGCCGCTGATTGATGGATTCAGGTTAATGGCTTCCTCGGAAGTGGTGGTTACGCGTCGCAGCGTTGACTGCATCTCCACGCGCCGCCAATCGCTGAGGCAGAGAATGAGGCCGAAGGACACGGCCATCAGAAGGGCGAATGAGAGTCGTTTGAGGCAACGCATGAATGTGTTCGGCCTCGAGATTGTCGGGAATGGTGACTGATCAAAACGATCCACGAAATACACTAAGCGACACTGATGCTTAGTGAAGTACGTGTTACTTGGTGGATCGTCCTTACGCCCGATGAAACTAAAGCGATGTGTAACCTCACAACGTTTTATGTAGCTTTAGAGAATGAGTGTCGGTAGGTCTGATAGAGGAAAATAATTTGAAAGACAAGAGTGCAGCGCGAAGTGAGCAATACCACTTCTAGCAAGGGTTTTGGTAAGGGCGTACGCTGATACAAATCATTCTGTGCTTGCTCTGCGTACTCTGTGACTCTGTGGTGAATATAGCGCCGGCAAAAACTCAACACAGAGTCACAGAGAACACCGAGGCAACACGGAGAATTGAGATGACCACGCGTAGAGACAGTTAGGGTCCGCTTACTAAGAATACATCCCACGCCCAACGTCCGGGATGAGCTTCGCCCGAGTCTTTGACTTTCGCCCGATAGCGAAACTGGTTGCCGTAGTCGTCGGTCCGTTTCGATTCCTTGTATTGCAAATCCAATGTCGCCACGCCAAGCTCTGGCAACGTGTGTAACTCAGCGGGTTCGGAGATTCCGTTGTGGTTTACATCTTGCCAGAAACGGAGCGAGGAAAATATCGCGTCGCCGGCATCGATCTGACTGTCGGCGTTTCCGCCGTTCACTGACTTGTCGTATTCGGCAAGCGCGAGAAAACCGTTTCTCTTTTCGCCGGCAGGTGGGTCAGGTTGAGGTGTGAAGTTGCCAAACAATTCAGCGCCATTGTCCATTGTCCCATTACCGTTTTGGTCAAGCGCCAGCCACGCATCATCTGATGAAGCAACAGTCCAAGCCAGCCGTTCACGTGTGCCGTTAGTGTCGAGATCAAAATTCACGCCGCTTGCCATATCTGTAAGGCTGAAGCCGTTGCCTGAAACGTCGATCACGATTGGGCTCATGTTGCATTGGTCTTCGCTGAGGCATGAACACCGCCGGTCACACCAGGGTTGGAAGGTATTCTCACAATCCCACGCCTGAGTGCCGCCGGGAGGGCAAGATTCCGTGCAGGTACTGGTAAACGAGTTCCAGTGCCACCCCCAGTCGTAACAGTTCTGAGCTGTGGTTGGTGTTGGGCATGCGTGAGTCTTGCTCACCCTCCGGGGACCAGTAGCGTTATAGCAACCCTCAAAAACACTACAATTTCGGTCGTACACCACCTGCGACCATTCCCTATGCTCGACACCCCCAATGAAGATCGGAAATTGAACGGGTGTATTAAACGTGGGCCAGCATTCAGTAGTGGTGAAAACGCCGCAGCATTGGCCATACCCATAGTTATTCTGCAGGCTAGTATTGCCGTCAGCCCATGTGATTGTCCAAAACTGCTCCTTATAGAGACTAGGGCAACCATTGGTAGTAATGGTCGATGTCCAGGTCGCGTTACAGTCGCCGTAGGCATCGGCCGCATTGAATGCAACGAACGCCAGCAATACAAAAACGAGAGCGATTCGGCTTTTCACTGTAACCTCCTACAGGCAAGAGAGGCTAAAACGGAGCTTGTGCTTCCAGTTTTGCCAGAATTTCTTCAACTGCAGCCGTCATCTTGGCAATCTCCGAGCGATGTTGAAGGCCCTGGCTGGAACGGAGCTTATTTTCGACGTCGTTAAGGCTATTGACGAGAAACTGTTTGGCCTCGTGAAAGCCAGCCCGGAGGTTGGGTGGGATGGCATTATCCGGTAATGTTGCGATCTCGCGTCCTAGTGACTGAATTGCTCGGTCGGGTGCAACAGCCTCGGTTGAGTTTGCGGCCCGGCGAAGGAGCGGCGCAATTTGCCGATATGCCATTTTCACACCGTCACGAATCTCTCGTAGTCGAGTAAGCGCTTGAATGTCACCATCGCCTGCCCCATCTGCCAACAAAACCGCAGCAGCTGTTATCACAACTTCGCCTTCTGACGGCGCGCTAAAATAAGTTGTATCAATAGCGTTTGGCGGCAACACCCAGCCATTGGTGGCGCCATTTGTCTCAACCCTAGCAACGGTTCCTTCACCCACGCCGCTATCCTGTTGTTGAAGTGAATAAGCAAGGAGAGGCTGGCTATATCCGTTTCTTAGGGTCATCTTAAACCGTCGCCATTTCCTCTGTGGTTCGCCCTGGTTAAGCTCGAACTCAACCACAGACTCAACGATTAACGAGCGTGTCTTATTCTCAATGCGTGGTTGCTCATTAGCGTTGCTTACTTTCCTTGTCCATCCACCGGCGCCGGCAATCGCGGTAACCAGCACCAGCAATAGACCAATAGCAAAGCGCGAACGGAACAAATCTCTCACTTTGGTTTCCTCTTTCCGACTTGGGTTCAAATCGATTGGTATTTCTCCAGCATCCGCCTGAGGTCGACAGGAGGGAAAGCTTTGGGAAGCAAGGACTCCTGGTAACGGTTAACCCGTTACAGGTCGGGTTTACGCTCAAATTCCTCCCTTGTCAATGGAATCGGATTCTTCCTTCGGCATGTGGCGGATGAGTGTGGGCACGTCTGGTAGAATAAGCGCCTTGAAAGACAAAACTGCGGCGTGGAATGAACTCAACCACTTCTAGCAAGGGTTTTTGTAAGGGAAATTTCTGATAGTAACTAGTGCGCGGTCTACTCTGTGACTCTGTGGTGAATATAGCGCCGGCAAAAACTCAACACAGAGTCACAGAGAACACCGAGGCAACACGGAGAATGGGCACCTGTAGAGACTTAGGATGAAAATTCTCATAAGTGGATCACACGGCCTGGTTGGCACGGCCTTAATCAAATCTCTCGAGCCGGAGGGACATGAGATCTTTCGGCTCGTACGACGCTACCCAAATTCGCCCTCCGAGATTGAGTGGAGCCCGGACCGGTACAGCATCGCGCTTTCGTTAATCGAAGGCTTTGACGCAGTCGTGCACCTTGCGGGTGAGAGCATTGCCGAAGGACGTTGGACCGACGATAAGAAGAAACGCATTCGCGAAAGCCGCGTGAAGGGCACTCGCCTGCTCGGCGACGCGCTCGCGAACCTGACAAAACCCCCCAGGACTTTTGTCAGCGCTTCGGCAATTGGCTATTACGGCGATCGCGGCGAAGAGTTGCTGACTGAGTCGAGTCCCGCGGGAAACGATTTTCTCTCCGAAGTTTGTGTGGAATGGGAGAAAGCCACGGACCTGGCGCGGGAGAAGGGAATTCGCACCGTCAACTGTCGCTTCGGGATCATACTTAGTCCCGACGGCGGCGCACTCAAGAAAATGTTGCCGCCATTTCGCATGGGGCTGGGCGGAAAGATCGGCGACGGCAAACAGTGGATGAGCTGGATCGCACTCGATGACGTTGTCGGCGCCCTGAAGTTTCTTTTATCCAACGACTCCCTGGCGGGTCCGATGAATTTCGTCGCACCGAATCCGGTCAGGAACGCGCAATTCACGAGGACGCTAGGTAAGGTTTTATCCAGACCGACGTTTTTCCCGATACCCGCCTTCGGAATTCGTCTGATGTTTGGTGAGATGGCGGATGCGTTATTGCTATCGAGCCAACGATGCGCGCCGAAACGTTTGCAGGAGTCGGGATTTGAGTTTCAGCACCCGAATCTACTCGAGGCGCTGCGCCACTCCCTCGCAGAGTAGAAGCGTGCGCGACACTCTTTGGAGTGCGGCGGCTTGACGCCGCTTTTGCCTGAATTCGTTGGCTTGACGGTTGGTTAAGTTGGCGCAGGACAAAGCGCCGTCAAGCCGGCGCACTCCCAAAGAGTTGTCGCAGACTCCAACGCTGATTAGTTGACGGTCCCGGTGGCTGGAAGGTCGGCTTCTTCGTTCGCGCCAAATTCCTCGACTGCACTAAACACTTCCAGCGCGTACTTCACATTCCCGAAAGGCGCCGACACCTGCACGCCCTGAATAATGTCGCGCACTTCCAAAAGCGACTCGCGTGCAATCTTCAATCCTTCGTCGCGGCCAGCCTCTTTGCTGATTGCTGAAGCCGCTCGCATGCGCTCCATGATCGAGGGCGTAACACGCACGCCCGGAACCTCGTTGTGAAGAAACTCGGCATTGCGATAGGAAACGAGGGGCCAGATGCCTGCAACAATGGGAATCCTTACATGCTCGATCGCCTTGATGAAATCGCGCAGTTGATCCGTATCAAACACAGGCTGCGTGATCGCATACTGCGCCCCCGCTTCAACCTTGTATTCAAAGCGGCGTATCTCTTCGTCGAGGTTAATCGCGCCAGGATTCACCCCGACTCCGATACAGAACGCAGTTGGCTGTCCAATCGGATTATTGCCGATGTCGAGACCATGGTTCAGTTTGTTGACCATGTTTGTCAGGCCAATGGCGTCTATATCAAAGACGGCGGTGGCGTCGGGAAACGGACCCATCTTCGGCGGGTCCCCCGTGATGAGCAACAGATTGTGGAGGCCCAGGGCGGAAGCTCCCAACAAGTCAGACATCATGCCAAGTAGATTTCGATCGCGACAGCAGTAATGCAGCACCGACTCGATTCCGATGTCACGTTCCACCAGCACAGCGGTCGCCATGGCGCTCATACGCGACTGGGCCCGCGCGCCGTCCGGGATATTAACTCCATCAACGCCCGCGTCCTTCAATAGCCGTATCGAATCCAACGTCTTTTGCGCATCGACACCTTTGGGCGGCAACACTTCAACAGACGTAACGAACTCGCCCCGGACAATCTTCCGCGACCAGTTTGAACGTTCCTCCGGCGGGATGATCTTCAGGTCCGCCGGCGTCACTTCAGTTACCTGTGCGAGGGGCCCGGATGAAAGAATTACTTTTTGCGCTCGCGGGGAAGCGGCCCGCACCGCGTCGGAGATCAACTTGATGTGTGCGGGGGTAGTCCCGCAGCAGCCGCCAATGAACTTCGCGCCAGACTGGATAAACCGCTTGGCAAACTTCGACATGTACTCAGGCGAACACATGTAGAACTGCCGGCCCTGAACGTCCCGTGGCAATCCGGCATTTGGCTGGGCAGCGAGTTTCTTCTTCGTAATGCCACGCATCTTCTCGAGCGCGGTGAGAATAATTGCCGGCCCCACGCCGCAGTTTAGTCCAATGACGTCGGCGCCCCATTCGTCGAGCTGCGCTGTAAACAACTCGGGCGTGGTTCCATAGGACGTGTTTCCATCTACCTGAACAGTCATCTGCGCGACGATCGGGAGATCGCATAGCTCGCGCACCGCGTTGATCGCTTCGCGCATCTCTGAGACGTCCGAGAAGGTCTCAAGCAAGAAGAGATCGACACCCCCTTCCAGAAGCGCAGCTACTTGTTCCTTGAATAGATCCCGCGCCTCGTCGAACGAGGTTGGGCCATACGGCTCGATGCGCAAACCCAGCGGCCCGACGGCGCCCGCCACGTAGCAGTCTCCGCCACTGCCCTCGCGCGCCAGCCGGGCCGCGGCAATGTTTATCTCGCGCAGGCTTCCTTCTAAACCGTACTGAGCTAACTTGGGTGTGGTCGCGCCGAAAGTATTTGTCTCGATAATATCTGCGCCCGCCCGGCAATACTCTTCGTGAACTTCGCGGACGAGGTCAGGATTGCTGATGTTCAGCTCGTCGTAGCAGCGATTGATGTAGACGCCCTTGGCGTACAGCATCGTCCCCATCGCGCCGTCGATGACGTGGATGCGGTCGGATTCGAGTATGTCTTTGAAAGGATCCATGCTTTTATCGCCGATTGCCAATGGGCGATTACCTATTGAAAGAGTGCCTTCGGATAAACGACTAATCGGCAATCTGAAATCGGCAATCGGAAATGAGAAGTCCCGCGTAAACAACGCGGGACTTCACTTAAATACTGAAGTTTTTGGATTGGCCCTTCGGGCTTCCCGAGCTGTTTAGCGGATTGTTTTGCGTGGCCGCAAGTCGCCTTAACTCACCACGTTTCCAGTTGTGCTTATACGCCCGTTGGAATCGGCCTGTCAAGCAACCCGCTGTTAAGTGGGCACCATGTCGCGGCAGAAGCAGTTCCAGACTCGGTTGGCATCAATCAAGCTGCAGTATTCCTTCTTGGGGCATTTTTCGTTGGGGCAATCCTTGGGATCTACATAACAGCCGTCCGCGCTGCAGCCCTCCGCGGGTGGAATGAAGGAGGCTTGGTTGCACTTTTTGCTGGTGCACCAAGCCGCGCAGCGGAACATAGCGTTCTGTATGGTCTCTTTTGCAATCGCGTCCTTATCGCAATTCTCTACACACCTTTCGACCCATGATGAAATCTCTGCCTGATAGCTCGCGCAGTTGATACCTTGCTCGGCGCGGATCTTTACAAACGCCTTTCCCGGACAGTCGTCGGGTCCTCCCCGAAGCAACGGTCCCTGCTTCACCAACTCCGCAGTGATTGGCTGCGGCGTACCGGTTTGATTGCGATCCGGTGAGCCATCAAGCGGCGACTGCGCGCGCAGCTCTGCCCGGGTTGCGCCGAGCCTTGCCTCGGTCTGCTTCGTTCGTTCTTTGGCGCGCTCTAATTCAGCGCGTAGGTCACCCGACTCCTGTTTGCATCCTGACAAGATCAAGAACAGGGCTATTACAGGTCCGGCAAGTTGCAGGGTCGATCCAAACCTGAGCATCCTGAATGTTTTAGAGTAGGAGTGGGCACAGTGGGCACAAAGGGGCATGACTGAATCGTCAGCGATCATGGACGCTCTCCTTGTAGAAACAAATTAGGTGTAGAACTAGCGAGGATTTGGAGGGTTTATATGCCTATCGAGAATGACAGTCAATAATTCGTGGGGATTTCCTGGTGCGGCCGGGCCACACAGCAAGCGCTAAATAATAGACCTCGGTTTCAGGGACAGCGCCAAAAGGATCCACGAAACCACACGAAATATCACGGAATCAAATTTTCGTGTTAGGTGGGTGATATTTCGTATACCTTTACTTGCCCACCTCGAACTGGACCTTTTGCGGAGACGAATTTAGAGGCTCCAGGCATTGAAACTTCCTTGACATGGGCCGCAAACTTTGGCTGAATGCGTGGCACAATCCCCTTGCAGCTCCCCCTTACGTGTTGTTTAGTCCAAATTCTGGAGGACCTTGACCTATGGCTACGGCTCCATTCAGCGAGGAACTAGCAAGTGATAAACATCCGAAGGGGCTATATGTGCTTTTCGCCACTGAGATGTGGGAGCGCTTCAGCTTCTACACCATGCTGGCTATGTTTGCGCTCTACATGCGCGACACGACGGGGCAGGGATTTGCCTGGTCAGTGGATGACACGCAATACCTCGTCTCCAACTATTTAATGTTTGTCTATGCCTCGCCCCTCATCGGCGGCTGGATCGCAGACAGGAAGATTGGTTACCGGAAGGCGGTCATGATTGGCGGCCTTTTCTTTATGGCCGGGCACCTGCTGCTTTCGTTCCGGTCCATCGGCATCGTTTACGCCGCGCTCGCCTGCCTGGTAATCGGCAACGGCTTCTTCAAGCCAAACGTGTCAGCGATGGTGGGCAACCTCTACAAAGAAGGCAGCCACCTTAAAGACCGCGCTTACAACATTTTCTACATGGGCATCAACGTCGGAGCTTTTCTGGCGCCAGTTGTCGCCGCGTTTGTGCAAGCTCGCTGGGGCTACCATCCTGCGTTTGCAATTGCTGCTTTCGGAATGGTTATCTCGGTAGTCATCCTTTGGAGAGCGAAGAAATACATCGAGCATACTGACCGCCGGCCGAGCAAGGGTCCGAAGACTATGGCCAATGCGGCGGCCGTCACCGTCGACGCTCCGCCCGCGAGCGTCAGCCAACAGCACGCGATTGACGCCGTACCGGATTGGAAACGTGTCTCAGCGTTGATCGTAATCTTCCTGATCGTGATCGTCTTCTGGATGGTCTTTCACCAGAACAGCACTACGATTACTTACTGGGGTGACGAGAACACTGACTGGAATGTTTCCGGAATCATCTCGAATGCCATCAACCCGGCGTGGGTGATTATCCTTACCTTCCCGCTGGTCTTTTTCTGGCGGTGGCTGGACAAGAAGGGGCTTGAGCCGGCGACACCGACCAAGATGGTTTTCGGCATGGTGATGACGGCCTTGGCTTTCTTCGTGTTCTTCATCGCCGCGAAAATTGGCGAAGCGTCGGTTGCGCCCGGGACGAATGTGTACGCGCTCGGTGCGTATAAGATGTCGCCAATGTGGCTGCTCGGGGCTTACGCCATCCTTACGCTCGGCGAACTGATGCTGTCGCCCATGGGTCTTTCGCTTGTTTCTAAGGTTGCTCCGATTCGCATGCGCGGCTTGATGATGGGGGGCTGGTTTGTGGCCACAGCGATTGGCAACAAGCTGACGCAGATAGGTCAGCTCTGGGATGACTGGCTGCACTCAACCTTCTGGATCTTTTGCAGCGCGTGTGCGCTCTTCATGGCTTTCGTTCTTCTACTGCTGCTGCGGCCGTTGAAGAAGGCGATGCCTGGAATCTGAACGGCGCAACGAGCTGATTGGTTTGCCCAAAGGGAAATCGCGTCAATGCGGCGCTACGCGCCGAATTTAACATTCAACGCGGCGCCGTGCCGAATCGACCTTCGAGACAAACCGGGCTAATTCGTACATGGCTGAACGAACCAGTGCAATTCAAACCGGAGGCCACGGCAGCGACCGTGGCTTTTTCGGTCATCCGCGCGGCTTGTCGACGCTCTTCTTCACCGAAATGTGGGAGCGCTTCAGCTACTACGGCATGCGGGCGATTCTGTTTCTTTACATGACCGCCGCAATTACGGACGGTGGCTTGGGATGGACGGAGAAGTTTGCAGGCCCCGTATTCGGTCTTTATGCGTCGTCGGTGTATTTCCTCCCGCTGATTGGTGGCTGGCTGGCCGATCGATTCATCGGCGCAAAACGCGCGACCTTCATCGGCGGCGTGATCATCATGCTGGGCCACTTCTCACTCGCTGTTCCGGCGATGGGTTTCTTCTATCTTGGCCTGGTCCTGGTTGCCGTCGGCACCGGCTTTCTGAAGTCAAACATCAGCGCGATGGTTGGCGACCTCTACGACGAGCAGGACACGCGCCGAGACGCCGGTTTTTCAATCTTCTACATGGGGATAAACATCGGCGCTTTTATTGCGCCGCTCGCATGCGGCTTCCTCGCCCAGTCAGACGTTTTCAAAAACTTTGTTGCGGGGTTAGGTTTCGACCCCCGCAGCAGTTGGCACTTTGGATTCGCTGCGGCCGGCGTGGGCATGGCGTTTGGACTGCTGCAATACATTCTTGGGCGCGAGCGTTTAAGAAACGTTGGTGAGCCCCCGGCTGCTGTCTCAAAGGAGGCGGCCGACTACGTTGCCAACTTCTCGACCGGCTACATTGTAAAGATGGTGGTCGTCGTCGTGTTGGCGGTCGCGATTGTAGTTGGCGCAACCTACGCGCGCGATTTCTCTTTCGCGCTAAGCTACGTGCTGATGCCGACGGTTCTTGTTGCCGGGCTCGTCGCTGTGTTGCTGACGGGTATGCAGGACCGGCTCACACTGAGCGATTGGAAACGTCTGGCCACCATCTTTGTTCTGTTTCTGTTCTCAATGGTTTTCTGGATGGGCTTTGAACAAGCGAGCACCAGCTTTAACGCCTTTGCGGAGAAGCTGACGAACCGGACCATCTTTGGTTGGGAGTTTCCCGCGAGCTGGCTGCAGGCCGTCAACCCGCTGATGATTATTGCGCTCGCTCCCGTGGCTGCGTGGGTTTGGGTGAAGCTGGGCAACCGGCAACCTTCCGATCCCGCGAAGTTTTCAATTGGCTTACTTTTCGGCGGGCTTGGTTTCGTTGTAGTAGCGCTGGCCGCGTCGTTTACCGACGCGGGCCGAGTCACCTGGGTTTGGTTTCTGTTGATATACCTGCTCCACACTACCGGGGAACTCTGTCTAAGTCCGGTAGGCCTGAGCTCGATGACTAAACTTGCCCCGGGACGTATGGTCAGTCTGATGCTCGGCGTTTGGTTTCTTTCGATTTCAATGGGCAACTACTTTGCCGGACTAGTGGCTGGAGAGTTCCAGGAGGATGCCGGCGTGCTGGTGGGAATTTTCTCCAAGGTTGCAATGATCCTGATTGGCGGCGCTATCGTGCTCGCCATCATCACCCCCTTCGTCAGGAAATTAACTACGAAAAAAGCCTCCGACGCTGTTCCGGTCGAACCTTAGGTTGTTGTCAACAAATCTTGGTCAACTCAATTAGTTGGAGAACTCTATCGTGAAGAATGCTCGCTTACTCTTCGGCACATTGCTGTGCTTCCTGGCTTTTGCTCTTTCTGTCGTCGCTCAGGACAAAGTACTCACCGTCGACGATATCTTTGATCCAAACAAGAAGGTCAACTTCAGTGGAACTTTGCCGAACATCCGCTGGATGAAGGATGGAAAGCATTACGTCCTAACCAACGAAGCCTCGAAGAGGAACGTGCCGAGGCTACAGAAGATTAATGCGATTACCGGCGAGGCGACGCCGTTGTTTGACGTAGCCCGCATGGAAACGGCCTTCGGTAGGCTCGCAGGTCTGTCGACTGCGGAAGCGAAGGAATTGGCCACCCGCGATTCTTTCGTATTCAACGGAAGTGAAACATCCGTCTTGTTCAACTTCGCCAACGATCTGTTTTACTACGAGTTGGGGAGCGACCGGGCGGTGCGCGTTACCCATGGGCCGGAAGAAGAGGTTGGCGAAACGTTCTCTCCGGATGGACGAATGATCGGCTTCGTTCGAGAGGGAGACCTCTACGTTTACGACCTCGCCTCCCACAAAGAGCGGCGATTAACGACGGATGGTGGTCCGAAAATCCTGAACGGCCGGCTCGACTGGGTTTACCAGGAAGAGCTCTACGGCAGGGGCAACTTTGAAGCCTACTGGTGGAGCCCGGATTCGACAATGCTCGCCTATCTTAGATTGGATGAGAACCCGGTCCACGAATTCACTGTCGTCGATCACATTCCGTACCGGCAGACCGTGGAAGTTACTCCCTACCCGAAGGCGGGAGATCCGAATCCGCTTGTGCAACTGGGTGTTGTAAACGCTTCCGGCGGTGCAACTCGCTGGGTTGATACCTATAAGTACCAGCCAAGCGATCTTTTGATTGTTCGCGTGTCGTGGACGCCTGACAGCCGGAAAGTGGTCTACCAGGCACAAAATCGCGAACAAACTTTCCTGGATCTAAACTTCGCGGACGCCAAAGACGGCAAGTCGCAAACAGTCCTCAAAGAAACATCCAAAGCCTGGGTCGAGGTAATCGATAATCCGCACTGGCTCAAGAATGGTTCATTTTTGTGGGAGAGCGAGCGCGATGGCTGGCGTCACTTGTATCACTACTCACCAACCGGAACGTTGATCCGACGGGTCACCGAAGGGAAGTGGGAAGTGCGCTCCGTCGAAGGGGTGGATGAAGACAAAGGCCTTGTTTTTATAACTGCCACCGAGCATAGCCATATTGCGCCGCAGCCGTATCGCGTCGCGCTGACCGGCGGCCCGCCCACGCGTCTAACAACTACGCCCGGCACGCATCGCTTCCTTGTTAGTCCCAAAAGCAATCTCTTCATCGATTTCTGGAGCGATATAAATACGCCCACGCAAACTCGCCTTTATGACATCAACGGCAAGCTGGTGCGTATCGTCGAAGCGAACAAAGTTGAAGCATTGGGCCAGTACAAACTCGGCCGAGTCGAGTTGCTGCAGGTGAAGACGCGCGATGGTTTTGATATGGAAGCGATGATGATCAAGCCGCCCGACTTTGATCCAAACAAGAAATACCCGGTGCTGTCGTTCACTTATTCAGGCCCACACGCGCCGCAGGTGAAGAACGCATGGGGCGGTAACACTTATCTCTGGCACCAATCCATGGCCCAGAAGGGTTACATCATCTGGGTCTGTGACAATCGAACCGCAAGCGGGAAAGGGTTTGAAGCCACTGCGCCGGTTTACCGGAATTTCGGCGAACTGGAGCTGCGCGATCTTGAAGATGGCATTGCCTGGCTAAAGAGCCAACCCTATGTCGATGGTTCGCGAATCGGCCTTTGGGGTTGGAGCTATGGTGGTTTTATGACTAGCTACGCGCTAACCCATAGCAAGAGTTTCAAGATGGGTATTGCGGGGGGTACGGTCGCCGATTGGCGCGACTACGACACCATTTACACAGAGCGATACATGGGGACGCCGCAAAACAATCCTGAAGGCTATCGCAAGAGCTCGCCAGTGCATTTTGCGAAAGATCTCCATGGCCGTCTCCTGCTGATTCACGGCGCCATTGACGACAACGTTCATATGCAGAACACTATTCAGTTTGTTTACGAGTTACAGAAGGCCGGCAAACAGTTTGACTTGATGATCTATCCAAAATCACGCCACGGAGTGACCGACCCGCTGCTGTTGAAGCACATGCGCCAGATGATGACCGACTACATAGTCAGATACTTGTAGGGGTGGGACGAGTAAATAGGGTTAGGCAGCATAGTGGGTCAACGAATTCAGAGCCGGGAGCGATAGCGACCGGTTCAATGTTGGAAAAGCCTTTTGCGAAGTACACGGTCATTCCACTTGCGAACTCCCAAAGATCTATCCGGTCGCCACCGCTCCCGGCTCTGAATTCGTCGACCCACGAGGTTTCTTCATGCTAGTCGTGTTATTTCGTGGATAGCCTAACGTCGCTGGCAGCGGGGGCAGAAGTAAGTTGACCTGGCGCCCTGTACAATCCGTCTTATCCGGCTACCGCAAGTAACACAAGGCTCGCCTTCGCGCTCATACACTCTCCAGAACCGTTCCGAAGAGTCCAGGTAATTTCCGTTGCTGTCTTCGAGGTCTATTTTGAGGGTCGAACCTGCGTCGATGGCCTCGCGTAAGATTTCGCGCACCGCCTCGTGAAGCACCACCGCACGTTTCTTCGACAGAGTGTTTGCAGCCCTGGTGGGATTGACGCGCGCCAGAAATAGCGCTTCGCTCGCGTAGATGTTCCCGAGCCCGAGAATACGCGTCTGGTCAAGCAGCAATTGTTTCAGACTGCGGCGCGACTTGGACAGCGTCTCGAGAAAGTAGTCGTCGCTAAACTCATCCAGTAGCGGCTCAGGCGCGAGCGCCATGAGTTGAGGCAGCTCGTTTAAAGCCTTGCCTGACATCAATCGCATGCGGCCAAACTGGCGCATATCGCAATAGACCAGGCGACGGCCGTCGTCCAGATAAAAGATCACATGTGAATATCGCGGCAGGGAATGTTCCTCAGCAATGCTGAGAAACTTGCCGGTCATCCGCAGATGAACCAGCAATCGCTGGTCGTTATCGAAAGTGATTAGGATGTACTTACCACGTCGAGTGACATCTTTGATGAGAGCGCCGCGTAGCTTTCGTTTGAAGGTAGCGACGGTCGGGTGTGCGAGGAGGCGCGGAAGTTTGACGTCTGTAGCCAGAATTCGACGCCCGAGAACAGAGCGTCGCAGGGCACGCACGACGTGTTCAACTTCCGGTAATTCGGGCATTGGCCAAGTCCGAAGTCCAAGGTCCAAAGTCTAATCTCAGTTCAGAGTACAAGCTTAGGCTTGAGCGAGTTAGAAAGACCGCAACCTGAGGGTTGTACTCTCAACCGCATTCAGCGGACTTTGGACCTTGGACATTGAACTTTGGACTGTCCCGTTACTAGATGACCTTCAATAGGTAAAGGATCAGAACAATCACCAGAATCAATCCTATGCCGCCGCTGGGCCCGTAGCCCCAGTTCCGGCTATGCGGCCACCGAGGAACGGTGCCGAGAAGCAGGATGATCAGAATTATCAGCAGAATCAGAGCCATGTAGCCACCTCCATCGTCCCGGGGAGTCAACTAGCGCGAGGCATCAAGTTGTAATGTATTTCGAACGCGAAAGTAACGAGTTTTTTGCTGCCAGTCAATCAGTTTTCCCACGGGGTAGTGCTCCGTTAGTGTGTTGGTAAAAACTAAATTCCCGCCAGATTTATGATAGCCGGAAATGTCCGGTTATTTTCTTGCACATTACAGAGGGTTTCAACTAGGCTCAGGGCGTTCTACTCACACCGCCTCCCTGAGCCTGCTAGATATGCTGAGAGCCTACGCCGTAGGGTTTTACAAAGTAGCAATTGAATTGCAAGAAATACGGGTGCGCGCCCGGTTTGGCACTAGCGACACTAAGGTGTCAGCCATGATGCGCTCTCAATTTGAACAACTGCTTGCGTTAATAAAAGTGGAGTGCAGAAACCTAGGACTTGATCATACGCTTAGCATGACTGGCGGCATCGAAGCGCGATATAGAGAAAGGGTGGCGGGCAAAACACTGTCTACTTTTAGTCGGGGCTACACAGAGAACGATCTCTTGAGCGATCTTGATACTCTCGAAATGTCTTTCGCAAACGAGTTGAGCGGAGAGTTAATTTTTCGCATTGCGCCTGACAAGATTGCCTACTTCGAGAAAGATAATTTGTTCGGTACAGATGTCACTACCTCGTTTCCCTCAGCTACTAACGATATTAGACACGCCGGAACCTGTTTCGCCGCTGAACAGTGGGATGCCAGTGTTTTCCATCTCATGCGCGTGTTAGAGCGGGGCTTACGGGTGCTAGCCACTAAATTTAGTATTCCATTTCTGAACACGACTTGGCATACCATAATTGAGCAAATCGAAGCCAAAGTCCGAAGGATGGATTCCAGTTATGGCGCTGATTGGAAAGAGCAGCAAAAATTCTATTCAGAAGCAGCGAGTCAGTTTATGTTTCTCAAGGACGCATGGCGTAATCACATTATGCACTTGGGCGATGTTTACGATGAAGGCAAATCTCTTAGCGTCCTTACTCACGTTCGATTAGTCATGCAGGCCCTAACAAAAGGCGGACTGCACGAGTGACTGCTCACGCCGCAAGCAATTCCCGCAACGTCCAAACGTGTCCGGTGATTCCTGATTCCATCGCGGGAGTGCAACGGATCGAAGAATGAATCCGGCAAAAATTGTAGTAAGCAAAATACAAACTCAGCATAGCGTGTAGGTTGCCCCACTTTTTGCTAAACGCATTCGTCAAACGCGTCAGTCTGCGAATAGACGTTCGCATTGAGAGATTAGAACGCTCTACGATTGACGTGCATATTCTTCTAGGGTCAGGGTTGCCAATTAAAGGCTTCGATACTGTTTCCACCACCTCAGGTGGCGAATACTTTTGTTCACCTTCCCGATCACCATGCGCGTAAACTTTGATAAGTTGCGCGAAGTCAACGCGGGTGCCGAGCGAATAAGAGACAGCCGCCGGATACGCATTCATTCCGTCTGTAGTTAATTGGAAGCGGCCAGACGTAGCGCGGTCTAACTTCTCGGTGAATGCTTCTGTGTTGGGAACGTCGCGATCACCTAAATGCCATGCGAGCACCAGCTTTGTATTGCGTTCGATACCGACGAACGTGTAAGCGTCGCCCACCATCGGATCGGTGATTTCTTTATACAGCTTAGTCATTTTCTTCATCTTGCAGAATCCCCAAATTTCGTCGGCTTCCACGTCTTTAACAGCAACGCCCTTGATCCGTTTGTTCATCAGGTCGCGGCATCGCTCACCAGCGAGAACTAACAGATCAAGGATTGTTTCCTGATGCAATCCAGTGATGCGTTGAATGGATCGGATCGACATTCCTTCAAGCATTAACTTCAAGCACATCTCAGCTTTGTCGAGCGAGATACGCATATTGCCCAACACGTTCTCTTTTATTTCTTGAAACGTCTTGCGGCACTGGGCGCAACGGTAACGCTGATTGCCTTTACGGTCTTTTCCGAATTTCTTAGCTTCAATTTTGCAATTGTGACAGGTCCATTTGAGCCTTGCCTTTCAATGGCGATTGGCTCAAAATCAAGGTTGCTTGGACTCTGACGTGAGCAATCGCGTTAGTTTTCAATAAAGGGCCTTAGCGGTTACAGCCGTTAGGGCCTTTGTTCTGTTACGGGAAGTATATTACTGTAGGTATATAGACCTGTCAAGGTAAAATACACTTGCGGTATATTATTTTAGGTATATACTAGGGGCATGGCAAAAGAACGAATCGCCGGTTGGCGATATACATGCGAACGGTGTGACCACAAGTGGATACCACGTGAAATGAATGAGGAGCCACGAGTATGCCCAAAGTGCAAAAGCCCCTATTGGAATAGGCCCCGAAAAGACCAAAAAAGAAAAGCAGCCTAGCCTCTATTAGCTTGCTTCTTTCTGCTTGACATTGGCCTAAGGAGCCAACAGAATATGCCCGCGTCTGGGATGAGTCGCCAAGCGTCTCATGATGGGGCTTATAGCCCTAACCCCAGTCGCTTTTTCTTTGTGGCGGCCTCTTCCTCATGTACCTCTGCTACCTTGACGAATCCGGCGTTCCCGAACAGGGAAATTCAACCCACTACGTTCTTGTAGGTCTCGCCATCCCAATTTGGCAATGGCGAAACTGTGACGATCAAATTCAAGAGATAAAGTGGAAATACAGCTTAGGCGACGCGGAAATGCACGTAGCGTGGATGCTACGGAAGTATCTTGAGCAGAGCAAAATCCCTGACTTCGAGAGGATGGATTACGCTCGCCGTAGATATGAAGTGAATGCGTTAAGAGCCGCTGAATTATACAGACTTCAACGAGTCGGAACGACGAGAAAGCTATATCACCAGACAAGAAAGAACTTTAATAAGACAGACGCATATGTCCATCTCACTTATGACCAAAGGAAAGCGTTTGTTAAAGAGGTGGCCCAGCGGCTAGGGCGATGGGCGTTCGTTCGCCTATTTGCTGAATGCGTGGATAAGGTTTACTTCGACCCTTCAAGGCGCGAGATTGACGAACAAGCTTTTGAGCAAATCGTTACACGGTTCGAGCGATACCTCCAGAACGTCCAAAAACGAGAACGGGGCAATTCCAGAGAAGATAGAGGTCTGCTCATACATGACAATAATGAGACTGTCGCCCTAAAACACACCCGCACTATGCGGCGGTTCCACGAACGGGGAACACTGTATTCCAAGATTGACCATATTTACGAGACGCCCCTCTTTGTAGACAGTCAGCTTACTAGCATGGTGCAGCTTGCGGACTTGTGTGGCTATGCCTTGCGTCGGTACTTAGAGAACGGGGAAGAGGATCTTTTTGACTGTGTTTATCCCAGAGGTGATCGGAACCTGGATGTAGTTGTTGGAGTCCGTCATTACACTCACAAGAGGTGCGTCTGTAAAATCTGCGAAGGCCATCGCCGCGAGTCTACTTTCCTAAATCCTCAACCCGAAGATTTTGAGCCGCCAGCAACACACTAACGGAGCACTACCTCCCACGGGGTTGTTGCGTCAGTTTGATATCAGGCCGGCAAGTAACCCGCAGCTGAGAGAAAGGGTCAACGCTAATACTGGGAGCGAGGGCGTGTGGTTCGCAATGAGCGCTCGTGCGAACGCCCTCTGGACTAACCATATGTTTCAGTGTGGGTCGACAAATTCAGAGCCGGGAGCGATAGCGACCGGATAGATCTTTGGGAATTAGCCATATCGAGTACCTTTTAAAAAAAGGCTCTTCGCAACTTCAAGCCCGGTCGCTATCGCTCCCGGCTCTGACCGTGTCGACCCACACAGCACAACATCCTTAATCAAAAAAGCATTCGCGCTACGCGCTCATTGCGGGCGAGACGCCCGCGCTCCCAGTGTGCACGTTGAAGCGGTCTTCCAGAACGAAGGGCTACGCATAAGATGCTGGCGCTTACGCGGTCATTGCATGTGAGACGCTCGTGCTTCTTCTGCCAGCGACTCACCAGCTTTCAACAGCTCGCTGGTCTTCGCTACGCTGGTAGCCTCGGAATAAATCCTCAGCACCGGCTCTGTTCCTGACTGTCGGAACAAAAGCCACGACTCGTCCCCGAAAAGGAGTTTCGTTCCATCCATTGTCTCAACGCCCGACACGGAAAAGCCCGCGAGCTCCCGAGGGGGACGCTGCGCCAAACCGTTGACCAGTTCCTGGCCTGGCCCAGGCTCAACTCGCAGGTCCGTCCTGCCAAAGCGAAACTCGCCAAACTCGCGGTGCAGTTGGCGCAGCATCTCCGAAGGTGCGACGCCTGCAGCAATGATCGCCTCCAGAAAGAGCAGTGAATTGAGTATGCCGTCGCGCTCAGGAATGTGACCCTTGACTCCAATACCGCCCGACTCTTCCGCCCCAATCAGTATGTCGTCTTTGAGCATCAAATCAGCAATGTACTTAAACCCAATTGGCGTTTCGTAGAGTTTCAGATTGTGTGCAGCAGCGATGCGCTTCAATAAAACGGACTGCGAAAAAGTGCGCACGATGCCGCCAGTCATCTGCCGTTGTCTAATGAGGTGCAAGAGAATTAATGGCACCACATCGTGCATCGGCATTGTCGCTCCGCGTTCACTGACCGCCCCTACGCGGTCTGCATCACCATCAGTCGCCACGCCTACGAGCGCATTGCGTTCCAGCACGCGCTGCTTCAGGGCATCCAGGTTGCTGTCGATTGGTTCTGGATTGACGCCTCCGAATAATGGGTCACGATGGGCGCGGATGGTTTCAACGTCAAGCGAGCCACCGGAGAGAAAGCTTTCCACCCACATGCCACCCGCGCCATGCATTGGATCGACCACTACCAGAGCCGGCGATTGGCGCAAGCGTTCGAGATCAATATACGAGGCGACTTGGCTGCGATAGCTTTCTATTACCGGAGCCAGCAGCGCATCATCCGCTGTTGAAACGTTTGATCGCTTTGGGGGGTTGCGATCGACCAGACGTTCCACCGCTGCAGTTGTATCTGGTGTGGCGCTTCCTCCCCACGGCGCTTTGATCTTGAAGCCGTTGAAGTCGGCGGGGTTATGTGAAGCGGTTATGACGACACCGCCGGCGGCTTTCAGTTCCTTTACCGCCCATGAAATTAGCGGCGTGGGCACAGCTTCGGAGAAAAGCGCTACGCGGAAACCATTTCCCGCTAAAACTTCACTCGATCTTCGTGCAAACTCCTCGGAAAGAAAGCGCCGATCGTATCCCACAACTACTAGCGCCGCGTCGCTGTTAGGCCCTTCGAGGAGGAAGTCCGCGTAAGCCTGGGCGACGCGTTCGACGTTGGCGAACGTGTAGTCGCGTGCGATCAATGCACGCCAGCCGTCTGTCCCAAATTTGATGGTGGCGTTGGTCACAACGATCAGCGGGCGCAAGGCTAAGCCTGGCCGGCTGCGCCCCCGGTAATAGTGTAGTCAGTGAGTGAGGTCTTATCGCCTAGAACTGAACCTGCGCCGACGACCGCGCTGCGCCCGATATGACAGCCTCGGCCCACGGCCGCCGCGGATACTATCGCCGCCGTGCCAATGCGTGTATGGGGCCAGATGACGGAGTTCTCAACCCGGGCGCGCTCCTCGACGAAACAGCCCTGGCCCAGCACGGAGTTTATGATTTGTGCCCCTGGTTTGATCTGGCAGTCGTCGCCGATCATCGAGAGCTCGTCGATCTCAGCGGCAGTGGCTGAATCAAAATCGCCGCGCCGTTCCTTGAGATGAATTCGTCCCACGCGATTACCAAGGAGATCCTGATGCACGCGGAGGTATCGTTCGGGCGTGCCGATATCAATCCAGTAGGTTCGTGCGGGGATGTGCGCAAAGAAAGGTTCCTTCTTTCTCAAGAGCTCAGGAAATAAGCCGTACTCAAACGAGTGATTTTCGCCGGCTGGTATCAGGTCCAAAACCTTTGGCTCAAGAATGTATGTGCCGGCATTGATGGTATTGCAGGTAATCTCGTCCGGTTTCGGCTTCTCCAGAAATCTTCGAATGCTTCCGTCGGGTTCTGTCTCCACCAGTCCGTAGGCCGAAGGGTTTTCCACCGGCGTCAAAACAATGGTTGCGGTTGCCTGGCGCTCGCTGTGTTCACGAATAACGGCCTTCAAATCCAGGTCAGTCAGAATGTCTCCGTTGAAAACGACGGTCGGCTCACGGATCAGGTCTTCAGCAAACTTATAGGCGCCGGCGGTGCCCATCGGTTGCGGTTCCACCGTGTACTTAAGCTTGACGCCATAGTCAGAGCCATCGCCAAGAAGCTGTTCAATCTTATTTGGTTGATAAGAAAGCGAAAGAGTGATGTCGGTGATGCTGGCGCGGCGCAGCGTGTCGATTTGGTAAAGCAAGAACGGCCGATTGCAGATCGGCACAATCGGTTTAGGCGTGTAGACCGTCAGCGGGCGAAGACGCGTGCCCTTACCGCCGGCAAGAATCAATGCTTGCATGTTTGAAGAATGGGATGTGTGTTGCAGGTTTGAATAACTCCGCGAGTCTATCATCCGCCCGCGAAGCATTTCAATTGAAGCAGTTTAGAGTGCAAGCTTTAGCTTGCCGACTTATCGGGCCGAAGCCTGTAGTCTAAACGGGCTGCATACCTTACGGTCTTCGGTTTAGAGTACAAGCTTTAGCTTGCCGACTTATCAGGCTGAAACCTGTACTCTAAACTCGCTTGCTTGACACCCCTAACCGTAAAGAGTAAATCGTAAACAGAACAAATCTTACGGGAGAACGAATGAGCGAGACTAGAGAAGCTGTGATTATTAGTGCGGTGAGAACGCCGGTCGGCAAGTTCCTTGGTTCATTGAAAGGATTCAAGGCGACTGAGCTCGGCGCGATGGTGGTGCGCGAAAGCGTGCGTCGCGCGGGCGTGCGCGCAGAAGATGTCGATGAAGTGATCATGGGCTGTGTCATCCAGGCAGGCCTCGGCCAAAACCCCGCGCGCCAGGCGGCGCTCGGGGCAGGTTTATTGCCCGCGGTTTCCGCGGTAACAGTCAACAAGGTGTGCGGCTCCGGTCTTAAAGCAGTGATGATGGCGGCCCAGGGCGTGCAACTAGGCGATACCGACGTTGTCGTGGCGGGCGGAATGGAGTCCATGTCAAACGCGCCGTATTTGATCCCCAAAGCACGCGAGGGTTACCGGTTAGGAAACGGCACGATGCTCGACTCCATGATTCATGATGGACTGTGGGACGTTTATAACGATTACCACATGGGCTGCACCGGCGAAGTTGTTTCAGAAAAATTCTGCGTGGGAAGAGACGAGCAAGACGAGTATGCGCTCAATTCACATCGCAAGGCGGCTGCGGCAATCAACGCCGGCAAGTTTAAAGATGAGATTGTTCCGGTTGAGATTGCACAGAAGAAAGGGCCGGCACTCGTTTTCGATACTGACGAAACCGTTCGTGAAGACACCTCGCTTGAGGCGCTCGCAAAACTAAAGCCGGCCTTCAAAAAAGAAGGTGGCACGGTTACAGCCGGCAACGCACCCGGGGTTAATGATGGGGCGTCGGCAGTAGTCGTAACATCCCGTGACCGTGCGCGAGAGTTAGGTGTTGAGCCGATGGCCCGCATCGTTGCCCAGGCAACTTCCGGACTGGAGCCGGCGCTGGTGATGATGGCTCCGGTCGAAGCAATCAGAAAAGTTTTGCGAAAGGCGGGTTGGTCGCTGGATGACGTGGATCTAATCGAGCTGAATGAAGCATTTTCTGTGCAGGCCGTAGCCATAACGAAGGAGTTGGGTTTGAATCCTGAGCGGGTGAATGTTAACGGCGGTGCGGTGGCGCTGGGCCATGCCATTGGCCAGTCGGGCTCGCGTCTACTGACAACGATGCTTTATGAGTTGAAGCGCCGCGATGCTCGTCGCGGAGTAATTTCGCTCTGCCTCGGTGGCGGCAATGCAGTGGCAATGGCTGTTGAGCGGTAGGACAGGCATTCCTGCCTGTCCTGGGTAAGGTAACCATCAAGAAGACAGACAGGAATGTCTGTCCTACTAAGCAGCAGCAAGATGGACAGACAGGAATTCCTGTCCTACTCATATGACTGAGATCATTGGCGTAATCGGATCGGGAACGATGGGCAACGGCATCGCGCAGGTTGCCGCGCGGGCCGGCTATAACGTCGTCATGCGCGACGTGGCCGAAGAATTCCTTCAACGTGGGATGAGCGCGATAGACAAGAGTCTGCAGCGAGATGTCGATAAGGAAAGATTAACCGGGGAAGAGAAGGGAGTCATCGTCGGCCGCATCAAGGCCACGACAGAGCTCGAAGATTTGCGTGGCTCCGCCTTCGTCATAGAAGCAGTGACTGAAAACCTGCAGGTGAAGACCGAGGTTTTTAAAGCACTCGATGCGATGACTCAGCCTGAAACAATCCTCGCCTCCAACACCTCCTCAATTTCCATAACAAAACTGGGCGCAGCGACCGGACGGCCGGACAAAGTCATCGGCATGCATTTCATGAATCCCGTGCCGGTAATGAAGTTGGTCGAGGTGATCCGGGGAATCGCAACTTCTGACGCAACCTACGAAAGGGTGCGAGAGTTAACGGAGAAACTCGGCAAGACCGCTTTAGATTGTCACGACTCGCCAGGATTCATTTCTAATCGTGTACTAATGCCGATGATAAATGAAGCCATCTTCACTCTCTACGAAGGGGTTGCTACGCGCGAAAGCATCGACGGCATCATGAAGTTGGGTATGAATCATCCCATGGGACCGTTGCAACTCGCCGACTTCATTGGTCTCGATGTCTGTCTTGCGATCCTCAATGTGTTGTACGATGGCTTCGGCGATCCGAAGTATCGCGCCTGTCCGTTGTTGAAGACGTACGTTGATGCCGGCTGGTTGGGAAAGAAAACCGGCAAAGGCTTCTACGAATACTAACGGGGGAGTTTAGAGTCTGGAGTCTAGAGTCGAGCGTGCAGAGTCTTCAACCAGTTCGCTCTTGACCATAGACCCTGGACTCCAGACCCCAGACTATTAAGATGTCTCCAATAGCTCATTACTGCCAGAAGTGCCTCGCGGCCAATCCGCTAGGTCAGGACTTTTGTACGCGCTGTGGCACGAGGCTGATGATCGTAGTTGAGCCCGCCTCGGCTCGCTTTGATCATCCAGAGGCTGCACTCTCAAGTGAAGAGCATCTGCTCGAGCGTATCTCGGCTCTGGAAAACAGGCTCACCCGGCAAGCTGAAAAGCTTGAACGCGCGCTCGATCTGTTGCTGCGCCAGGCCCAGAACTCTCACTTTGATCGCGCACTCGTTAAAGCTCTGGTGGGTCTGCTGACTGACGATGGCTTAATACAAGGCGACAAGCTGGAACGGCTCTGGCTTGACAGGTGCCAGAAGGAGGCCGAGGAACAGCAGGAAAGCGAACGTCGGGAGCAGTTGCGTCTGAAAATTTTAACCGCCTACACAGGCCCGGAGCGGTCGGCATTCGAACAGTTTGTTAACGAGGGTTTCCTGTTTATTGACGATGAGGAATTGGCTCGCGGAATTCGTTCGCTGCGTCGAGCTGCCGAGATAGCCCCTGACAATGCGCCACTGCTCTCTTTTGTCGGCGAGCACTTTTTTAGGAACGGACAAAGCCATCGAGCGCGAAACTTCTTAGACAAAGCGCACAATATCCAGCCGGCCGACCAGCGGATTTCATTATTGCTGGGATTGTCGTGTGCAGATGACGGTGACATCGAACGCGCCAAGGAATTGTTGAGCAGCGCCGCGCGTCTAGGTGGCTCCTCCTTCGCCGTTCATTATGGGTTGGGGCGTCTTTTCGTGGCTGAAGAGAATTGGCCTAAGGCGCTACAGGAATTCAAACTGGCACTGGCCACCAAGGCGTCGCCCGAAGCGCATTACGCGCTTGGCTGTCTTTACTACCAACTCTCACGCGACTCCCTTGCTACCCGCCATTTGCGTAAAGCCCTCGAGATGGATCAGGGATACGACGAGGCCCTCTATCTCTTGAGTTTGATCTCGGAACGCGCGGCGCAGAAGCGACCTGCACTAAACCGGCCAGGCAAGCTTGAGAATCTTCCCGCAAATCCCCCAAGCAGGACCCAACGGCGCAACCGTACGGTGCTGACGGCTCCTCTTTTCCAGTTACCGCCCGCGCGATCCAGACGTCTGATCACAGGAAGCGATCGGCGAATCGCAGAAGCATTGCGCGAGGACGCGCTCACCACCGGCATTTCTGTTGATTTGGATCCTTCACTGCGATAGTCGTCCCTCAGCTGAATCTTCTTTGTGCCTGCTTTGTGAACTCTGTGACTTTGTGGTTATTAACTATCGGCCCTTCGGGCCTCGCACGCTTACCGCGTTGACAGGGGATTTCTCGCAGTTATAATGACCTTTTGCGCTATAGTGGCGGAAATCAGTCAGTCGTATCAGGGTGTGAGCAGTGCGAATCGACCTGGCAAGTCTTGAAGGCGGAAAAGGTAAGTTTTCGCATCAATACGTTGAGGGAGAACTAGCGCTGGAAGACGAGCGGCTGCGCCTGGTTGAGCCTCCGAACGTTTCAGGAGAAATTTGGCGTGACGGGCAGAAGGTCAAGGTGAAGGGCGGACTGACGGCTCGCTTAAAAGCCGAGTGTGATCGCTGCTTGAAGATAGTCGATCTCCCAGTCGATTCGAAATTTGCTCTCGAGTACATCACCGCCGCTGACTATGAAGCACAAACAGCGGTCGAGCTCGGCGAAAGTGATCTCGATCTCTCGATTTTTGATGGGGAGAGCATCGACCTCGACGCGCTGGTAAACGAGGAGTTATTGCTGTCGGTGCCGGATCAGGTGCTTTGTGATGTTGCCTGCAAAGGCATATGTCCGGCTTGCGGCGCCGACCGAAACGTGAAAGATTGCGGCTGCGAAACCGCGGAGCTTGACCCGCGCTGGGCGGGACTCAAAGAACTAGTGAAGGGTAAATAGTGAAATAGTAAATGGTGAATAGTAAATAGTGAATGGTGAACAATTCGACCAGCCTTCTGAGCTTCAGGGGTTTTTCACCATTTACTATTCACCATTTGCCGTTCACCACATTGGAGTAATTATGCCAAATCCTAAGCGAAGACATTCCAAGGCTCGCCGTGGCAAGCGCCGCGCGCACGATGCCCTGCGGGCACCACAAACCACCCTCTGTCCGAATTGCCAGGAGCCTCGACTTCAACATCGGGTTTGCCCTAAGTGTGGATACTACAAGGGCCGCCAGGTTGTTCAGGTTGAGCAGACTTAATTCCGTCAAAACAATCGCCTGTGCGAAATCAGTCGAAGACTGAAACCCGTCTAACGGGCAAAGTTGTGCTCGACGCGATGGGGAGCGATCACGCCCCGCACGCAGAAATTGATGGCGCGCTTGCCGCTACGCGCGATCTCGGGGTGAAGGTCATCCTGGTTGGCCAACCCGAGAAAGTGGAGCCGGAGCTAAAGCGCTGTGGCTGGCGCGGAGACGGCGATCGCGGTATCGAGTTAGTGGAAGCTGCCGAAGTCATCTCCATGGGTGAATCGGTAGCAACGGCAGTCAGACGCAAAAAGAAAAGCTCTTTGAGAATTGGCAGCAAGCTGGTTGACGAGGGACGCGCTGACGGCTTTGTCTCTGCAGGCAACACCGGTGCAGCAATGGCGACTGCCAAAATGGTGCTCGGCATGCTGCCTGGTGTCGACCGTCCGGCTCTGGCAGCGCTGATCCCTACCAAGTCGGCTAAGCCAACGCTCCTGCTTGATGTGGGCGCCAACGCTGAATGCAAAGCTCAACACCTGGTCCAGTTTGCTATCATGGGCGACGCTTATTCACGCGCCGTTTTGGGAACCATTGGCCCGGTCGTGGGGCTGATGAGTATTGGCGAAGAGGAAGCGAAAGGGAACGACTTGACCAAAGAAGCCTTTCCGTTGCTGCGTGAAATGAAGACACTAAACTTCATGGGCAACGTTGAAGGTCGCGACCTCTTTTCCGGCGCCGTTGATGTGATCGTCACGGACGGCTTCACCGGCAATGTGATGCTCAAGCTCTCCGAAGGTCTGACAGACGCAATGCTGTCGATGATCAAGCGCGAATTGACGGCTTCGGCGGTGACCAAAGCCGGCGCCGTCTTGGCGAAACCGGCCTTTCGAAACATCAAAAAGAGGTTGGATTATTCTGAACACGGTGGCGCGCCGCTCCTTGGAGTGCGAAAGATCGTTGTGATCGGACATGGCAGCTCCAACGCGCGAGCGATCCGCAATGCTATTCGCAGCGTAAAGGAATTTTCGGAGAATCGAGCTGCGGAGCGAATTGAAAAGGGAATTGCGGAGACCAACGCGCTGCTCGCGTTAGCCGGAACGGCGTGAGGGTCGCGCATAGACCGAGAAACGATTCCACGAAATACACGAAATTTCACGACCCAAATTCGGGTAGTGGTCCTAAGAGCCTTATCTGTGCCACCTCTGTGGCTCTGAGCATCTGTGGTGAGTGAATGTTAAGTCATACTCACCACAGAGTCACAGAGAACACAAAGTTTTACACAGAGAATTTCAGTTCAGGACTCTTCTGAAATCAGAATGCTTGGCTTTTATAATCGCTAATAGATAGTATTACCGCTTCGAAATAATAACTGAGGGATTAATGCCAGATATGCGCGCCGGGATTTTGGGGACGGGACACTCGTATCCGGAAGGCATTCTCACGAACGCCGAACTGGAAAAGATTGTTGAGACGTCTGATGAGTGGATCACTACGCGCACCGGGATTAAACAACGGCGAAAAGCCGGGCCCGGCGAATACACGTCGCTATTTGCTGTACGAGCCGGCCGCCAGGCGATTGAGCGTGCGGGTCTGCAGCCGTCCGACATCGACCTAATACTCTGCGCCACCGTCACGCCCGATCAAATCCTTCCATCGACGGGTTGCATCATCCAGGCCGAGCTAGGTGCGAATAAGGCCGCAGCTATGGACCTTGTCGCCGCCTGTTCAGGATTCTTGTACGGGTTGACCATCGCGGACACAATGATCCGCACCGGTCAGTCCAAGTATGCCTTGGTAATCGGCGCAGAGATCTTGACGCAGTATGTCGATTACACCGACCGGCAAACCTGTGTCTTGTTTGGTGACGGCGCCGGCGCCGCTGTCCTGGGACAGGTAAACGGCGAGCGTGGAATTCTGGCAGCGCGCATCCGCTCTGATGGGCGATATGAAGAACAGCTCTACTCACCGGGCGGCGGCACACGTCGGCCCGCGACCGCCGCGACATTGGCTGCGGGTGATCACTTTTTCAAAATGAAAGGCAACGAGCTATTTAAGGTTGCCGTTCGTTCAATGGCGGACATTTCGCGCGAGGTCTTGGAAGAGGCAGGGCTTACCGCCGAGGACGTAAAACTTTTTATTCCACACCAGGCCAACCAACGCATCACGGACGCAGTCGCTAACAAGTTGAAGGTTGAAAGCGACCGGGTCTACTCAAACATTTCTATGCATGGAAACACGTCGTCAGCTTCAATCCCGATTGGTCTGGATGAGTGCGTTGAAGCAGGGCGAATTAGCGATGGTGATCTCGTGCTGCTGGCTTCTTTTGGCGGTGGCGTGACCTGGGGCGGAGTATTGATGCGCTGGTAGGTGAATCGTAAATGGTAAATCGTAAATGGAAGAAGCAGTTCGTTAGTTAACGGAGTTCCCTGGAAGTCTTGTAAGGACACGCCGGACCTCGGCCGCCATTCGACTATTTACCATTTACTATTTACGATTTAGTTTTATGAACATCGCGTACATTTTCCCCGGCCAGGGATCGCAATATCCCGGCATGGGAAAGAATCTGCTGGAAAACTTTCCAGTCGCTAAGCGGATCTTTGAAGAGGCAGATGACGCGCTTCATTTCTCGATTTCCCGTTTGTGTTTTGAGGGCACGGAAGCTGAGCTGCAACTGACGGAAAACACGCAGCCGGCGATTTTGACGGTCTCGGCCGCGGTGCTTGGCACTATTCAGTCCGAGGGGTTTCCAGCTCCGGGTTTCGTGGCCGGTCATAGTTTGGGCGAGTATTCGGCGTTGTTGGCTGCGCAATCGATTCCACTTGCCGATGCGGTAAGGACGGTCCGCCAACGTGGCCGGTATATGCAGGAGGCTGTACCTGTCGGCACTGGCGCAATGGCGGCGGTGATGGGCGCGACGTTGGATGTCATCGAGAGCGCCTGCGCCGAGGCGAGTCAGCGCCAGACTTGTGCGCAGGCAAACATAAATTCGCCGAACCAGGTTGTGATTGCAGGAAACACGGAGGCGGTCGATCGGGCGATTGAGTTACTGAAAGATCGGGCCAAGCGTGTAATCAAGCTCAACGTCAGCGCGCCGTTCCATTGTGAGCTAATGAAACCTGCGCAGGAACGCTTGGCGGCCGATTTGGAAGCGATTGACTTTCAAGACCTGGCTGTTCCATTAGCAACGAACGTCGATTCAGCAATCATAGGAAAAGGCGAAGAGGCGAGGGACGGCCTGGTGCGGCAAGTAACTGCTCCGGTTCGTTGGCTGCAGTCGATGGAGTTGTTGATTGGAGAAGGTGTTGATACCTTCGTGGAGGTCGGACCGGGAAAAGTTTTGTGTGGATTGATGCGGCAGATAAGCCGCGAGGTGAAGTGTTTCAACGTCGAGGACGCTGCCAGCTTAAAAAATGCCGGCAAGAGTCTTGGACTTTCGTAGTTTAGTTTACATCACAGAGGAGCAACGAAGATGCCCGATCAAGAGATCGAGAATAAGGTCAAGCAGATCATAGTCGACGAGCTGGGCGTAGATGAAAACGAAGTGACGCCGAATGCACGTTTTATCGACGACTTAGGCGCCGACTCTTTGGATACCGTGGAATTGGTAATGCGCTTCGAAGAGGAATTCGGCATCGAAATCCCCGACGAGGACGCTGAAAAAATTCAAAGCGTGCGCGACGCTTACAACTACATTGACCAGCACAAGAAGTAGTCCAGTGAAACGTGAAAGTTGAAAAGGAGAGCGCGTCGAACGCACCTCTTCACTTTCTACTTTCACTATCTTTCAAGGAGTCTTGAATTTGACGCGACGTGTAGTTGTAACAGGGCTTGGTCTGATAACGCCGGTTGGCAATTCGGTTGAAGCTACCTGGGCTGCTTTGATGGGCGGCCGCAGCGGCGTTGACTATATCAAGAAGTTTGACACGGAAAAGTTTTCCGTTAAGTTTGCCGCGGAAGTTAAGGACTTCGATCCGCTTAAATTCATTGCAAAGAAAGAGGCGCGCAAGATGGGCGCCTTTATTCATTACGCGATCGCCGCGGCGACGGAAGCGATGGCCGACAGCGGCTTCGCGCTGACTGAGGAAGGTAAATTTCCTGACGACCTGGCCGAGAACGCCGGCACATACATCAGCAGCGGGATCGGCGACTTCTGGGCGATTGAGCGGGAACACTCAAAACTGCTTGGCGAAGGTCCCGATCGCGTCTCACCTTTTTTTATTGTCTCCGCCATAGTCAATCTTGCTGCCGGACAGGTCTCTATTCGCTACGGCGCCAAGGGACCTAACTCGGCCACCGCCACGGCATGCTCAGCGGGTGCACATGCTATCGGCGACAGCTTCAAAATAATTCAACGCGGCGATGCCGACGTGATGATCTGCGGTGGTGCGGAGTCGGCGATCACGCCGATGAGCGTCGCAGGTTTTGCTTCGATGCGAGCGCTATCGACTCGTAATGATGATCCGTTGCATGCCTCGCGTCCTTTCGAACGCGACCGGGATGGCTTCGTCATCGGTGAAGGTGCGGGGATCATGATTCTTGAAGAGCTCGAATTAGCGAAACGGCGTGGAGCAAAAATCTATGCGGAGCTGGTGGGTTATGGCATGACGGCGGATGCATTTCATCTGACGATGCCGGATGAAACGGGTTCCGGCGCGATTCGTGTGATGCAAAAGACAATCGCAGACGCAGGAGTGCAGCCTGAACAGGTCGGCTACATCAACGCCCACGGCACATCTACACCTTACAATGACAAGTTTGAGACGCTCGCGATTAAGAAAACTTTTGGTGACCACGCTTACAAGCTTGCCGTTAGTTCGACGAAATCGATGACTGGTCACCTCCTCGGCGCCGCCGGGGGAATCGAAGGGGTCTTTTCGGTTTTGAGTCTTCATCGCAACGTTCTGCCGCCAACGATTAACTACGTTAACCCGGACCCCGAGTGTGACCTCGACTATGTGCCAAATGAACCGCGTAACGCAGAAATAGAGTATGCGCTCTCAAACAGTTTCGGGTTTGGCGGGACGAATGCGTCGTTGTTGTTTAAGCGATACGAGCGATAAGTAAACAGCAAACAGTAAACAGTAAATCAAGGATAATTGAATGGGGACAAGTCAAACGGAAATGCTCCCGACACGATCGCGTTTTGACTGTCTGCTGTTTGCTGTCTACTGTTTACTCTAAAACAAAATGAAGATAATCGTCCTAATGAAGCAAGTCGCGAACAAGGATGCGATTCTGCGGATCAACAAAGAAGGAACCTGGATTGAGGAAGCCGATCTCTCCTTTGAAGTGAGTGAATCAGACGGCTACGCGCTCGAGGAAGCGCTCCGGGTGAAGGAGAAGCTTGGCGGCGAAGTGGTTGTTTGCTCCATGGGGCCACAACGCGTCAAGACTGTCATCAAGGACGCACTAGCACGCGGCGCCGATCGAGCCATCCATGTGGCGGGCGACAGCCTTGGCGCGCTGACTCCGTACGCCGCAGCGACTGTTCTGGCCGACGCCATTCGTGACGAAAAACCTGATCTCGTTTTTACAGGGTTGCAGTCAGACGACTACGGTTATGGACAAACGGGAGTGATTCTTGCCGAGCTGCTGGGATTGCCACACGCGACAATTGCCATTGAGGTGGATGCCAGTGGTGACAAACTTCGGGTAAAACGGGAGCTCGAGAGCGGTTGGTATCAATGGTATTCCATGCCGACGCCGGCCCTCCTGACTATTCAATCGGGGATCAGTCAGATTCGCTACGCGACCTTGAAGGGCATCATGGCTGCCAAGAAAAAAGAGATAAAGGAAGTCACGCCATCGGCGGAGATTGTTAACCGTCCTTCTCATCAACGCATTGAGAAAGTTTACTTGCCGCAGAAGAGTAAACAAACTCAGTTGCTTGGTAATGGCGATGCGAAAGCAGGTGCGGCCCAACTGGCGGAGAAGCTACACACCGAAGCCCGCGTGTTTTGATCAGGAGTTGGTTTAGAGGCGGGCCTCGCCTGCCCTTATGCAACCCGTTGCCGTTTAGGAGGCGGGCATCCCCCGCCCTTAAACAAATCGTCAGCGTTTAGGAGGCGGGCATCGCCCGCCTCTAAACGGTCAGCAAAAAATGATTAAGGATTGAAATGAGTTCAGGCATTCTAGTTTTCATCGAGCATCGCGACGGCACACTGAATAAGACATCGCTGGAAGCCATTGCGGCTGCCCAGAATCTGGCTGCCTCGTTGGCCCAACCGGTTAGCGCCGTAGTAATTGGCGCTGGCATAGACGCGCTCGCACAAGACATATCTGGTTATGATTTGGCTAAGGTCGTAAAGGCAACCAACGATAAGCTGGCTCAATACACACCAGACGGCTACACGGCCGCGATGGAACATGTCATTAAGCAGTTGGATCCTCAATTGGTGGTGATGCCGCACACATATCTTGTGCGGGACTTTGCTCCGAAGCTCGCTGCACGTTTTGGCAAGTCACTGATCAGTGACTGCATTCGGGCCCAGGCATCGGGATCCGCGATCACTTTTACCCGTCGCATATTTTTGGGCAAGCTCGACTCGGACGTTGTTTCCGACGGAGCGGCACCCGTGTTTGCCACCTTTCAATCGGGCGCGTATCGCCCGGATCAGGCGAAGAAGGGAAGCGGAGCTGCAGTTGAGGAGATGGTTGTCGAGGCCGGTGAGATTCGCATGACGCCGGAGGCGCCGTTCCAGGAAGTGAAACAGGCCGTCGACCTCAGCAAAGCGGACATCATCATCGCGGTGGGGCGCGGCATTAAGAGCAAGGACAACCTCGCGTTGGCAGAGAAACTAGCAGAAGTGCTCGGCGCTGATCTGGCGGCATCGCGGCCGATTTGCGATGCCGAGTGGTTGCCAATTGATCGGCAGATTGGATCTTCAGGCCAGACCGTCGCCCCCAAGCTTTATGTGGCGCTGGGGATATCCGGCGCCATCCAGCATCTGGTGGGAATGAAAAACTCGGGAACGATAGTGGCCATAAACAAAGACCCCGAGGCGCCCATATTTGATATTGCGGATTATGGAATCGTTGGCGACTTGTTTGAAGCTGTGCCGGTGCTGACGGAAGAGATTAAGAAGATCAAGGGGTTGTAGCTGGTTCTATTAACACCGCGCTTTAGCGCGGTGAGACCGGTCGCAAAATAAGAAAGGAAACCGTTTAAGCGGGCTCAACATACTTGACTCAGTGCCTTGAACTTATTTGTCTTCAAGCGCCGAAGGCGCGAAATGTAATAGCCTGGGGCATTGCCCCAGGAACGCGAAGGGTTTCGACTATAAGAAGCGCTGAAGGCGCGAAATGCCTTATACAAGTACTAAGGGCTAACGAATTGTATGTCGCGCCTTCAGCGCTCAACATCTGGTAGGTGACCATTTCCTGGGGCGTTGCCCCAGGCTGTTGCATTTAGCGCCTTCGGCGCTGCACAGAACCGTTTTTAAGTCAGTAACCACCTCTTCCGGCTTCCAGTCGTTCCCGCGATAAATCTTCACAATCCTACTGTCGGGTCCGATCAAAGCGGTCCGCAATGAATGGATGATCTGCTCGTTGCCAGTCTGTTCATCCTTGTAGTAACGCAAGCCGAAGAACTTGGCCACACCTTTAACTTCGTTCTCGCTTCCTGACGCAAACTCCCAGTTTGCAAAAGTCTCGTCTGCATACTTACCGGTGTACGCCGCGCCATAGCTGCGCAAAACCTTAGGCGTGTCGTACGCGGGATCAAAGCTGATACTTAACAAATGAGCCTTACTATAGGTTTCAGGCTGTTTCAGCAGTTCCTGGTTTATCGCCGCAAAATTACTACTCATAAGTGTGCACTGATCGGGATCCTGGCAGCGCGTGAAGATAAACGTCAGTAACAGAGCCTTGCCCTTGTAGTCGTGAAGGCGGATGGGTTTGTCGTCCTGATTCACCAGGCGATAATTCGGCACCTCATCACCGGGCTTTGGCTCCACCCCTTCGCCGCTTGCCGGACTAGCGGCATCCGTGCTCTCCTTGGTTATAACCACGTCCTCAAGCCAAGATTTCGTGCCGTCAACCAGATAGGTTGCCGAGACCTGGTCCCCGGCCTTAACGATTTCAAACACCCATTCGTCTTTAATACTAAAAGGCATTGTCATGGCCGGCATGAAGTCTTTGATTTCTTCATGCGCGATGATGAGTTCGTGTTTCGGTTTGTCGACCGACAAAACCTTGCCCTTCAAGTCGTAGCGCTTGGCGTTGGGGGATGCGTTCCACTTAGAACTTGTGCAACTGGTAAGCATCGACGAGATTAAGACAGACAGAGTTAGAATTAGTATAGGCAGCTTATTTTGTTTCATCGCTATCTGGCTCTATGTAAGAAAGTTGCCCAACGAAATTATCATTCATGTTAAGAATTTTCCTAACCCGAGTTGGCGTACCAGATCCACGAATTAACACGAAATCCCGCGAACACTAGTCTAGTGCGGTTTCGTGTGTTTCGTGGATCAATCCTTGTCAGTGTAATCTAGCGCGCTAATTCAGTTACGCTGGTGTTGACGAAATGCAGTCAATAGACAACAAACAACGCGATACCAGGCGAGTTGCAGAGCTGCTCGATGGCGCTGTCGTAGCGGACCAAATCAAACAGGAAGTTGCCGGGGACGTTCAGCAACTGCGCAGAGATCATTCAGTTCAACCATGCCTGGCCGCAGTTCTTGTTGGCGACGATCCGGCGTCAGCGGTTTATGTCAGAAACAAGATGAAGGCGTGCGAAGAGGTGGGCATTCGCTCCGAACATCATGCGCTCGCGGCGACCACAACGGCACTTGCTCTGGCGGAGCTTATCGAGTCATTAAACACGCGTGACGACGTTGATGGAATCCTTGTGCAACTTCCGTTACCTCGCGGTATCGAGGATTCCGAGATAATCGAAGCAATTGACCCGCGGAAAGACGTGGACGGCTTTCATCCACTGAATGTCGGGCGCCTCGCTGCAGGGCGACCTGGTTTTGTTCCCTGTACGCCGGCCGGAATAATTGAGCTTCTGGAACGCAGTAGCATACCGATCAATGGCACAGATGCATGCGTGGTAGGGCGCAGCCAGATCGTCGGCCGGCCAATGGCCCAGTTACTGTTGCAGAGAGACGCGACAGTAACGATCTGTCATTCGCGTACGCGCGATCTCGCCGCAGTGACAAGACAGGCTGACCTTCTGATTGTGGCTATTGGTCGACCGGGTTTCATTGGTCGGGAACACATCAAACCAGGAGCCACGGTTATCGATGTCGGGATGAACAAAGTGTCGGATGAAGCGACTGCGCGAAGGCTCTTCGGTAGCGAGCTCGAAAAGAGACTTCAGACGATATCCAGGCGTGGTTACACGCTTATTGGAGACGTAAACCCGGATGAGGCAGATGAAGTTGCCGGACGTCGTACACCTGTACCCGGTGGCGTAGGCCTGCTTACTGTCGCGATGCTAATGCGCAATACCGTCAACGCTGCCAGGTTGCGTCGCGGAATTCAATGAAGTGATGAGTGCTGGTGATGCTTCGTGTCGGCCTTACAGGATCGATTGGAGTGGGGAAGTCGTTCGTGACCAGCGTGCTCGCGGAACTTGGTTGCCACGTCATTGACGCTGACGCGGTTGCTCGCGAGGTGGTGGCGCCAGGTTCACCGGCCTTGAACGAGTTAATTAAGAACTTTGGAAACGACATCCTGCAAAACGACGGCACACTCGATCGCGGAAGACTCGCGGGGGTTGTATTTGCAGACGAAGGACAACGCACGTTACTGAACTCCATCCTTCATCCCTATATCATCGCAGAACAGGATCAACGTTTGCGGGAATGGGAAGCTGAAGATCCAAGTGGGATTGGCGTGATTGATGCGGCGCTGATGATTGAATCCGGCGGTTACCAGCGTTTTGATAAACTGATTGTCGTTCACTGCCGGCCCGAGGTGCAGCTAGAGCGCCTGATGAGCCGAAATAATTTGAATCTCGCAGAGGCCCGAAGAAGAATTAGCTCTCAGATGAGCCAGGAAGAGAAGAAGAGGTTTGCGGATTACTTGATCGATACGTCCAATGGCTTTGCCGATACTCGTCGTCAGACGGAGCTCGTGTATAACGAACTCAAAGCAGCACAAGGACGAGACAAGACATGATCTGTTGAGTTTCTCATTTTGAGCAAGTACACATTCATCTTTCATACGCGAAGGAAACTGCGGGCCAGCCTCGCGGGTCTGTTGTTGCTCCTGATGTTGAGTCATGGCGGTTGTTTCCTTAATCAAAAAGTCGAGCCGTATTACGGCCAGGTTCGCGTGCCTCGTTTGCAGGAGTTTCACTGGAGCGACGGCGGCTTGCCCCGGACTTTTGATCCCGCCTTCGCGGCCGCACCGCCAGACACGGATGTAGTGCGGGCAATCTTCGAGGGTTTGACTGACTACGACGCGCGCACTCTCACGCCAATTCCTGCAGTGGCGACTCGCTGGGAGACGTCTGATGGCGGGCGGGTATGGACTTTCCATTTGCGCGATGACGCCCGCTGGTCAAACGGTGAACTCGTTACCGCCGGCGACTTCGTGCGTTCCTGGCGTCGCATCATGAGAATCGGCGATCTCGCACCACATACGAATTTGCTGGCAAACATCGAAGGCTCTAATACAGCTGTGCCCTTAGCATCGTCGCAAACGGCAGGTCCCAGCGCGTCTGAGAGTGGGAAGTCAGGTGCTCGCGTCGAGGAGTCGCAAACTCGATTTGGAGCCGAGGCAATCTCCGACCGCGTCCTCCGCGTGCGGCTTCGCAGACCCGACATGAATTTCCCATCACTCGTGGCCCATCCCGTTTTCCGTCCGGTGAAATTGAAAGAAGACACGGCCATTGCAAAATTGCCGGCCACGGGATTGGTTTCAAACGGGGCCTTCTCAATCTCGGCCGCTGGAAACGAGCGCGTCTCTCTCGAACGTGCCGCCCACTACTGGGACAAGCAACAGGTGGCCCTTGAGCGCGTTGAGTTCGTCGGTGCGGCTAATGCTGAATCGGCGCTGGCCGCCTATCACGCAGGTGAGGTCGACGCTGTTACTAACGCGGCCTTCGAGCCGCTTGCCATTAAGCTTCTAGCGCCTTACGAGGATTTTAGACGCACCACGTATGGTGCGTTGACCTACTACAGCTTCAATACGTCCCAGCCCCCGTTTGACGACGTCCGCGTTCGTGAGGCGCTGGCGCTCGGTTTTGATCGAGAACGTGTGAGCGAGGATGATCTCGGCGGCGCCACTGAGCCAGCTAAGCGTTTCCTACCGGAAGTTATTAGTGAAGTCCAAAAGCCGGTCGTTGAAAAATCCGAGCTCCTGGAAAGAGACTATGAGCGCGCCAGGGAGCTGCTGGCGGAGGCAGGGTTTCCCGATGGCGAGGGTTTTCCCAAAGTTCGGTTACTAATAAATCGAAACGAGCAACAGCGAGTGGTTGCCAATTCCATTGCTGCCATGTGGCGCAGCGTGTTGAATATTGAAACCGAAATAATAGTAAAGAACTGGGATGATTATTTGGAGGCAATTAACGCTGGAGACTTTGATGTAGTGCGGCGTGGGATGGTAATGCAGACAACCGATGAGCTGACGAACATCCGCCAGCTGTTTGAAGCTCAGTCGCAGGCTGATGAAGTGAAGGAAAGTGAAGTACAGGTCGAGTCCACCAACAGCAAGGCCGCTAATTCGAGTCCCAAGGCAATTGGAGCACTCACCGCAATCGAAACCGAAAGCCAGGCCTTGAAAGACTTGAGCGCTATGCCCATCTACTTCGCTTCCTCCTACGCCCTCGTGAAGCCCTATGTCATGGGTTTTGAGTCAAACATGCTCGATGCGCCGTCGCTGAAAACAGTGCGTATTAACACAGAGTGGAAAGTCTCAGAATCTCCCGTGCCCAGGATGAAGTAGTCCGCTCTTGAGCAAGTTGAATAAGAATGGCTTTGCCTCAAAAGTCAGGATCAGACCCTGGGGGGCGACGCGTAGCGTCGCACTGACTTTAGCCCGGCCTTTTAAGGCCGGGAGGAGGAAAGTCGTTTCTCCAGCAGCGTCGCGTAGCGACGCAATGATTTCATTAGCTGTTTCTCATTTCATCGCGTCGCGATGCGACGCGCCCAACTGGAACGTGTGACTGTCCCCGGCCTTGAAAGGCCGGGCTAAATTCATATCGACGCCACGCGTCGGACTGTTCCGGACTTTTGAGGCAAAGCCAATAAGAATCTTGATCAATCGATTTTCGCGTGATAAGTTCCGTCTGCGCGGCTGTGACATCGGGTCGAAAACGAATGGCTAAGGTTTACTTGAAACCTGCACTCACACTCCTAATCCTGGCTTCACTGGTATTTGGCCTCAGTTCCTGCAAGGTACTCGCGACCGACGAGGAGTTTTTCGGGAAGACCACTCCGCCCGAACGTAATATTCTCCGTTATGTGAACGGCACCGAACCTGAATCACTCGATCCCGCACTCAGTTCCGGCCAACCTGAAGGTCGCATTCACATGGCGTTGTACGAAGGGTTGGTCGAGTATCATCCAAAATCGCTTAAACCAATTCCAGCCATTGCCGAGCGTTGGGATGTGAATAACGACTCGTCCGAGTTTGTATTTCACCTGCGCCGGAACGCGCGCTGGTCGAATGGCGAGCCGATCACCGCCCAGGATTTTCTCTACACCGTGCGCCGAGGCCTGGCCCCTGAAACGTTGTCGCGGTCGGCGAGTTTGGCCTACTACATCAAGAACGCGCAGGCTTATAACTCAGGCGCTTTGTTTGTTCGCGATCCGAATACCGGACAGTTTCTTTTGGAAAGAGATTTCGCGGATGCGGGAGCAACGCACGAAGAAACTCTTAGTCAACAACCCGTCAGCACTGAGAAAAGTGAGTATCCAGCCTCGGTAGCCGAGCAAAAGGCTGTGCCTGACACACCGTTTCACCAAAACATGCATTCGCCTGCCCGGCTCACGCTCCCCGGCAGTGAAAAGGCGCGAACGAAATTGTTGGGCGCGAATGCGAAATTGAAAGCGGCGGTGGAGGGAAAGGAGCTGGTAAAGGTAGCGCCGGAGGATATTGGCGTTGAAGCCGTTGACGACTACACGATTAGAATTTCTCTTAGCCAGCCTGCACCTTACTTCACCGGGCTGGTGGCTTACCAGTTTTTCCGGCTGGTGCCACGTAAGACGTTGGAAAAATTTGGCGCCCAATGGACTGAGCCCGAAAACATCGTCAGTTGTGGTCCGTTCAAACTGAAGTCGTGGAAACGCAATAACGAAATCGTGGTTGAACGCGATCCGATGTACTGGGATGCCGCGAATGTCCATCTCGACGAAATTCATTTCTATGTGTCCACGGATCATCCCAGCACGATGAATCTTTACAAAGTCGGAGCTGCCGATGCGGTCATAAACCACTCCGTCCCAAACGCCTGGCTCGACATCGTTCGTCCAAAGAAGGACTACATGGACGCAGCTGAGGCTGCCATCACCTACCTCCTCATCAATATCACGCGTCCGCCGATGAATGACCTGCGAGTACGCCGGGCTTTCAACATGGCCATCGATAAGGTTACGTACTCGAAACACAAGCGAACCACCAAGCCGTTGTCGGCCTTCACGCCTGAAGGAATTTTTGTGGGTTACCCACAGCCGAAGGGGGATGGATTTGATCCGGAGCAGGCGAGAAGGCTGTTAGGTGAGGCCGGTTATCCGGTTACAAAAAATGCTGACGGCAGTTACGAGTGCCCGAAGTTTCCCGCCGGCGAGGCGAGGTTGCTATTCGCGACGCATTCGTCTAACAAAGCCCTTTCGGAATTTATGCAGGCTCAGTGGAAACAGAACCTTGGAATTACCGTCCTTTTGGACAACGTGGAATTCAAGACCTACATGAGCACGCGATCGAAACTCGAATACAAGGGCTTCGCGCTTGGGATCTGGGGTGCTGACTATATGGACCCGGCGACTTTTCTCAACATCTTCCTAACACCCGGTGGAGATAATGGCACCGGTTGGTGGGACCAGAAATACGTTGACCTCCTGGAAGAAGCGAATCACACATTGGATCCGCAAAAGCGCTACGAGCTCTTAGCAACCGCCGAAAAGTATATGTTGGACGCGCAACCGGTGATACCGCTCGAGACTCCATCGGTTAACTGGGTCAAGAAGCCTTATGTTAAGGGTCTCTATCCCAACCCGGCATCTCTCTTTGCCTGGAAGTATGTGTACATCGAGCGCGATCCATCGAAATGGGATTACCGCACGCCTAGTCTAGCTGACTAATGGGATAAACAAGATGTCTATCACGGGCTTCTGCGGTCGCGTCGCTCATATTCGATAACGCTAGTTGGTTGCGCAAGTTGGGCAACCTCCGTTCCAGCAAATGCTTCGCTTCATCATTCGGCGCCTGATTATAACCATTCCAACGATTCTCGTTGTGATCACAATTACCTGGGGACTAATCCGCCTGGCGCCAGGAAACTTCTACACCGGCGAGAAAGCCATCCCAAAAGCGATCGAAGCCAACATTCGAGAGAAGTATGGGCTGGATAAGCCCTGGCATTACCAGTATCGGCGTACGATAGCCCAGATTCTGAAGCTGGATTTCGGCACATCCCTTACGTACCAGGGTCAATCGGTTAACGCAATCATCGCTCGTTCGCTGCCGGTCTCCGCCACCCTCGGCATTCTTGCTTACCTACTGGCGCTATTAGTGGGCGTTGTTGTTGGTACCGTTTCCGCTTTGAAACAAAACTCAAAGTGGGATTACGGCTCAATGGCTCTCGCGATGCTCGGTATTTCTGTCCCGAACTTCGTTCTTGGGCCCATTCTCATTCTGTTCTTTTCACTGACGCTTTACTGGGTCCCTCCATCACGTTGGGAAGGCTTCCCGAGCAGAAATCTAATCCTGCCCGTTATCACTCTTTCAGCAATTTACATGGCCTATATCGCTCGACTAACGCGCGCGGGCATGCTGGAAGTGTTGCGGTCCGACTATATTCGCACGGCGCGTGCGAAAGGTTTGAGCGAGAGCCGGGTCGTTACTCGTCACGCCCTGCGCGGCGGCTTGTTACCGGTCGTCTCCTTTACGGGACCAGCGCTCGCCTTCCTTTTGACTGGAACAGTGGTTGTCGAACGAATCTTTGTTCTGCCGGGACTTGGTAATTACTTCATCCAGGCTTCGCTGACACGCGATGAACCGTTAATCATCGGCATCGTGGCTTTTATAGCAATGACATTGTTGTTGATGAATCTGTTGGTCGATATCACCTACGCGTACCTCGACCCGCGGATACGTTATTGATTCAATGTGACTGGCACCACTTAATCCTGTGAATAAAGATCAACCAACATTTCCTACAGAGCCGGATGAGGGCGAGCCCGCTTTGACGCCGCTTGGTACTCGTCCTGAGCCCCCGATCCGTTCACGCAGTGGCGATGTCATTCACACCGGCGCGGAACTCGCGGTTGGCGAAGGTGATGTTCGTTCGGCGGAAGACGAGGAAGTTGTGGTTGGTTCTTCGCTTGCGAAGGATGCGTGGCGCCGGCTTTTAAGAAACAAGCTGGCGGTGTTTGGCATGATAGTGGTTTCTGTGATCGCCACTGCTTCGCTGGTAGGCCCATACCTTCTCGCACTCTTAACCGGTCATACTCCGGACTACATACCGTCAGACGCCAATCTCATAAGGTCCTTTCCACCGTTTACTGCACCTGACGGATCTTTCTCATGGAGCCACCCGATGGGAACTGACAAACAAGGCCGCGACCTTTTGGCGCGCGTGCTTCAGGGTGGCCAGATCTCGCTGATGGTAGGCATCATCTCCACCTTAATGTCATTGATCATCGGCGTCAGCTACGGCGCCGTCTCGGGCTATCTTGGCGGCCGCGTCGACAACTTGATGATGCGCGTTGTCGATGTGCTTTATGCCATTCCATACATCATTCTGGTGATAGTGCTGTTGTCGATGTTCAAGAGCCAAACAGCCCGCGGCCAGGTGATACTTCTGTTTGTCGCACTCGGTGCAGTTTCGTGGCTGACCATGGCGCGCATAGTGCGAGGCCAGGTGTTGTCGCTCAAGAACCAGGAGTTTGTCATGGCGGCCAGGGCAACCGGCGTTTCCACGCCGCGAATAATCTTCAGGCACGTGGTGCCAAACACGCTCGGTCCCGTGATCGTTTACGCCACGTTAACGATACCCACTGTGATGCTCACTGAAGCGTTTCTCTCGTTTCTCGGCTTCGGCGTACAGCCGCCATTAGCTTCGTGGGGAAGTCTGGCGACTGAAGGGGCTGAGAATATTGGCGTCTTTCCCTGGCAGCTCATTTGTCCGGGTGTAACGATGGCGCTGACTCTCTTCTCACTTAATTTTCTTGGCGACGGATTGCGTGATGCGCTTGATCCGCAAATGCGGAAGGTTTGAACAGGGAAGTGCGCTGACGTAGCGCCCGAATGGAATGGTCCAGCAAAACGGAAATTTACTCGAAGTCAACAATCTTCGCACTTACTTCGAGACAGACGACGGCCTGGTAAAGGCTGTAGACGGAGTTTCGTTTCAACTTCAACGAGGCGAGACGCTGGGAATCGTGGGCGAGTCGGGGTCGGGGAAATCTGTTACCAATCTTTCGCTGATACGCCTTATTCCTCAACCGCCGGGAAAGATCGTGTCCGGCGAAGTCATCTTCAATGGCGCCGACATTTTATCGTTGAAGGAAGTTGAGGTGCGGCGAATTCGCGGCCGGCGCATCTCGATGATCTTTCAGGATCCAATGACGTCATTGAATCCTTTCATGAAGATTTCGCGCCAATTGATGGAGGTCACGCAGCTTCACATCGGTCACACGAAGAACGAGGCCTATGATCACGCCATCGAGATGCTGGAGACAGTAGGCATTCCCGACGCGCGGGCCCGAATCGACAGCTATCCACATGAGTTTTCCGGGGGCATGCGGCAGCGGGTAATGATTGCCATGGCGCTATCATGCAAACCGGAATTGCTAATTGCCGACGAACCAACCACTGCGCTCGACGTCACGATTCAAGCGCAGATACTGGAGTTGATTAAGACCCTCAAACAAGCAATTGGCACGAGTGTAATTTTGGTTACGCATGACCTGGGCGTTATTGCGAGTATGACAGATCACGTAATTGTGATGTATGCAGGCAAGGTGTTCGAGCAAGCGCCCACAAGAGAACTGTTCGCAAAGCCTGGTAATCCGTATACGAGGGGACTGTTGCGCTCGCTTCCGGATCCGGTGGCGAGGCAAGGCGAGCTGTATCAGATTCCCGGATTACCTCCGGATGTCGCGCATTTGCCGGCTGGCTGTCCTTTTGCACCCAGGTGTGAACGCGCTGAAGAGATTTGTCGTCGCGAGTTTCCACCCTTCGTTCAACTGAACGCAGAACACTATTCACTCTGCCATTTTGCCCGCGAGGTCTACGAAAATGCATGAGGGCTTGAATGGAGCGTTAAAGAGTACAACCTTTAGGTTGCCTACTTTTTAGAAAGCTAGAGCCTGTACTGGCTTTGCCTCGAAAATCAGGGTCAGACCTGGGGCGACGCTACGCGTCGCACTGTTCCTGACTTTTGACGCAAAGCCGCATGTACTCTAAACACCAGGTTCTTTAATCGTTGATACACAAATGAGCACTTCAGAAACAGAGCGCAATAAACAAGAGGGGGCTGGCCCAGGGCCGCTTCTCTCCATCCAGGATTTGAAGGTGCACTTCAGTCTGGTTGGGAAAGATCGCGGCAAAGTGCGCGCCGTTGATGGAGTGAGTTTTGACGTTCGGGCAGGTGAGACACTAGGTTTAGTTGGCGAGTCTGGGTGCGGTAAGACTACGCTCGGACGCGCCCTGCTGCGTCTTAACCAACTCTCTTCAGGGCGCGTACTTTATCGGAATCGCGATCTCGCGCAGCTCTCGCGCCGCGAGATGCGTAAGCACCGCCGCTACCTGCAGATAATTTTTCAGGACCCCTATGCGTCGCTCAATCCGAGAATGACGGTGGGCCAAATAGTAGGTGAGCCCTTAGCCACTTTCGGCATTGCAAAAGGGAAGGAGGCAGAGGCACGCGTCAGGGAACTACTGGAAACGGTCGGGCTGAGTAAGCGCTTCATCCGGCGTTATCCGCATGAGTTCTCCGGGGGCCAAAGGCAGCGAATCGGAATCGCCCGCGCCTTGGCAGTTGATCCCGACTTCATCGTGGCTGATGAACCAATCTCCGCCCTCGATGTTTCCATTCAAGCGCAGATTCTGAATCTGCTGGAACGCCTGCAGCGGGAAAAGAATCTGACCTACTTATTCATTTCTCATGACCTGCGCGCAGTGCGCCGCATTTCCAATCGTGTTGCTGTTATGTACCTGGGTAAGCTGGTCGAGGTCGCCGACGCGGAAACGATCTACGTCGATCCGCTAATGCCGTACACGAAGGCATTAATCTCCGCTGTGCCCGTTCCAAATCCGGAAATCGAAGTGACACGAAAGCGGATGGTGCTCACTGGCGACGTTCCGTCTCCTATTAATCCTCCGCCGGGCTGCCGGTTCCACACCCGCTGTCCCTACATGATTCCAGTCTGCAAAGAAGTAGTTCCACCGCTCCTAGAAATCAAGCCAAACCATTTGGCAGCGTGCATCCGCATTAGTCCGGACCAACCCGATATCGAAAGGGTCGCCCCGGGCGATGCTCCGGGTCTCGCATTCGCCCAAGCGTCCGCGTCACAACCGAAGGGCAAAACTCCTTAGAAACCAGGCATTTTTACAGGGAAAGCGCATGAAAAGCGCCTCTTATTGGTCGTTTACCAATAGGGTAAGTTTGTTTGCTTTCTGATGGTTTGTTTGACCAGCGGCGACTCGAAAGAGTGGCTGTGAATCAGGCTTGTTGGCGTTTCTTGCGGGCACTATATTGAATTACACGCTCGATTAGTGTCCATTGCCAGGCGGCAGAGGCGATTCAGCCACCAGTCGTATCCGTCAGCCCAAATTGTCAACGCACTTAGCACCTAGCTATGCCACGCCGCAAACCAAAGCCCGTGCGGAAGAAACTGATGCGACCCGAAGCTGAGGCCGAACCAAAGACTGTGCTTGATCGCGGGCTGGAAATTGTTCAGGAGCACCCAGAAGACGCCCCTGCCGGTTGGGTTGAAGTTCAGGAAGACCTTGCTGCCTCGGTCAACTTGTCCTTGCTTTTGGTTGACGGCCTGCAACCGCCGGCGCTCGTTGCTTCCAACAACAATTCCATCTGTCATGCATTCCAATCGTCTCCGGAATATGTGGGTCTTTGCGATCCCTACTGCGGTGATGCCCATCGTCGTGCTATGAGCGCGGGCACACTCGTGCAGTATAAATGCCACGCCGGACTTCAATGCTTCACGATGCCGGTACAGATCGCCGGCCAACAAAATCTGGCGGCTATTGGTGGCCGGGCCTTTGTCACGGGGGCCGATTACCGTTCGCTCGTAGATCGCTTTCGAGGCGGTGAGTTAAACGATCTGCTTCCCAGCGAACCATTTGAAAACGTTATCTTCGCCGACGCTCAGCGACTCGAGCAATTATCAGAACGCCTGAACAAGGCTCTGCGAAATTTTGAATCAGAGGGAATGAGTCCGCTGCAAAGGCGAGTTGAAACGGAGACCGTGCCCGAGAACCAGGTTGAGAAGCCACCCGCTGTCGCAGCGACGCCACTTGAACCGTTCGCTGATCCGCTCGCGGCCTTGGCAAGTGAACTTGTTGGCGACCGCGACCGGAGCACATCGCCCGAAGTAAGACCTGATCTTAAAGAAGAAGTGGAGCGGCTCCGCGGTGAGCTGGAATATCGCACGAAACTGGCTGACTCGCTACAGCGTTTCCTCCAGCGGATCAGCTCCACCAACCCAGAAAAAACCTACCAGGCGATCGTGTCGCACATAAGACAGTTGCTTCAGGCTGAACGCATATCACTTTGGGTATTTAACGAAGATAAAAATGAAATAATTCTGCGAGCGTCGACGGGAATACCGGCTGATGCGACCGAAGTTGGGCCCATCCGCTTTGGTGAAGGAATCCTGGGAAAAGTGCTCGAATCTGGTGTGCCTTTGGTAGTCGGAAGCCTTAGACGTTCAGGTTTCGATCACGCTCCGGCGGACCGCAAATACAAAACGGACTCATTCATCAGTTACCCCATCATCATTGAGGACCGGAAAATTGGCGTGCTTAATGTGGCGGATAAATCCGGGGCCGGAGTTTTCGACGAGGTAGATCTGAGCTTGCTGGAAATTGTAGGCGCGCAGGTCGCGGTGGCGCTCGAGCGCGCGGAATGGCAGGAACGCGCGACGCAGTTTCAGTTGATGTCAATTACTGATCCGCTTACTGGACTACTGAACCGGCGCTATCTGGAAGAACGACTCGGGGAAGAGTTGAATCGGTCCGAACGATACGACTACCCAATGAGCTGCATGATGATCGACATCGACGATTTCAAGCTTTACAACGATCGCAATGGTCATCAGGCAGGTGACGTCGCCCTTAAGATAACAGCCCACAGCCTCAAGGCCGCGCTTCGGGCCGCGGACATTGCTTGCCGTTACGGAGGCGAAGAGTTTTGCATTTTGTTGCCGCAGACATCCTTAACCGAAGCGGGTGTGATTGCCGAACGCATCAGCCAGCGCGTGGCAGAAGCCGATTACCCTTACGGGCAATCGCAACCACTTGGCAAAGTCAGCATCAGCATCGGGATATCCACCTTCGTAAAAAACATAGATACCGCGGAAAGTGTCATCGCTTCGGCAGACCGGGCTCTCTACGCTGCGAAACACAAAGGGAAAGATCGGATCGAATACTACGTTGAAAACCTGAGTGATCTCTCGAACCCGGCCAGCAACAAATGAAACGAAAGAGGCACGATGATAAGCGGCGAGTTCTGGGCCGCGTGAGGCGCGATGAGTTTGCCGGGAGGGCCGCTGAGCTGGAAAAGCTCGTCACGATGGCCACACGCCCGGGCGAAGGTCGCGGGCTTCTTATTTTGCTTGCGCCACTGAGCGGAGTTTCGGAACTTCTTCGCCAAACCTACGACGAGCTGTTTAACCTGCAGAGCGACGTAGTTCCAATTTACTTTTCACTCCCTGCGAGCGAAACCACGGCAGTCAGCGCCGCCATCGAATACCTCAACACTTTTCTGCATCAGTATGTTGCCTTCCGCAGGGACGAGCCGGCCCTCAGCCAGGCTCCGTTGACCCTTAACGACATAGTTCAGCTTGCGCCGGCCGCAGACCTCGATTGGATCAAAGAGCTAGTCGATAGTTTCGATAAACAAAGATTCGGCAGCGACGATAGGGAACTGGTCCGCTTCTGCCTCAACGTCTCGCGTTGGGTGGGCCCCAGAGCGGGGCGGCCATTCGTTATGTTTGACGCCGTGCAGCTTGCCACTTATGAAGATTCGACGGTTCTTTTTGCAACAGAACTCATCCGCGCATTGATGTCTGCTGACAGGCCATTTGCCCTGGCCGGCTTGCGCCGTGAAATCGTTACCGCGCTCGAGCGGGCCGGAGGCAACCTCGATTCGCTCGATAAAATACATCTCGAACGACTGGAGGAGGAAGATGCTCGAAAACTTGTCTCCAGCGCGGCGGACGCTCTGCAAGTCACGATTAACGACGAGACCCGTGACCTGTTGATTCAACAACTTGAAGGTAGCCCGTTCTTCATCATGGCAATGCTGCGTGCAGCGAGGGAAAAGCACGTCGCCCTGGATTCATACCTCGCCTGCGAGCGTGTGTATGTCGACGAATTACTGGGCGGCAAGCTTAACCGCTACTTCGACGCGGTTCTGGAACGCATCGCTCCCGATCCGGACACGCGCCGGCTGTTGGTAAGTTTGCTTTGCGAAGGGTTACCCGCTGGTAATCGCACCGCTTCTTTCGCAGGCTGGCGCAAGCGGCTAGCGCTCGACTCGTTGGCAGTCGAACATGTGCTTGCGCGCTTACATGCGGAAGAGTTGATTAATTGGGATGGGGAAACTGTCAACACAGCGGAAGCTGCAATCGCGTGGCAGGATTTTTTAAGAAGCCGATTTCGTCTCGACAGCTTGCGCGAGCCGCGTGCGCTGGTGGTCGCCGATCTCATGGCAACTGCGTTGAAGCGCGCTCCTCAAACAGTGGCCCGTCATTACCGCCGTCTGGCGGCCATGCCTCTACGGGAACTTTTGAATCGTTTCAATTATCAACGGGTGCCCAGCTCGTTGTTCTATTCAGATCTATACGCCCAGCTTTACAAGGGCGCCACGCGGGAAGAAATTGCAACGGGTCTCGAAGGCGATACCGACTTAGTGCAACTTCCACAGATCTTTCACACCGCCACTGGTCCTTCCTTTAGTTCTGAGTTGAGACAACTCGGCGAAGAAGTCTCAGTAGTAGCCCATGGTTTTGAAGGCACGACATTCACGGACGCTAATGAAATCGTTTGGCTCGTAGCAAGAGTGGCCAGCAAACTGGAGGCTGATACCGAGGTCACGGAATTTTGGCTGAGCCTCCTTGACGATCTAGCACGCCGGTCTGGCTTTGTTCGGACGCGCATTTGGCTGGTCGGGAGCGAGGGGTTCACAGGTGACGCAGCAAAACTGCTTCGCAAGCGCAACGCTTATTTCTCCAGTCAGGAACAGTTCGAAATTCTCGCCGCTCGGTTGAGTGACGTTGAGACTGCGAGGCAGCCACTAGCGAAAAGGGATGAGGTTGAGTTGGTCATTCCCATGGGAGCAGATTTCGAACTGCTGGCGGCCAACACGGTTGAGCAGATCGCGCGTCGACTTCATTTCACTCTTGAGGCAACCAACCAAATCAAGACCGCGATAGTAGAGGCCTGCATCAACGCGTCAGAGCATAGCCTCAGCCCGGACCGCAAAATTTATCAGCGTTTTCTGGTCGAAGATGATAAATTGGTCATCACTATAGGAAGTCGCGGCCTGGTGCCGACTAATTTGAGTGCTCCGGATCGGGAGCAACAAGCTCGGGAAGCGGAGAAGGACCAGCGACGCGGTTGGGGCCTGAAACTTATCAGAACCTTGATGGACGAAGTTGATTTTGAGCGAGTTGATGAAGGCACCAGCTTGCGCATGACGAAATACCTGCGGGAAAGTTAGTTTGCGTTTAGGCGGGCAATTGCCCGCCGTTTCTGCAATCTCTTTGGTTGGCTCTCGGGAGGAAGCTGCCACGTGGGAGAAACGGTAAGAACAAATATTCGTACGCATACAATCGGAACTACAGCGGTCGTCTACGCCAGCGACTACCTTAACAAACTTACAGGGGAACGGATCGAGCGCGAATGCAAGAGGCAGCTTGACTCCGGCTGCCGCGCTCTGGTCATCGATTTCAGCGACACGGAACTCGTAAACAGCATCGGGATTTCCATCCTCCTTGGCATCATCGACATTGCTGAAAAGAGCGGCGCGCGGGTTGTTTTTTCCGACGTCAACAACGAGACTGTGCAACTCTTCGAAATGCTGGGTCTGACACAGCATGTTGTGCTCGCCAAGAACGAGCAGGAAGCGATATCCGATCTCACACAGTCAACGGCCATTGGTCATTGAGCGATGCAATTGACGGGGCGTGAGATATTAAGCTCGTAATGGAGCCAATCACTCAAAAGCTACTTCATTCATTTGGTGCGCTCGCCGATCTCGGACAGGAGGTTGCCGAAACAGGCGACTTCATTGAGATGGTTCGCACCTCCTTGCACCTTGTGTTAGGTGGACTCGGGATCAGACGTGGGGCCGTGGTTGAGTGTCCGTCCCATTTGGAGTCGACAAACCCGCTCGCTCTCTGGGGCTTAGGCGAGAACTACGAGGGAAGGTTTGTGGTCCAGGAGTCAGAGCGGCCGGCTTTTCTGAATGTCGCCAACGGCGTTTTGCAAGTCGATTCGGACGGTGCGGAGTTCGCCAGTTTCCTAACGCGTGAGGGTGATCAATTGCGCGCGCAGGAAATCAAGTTGATCGCTCCCATGGTTGTGCGCAGCAGTTTTACGGGTCTGGTGTTGTTAGGGGGCAAGGCAAGTGGTGAAGCGTTCAGCTCGGATGACATCGATGTCATTAGGGTGATGGTGAGACACATCGGCGTTGGCATCCACACGCATCGCCTGTTAGGGGAAGTGAAGCAGCAGGCCGAAGAGAACCGGCGCTTGTACGACGACTTGCGCGCGATCTACCGCGACACAGTGCGCGCCTTTGCTGCTGCTATCGACGTCAAAGACACTTATACACAGGGACATTCCGAACGTGTGGGCAAGTACAGCGAGATCATTGCCCGCGAACTAGGCTGGGGCGAAAACGAAGTCGAGGGGATAGCGATCGCGGGTTACCTTCACGACATCGGTAAGCTGGTAGTGGAGCGCAAAATAATCAATGCGCCGTACAAGATTGATGCCAAGGAATCAAGCGAACTCAACCGTCACCCAGCCGCAGGTTTTGAGATCCTTTCTCCGATTCATCATCCTTACGCCGACATCCCTCTGATGGCGAAGTATCACCATGAGCGACTCGATGGCCGCGGTTATCCGGACGGGCTGATCGATGAGCAAATCCCTATTGGGGCGAAGATAGTCAGCCTGGCTGACTCATTTGACGCGATGACCACCGACCGGCCGTATAAGAGTCGTCGTCCCTTCACCGAGGTTGTTGAGGACCTGCGAAGAAACACGGGCAAGCAGTTTGATGTGCAGGTTGTGGTCGCGTTTTGCCGCGCGCTGTTGAAGGAATTAAATGGCGAAGCGAAAGAACGCCGCTTTGTGAAGATGCTGGGAAAGAATTATTTAGATCCGGAACAAGACATTCCGCTACTCAAAGAGTTAATCACGGAACTAGACCCACCACGATCCGCGGCCGCGGGGCGGTAAACCAATTCCATCACATAGAGCGATTCCCATCACAAGCAGGGGCTGAAGCCTGGTGCGTCGCATGCGGGTTTCTTGAGCGCCAAAGGCGCGAAGATGCAAGAGCCTGGGGCAACGCCCCAGGTTAGAGGTACCTTGAATCAAAGCGCCGAAGGCGCGCATTGTAACAGCCTGGGGCAACGCCCCAGGGTAGAAGTACCGCTGGATCTGTTGAGCGCTGAAGGCGCGTGATCGCTTAGTCCCAAACATACCTCTCGTCATACTCAATTCCATAGCCTTCTAAGAAACTACGGTACTCGTCTTGAAACGAAATGCTGCGGTCACGCTCTTTCTGGTTTTGGATGTAGTGTTTGACTTCTGGAATGTCTGACTGCTCCACCGAAAACGCGCCATAGCCTCTTTGCCAGTGGAAATTCATAAACTCCCGTCCTTTGGTCTTCACCCACTTGGAGGTTCCGGTCTTAATTTCCTCGACCAGATCGGCTACGGCAATTACGCGGCCCAATGAGAAAAGAATGTGTAGGTGGTCCGACGTTCCATTAATTGCTAGAGACGGAGATTTTAACTCTCGAAAGATCGTCGCCATATATGGATGCAGTTCACGCTCTAGTGCAGGCGATATCCACGGTTCACGGTTCTTCGTGCTAAAGATAAGGTGAACAAAAATCAAGGATAGTGACTGAGGCATAACTTCTCCACTCTATTCCGCGCCTTCAGCGCTCAAAGTGGTGAAGCATATCCCCGACCCGGGGCTTTGCCCCAGGCTGTTACATTCCGCGCCTTGGCGCTTTCATGCAAAAACTTTTGTAATTCGGTGTTAGTGTGAGGGATATGTTTGGGACTAATTACGCGCCTTCAGCGCTATATGGATGGCGTGGCTTATTGGTCTCCTGGGGCGTTGCCCCAGGCTGTTGCATTTCGCGCCTTTGGCGCTCAACGCGACCACCGGGCTAAAGCCCGGTGTTAATGGGAATTTGACTGGCGACCACCGGGCTAAAGCCCGGTGTTATGAGAATGGTGGATAGGTGATCACCGGGCTTAAGCCGGGCGTTAATGAGAAAGCCGCTCTACCTCGGCTGGATTCGTAACACAAAATTGCAGATGGCGATCTTTTGGTCAGGCATGACTTCAGTGCGCTCTTCACGCGGAGCCTCGCGACCGGCAATAAGCATTGGGTTTCGACCTTTGGAGACAATCCAATAGCGACCGTCATTCTCGCGCGTGAGAATCGCATGCACCCGGCTTACCTCCGGGTCGCCTTTTAATGGCAGGTCCACGGTTATTGAACGCGAGCCGCGGCCAATCGTGATCTCCGGCTTGGTAATCGGCACCACCGCATCCCGCACACCGTCTTTCCAGATTTCAATCGAATAAAGCTCCTGGATGCGCGGGCGTACTACGGTCTGTTCGCTGATTTCACCAGAGCCAAAATCTTCGGTGTCGCCACGGCTTCCGTCAGCACGCTCACGTATGGTGTCGTTTAGATTAACCGGCAAGGATGGACTGGAGGCTTGAGGAATAGACGCGCTTACACGCGGTGTGACTTGGGTATGACCACTCTCGGTTTCATCCCAAACGCCCTGGACCCGAAACTGGCCTTTCTCCAAAGTCCCATCCACTCGCAATTCAACTGCGAAAGATTTAGTGGCGAGCTGCGTGGTGCCGCTTAACTCCCTGGCTCTTTCTGAAAGTACATGAAAAAGACCCTGCTCCAGACCGCGGCGCTTATCACCCTGCCAGTCTTTGTCGTCATCCGGGCTTAGATAAACTACATACTCCCTCGGAATGTAGGTTGGTCCTCCCGGCGGAGTAAACATCTCCCGCTGCATCACCGCTTCCACTTCGCGAGCGATCTTTACGAGAAACTCCTCCCAGATGCGACGTGGTTTGGCATGCTCGTCGGCAGCCTCAAGGATATCCTCGCCCGTCTCACCGTCGATCCATTTTCTAATTGATTCAAGCAGACTCATGAATGGTGAATAGTAAATGTTAAATCGTGAATAGTAAAAAGCAGCGCGACGGGGCGTTGCGGACCTGTTACGTTACCTGGCTGCCGCCGTCCTCAATCAAACTTTACAAATCTTTTGTTTATCCAGCCTCGATCCGAAGTAAACGGATCTACTTTCGGGCGCCCATGTTCGAGCACTTGAACCTCGTACCAGTTGTCCTCGGTCGCTAATATTTTTACTCGTGAGCCGTTCTCTGCTAATCCAATGGGAGCGTTTGTCGTGCTGGCATCCGGCCGCAGTCTGACATCGGTTGTGGTAACCCCTTCCCGTCCCACTACAAATACATCGCTAAGTTGCGTGATACGTGCAAAAGGATTCCACCGCGATGTCACATACCGGTGCGTTGCCAGCAACATTCCCGTAAACGCAAGAATGAGAAACAACGCCACAACCCACGGACGCGCGCGACTTGGCGTCACGGGCCGCCTTTGATATTTGGAGGCCCTTTCCGCACTGGGGACATTCGGTAACGACTCGATCCTGCTGCGGGCCGATGGACCATCAGGCAGGTTTTGTTTATTACGGCGCGCCTCGAGTTCGCTCACCGGCACCACAATCTTCGGGCGTCGCTCAGGTGAAACAGCCCTGGTGCGGGGGGGATAGTCCGGTACGATCGATGGTGAGCTTGCATAATCCGTTTCCTCGGGTTCCTCGCGTAACTCGTGCACGGGAGCAAAGCTGGGGCGGGGGGGCGCCTCGCTGAACTCAACCGGATCTATGCTCAAATCCGAACTCGGTCGACGCCTTGCTTCTATATCACCAGGGTGAAGCGGCCTTGTAGGAGGGAGGGTGGCATCCGCAAACTCGTCCCAGAATTCCTGCACCGTCTGAAACCGATTTTCAGGACGAGTCTGGCTAGCCTTCTCCAACACACGCAAAACAGGCTCCGCCCAGTATTGACTATTAATCGCTGCCGGCAATTCGCGAATCGGATGTTGCGCAAAACGGCGTGGAGATTCGCCGGCTAAAAGTGCGTAGGTAGTCTTAGCCAGAGAGTAAATGTCGGCGGCAGGAGTCAGGTGCTCGCGATTTATGTGTAGTGCACCGGTATCGAGCTGTCCCGTGTGCACCAGGGGATTGTGTTCCGGCGCCGAATAAATGTTTGTTCCAACGCGCGTGATTGCGCCTTCACTAGCTTCCAACCGCGCAACGCCAAAATCGGCAATCTTTACAATCTTGCGATCGGCGTTTAAGAGCAGATTCTGCGGTTTGATGTCACGATGAATTACGCCACATTCATGTGCGTGGGCCAGTCCGGAACAGACTTGCTCGAGATAGAAGAGTACCTTTTCAAGAGGCAGCGAGGACTGACGTGACATAACCGCCAAGTCGCCGCCCGACAGGTACTCGAGCACGATGTAATGGAAAGTGGTGCCTACGAGATCGATGGCGGTGCCATGACCAAGGCGACTGATAATATTCGGATGCCTTACGCGATCAAGCGCGACTGCTTCGTTTTGGAAATTCTCAATTAACGTATGTTCGAGCTCTACGTCCGGCAGATCATTCAGAAACATGTTGAGCGCTTTGATGACTACGGTCGTGGGAGCGCCCTCGGAAGCGGCATTGTCATGCGCCACGTAGATCTCGGCGTAGCTGCCACGCCCCAAACATTCAATGATGTCGTAGCGACCATCCAGCCGGCTTTGTTGTAACTTAAGTTCTGGCATCGTCCGCGGCTTCAGTGCCGTTGGTTAAAGGGGAATCGCTTTAAGGAGAACCCAGCGGGGAAGATGTGGGTGAACTGAGCGGGGTAGTGGAGGAAGCGGGAGTTTTACCCGCCATTTCATCCCAGCGTGTCTGGGCAGAAGGCCTGACTCGATCCAGCTTTAGCGCAACTGCCGCGAGCCCGAGCGTGGCTTCGCGTCGGATTGTCGCGCTTGCAGGGGAGGGATTAAGGTCGGCGCGCGCGATCGTTGCCTCAAACGCTTTAGCCGCCTCTTCATGGTTTCCCGCGAGCATCGTTGCCCGACCGTAGAGGTATATAAAGTTCGGGTCAGTTGAATCCAAAGGGCTCTGTATGCCTTGCCGCGTTAACTCACTTTTTAGATTGTTCGACAGCCAGCCGTTGGGATTGGCATCAACTTCAGCGCGCGCAGTCTCAAAGGCTCAGGGGCCCGGTATTTCCGGGCGTGGGAGTAATGTCGGTCACTGCCGCTTGGTTTTGGTCTACATAGGGAATCGGCCCTCGATACTTTCGCCCTGCATAAAAAGCTCCCACCAGTGCGCCTAGCAAGACAACAAATAAAAAGAAACGCGTCATCGTTCTTTCCACCCCTGTGCGAGCATGTGCCGGCGCGGGTATTTCCAGTGTGCGGTCGGCGATGTTAAGTGTTTGCGCCGCAGCGTCCGCTGGAAAAGCTTTACGAGATGCGGGCACGAAGGGTTCAACGGTGGGTTGAGTAGCCGCCAGCATCTCGACCGCAGGGGCCGTTGCGCCGACCGCGAAAACCTTTTCCGTCTCCGGCGATATTGTCTTGTCCAGGTCTTCTGCTCTCGCCTTTGCGGAAATCGGCGTACCCACGCAGACCAGTACCGCCGTCAGGTTGTCTTCCGCCCCGCGTTCAAAACAGCGTTTTTTCAGTTCTGCACAAAGCATCGGCGAGGTCGTCATGGGCCAGTAACAACTTGTCGCAACTCGTGATCGGGAATGTGTCGCGTGATGCCGTCGGTGCAGAGAAAAAATTCGGTGCCGTCGTCGACTTCAATGATTTTCATGTCAACTTCAACGCCATTGTCCGCGCCGAGGGCCCGGCTAATGACATTTTTGCTGGGATGATTGGCGGCCTGTTCTGCAGTCATGCGTCCCGCGCGTACTTCTTCCTCGACCACGGAGTGGTCTTCGGTTTCCCGCAGGAGTTGTCCGGCAGGCGTCAGCCGATAAAACGTGAGTCACCGACGTGTCCAATCGTCGCGACGTTCCCGTCTATATGAAGGCCGACGATGGTTGTCGCCATCATCGAAAACTTTGCATGGTCTTGCGCCATCTGGTGGATCGAGGCGTTGGCCCGCTGAATCGCAAGCTCCATCAAGTCCTCGATATCCGCGCCATCCACGTTGTGGCGAAACGCCTCGTCGAGAACTTCGATCGCAGTTTGCGAAGCGACTTCGCCGGCTTCGGCGCCACCAACGCCATCAGCGACAGCGAAGATCCCGCGCTCGCTGTCAGCCAGAAAGGAATCTTCGTTCAGCGGTCGTTTCGGATTAAGTCCACGATCGGTAACCGCCGCTGACTTGAGGGTCGGCGCTCTCTTAGCTTCGTTCCTGGCGTGGCTCATTCGACCGCCTCCAACTTCAGCGGCGAATCAGGCGTCTCCGGATATCTCTTGGCGAGCGACCTGGTCGCGCGAGTTGCGATGGGAAAAGGCCATCAACATTCCCAACATGGCAAAGCTGGTGATCAGACTAAATCCCCCATGACTCACGAATGGCAGGGTGATTCCGGTCATCGGCAACGCGCGCACGATGCCGCCAATGTTTACGAGCGCCTGAAACCCAACAAAGGCCGTCAGACCTGCAGCGCATAACTTCGTAAACATATCACGCGCGTCGAGAGAAGTACGAACACCTGCGATCACGAAAATGATAACTGCCAGAATTATTATCGACGCCGCCGGCCAGACCAGCTTCCTCAGCGATCGCGGCATACACGTAGTCTGAATCGGCAATGGGAATAACCTCCGGAAATCCAAGTCCAAAACCTCGACCCGTGTTCTTCCCGGAAGCAATGCCGAAGATCGCCTGTGCAGGTTGAAACGCCAGCTTATCGAACCAGATATCCACGTTTACGATCTTCTGCATCGCCGGGCTTTGCTCGGCCAGTTCTTTCAATCTGTGGATCCTTGTTGAGGGCTTCCTCATAGTCTTTTTTCCACCAGGACACTTCAGGCGATGGCGGATCAAATCCAGCCAGCCACAGATGGAAGCGCTGTTGAATGCGCGCCGGCAGCATGGCCTGAATGGGCCTGGCGAAATCGTTGGCAGCAACGGCACGTTCTCCTGAACATTCCTCGGCAAGGCGCCAACGACGAGGATGCTGATAACCAGCAACAATGAACCGACAAACAACAAAAGTTGCGGCCAACGCCTTACTGCCACGAGGTATAGCGTGGTGTAAGCGCCACTGAAGATCAGCATTTGTCCGAAGTCTTTCAGTGCGAAGAAGGGAACAAAAGGCAACATCCCCATCACCAGCAGTGGCACGATGTCGCGCGCGCGCGGAATGCCCCAGTAAGTCTCCGCCAAATCTTTGTAGCGCGCGGTAAGAATTCCGGCAAAGCCAAGCAGGAAGGGAATCTTCGAAGGCTCCCAGGGCGTCATGTTCCCCAGCGCTTTTCCGGCACTCGAAGTCACAACCGCTACCGCAAGTGGCAGCAGGGTCAATCAGCACAATCAGAAAACTGTTTCGTTGAATCCACAGCAGGAAGCCATCGCGCAGACAGAATAGAAGGCGACGCAAAGACAATAAAGGAGAAAATCGGAATCCAGGTGTAGCTCGAAGTTAGTCGCGTCGCCAATGGAGTAGGTTGACGGACGCTTTGGCAGTTGATCGACGTCTATGGCCTGCGCGGGAGTTGGCGGCAGGCCCATCAACTGTTTCTTGGTCGCATCGTAGTTTTCAATGATATAGCGCGTGCGCAACGCCTCCATCTTTTCCTGTCGCGCAGCCGCCTTGTTGCGAGCGTTGTATTCCGGGTCGCTGTAGAGCCGGTACTGAATCAACATGCCAACGGCAAAGAGCAGAATGGCGGTGGTAAAGAGGATCCAATTACCGCTGTATCGCTTCACGCGGGACAACCAAACAATGAGCATGGCCAACGGCAGAAACATGAACACATCGCGCACGGCGCCAATGATCGAAGTTTCATAACCGCGCAGCAACCCGGCGCGATAAATGCCCCAATATCCGGCAATCTCCAAGCCCGACTATCAGGAGGATTATGAACAGATGTGATGACGCGCGATTTTTCATTGAGAAGTAAACAGTCAACTATCGCCGGCGGCGTGCCCGGCGGGCGCCGCGGTTGTGGCGCAGTAGTCACTGGCGCCGCGGCGACTTTTAGATAACCCAAGTCCCGCGCCTTTAAAACGAGTGCCGCGGCAATTGGCGCCGCCGATTTCGACCCGTAACCACCACCTTCAACAATGACCGCCATGGCCAGTTGCGGGTTCTCAAGCGGCGCAATGCACAAAAACCAGCCATCAATCCGCGGATTTTCTTCGTCCATGATTGTCTCTTCATACTCGCGAATGATGTTGCCCCGATTGTCGCGCTCGATTCTGTGTCGGGTCTTGGGTTCGCCCGTTTTCGGCATCATAAACAGGGACAACCTTTTGCGCTGTTCCCGTCTTACCCCCCGTGTTTATTCCCGCCGCTTTAACCGGTGCAAAGACACCACGCGCCGTGCCGCTCGAACCGCCCGTCACCCGGCCCATGATTGCACGCAGGTTAGCCGCGACTTGCGGTGTCATCACCTGATTATACATTTCCGGCGCCCGATCAAATTCAATCTTTGGCTTCATCAGCTTGCCTTCCATGATTGCCGATGGCGGCAGCAGACAAGGCCATTTGAAAGGGAGTCATCTGTCCGGCGTAACCTTGACCATAACCAATCAACGCCAGATCATATCGAGTAATTTGTTTGCCGGTAACTATGGTGGCTTCCCTCGGAGCCATCGCACGCTTGACGGCTTCGGTGCTGGCGTTCGATAATCTGCGGGTACTTTCGCCGCGCAAGGCCTCTGCCGGCGTGTCGTAAGCCCGATGCCGAGCAGTTGTGCCGCCTGTTTCAAGCGCTCCCCACCAAGCTTGACTCCCATCTGCGCGAAGTATTGGTTACACGAGACCTCATACGCCGTGTCGATACCGATCCTTCCATGGACCTCGCCAGGTCCGGCATCGTCGAAAATTACATTCGCTCCTGGGGCTGCGTAATAACCGCCTCCGCTACAGGTAAATTGAGTGTTTCCTTCGCCGGCGACGAAAGCCGCGATCATAGTCACGGTCTTAAAAGTTGAGCCGGGAATGTAGTAAGCGCCGAGCGCGCGGCTCACTAGCGGCCGGTCGCGCTGGTTTGCTTCGAGTTTGATCCACGTCGCTTCGTCCTCGACCTGCTTGAGGCTGTAAGAAGGCTCACTGTAGAGCGCTAGTATTTCTCCGTTCTGTGGGTTCAGGACGACCACCGCGCCATGCTTTCCTTTCAGTTGGTCAACTGCGGCCTGTTGCAGGTCACGATCGATCGTCAGGCGGACGTCGGTGTTGCCTTTGAACTGTACCGTCTTCCCTTGGACGATTTCCAGAGCTTCCGGCAACGCCCCACTCTGCACTCCGAAAAGCGCGCGCTCCAGGCCCGGGTCGCCGCGATCCGAACCAAAGATGTGGGCCATTGCCTGATCCATCGGATACTCCCGCGCAATGTTGCCACTCGCGTCTCGACGATAAAGAGCGAGCGCGTTTTCAAGCTTACCGCCGCGGTCGAGCAACCAGCCGCGCAGGGTCGACTCGGAGAGGCGACGGTTGCGCAAATCCTTGTAGCTCAGTTCCTGAAATTTTTCGTTGCGTTCCTGGGCGTATTGGGCCCAATAAACGTGAAACCCAAAGACTGCAAAGCAGAGCAGTACAAAGATCCAACGTAACCCGCGCAGCCCTCGGTTAGTTGAAGTTGAGCCTAATCGCTTCCTGACTTCCTTAGGTAGATCGTCGGGGATCGCTGAAGTTGTCGCCTTACCGCGGCGCCGGGTTCGGAACAGAGATATCAACAGCAGCAGGATGATCAGCAGCAGCCCGCCGAGATAGATCAAGGTTAGCCAGGCGGGCATTCGTTCGGGCACTACAACGGGCGCGGGAGTTGGACTTTGAAAAAACGATAAGAATGACATGTATCTAGGTCAGCAAGCTAAAGCTTGTACTCGGAACTCGCGCGTTTAGAGTACAGCCTTTAGGCTGCTTCTTTGGAAACCAGTCAAGCTAAAGCTTGTACTCTGAACTCGCGGGTTTAGAGTACAGCCTTTAGGCTGCTTCTTTGGAAACCAGTCAAGCTAAAGCTTGTACTCTGAACTCCTCTGAACTACTCGACTCTGCGAAAACGTACCTCGACATCGCCGAAGCCTACTACGTCGCCGGCTTCAATTTGACGCGCCTCGCCGTACGAAATTCGCCGACCGTTTATAAAAGTCCCATTTGTCGAACCGGTGTCGGCGACCAGCAGCGTGCCCTGTTGATTCATTGTCAGCGCCGCATGGATCTTGGAAACGCTCGTATCATTCAAAGCTAACTCGTTATCGGAAACGCGACCAACGCTGAGTCGCTTGCCCCCGAGTTTTAGGGTTAGCGGCACTTCTCGGACGTCTCCACGGATAGTTATCCGCGCGATCAGCTCAACTTCAGGAACCTTTTCAAACGGGCTGCGCGTTGGCGCCTCGAGCTTCGCCGCTTGTTTGGCCTCATCCGCAGCTCTCAATTCCTCCTCGAATTCCCCAAAGGTCGGATCAACCGAGATGCCGGTGGTAAAGATGTCCACTTCGGTTTCAACCTTCGCCGGCGCGAGGGTGCGATAGCGATGATCATTGATGTGATCTATCGCAGCGGCGAGTATTTCGTGTTCCAGGTCCTTTATGATTTCCGGCGGCGCCTCGGAGTGTGTGCCCCATTCGACTTTAAGCTTTAGATGGTGGGGAGCGATGCGACCTTTGCGTCCCTCGTCGCGAGCGCGTTCATCAATCAGTTTTTTCATGCGCTCGAGTAATTGCGTCGTGGTCAGGCCGCTCTTGGGTTCGATGGTGCGGCCAAACTTTCGATCGACGACATCACCCATGCCCTCGAGGACGCGCCGCAAGAGACGCTCTGGCAGCGCCTCTTCACGTTTCTTTTTGCTGTCTGGCTTAACTTCGTCAGTCATCTTTGCAAAAAACGCAGTCGTATTTTGACTGCGCGAGAAAAGCTGGTTGCTGGGAACGACGATATTCTAGCGGAAAACAGCGGCAGAAGAATAGGAAGAGCGGCCGCTATCTACGCTGACGGGCGGCCTCGTAAAGCATTACACCTGCTGCCACGGCAACGTTGAGACTTTCGGTAGGCTCGCGCATCGGAATGCGCACGGCCTTATCTGCCGCTGCAATTTCTTTCTGCGTCAGCCCGCTCGACTCAGGACCCAAAATCAGTGCGGAAGGCAGCGTCCAGTCAGGGGCGTCATACACTTCCGAGGAGTGGACGTCAGCGCAGATTGTTTGCAGCTTGTGCTGCTGACACCAGGCAACTACTTCCTCGTATGCCGGCCCATTCCAGATGCGCAGGCGAAACACCGCTCCCATAGCGCCACGCAATGACTTGGGCGAAAACGGATCACTTGTCTCGGCGGTTGCAATCGCGCCGGTAGCCCCGGCTGCTTCCGCGGTGCGCAGGATGGCCCCAACGTTAACCGGATTATTGATTCGGTGCATCACGACCAACAAGGCAGGCTGCTTCATCTGTCGTTCAAGTTCTCGTTGTGTCGACTGCGGACGGGCTGCCAGCAGAACAATGCCTTGCGGAGTCTTGGTATAGGAGACGGATTCGAGCAGTTTCTCACTTACCGTCACAATGCGATTTGCTGTCTTCTCAAGCTCGTTGACCAGCGCGGCAGCTTTTGTTTTGTCAACCAACTGGTCAGACACGATTACGGTTTCAATAGCCAGGTTTGAGCGCAAGGCTTCTTCTGAAAGTCGTAGTCCTTCCACGAATACCAAACCATCGACTTTGCCATCGCGCACGGAACGTGCCTGGCGGAGCAGGGAATTATCTCGGCTGGTGACGTGGATCATTTCATATTCCCAATTGGCAATGCTATCTCCGCCCAAATGGGCCAATGGTCTGAGACACTCAATGGCCGCGCAACGCCCCAATTAGCAACGTCCAGATCTCGGTAGAACAACCAGTCAGCATGTAGCCGTATTCCGGCTCCGCGCCAGGTAGCCAAACCTGAAGGCATCGGGGTCGAGTAGCCATGCGACTCAAGAAAGTTTCTCGTTTCCTCAACCTTCTTTTTTGACAGTGTGTTGAAATCGCCAAGTATCAAAATTGGGCCACTATAACCGGCGGCTTCCTGAACCAGCATTTCCAGTTGTTCGAGCTGACCACCAACTGCAGCATGCGGATCGACATGGGCGTTTATCAGGCGCGCCCGCCAGTCGCCCACCGAAATCGTTGCTGCCATCGCCAGTCGCGGCCGCCAGGCGCAATCCTTCCAAGGCAAGTCGATACGCTTGATGTCGCGGAGCGGAAAATGGCTGAGCAAAGCAATGCCCGTATCACCTTCATCGTAGAGCGCGATAGGCTCTTCAAAATCCAACCACCACTCCCGGGCCTTCGGTTTGACCCCGCGTGGAATGCCCGCCGGCAGGTGTACCCAGCCCATGCCCAGCGCCTCAGCCAGCTCTCGAGCTACGTGATGACCGCCCGCCCGCTGTGTCTGTTTGTCGGCCTCCTGTAATGCGAGGACGTCGACGCATGGCAACAGTTGGTTTTGCGAAAAGGCTTGAGCTGCGGCAGTAATGTTAGCAGCCACTTTAGCGGCGCGTCCGGCGACGCCGCTAACTTTCGCTTTTCGCAGAATACCTCCGGAAATCAGATACTGACCCACTGCATAACGAATGTTGTATGATGCGACGACGATTTTCGAGACCGTTGCGTCGCTGTGGGGAGCAATGTTCCCAAATTCAATTTTTTCCGTTTCTTTAAGCGGCGGAATCGCAGTCACCATGGCGCCTTATCTTTACGCGAAAAGAGTTGAGAATTCAAAAACGGAGGTCCCGAGCCGCTCTTGAGCGACAATAGCTTTGTGATTCGTACCGTCGTCGCCGCAGTTGACGATATGTTTTTCGTTTCCAAGATTCGAGAAACAGCGAAGGCTTTGGGGATGGTAGTGAAGTTTCCCCGAAGTATGGAAGCCTTGCGTGCATTGGTGGGTGAGGAACCCCCGGGATTGATCATCGTCGATCTTCACAACCAGAAACTGAATCCGATTGAACTGGCGACCCACCTGCGCGCTGACGACAAATTGACCGCCGTGCCCTTGCTCGGCTTTTTCTCTCACGTTGAGGCGGACCTGCAGCGCCAAGCACTTGAAGCGGGCTATAACGAGGTCATACCTCGGTCGATCTTCGCCAGTGATGCCGCGCGTCTCATCCGTCAACGGCGTGTGTACAGTTAGAAAGTCTGCGCGCTGCAAAACCTGCTCGCCGGGTATTCTTTCAGGCGACCGTAAATCATAAAGGGCACGAAGCCGTGCCCTTTGAAGTAAACTCACTGGAATAAATCTTTTTAGCTGACGGCTGCCGGCGCGATTATCTCGTGGATCGCCCGTACCTCACTCACCAATTGTTCGTACTCTTCAAGCGTTAAAGCCTGGGCACCATCGGAGAGTGCCTGCCGCGGCTGATCGTGAACTTCTACGATTAACCCGTCAGCGCCGACGGCAACCGCCGCGCGGGCGAGGGGAGTAACCATGAAGTTCTTGCCCGTTCCGTGCGAGGGATCGACGATCACTGGTAAGTGGGAAACTCGTCTCACGGCGGGAATCGCAGCCAGGTCCATCGTGTTACGCGTGTGCTGGGAAAACGTGCGTATGCCGCGCTCGCAAAGAACCACTTGATAATTGCCCTCAGCCATTATGTACTCGGCCGCGAGTAACCACTCGTCGAGAGTTGCCGATAGACCTCTTTTCAGCAACACGGGCAAGCGAGACTTGCCCACCCGTCGCAGCAGAGTGAAATTTTGCATGCTGCGGGCGCCCACCTGAATAATGTCCGCGTAACGTTCAACCAGATCCACGCCCGGTTCATCGAGTGCTTCAGTCACAATTCGCAGCCCGTAGGTGTCCCTGATTTCAGCGAGGATCTTCAGACCCTCTTCGCCTAGCCCCTGGAATGCGTATGGCGAAGTCCTGGGTTTGAAAGCGCCGCCGCGGAAGAATCTTGCACCAGTACGCCGAACCGTTTCGGCGATCGCGAAGGCCTGCGTGCGGCTCTCAATCGCGCAGGGGCCGGCAATAATCGCCAATTCCTCTCCGCCTATGACTGCATCGCCGACTCGCACTACAGTTTTTTCAGCGCGAAGATCCAGCGTCACAAGTTTGTAGGGTTTGCTGATGCGAACTGCTTCCGCGACCCCGGGCAGGGTTTCGAAGTGCGCCGGATCGATTGCTCCCTGGTTGCCGGTAATTCCAATAGCGGTGCGGGCAGCTCCCGGCATCGGGTGCGCACGAAATCCAAGCTCTTCAATTACGCGCACGACAGCCTCTATCTGAGGGTTCGTCGCATCAGCTTTCATTACGATGAGCATAGGTTGGTACGGTAGACTGATTCTACTTCCCACGGAGTTCTTTCACAAAACGCTTCAGAGCTCGGGCCGCATCACCGGCCTCAAGGCCGTGTCAATAAGACATTACGTTCGCTCCGGAAGACCGGTAAGCTTGCGTACTTCTCGTAACGTCTCTGAAGCAATCTCACGGGCCTGTTGCGACATCTCCTTCACCTGCTTGTTTACGCCCGACACATCCTTTGAGAGCTCATCTCGGCGCGCTCGCAAGCCTGCGGTCAGCTCGACCAGCGCATCCGCTACAACTTCTTTGAGACGACTGTATTGCAAGACGCCCCCGTTGTAGTCGTTAAGCAAAGCCTCGGCCTCAGCGTTCTTCCCCGCCGCCTTTAGGATCTCAAACAAATTTACAACGCCCGGGCTCATATCGCCGCCGGGTGGCCGCTCACCGCTGTCCGTCACGGCAGACCTAATCTTCGCGCGCACACCTTTTTCGTCATCGAAGAGCCCGACGTAATGGCGGTCGCCACTACTCTTACTCATCTTTTTGCTGGGGTCGACCAGCGACATCACCTTTGGAGTCTCTGTAAACAAGGGCGCTGGTTCGGGAAAGAAATCCACGCCAAACTGATTATTGAAACGCCTCGCCAACTCGCGTGAAAGCTCAAGGTGTTGCTCCTGATCCTTGCCAACCGGAACGTGCTGAGCCCGGTAAACCAAAATGTCAGCGGCCTGGAGCACTGGATAACTAAATAAGGCCGCAGAAACAAATTGTGTTGCATCGGCCCCCTCTAGCAACTCGGCTTTATCTTTAAACTGAGTCATGCGACGCAAATCGCCAAAGGGTGTCAAACAGCTAAGCACCCAGCAGAGTTCGGTATGTTCCGGCACCAGCGACTGAATAAACAGGATCGCCTTCTGAGGATCGATGCCACATGCGAGCAAGTCGATCACCATGCGTTGCGTATTTGCTTTGAGGCCGGCGGGTTCGTAAGGCATCGTAATCGCGTGCAGATCAACGATGCCGTAAAGACACTCGTGCGTGTCCTGCAGCGCGACCCAGTTTCTAACCGCCCCGAAATAGTTGCCGATATGCATCTCGGCGGTCGGTTGAATGCCTGAAAGTACTCTCGATCCCATTCCATTTCCTCTGACTAGTAACGCTAACTGTTTTGCCTTAACGAAACGATTTACATCCGCTCGGGCACCTCAATGCCGAGCGTGGACAGTGCCCTGGTCAGACGACGACGCGTTATGTCAGCCGCGGCAATCAAGACTGCTCTTTTCGTTTCGTCCTCTTCGGCGATAATCCGGTGCCGATGGTAAAAAAGATTGAAAGCACGAGCGAGCGTGAAGGTGTACTTGGCAACGTTCGCGGGTTCAGCCGAAGCAGCGGCTTGCGCAATAACGTCGTCAAGCCGTTCCGCAAGCATCACGAGCGACCAGATTTCCGTCCCTGCTTCGTCGCTCAGAACTTCAGCAACCCTGGCCCCGCTGCCTGAACCTACCTGCATCAACTCCGACGCCTTGGCGAGTGCTATGTCATCAAGTTTACGAAAGATTGAGTTAGCGCGCACCGCGGCATACTGGCAATAAGGTCCGGTCTCGCCCTCGAATGAAAGCGCTTCCTTGAAATCAAAGGCGATCACGGAATTGCGGGTGAACTTCAGTAAGAAATACCGCAATGCCCCAACCGCGATGTTATGCGCAGTCTTCGTCTGCTCTTCAGGCGGCAGTTCCGGATGCCGCGCCTCCACTTCGCGCAATGCGTCCGCTTCCAGCCGGTTGATCAGGTCGTCGGCCTTCACCCCCAGACCTTTGCGGCCGCTCATTTCAACAAATGGCCGCGCGCGATCCTCCTCGCTCAATTCGATGCTCAACTCATCGCAAGCCGCCGGTGAGAGCGCAACCATCTCATAACTCAAATGAACACTCGCGTCAGCTCCCACATCCGGAACGACCGCGGCGACTCCCCGAGCCACAATCTCCTGAGGGTAGGACTGCCGCGAATCGATAACGTTGTAAACGCTAACGCCGCCTCCAAAACTGGGTCGGGGAACTTCAGGAAGCACTTCGGCGTTGGGTTCGGTAGTCGTGACCCAGGTGATCTGTCCATCTGGATAGTCGCGAAACGGTTTGTAATTAAAATCCAAACCGAGCCGGCCCAGCTTCCATAACTGGTATGCGATATCTTTTCCGGTGTAGGTGACAGTGCCGTTGGATCGCACAATGATTTTATCCGACTCGTGTTCATCGGTGCCGGTGTGTGATTCGAAAGGCATCACCCAACAGCCGGCGTGTTTTCCTTCGGGTTCAAAACGGATTACACCCGCATCTTTCATCAACTCAAAAGCACGTTGCCAGAAATGCAGATGCAATATGTCCGACTCACGCGCCAGTAAATCGTAGCGGATATCAAGCCGCTCCATCGTGTCGAGGATGCACGAGACGTTTCGGGTGGCGACATAATCCGCCAGGGCAGCAATCGGGCCTTCACCTTCCTCAAGCGCGTGCAAAACTTCTGTGCGCAGCTTTAATTTTTCAGGGTTAGGTTCGCCCAGTGGATCATTATCGCGATAAAACAAACCCACCTTGGTGTAGAGATCCCAACAGTAGTAATCAAACGAACGATCGCTCGGCAGCGATTGGTCGAGCGCCTTAATTCCATCGAGGTCCAGTTTCTCAATATGTAGAAACCCGACTACTACATCGGCGACCTGCACGCCAGTGTTGTCAATGTAATTTTGAATCTCTACCCGCTCATCGGCAGCCTGTAGAATGCGGACGAAGGTATCGCCAAGGACGGCGTTTCGTACGTGTCCGATGTGCGCCGCTTTGTTTGGATTGATGCTGGTGTGTTCGACCATCTGCTTGGGTCGATCCGGCACCTGGCTCACTGACGGTCGGGCTGATCGATCGATTGAAAACAGGGACAGTAGTTTTGCGCGATCGAAAAAGATGTTGAGATAGCCTGCACCCGCGACTTCGGCGCGCGCCACTTCGTCGCTTGACTCGAGTTTCATTTTCAGTTGTTCTGCGATGGCACGCGGCGCAAGTTTCACTCCCGTACCGAGTTTGACAAGCTTCGCGAGCTCAAAAGCAACCGGAAAGGCAAGATCGCCCAGATCCGGACGCGGCGGCGTTTCCGCGTTGAACTGTTCCAATTCAACCCCGAAGAGCTCAAGCGCGGCCGCACGCACATTCTGCTTCAGACGATCTTGTATTTCGAGAAGTGTCATCTGAATCGATAACCGTTGAAACGCTCGTTCTGCAAAAGCGCAAAGTATAGCTTACGGGTGAATGGTAGCGAAGCTCAATGAAGGGTGATGGAGCTGTTTGGAAGTTTCGTTGTGAGAACTCTGCGTTGGTTCGAGCGAGCATCCTGAAGGGATGCAAGAATTCGTTGGATTTCTGGCACCCCTTTCCAGGGTGCGGGTTAAGGTGCTACCCGATCCGGAGGTCTCCGCTTCGCTTCGACCTCCGGCTACTTTCGGTCAATCCTTCGGATTGAATACGTTTCGAATCTGATGCAGGGCTTTTGAGGCAAAGCCGTGTATCACTAAAGAACTCAACCACAGAGACACAGAGGAATCAGATTACAACTCACTGATCCGGAACCCCTTGGCACTTTCGACGCGGCCTCTGTTACCATCCGATTTCCATGTCCGCAACTCGAACGCAGTTAGTTTCAGGCGCGTTGCTCGAACGCTTTCAGACCGCTAAACGCGTTTTCGTTCTCACTGGCGCGGGTGTTTCGGCGGAATCTGGTGTGCCAACTTTCCGCGGGGGAGGCAATACGGCTGTATGGAAAGGAATGCCATTCGATGTGGTGTCTTCCGCCGGCATGGTCAAGAAGGATCTGACGCTCGTTTGGGAATGGTTTGACTACCGGCGCGGTCTGTTACAAACGCTGGCACCGAATCTCGCGCATCGTGAGCTCGCTAGCTGGCAGGATCGATTTTCGGAATTTACCCTGGTAACGCAAAACATCGACGGGCTGCATCAGAAGGCTGGTTCGAGGGACGTAATTGAACTGCATGGCAGTATCTGGCGCGCACGATGTTCGGGCTGTCAGGCACGCTACACTATCGAATCGACCGAGAAACGAATTGAGCAATGTATCGACTGCGGTGAAGGCGTTCGTCCCGATGTCGTTTTGTTTGGCGAGATGTTGCCGCCGGGAGCATTTGAGCTTGCGGCTGAAAAAGCCGCCGAGTGCGAACTGTGTTTTGTAATAGGCACTTCGGCAATTGTTTATCCAGCGGCAGGGTTGCCTGAAATTGCGAAGGCTGGCGGAGCCTATGTTTGCGAGGTCAATCCGGAGCACACGTCACTGTCTGAGTATTGTGATGAAGTGTTAACCGGCAAAGCGGGCGAAGTGCTGCCGGCTATTGGTAAATGGTAAACGGTGAATGGTAAATGGTGAATGGCGAATGGTGCAGTTTAGCGTGATTCGAAAGACGAAAACTGTCGGTTGCGATCCACGCGATTGTCCAAGGAATCATCGGTTACGAAATCACCATTTACCATTCACCATTTACTATTGACCATTTCGATTCACTATTTACCATTCACCATTTTTACCAAATGAAAACCCTCTACTTCGACTGTTTTGCCGGCGCCAGCGGAGACATGATTCTCGGGGCGATGATTGCCGCGGGTGTCGATCGGCAGGAGTTTGCCCAACAACTGTCTCTCCTTGATGTTTCGGGTTATGCAATCGAGTTTGAAACAGTTGATCGATCCGGAATCAGCGCGACCTACGCGCGTGTAAAGACATCCGCAGAGACTACTCACCGACATCTTTCAGATATCCTTAAAATGATTTACGACTCCCGGCTTTCTGCGGATGTGAAGGATCGCGCTGCGAGAATTTTCTCGCGCCTGGCGAAAGCTGAGGCACAAGTCCACAACCAACCCGTGGAGAAGGTTCATTTTCATGAGGTAGGCGGGCTTGATGCAATCATAGACGTCGTCGGTGCAGCGATCTGTTTTGAGTTAGCGGGAGTTGAAAGCTTTGCTGCCTCACCGTTACACGTCGGCAGCGGCACGGTCGAAATGGAGCATGGGCGTTTTCCGGTTCCACCGCCGGCTGTTGCCGAGCTACTTAAGGGCGTGCCGTTTTATTCGACGGACGTTGTTGGCGAGCTGGTGACGCCAACGGGCGCGGCAATCATTACCACGGTTTGCGATGCCTATGGGCCGATTCCGCAGTTGCAACTTGCCAGCACAGGTTATGGCGCCGGGACTCGCCAGTATCCAAAGTTTCCCAACGTGTTAAGGGTTTATATCGGCGAAACTGAGAAAGCCGCGTCGCTCGACGAACGGTTATTGATGATTGAAACAAACATGGACGACATATCCCCGCAGATTCTGGGCCATGTGATGGAGCGGGCGTTTGAGCTTGGCGCACTTGATTGTTACTTTACCTCGGTTCAAATGAAGAAGAATCGCCCGGGTGTTTTGCTGTCAGTGCTTTGCCGTTCGGACCGGCGGGAAACCATCAGCGAGATGTTGTTCGCCGAGACGACGACGCTGGGAATTCGAACTTATGAGGTTGAACGGCGTGCGCTGCAGCGGCGGATAGTTCGCGTGGAAACGGAGTATGGGGCGATTGATGTTAAAGTAGCCGAGCTGAACGGACATCTGGTCAAAGAGATGCCTGAATACGAGCAGTGCCGTCAGGCAGCGCGGAAAGCGGGCGTACCCCTGCGAGAAGTGGAAGAAGCGGCGCGAGCCGCATTTGGGAAAATCGCGGCTAAAAAGTAACGAGCATGGTTACGAAGTTTCCTAAAGCGAGTGACAGGTCACCGGAACCCGAGACTCCGGCCGTTGACCTCGAGTTAATTGCTCAAGGCGTGCGGATGATTCTCGAGGGACTTGGTGAAAATCCTGATCGTCCCGGTTTGCAGGAGACGCCGCAACGCGTTGCTGAGATGTATGCGGAGCTGACCTCGGGTATGCGCGACGATCCGAATCAGCACATCGTGCCGTTGCCTGGAGACAAGCACGATGAGATGGTTATTGTTAAAGACATAAGCATCGCGTCAATTTGTGAGCATCATCTCGCGCCATTTGTCGGCAAGTGTCATATCGCATACATCCCGAAAGACGGCCGCATCCTCGGTATCTCGAAGCTCGCGCGGGTGGCCGAAGCCTTCTCCCGAAGACTACAACTGCAGGAGCGTCTGACCACAGACATTGCCAATGCACTTTTTGAAGGGCTGAAACCGATTGGCGTGATGGTGGTAATTGAAGCGGCGCATACGTGCATGACTTTAAGGGGCGTCCGGAAAGCCGATGCCAAGACCGTTACGTCGGCGGTGCTTGGAGGCTTTCGTACTGATCCACGCACACGCGCGGAAGCGATGGCTCTTATCACTGGGAAAGAATAATCATTTTCCATTTGTCATTTGACATTTTTCATTTGTCGTTATTAGTGACTTAGTGGCGTTTCGTGGATCGTGTTGTGAATCAGAGTAACTGCGATCCATTGACCATCACGAGGAACGCCAACACCCTGAAGGAACATCACGAGGGAACATCACGAGGGAACATCACGAACTCCCACTAACAATGACAAATGAGAAATGTCAAATGACAAATGACAAATGACAAATAAGCTTTTGTAGGATCTCTCCCTGCCACATTCTTTGAATGAATACCTTCTACGTAACCACCCCAATCTTCTACGCCAATACTCTTCCGCACCTTGGCCATCTATACGCGATGATCGTTGCTGACGTGATCGCACGTCACAAGCGCCAGCAGGGAATTGAGACTTACTTTCTGACCGGTACCGATGAACATGGCATAAATATCGAACGGGCAGCAAAGAAAGCCGGCCGCACCCCCAAGCAGCAGGCCGACTATGTGGTTGCTTACTTCGAGAAGATGACTGCGGCCTTTGGTCTGGACTCAGCACACGGCGGCTACGATATCTTCATGCGCACCAGCGAGCCCTTTCATTACCAAGGCGTCAGCGAGCTGTGGCGCCGCGCTGCGAAAAACACAACTCCCAAGGGCAACACCGCGATTTACAAGGGACACTATGAAGGATGGTTTTGCGCAGCCTGCGCCGCCTACAAAACCGAAGATGAATATGCCAAGCCGGCCGGTGAGGGAGAGGCTCCGACATGCCTGGTTCACGATACGACGTTAGACCGAGTCTCCGAAGAGAGTTATTTCTTCCGACTGTCTGATTACTCTGAAGCGTTGTTGGAGCTTTACCAAACACGTCCGGAATTTGTGCAGCCTGAATCGAGACGCAACGAAGTCATCAGCTTTGTTAGCGGCGGGCTTCAGGACCTCTCAGTCAGTCGCTTAAAGAGCTCGGTCAGTTGGGGTGTGCCTGTACCAGACGACCCCAACCACATTATGTACGTGTGGTTTGATGCTTTGACGAATTACATTACCGCGATTGGTTTTGGAAACGAGGAACGCGAGCGAGCGGTCGGCTTCGAAAAGTTCTGGCCCGCGCTGCATTTAGTCGGCAAGGACATCCTGCGCTTTCATGCAGTTTACTGGCCCTCTTTTCTAATGGCGGGAGGTTTAGAGTTGCCGCGCACCGTGCTCACACACGGCATGTGGCTCGATCCCAACGGTCGTAAAATGTCGAAGACACTCGGCAATGTGGTCGAGTTGGATGTGCTCCAGAAACATTTCCCTATCGATGCCCTTCGCTACTTCTGTTTACGTGAAATGGTGTTTGGTCAGGATGGGCGCTTTGGCTACGAAGGATTGATCGACCGAGTCAACAGCGACCTAGCGAGCGGCCTTGGCAATCTGTCGAGTCGCACGTTGACGATGGTGACCCGCTATTGCGAAGGGCGTATTCCTTCTGCCGTTATCTCTGAAGACAAGATCTTACTCGCCAAACGTTCCGGGGTTGACACAGACGAGACGACGATTTCGGGTTTCATCGAAACGGCCCGCAACCAGATCCTGCAACACTTGGAGACGTTTGCATTCAGCAAAGCACTCGAGGTTGCGTGGTCGATAGTCTCTCGCATAGACAAGATGATTAGCGATGCCAAGCCCTGGGACTTGGCGAAAGATGAAAACCAGCGACAGACGTTGAATGTTGTTCTATACCGCTCCGCTGAAGCGTTGCGTTGGTTGTCGGTGCTGCTTTATCCGGTAATGCCTGGCGCCACTCAGGACATCTGGCGGCAACTTGGCTTGAACGGCTCTCCGGCGGATGTAAATCCCACAGATCTTAAATGGGGCGAACTTGAACAGGGAACTGCGATTGGTGACGTGGGGCCCCTCTTTCCGAGAATGGAAAAGGCGAAGATTATGAAGGAAATCAGTGAACAGGGAATTTCGACGTTAAACGACCAACGGGCGGCGACAACTGATACGGGAAGCTCCGTAAGCGCGCAGAACGAACAGGGCTCGGGTCAGCACGCGACTGAAGCTGACGCAGTCCCAGGCGCCTCGTCTAGTGCCGAGACCAAGGCGGCGCCCACGGCACAGCATGCAACCGAAGCGGACGCTGTCGCGGGTCTCACAACCTTCATCGATATCACCGACTTCACGAAGGTTGACTTACGCGTCGGTGAAGTATTGTCCGCTGAGCGCATTCCCAAGTCAGACAAGCTGCTGCTATTGACCGTGGACATCGGGGAGGAGAAACCGCGAACTATCCTTGCGGGAATTGCTGAGCATTACCAGCCGGAAGATATGCTGAAACGGAAGATAGCCGTAGTCGCTAATTTGAAGCCACGCAAGATGCGCGGCCATGAATCACAGGGCATGCTGCTGGCAGCTTCCGTTGGTGAGGGCGATAGGCCTGTGATTGCCACGTTCGCTGAAGAAGTGCCAAATGGCGCACGGCTGAAATGAGGGCAACGTTCAAGAGTGTAATGTTGAGCGTGTAGCGATCTCGGATTTGGTTTGATAATCTTATACGCATGAAAAAAGTTGTTGCGGCCGTTCTATTTGCTATCGTTTTCGGTCTACCGGCGTTGGCGCAGATCCCTCTGCCCGAAAAACCTCAATCCCCGATTGCGCCCGACGTTTACGCCGAATTGCAGAGGCTCCTTAAAGCGGCCAACGAGGCTTTCGCGAGGCGGAACTATGACGAGGCTTTGGAGATTAATGAGCGCGCAATCAGGCTTGAGCCAAGCGAACCGGTAGTCTGGCTAAACAAAGCGCTGCTATTACTTGAGCGAGGCGCGGCTTTATACAACGCAACTCTGCTCCTAAAGGATCTGGAACTCAGGAAAGAGAAAAAAGAAGCCGCGTTGAAGGATTTTAGAGAGGCGCTTAAAGCTTCCAGCCGCGGGCAAGAGCTTGTCAAAGAATCAGTTCCTCCTACCGAGCCTGCACTCCGTAGTGGCTACGACTCTAATTTGCTTTGGTCTTTGGCTAACCACGCCAGGGTGCTGTGGTTGCTTACGACGGAAGATGACCCTTCCTACCTAACCGCCGCCATAGACGCTTTCGCAGCATATCTCGCTCTGGAAACTGATCCTGAGCGGAAATTAGGCACCCAGCTTGAATTGGGCCAAATGTTGCTGACGAACGGCCGGTTCCACGAAGCCCTCACGGAGTATCAAAAGATTTTGCAAATGGATTCCAAGAACATTGACGCCGTGCTCGGCGCCTCAGTTTCTCTCCTGAATCTCGGTTATCATATCAATGATAAGACACATATTCAGGATGGTCTTAACCTGCTTGCACGCTTTGTGGACCTGGCTCCGGAGAAAAACCGTTTGAAGGGCTCAGCGCAGCAGGCGCTCAGCTACCTTCGGCAAGTCCCCACTCTTCCCAGCACACCGAATAGCGAAGTGGGGGCCAAAGCGCCTCTAACGGTTGGCGCTTATGCTAACTCGCCAGTTGAGATCAATGGCGGAATTGTTAACGGCAAGGCGATGACATTGCCCAGACCCAACTATCCGCTAATCGCGAGGTTTGGCCGTGTGAGTGGAACAGTTGTGGTGCAGGTCACAATCGGCCAAGAGGGAAACATTATTTCTGCTCGTGCCATAAGTGGCCATCCGCTATTGCAAGCGGTTTCAGTAGCGGCTGCTCAGGAAGCAAAATTTTCGCCTACGAAACTAGCCGGCAAGCCCGTCCGCGTTACCGGTGTAATCACGTACAACTTCGTCGCCCAATAGTTGCCGCTGCAGGAAGCATAACTAAGAAATGTTTCTTGCGCCTTTGTGTAGGCTCGGCTGTGGTTGCTAATCTTGAGCCACGCAAGATGCGCGGCCATGAATCACAGGGAATGCTCTTGGCCGCGTCAGTGGGCGAAGGTGACAAGCCCGTGATAGCCACATTCGCAGAAGACGTCCCCAACGGCGCCCGCCTGAAATAGTCCAAAGTCGAAAGTCCCAGTCCAAAGTCAGGAGGCTGGCGAGAATGGGAACAATTATTTAATGGCTAGGAAACAAACACAGCTTGCTCGCTGAATTTCTTTGCGAGGCTCGTGAGATACTTTTCCATCTGAGTGGTGTGGCCGATAACGTATTTGGAAACGAAGCGAAAGATTGGATTTGAAACCTTCCCGATCTCGGTAATCCTCACGTCACTGCCTTCAGCCGTCGGTGTGATATCGATTTCCCACCGCCCACTGAATGGACCTTCCTCCGCAATTTCCCGCACTATGCGCGTTGGCGGCTTCGATTCGGTAGTCGCAAGTTGCAGCGTGTTACCGTCCTTATAATTCTCCTGCCATACAGGTTTACCGTTACGTTCGCCCACGGACGTCACGCTCGAAACGTCGTCGCGCCATCGAGGTTCGTTAGCGTGGTCGTTAATCACATCCCAAATCGCTTGCGGCGATTGTTTAGTTCTTATCAAGCGCGATGCTTGATGATCCTCAGGGGTCAGTAAACCGATGATTAACACCGCCAGGACTAGAGCCACTACAACTCCACCGATGCGTTTCATTTCAACCTACCTTTCACATGCTTAGCCGACGGCCAAATTTATTTTGACCCCACTTCAGTGTCAACAGATGGTGTGAGCGCCCCGACCACAAAATGAGAGCCGCTGCTAAAAGAGCGGCCTCGTTGGCTAGTCCCACTGAGATTTGGCGCAACGCGAACACTGGAAGCGCGGGCATCCCGCCAGCAAATGAGCCCGAAGCGCGAACTATTGTGGGTCGGCGAATTCAGAGCCGGGAGCGATAGCGACCGGGAAAGCTGTGTTAACTCTCAACCAGGTTGCAATCGATAGTTGAGTCGATGTGTCACTTGCGACACCATGGCGCTGGCGCCCGGTCGCTATCGCTCCCGGCTCTGAATTTGTCGACCCACATCCTTTGCGTCTGCGGCGCGCTATTGCGGGCGATACGTCCGCGCTCCCAGTGTTCTGGTGGACCCAGATAACTTCGAAAGGGTTGTGAGAGTACTCCTCCACGGACTCGCCTTCCGACAGGCTCGTTGATTTCGCTATTTGATGACCTCGATTTTTGTGATTGGATGAATTTCCCAGGCGGTAGCGCGCCAGTTCTTTGGCCTGCCCGGAGCGATGTTTTCCGACTCTTCCGCGTGGTGGGAGTCGAAGAACAGCCATCCTTCAAAACGACACCGCCGGCCGACGAGGTCGCGGCGAAGACGTTCTTCAGACCAATCGATACCTTGACTCCTGGCCCAATCGGTCATTCTCGGCGTGGTCTCCAACACAAACTGTTCGTTGGGTGGTGCGTCTGGACGCAGTCCGATATGTATGTGTATGTCTGTGTGACCGGGCACATAACAGTTGGTTAATTCGAGTGGGCCATTTGCAACTGAGACAACGTATCCCTCGATGATAGCGGCGCGAGAATCAGACCAGCGGTTGCGATCGTCTCCAGCCTGTAACATGGCCTCAAGATTTGCCCGCGGATCAAACGCAGTTGGATCTGGGATCGTTGTCCGGTTCTTTAGACGATGAAAGTTACTGCGTTCGGTCGTTAAAGCAAGTCCACCAGCGGGACAGTGATGTCGAGCTAATACAAACACTGCGCTGAGTAGAACAAAACAAATCAGGAGGACTAGAAGTGTGCGCCGCAAACGCTGCATGGCGTGATGGTAATGAATGGAAGGAAAATCGTAAACGCTCGCCAAACGAAAATGCCGCGACTGCTATCGCGGCATTCTCCTAACACAAGTTTGGAGGACTGTTACCAGCGTCCACCTAGAATTCCACCAAGAACGTCACCGACACCGGTGCCTCTTCGGTAACCACCATTGTTGGCGTAGCGGCGATAGCCTTCGTCGTAGCCCCGAACGAAACCCTCTCGGAAAGCTTGGGTTGAGGCGTTTCGATAATGACGCGAGCGCTGCGGATCGTAGCTCTGTCCACGCTGGCCATCGCTGCTGCCCGTCTCGATGCCCTGGCGGTATCCTCGGTTCAGCTCGTTCTGATTACCGTATCCGCCATAACCACCGTAATCGCCGTGACGTCCGTTACCATACCGTCCGTTTCCGTAGCGTCCATTCCCATAGCCGGCATACTGCCGATAGCCTTGGTCATAGCCCCGCACAAATCCCTGGAGGAAAGCCTGCGAGGAAGCGTTCCGGTAATGGCGCGAGCGCTGTGGACTGTAGCTCTGGCCACGTTGTGCGTCGCTGGCGCCGGTATTCAATCCCTGCTGATAGCCACGGTTTAACTCGTACCGGTTGTTGTAACCGTAGTTTCCGTTATTTCGGTTGCGGTTTCGACGACGCCAATCGTCATCATCATCGCGATCTCGGTGTCGCCGCCTCTCGCGATTTCGATCCCATCTGCGATCTGAGCGATTTCGGCGCTCATAACGGTCGTTGTCATCATCATTGGCTAACGCGGTAATGCCAGTCGCAGAGGGAATGGCAAAAATCAACGCGAACGCCAGTAGAACGGCGCTAATTGCCCTATTCATATAAAATCCTCCATTTGTTCGCGCGTGAGTGCAACGATTATGCCATTTTGATTTCTCGGAAAGTTAGGTTAAGAACAATTGCGTCTAACTCCCAAATCGTGCACACAAGGACGCAGATGGGGAAACGACTCGGCGTGATTTCGGACTCAAGCCCATGTTCATAGATTCACATGCACACATTGACGGCCCTGAGTTTGACGCCGATCGCGTCGAGGCGTTGCAGCGGGCGCGTTCGGCGGGCGTTTCTGCGATCTTAAACGTGGGCACTGGCGACCCACACAGCGGCGCGTTAGAACGAGCGGTGGAATTATCTGAGCTACACGAAGAGGTGTATTCGGCGGTAGGCGTACATCCCCACGATGCGCGACTCTACGATGATGCGGCCGAGGATCGGATTCAAAAATTTGATGAAAGCGCCCAAGGTCATCGCCTGGGGCGAAATCGGGCTCGACTTTCATTACGACAATTCGCCGCGCGACGTCCAGGCGGAAGTATTCCGACGCCAACTACGGGCGGCTCGGGCAGCGCAGGCTCCAGTGATCATTCACACACGGGAAGCCGAAGGCGAGACGGTTGATATTTTGAGAGACGAATGGGGTGGATCCGGTCTTCCTGGTGTAATGCACTGCTTCAGCGGCAGCCTGGAATTGGCCAGAAGCACAATTGAGTTGGGGTTGTTGATCTCCTTCTCTGGAATTATCACCTTCAAGACGGCCGACGATCTGAGGGCCGTTGCGAGAGAGATTCCGGTCGACAGACTGCTGATCGAAACGGATTGCCCCTTCCTGGCGCCTGTACCCTTTCGCGGAAAGAGAAATGAACCTGCCTTTGTTATTGAAGTGGCCAAATGTTTAGCTGAGTTAAAAGCGATAGACGTTGCTGAGATAGCCCGGTTGACCACCCAAAACTTTTACAGAGCCTTTAACCTTAACGCAGGGGCAAGGTGAGTAGCGCATAGCCACTTTAGCCCCTAGAGAACAGTTTCACATGCTCCGCTTTTGATGCTATTCTCGGAATCACGAAAAATCCATAAGGCAGACCAATAGATAAGCATGGCTCAACAGAATTCGTTTGATATCGTTTCTGAAGTTGATCGAGCAGAGGTCAGTAACGCTATCAATCAAACCGTCAAGGAAGTGCGGCAGAGGTTTGACTTTAAGGGAAGCTCGGCGAACGTGGCTCTGGAGGCAAACGAATTGGTGTTGACGGCGGAGGACGAAACCAAGCTGCGCAACATGAACGATATCTTCCAGCAAAAGTTGGTTCGACGCGGTGTCCCGTTGAAAGCTTTGAGCTACGGGTACAGTCGAACCGGCGGCGGGTGGCACCGTCCGTCAACGAGTTGCAAATTCAGCAAGGCATTCCGCAAGACAAAGCGAAAGAAGTCGTAAGGTTTATCAAGGATTCGAAAGCGAAAGTGCAAGCTTCAATCCAGGGTGATGTGGTGCGAGTTTCAGGCAAAGATCGCGACACGCTTCAGACCGTCATCGCGGGCCTGAAGGGCAAAGATTTCGGGATCAACATGCAGTTTTCGAATTATCGGTACAAACTGAGAACGGTCAGTACGAAGATGCACGCAACAGAACCAAGCGCCGTGCTCGAAGATGTGAAGCTGACCGCGAAGCGCATCTTCAGCGTGATCAGCGCCGAGCTCGGTCAGGTCGAAACTGAGTTTGAGCGTCAGGCGCGGTCCAATGTTCAGGTGATCGACTATCTGGGGGATTACCTGAGTGAGTCGGGCGGCAAACGAGTCCGTCCGGCTTTAACGATTCTTTCAAACTACGCCGTTGGAGGCGACGGGTCCCGTTACAACTCGATTCGCATGGCGACCGTGATGGAGTTTCTCCATACGGCGACGCTCGTCCATGACGACATAATTGACAATGTCGAGCACTCGCCGAAATCGGCCAACCGTTAATGCGCTTTACGGCAACGAGACTGCGGTGCTGATGGGCGACTGGCTTTACATGTCAGCCTTTGAAACCAGCCTTGCCGAAAGCTCGCTCCCGATTCTCGACATCCTTACGCGCGTGACCCGGAAAATGACCGAAGGCGAGTTGCTGCAATTGACCACTCTCGGTCTCACCGACATAACCGAAGCGCAATATCTCGACACGATTCAACGAAAGACAGCCTTCCTCTTCAGCGCTTGTTGCGAAGTAGGAGCAATACTGGGCGGCGCCAGCGAGACTGAACAAAATGCGTTGAGCAACTACGGCATGAACCTGGGAATGACGTTTCAGCTAACCGATGATCTACTCGATTTCACTTCGAACGGAGATGCTTTAGGGAAGGGCGCTGGAGTTGATCTTCTCGGCGGCAAGGTCACCCTGCCGTTGATTTATTTGATTGCGAGGATTCTGCGGCTGCGGCGAAGGTGCAAAGGGCAATTACTGACGCTAGCTATGAGAGAGTCCCGCGTAGTGAACTAGTTGAGGCCGTTGATCGAGTGGCCGGTGTTGAGCGGGCTCGAGCGAAGGCCGATGAATACGCCCAGGCAGCGCGGGATGCTTTAAACGAATTGCCACAGTCGGATTATCTGGACTCCCTTCAAGCGATACCCGCCTACGTTCTGGACCGCGACCGTTAGACTTTCCTCGCGGCCCCTGGAAAGAGTATTGTGAAATCGAGCAAACCCCTTTAAGATTCACTCGATGATGGACCGCCCCGAGCGAGAATCTTCTATCCCGATTAGAACAAAGCCTGCGACAGTCACGGGCCGCGCGCATGCGTCTGGCGGCCCGCCTTCGCGAGCTGGAGATGGAAGCTGACTCGGTTCGTGCAGAGCTGGCGGAAATGGATACGCTTGCCAGCCAAACCGAGGCTGCGATTTACCGTTTGCTGTCGTCAGTCCTGGCGTCCAGCAATCTTTCTGTGGGTTTGCCTTCTGATGCGGAACTGGAAGCCGCGATGCGCCCCTCAACTCAGGTGACGCGCACTTCCTTTGCGCCCGACGTGAGACGTCAGGAAATTCCAAGTCTGCGACCCAACACCGAAGCACTCAGCGATCGTTTTATGGATCGCACTATTCCACAAGCAGTTACGCTCTTGTTGCGCGAAGAAGGTGGGGCCCTGCACGTCAACGAGATTTACAACCGCTTCCTTGAAGGCGGGTTTAGATTTACCGGACAGAACCCGACCATCAGTATTGCCGTTTCCCTCAATCGTAATACGCGCTTTCGCAAGGTTGCTCCCGGCACGTTCGACCTCATGATAAGGGACGCATCAAAAGCTTCCTGAACAGTTAATCACTACCCGTTAGATTTCACATACACATCTGTCTGCCCCTAGAATGCCTGCGTGCGTGCAATCATTCTCTCTGCCGGCTACGGCACTCGTTTATGGCCGTTAACCGAAGATCGTACGAAGCCGGCGATTCCCATTCTGGGAAAGCCTCTGGTCGGTTACGTCGCTGAGTATCTGTCACGCTACGGTTGCAATGAAATCGTTGTGAACCTTCATCATCGGCCGCAGTCCGTGCGGCTGGCCCTTGGGGATGGCAGCGAGTTTGGCGTTAAGTTGTATTACGTTGAAGAGACCGAAATACTTGGCACCAGCGGCGCGCTTGATAATGCGCGAGACCTGCTCGACGGCGACACTTTTGTTGTCGTCAACGGGAAGATAATCACAGACATCGATCTCGACGCGGCGTTAGCAACGCATCGTCGCACAAAAGCACTTGCTACGTTGGTGTTAGTGCCCAACGTTGCGTGTGAACGATTTTCAATTGTTGAGGCTGAGGACGGTCGCCTACGCGGATTCGGCGGCATGCCGGTAAAGGGAGACTTCTCCGAGGCGAAACCGCCGCTAATGTTTACTGGCATTCACATACTCCAGCCTGGAATCTTCGCTTACATTCCACGTGGTGTTTTCTCTCATTCAACGACAGATGTGTATCCGCAAGCGATGGCACAAGGCGAAACCATCGCAGTGCACATCGCTGATGGAAGCTGGCATGAGCTGTCAACGTTGCGTCGTTACCTCGATATAAGTCTGATGCTGATGATGCAGAAGGGAATCGACGTAACGATGGGAAGCCGGTGCCAAATCTCGCCGGATGCGGCCGTTAGCGACTCAGTGCTCTGGGATGATGTGACGGTGGAAAATGGCGCCCATGTCAGACGGGCGGTCCTGGGAGACGATGTGAAGATACCGGCAGGCGCAGTGATAGAAGACGCCGCGGTGGTTTGCGCCTCATTGGTCCGCGGCAAGACTCCACCGCCCAAAGCGTTGAAAGGTGAGTTTCAGGGCGACAATTTTGTTGTGCCTCTGACAGGGTGATACAATTCTGCTTCACGTTACCACTCAGTAGCGAGAACAACAGGTATCTCGCCGCCTTTGAGAAGGCGCTAGTCCTTCCGTAGATGAGTTCAGCAAAACAGGTGACGACGAGCACATTCGATCTTTCAGCCTCGGAGCGGCTGCTGAAGTTTCTTGAGACGGAGGGCATTAAGAGTCAGCCCATCGTACCGCTCACACCCGACGCCTCCACGCGCAATTACTTTCGCGTACCCTGGAACAAAGGAAGGGCCGTTGCCTGCGTCTACCCGGAGCCTTTTGATCCCGACTTTCATCCATACCTCGATGTAACGCGGCTCTTCCTGGAGACTGGAATTCCGGTGCCGGAGATTTATGCAGTCGATGGCCAAAACGGAATCATTGTTCAGGAGGACTTGGGCGATCGGCAGCTGTTTAAAGTTTATGAAGTGGCGCCGGAAGATGAATGCGACGAGTACAAAGACCGCGCCGTTAACCTGATCGCGCAGATTCAGAAAGCTACGGATAAGGCTTTTGAGAAGCAGTCGATTGCCAGCCGGCTTGCCTTCGACGAAGCGAAGCTATCGTGGGAGTTGGACTTCTTTATGGAGCATTACTTCGGCAGCTTAAGAAACGAAAGTTTGCGCCACGCCGAAGCCGCCGAATTAAAAGCTGAACTCAATGACGTTTCAGCTGAACTGGCAGCGCGTCCACGTGTTTTGTGTCATCGAGATTTTCACGCTGCCAACCTGATGGTTGATGGCGACAACCGCCTGCGCGTCGTGGATCATCAGGATGCGCGCATGGGGCCGGTCACCTACGACCTGGTTTCGTTTCTTCTGGACAGGCGTTTTGAACCCCCTTCGCTGGCTGAGTTGCGAGCTTACAGATTGTTTTTGCTGGAGGAACGCAGGCTTTTGGGCTTGCCGGCAATGGATCCCGACGACCTGGCGCAGGAATTCCGCCTAATGACCATACAGCGCGGCCTTAAAGCAATTGGCACCTTTTCATATCAAACAGCGGTTTGCAGCCGCGGCAGCGTCTACGAACAGTTTATTCAACCAACCCTGACGATCGTACTGCAAGCGGCTGATTGGTTGGATCGATTTCCGGCCTTGCGGGGCGTAATCAGAGAACGAGTAAATCAAAACTAGTAACAACACATGGCAACGGAATCAAAATCCCTGGAAACGAGTACGCCGGCACGAACTTTCATAAACCAACTTGCGGAACATGTTGGTAGCGAAGTCACTATTAAAGGCTGGCTTTATAACTTGCGTTCAAGCGGAAAGATTCTATTTCCGCAACTGCGCGACGGCACCGGAATCGTCCAGTGCGTCGCCCTCAAGAATTCGATCTCACCGGAGGTGTGGGACGCGCTTAAAGGGTTGGGGCAGGAATCGGCCCTCGCTATACGCGGAACAGTTAGAGCTGACGCGCGGGCGCCCGGAGGTTATGAAATTGATCTTATGCATGCGGATGTGCTGCAAGAGGTGCATGATTATCCCATCACGCCCAAGGACCATGGCACAGAGTTCCTGATGGATCACCGCCATCTGTGGCTGCGATCGCGACGCCAACATGCGGTTCTCAAAGTTCGCCATACGGTCGTAAAGGCGGTACGCGACTTTCTGGATAGTGATGGTTTCACTCTTTGTGATTCTCCGATTTTCACTCCTGCAGCTTGCGAAGGAACGTCCACGCTTTTCGAGGTCGATTACTTCGATGGTGAGAAAGCGTATCTGACACAGTCTGGCCAACTTTATAACGAAGCTACTGCCGCAGCTTTTGGGAAGGTTTATTGTTTTGGTCCGACGTTTCGGGCAGAGAAATCCAAAACGCGGCGGCACCTGACGGAGTTTTGGATGGTCGAGCCGGAAATGGCTTACGCAACTCTCGACGACGTGATGGATCTGTCGGAGCGGTTTCTGTCCTACATCGCTGCGCGAGTTTTGGATACTCGTGCTGAAGAGTTAAAGATTTTGGAGCGCGACACAGCGAAGCTCGAACTAATTGTGCCACCGTTTCCGCGCGTCCATTACGACGACGCCGTGAGACTTCTCCACGAAGGTCACGACAAGGGCGCGATGGAGACGCGCTTTGAATGGGGTGGTGACTTCGGTGCGCCTGATGAAACTTACATCTCGTCGCATTATGACAAGCCGGTTATGGTTCACCATTACCCGGCCGAAGTGAAAGCCTTCTACATGGCGCGAGATCCGCAAAGAAACGAGCTGGCGCTAGGCGTAGATGTGCTTGCGCCGGAGGGTTATGGCGAAGTGATTGGCGGCGGCGAGCGAGCCACATCGCTGGAATTTCTCAAGGATCAGATCGCGCTGCACGAACTGCCGCAGGAGGCTTTCGAGTGGTATCTCGATTTGCGACGTTACGGCAGCGTTCCTCACGCTGGGTTCGGTATGGGGGTAGAACGTTGTACCGCATGGATGTGTGGCATCGAACACATCAGGGAGACCATCCCGTTCCCGCGCATGCTTTATCGATTGAGACCTTAAAGACTTCGTTTAGAGCGGGGCATCGCCCCGCTTAACATTTCCCCGGACGGCAGTAGAGATTACGCCTGATTTACAATCAACAACATGGCTATTCCACCTTCGTTACACGAACGCCTGACAAACGATGAACGGCTGCGCCAGGAATTCAACGACTGGGCAAAGGCCGGCCGCGGCCCAAGTATGGAGAAGGCGCACCGGCCGGTTGGTGAACAAGCTATCGAGCTAATGAATATTTCTGAACAGTCGCACGTGCTCGATGTGGGCTGTGGATCCGGTTGGGCGGTCAACCTGATAGCAGCGAAGGCCTCAAAGGGCCGCGTAGTTGGCATAGACATCTCCGATGAAATGATTCGGCTAGCGGCTGAGAGTTCTGCGTCCTTCTCGAATGTGGAACTTCGCATCGCCAGTGCCGAAAAGCTTCCATTTCGCGATGGTGAATTCAGCCATGTGTTTTCCATGGAATCGCTCTACTACTATTCAGACATGCTGGAGGCGCTGAAGGAGATTAAGCGCGTCCTGGGGCCGGGCGGCCTCTTCGTTACCGTCGTTGATTTGTACGAAGAGAACAAGCCGTCGCGTCAATGGATCGATCAATTGAAGGTGCCGGTCCAATTCTTAAACATAGGCCAATATCGTTCCTTGTTTGAATCCGCGGGTTTCATTAACATTCGCGACCAGCGCTTGTACGACCCTGTTCCGGTTCCTGAAGGCTACAGCGGGGGATCGTTTAAGACGCGGGCTGACTACGTTGCATACAAACAGAGTGGTTCTTTAATGATGAGTGGCCAGGCCTAGGCTTTGAACTAACCTGGCCTACTATTCAGTGGTTTTATATGAACGCCACACAGGAGCGAATTGTCACCATTTTTGGAGGCTCGAAATGTTGTGAGCCGGATCTGGAATATAACCAGGCCCGAAGAGTGGGGGAGTTGCTGGCCGATGCTGGTTACACGATTTGCACTGGTGGCTACCTCGGTGTGATGGAAGGCGCCAGTCGCGGCGCACATGAGCGCGGCGGCCGGGTGCTGGGCATCACGATGAACCAGTTTAAGGCGGAACCAAACCGCTACCTCACCGACAAAGTTGCCACGCCACATTTCTACGAACGGTTGCAACGCTTGATCACTCGTTCCGTTGGTTTCATTGCGATCCGCGGCGGCATGGGAACAGTTACCGAGTTATCTCTCGTTTGGAACAAAATTCAAACCGGTGTTATCGAGCCTCGCCCGCTCGTGCTGCTGGGCGAGTGTTGGCCGCCAATCGTGCGCGAGTGGCAGAAGCATCTGGCCGTAAGTAGCGAAGATGTGGCCGCGCTGGACTTTGCTACTACGCCGGAGGAGGCTGTAGCTATTATTAACAAAAAAACTGAAGGAGTAATTTTATGACCTGTCCTAAGTGCGGCGCGCCTTTGCTCCAGAATGCAGTCTTCTGCGGAAGTTGTGGTTACAGACTTGAAGCATCTGTTCAGGGGGGCACGCCACAAGCCTCCGGAGCTGCGTCGCAGGGAATTCATATAGATGAAGACTCACGCGGACAAGGCGTCGGCTATCGCTATGAGGTATTACATCAACCGTCATTCTCGCTCGCTGCAATCCAACTGCAGGCGGAACAGTCGATTCAGGCCGAGGCTGGGGCGATGGTGTCCATGTCTGCAAACATCGAGCTTCAGTCGCAGATGAAGGGCGGTCTCTTTGGTGCAATCAAGCGCGCAGCAGGCGGAGAGTCGGCGTTTGTTTCGACATTCACAGCGCGGGGTGGCCCGGGCGAAGTTACTTTTGCGCCAGGTGCTCCGGGGGACATCGCAGCGATTGAATTGAACAATCAGTCGTTCTTTGTGCAATCGAGTTCCTACCTCGCTGGGGATGCTGGTCTGACTGTAGATACCAAGTGGGGTGGCGCCAAGTCGTTCTTCGGGGGCGAAGGTCTGTTTGTTATGCTGGTGCAAGGACGCGGGCTGCTGCTGGTTTCGTCGTTTGGAGCCATCCATCGGAAGCGCTTACAACCGGGCGAGCGATACGTGGTAGACACTGGCCACCTCGTGGCCTGGGAAGGAACCACGCAATACACTCTACGTAAGGCTGCCGCCGGCTTCTTCCGCAGCATGATGAGCGGAGAGGGAATTGTGGCGGAGTTTAACGGGCCGGGTGAGCTTTTGATTCAGACTCGCAATCTCGCGGCCCTGGCCGGATTACTTCGGCCCTTTTTCCCCAGCCAGGGTGGCGGCGGGGGAGGCTTTAATCTGGGCGGCTGAGAGCACGCGTGAGCGAAACTACGACAATCGAAAAAGCGGGCGAGCAGAAACTCGGAGACTCTCGAGTCCCAAGGCAGTAGGTGTGCTCGGCGTGCCTTTGGCTTATGGCGCGAGCATGGCCGGAGTTGACATGGGCCCGGCAGCGCTCCGCGTTGCTGGATTGATCGAAAGAGTCACTCAACTTGGGTATGAAGTACGGGACCTCGGTGATCTATCGCTCGAGCGTGCTCGCTCTGCGCCAGCCGCGGGTGAAAGGTTAAAATTTCTCCCACAAATAAGCAGCGCCTGCGCAGAACTCGCGAAAAAGGTCGAGGAGATTTTGATCTCGGGTGAATTGCCTGTAACTCTCGGAGGCGATCACTCGATCGCAATCGGTTCAATAACTGGCTTCTCATCATATTGTCGCGTCAAAAACGTAACTCCGGGATTGATATGGTTCGACGCTCATGCAGATATGAACTCGCCGGAGACTACACCGTCGGGAAATATTCACGGGATGCCGCTCGGTGTCTTGCTCGGCTTTGGCGCTCCGGAGCTGATCAACATCGGCGGCTTTACGCCCAAGTTGCATCCTGAATTCTGTGTGCATATGGGTGCGCGTGATGTGGATCGTGGCGAGCGCGAGTTGATTAAGAAGCTTGGTATTCGTTTCATCACGATGCGCGAGATTGACGAACGTGGGATGAGCGCTTGCATGGACGAAGCCATTCAAGTCGCGTCGCGCGCAAGCGGAGGCTACGCAGTAACCTTTGATGTCGATGCTTTGGATCCAGGGGATGCTCCGGGTTCAGGCACGCTCGTGCGCGGTGGCCTTACTTATCGCGAAGCTCATCTGGCAATGGAGAAAATTGCTGACGCGGGTGGTATGCGGCTACTCGAGGTCGTTGAAATTAATACGGCACTCGATGTTAATAACAAAACCGCGGAGCTGGGAGTTGAGTTGATACTATCCGCCCTGGGCAAAACTATTCTGTAAGAAAGCAGGGATCGTAGTTGGGAAAAAAGCTCCGCGTAGGCATTATCTTCGGCGGGCGCTCGAGCGAACATGAGGTGTCAGTTCGTTCGGCCGCGTCAGTGATCGAAGCGATCGACAAAAATAAATATGAGCTACTGCCGGTGGCCATCAGCAGAGAAGGGAAATGGCTACCGCTCGCGGAATCCGCCAAACGGCTGCCACCTAATGCCCAGGCATTATTAACTCCGGGGCCGACCTTAGAAACAAAAAGTGAAGTTGCTATTCTGGGCGATCCTTCGCATAAGGGCTTAATGTCCTTCGAGCGAAACGGCGAGTCGGGTTCATTGCAGAAACTGGACGTGGTTTTTCCAGTTCTTCATGGACCGTTCGGCGAAGACGGCACAATCCAGGGACTTCTGGAAATGGCAAACATTCCATACGTTGGCTGTGGCGTTCTGGCGTCGGCCTGCGGGATGGACAAAGTAGCCATGAAACTTCTGTTTCTTCAGGCTGGGCTGCCGATTTGCGAATACGTTTGGTTCTTGCGTTCTCAGTGGCAGAAGGATCGCGCGAAAGTTGTGAGGACAGTTACGCGCGAAATTGGCTTTCCGAATTTCGTGAAGCCCGCAAATTTGGGATCGTCAGTTGGTGTTTCGAAGGCCATCGACAAAGCGTCGCTGGAGCGCGCAATCGATCTGGCAGCGCAATTTGATCGGAAGATAATTGTGGAAGAAGCAATTGACGGGAGGGAAATCGAGTGCGCAGTGTTGGGAAATAATGAGCCCACGGCCAGTCTGCCGGGGGAGTATCTAGTGCACGATAACTCCGCGGGATTTCTGGACTATACAGAAAAGTATTCTCAAACGGGTAATGTTGAGTTCGTCGTGCCTGCTCCAATTCCAAAATCTGTTGTTACCAGGATACAGCGTCTGGCGGTCAAGGCCTTTCAGGCAGTGGATGGCGCCGGCCTGGCTCGAGTGGATTTCTTTCTGAAGAGGGGTTCTAACGAACTGCTGGTAAATGAATTGAACACTATGCCGGGACTGACTGACGTTTCAGGTTACCCAAAGATGTGGACCGCATCCGGCTTAAATTACACGCGCATGATCGACTCACTTATCGAGCTTGCTTTTGATCGGCATCGCGAAAACTCCATGAATAAAGCAACGTTGTCCTAGTCACTTCAATCGCCACTTCAATCAAGCCTTAGGCGCCCGATATTCCTTGCGCGTGCGCACCACCAGATCGCTTCGGGACATTTTCACTTCCAGCTTCCGCCACTTGCCGTCGCGAGTGCGATTAAGCGGGCGGTAGGCGATAGTGTATTGCTGGCCCAACTCTTCCGCGATTCCGGCGAAGGCATCGCGCAATGCGGGACCGCCGGGAGTGGCCACAAAACGTCCGCCACTCTTCTCTGCAAACTTAGCTAATATGGCCGCGCTTTGGCGGCTGGTAGTGTGACGTGACTCAATTCTGGACATGTCGACTGCGTAGATGCTCGCGCCAATCGCCAACGCACTCTCCAGTGCTTTGTCCGACGTCGCTTTGCTGGATGTATCCATCCCGTCCGACAAGACAATAATTGCTTTTCGTTTTTCTTTACGCTCTGACAGTGCCTTTGCGGCATTTACGATCGCGTCGTTCAAGGTGGTGAGTCCACTCGCGCGCACCCCGAAGGCCATTGGCGCCAGATCTCGGCTCGGTGAAAACCCCTGCAGTTGCTCGACCTTCGAATCAAACTTGTAAACCGCCGCTACATCTTCCTCACGGAGACGGTCGAGAAAGCGAATAGCCGCGGAACGCGCAAGCGAGAGTCGAGTGTCCATGCTTCCCGAGGTGTCCAACAAAACGACTGAAGCGAATGGCGATTCCTGTAGGCTGAAGCTCGAAATCAACTGAATCGGGACCTGCTTCCCGTCCTCGTAAACAGTGAAGTCCGAAAGGCGCAGTCCCGGGACATATCGCCCTTCCTTGTCGGTGACCGTCACGTTCAGCACAACAAGATCAGTGTCGACGCGGACGACGTCATCATCCTGAGACGATGCAACGAGGGCGTGTGTGCCGGGAAAAGCGAGGCAGAGAATTAGTAAATGAAAAATAGAAAGGCGGATTAGAACCTTCACTGGTGGGATCCCGCAGGAAGCGCGCGCGCAATGCGCAACAGTTCAAGTATCACGTTAGCTTCATCTATTACTGCAGTTGAGACGACGTGCTTAGAGGTCTTCTCGACCTTGGTTTTTAATGAAGCTGCCACCTCGGCAAATTTGGTCAATGCCGCGTTCAAAGTGGCAGGAGGCTGATCCATTTCAAACTCGCTCTCCGAGCCGCCGGCCGCTGAGCGAATACTCCTGGCAAGCTTTTCAGCCTTCTCGAGCTTCTTAAGATCTTCACGATCAAGTTGCGATTTGTGTTTGCATTCAGTGGCCAGGCCCGAGGCGATAAATGAAAGGCTGCGTGCGCGCTCCAGGTTTTCCTGATGTGCCTTCTCGGCGGCGCGGATGGCCCGCTTCGCGCGCATCTCCTCTTCCAGCGCGGCGAAAGTCTGTTCCTCGGGCGAATTGCCGTTTTGATCAATCCCGCCGGGGCGGCTCTGCGCTAAAGCCCCAGACGTGGCAATTAGCAGTGCCGCAAGCGCGCACAGGATGCGGGCGCAGCGTTGCGAATGTTTTGAAGCCTGAATCATCTTGATGTCGAATCTTGCCACAGTTCGAAAGAGGGAACAACACAAGGTCTCGTAATTTGGACGGTGCAACTGACTTTCAGGTTGCACTCCAATCTGCTCTTAGATGAAACCAGGGAGTGGACGTCCAGTGGTCAAGCTCGCGGATCGTGCCTGCGTGTCGGGACGCTATCTTGAGACGTAACATTAGAGTTGGTCGCCGCGCCGACCTCTCAACGAAAACCTCAAGCAAACGTAGCCGCAGAGCTGCGGCGTCCAAGCCGCTGAGAATTTAGTTTAGCTCTAGGGCACTCGCGCCGGCTTGTCAGGTGAGTTTAGAAATTCGTCTTTCTTGGAAGATGGAGGACGCCGATCTACTGTTACTGTCTTTGACTCAAGACGCTCTGGGGGGCGCTTTTGCCCTTGAGATGTGGTGTAGGGAATTGCGACCGAGCCGGGGCCTCTCAAGGCAACCAACCGCGCCGACGCATATTCCTGCGACTTCAGCTCAAGCGAATAGCGACCGTCTTGCCCGGGCTCTAAGGAAGAAGGCTGCAGCGAAACAAGCCTTGTTTCGGGGGCACCTTCCTTGCGCCGTTTTAGCTCCAATTCAATCTGGAGGTCGCTCAGGCGTTGATTTGAAGTGTTCTTAACTGTTCCGCCAATTAACGACTTGCCCGGTTGCATCAATGCGTCGTCGACCAGAATTAATGCCTGCGGTGGCCCTTTGGGTTCATCAGCCAATCCGGCCGTGGGAACCAGGCTCGCTTTGTCTCCAGCGTGTCGCTGGCGAAGATAGGTATACCCAACGAAGACCGCAACCGTTACAGCCAGCGCAGCGATGGCGGCTACTAGCTTTAAACTCATCGAGCTCTTCGGCTCGGCAAACGCATCGTTCTCAACCGAATCAATCATTCTCGTGTTGATGTAAAACTTTAACTAAGGTTGAACGCGGCCGGCCGGTGGTCCGCCCGTGATGTTGGTGATCAGAGCCGTTAAAAACTCTTCTTCGGCGATTCCGGATGTTTGAAGGGTAAGCCATTCGGCGCCGGTCGCGCCATCCGTGCGTCCTTCAATTTTGGCATTTACTGAAACGTTGGCACTGTTGCCGTCGATGGGTTGGACTTCAACTGTCAACGTGTAGCGCGCGCGTGTCCAGCCGCGGTCGGGCGAACTGGTAAAGACTGCGTAGCGACCCAACTCTGTTTGAGTTACAACGGCGCCCTTTATGAAAGTGTACGGCTGACTGACGATGATCCCTTCTTCGGGTTTTGACGCCACCTCATCAACCGTTAACTTTTGATCACGCATGACATCTTCGATGGCTTTAAGTATTACGTCACGCCGGGCAGACAGACGATAGGGATTAGGCAAGGGCGGCACTTCCGGAGTTCTACCCTTTCCGAAATCTATTCCTCGGCCTGCGCCAGTGTCTGTCTTGCTGCCGTTATTTCCGGCTGAGCGGCTGCCTGTATCCCTGACTCGCTCGCTGGTTTTGTCGACGCCTTTCCCCTGTCCCCAAACAGTTACGACGCCGAACATCAACACAAAGATTAGAGCAGTGAGCTTAGTCATAGAAACCACCTTTGAAATTACCGCGACACTGAGAAGGGGAGCCACAGTGGAGAATAGATTAACGACTATCCAATATCAAGCAGTATGCGCCTATCGCGGTGTGACAGAGCCGCCGCTCTTTGCTGCTGCATCCCTCTCTTGCTCCCAATTTCGCAAAGCCTGTACACCAACGCCGAAATCACTCTCATTATTGTAGAAGTTATGCGCTCCATCGTTTCGCGAGGGCTCGCGAACGTAGTAGAGAAAATCAGTGTTCGCCGGGTTGAGCGCCGCTTGCAGCGAGCTACGACCAGCGGCCGCGATAGGCCCAGGCGGCAGTCCGGCATAAATGCGCGTGTTGTAGCGCGAACGACGCTCAACGTCGCTGCGGTAAACCTTGCCGTCGTTACGCCATTTGCCCTCGAGCTTTGATGCGTAAACGATTGTCGAATCAACCGCCAGGGCCATGTCTTTTCGCAGACGATTGTAAATGACAGAAGCAACCAAAGGGCGCTCGTCGCTAAGCTTAGCTTCTGTTTCGACTAACGAAGCCACCGTGACAATGTCTCGCACGGACATACCCAGATCGTTGGCGCGCTGCGACCAATCGGGTTTCCATTCCTTACGAAAACGCTTGACCATTATCTCAACTACATCCGCGGGCCCAGTGTTTGGCGGGAACTCATAGGTATCGGGGAAGAGATAGCCTTCAAGGTTCTTTGCGGTAGGATCCAGATCGGATATCAGGCTCACGTTATCCATCAATGGCAACGCGGCAGTTGGATCCGAAAGATGGAGCTCCGGAAGTTTGGACATTGCCGCCGCAATGTCCCAACGGGTCCAGCCCTCGACTACCGTAAGGCGCAAGAGTCGCTGTTCGCCGTGTTTGAGCTTGGCGACTACTGCCAAGGGTGAAATCGGTGAAGGAAAATTGTATTCGCCTGCCTTGAGCTGCGAACCGGCGCCAGTCAACCTAAGGTAGAGCATCAAAGGCCATTTGTCTTTGATGACGCCTTCCGAAATCAGTTTGTCGACTATCGCTGAAGGCGATGAGCCGCGCGCGATTTCCACGTACTGGCCCTGCTTGCTGTGTTGTGCCGGGGTGCGAAGTTTACGGTAGGTCCAAAACGACGCCAGCGCGGCAACAATCAGGAGGAGAACAGCTGAGATTAGGAGGATGCGTTTCATTTGTCCACGACTCAAATGAATCACTTTAAGGATTCGTTACCAGGATCCTTTTCTGCTTGGCCGATAAGAAGTCTCTCAAGATCACAACGGCAGACTCGCTATCGAGGCGTTTTCGGCGTTCATCATGATTGTGGCCTTGTGCGCGGAGGTTTTCTTCCGCTTCCACGGAGCTCAAGCGCTCGTCCTGAAGATAGACGGGCGCCTTCAGCGATTGAGCAAATTTTTCTGCTGCCTTCCGAGCCTCTACGGCTGCATCGCCGTAAGAGCCATTCATAGTTAGCGGTAAACCAATTACCACTGTTTGCGCGTCCAAGCTTTGGACAAGTTTGGTCACGTCCAGAAGCAGTTGTTTCCAATTGGTTCGGGGTAACGCAGCGAGCGGGTTGATGGAAATAGACAAGGCGTCTGACACAGCGACGCCCACTCGCTTTCTCCCCAGATCGAGGGCCAGAACCGGCGCTCGAACCGCTTTCGGCTCAACTACTCTGACCATAATTTAGAGATGCACTGCAGGTCTCGCGGGCTCGCTTTAGTAGGTTAAGAAATCGAAAATGCCGCCAAAAATCTCAACTAAAGTTAGGTTGCACGCTATTCTGACGGACTGTATGATACGACCGGCTCGCCAAAAGCGCATGTTGCGAGCAAGCCGGCGACCGATTTCACGGAATAAACGAGGTAACTGATGTCATTTCGTACGAAGTTTGCCCTAATCCTATTGTCTGCCACGCTCGCGATCTATACGGTGGTCGGGGGTTGGATTTCAACGCGCGCTCAGCAGCCTGCTAACGACCCGAACGCCCAACTGCGAATATTTGAGAGCGTGCTCCAACATATTCAGAACGATTATGTTGATGAGCCAAACATGGAGAAGGTTCGAGCCGGGGCATTGCGAGGTCTAGCCTATGGACTGGATCCATATTCGACTTACCTCACGCCGGAACAAGTCAAACAATTCAACGAAGAGACCAAAAATGGCCAGGTAGGCATTGGTGCTGAGCTCTCGCAAGTTGCTTCTTATCTTTATGTAATTGCACCCATGAAGGGCTCGCCTGCCGATCGTGCAGGCGTAAGAGCAGGGGACATCATCGAGTACATTGACGGGAAAGCCACCCGCGACATTTCCCTTTACGATGCGAAACAACTTTTGAATGGCGCGCCTGGTTCCGAAGTGAAATTACGGATTCTCCGTGCGACCGCGAGGCCTTTGACGCTCGCTGTCAAACGCGGTGCATTCCGGGCCACCGCCGCCGAAGCACGTATGGAGGCTGGGCGAATCGGCGTTGTTCGGGTGAACAGCTTGGCTGGCGGGGAGGCTGCTGACGTCCGTAATCGGGTTCAGGAACTGATCAAGCAGGGCGCGCAGAAAATGGTGCTTGATATGAGAGGGACTGCAGGCGGCTCCATCAATGAGGCCGTTGCCGTGGCCAATTTGTTTATCAAGGATGGTTTGCTTGCTCAGACGTCAGGCCGAGAAGGAAAGACTTTGAAAACTTTCTCAGCCGATCCCAAGGCTGCTATTTTTTCAGGTCCAGTAGTGGCCTTGATCGACGCTGGAACAGCGGGCGCTGCTGAAGTTGTAGCCTCGGCTTTCATTGAACGGAACCGCGGCCAAGTCGTCGGCGAAAAGAGCTTTGGCGCGGGTGCTGAACAGCAGCTCTTCACCCTCCGCGGCGGCGATGGCTTGTTGTTAACGACGGTCAAGTGGGCTTCAGCCAGCGGTAAGCCGTTCCTGGGAGAGGATCGCAGCCGCTCAGGCGTGGCCCCTTCGGTTGAAGTAAAACGACCCGAGCTCGCTGAGGCCATCGATCCGGAGGAACTTACCGGCAATGAGGAAGACCCGGCTAACCGGCCCGCGGATCGACAAGAGACCCTGCCGGAAGCGACCACAGTGAAGCCTGCGGCCGAGGACGTTCAGATGAAGAAAGCCCTGGAGCTTCTCAGGGAGAGTAAGGCGACAGCGTTGCCAAAAGCCGCCTAAAACAGGTTGAATTTGGAATAGTAAGGCCAGGGTATTTCCCTGGCCTTTTTATTTAGGTAGGCAACGGGTCTTCAAATTTTTCATATAGCGTTGGATATCGAATACTTGATGATTCCATATCGGGTATCGTGAACACGCATCTGCATTGATCAAAGTTGGTATTGAGTTGCGAGCTTCTTGCGATCGACCAATTTTCGAGGTTATTGACGTTTTTACGGCTGCCGGGCACCGGCCGGTAAGGGCAAAGGCCAAAGGGAACAGCACTTGCTCAATTAAGGGCGCTAACGCTGCGAACTTTTTGGCAAGGAGAATTTGAAAGATGATTATGACAAACAGATTGCTACCGGTGGCTCTGGTCGCTGCCTTAATTGGCGGATCCGTCGGTGCATTCGTGATGCATTCCCGGAACACCACAGCAACCAATCAGACGGTGGCAAGAACCACCCCCGTCGCCACTGATGCGCAGTATGCGCAATATCAGAATGATCAGACCGCCAGGGATCAAACCGCCAGGGATCAATTTGCCCCGGTCGGTTTCAACAGTGTCGCCGAGCAGAATGCCTACAAGTCGGGATTCGCAGATGGATTCAAGGCTTGTGATAACGGCGTCGCCGGAAATCAACTGAGTTCAACGGCAGTCACCAGCCAGCCGCGTGTTGTTTATCGCAACTCGGGCCGGACCGCTGCGCGTTCGTCTTCGGGCACTTCGCGAGTTTATTACGATTACCAGCAGCCGCGGAAACGCAGCTTCTGGCAGAAGCATCGCGATAAATTGACCGTGGCTATGGGTGCAGGCGGTGGCGCAGTCGTCGGTGGATTGATCGGTGGAAAGAAAGGCGCTGCGATCGGTGCCCTTGCCGGCGCTGGTGGTTCGGCCCTTTACACCTACAAGATCCGCAACCGCGATCGGCGTTACTAAGAGCGCCGACATACAGCCAAACAGGAGAGTGCGAGCATGAGAGCTAAGCTCCTCATTGCATTAAGCGCTCTGGCAGCAATGGCGTGGGCAGTCCCCAGTGCGGGGGCTGCCCATTTCTTTGCGGTCAGTAGCGGTAACCCAGCGGTAAGTCCGCCAGCGGCGCCTGCACCGGCACGTCTCGAGGTTGAGCGCGAGCGTGGCCTGCTGCTAAGGGTTTGGCTAAACCATAAAGGTCCTTACGTCTTTGCGGTTGATACGGGCGCGGGAGTTAACCTGATCGCTCAGCGCACGGTAGCTATGGCCCAGTTACCGGTATCGAGCGTTCGCCAAACTCTAATTGGCGGACTTTCAAGCGCGCGCACTACTTCAACCCGACAGGCTGCCATCAGCAACTTCTCAGTTGGTTCACCGGAAAATGCTCTGACATCACCGCAGAAGGCACTCGTCGTTGCAAACTTGCCACCGGGTGTTGATGGCGTCCTCAACCCAACTCAAGCCTACTCACCCTACGGCTTTTCGATTGATATAACTAACGAACGGATAGAAGCGCTGCCTGCCGGCGGACTTAAGTCGTCCATGCTACTGAAAAGGGGACAAGAGGGCGCTAGGGTCGCCTGGTTGCGATCTGGCGAAGATGATCGACCTTTTGTGAAATTGGGCGATGGTCGCATTGCCCTCGTTGATACAGGCTCCCGCTTCGGTCTGGCGGTAAGCGACCGCAACGCAGTGATTGTTGGGCGGAATGGCGAGCGGCTGAATTACGATGTGGTTCGTGATGTCGGTGGCGGCTCGATATCTTCCAGGAGAGTTTCACCGACCACCATCAGTATCGGTGAATTGGTTCTGCGCGGGGTACCGACAGATATTCTTTTCGGAGCCGAAAAGGGTACACCGCTAATTCTGGGTCGGGATGCGCTCTACCCATTCAGAGTCTCGTTTGATCCGCAAGCGGGAGTGATTGAGTTTGTCACTGTTTCCGAGGAATAGCTGCTTCGCTGAAAATGTTTCAAAAATCTGAACTAGCATTGCTGGCGGTCGTCATCCTGGTGGCAATTCTTGCCGCTGGAAACTCTTTCGCAATCGGGCAGAACGCCCCGGAGCGATCTCGGCAACGGAATCGCGTGGTTCGAGTTTCGCCGGAACCGCAAAAGCCCTCCAACCAGACAGAACCCGAGGCCGAGGTAGTTCGAGTAGATACAAACCTGGTCAACACGCTGTTTACCGCGGTCGATAAAGAGCGACGCTTTATTACATCGCTGCGGGCTGAGGACATTCGGATTTTTGAGAATGATGTGGTTCAACCGGTCAGTGTTTTCGAGCGGGAGACGAACCGCCCGCTTTCACTAGCCATCCTGATTGATACAAGTGAATCGCAGCGCGGAGTATTAGGCGCAGAGAAGAGTGCGGCTCAGGCATTCGTGGATCAAGTTCTCAGGCCCAACATGGATCAAGCAGCCGTCGTTTCTTTTACGGGCGTTCCGAAAGTCGAGCAGTCATTAACGAATGATCCGGCCCGACTGCGCCGTGGTATTGAAAGTGTCAGGATTGAATTGTCGCCCGAGAACCAGCGCCGCTTGGCGAGCGGAGAGGATCCCTTACCGAAGCACATAGATCCGAGCGGCTATACGGGGATCTGGGACGCGATGTGGGAGACAATTGCCAACCACCTTTCGAAGACGCGCGAAAACACCAGACGTGCCATTATCCTGCTCTCCGACGGAGACGACACTAGTAGCACCATCGACCGTCAGGACGTAATCGATTTAGCAGTCAAATCAGATGTAGTCATATATTCGATTGGCATTCGCGACCGCGACTTTCCGGAAGGGAAGCTTGATGAGGGAGCGTTAAGAAAAGTTTCAGAGCGCACGGGCGGGCGTGCCTTTCTGCCATCGCGCCTGGGCGAACTTGGTCTCGCGTTCTCACAGATCGATCAGGAGTTGCGTTCCCAGTATTTGATTGCTTACTCGCCGACCAATCCCAATCACGACGGTTCGTATCGTCGAATCCGTATTGAAGTCCTCAATCCTGAACTACGCAGGAACAAGGTCAAGCTGCTCTATCGCGAGGGATATTACGCGCGGAAGAATTAGTTAGGCGACTCGGTCTTATTTATTAGAGCGGGATGTTTCCGTGTTTCCTGGGCGGGTTTGTGTCGCGCTTGTTCTCGAGCAGCGCCAGCGCTCGAATCAGTTTCGGCCGCGTTTGCGCCGGTTCGATAACTTCATCAATGAACCCACGTTCAGCAGCCACGTATGGGTTGGCAAACTTGTCCTCTAATTCCAGGACGCGGGCATGTCGCGCAGCTTCCTGATCCTTCGCCTCGCTAATCTCTCTCCGGTAGAGAACGCCAACCGCGCCTTCAGCTCCCATAACGGCTATCTCAGCGGTGGGCCACGCAAAGTTAATATCAGTGCGAATATGTTTTGAAGCCATAACGCAGTAGGCGCCGCCGTAGGCTTTGCGGGTGATCACGGTGAGCTTCGGCACCGTAGCTTCCGCGAAGGCATACAACAATTTCGCGCCGTGACGGATGATGCCCTGGTGTTCTTGCGACACGCCGGGAAGGAAACCCGGAACGTCCTCAAAGGTGACCAGAGGAATATTGAAGCAATCGCAGAACCTCACGAAGCGTGCGGCCTTTACCGAAGCGTCGATGTCCAGCACGCCAGCGAGAAACGCCGGTTGGTTCGCGACGATCCCTACCGAGCGCCCATCCAGTCGCGCAAAGCCAACGCAGATGTTCGGTGCGTGGTGCTGTTGCACCTCGAAGAAGTAACCTTCATCGACGATTGCATTAATCACCTCGCGAATATCGTAAGGTTGGTTCGAAGCCTCCGGAACAATTGAATTGAGACTGGGTTCAGTCCGATCGGGAGAATCATTCGGCTGGACTCGCGGAGCGTCTTCGAGGTTGTTCGAGGGAATAAACGACAACAGCTCACGGACCATCCTCAGCGCATGTTCGTCGGAGTCCGCTGCAAAGTGGGCCACCCCCGAGATTCTGTTGTGCGTCAGCGCCCCTCCCAACTCCTCTTTAGTAACGTCAGCGTGGGTCACGGTTTTAATCACGTCAGGTCCCGTTATGAACATGTATGACGTGTCTTTGACCATGATGTTGAAGTCAGTGATCGCCGGACTATAGACCGCACCACCGGCACAAGGTCCCATGATGCAACTTATCTGCGGCACAACGCCGCTGGCGAGTGTGTTGCGAAGGAAGATATCGGCGTAACCGCCCAAACTGACGACGCCTTCCTGAATACGCGCGCCGCCTGAATCGTTGAGACCAATGACAGGGACGCCGACCTTCATGGCCAGGTCGAGTACCTTGCAGATTTTTTCGGCATGCGTTTCGGAAAGGGAACCGCCAAAAACTGTAAAATCCTGCGCGAAGACAAATACCCTGCGACCGTCGATCAATCCATAACCCGTTACCACACCGTCACCCGCATAAATCTGTTCGTCCAGGCCGAAGTCGCGCGAGCGATGCACCACCAGCTTGTCAAATTCCTCAAACGTGTCTTCGTCAAGTAAGAACTCGATACGTTCGCGCGCGGTCATCTTTTTCGCCGCGTGCTGTTTCGCCACTCGATCTGGGCCTCCGCCTTGTTCAGCTTTCAGCGAAAGCTCCTTTAGACGTTCAAGGCGCGACTTCGAGGGTTTTGGTTGTTGTTTGGAAGCCATCTTAAATCATTGTAAATCGCGAAACGGGAACGCGCGATTACGAATCATCTCCAGTAACTGATCAAGTGCTTGCCGGGCGTTGAGGCGAACTTCACTAGAATAACTGTAAAGGCTGGCGTTAGCTTCAAAGTCTTCGTTATCAAGTATCCGGTAAGAAAAGTCGGGATCAACCAGGACATCCAGGTCCAAATCAATGTAACTCAAAACCTCGCCGTCAAAAGTAGGTGGAACATTAACGTTACAATAAAAGTTTCTTAACGCTCCCCCGGGCTCTGCGAACCGAAATATGTTGTACCAGCGATCCAGCCAATAGTACTCCACGCTGTGCGTTCCGCTCGCAATTAAACCGAGCAGCTCGTGATTAACGTCCTCCGGGAAGTAGGCGTCGAGGACGATCAACGAGCCCTCCTGGCTGAGAATCCTCGCGTGCCAACGTCGATGCTCCCGGCCGTCGTACTTGCAGGAGCGAACGAGAATTGTCTTGCCGGCCGTCAAGCTACTTCCTGCCGCTCTTGCGCCAGTCAGCCAAAAACTGTGCCTGCCCTTTATCCGTTAACGGGTGATTAAACATCTGGTCAATGACCTTGAAAGGCATGGTAGCGATGTCCGCTCCCATGCGCGCCGCCTCAATCGCGTGAATCGGATGACGAATGCTGGCGGCCAGAACTTCGGTTGGCCACGAATAGTTGCTGTAGATTTCGACGATGTCGCTTAATAAGACCAGTCCGTTTTCTCCAACATCGTCAAGCCTGCCAAGAAACGGGCTTATGAAAGAAGCGCCTGCCTTCGCTGCGAGAATGGCTTGGGCAGCCGAAAAGCACAGCGTCACGTTTACCTTAATGCCCTCGTTGGAAAGTTGCCGGGTGGCTTTTAGTCCAGCTTTTGTCAATGGACACTTGATGACTACATTGGGAGCAATCTTCGCGTACTCGCGACCTTCGCGCAGCATCCCTTCGGTGTCTTCGCTGGTGCATTCCGCCGACACCGGGCCACTAACAATTTCACAGATGGCCGCGATATGTTGCTTGAAATCCACGTCACCCTCTTTGGCGATTAACGTTGGGTTGGTAGTGACGCCGTCTGCTATGCCGAAAGACGCCGCTTCGCGAATTTCATCCAAGTTCGCTGTATCAAGGAAAAACTTCATAACACCTCCAATAAACAATTCGACGCGCTGCTGAAAACACGATCTTAAGCGACGCGTTGAGACTCGCAAACTTTATTTCGCAGAATCCCGATCTCTTCGATTTCAACTTCCACGACATCTCCATCCTTCAGTTGAGAAACTCCGGCGGGCGTTCCCGTAACAATCAAGTCGCCCGCATAGAGCGTCATGATTTGGGAGATATACCTGATTAGAAAGGGAACCGAAAAAGCCATATCAGACGTCTTGCCCTCCTGCTTCACAACGTCATTGACCCTCGTGGTAACGACGAGATTGAAGGGATCGAGGTCCGTTACGATAAAGGGACCAACGGGACAGAATGTGTCGAACGATTTTGCTCTGGTAAACTGCACATCCTTGCGTTGTAGGTCCCTCGCGGTAACATCGTTGACGCACGTGTACCCGAGCACGTAGTCCAGCGGGTCTTCGTTCTCCCCCAGATTGCGGGCCTGACGGCCGATGATCACGCCCAACTCCCCTTCATGTTCAACCTGGTTCGACTCCGGTGGCAGCTCGATGCATTCGTCCGTCCCGGTAAGTGCTGATGGCGCCTTTAGAAAGAGCAATGGCGCGTCAGGCATTTTATTTCCCAACTCAGCCGCGTGCTCGCGATAGTTTCTGCCGACACAAACTATCTTGGAAGGAGCGACCGGTGTCACCAGCTTGACCTCAGTAAAGCCGAGCGGTGTACCCACCCCAGAGGTACGCAACGCTTCAATCTCCTGGGTGACAAGAGGCAGAACCTGCTCGTTTTCAACAACACCGAAGCGCGGTAACGAAATCCCAAACGTGGTAAAACGACAGATGCGCATACTCAATCAACACGAGCCTCGTTACGGCACTGTTTCCGAAACAACTTCGGATGGTTGGCTCTCGTTCCCAGCCTGGTCAACCGCAATCAGGTAATAGAAATAGCGGCGTCCCGATTCGACCCGCTCATCTTGAAACGTCGTCCTGTTATGCAATTCGCTGTTGAGTTTGCTCCACTGGTTCTTTGGCAAGTCGGGGTCGGTAGAACGATAAATGTTGTAGCCCGCGACGTCGCGTTCAGGATTAGCTGGGAAAAACAACGATAGCCGGCCTGGCGCCGCAGCAATGGTGATTGAGGCCGGCGCCGACGGTGCGAAAATATCTTTAGGAGACACCAGGATTGAATTTGAATTCAGGCTTTCAACCTGGCCTCCTTCCGTTCCCAGCGATACCGCTCGAACGAGATAGCGATAGCTCTCACCGAATGTGAAATTTCGATCGCTGAAACTTGTGCCTGAGACCAACGAAGTGTTTATTGGCGCATCGCTGACTGCACTCTCCGACTCTTCAACGCGATAGACGTTGTAGCCCAGCAAATTAACTGGCGTCGAGCCGTCGATATTTGTCGCTGGGGGTTGCCAGGAAACCGTAATTGCTTCTTCAGTTACTTCTTTTCCGGTGATCATCATCGTCGGCGCTTGCGCAACCCGCGCCGCCGGTTCCAACAGCAGGAAATTTGAAAAGGCGGCTCGTTGACCCGATGCATTCACATAGCGAACCGCATAACGTAGACGAGTGGGTTCGCCGGCGAGTTGAAGATTGTCGGTGTAGGTCAGCACTTCGCCCGCATTCTGAATTTCTTCATAGGTAACAGAGCCAATTAGAGTAGACCGGGTCGCAAATTCCTCTTCAGTCAATCCAAGTGGTGACCCGGGCTTTTCCGCCAGGCGATAGATATCGATCCGGCGAATGCTCTGCACACTTTGATCCGGCGCATTTCGCTGCGGCGCAGGCCAGTTGAGAATAACCTGATTTCCTCTTTGCACGCCGGAAAGCGCTTCTGTGCGTTGCTGCACACGTTCGATGGGCGGCAGCGGCGGACGACGCTTGCCACAGTTGACAACAAAAGCGAGCGCGGCCAGCGCTGCCGAGAGAGCGACAATGGAACGCAGCACAGAAGTTCGGAAACTAAGGTAGGAAGAGCAACGAGATTTGAAGACGCGCAAAGTGGATGGTTTCACAGAATGTACCGGCTGAGGTCCTGGTCTTTAACAGTTTCCGCGAGCATAGCCTCGACATAACGGGAATCGATTCGTTGCTGTTTCGGTTCCAGATCAGGGCCCTCGAAGCTTATTTCTTCGAGCAGCTTTTCCATTATGGTTTGCAGCCGGCGAGCGCCAATGTTTTCTGTGTTCTCATTAACGCGAGCGGCAAAATTCGCAATCGCATCTATCGCGTCGTCAGTAAAGTCAATCAGCACTTCCTCTGTAGCCATCATCGCCTGGTATTGTTTAATTAGTGCGTTCTTGGGCTCGGTCAAAATTCGTTTGAAATCGTTGACCGTGAGCGACTCGAGTTCCACCCGAATAGGGAAGCGGCCCTGCAACTCAGGAATTAGATCCGACGGTTTCGAAACATGAAAAGCTCCGGCAGCGATGAAGAGAATATGATCAGTTCGGACCATGCCGTAGCGAGAGTTGACGGTCGTGCCCTCTACAATCGGTAGGATGTCTCGCTGTACACCCTCACGGGATACATCAGGTCCGTGCCCCGACTCGCGTCCGGCAATCTTGTCGATCTCATCCAGAAAAATGATGCCGGAGGATTCGACTCGTTCAATCGCAGCTCGCGCCACCTGATCCATATCTATCAGTCGTTCTTCTTCCTCAGCCATCAGGTGTTCCATGGCCTCATCTACGCGCATTTTCCGTTGTTTAGTGCGGCCCTGGAACATATTCCCCAACATGTCTTTCATGTTGATGCCCATCTCTTCCACACCTTGCGGTCCTGCCAGCTCAATCACCGGAAAACTCTTTTCACGAATCTCAAGTTCCACCAGCCGGCTGTCGAGTTTGCCGTCCCGAAGTTGGCTTCGCAGCTTCTCCCGCGTGCGTTGAAACTGGTCGTCCCGAATGCTGGATTCTGTCGGAGACGTTGAATGCGCGGTTAGATCGTCATCGGTGGCAGTCTCAAAGTCGTAGTATCCGGACGTCGCGCGAGGGGGCGGTAGAAGTAAGTCGAGAATCCGTTCCTCTACGTTGAGTTCGGCCTTTTCGGCAATTTCGTCAATCTTCTCCTGCCGGGTCATGTCTACTGAAATCTCAGTCAGGTCGCGGATCATACTTTCGACGTCGCGCCCTACGTACCCGACTTCGGTAAACTTCGACGCCTCGACTTTTAGAAAAGGTGAATCTGACATCCTCGCCAAGCGCCGCGCAATCTCGGTCTTCCCAACACCGGTTGAGCCGATCATGATGATGTTCTTCGGCATCACATCGACAGCCATGTCGGGCGTAAGCTTTTGCCGGCGGATGCGATTTCTTAGCGCTACGGCGACTGCGCGTTTCGCGTTTCGCTGACCGACGACGTGCTTATCCAACTCGGCAACAATCTGACGAGGTGTCATCTCGTCCAGCCGAACCTGCTCGTCGACTTCTCCTTCTAAATAAATGACCATGGGGTTAGTTGCGATTCGATTTCACCCGGGGACAGTGTGAGAGCATTTCACAATTCTTCAACTACAATGTTTTGATTCGAGTAAATACAAATCTCACCGGCAATTCGTAAGGCCTCAACCGCAATCTCGCGCGCCGGGAGGTCCGTGTGCTGACGGAGCGCCCGGGCCGCAGCCAGGGCATAAGAACCTCCTGACCCAATCGCAAGCACCCCATCATCAGGCGCGATGACATCGCCATTGCCCGACAGTAGAAAGGAGCTTTTTGAGTCAGCTACTACCAACAATGCTTCCAGGTGCCGCAGTATCTTGTCCGTGCGCCATTCCTTGCTCAGCTCAATCGCCGCGCGTTCAAGGTTGCCGTGATATTGTTCCAGCTTACTTTCAAATCTGGTCAGAAGTGAAAACGCGTCTGCAGTAGCGCCGGCGAACCCGGCAAGGATGCTGTCGTTATAGAGGCGGCGAACTTTACGGGCGCTTGATTTCATTATCGTTTCACCAAGCGTAACTTGCCCGTCACCGGCCAGCGCCACGTGATCATCCTTACGGACCAGTAGCACCGTAGTACTGCGAATGCGTGTATTTTCACCTTGCATTTTTGCCCAGTCACTATAGGAATACGCTTGAAGGCAAGTCAAGGCGCGGGAATTCGAAGCAGTCAACAGCTTGGAGTGCTTAGTCAGCAGATACTGAAGAAATTTTAGGCTATGATAGGTTGCGCATGAATAACTCGAGAGATAAATCGAGCCAGGCTGCTGATCTCAATGCCGCTGAGCGGCCTCTTATCGGTATTACCATGAGGCTCGAATTGGGAACCGATCGGTTTTATCTCGGTCGACATTATAGCGAAGCAGTGGCGGCGGCTGGCGGGATACCAGTGCACATCAGCTTAATACCTCGGCGGGATTATGTTTCAGCAATAGTCGAGTCGCTTGACGGCGTGCTCCTGCCTGGTAGCGATTCAGATGTAGACCCGCTGCGTTATGGCGCAGAGCCTCATCCGAACCTGGGCGTGGTCCAGTCAATCAAGGACGAAACGGATTTGCTGGTGCTCGCGGAAGTCGAGCAACGCAACCTACCGTTGTTTGCAATCTGCTTTGGTATGCAGGTGCTGAACGTGTTTCGCGGCGGCACGTTAATCCAGGATATCGGCGCTCAGGTGCCGAATGCGATCAATCATGAACAAGGCTCTCCGCGCGACCGTCCGTCGCATCGCGTCAAACTTGCGGCAGACACTGCGCTTGCTTCACTAGCTCAAGCGGACACTGCTTTGGTTAATAGTCACCATCATCAAGCGATCGAAAACGTTGGCCGCGACCTGGTGCCGACCGCGTGGGCGTCAGATGGGTTGATTGAAGCCGTTGAAGATCCACGTAAGGACCACTTCGGCTTGGGCGTGCAATGGCATCCTGAATTAGGGTGGGAAAGCGACGAGCTGTCGGAGGCATTGTTTCGTAGTTTCGTTGAGGCCTCCAGCGAATATCGTGAAAGAGAAGGGAAGAGGTCGACAGTTGGCCGGTTTGTGGGAGCGTCGGCCGATGATCTTCGATTCGCCGGAAGACGAAAATGACGGCTAATTCCGATCTGGGGTTAAAGAAGAAGGTCGCTATAGTTACCGGGGGGTCACGCGGAATTGGCAGGGCCGTCATAGAGCTACTCGCAGCCCACGGCGCTCGCTTAGTTATCAATTACGTTAACGACGAAGCCGCGGCAACTGCTGCTCTGGATTCCGTAAAGAAGCTGGGGGCTGAAGCAATTTCGTTTAAAGCCGATGTTTCACGCCTGACTGACGCACAGAAACTCATCCAAGCTACAATCGATCACTTCGGGAGCGTAGACATACTTGTCTGCAATGCAGGAGTTTGGGAGGGCGCACCGGTCGACGAGTTAACGGAGGAACGCTGGGACAAGACACTCGATGTAAACTTAAAGGGCACCTGGTCAGTATGCCGCGCTGCTGTACCGTTTATGAAAAACCAACGCTCGGGAAAAATCGTCATCATTAGTTCGACTGCCGGTCAACGTGGCGAGGCGGGGTATTCAAACTACGCATCGTCGAAAGGTGGTCAAATCGCGTTTGTTAAGTCATTGGCTGATGAACTTGGGCAGTGGAAGATTAATGTCAACGCTGTTGCTCCAGGATGGGTCGACACCAACATGACCGCCGACGATCTGGGCGGCACAGAGCGCCGAGAGTCAATTCTAAGCACCATTCCACTGCGCTCGATCGCCACCGTGGAGGACGTAGCCGGCCCGATTGTTTTCTTATGTACCACCTGGGCACGGCACATCACCGGCGCAGTCTTGAACGTAAACGGCGGCTCGGTGCTTAGCAGCTAAGCTTAATGAAAAACTTTAAGTAATAAAATCACGTAGGCATAAAGAACAAAAGATGACTCGCAAGGAAGTGAGACTCGGCGTTGAGAGATTACTTGAAGAGCGAGGGGCTATGCTCAGGGGCGCTCGCATCGGGCTGATTTGTAACCAAGCCTCGGTTGACCACAGCTTTCAGCATGTGGCCGATCTTTTTCATCAGCACCCGGCCGTCGATCTGCGCGCTCTATTTGGGCCGCAGCACGGCATTAGGGGCGACGTTCAGGACAATATGATTGAAACTGAGCACGCCGTTGACCGTCAGACTGGATTGCCGATCCACTCGCTTTATAGTGAAACACGCGAGCCTACCGAGGCTATGTTTAAGGATCTGGATGTGCTCGTGTTTGATATGCAGGATGTCGGCTGTCGCATCTACACTTTTGCCTACACCATGGCGAATTCGATGAGGGCGGCGCGTGCCTTTGGGAAAAAGATGATCGTCTGCGATCGGCCAAACCCGATTAATGGCGTGGCGGTAGCGGGAAATGTCCTGGAGACTGAACAGGCGTCTTTTGTTGGTCAGTATCCTATTCCAACCCGGCACGGGATGACCCTTGGTGAGCTGGCGCGGATGTTTAATGGACATTTTGAGATTGGTTGCGATCTGGAAGTTCTCGAGATGGAGAACTGGACGCGTGACTGCTGGCACGACCAAACGGATGCGCCCTGGGTCATGCCTTCGCCTAACATCCCAACCCTCGATTCCGCGACTCTCTTTCCTGGCACGGTGCATTTTGAAGGAACACAAATATCGGAAGGCAGAGGCACAACACGGCCGTTCGAGTTGATTGGCGCACCTTACATTGATCCCGAGCAGTTCGCGCGAAGGTTAAATGATCGAGAGTTGCCGGGCGTGTACTTTCGCAGTTGCATCTTCCGCCCGACTTTTCAAAAACACGCGGGCGTCAGTTGTGGCGGTGTGCAGATTCATGTCATTGACAGGGAGCAGTTTGAGCCGGTGAGAACCGGACTTACTATGGTGCAGGTAGCTTTCGAATCTTACCCGAATGATTTTCGTTGGAAGGAGCCGCCGTACGAATACGTTTATGATCGGAATCCATTTGACGTGATTTCGGGTACGGCGAAAATTAGAGAAGCGTTAGAGACCGGCACACCTCTGGAAAAACTTGAAGTGAGTTGGAGCGAAGGTCTGGAGACTTTCAAGCGAAGTCGCCAGCAGTATCTGCTGTATTGAAAGCTAAGGTGAGTCTTTAAAGGTCGGGCTGCCGACCTTTAAAGCTGAATATAAGCACGGGGCGCTCACGCTGGAACGAGCGGAGGCGGTCGAAAGGGATTGGGAGGTAAGCTTGGTTAAGTCAGACAAGGAACGTCTTGAGTCAGTTGAGAAAGCACCGGGCAAAGCCTGGTTGATGGGAGCCGTTGCCTGGTTGTGCCCTGGCTTTGGACACCTACTTCAGGGAAAGTGGGTTCGCGCGCTTTTTCTCGGTGGCGCCGTTTGGATCTCTTTCATAGCTGGGCTATGGATGGGAGGGCATCTCTTTATTATGAAGGGTGACGAACAGGGCGGCTCATCGCTGTATCAACTTCCGCCTATGATTGCGAATCTTGGAACCGGGCTGCTCTACATCATATGCTGGTTCTTCGGCACAGGCTTTTCCGACGATCCGATGAATGCAGCGCGCGCTACTTATGAATACGGTACTACGTTCCTCCTCATCGCCGGCCTCCTAAACTATCTTTCAATGCTCGATGCTTTTGATATTTCGGCTGGGAGGAAATCATGAGGCATTTCCTCGTCATGATCGCTTTTGCTGTGTTGGCCGCAGTGGTTTTCGGTATCGTTGCGAAGGAATCTAAAGAAGAACGTTTAATCTATGGCCTTAAGGTTTTCGCCGAGTTCGTGGTCATTGGTTTGGCTTTAGGGTGGATTCTGTATCTGCTTCCTTTCTGACTTGCGGTTGGGCTTGAATGGCAGCTCTAGACACTGAAGCGCTGATCTTACGAACCTACAACTTTGGCGAGGCCGACAAGATCGTGGTTTGTTTGACGCGTTCGGCTGGACTCATTCGTGGAGTGGCTAAGGGTTGCAGAAAACTTAGGAGCAGGTTCGGCGCCGCGCTCGAGCCCTTCACATTCGCTAAGCTCAGCTATTACCAAAAAGAGAATCAGGAATTGGTTTCGCTCCGCCAGGCGGAAATCTTAAAGTCACACTTCGACCTCTCCAGCCAGGCCGAAACGCTTACCGGTTTGGCGTACATGGGTGACTTGGTCATAGAGTTTTCCCCGCCTTACGAACCAAACGAGCGGCTATTTAGAATGGTAAAGGCTTGCCTCGACGCAATCGCTGAATCACAGACAGATCTTCAATTGATACTGCGCTACTTCGAGGTCTGGCTGCTAAAGCTCGAAGGTTATCTGCCCGACCTGCGGCGCTGCGGCGAATGCCATATCGTGTTTGATGAAATGGAGCCTGCTTTTCTTGGCCCGGAACTAATGTTCAGATGCCGCCGCTGCAGCAAGGGAAGCGGCAATGCGCTTTCGCGTCGATTGCAGACTCAGTTGCGGGCTACTCAGAAACTGGCGCCCTATGTGTTTGCTAAAGAATCACGTGACGTTCCAGCCAACATTCATCGCGAGATGGCCCAACTGACGCATCAACTGATCGGACGCGTGCTGGAAAAGCAACCTCGCCTCAAATCAACTTTCCATCCCTCGGTTAACTGAAACTGGCTCGAAATACGATTCCATGCCTAACGGTCTAAAGTTAATACCGAGGTACATACTCCAGAGCATTCTGCCGTATTCGTTTCTTTCCCTGTTGCTGTTGACTGGAGTTCTCTTCACCCAGCAGACGAGCCGTTTTGCCGAGTTGGCGCTCTACGCAGACCTGCCTTTGACGTTGATGGCCGAGATAGCCGCCGCGCTTCTCCCCAGCGTGATGGTAGTCACGCTGCCGGTGGCCGTGCTTGCGGGCACTGTGATCGGACTGGCCCGCATGGGCAGCGATAGTGAGATTGTGGCGATGCGCGCAGCAGGTGTCGGCACATGGACTCTTTTATGGCCCGCGTTGCTGATTGGCTTGGTTGCGACTATCGGGGCAACGTGGCTGCACCTGAGTGAAGGGCCCCGTGCGGCAAGGGACCTCCGCAAAGCTACTGTGCAGGGTGCGTTGCGAAAGATGGAGTCGCCGGTGGAACCGCGCACCTTCAACACCGAGATTCCTGGCTATGTGATCTACGTGAAGGACGGCGACAAGGCCCAGGGAATATGGTCGCGGGTTTTCATTTACGCTTTGCAGGGCGACGGCAGCACGCGCGTTGTGACATCGCGGTCGGGACGCATTGATTCTTCGGGAGAGAAATCGGAACTTGTTCTCAGCGATGCTCTCGCGATGAAGATTCCCGCTGAAACAAGCGCGGACCGATCTTACGTCGTCGAGAGGCTTGACCAATTGCGGATTGCGATCGATACCGGCCGCGCCGCGTTGCTGGATCGTCTAAGCCGCGAGGAGGCTTCGGCCGATGAAATGGATTGGACTGAATTACGTGAGCGTGCAGCAGCCGGAACTTCGGAGAAGAGCAGGGAAGCGGAAAGAACACTTCATCGCCGTTTGGCACTCTCGGTGGCGCCCCTTGTGTTCTCGCTGTTTGCCGGTTTGGTTGGCTTAAGGATCAGGAGGGGTGGACGTGGTGTTGGTGTCTTATTATCGATTGGCGTAATTGTCGTTTATTACCTGCTGTCTTTACTTGGCGAGTCGCTGGCAAGGACCGGGGCAACCCCGCCAATGATTGGTCAGTGGATGGCGACAGCAGCGATAGTCCTTCTGAGTGTGATCTTCTGGCGGGTTCGGTCGGTTCCCAGGCTGGATGCGATCAAACGATTGTTTAGAAAGTCTCGCGTAGACAGTCTCGAACATCGGGTCAGCACGGCGATACATACACTAGGCGCCGGTCGCTCTGGTTTTCCCAGTCTGCTGGATACAAGTCTGTTTCAAACACTGGCGTTGAGTTTCCTGCTCGGATTTCTGAGTCTGGTTCTGATCTTCGTTATCTTCACGCTCTTCGAACTGTGGCGCTTTATCGGCAGCAACAATGTGCCGGCTGGCATAGTTGCCAAGTACCTGCTGTTCCTGCTTCCGCTCGTGGCCGTAGAGGTGTTTCCAGCGGCAATGCTGATTACCGTGCTGGTCACCTATGCGTTGCTGGCGCGAAGGAGTGAAGCGATTGCCTGGTGGGCATCGGGCCAAAGCGTGTACCGACTAATGATTCCGGGGCTACTGTTTGCAATCGCTGCCGGCGCGGGCACCTGGCTGGTGCAGGAACATGTGATGCCGGCGGCTAACGTCAGGCAGGAATCTTTGCGAGCCAGAATCCGAGGCGGCCAGGCGCGAGCTATCACAGGCTCTGGCCGGCAGTGGTTGTCATCGCCGGAAACGCGGCGACTCTATTCCTACGAATTTGATGAGCAAGGCGAGGTTCTGATTAAACCGACTATTTATGAACTTGACGATGAAGGCGTTCACTTGAAGCGTGTGATTACAGGCGACCAGGCGGTATGGACCACTCCCGACCAGATCTTGGTGCGGCAAGCTGAGACGGTGGGGCTTCAGGGAATGGTCGTAGAACGCCAGGCGCATTCGGAAGTGAAGCTGCCCGGCACTGAGTCTCCGCAGGTCTTTAAGCCAACGGTGGACAAGCCTTCACAGTTAAGCGTGGCTGCGCTACGAAGTTATTTGCGAGCAGCAAAACAGCGCGGGGTGGACGTCTCAGCCCTGGTGGTTGCGGAACAACGAAAGTACGTGAATCCACTGAGCGTCGTGGTAATGGCATTTATTGGTATGCCCTTGGCGCTGGCGTTCGGCAAACGAGGGGCGATCGTTGCACTTTGCCTCGCCGTCGCGGTCAGTGTGCTTTATTGGGGTGTCGGAGGTGGCTTTCAGCAGTTGGGCAACCACGGATTGCTGCCGCCTGAGGTCGCAGCCTGGTCGCCACCTGTCATCTTTGCCGCAGCAGGAACGTACTTTCTTTCTCGCGTGCGAACGTGAGGTTTAAGTCCCAGTTTCCCAGCTAGCGATGTATTCGAGTTGTTCTGCTGTCAGTGTGTCGATTGAGAGACCAAGCGCGCGGAGTTTTAAGCTTGCGATCTCAGTGTCAACCTCAGGCGGAAGCAGATGCACGCCCGGATCAAGCTCGCCTTTGCGCTTGACGAGATACTCAACTGACAGCGCCTGGTTAGCGAAACTCATGTCCATCACACTGGCAGGATGACCCTCGGCTGCAGCCAGGTTGATTAGGCGTCCTTCGCCCAAAACCATCACCCGATTGCCGTTTGAGTTTAGCTTGTACTCCTCGACAAAAGGCCTGACGCTGGTGGCTGCTTCTGACATGTCGCGCAAGGCAACCAAATTCAACTCGAGGTCGAAATGGCCGCTGTTGCAAACGATTGCGCCATCCTTCATCTGTGCGAAATGTTGACCGTCGATTACGTGGCGATTGCCGGTTACGGTGATGAAAATGTCTCCCAGCGGCGCTGCGGCTTCAATCGGCATGACGCGAAAGCCATCCATTACTGCCTCCACTGCTTTGATGGGATCAACCTCAGTGACGATTACATTCGAGCCCATGCCTCGAGCTCTTGAGGCGACGCCCTTGCCGCACCAACCATAACCGACGACTACCACGTTTCTGCCTGCCAGCAGAATATTGGTGGCGCGAATGATTCCATCCAGTGTTGATTGGCCGGTGCCGTAACGGTTGTCAAAAAAGTGTTTTGTTTGAGCGTTGTTGACTGCGATAGATGGGAAGGTCAACACGCCTGCTGTTTCCATCGCTTTGAGTCGCTGAATGCCGGTAGTGGTTTCTTCGGTCGAGCCCATCAACTCTTTGACCTGATCGCCACGCTCCTTAAGCAAGGTCGCGACAACATCGGAACCATCGTCGATGATGATGTCAGGATGAAAATCCAACGCGGTTCGCACATGGCGGTTGTAAGTCTCAGTCGACTCGCCCTTGATGGCATATACCGGGATGCCCCAATCCGAGACGAGTGAAGCCGCCACGTCGTCCTGCGTGGAAAGGGGATTGGACGCAATGAGAACCGCCTCTGCACCACCCGCTTGAAGTGCGCGCGCGAGGTTGGCCGTTTCAGTTGTGATGTGGGCGCAGGCCACGAGCCTCACGCCTTTAAGTGGTTTTTCATCGTTAAAGCGTTCGCGGATAAGCCGCAGGACCGGCATTTCTCGCTCAGCCCATTCGATCCGCTGCTTTCCTTGCTGGGCCAGCCCAATATCTTTGACGTCATAGTCCATTGAACGTGTAGCACTCATTACGGCATTGTCCTCTTTAGATTGTTGCTGATAAGTTGGTTGGCATTCGCGCCATCAAACGCCGGCAGCGCTACGCAGCGCTTCGGCCTTGTCGGTTTTCTCCCAACTGAAACCGTCTCTGCCGAAGTGGCCATAAGCGGCGGTAGCTTTGTAGATCGGACGACGAAGGTCGAGCGATTCGATGATTCCGCGCGGCGTGAGCTCGAAATGATCGCGCACCAGTTTAGCCAGGGCGCTTTCAGACACGTGGCTGGTACCGTTGGTCTGTACGTTAACTGACACCGGATCAGCCACGCCAATGGCGTAGGCGAGTTGAACCTGGCAACGATCGGCCAGGCCGGCCGCGACAATGTTCTTGGCTACGTAACGGGCCATGTAGGCGGCGGAGCGATCTACCTTCGTAGGATCCTTTCCGGAAAAGGCGCCACCACCATGAGGTGCATATCCGCCATACGTGTCGACAATTATTTTGCGTCCGGTCAGGCCGGCGTCACCTTGCGGGCCGCCGGTCACGAAGCGCCCGGTGGGGTTGATGTGATACTTGGTGTCGCTGTCGAGTAACTCGTCGGGCACAGTATGTTTGATAACCTGGGCCTCGATTTCGGAACGCAACTGCTCGTTCTTTACCTCTGGACCATGTTGCGACGAAATGACCACGGCTTCGACGCGAAACGGTCTGCCGTCCCGGTATTCAATCGTGACCTGTGATTTTCCATCCGGCCGCAAGTAGGGAAGGGCGCCTGACTTGCGCACTTCCGAGAGGCGCTTGGCCAGCATGTGGGCGAGCTGAATTGGAAGTGGCATTAACTCCGGGGTTTCATTGCAGGCGAAACCAAACATCAAACCCTGGTCGCCGGCGCCGCCAGTGTCGACACCCATTGCGATATCGGGCGACTGCCGGTCAATCGCCGACAAGACACTGCAGGTCTCAGAATCGAAACCAAACTTAGCGCGCGTGTAACCGATGTCTCGGATTGCGTCCCGGGCGACTCGGCTATAATCGATGCGCGCATCTGTTGTGATCTCGCCTGCAATTACGACCAGGCCGGTCGTGACCAGCGTTTCACAAGCAACTCGCGCTTTAGGATCCTCCGCGAGCGCGGCATCCAGCACGGCGTCTGATATTGCGTCGGAAATCTTATCTGGGTGGCCTTCGGTGACAGACTCAGAGGTGAATAGAAAACCTGATTCAGTACTCAAGCAAACTCCTTTGTGGCAGTGGTAAGACTGGTATGATTACAAAAAGACCGCGTAATGTAACAGTCGGGCTCAAACAGTGTCAAGGAAGGCTGCTCAAAGCCTGATGCTGTTTTAAAGGTCTTGATTCTAATTTGCACCGCGCTCAGCGCGGTGGAAAAAGGCGTTAGCAAAGCGGGAGACCGTTTAAACAGTTTCCTCTTCGACAGTTTATGCGGTCACCGGGCTAGAGCCCGGTGCTAATGCGAAGACTGCCTCTCGGATATCAACTGTGGCGCATACACATGCCAACGAAGGCAAAACAGGGAACTGCTAAGAAGAGCAAGGACTCGATCAAGTATGACGTCGAGTTTGCACTTACGTGGCTCAGGAAGCACAGCACCAAACACACACTCGAGGGCATGTCCCGCTATGGAATTCCTTCCGACAACGCGTTTGGAGTGTCAGTCGCAGATATTCGCCGGCTGGCCAAGATTATCGGACGCAACCACGAACTTGCTGCGGGCTTGTGGAAGACAGGATTCTACGAGGCCCGGATGCTAACGGCGTTCGTAGAAGATCCTGAGCGCGTCACGACCGTGCAAATGGATCGCTGGTGTCGCGATTTCGACAGTTGGGCCATCTGCGACACTCTATGCTTTCACCTGTTTGACCGGACTCCGCACGCCTGGTCGAAAGCTGTTAGATGGACCAACCGGCGCAATGAATTCGAAAAGCGGGCAGCCTTCGCGCTAATGGCTAGCGTGACTGCGCACGACAAGAGCGCGCCTGACTCCAGGTTCGTTGAACTGTTGCCGCTCATCGAGGCTGGCGCACACGACGAACGAAATTTTGTGAAGAAGGCGGTGAGTTGGGCGCTACGCTGTATCGGCAAGCGCAACGCCAAGCTTAATGCAGCAGCCGTAGTTGTCGCCAAGCGTTTGGCCAAATCGGAAACACCCGCGGCGCGCTGGGTCGGCAAGGACGCGCTGCGAGAACTCGGCAACACTAAACTCGCCGAGCGTCTCGCCCGCAAATCCGACCAGACTCGTACCAGGACTCGGCAAACTAAGCCCAAACTAAAGCCTAAATAATCTGGAACGTGGCGAGAGTGGGGAGAACTAGCGGGACAATTCAGGACTTCGTAAGATCTTTTCCATCTTTTTGCCTTTTGCCAGTTCGTCGATCAATTTGTCCAGGTACCGGATCTTTTGCATCAACGGGTCTTCGATCTCTTCCACACGGATCCCGCAAATCACACCTTTGATCAGGGAGACATTAGGATTTATTTTGGGAGCTTGATCGAAGAATGTTCGAAAGTCAGTCTTCTTCCGGATCTGCTTCTCTAAACCAGCCTTACTATATCCAGTGAGCCACTGAATAATTTCGTCTACCTCTTCCTTTGTGCGGCCTTTCTTTTCGGCCTTCGTCACATAATGCGGATAAACGCCGGCAAAACTCATCGCAAAAATTCTATCGTTTGCCATTACAATTCGCCTCGTAACAAAACGTCAGTGCGATGCCTGTTTCAATCTACCGCCCAAGATCGTCATTGGAAGTAGAATCCCCGTGAAAATAACGTGATACCAAATTGGGACATACGGCCAGGACATAACCACCTTCAATAAACCAAAGGCCAACAGCAACAAGCCGAGGACCAGCGGAGCGCGTTTGTTTTCACCAGCGATCAGCGCTGCCAGAAATCCGGATATAACCGAAGCTATTGAACTGAGGACAATATGGATGAGAAGAATCGTCGTGTCTGGGGTGAACCGACCGCCATGTTCAATCGCCGCTTGGAACGCGACCTGGTGCGCGCCGAACCACTCCGGCCAAATGGCCGAAAGAATCCTCTCGCATCCGAACCACGCTATCACCCAACCAAAAAATCCTGCCAAAACGCCCAAAATGATTCGTGCCATCAATCACTCCCACTGTTAGGTTGAAACGTCACCCTCGCGAATCAGCGCGCCCCATTGAGGGCGTTATAATTACGCAAATCTGTCGACAAGGCCACCAAGATGACGCGTCATGAGGTTGGAGGACGGTCGCCAGCCCCCTCAGAAAACAAACCTTATTGCGACATAATATGTATTATCAGACGCAACCAGTAGGCGGGTGGGTTCCTGGTAGTTTGGGTTGATAAGCCCCGGGACGAGGCTTCTCTGTTGAGCCGGAGGTGTTTACTGGGCTCAGGGCTTTGTGCAAGGTGGTGCAGATCCGGGGTTAGGTTGGGTACTGGTTTAGTTTGGTAGGGGCACGGCCTGCCGTGCCCCTACTTTCGTGAGCGAATTGTCCAAGTACGATTGAAGTGAGCCCGGGCACACCGTTGGGGGCGCTTGACCGGGCGCAGCGCTCACTCTAGAGTTGCGCTTCATTTTCGCAGCTTTGATTCGAGCGGTATGGGAGTGGCGTAGTGGCGATTAAGATTGAGAACCAGGTTGAGCGGAAGTTACCCAAGGATAGTGTCAGGCATATTGAAGAGGCCTTTGATAGTCTTCCCCGTGAGCATAGTAGAGGTTTGGAGCGCATCCGGTTAGTGGAGTTCATCTCGGAGCCGCGCTTAAAAGGAACTTTCCAGGCGACAGAGCTTCCCGGGCTGTATCATCCGAGACAAGGGCCGAAGGGCCCGTGGCTCGAGATCGCTGTGGGCGTGCTGTTGCCGGGCAATAAGCCTTTACATAAACAGATCGTTCCGCGGCTTTCCTTCAAGGGTAATTTAACCGCAACGCTGTTCTCGCTGGTTGGACAACACTATCACTTCACGCTAAAGCATTCGCTTAAGAAGACTCAGTTAGAGCCGGCAGTCAGGATGTATACGGAGAAACACTTGAAGGCCTGGAATGAGAAGAAGCACACCTTCCGTGCCCGACTCTTCAAACCGATTCAGCCAACTCTCGAGCGATGGGCCAAAGGACTACAGAAACGGGCGGCCGCGGAGAAACGGAAGTAGCACGCGGTCAGAGAGGTTGGAACGAATCATTTTCCATTTGTCATTTTGACATTTCTCATTTGTCATTTTTAGTTGTTAGTGTTGGTTCGTGGATCGTCTGTACTGATCCGCTAATACGATCCACGAAGTACACGAATGGAAGGAAGGCGCCTGTTGGCTGTTCATCCAATCGCCGGACCGCGTCCTCGACGATTCTTACCTGCTAAATGTCGTCAGGTCTTAAATGACACATGAGGAATGTCAAATGACAAATGGAGCATGGTTTTCCTTGCTACTCCCCGTGGACTCATCAACGCTATTCCGGTCGATTGTTCCCTCCGTCAATTGTCTTAGCCACTGAACGCAGCGCCTGGGCCACGTCATGTGAGGTGACGTTTGACCTGCGAAACCGCACTTCCAAACTAAAATCCTTTTTCGGTGAAGCAAACTTGAATGTATAAGGCTTAACTTCCGGAGTCACGCGGGGACCCATTTCCTGGCGCCGCACTTCCCTTGCATCTTCGCGTGAAAGCCCTTTCGAAGTTATTTGCTTGGCCAGTCGCCTCATGCCCTCTTCGTCAGGTTGACGCACGATTTGCAGCAACATCGACTTCGCCGACACATCCGCCTGCCGGCAAATCTCTCGCACGTCCGCCGGGATCGCTGCGATTGATAGTGCCTCGGTCACGGTAGTACGGCTCTTCCCTACTTTCCGCGCCACTTCCTCGTGCGTATAGCCGAACCGATCACACAAGGCGAGCAGACCATCTGCCTCTTCCCAAACGGTCAAGTCCTTACGTTGCATGTTTTCGATGAGCGCAATCTCTGCGACCGTGCCTTCATCGACTTCCATCTCCACGCAAGGCACTTCTTTGAGACCCGCAGCGCGCGCAGCTCTGAAGCGACGCTCTCCGGCGATGATCATCCAGCGGCCGGTCTGCCTCGACGGCTTAACCAGTAAAGGTTCGAGGACGCCCTTGTCGGCGATGGAGGCTGTCAACTCAGTCAGGTCGCCAAATTCGCTGCGCGGTTGCTCGGGATTAGGATCGATCTTGTCGAGCGATATCATCCGTCCGACTGGCGCTGGTTGATGTTGCGACAACTCCTCGACGTAATGCGCGTCGTGGCGCATTTGCAGGCCTGTTGGTAGTCCCCGTTTAGACACGATTTAGTACCTCGGTACACAAGTTTGCGTATTCAATTGCCCCGGAAGAGGTCGGAGCGAAGCTAAAAATCGACTCCTTATATGCCGGCGATTCTTCAAGCCGAACGCTCTTCGTTATTACAGTATCGAATAATTTTGGACCAAAGACTTTTTTGATTTGCTCGTGCACTTCGCGTGCAAGTGTGGTTCGTTTGTCGTGAAGCGTCACCAACACGCCCAGCAGCTCCAGATTCGGATTAGGCCGCGCTTTAACCTTCTCGATGGTCTCGAGCAGATCGTCGGTTCCCTCTAAAGCGAAATACGAAGACTGGATGGGCACAAGCACGTGCGTCGCGGCTACGAGCGCATTGACAGTAATCAAGCCAAGCGTGGGCGGCGTGTCGATGACTATTACCGGATACTCCTCACGAAAAGGCGCCAAGCGGTCCTTGAGTCGAAAAGGAGCGTCAAAATCCCCTACCAACTTTGCTTCCAGTTTTGCGAGGTTAATACGAGCGGGAATGAGATCCAGACCTTCTACTGGTGTCCGGTAAACCGCGCTCTCGACCGGCGCCTGCCCATCTGTCATCAGCTCATAAGCCGATCGTTCTACTGAGAGAGGATCAAGGAAGGAGATAGAACTGTTTGCCTGCGGATCGAGGTCAAGAAGAAGGACACGCTTACCTGTTCGGGCGAATGCGGCAGCCAAATTGATGGCGGTGGTAGTCTTTCCCACGCCACCTTTTTGATTTGCGATCGCAATTATCATTCGTTACGGTTCAATTCCAATGCTCTCTTTACAAACGATGGACTACATCGGCAGGTCGCCGGCTTCGCCGATGACATCGGGCCATTCCTCTTCGCTAAGGGTTGACTCTTCCCCTCCCTCGCCTTCTTCCGTCGGCAGCGCATTCCGTGAAGCCTTAATGACTTCTGCGTCAACATAGATTGGACAGTCAGCGCGCAGCGCCAGCGCGATGGCATCCGATGGCCGCGAATCAAGCACCATTCGATTGCCGTCGCTCATCCGCATTTCGATTATGGCGAAGAATGTATTATCGCGGAGACTGGTGACAACGACCCTTTCCACTTGAATGCCTAGTTCTATTATCAGGTTGCGAAGCAAATCGTGGGTCATCGGACGGGGAGGTGCGATCTTTTCGATTTCGAGCGCAATCGCGTTGGCTTCGTACGCACCGACCCAAATCGGCAACATGGTGTCGCTTTCAACGTCTTTCAGAATAATGATCGGAGTTCCACTGTTAGGATCCATCATTAGCGCTCTGATTTTTACCTCGATCTCCATGTTCCCTTGTTCCTCGCGCTTCAATTCCTCAGCTCACCATAAAGACTATTCGGTTTGGCCTGGGAAACCAGTACATCGACAATCTCGCCGGTCACTGCCTCGGTCGCTCGGAAATTGACGACCTTATGGCACGTCGAATGACCCATCATATCTTTCTCGGATCTGGCACTTTGCCGTTCCACGAGAACGCTTACCTTACGCCCGACATACCCGTTGTAAATTCCAGATTGAATCGAAGTCTGCAACTCTTCCAGGGCCATGAAGCGCGCGGTCTTTTCCGATTCCGGAACCACGTCTTCCAGTTGCGCAGCCGGTGTTCCGCTGCGCTTCGAATACTTAAAAATATAGAGCGCATCGAATTCACACTGGCTGACTAGCCGCAACGTGTCTGCAAAGTCCTCGACAGACTCACCAGGAAAACCAACGATGATATCGCTCGTCAGCGACAAGCGGCGGCGGCTGCTCTTGATTTTTTCAACGCGACGCAGGTAATCCTCAGCACTATGTCCGCGACGCATAGCCCTCAAAACGCGATCGCTTCCTGACTGCACCGGCAAATGCACCCAATCGCAAAGATTCGGACATTCTTCGAGCGCGGACACTATATCAGGATGGAAGTCTCTGGGGAACGATGTTGTAAATTTGATCCGCTCCATCCCGGTGGCGGCAACTGCCCTAAGCAGACGCGAAAATGGCGTTGCTCCAGCGTAAGCCTCGAGTCCTTCTGACGACTTAGGGCGGTAGCTATTCACATTTTGGCCGATTAAGTGCACCTCTTTGTAGCCCAGCGAACGTAGTCTAACGATTTCGGAGACTATCTCGGCGGCGCCGCGACTCTTTTCCCTGCCTCGAGAGTAAGGAACAATGCAGAACGAACAAAATTTATTGCAGCCTTCGATGATTGGGACAAACGCAACGTATGGAGATCGCCTCTCCACCGGTGAAACGTCCCAAACTTCACCTTCGCCGCGTTCCGCAACGTCGATGACTGCCGCTTCCCCACCCAGCACACGTTCGATTAGAGAAGGAAGTCGATCAGTGGCCTGTGTTCCAACCACGAAGTCAACCGTTGGTGCGTCTTGAAATATCGTGTCTCCTTCGAGTTGAGCGACGCAGCCCATCACGCCTATTAACGGTCGCTTTCCGGCAGAGCGGCGGGTGATTTCTCCAATCCTGCGGAAGACTTTTCGTTCGGCACGTTCTCTGACAGAGCAGGTGTTAAGCAGAACTACGTCCGCGACCTCTGCTGAAGACGCCAATTCGTAGCCTGCCCTGCGCAAACCTGTCGCTGCCCGCTCGGTGTCTGCCACATTCATTTGGCAGCCAAACGTCTCGATGTAAACCTTAGACTTCATTTGTCGAAAGATAGAAGGGTTAAATTCACGCGTAGTCTAACAGAAATTATAAGCCAAACGCGATACCGGACTTTTTGCTAAACGCGCGAATGAAGACCGTATGATGTCACGCTTGACCACCCTTTCTTAGCCGAGTAGGATGGCGCTCGAGTTCCCCAAAATAAATCAGTATTGAGAGGTCCCTCATGTCATTTAACAAAGTCATTCTTGTCGGAAATCTTGGACGCGATCCTGAATTGCGATACACGCCGCAAGGCACTCCTGTCTGTAGTTTTAGTATGGCAACGAACGAGAGGCGCAAGGACAAATCCGGCGAGATGCAGGATCAGACGACCTGGTTTCGTGTGACCTTGTGGGGACGCCAGGCAGAAACCGCTTCGCAGTACCTGACGAAGGGTCGCCCGGTTTATATCGAAGGTAGATTACGGGTTGAGGAGTGGACCGATCGAGACGGAAAGCAAAGGCACACTTTGGAGGTCCACGGAACCGATATGCAATTTATCGGCGGCGCGCGTGATGCGCAGGAGCCCCCGATGGAACGGGCCGCGGCGGCAGGCGCTAATGTAGATCACGCGGAGCAGGCAGACGACGACATCCCCTTCTAGCGAATCAGGCTGTACCCCAGCGACCAAACTGCCTCAGCTTGTTGTAACGCCTGGCCAGCCTTTCTTCGGCACTACAACTAACCGCCTCTGCTAGACGTTCGGTTAACGCGGCATCAAGATAGGCCGCAGCTTTATCGTGATCGTTGTGAGCTCCCCCAGCCGGCTCGCGAATAATCTTGTCGACAATTCCCTCTTTGTAGAGGTCCTGCGCGGTTAAGCGCAAACCGGTTGCGGCCTGGTCCGCAAGCTTTGCGTCTTTCCAAAGAATCGCTGCACATCCCTCAGGAGAAATAACCGAATAGATGGCGTTCTCGAGCATCATCACCTGATCGCCGACACCGATCGCCAGGGCTCCGCCAGAGCCGCCTTCGCCAATTACAGTGACAATCACGGGAACCTTTAGCCTACCCATCTCGCGCAGGTTGTAGGCGATAGCTTCAGCCTGGCCACGTTCCTCCGCATCAATACCTGGGTAAGCGCCGGGAGTGTCGATTAAGGAAAAGATAGGCCGGCCAAACTTCTCCGCGAGTTTCATAATCCTTAATGCCTTACGATAGCCCTCCGGCTTGGGCATTCCGAAGTTGCGATACTTTCGCTGTTTTGTGTCGCGTCCTTTTTGGTGGCCGACCACGACAATGGGCAGCCCGTGGAAACGCGCTGAACCGCAGACGATTGCCGGGTCATCTGCGAACCGGCGATCACCATGAAGCTCGACGAATTCGTCGAAGAGCCGCTCAATGAAATCCAACGCGTGTGGACGTTCGGGGTGTCGCGCCAACTGGACACGCTCAATTGCGGTGTGTTGTTCAACTTCAGGCTCAGCGGAGCTAGTAACTACAGCTGTGTCTTTTTCTTTCTTTGCCACGTGACTTCTCAACCTTTTCAACTTATCAGACGCTGGTAGCCGAGAGCGCCACCTTCTCGACCTTTAAACCACACCCCATGTTTCTCAGCGCAGTTTCCAGCCTTTCGCTGCGTTCCACACGGAGCGACGTGTTGACCTTTACGCGAACCAACAGGTTGGAAGCGATCGATGTCTCCAACAAGACTTCGCAGTTGCCGGAATGTGTGTTCATGACATGCAGGATACTATCGAAGAGGTATGCTGGATCCTCCGCCTCGGGCACGCTCAGAATCACCAGCTCCCTGGTTTTGAGAATCTCATCCAAACTCTGCAGTTGATCGACAATGATAGACGGTGGATTGTCCTCACTTATTTCCAATCGTCCGGTGATCAGAACGGCCAACTCGTTTCTCAGCAGCGGTGAATACTTGCGGTAGCTCTCCGGCCAGAGCACACACTTGGTGCCCCCAGCTTCGTCTTCCAGACGCAGCAACGCAAATCGGTCGCCCTTCTTGGTGGTGCGGGGTTGAAGCTCGCTGATAATTCCGCCGAGACTGATGCGCAACCCACTGGTAAGCCCGGGAAGGTCGATTGACTTAACGGCCTTCAAAGTTTGCAGTAGATCGACATAGTCCCCTAGCGGATGACCCGTTATGTAGAACCCCAGGGCGGCCTTTTCAGCCAGCAGTAGTTGGGAATGACTCCAGGGCTCGTTCGCTGGCGGCGGCTGAGCAATGAACCCCGCATCGATAGAGCTTTCGCCGAACAGTCCACTTTGACCCTGCAGGCGCTCACGCCGCGCACGATGTGCACGGGTCAGGGCTCCATCAATTGAAACAGCAAGGGCGCCACGCCATTCCTGCAATTCCCTTTCAGCGGGCTTCAGCGAATCAAAGGCGCCGGCTCCCACCAGTCCCTCCAGCACGCGTTTATTTAAATTGCCGTCACCCAGTCGCTCAGCAAAGTCGAAAAACGATTTGAATGGGCCATCTTTGCGGGCCTCAATAATGGAGCTCACGATTGACTGACCAAGGCCTTTGATTGCCGCGAGGCCATAACGGATCGCCCCGACGAGTGGCGTGAAACCCGCAAAACTCTCGTTCACGTCCGGCGGTAACAGTTTGATTCCCTGCGCCCGAAGCTCCTTTGAGTATTTGAAAACCTTGGCGGCATCCTGAGCTTCGCTGGACAGAACTGCGGCATAGAAGTGTTCGGGAAAGTGGGCTTTGAGGTATGCAGTTTGAAAAGCGAGATATGCGTAAGCCACAGAGTGACTTCGAGGAAAGCCATAGTCGGAAAACTTCTCCATGAGCGAAAAAATCTTCTCCGCCTTCTCTCGTTTTATACCCCTTTCAACTGCCCCTTTCACAAACTTGTCCTGATGCAACGCCATTTCCTCACGCTTTTTCTTACCCATCGCCCGGCGCATCAGGTCGGCTTCGCTGAGCGTGTACCCCGCAAGCTTTTGCGCAAGCTGCATGATCTGTTCCTGATACACGAGCACGCCGAATGTGTTGCTGAGAATCTCTTTCATCTCCGGTACCAGATAGCGGACAGTCTTCTGTCCCCGGTGGCGCTGGATGAACTCTTCAACCATTCCCCCATCTAATGGGCCCGGCCGATATAAAGCGTTCAAAGCAGAAAGGTCCTCGAGGCTCTTAGGCTTAAGCTTGCGACAGATCTCCTGCATGCCTGAAGACTCGAATTGGAAGACCGCGTCCGTCCTCCCTTCCCCGAAAACCGACATTGTCTTCTCGTCGTTAAGCGCTATATCCGGCCAGTTAATCTCCTGCGAAAGCAATTGCTTAATGCTCGTTAAGCAATCATTTATAACGGTTAAGGCGGTAAGCGCTAAGAAGTCCATCTTAAGCATACCGGTCTTCTCAAGATCCGACATGACATACTGGGTCGTCAGCTCTTCCTTCCCCGAAACAGCGATTGGAATGAGCTCCTGCAGCGGCACTGGAGAAATAACCACGCCGGCAGCGTGCACGGATGAATGGCGGGCACAGCCTTCCAGACGCTGAGCAATCTCAAGCATCTCTTTCACGTTGGGATTGGTGTCGATCTCCTTTCGGAGCTCCGGGACCTGCTCGAGTGCCTGGGCAAGGCTTACGTTCCTTCCCCGGACCGGCGGAGGAATCAACTTGGCGATACGTTCAACTTCCGAGTAAGGCATCTCGAGGGCGCGACCCACGTCCTTGATCGCCGCGCGTGAAGCCAGCGTTCCAAAGGTAATAATTTGGCAAACTGAATCGCGGCCATAGAGGTTGGCGACGTGGTTAATGACGTCTCCCCGACCACGGACGCAGAAGTCGATATCTATATCGGGTAATGAAATGCGTCCCGGGTTAAGGAATCGCTCGAAGATTAGGTCATACTGTAAAGGATCTACATCAGTAATCTCGAGGCAATAGGCGACCAGCGATCCTGCGGATGAGCCACGTCCGGGACCAACCGGAATGCGGTGCTCTTTTGCGTAGCGAACAAAGTCCCAGACGATCAAGAAATAACCTGCGAAGCCCATCTGCTTAATCATCGCGATCTCACCGGCAAGTCGCGTCTGATAATCAGAAATGGGATTCTTTAACTCACCTCTCGACAGTTGTCTCTCCCAGACCGTTTGCCGGCGACGCTCGAACCCTTCCCTAACAACCTTTTCGAAGTATTCATCCGGTGAGGCTGCGCCAGTCGGTATCGGATAGTTAGGCAGATGATTGACGTTTTCCGGCAGATTCAGGTCGCAGCGATCTGCGATCTCCACGGTTCGGGTTAAAGCTTCAGGCAGCTCGTCACCGAATATTCGCCACATTTCCTCTGGGGACCGCACATAAAAATTTGGGCTCGCATACCGAAGGCGATTGGTGTCGCTAACAGTCTTACCGGAACCGATACAGAGCAGCACGTCATGGGCGCGTGCGTCATCGGGCATGAGGTAATGCGCGTCATTCGTGGCTACCAGCGGCACGCCCGTACGGCGCGAAAGCTCGACCAGCGGTTTGCGTATTCTTTTTTGCGCGTCAAGGCCGTGCTCTTCGATATCGAGAAAGTAATTGCCCTTGCCCATTATCTCCTCGAACTCGATGGCAGCGGCCGCTGCTTCATCACAATTCTCCCGAGCGAGGAAAGCGGAAGGCACGCCAGACATACAAGCCGACAGAGCAATTAGTCCCTTGGAATGTTCGGCGAGCAGTTGTTTATCGATTCGGGGTTTGTAGTAGAACCCTTCGGTGTAGGCCTTCGATGTTAGGCGAACCAGATTCCGGTAACCGTCCAGGTCTTTCGCCAGGAGAATAAGATGAAAGTTTGCTTTCTCTCCCGGAGCTGAGGCAGCACGCTCCGATCTACTGCCGCGCGTGATATACGTTTCACAGCCGATTATCGGCTTAACACCCCGCGACTTCATCGCGTTGTAAAACGAGATGGCGCCAAACATGTTGCCATGGTCGGTCATGGCACACGCAGTCATGCCCAGTTCTTCCGTTCGCTTCGCTAAAGGCTTTATTTGGATGGCGCCGTCTAAAAGGCTGTAATCGGTGTGCAGATGGAGATGAGCAAATCTTTGTTCGGGCATATCAATAAGGAAAAGAACAGACTATTTACGGCGCACTGGGTGGACTGAGAAATATGAAAGCAGTAAAGGTCACTATAGCATGCTCGCCAGTTGCTGTTAACGATACTCGTCTCGCCGATGGTTTTACTGCCTCGCCCGCTCCTATTCCCATTCGATCGTACTCGGCGGCTTAGAGCTGATATCGTAAACAACTCTGTTAATGCCCCGAATCTCGGATATAGTGCGCGACGAAACACGCGCCAGCAGGTCGTGCGGCAGTCTTGCCCAGTCCGCGGTCATGCCGTCTACACTCGTGACCGCACGGATGGCCAATACGCGTTCATAAGTGCGTTCATCTCCCATCACACCTACGGTGGAAACCGGAAGCAAAACCGGGAATGCTTGCCAGACTGAATTGTAAAGATTTGCGGCGCGCAGCTCCTCGTCAAGAATCCTGTCGGCGGACTGCAGCAAACGAACTCGTTCACCCGTCACTTCGCCGATAATGCGCACAGCCAGACCAGGGCCGGGAAACGGATGTCGCGTCAGTATCTCTTCGGGCACACCCAGTTCCCTTCCGATCAAACGCACCTCGTCTTTAAACAACTCCCGCAGTGGTTCGATCAATTTCAAATTCATTTTGGCGGGAAGACCACCCACATTGTGGTGGCTCTTGATTACAGAGGAAGGCCCTCGCACGGAGACTGACTCAATCACGTCGGGGTAGAGCGTTCCCTGGACGAGATAGGCCACATCGCCTAACCGTTTTGCCTCGCCGTCGAAAACATCAATAAACACCCTGCCAATGTGCTTTCGTTTTTCTTCAGGGTCGGTTATTCCCTCAAGGGCACTCAGAAACAGGTCGCCGGCGCGGACGCCCGCGATGTTCAGTTTCATGCGTTGCTGAAGCAGCGACAGAGTCGAATCAAACTCGCCTTCCCTTAGCAGCCCATTGTCGACGAAGATGCAGGTTTGTCGCTCGCCGATTGCCTGATGCACGAGCGCTGCTGCCACTGTGGAGTCAACCCCGCCCGATAGTCCACACACCACGCGGCCCCGCTCACCCACCACCTCGCGAATGCGGCTTATCTGTTCCTGAATAACTGCCTTTGGTGACCAGTCGCCTCGGCACTTACAAATTTCGAATAAGAAATTGCGCAGCAGCTGCGCGCCGAGGGGCGTGTGCGCAACCTCCGGGTGAAACTGGACTCCGAATATTCCACGCTCGGTATCTTCGATTGCGTTGAGGGCATCATCGGTAAGTGCGGTGACGCGAAATCCGGCCGGCACTGAAGTCATTTGGTCGCCATGGCTCATCCAAACATCCATCTCGGGCGGCAGACCTTTGAAGAGACAGCTTGAGTCGTCAACTATCCTCAACCGAGCGTAACCAAATTCGCGATTGGGCGACGCCTGAACTGCGCCGCCCATATCAAACGCCAGAATTTGCAGTCCATAGCAAATTCCAAGGAGAGGACAATTAATTGACTCCAGCAGTTTTGAGTTCGGCCGTGGTGCTCCTTCCCAGTAGACCGAAGAAGGGCTGCCGGACAGGATCAAGCCCTTCGGGCGGCGCGCCACGATGTTTTCGATGGAAGTATTAAACGGCAGGATTTCGCAGTAGACACCTGCTTCGCGTACTCGGCGGGCTATGAGCTGCGTGTATTGCGATCCGAAGTCAAGTATTATGACAGTTTCGTGTTGAGAATCATTGCTCAAAAGAAAACCTCAGCGCGCTATTGGTGCGTCAAAAGTAGGAATCGAAATATGAAACTGAGGATTATACTTTTGGAATCAAATAACTCAAGAAGCACAGCCGTTTTGGGTTAATTGCTCAAGCTATGAACATGTTTTCGAACAAGCTAAAAATGATTACGGCGTCAATTACAATAGTCTTTTCGATTTTGGTTAACGGCGCTTTCCCCGGCTCAGCTCAAAGCAGTGCCAACGCAAATAGTACCGCCCTCAGCCACGCCACGCTCAGTCTTAGTCAGCCAATGACGATTGGGTGGCGTCATGATTCAAACCTAACCTTAAATTTGACTCCCGCCTTCGATAAAGATGCCGTGTACTTACCGCTGGCGGGCGGCGTCATAGTCTCCTTAAACGCTACGGATGGACGCCTCAACTGGCGCTCAGAGATGGGTGGTGAGCTTTCCGCTTCGCCAGTTGCCGATCAGCAGTCCGTTTATGTCGCCACTGAAATCGGTAAGTCTGAAGCGGGAAACACCGCGACCGGAACATTGCGAGCACTTGGGCGAGAGGGCGGAGTAACCCATTGGGTGCGCAGCTTGTCCAAGCCTCTGCGTGGCTCGCTGATGCTTGCTAACGGAAAACTAATAGCGGGTGGCAGCGACGGCAAGATCTATGTTTTCGACAGCCAGACCGGCGCGACCTGCTGGGTCTACGATTACGGTGCACCGTTTGAAGGCCAACCGGTGTTGTCGGGCTCGCGAGTTTTCATCGGAAGTGAAGATGGAAATCTGCTCGCCCTTGACGAGAATACCGGCAAACTCCTTTGGTTTTTCCGAACCAAGGGACCGGTGCGAGGTCCGGTGGCAAACGGGAACGATATTGTCTATTTCGGATCGGGAGACGGATACGTTTACGCTTTGAACGCCGCTAACGGAGCGTTTTTGTGGCGCAATCGTACCGGGGCGGGCGTGCAAGCGGTTGTGCGGGTGGGTGAGGAGTTGTTGGTGGCCTCTCTCGACAACTTTGTCTACAAATTTTCACTAGCCGGTAGACGGCTTTGGAAACGCCAACTTCCGGGAAGAATCTCGTCACAGCCTTTGACCACCTCAGGCGAGGCCCTCTTCACGCCGCTCTCCAGTCCAGCGGGCGTGGTGCTCGAGATGCGGAAGGGACGGCAGGTGAACACGCTGCCGGTAGGCGGAGAAATCAACACCAGCGCCTCACCAATTGCGATTGGAGACGCCGTGCTACTTACAACAGAGCAGGGACTGTTAGCCTTTAAGCAACCGCGCGTCTCTGCCCCGCCCAGGAAAGAATAGTTCGAGAGTTATCTAGTGAAGATTGGTTTGAGGTTGAGCCTCGCCCACCTCTGAACGGCGGCGAAAGATCCCTAACAGGCGAGATAGCAGGCCGTGGAGAATGTATCCCACCGCGAGCGCCAGCAGCACATGACGTGAGAAGAGAAAGATCAGCATCCCGACAGCGACGGCGAGAATTATCACGCGCATGCTGCGAATACGAGTTCCGATTGTCTTGAAGCTCGAGAACTTTAAGGTGCTCACCATCAGCACGCTGATTGTCCCCACAAGCCCCATCAACAGGAAGGAATAGATCCGCGCCCGCTCCGGACCATAAGAGATAAGGGGAAGCGGCGCGAAATGAATGAGTGCGGCGATTAAGCCGCCGGCAACCGGAATGGGCAATCCCACAAAACTCTTCTTGTCCATCTTGATGGTGCCCTCGGCAAGTATCCTGGGCCTCGACGATTGCACATTAAAACGCGCCAGCCGGAAGCCTCCACAAAGCAGATACATAAACGAGAGAAACCACGCCAAACGATGAAGGTCACTTCCCTCCTCGAGGCTCGCGCCATAGCCCCACACATAAGCCAGCACCGCCGGAGCCAGACCGAAGGTGATCACGTCGGCAATTGAATCCAATTGCACGCCAATCTCCGTCGTGGTTCTTGTCATCCTTGCGATTCGTCCGTCCAGCATGTCAAAGAGAACGGCCCACCCAATCGCCCTTGCGGCGTTATCGAGATAAACCGAAGCTTGCAGCAAATCGGTTTCACTGCCGGCGCCGATCAACTGAAAACCACGAACTGCGGCCATAATGGCGTAGAAGCCCATGCCTATGTTCGCGGCTGTGAAAACTGACGGAACCAGGTAAAGGCCCTTTCGCACACCGCGGCGCTCCGGGTTTCTTACTTCTTCAATTTGTTCTGGCCCAGGCGCTGTCACCGGATTCTCCCGATAATCGTAATGCCGCCGCGCACGCGGCTCCCTTCGCTAATAACGACATCAACGTTTGCGGGCAACAAAAGGTCTGTCCGCGAACTAAACTTTATCAAACCAAATCGCTCGCCCAACGCGAGTTGTTCGCCCGCCCGCTTCCAGCAAACTATTCGGCGCGCCAGTATGCCCGCAATTTGTTTGCAGATGACGGTTACTTTCGCGCCCTCTATAGTCAGCGCATTTTGCTCGTTGACCAAACTAGCTTCCGCGTTCGTGGCGATTAGAAATTTTCCCCGCGTGTAAGCAACGTTCTTGATCTCGCCGGCGATCGGGGCGCGGTTGATATGTACGTCAAACGGGGACAAGAAGATGCTCACTAAGGTTGCTGACCTTTCCCCTTCTCCGGGCACCGCCGTCACCCGTGTTACACGGCCATCGGCAGGCGCTACCACAACATCGTTCTCATCAGGAGGCCGGCGGCTTCGGATCGCGAAAAAAGAAAGCCATGAAGGCAGTCAGCAGTGCAAAGAGAATCGCGACGGGCCAGAAACCCAGCAAGAGCAGTGCGATTGTTAAAACAGCCGGTACGAGGATATAGATAATACCTTCGCGAGCTATTCCCATACTGCATGGCCTCGGTACTGATCGATGTGAATTAAGCGACTATGAATAAAGTGCTTGCCTGAAGCAAAGGGGACGTGTAGAACCTCACGTCCCCTGCAGGTAAAAACTAATTCCGGAGAGCTGTTCTCCAGTTTGATTTAATGGCTCACGCTCTGATTCTTCTGGTGCTGCATCATCATGGAATACATCTGATCCTTAAGGGCCAACTTCTTCTTCTTGAGGGTAACCTCTTCCAACTGTTCTTCGTCGCTCGGATATGCAAGGGCTGAAAGCTCGCTGAGGCGCTGCTCGTATCGAGTGTGTTCGCGGGCCAACTCCCGAAACTCAGGATCTCGATTCATCAACTCTTCCTTAAGCATATCCGTAGTTGTAATGTCCATTTCGCGCGTGTCTCCTTTCAGACAAGTCGGGGTGGGGTAGACGGAGTTTTTCGAGGTGGATTGTAGAACGGTTAGGAATGACTGACACGAAAAAAATGGTAGCCCAATATTCGTGGCGGATCAAGCCTTTGAATCAAAACGAATGATCATTACCAGCGCATCCTCGACCGGGTCGGAGTAGTACCTTTCGCGACGTGCGGTCACCTGGAACCCACATTGCTCGTAGAGTTTTAGGGCGGCAGTATTTCCTGCCCGCAATTCCAGGTAAGCGCACACAATCGGGGCAGCTTTTGCCTCAACCAAAATGCGTTTTAGCAAAGTGCGGCCGATTCCCTGCCTGCGATAAGGCTCCCGCACCGCCACGTTATTGATGTGCAGCTCTTCGGCGCCCATTCGAGCAACAATGTATCCGGCCAGGCTATGACCGCCACGGCGGTTCCGAGCATTTCGGATTCTCGCCACCAGCATCAGATTGCGATTGTTTCCCTGCAGCTCAGCATAATATGCGGCCCAACCCCAGCGGCTCAATCCCGAACTCTCCTCAATTTCAACCACCTCGAGCAGGTCGTGCTCAGTCATTCGCTCGATGGAGAAATTCCTTGCGCGCGCAGAGAAAGCCGGCTCGCTTATCGCCATTGTTTAAGCTCCGCGTCCGACGGTCGCACATAAATCGCGGTGAGGGACTGCGATGAATCCATGCTCCCGGAAGTAAATCGCTTGAGCGCTAATGCGGCGACGTTGATTGCGAGACTGGTCTTTACTTCAATATGACGCCAGCCCTCCGCGTTGTTACCGTTGCTTCGAAAATCAGTCAAAACCCCACCGAAAGCAATCTGGTGGTCCGTTGCGTAATCCTTAATGGCGGCCACTTGAGTTTCGCATCCGATAGAGGTCCAGGTGAGATTTGCCACGCCGGCGTATCGCTGAAGTAATCCATCAGAAGTTAGATGGCTCGCGTTATCAATTTCGATAACTTCATCGTCCGCCGAAACAGAAAGCAGTTGAGCGAACACCTCGCCGCGCCCGGCGGGAATCAGCGCCACAGTCGCGTGCGAACGCCCAGCCGCATGCGCCAGCGCGTGAAGCGTTTGAATGCCTACACAAGGTAATCGCAGGCTGTCGGCCAATCCTTTCAAAGTCGCAATGCCGATCCGAAGCCCTGTAAAGCTACCTGGCCCTGACGCACACGCCAGCACTTCAATGTCGGTTATTCGAAGCTGCGCGTCTTGAAGACAAGCCTGGATGTCGCCTAAGAGACTGTTTGAATGCGAAACTTCGGGATCGCTCTTTTTAATTGCAAGCTGCGTTTCTCCCCGGCCGAGATAGACGCTTCCGCCTCTCATCGCAGTGTCCAAACTTAAAATAATCGGAGAGTGAGGCAAGCGTTTGTGATGACGATATAGCGAACCTAGTTACGGCTTAACTGGGCCTGAAGCTTTGCGGGCAATTCAAATACAAACCGCGTTGTTCTCCAGGCGAAGTCGATCATTTGATACGGGAACCGTGGCATGCGATTAAACTGCCCGCCAAGATCAAACGTTGCAGTGATTGGGTCGGGCCAGCGTGCCGTTATGGCTTTAACAATATCGCGGCGTGCCATCAAAGTATTGACCATCAAGGGCGCGGGAGTCATTGGCAGCTGATCGCCGGGATAGAGTCGGGACCAGTGGAGCAGCACGGTTTGCACAAACCAGCTCGGCAACTCGATGGATTTCGGCTTCAGCGGTAAATGTTCAACCCGCAGACCGAGCAGGTGACGCCCCAGGCCGATCGCTGCATGTATCCAACGAGCGCTGCGTTTGTTGCCGCCGGTAAAGATGTTCCAATCGAAGTTCGTGGGCAGTGATTCCAAACCAGCACAGATGTCGCACAGCCAGAGTGGTCGCCAGGCGCCGTGTTTCAGCAAGTGAATGCACAACAAAGCCAGGTGATCCTCGCGGCTCAACACCTTAATCTTCTCTTCCCCGAGCTTAATGACCTGCGCGCGTGCAAATAAACCCTCGAGTGGACGATCGGAGATTTCTGAAAGCTCGCGGTGAAGATCAACAAAACAATCCTTGGTGTCAGGGCCGCTGAGAACTTGCTTTGCCAGCTCGAATTGTTCGGGACGGACGCACAAATCCATGTCTCCCACCGGCCGCAGGTCTGACTGGGTATATAACCTCGATGCGGCCCAACCCTTTACCAGCAGGGCGTCGATTGAGGCCTGACGGAGCACTCGAAACGCCTTCTCGACCTTGTGCTCATGAATGTCGGATTGCAGCGACTGCAGCCGGTAGGACTGTTGCAGTACTTCGGCTGATTGTGTCGCTCGTAATGGAGTGTGACTGATTCTGCGCCAGCCAAGCGCCGCTGCTCCCGATCGACAAAGCAGAGGCGTCACTTCGTCCAAATCGGCGGCAGAAATCGCCAACGAACCGGAGGGGTCTTTACGCCAGGATCCCGACAGGATCGCGGCAACCAACCTTCCCTTGCGCAGTTCGTCTTTAGACTGATCGATTGTCACGACAATTCAACCAAAGGTGCGTTGTTGGAAAAGTCAGGCTAGTCATCGTCAGCGTTAGCGGACGCGTGAAAATAGCCCCGCACTTTAGTGCTGGGGAAAAGCGAGTGATTTTGATTGGAGTCCGGCTTCAGCGGACGACTGAATTCGCGCCGACACTTTTTACGATTGAGCTTCAGCCGTCCGCTCACGCGGACTATATTGAGCTGTTGCCGTGATCCCAGCACCGAAGTGCTGGGTTATTTTCATTCGGTCCGCTAACGCGGACCGCAAATAACCGACCTTTGCAGCAAAGGCAACCAAGAGCGCCTATGGTCGGAAACCATTATTCATTCGTTTTAGGATGGCTGGAACGACCGCACTCGCATTTCCCCTCGCGCCTTTCAAGACACTGGCTTGAGCCGTAACCTGTTGAAGCGTGCTGAGAGCCTGCTCGGGATCGCGACGCGCGGAGACAGTGTTGAAAAGCAGCTCGAGCACTCCCTTGCCGGGGGTGATTTTGCGTGGACGCCATTGGGCGCCTGATTGATATCGCGTCATTAATACCAGGCCAACCGGCAGGGGTTTAGTTCCGGATTGTCCACCAAGGTCGACTACGTCGATCTTTGACTGTTTTAGGGAACCCTCTTCACGGATTTCTATCGGCTTCGAAAAAGGATGGACCCGGCCGCGCGAATCGAACACTGCATACTCATCGGAATAGTAAGTTGCACCCGCCCGAACCAATTCGGCGACCAGCGTTGATTTACCGCTATAACTTCGCCCCGGAATCACGATGGCCCTTCCTTTCCAACCGACAACGCCAGCGTGTACAAACACGCGATGCTTTGCATACTCGGCGACAAAGAGCCTCAGGTCACTCTCAAAAAGATTGAACACCAACTCCAAATCGGCTGCACGAGCGACTCTGATGTCATCGCCGTAAATGTGATGAAATCGTCGCGCTCCCGGCCGTGACTTGGCGCTTGCGATCATTATTGAGTAGAGACGATCAACTGTCGGGAATGACTTAGGGCGTGAATCTGCCGGCAAATATTTTTGCGCTTTTGCAAGAGCGGCCGGATCATTGGTTCGAATACCAATCTTGACTCCGTACGATTTAAAGGAGCAGCCTACCTTCCAATCCATACGATCCACCCTGCGCATTCCGGGGGGATTAGTTTTGAGCTGCGGCAAATTTGGACGTGACATTCGTAAATGTTAACGAGAGGCTTCCTTATTGGATTCGGCTAGTTGAGCGATTGAAGCGAAAAACTGTCAAGTGTGAGTGCGCCAAAAATTGGACAAGGCGAGCTGGTGCAATTCTCTCTCTGAAGGGTGACATGAATGGCAGTGGTCGTTGCGGCTGCAGTGAATTCGAAACTGACCACCCTCCAGTCTGAGTCTTTTAAGAGGGGAGTTGATTGACCCAGACGCTTGCCGTCGCCGGCATCGGAAACTACGACAATTGGTAATCCGCCTGTGACCAAATTCTGAGAGCGAAATGCAAAGTTGACCTGATACCTTCTGACAGGCGCCAGCACAATCAACTGAAGGATTAAGGGAGAGGCTGGAGATGAATTACCATCGAAATCAATCCGCAAACTTTTAGAGCCCGAATGTGGCTGCGCCGGATCCTGGGATAGCGAGGCGCCGGCGCCATTGCCCGGCAGTCGCCAACCAAAAGCCGCCTCCTGCAAGATCAATGAGTCTTCAAATCCACCGTCGTACATTGTCGACTTTTCATTGCCCGTCCCCCCCATACTCCATATCTCGAAAGCTTCAACGAACGCCGACTTCGCCAGCAGTTGCTGCACCAGTTCCTCTCTGACGTCCTGTGGAACTATTCCAGCAGCCTTGAACTGTGCCACTGCTTCCGTTGGCTTTCCTTGCTTCGCGAGATACCGGGCGTACACGCTCCGCATTTTTGGCGTATCCAATAGAACCATTTGTTCAGTCGCCACGGGATCCGACTTCGAGAGGTTCCAGGCAAGGTCTATTAAGTTAGGAAGGAGATCAGGATTACTCTTAGCCGCGTAATTCAGGTCCTGAAATGCCTCCTGATACTGACCGGCACGCAACAACACGTTTCCGCGTTGCCAGCGCGGCTGGGCGTAAAAAGGGGCTCGGGCAACGGCCTCGTTAAGTGCCGCCACCGCACCAGCACGGTCCCCAGCCTGTTCGCGCATAAGGCCAAGGGAGATCCAGGGAGAAAAATCCGCCGGCCGAAGCGCCGCGGCTTGTTCAAGCTCGCTCAACGCCTCGCTGCGGGAATCCATCCAACTCAACACTGCGCCGCGGGCGCGATGCGCTTGCGGGTCTGCTGGAGTTAATCGAGTTGCTCCCTCCGCTACAGTGAGGTTACGCGTGGCAAGGGCGTACTTGACGAATAGGCGTGACGCGCCATAACGACCTGCTGCGCGAATTGCCAGGACGCAGCAAGCCACAGTCAAGAGAACCAGCAACCACTGAACGTATCGTTTGGAAGTGATATTGCGGAATGAGACAGGCACGGTTTGAGCCAGGGCAGCGACTCCCCTCAGAGCGCGTTAAGAAAAGTTTGTTCTAATCAAACAAAAGCGTGCTTTCCTTTTCGGAAAGCACGCTTTCTTTAGTTAAGGTTAACTGGCGCTTAAGGAGTGCTTGGGCTCACGTCCACAGCCGCGTCATCGTCCAGGATCAAGACCGTCGCGGGCGGGATGATCAAAGCAGCACTGAGCAGCGCTAAGGTGAGCGGCCACCCAAGACCGCCGGCGGCCAACAACGGAGCTAATGGTGCGTCTTTACAGAAGTTGAGAACGCCGCCTGCCGTCTTCTCTTTCTCTCTGTCACTTTCGGCGACCTTCTTCTGGACATCGGTGTCAACTTCATGCCGCGAGTTCTTGTTGTAGTTCACAACTACGCAACCAGCGTACACCGTGTACTTGGCCTTACACTTTTCAGGGTCGATAGTATTTGGATTGCCGTCAGGGCATTCATACTGAATGCCGAGTTTTGTGCCCGGCAAAAGTGTAACCGTGCCTAGAGGCCCAAGGTCGATAGTTGCCTCAACCCCTGCGGGAGTCTCGACGATAGCATTGGTAGCCACACTGGAACCGCTCGGTGAGCTGATGCCGTTGATCGAAACCGGCTGCCCGCCCTTGGTGGTCACCTTGGCAATAAACCCCTGAGGGACAAGAGTGGTGAACACTGGCGGCGAAGGCGCAGCGAAACTAAGTTGAAGAGAGATTTGGGTAATCGCAAAAGCTAGGAAGACAGCTAGAGCTTTAAACCCTTTTTGGCGTCTGATATTCATGATTAGTGGTCCCCTTCAGTAGATAGTCGGGCTGAGACCGGGGTCAAATGGCCTTAGTGTGCCCGGAAGTTTACTTCCCTTCTGCGGGAAGGTCAATGGTTATTGTGGCCAATCGAGGGTTTCCTTCAAAGAAAAGTAAAGGGCAAATACCCCCTCCTAACCCACTATTTTTGGATAAATCGTTGGGAAAAGTCCTCTGCCAACTTGGGATCAACAGTTTTTAGCGTTCGATACTGCTCATGGGCTAGGCGTTTTTCCCCCTGAGCCACGTAGGTGACGGCCAGGTTGAAATGGGCGTCGCCAAAATCGGGCTTCAGCCGAATCGCTTCTTTGAAGGAGGCGACTGCCTCTTTGTACTTCTTGGTGGCAAAGTAGATTTTGCCCAGGTTGTTATGCGTCCCAGCGTTGTCCGGCCTGAACGACAGAGTCTTGCGATACGCTTCTATCGCCTGTTCGAGTTGTTGGGCGCGATAGAGAGCGGAGCCCAGACTATTGTAAGCATCCACGAAGTCGGGTTTTAGTTTAACGGATTGTTGTAATGCCGCCACGGCTTCGTTGAATTGACCATTGTTGTAATACGCAACTCCGAGATTGTAATGCGCCTCGGGAAAGTCTGGCTTTAGTTGAATCGCTCTTCGGATGTTCTCAATCGCGCCGGGATAGTCCGCCAACTTGTTGTAGACCAGACCGAGATTGTTGAGCGCCTTAGCGTAATCGGGTCGCAGCCTGAGCGCTTCCCTGTACGCCGCCACAGCCTTTTGAAAATAATCAATGGCTTGCGCGCGCTCGCTGATTTCACCCAACTTTGTGTAGGCATAACCAAGGTTGTTATGTGATACGGGATTGTCGGGCTTTAGCCGGATCGCCTCTTGAAGTTCGCGAACAGCAGTCACGTAATCTTCCGACGATATCAACAAGCTTCCGAAGTTTGTTCGTGCCTCCGCATACTCGGGGCGGAGTCTAATGGCCTCCCGATAGGCTTTGGTGGCTTCGGGATGCTTGCCCAGCATGTATTGAGCGTTCCCCAGGTTGTAGTGAGCATCCGGAAAATCGGGTTTCGCCGCCGTCGCTTTAGTAAAGGCTTCGAGCGCCGGTGGGTATTGTTCAGAAATGTAATAGGCGGCGCCCAGGTTGTTCAGCGTTTCAGCGTCTCCAGGCTTCAATCGAAGTGAGCTGTTAAAGGCATTGATTGCTTCACTGTATTGGCCGCTCTTGTAAAGGCTGGCGCCGAGATTGTTATGGGCCAGCGCATCGTCTGGTTTGAGTTTAACCGCTTTTTGAAGCGCGTCGATCGACTTGGCTGAGTTGCCGAGATTGTCATAGGCGAACCCCAGGTTGCTGAACGCAGTAGCATTGTCGGGTTGCAGGCGCACTACCTGCTCGTAAGCCTTCGCCGCCTCGTCGAATTGATTCAGGCTGAGATAACTATCCGCGAGTGCGTTGTAAGCTTCGGCCCAGTCGGCCTTGACTTGCAGGGCGCTCTTAAAAGCAGCGGCTGCATCGTTGTGTTTACCTAGGGTGCTGTAAGCAATCCCCAGGTTGTAAGAAGCATCGCCGTCATTGGGCTTCAGTACCAGAGACTTTTTAAACGCTTCGCTCGCTTCTGACGCTTTGCCGGCGCTCAAGTAGGCGGCCCCCAGGTTGTTGAAAAGCAGCGAATCCTTCGGCAAGTAATTTGCGGCTTTTATGTATGCCTCGATCGCCTGCGGAAAGTCACCGAGGTCGTAGAATGAGTTGCCCTGGTCTTTGAGTGATTCACCCTTCTCCGCCGCGACTGCACCGGAGTCGACTACGTCAGTCTCACCCGGCCGCGGCCTGGTTCGGGGCGGGCGTCGATCGGTCGAGGTGTTTCTAGCGATCTCCTGCCTAAGCGGCCGGGGCTGGCGTCGAACCACCAACATCGCGGCGCCGCCGACAACATCACGAGTTCCCTGCGGACGTTTAAAGACGATGGCCGCTCCGCCCATGATGTCCTGTCCCTGGAGCGACCTGGCACCACCGGTAAACTGCCACGGCGACAACGCCTGGATTACAGGCGCGAACATCGCCATCGTCATGATCAGCGCCAGAGCGCGCTGTGTCGGCACATGTGTCCTCATAATTCTCGCTCCCTTATCATGTCGGCCCATGGGAGTTTGGACGTCGCGATTACGATTAAAGTTGTAAACACGAGTGCGTTAACAAGTATATGTAAACCAAAGTCTACCAGGCTGTGGACAGCGACACCGGCGATTCCGATTGCCGCACCATAACATGCGGCGCGCCGAAAGCGATTTGGAGAGCGAAGATTTTTTCGTGTTCGAGCCAGCACCATAACCGCAAACCACACCACAATCGCGGCGCCGATTAAGCCGCCACTAGCCAGTATCTCAAGGTAATCGTTATGCGCCTCGAAGGGTCGAAGCGAACCCGCCGCGTCGTGATAAGCAGGCACCGCCGTCCAGTATCCGCCCAGCCCTACGCCGGCGATCGGGTTTGCCGCAAACATTTTCCATGTCACTTGCCAAATCTCGCCGCGACTGGCGCCTGAGCGTGTTTCACTGCCCTCGAGACTGAATTCGTCACGCGATTTCTCAAGACTCGACGCGAGCCGGTCGCCTCCCAACCATAAGGTGCCGAAGACAACTCCGGCGCCGAGAATTGCCACGAGAACCAGGCGTACCGGCAGTGATACAGCGAGCCGAACTAGTTTTGATTGAGAATCAGCCGACCTGCGGCGGCCAACAAGTATCCCGAATAGCAGGGCGGCGGTTAACACTTGCGCGAGCATTGCTATTAAGCCGCCTCTTGATCCGCATAACACGAGGGCGGTCCAGATAGGGAGCAGTGCGGCCACATAGACAAGCAGGCGCTCGCGCTTGATTCCGCCGTACAGGATCAGCCCCAGCGTTAAACCAAGCGCCATCTCCATTAAAAAAGCGAAGTGGTTCTTATTGATGAATTGAGCGTAACCCTGGCTTGGTTTGATGAGCGGTATTCCGAATCCAATGTCTTGCTGGGCAGTCTGACGGATAATTCCAAATAGCGCGCTAGCCACAGCCAAACAAATGATCACTGTAATTACTATTCGCAGCCGTCGCTCGGAGGCGGCATAGCGAATAAGGAGCAGCCCGGCGAGCATTAACGAGAGCAGTTGCAGCGCAAAGAAACGTGTTTGATAAGGATCCGCGCTGATTGCATTCCACAATGGGAATTGGAGCCCCGCGGGAGCTGCCGATGCTGACGTTAGCGGGAGTGTCTGGAAAAAGGCGAATGCGGCCAGCGCTAAGATGGGGAGCGCCAGCGACCAGTCACCTGAAATCCAGGAGCCACTCAGCAACCCCTCAATCGTCCAAAGGATAGTGAGGGCAAAAACTGTGCAAACAAAAAGAGCTTTCCACCACGCCTCGGCCGTACCGTATGGAATGGCCGTGACGATGAAAAGCGCGATCAGCGAAACAAAGATTACTTTACTCAGTACGACTGCAGACCGCAGTCTCAAAGAGTCCGCCTCAATCCTCGGCATAGACTCAGCGGTAAGTGTGCGCGACATTAACCTGCGATTTTTCCGGCCGTTATGGGTACCTGAACCTTCTGTCCGCTGGGAGTTTTATCATAAGACTGCAAAATGCGGCCGGCGGCTTCGGCGAGATCGTCTCTCAAGAATCCGTACACGTAACTCATGTCCAGAAGCAGTGGGGTTCCATCAAAAGCCCGGTATAGATTGATCCAGCCCCATTCACCATGCTCAGTCGACAATGGTAGCCGGAAGCACCAAAACTTACTCGAGCCGATTACTTCATCTGCCTGAACGCCTTCGCGCTTCCATGACCATAGAATCCGTCCGTTGCGAAGCTCCATGCGATGCAGCGGCAGGCGCTGGTGAACAGCATTGAAGGCGCGCTCGTTGATTTCGCCATGTCCGGGCCGGCCCAGTTGCACATTCGCGTAGGCAAATTCCTCAAATTCCAGCATCAACGCAATTGCCTCGAAAAGTTGATTGAGGTTTGAAGCTTTGGAGAGCGCCAGGCTCGCCCGACGCACGCGAATGTTGTTGGCGACACGTACGCGCCGGTCGCCTACTGTGCGTTTGACGCCTGCCCGCAGTTCGTCAACTTCGTGATAACGCAGGTGGCCCACCGCCACAATCACAGCGACTGCAATAACAAACAGCACCAAACCGGTGAGCTGCGAAGAAGTGGTGGTCGAAAGCGCCGCCAGCAGTCCAAACAAAGCGCAGACGCCATAGAGAATCATCACCACGCGGCGTTGCGACCACCCTCGCGCGAGCAACATGTGATGTATGTGTTCGCCGTCGCCCTGAAAGATTGGTCGTCCGCCGATCAGACGTCGTGCCATGGTCACGCCCGTGTCAACGACCGGCAGGCCGAATGCGAGGATCGGAGTGATAATGGCCACCGCAGTAGTTGCCTTCTGGGTTCCCACCACCGACAAGGCAGCTAACAGAAATCCGACGAAGAGCGATCCTGAGTCTCCAAGAAAGATTGAAGCAGGATTGAAGTTGTAACGGAGGAAACCAGTCAGTGCTCCGCAAAGAACAAGGGTGACGACAATCATCAAAGGGTTCCCCTGTCCCAACGAAACGACGAGAATTACCGTCGAGGCAAATAGCGCGGCGCCGGGTGCCAGCCCGTCGATCCCATCGATTAGATTGAATGCATTCGAGATTGCTACCAGCCAGAAGACCGTGATGAAGAAACTGACCACCGGCGAAAACTGAACGACACCGATAAACGGAATTGCCAACGCCTCAATTCTTCCACCAAGGACGAAAAACAGCGCCGCCGTCACCCCGAGACCGAGAAATTTGACTTTGGCATTAGTGCCACGCAAATCGTCATAGACGCCAAGCAGGAGGACGAGAGTGGCGGGAATAAACGTTATTAAGAGCGCACCTAAGTAAATGCTTACGGTTTGCGTCAGGAGGTTACCGGCAAACGGGAGCGCTGACAGCGCGAGCACTACAGAGAGGTAGATGGCCACTCCCCCGAGGCGCGGAATAGCGTCGGTGTGGACTCGCCGGCCATCCAGTGGAACGTCGAGCAACTTAAACCGCTGGCACAGCCGCCGTATCAGCGGCGTGATAATCAGCGACGCAACCGTCGCTATCAAGAACAGGGAGATGTAGGTATTCATGTTAGGCGACCTCGGATACTGGGCAATAACTTGGGTCGATTCGGATAGGAGATAAGCTGAAGTGGCTTAAGGCTGCACTCCTTGAGCCAATACGTCAGGGGAGAGACCTGGCCGTCCCGACTCTGCTGATTGAACGCCGGCGTTCTTCACCTCTGCGGCAATCCAGCGGTAGGTTTTCTCCAAACCCTGCTCCAGTGAAATTGAAGGCTCCCAATTGAGCACTTCTTTCAGCCGTGTGTTGTCGCTGTTTCGGCCACGAACGCCTTGCGGCTTCGTCAAATCGTAACGCTTAAATATTTTCTTGCCGGCGATCGCTGCCACAATATCCACGAGCTCGTTGATAGACAGCATCCGATCTTGACCAAGGTTAAGCGGCTCCTGGTATTCGCTCTGCATCAAACGATAAATGCCTTCGACGCAGTCATCGATGTAACAGTAAGAACGCGTCTGCTCGCCGTCTCCCCAAACTTCAATGGTCCCTCCATCATCAGCGAGGGCAACTTTGCGACAAATGGCAGCGGGCGACTTCTCTCTTCCGCCGTCGTAGGTTCCCAGCGGACCGAAGATGTTATGGAAACGCACCACTCGCGTTTCGAGACCAAAGTCTTCGCGATAGTGGCGGCAGATTCGTTCCATATAGAGTTTTTCCCAACCGTATCCATCCTCGGCGTCGGCGGGATACGCGTCCTGCTCTCTCAACGGCGCGATGTCGGTTTCTTTTTGAAGATATCCCGGATAGATGCAGGCGCTCGACGTGTAGAGATATCGCTTTACTTCATTGATGCGGGCAGCTTCAATCGACTGTAAATTGATCAGCGTGTTATCGCGAACGATAACGGCCTTGTTCGTTTCGATGAAGCCAATGCCGCCCATGTTGGCGGCGAGGCCATACACCTCGTCAACACCCTTGGTGGCTTCAAGGCAGGCATCCGAGTTCCTCAAGTCGAGCAGTTTGAATTCGTCGGCAGCGGTTGGCTCAAACTCTGGTTCCTTAATATCAACCCCGCGCACCCAATACCCGCGCTCGACTAAATAACGCGTTAGGTAATGCCCGATGAATCCACCCGCGCCTGTAACCAAAACCCTCGTTTTACTCGTCATATTCACCTCAAATAGCTTCGTAAAAAGATTAAACAACCATTAGACAGTTGTCTCCGAAAGGACAGACTGGGCGGAATGACCGCCGGCCATCGGTTGGAGAAGACTGATCATCTTTGGCAGCAGAGTTTCTTTGGAAAACTCAACGGAAACGTTATTCGCGCCCAGCAATCTGCGTCCCAGCTCTTTCTCTGCTTCCCTGGCAATGTGCGCGGCCACAGTTTCGACGTCGCCGTGGCGCGCGGCGCAAATCAACTCCTGACTGGTCAACTGCGAGAGCACATCGGCGACATGGCTGTCGTCCGGGCCGATGTAAAGAACGGGAGCGCCAATCTCCAGGATGTTGTAAATCTTGCAGGGATGAACAATCCCAGTAAACGCATTGCCCATAACCACGACGTGAAGATCAGCAGCGGAGAGTGACGTGGCCAACTGATCAAGCGGCTGGTAGGGCAAACAAGAGATGTTTGCAAGTTGATGTTGTTGCACAAACAGTTTCACTTTTTCGTACTCGCTGCCGCCGCCTACAAAGCAAAAAGCAATGGATGAATGATTCGCGAGGCGGAGCGCCGCGGCAAGCAACGTATCCAATGAATGGCAGGGACTGTGATTGCCCGAGTACATAACCACATACTTATCGGAAAGCTCGTGGGCCTTTCGAAAACTCACCCGGCCATCCGCGTCGTACCTGATCGAATCGTTATGGGCCCAGGGCGCTATGACGGCAAGCGTGTCTTCAGCAATACCTTTGGCGACCACGCGTTGCTTCATGTAGCGATCAAGCACAACTATCCGCTCGGCGTGTCGCATGCTGTAATGCAGCAAACTCTTCAGAGTCCGGGAGACAATTGATTGCTCTCGCAGCCAGCCGGCAGCGATCGCTTCATCCGGATTCAGATCCATAACCCAGAAAAAGAACCGCCCACCCTTCAGCTTCACGAATAGAGCCCCGAGCACAGAGATGAGCGGCGGAGAGGTTAGCGCAATGACAACATCGAATCGCCGGAGAACGAGCAAGCGAAGCGCGCAGATCAACGAGAAGCTCGCAAAATTAACGGCTCTGCGCCACTTCGACTTCTTGCCCAGACTCAGCGAGGGAATTCGGATGATCTTTATGTTGCTCCACGTCTCATGTCGCGGAAAACGTTTACGCGCATCGTCGTAACCCCTGTCACTGGCGATAACAGTGACATCATGACCAGCGTCGCTTAGACCGACGGCCAGATCGGTGAGGTGCTGCGCTGTAGACACGAGGTCAGGATAAAAACATTGATTCAGTAACAGTACTTTCATCGAGTGATGAGTAATGAGTAATGAGTAATGAGTGATGAGTTAGTGCGCGAGTTAACGCCGCATTGAATCGCGGCGGCGCTCGACTGAGAGGCGCAGTCCTCCAAGTATCTGACCAACCTCTGAAGCTTGCGTCATCAGATCGTCGAACGTTGATTGCGGGAAATAGCCGGCATCAAGGGCAACGTATAGTTGACTTCGCAACTCTGCGCAAGAGCCTTTTGCGATCGAGAGAAATTGATGGAACTCCGAAGGACGACCTCGTTCAAATCCCTCAGCTAAATTCGACATACTGGAAACGGCCGCCCTCCTCATCTGGTCCTTGAGCCCAAAGTCGCGGGCAAAGACGCCCTCATTTGAAACTCGGTAGATAACGGACGTAAGTTTTCGAGCCTTTTGCCACGCGATAAAATCTTCAAACCGTGCAATCCTTTTAGCCATGTCGTCCTCCTCCTTTGTAGAGCCCAAGCGGAAGACTCAGGTTGTAAACTGTTCGAATCTATCACGTCATTCACTCACTTCTCATCACTCATCACTCATCACTCATTTCTCATCACTCATTACTCATTCCACTACTCCGTCCCGGCAACCGCCCGCTCTTTGTTCGTCGAGTGCTGACTACTCATCGCTGCTTTGAAGTAGGCAACTGTCTTCTGCAACCCTTCCCGCAGCGGTATCGTAGGGTTCCAGCCCAGCAGTGTTTGAGCTCGCGAGATGTCGGGCTTTCGCTGTTTCGGATCGTCCTGAGGCAGAGCCAGGTGCGTAAGCGAGGACTGTGAGCCACAAATGGCAATGACCTCGTCCGCTAATTGTTTAATCGTAAACTCGCCTGGGTTTCCCAGATTAACCGGCTCATGAACACCTTCAACATTCATTAACCGAATCAAAGCTTCAACCAGATCGTCGACATAGCAGAACGAGCGTGTTTGATCCCCGGCGCCATAAAGCGTAAGCGGTTTACCCTGCAAAGCTTGTACGATGAAATTTGAAACCACGCGGCCGTCATCCTCCAGCATGCGCGGGCCGTAGGTGTTGAAAATCCGCGCGATGCGCGTATCCACTCGATTTTGACGGTGGTAATCCATCATCAACGTCTCGGCAATGCGCTTCCCTTCGTCGTAGCAGGAACGCAGTCCAATCGGATTCACGTTGCCCCAATACTCTTCCGGCTGCGGATGCACCAGGGGATCGCCATAAACTTCGGAAGTGGATGCCTGCAAAATGCGCGCGTGCACGCGCTTGGCCAGGCCAAGCATGTTGATGGTTCCCATCACACTGGTTTTTACAGTCTTAACCGGATTGTATTGGTAATGGATTGGCGAAGCCGGACAAGCCAGATTGTAGATTTGATCCACTTCGAGAAGTATCGGCTCGATAACATCATGTCGAATGAATTCAAAACGAGGATTGTCGCCGAGCTTAATGATGTTCGTGCGCCGGCCGGTGAAAAAATTGTCAAGACAGATCACCTCATGACCGTCTTCCAATAGTCGTTCGCAAAGATGCGATCCGATGAAACCGGCGCCTCCGGTTACGAGTATGCGCATTCAGAGCCCTCTCTTGATTCCTGTTCAGCTAGCAAATCTTTTCTGTGACGATTGGACTGCCCGATGGTCTCAAGATCCGATCGGACCATCTCGCTGACTAATTCCTCAAATGTATACTTTGGTTCCCAACCGAGAACCCGCCGAGCCTTCGAGGAATCACCAACCAGCTGATCAACCTCAGCGGGCCGTTGAAACCTCTCATCAACTACAACATACTTTTGGTAATCCAAGCCGACTTCGGCGAAGGCACGTTCACACAATTCACGCACGCTGTGGGCAACGCCGGTGGCAATAACGTAGTCGTCGGGCTCGGGCTGCTGCAGCATGCTGTGCATCGCGCGCACGTAATCCCTGGAGTGGCCCCAGTCACGGCGGGCGTCGAGATTCCCCAGCCGCAATTCCGTCGCCAGGCCGAGCTTTATGCGGGCCACGTTGCTGCTTACCTTGCGGGTAACAAACTCGTGGCCGCGGCGCGGACTTTCATGATTAAAGAGAATTCCGCCAACGCAAAACATGCCATAAGCTTCGCGATAGTTTCGCGTCAGCTCAAAGCCGGCCACTTTGCTGATGCCATAAGGACTGCGCGGATAAAACGGCGTGTTTTCATTTTGCGGGACTTCTCTAACCTTGCCAAACATTTCGCTGGATCCGGCGAAGTAGAAGCGACACTCGGGCCGCAGTTCCCGCAAGGCGGCCAATACGTAATGCGAGCCGTTGATATTTGTTGCCATTGTGGAAAACCCATCGGCGAAACTCTCGGCAACAAAGCTTTGCGCCGCAAGGTGATAACACTCGTCGAATTCGTTGCGGCTCATGACATGAAAAACGCTCGGGTAACTTTCGAGACTTGCCGGGTGCAAGGTTATCCGATCCAGCAAATGCGTAATTCGCTCGGTACGTGTTTCCGGCACTTCTAAGGCGACGCGACGCACAAGGCCATGAACTTCATAGCCGAGACCAAGCAGATACTCGGCGAGGTAGCTTCCGTCCTGCCCGGTGATGCCGGTGATTAGCGCTTTCTTACCCATCTCTTCGTGTGCTTGCCATAATCAGATTACGGTCTTCTTCGAACCGCAAAGTTTCCCAGGTACAATACATCCATGCGAGTTTTCAGAAAGCAGTCAATCGCGTGGCGGGGGGTGCAGACTACAGGCTCGTTTTCGTTGAACGAAGTATTCAGCACCACCGGCGTCCCAGTCAGTTTGTCAAAATCAGAAATCAGTTGGTAGTAACGAGGATTGAGCGAGCGTGAGACCGTCTGCAAACGACCTGAACCATCGACGTGTGTCACGGCCGGAATTTCCGCACGTCGTTCTTCTCTCACCTGGTAAACCATCAACATCGTCGGCGCCGGATGGTTTTGTTCAAAGTAATCCTCCGTCCGGTCCTCAAGCACCGAGGGCGCAAACGGACGGAATGGCTCGCGTTTCTTGATGCGGTCGTTAAGTATGTCCTTCATCTCGGCGCGTCGTGGATCGACGACTATCGAGCGATTGCCGAGTGCGCGTGGGCCAAACTCCATGCGCCCCTGAAACCAGCCGACAACCAAACCCGCCGCAATATCCTTTGCCGCCCGAGCGGTAACCTGCTCATCAGTGTAAGTTTCAAAATCCAGGTTGCTGGCCGCGAGCTCTGCAGTTATCTCAGCGTCACTGAATTCGGGCCCGGTGTACGCACCCTCCATAACTTCGCCTCGAGGCTGTTGTAGCAAGCCGTTATAAATCTGATAACAAACGCCCAGTGCGGTGCCGCTATCGCCTGCCGCCGGTTGCACGAAGACTCTGCGGAAAGGTGTGTTCAGCAGGATCTTGCCATTCATAACGGAGTTGTAGGCGACGCCGCCAGAGAGTCCCAGGTCGGTGAGCCCCGTCTTCTCATGAAGGTGGTTCAATATGTGGAAACCGACCTCCTCCAGTCGCAGTTGCAGGCTGGCCGCAATATCGTGTTCGCGTTCCGTCAGAGCTGTACCGGGCGTTCGCGCCGGGCCAAACGTGCGCACAAACTCGTTTGAGAAGATGCGGCCAATCACGGGCGACCCGTTGTCCCAGGTCATGTCGACGCCTTCCGCATGATGGCGGAAGTAATTGAGATTCAAACGAAACTTTCCGTTGTCCTCGGTGCGAATGATGTCCCTGAATTCTTCCATAAAGCGCGGGCGGCCATACGGCGCCAGACCCATCACCTTGCCTTCATCACCGTAATGCGGGAAGCCGAGAAACTGCGTGGTCGCCGTGTACACAATGCCGCTCGAATGGGGATACTCGACCTGGTCAAGGACTTTGATCGAATTCCCTTCCCCAACCGCCCACATCGTGGAGATGAAATCGCCAAAGCCATCGATAGAGAGCAGCGCCGCACGTTCAAACGGTGACACGTAAAACGAGCTCGCCAGGTGGGCGCGATGATGTTCAATGTTATGAAACTGGGCCCGGACACTTTCCTTCGAGACACCGAGCACGCGCGTAAGCTCGTCTTTTAAGTCGCGAATTTTCGCTGCGTTAGCAAGTCGATCCTTAACCTGAGCGAAAACCCCGCGCCCGTTTCCATTGCCGCCGCGTGAAGTTGGCGAAGTTAATGGTAGCGTTGGCGTTTCATCAACGTTTGCGTTCGCTTCCTGAACTCCGACTTCCGAGATTCCTTCCTGCTTTCTGTTTACCGCCCACGGTCGGCTGCTCTTCGCGGCTCTGGTCGCCGCGAACAGCACCTTCTTGTGAAGATGCGCTGAAGGGTCGCGAGACACGCCAATCTGCTCGACGTCTTCGATGCTGATGCCGGCGGCCTGTAGACAGTAGCGGATAGATTCGCTGGGAAAGCCGGCACAGTGCTTCACACGATTAAAGCGCTCTTCTTCGACAGCAGCGATCAGTTTTCCGTCTTTAACAATCGCCGCTGCGGCATCACCGTGATACGCGTTTATTCCTAAGATGTACATTTATGTTTCGAGTGTCGGGTTCAAGTTAGGGTTCAAGATAGGGTTTTGGGTGTAGGGTCTAGGTTTAGGGTTCGATGAGTTTTAGAAGTGCAACTTCTGCGGACTGAAGGTTTACTCGACCCGAATCTAGGCAGTTACTCAATCTGAATCTAGCCAGTGGGTCGACAAATGCAGAACCGGGAGCGGTAGCGACCGGAATTCAAGCAGGCAAGAATTCTCATTGGAGAATTCACGACCTCAGGTTACGCAGCGCCACCAAGGACCGGGACTTGTATAATCATGCCAATTGAATTCCGGTCGCTACCGCTCCCGGTTCTGTATTTGTCGACCCACTGAAGCGAGTGGGCACCCGTCGTGTAACCTTCCGCAGTCGCTTGCTGCGATTCACTTTTACTGTCTTGCACTTCCAGGTTGAATCTGCGAATGACAAATGACAAATGACAAATGATAAATGGAAAATAGATCTGTTCCCGGCCTCGTAGCATCCTACCCAATGTGTCGTTTCACCCACTCATTCAAAACATACAGACTCCACGGCCGCGACCAACTCGTCTTTCCGTCAAGATAACTCCGCCAGATGCCTTGGATTTCCCGAGAGCTAACTACTTCGCTTAAGCGCGGCGAGATGTCCGAGAAGCCGCTCTCCAGTTGCTGCTTCAACGGGCCACGCAGCCAGGCAGCCCAGGGGAACGTGAAACCACGTTTGGTCTGATCAACAACTTCCGAGGGAAGCAGGTCCTTTAGCGCTGAGACCAACAGAGCTTTCGGCGTGCCTTTGCTCAATTTCACCGCTGCCGGTAACTGCGTCACGAATTCCACCAGGGGATGATCCAGGAAGGGCACCCGCACCTCGAGTGAATGGGCCATGCTCATGGAATCCGTGTCGCGCAGCAAGGTATTCACCAGGTAGGAGCGGGCCTCCATGCATGTCACATAGGCGAAAGGGTCCAACTTAGCAGCTTCCGTTGCGCTGTCCGCGAGCCAGTCCCACCAAAGCGAAGGGCGAGCATTCCCTTCTCCGTTAAGTAAAGATGAAACCTGTGTCGGCGTGAAGAGAGTTCTACCGAAATAGAAAGCGTCAGGTAGAGACTCCGGCCGCTCCCAGAGCGACGCAACCTTACGCACCGCATCCTGATGGAGGAAACGTTCACCCGCGCCTGCCGCTGCCGTGGCCAGTGCTGATCTCAATCCCGCCGGCACGCGACTGCTCGCGGACGCGATGCGTTGAAATTGAGAAGTGCGCGAGAAGGTCGGATATCCGCCAAACACCTCGTCGCCTCCCAAGCCTGAAAGCGCAACCTTCAGTCCCGCCTGACGCGCACTCCATGAGACGAAGTAAGTGTTGATGCCGTCCATCGACGGTTGGTCCAGCGCGCTGACCGCCTCGCCGACGCGCCCCAGCATGTCTTCACCGCTTAGCATCACCTCGCGATGGGTGGCACTAAACCGTTGGGCAGTACGTCGCGCAATTGCGGCTTCACTAAATTCGGCTTCGGGAAACGCTACTGTGAAAGTGTGAACTCCGGAAACTTCCCTGCTGGCGAGTGCGGCCAGTGCCGTCGAATCAATACCCCCGCTTAAGAACACGCCCACCGGAACATCCGCGATTAGGTGTTTGCGAACACTATCTTCGAGCAGCTTGCGCACGTGTTGGACGGTGCCTGCTTGATCGTGATTTGAATGTCCGTTCTTTCCGCCGTTCTCTCCCCGTTCCACCTTCGCCGCGTCTCCCCTTCTGGTTGCAGCGATGTTCCAGTAACGCTCTGGTTTAACAGATGCGCCTGGTTCATCAAGAGCAATTGTCAGTCGATGTCCGGGGGGCAGCGACAGAACATCTTCAACCAGCGTCATCGGCTCGCTAACCGAGCCAAAGAGTAGATAACTCTCAACTGCAGCTCGCGAAAGGCGCCGCGGCACGACGCCGCTTGCGAGCAGTGTGCGGACTTCGGATGCAAAAAGAAAACGCTTCGAGCATCCAGCGTCCGATGTCGCAACCTCTTCTTCCGCAAACGGACTTAGGACTTTGGACTTTGGACTTTGGACATTCGCGCTTTGCGCGTAGTAGTACAGCGGCTTTATTCCCAGCCGATCTCGCGCCAGGAACAACCTTTCACTTCCCCTTTCCCCTTTCCCCTTTTCCCCTGTTCTTCCGTCCCAAACGGCAATTGCAAACATGCCTTCCAGTCGTTCTACGCAAGCAGCTCCCCACTCTTCATACGCATTGGCAACTACTTCCGAATCCGAACGAGTGCGGAACTGGTGGCCGCGATCCTCCAACTGCTTGCGCAGCTCCTGGAAGTTATAGATCTCGCCGTTGAGTATTGCGCCGACACGGCCGTCTTCCGTGAAAATTGGCTGGTGGCCGCCTTCCAGATCGATGATGCTCAGCCGCCGCATGCCCAGGGAGAGCGCACCGGTTGGAGCTCCATTCGGCTCTTTGCTGGTACGGCGCTGCTCTTCGCTCTTAGCGCTTCGCTCTTCTTGCCCAATTCGAAATTCGAAATCCGCAATTCCCTCGTCGTCCGGCCCACGATGCTTCATGGTGGACGTCATGCGTCGCACCAGAGCCGATGCCTCACCCGATCCCGACCAATCAATTACTCCACTAATGCCACACATGTCTTATAAATTTCGGATTGCGGATGTCGGAATGCGGATTGATAAAGCTCCGTACTTGTTTTGCGATCGGGACAGGCGTTTGCGTACTAAACTTCGTGACTTGAGTAGACGATTGATTGTTTATCCTCTTCAATTATCGGCTGTGCAATGCCAGGATTCGCAACTCTGTGTTCTCTGTGTCTGTGTGGTGGTGGTGCCTCCGCCAAAGTCGGTTTGCCTAGTACCGAAATCCCCAGGTCGGCTTCCAGCAAATGAAGCGACAACATCAACTCAGCCAGCGCTCTTTGGAACGCGTAATAAAACCCAGCCCAACCGTCCAACACGCCACCTCGCAGGATCAGGCAGTAGAGCAGCATCGCCGCGGGCGCCACAACGCGCCAGCGCCGCACGCGATCAGTCCAACTAAGTGTGACCGGATCGGAAGAGAGTAATTTCGCCGCCTCTAGCTTCGTGTAACGCGCCTGCGCCTGAAACCAACGAGCGAGCGGCTTGCGATCGTCATGCAGAATTGGCGACTGAAAATCCTTGACCTCACCGGCGACCAAAACGCGATGCGCGTGGCCGTCCTGTTCGTAAAACCCATTCGATTTGCGAAACAAAACGGTTACGGGCGGGTAAATACCGCTTCGCAGACGGCGCCCATGGATGCAATAGACAAAGTTAGCGCGCCAGCCGTTAATCTTCTCGTCCGGTTCAAGCGCGGCTATTTCAGACACGAGTTCCGGGGTTAACACGTAGTCGGCATCAAGGTTCAGCACCCAGTCAGTGGCGATGCCGGTTTCAGCCAGACCGAAATTACATTGGCCTGCGAAGTTATCAAACGAGCGTTGGTAAACACGAGCCTGAGGATAGCGGCTTATAATCTCGAGAGTTTCATCATCGCTGTAACTGTCGACCACCACAATCTCGTGCGCCCAACGCAATTGGTCTAACGTGCGGCCAATGTTAGGCGCTTCGTTGTAGGTGAGAATCACAGGCGTGATGCGGTCCAGCATTTCTTAATCAGTTTTCCGTGCGTGACAAATCATGTTCTTCCATAACCAGGGGGCGCGACCATAGAAACTAAACTTCAAATCGGAAAAGCCGTGGCTTTGCAACAACTGCGAGAGCGTGCGAATGCTGAAGAACTTTATGTGTCCAGCATCATCCAGGGCGGTAAAGTGCGCATCCATTCGTCCAGTGAGACTCAAAGCTAAGTTCTTCAGGTAGCCATGATATGGTGTGCCAACTAGAAGCTGGCCGTTAGGCTTAAGCAAAGCGTTCGCGTCCTTAACTAAGTCTGCCGGCCTATAAAGATGTTCGATCACGTCACTGGAGACCACCAAATCAAACTCGCCCAGCCCGGTTTGTTCTTCGAGCTTGCCATCGATTAAAGAGTGGACGAATTCCGCCGCGGGATAGCTCTGCCGTGCTATTTGTAAACCAGTTTCGGAAGCATCAATGCCGACGACGTCATAACCAAGTTCAGCCAAACGGCCAGTCATGTAGCCGTTGCCACAACCCAAGTCGCAGATTCTTTGTACTCCCTTAAGATCTTTAACCAGTTCAATAAAGGTCCGTGCTAGTCCTTCGCCAGAGAGGCCATTGCCCGCGCCGGTGTTTGTCCAGCGAAACTCGTTGTACGAGGTTGTTGATTGGGACATTTGTCTAGAGTGCTGCCTCAGCTGAGTATGGCTGGTTTGCTCTCCGTGATATCGCCATCTTGTAAAGCGTTGTTACGGCATAAGCGCTGAAGATCAAGAGATAAACATCCAAGTAAACACGATGACTGGTATGTGCGAAGAAGATTGCGGTAACAATTGCAAACGAAACAAACAACCCATAAATCAGACTATGTTCTTTCCAACGCTTGCGTGCTAGCCAGGCTCCCACAATTCCAAGACTCAGGGCGGGAAGATAGGATAGGAAATAAACCTTTTGCACAAACCCTTCGCGCGCGGGATTCTGTTTCCAGGAGAAAGCTGCGCCAAGTTTGATGAAGGAGCGTTTAAAAGTCTCGCCGGGATGGTCCCTGATATACCCAACTGCTTTCCTTACGAACCACGAGTTCTGCGCAATTTCGTCGTTTGAGAGCTGCTTGATTGCCTGCTTCTCTTCCGGCAACAATTCCTCAGCGGCTTTATCTACACTGCGGTCGATGCTCCCATTCGGGTAAGTAGAAAAAGTGTATGGATTATTTCCTGCCCACAGTGTTAGGCCACTCAAGGTAGACAAGGTCGGAGTTCCCAACAGGATGTAGTTTCTTATGAGCCACGGCGAAACTATCAAAGCAAAACCAACAGCTACGATAGCCGTCCGCTGAACCGCCTCTCGTTTTTTTAGGCCAGCAAAGAAAAGCAGCCATAGAAATGCAATAGGCACGAAAAGGACGAGCGTGGTTCGCGTTAGAAGGGCAAGTCCTAGAAGCAGACCGGCAGCAACCCAAACAAACTTCGAAAGGGAGCTGCGTGATTTCAACAGAAACAGAATGGCAAGCGCCGTTAGAAACGTAAACACGCTGGTCTCTTGGAGCGCCGTGTCATGCATGACGAAATAGGGATAAAAGGCAACGCCTAACGCGGCCAGCACACCGGCCGTTTTATTGAATAGTTCCTTACCAATGAAGTAGGCACAAAGAGCTGTCCCCGCGCCCACGAGCGACTGAAGTATCACAATCGTTACGTAGCTCTTGCTGGTGATCATGGAGAGAAGTAGAAACGAAGGATAAACCGGAGGGCGGTGTGCACACTTCAGACCAGCCCACTCGTAGCAAAGCCCTCGCCCAGCTGCGATAGACTGTGACATTTCATAGAACAAGGAGTAACTGTTCTTCCAAAAGTACTGTTCGCCGTACGAGAAGCGGACGAGGCTGCGAATTAGAAATGCGATGCCAACAATCGCCGCCACTATGACTTTTGTATTCTTGATCCAACTCCCAGAAGATTGAGTAGAGCTTTCGAGAGCATCTTTTGTCATGTTCTGGTTGTTACGCCGTGAGACGAACCTGAGAATTACGGTTCTCGATAGCTTTCAAATACATTTTTGAAAGCTCAGCGGCGACCGCCGGCCAGGTAAACCGGCTCTCTACCAGAGCGGCGCCTGCCCGTCCGCGCTTTTTTCGCTCTTCCCCATCTTGCATCGCTTCTGCCAGGACTTCCGCAAGTCTTTCAGCGTTCAGGGTGGCGATCCAACCGGCTTTAGAATGCTCGATGTCTTCCGAAAGGTTCACCTGAGGACTCACAATCACAGGAACGCCATTGGCCATTGCTTCCACGACACAGAGCCCGAAATTTTCCTGATGAGACACCAGAGCCAGGAGCGAAGCGTTTCTTAACACTTCGTTTTTCTTTTCATCTCTCAACCATCCGGAAAAAAACACGCTTGGTTCTCTTGTGGGCACCATCTGCTTGAGAGAGTTCACGTAGCTCGCCTCACCGTCTCCGGCAATTACCATTCGCCAGTCGCGAAACTCGGGTAGATGAAGCACGGACAAGAAAGCATCAATAAGAAGATCGATTGCCTTTTTCGGGTGGAGGCGTGAGAGCACCAATAAGTAAGGATGGCCGTCCAGTTCAGGAAAGTACTTGGATACTCCTTTGTGGCCGTCTGAGTTCTCGAGCGATGGCGTGTCGACGCCAAGCGGCACAACGTAACCGTGATCCAATTTGAGTGTTTTCTCAACTACTTCCTGCTCTGCTCGTGCCGTGTAATGAATTGTGGTCGCTCGCGTCAACATGCTCTTAATGCTCGAGTGCCAGAAGAGTTTCTTGCGCAGGCTCTTTTGATTCATGCTCCAGGGATCCAGCGTGCCAAGCGGACGGACGATGTATGGCACATCGTGTTTCTGACAAGCGTGGGCGGCAGCAATGCAGGCATGGTTAAAAACTGCATGAATGTGCACCAGGTCGAAGCGGGAAACGTTCTGGTTTAGCCAGGTCGAGAATGGCCGAGAGTACTTAAATGACTTCCCTAGCTGTTTGTGAAAAACAATAACCGGCACGCCTTTGTATTTTGCCTCTTCGCCAGGCTGTAGCTGACAAGCTGCGTCCAGATCGGCGTCCGTTGACGCCAGCAAGACATCCGCGCCTGTTTCGCGCAAAGCGCGGCACATCGGGAAGATTGCCTGGCCTGGTCCGCCCGACTTTTCCGAGACGGACGGAATAATGTGAAGGACTTTCAAACTAGATGTTCTCGGTCTCCGGTCTTCCGTCTCCGGTCAATCCGCGGGAAACATTGCTGCGAGCAGCCGCTGTTGAAAATGTCGGGCGGTGTAGTTCTGTTCGTACCGTCGTCGCGCATTAACAGACCAGTTAGACCACTCTTCCCCATCCGTTAGGAGTCGGCAAATCGCGTGGGCCAACTGATTTGGGTTGTGCGGGTCAGCCGCCAGCCCCGCCTCAGGAGGATTTACCACTTCGCGTCCCGCGTCTAAGGTGCTTACCAGGCAGGGTCTTCCGAGTCTCATAGCTTCAAGATAGACAAGACCAAACCCCTCGCCACCACTGGGCATCACCAGGCATCGGCTTTTGAGCAAAAGTTCCTGCTTTTCTTGTTCCGACACTTTGCCGAGGAAGATTACGTTATTCGAAAGGTTTTGCGACCGAACCAAACTTTCAAGTTCAGGTTGAAGATCACCTTCACCCACCAGCCATAGCCTGGCGTTTGGAATCTTGTTTAGCACGGCAGGCCAGGCCTGAATCACTTCGCGATGACCTTTGTAGTTCTCTTCTCTAGCCATTCTGCCGATCATCACAGCGGTCGGCTGCGCTTCCGGCGATCGCAACTCACAGCGAAAGGTTTCGCCAATACCCAACGATACTTTTTTGTGAGCGGCGTTGCTGAACTCCGGATGATATGAAAGAAAACGTGACCAGGTGAAATCGCTGTTTGAAAGAAAGAGTTTTACCCTTCGCAGCGCACGCTGAGTTAACAGATCCTGTTTCCTCCACGCCTCGATTCCGTGAAGATACAAGACACCCTGCGCGTCCGGCGATCTGAAGAATGGAAGCAGCTTCAAGAGACCGATATGCCAGACGAGAATTTGCTGCGACCGTGAACGCGTGTTCAGCGCCTGCAGTATTGCCTCCGCTTTCGCACGAGCTGACCCTGACGCTGAACGGCGTTGGGCGCCGTCTGGTGCGGTAGAGTCATTTGCACCATTGGCGTTGTATTCAAACAGCTGAAGATCCTCTTCATTCAGAAGGTCACAATTAATCAACCCCTCGCGCGCAATTCTGCCGCTCGCTTCCACTCCTCCAAGAGAGCCTAAAGCCGGGAAGACGCCCAATAAGCTACTTCCGTTAGGTTTGGTCATCAGGTAGCAAGTAATTACCGAGCGCTCGGCCCGGTACCCGTCTCGCCATAGGACACCGAGGGACGAGTAAGTGGGAGCTGAGCCGGCCTTACCGTGTCGATAGCCCTAGGACGTCCAAAAACGAAGCGTTTAAAGATGATCGCAAGGATGAGGGCTGCGGCAGCGCTGGAAGTCACTTCCACTAGTTGACCTCCAACTTGAAGGAAAGTAATCCCCGGCAGAAACCAGAGAATGAAAGAACTCCATTCTCCCGCGAACATGCGCTCGCCGGCTGCCTCGTCAATCAATCCCACCAAGGCTCCCATTACAAGGAACCCCATTAATATTCCCCAGACACCGAAGTTAATATAGAATTCCATAACCTGACCAACACCCACACTCGTACCTTCAGCGAAGACGATGCCCGTATAGGTGTTCACCATGTCTCCACTTCCGGCGCTTACTGGCTTACTTGGCCATATCACCCTGGGAACAAGTGCAAGAGCCGCGTCGACTATGGTGTCACCGTTGGCAAATTCCACATGACTGGTTTCCATGTTTCTCACCGCCACGCCAACTAGCGCGCTCTGGTTAAGTCGGAGGTCAATTCTTTCCAAGTGGGAAAGGTCATTAGGATTGAAAAGCTCAAATTCGCTGAAGGTTTGATATAGCCGATCGAAACGGTTCAAATAGGATTCGCCGCCCCATATGACTTCCCGTACTGCCGTCTTATCTCTGGTGTAAGTCACGTAGATTGAGAGTCCCAAATAACAAGCCAGCACGCCTATGATGACCACTTTCCAGCTCGGGCGATAGAGGCTGGCAACACAGGCACAAACTAAGATCAAAGCGAATGTCCCGTAACCGATGAACCCCTGGGTGATGAGAGTCAGAAATGGGAGAGCAAGTGCCATCAACATCGCTCGGATAAACTCAGCGTGTTTGTTCTCTTTCCAGGCCCACCAGCTCTTCAAAACCAGCCCCGCGGTTATGAGGTTTCCGCCTGACGCAACGACAGCCGAAATACTTGGACCGACTAACAATGGCGAGAGGACCATGTAAAATGCCAATCCTGAAATTATGTACAGTGGCGCAAGTCGTAACGCCGGGTAACGGTACGCCGTTACCGGTGGAGGAAATACAAACACTTTTCGTGCTACCGGTCCGAGCAACACCACTCCAACTCCAAAGGCTGCGACTGCATAGGTGCTCTGCTTCAAGCCTTCCATCACATCATCCGGATCAAAGTAAGAATCCCAAGCCCAGATATAAGTTGATGGTCCAAGCCAGTGGATCAGCCACAGGCCAAAAATGTAAGCCAGAACCAAGCCTACGCGATGATTCGTTCTTCGCGCCTGAAGGTATAAGGTCGTCCCGGCAATCGCCAGCCATACAACCAACCAAATAATGAGAGTGCCGTTATATGGCATATTGAATTGAACTATTAACCTCCGTTTTAAAATTGCTATAACACATCGATTCGAATTCCTCGGCAACAACGCGCCAATCTCGGATCTGATAGCTCTGATAAATATTCTTCACCATTGCCACTACCTTGTCTCTATTAGCCTTACACCACCGTAATTTCTCTTCGATGGCCCGGGGGTCTCGTATAGGCAAAACCCACCCGTTCTCGCCGTTACTGATGAGATCATTTCCGGCTCCGTTTGGGGTCGTTAGGATTGGAAGGGCGGCGGCGTGGGCTTGAGCTAGAACAAAAGGGAACCCGTCTTCGATCGTGGGGAGGACAAAGATATCGCCCCAACGATAATGAATGGGCAACTGGCTCTGCGGTTGAGGCGGAACGAAATCTACTTCAGGGCGTAGCTTTGAACTAAAGTTTGAAGCTTCTGGGTTGATTGGGCCAACGAACCGGAAATGATAATCGACTGTCCCTAATTTCTGGATGACGTCTGCGAAATCCCAGATACCCTTGCGAAAACAGAAAGTACCCACGTTCAGAACTCTTAAAGGAGAGCCCGAAAGTATTCGGGCGCATCTGGCCTCGACATCCGCCAGCGATGGCCGAAAGAACCTGGTATCAACTCCATGTTGAATAGTAATGACCTTGTTTAGGTCTTCACCCTCATCTCTAAAGCTCTGATGAGCAAAACTTGAAGGAACATACACCAGGTCTGCCAACTGGTACTCTCGCTGTTCGCGAGCAGACATCCACACGCTTGGCCGCTCCTGAGGCACGCCCGTCCTGGCCTCTTCTTCTTCTAAAAGGCGTCCTTGAGTACGGATGTGCGAGGAGCTGCGATGGCAAATTAGCAACGATCTCGTATCCTTGAGGGCGCGAAAGGTTTCTTCGGCAACACCGCTCCAACAGAGAACTACATCCCACGTTTCCTCAGCAACTCTCTTAGCAGCCCACCTTCCAAACCAACGATGTAACAATGGTTCCGAATCTGTAGACAGACCAGCACGCGCCGCTTGAGATAAAAGGCGCGAAGCAACGCCCTCATACGAACAACTAGCAACGTGTTTACCAGGCAACCCGAAGCGTTGTGTGGCCCACCCGGGAAAATTAGTGAACACTTTGACCTCATGCCCACGTTGCAACATTTCGCGAGCCAACTCGAAGGCGTGGAACCTTCCATGAACTACGATAGCTATCTTCAGCCGCTTTGTTAGGTTTGCCATTACTGATTGTGTTTAAAATTGCTTAGGGCAAATCACTTCCGTATTGCCTGAACATACAATGAGAAAGGCACTGCCGGCTCAACCTGGTCATCGAGAATGACCGCCACCCAGCCAAAGAGCAGGAATAAAGGAAGTGCCACCAGATCTCCGAACTTGTTCCTAACGGATCTAATCACTCGATCGGCGCTATTCAACATCCCCGATCCCAGGCCAACGTGGTGCACTATTGTGAAACCCGCTTGCCCCAATAACTTCTCATAGTCCGCAAGCGTGTACCCGTCGCGCACATGTCCACCATCTTCGGGTTCATTGTGACGACCGAGTTTGTGCTCAGGATGCAACGAATATGGACAACACAGGTGTAGCACTCCGTTATCACTCAACATCTTGTGGAACTGGCCAATCATGTAAGTGTCGCGTGTAAGATGCTCGAGTGTTTCGCTGCATATAATTTGATCGAAGCGTTTGTCCAATTTCTCCAGCTGGTAGAGATTACATGTCTCAAATTGCAGATCGGTTGAGGATCGAGATCTAAAGAACTCTCTGTTTCTCGCGATTTGATCGGCATTCATGTCTACCCCTAGCACTTCATTTCCCAATGAAAATGCCGCATACGAAAGGCTTCCATTCCCACAACCTGCATCCAGGGTTCTGATTGAGCCTTTTCGAAACATCCGCGGAAGCTTCCTGTAACGGCATCGCGTGTGGAGATCGAAGCCGGGGAAGAACAGCCACTTGATTTTGTGAAAAAAAGGCTTCACGAGCGAGTCGAATGGTGTCTTGCCTTACTTAGCCTGGTCGACCGGAAAATTTGGTGTCGCAATGCTGGAACCATGAAGTTTTCCCACAAAGAGCAGTTCCTCACCGTTGAGTGACCCAGAGTCGCCATTCGAGACCTTCGATAGATCATATGGCGAACTGTAGGCGTTACCCACAAATCCGTAGCGCTTCGCCATGGCTCCCAGTGATTCGGCGGTCAACAGCAAAGGATGCGTTTGTCCCCAGAGTTTGTGATAGTCAGTATGTACCTGCTCGCGCGAAGGCTCGCCATTCGGCATAAACAATACCAATAGGCCGTCAGGCTTAAGAACCTCCAGCGCTGAACGCCAAAGCACTTTCGGATTGGGCAAGTGCTCCAACACATGTGCGCTGAAGAAACAATCTACTTTCTCCGGCGTGTGGGAAATTTCTGCGACCATCGAACATCCCAATTTTTCCGACGCGTAACGCGCGCGATTTTGACTGATCTCATACGAGTAAACGCGATAGCCGGCTTGTTTAAATTGCCAGCTGCCATAACCCCATGAAGAGCCGAAGTCCAGCACCACTTGACCGCGTCGCAATCCCAAAGCAGAAAACACGTCCAGGTAAGTCGAATAGTCTTTTTCTGTGCCTTTAAATGACTCTTGCTTTAGCCGCGTCAGCTCTTCGTCTTTTGGACAGTCGGTGGTGAACCCTTCGCGATATTGTTCCTGGTAAAATTCATGACTTTCCGCTGAACTGGTCTTCGGAACACGAAACATCAAGCGACACTGTTCGCAGCGATATAGTGCAGTAACCAGATATTTGCGTTTTATGCGAGTTGCATTTTCGGTCCCGCAGGCGGGACAAGACTTATCGGATCCCAACCAGTTCTTAGCCGCCCAGGCAATGTATTCGAATCTGGTGCTTATGTCCGGCATTCTGCGCTAGACGACCCGTTGTTTGAATTGGATAGCATGGCGGCGAGTCGATCTGCATAACTATTACCATTGCTGAGAATCAGGTTGTGTGCACACTTAGCCAGTCTTGAGCGTTCGTTGGCATTTTCCCTTAGCCAATGTGCTTTATTTATCATTTCGGTAATGCTGCTAAAGTAAAGAACCGACTCTCCCTCACCACCGAAGATTTGGCGATGTTCTGCCGTGTCCTCAGCAAGCATGCAACCGCCCATTGCCGGGACTTCATAACTCCGCATTGCATGACCGTCCCGGTTTGCACGCCTTACCAAACAGAGGGCGATCTTACTTCCGGCAATTGCTTTTCTTACCGTGGGAGGATCCGCGTGGCCGCGTGCCCTGGCCTTCGTCGGTTGAAATCGCTGCCAGTATCCGCCGTATAGCGTGACATCGAAGTCCGCGTTCATCAGCGCTTCGAAGTACCGAACCCGGTCAGGGTCAGCGCCGCCCGCGAAGACTACATCCGATGCGAATCGTTCCTTTTCATCTGTGGTCGTGAGCGGCTCGGGGAAGTGCAACTCGGGTGCGTAAGCGAAGGGGACGTAAGAAACCTTCTGACAATCCGCTTCAGCGAGATCTGGTAGATTCGCCCGACGCGGCGAAAAAACGTGATCGTACATCGGTAACGTCTTCATAAACCACGAAGCTTTGTGCGCGGGGTTCCAGGGATCATCAGTTAGGAAATTCAATCGCCTAACGCCAAGCCTGCCAATCTTCTGGAGTGCCGAATGCGTAACCGGGCTTAAACCGGTGGTCAGCAGCCAGCGCGGATTAAACTGCCTGCAAACCTCAACTACTTCTTCGCTGAAGACTTCGAGACGAGACGGCCGATGACCACGCAACCACCAATTAAGCTTATTCGTCAGCCAGCTTGAGCCGTCAGCTGAATTGCTATCGCAAAGCTTGACTGAGAGACGGGACGCTTGCGCCGCATTAAAAAGATGAGCCCCGACGTGAACAGGGTCTGGGTTACCAACGATTAAAAGACGCTCGTTTGCAAACTTCTTCAACTGTTCTGACGAGCTCAATTCTTCACTACTTGCCGGTAGGCTTCAGCGATGCCGGAGGCAGCATTCTCGACCGAGTATCGGCTCACAACTTCCCTGCAGCTAGTTCTCACTTCTTCTCGATCGATCAAGCCAATTCCCTTTTCGAGGCTAGCTACAAGGCTTTCTGTCGAACCGCTCTCGAAGATATAACCGGTGCTCCCATCACTGATGAGATCGGGCGAGCAGCCTACTGCCGTCGAAACTAGGCACGGCAGACCGTGGTGCAGGGCCTCATTAACAACCAGTCCCCAGGTCTCTCCTGCTCTGCTCGGTAGTATCAACAAATCCGAGGCATGGTAGTGCTGGCTTAACTTACTTTGATTTTGAAACCCTGCGAACGTCGCCTTTATCTGGGGCACTTCCTCGTGGGCCATTGCCTGTAAACGCCCCAGCATTGCCCCACTCCCGAGAAATAGCACGTGGGACCGTTCTCTAATCCGAGGGGGGAGCTTCTTAATCGCTTGGAGTATCAACTCCGGGCCTTTCCTTTCGCTCAGCTTTCCTGAGAAAAGGAAAACAATCTCATCTCGTTTAAAACCCAGTGCCGCCCGTGCCGGCGAACGCAGTCGCTCACGCGCCTCCTCACTCGTTGCAAACGGCGAAGTGTCGACACAGTAGGGTGAGAACACTAGTTTCTCTTCCGGACAATTCAAGCGCTTATAGTGTTGATAGGAACGCGCGCCGATATAAAGCAACCTCGAAGCTTTTTGGTAGCCCCACGCTAATCCGCGATCACGAATGAAATGTTTTGCAGGGTTCCGATGGGTTGCATGGTCTGTAGTTTCACCCCGGAAAAGGATCGGACGACCCGATCTCAATCCTTCGTAGAAAGCTCTGCGGTTGAAGCGTGGACTATAACCAAGTATCAACAGCGCTTTGGGTTCAAGCTTACCGAGCGCACGATCCAAGCCTTTCGGTGAGGTGTCTTCGAATGATCCGGCGCCGCCGTTGGACGCGCGCGACAAGAAAATTGATTCGTAACCCGATGTCAGATCAGTGTCCCACTTGAACGAAGCGCCAAACTCTTTATCTCGATATCCATTCAAGCTGAAATCCGATCCGTAGATCGCCGTCACCGGAATATTAAATTCCTTCTGCACCGCGCGATACACGGGAGCGTGATACTGCACCGGATGAGTTTCGATTACCGCGAGCATCTTTGAAGTGCGGGCTGACGCCAGGGCTTGGGTACCGCTCTCATCACCGCGTGGAAAGTCTGTAGTATCCAACCACCCATTGGCCCATGCCGAATGAGTTGCCTAGATTGTCCACAATCTGCGGCAGGAAGAATTTAAGCAACGTTTTCGGCGATGTGCTCCATATCCTGTTCCTGCGCAAGAGGCCATCATATAAAAGTGGGTAGTAGGATGGGCTACCCATGCTAACGGTAAAGACTGCCTGCTCGGTAAAGCCGAACTGGCAGATCAAATTAGACAGTGACCGAGGTGAAAATCCCAGGACGTGCATCGTCGGGTATATTCCACCAGCGAGTCGGGGTCTGTCCGTCGCGAGGCTACGCAAGCGGTTTATCACTCGAGCGGTTAGAGGGAAGCAGTTGGGAACAATTACTGCCAGAATGCCACCTGGCCTTAGCGCCTTTCGCAGAGTTTGAAGGAATACTCTAGGGTACGGTACATGTTCGAGCACATGGGAAATTCGCACGACATCGAATGACCGGTCTGTGCCAGCCAGATCGGTGATGTAGTCAATATCGAAATTGCCCTTCGCGAATTGCGCTGCGTACTCACTGGTTTCCGCGCCAACCACGTCCCAACCTCGATCCTTTGCCACCTTCAAAAAAATTCCTAGGCCACTTCCTACGTCGAGAAGGGCCCTGCCCTTCACCATCGTCTCCATTGCACAAACCTGTCTACGGTATTGAACACCCATATCTTGAATGAATTGCTTTGGATCAACATTTAAACAATTCTGATACCAATGATTGTCAGTTTCTGAATTTGGCCTAATCGAAGCGGCCAGAAAGCACAACCCACAACTCTGACAGTGATAGACGCTGGCGCCGTGCGAGGTACCGACTACCTGGCCCCTTTGGTCGCATGAGGGACAAACATTCTCAACCTTAGTTGTGGTGGTGTGGGCGACCTCCAATGAAGGCGAGTTAGGCTGTGTCATTCGTCAGTCAACCTGCGATTCATGCGATGGCTTTGATTTGATCAACGAGACCCATTGGCGGAGATTGGGGATCCAACTCTCCGAGGTAAGAGCCATTCCGGCTCTTGAGTTGAAACCATGTTAATGACTGGCCAGGGTGGGACACGGCGGGCATTTGTCCCAAAAAAGCGGACCACGCACTAAACGAGCTTCCCGAAGCCAATAGGAGTTTTGCTTGAGAGAGTGCAAACATGTCCCCGATCGCTGATCCAGTTGCCACTCTAGTTACGCCCGACGTTTTCAGCAGAGGTTGAAGTTCTTCGTTCGCTCCGTCCGACACCACGAAAGCCCGCACTGGAGCTGCCAAGACATCGCGAATCAGGTTCAAACTGTCTATGAACCACCTAAGCGGCACTCGCAGAGATCCGCTGCTTAAGAAGTCGCTCTCAGACTTGGGCTCGGTGAAGTCCCCGCGCCGTACGTGCATCCCTATCGGGATCTCAGGCAACTTGTGGACTCGGCTTAACCATTGCTTCCGGGTCATCGATTGCAGCTGTTCAAAAAGGAATTGATCCCAACCGTTAAGTCGTTGAAAGTGATCCTTCCCGCCTTCGAAGGTTATAACGCGATTCGAGACATTGTTAGGAAGGCTTTCTAAATCCTGAGGTTCGCCAGCTCTGCTAACTGCGCGGTTTAAAAATGCCTTCCTCAATCCCGTGACTTCGCTCGGCCGTGCTCTAAACAAATTGTGATAGGTTCGAAGGTCTGACTCACCTCTCATTAGTGGTCCCAACTTCAATTGCGCCCAACGCGGAGCCAGCATGGGAGTATCGGTAGCATGCGAGAAAACGCAACACCGAGCCCAGGGAAACAGTCGGTTTCCCAAGCCAGCCTTGGGCAGCAACGCCTGACAATAGTTCACTATTTTCTCTCGACGAATGTTGACAGCAACGTTTCACGTGATAGCACGGGAAATTATCAGGTTGTCGAGATGTACGGTGGTGTCAAACTCATCGGCCGGAAAGTACCGCTCCACGCTCTTCAGGAGGTCCGACTTGGACGGGAAGTCTTTTTCTGTTCCAAAACAGCGGAAGTCGTCAATGATGATGGCCCGGATTTTTTCTTTGTGTAAGGACAATTGCTCCATTTCGTCAACAGCAGGCTCCGGGTTCGTACCGCACGCAGTAATCCCCCCTGAAAAATGCCCGTCGAGAAAAACCAGAACATTGTCTACATCCGCCGCTTGCAGCAACTGCGGCAAAACTTCTGTCGCGTCCCCCCGAATTACAGTAACGTTCCGTTTCGGGGCTAGAACGTTGATGGCGCGCGCCGCAAGCTGGGTATCAAGTTCTATCGTATATACGTGGTCAAAGACAGAAGAACATCTACTCGCGGTGCGACCCAGGAAGGTTCCCGACTCAATGAGAATCTTCGCATTCGTCCTCTTCCTCATTGAATTGATAATCTTGAATTTCGTGTAGCTATGCGGGTTCGAGAATCTGAATCGCCAGATTCTTAGTACATCCTGAATGAATCCGAGGTAGCCTCTCGCGTCAGCGTAAAAGTCTCCGGCTCTGGTGCGTATACCCGTCATTTGGCTTCTGATTTCTGGGCTTTCACTTTCAGATTGCTTCTCGTCTGCAGTTTTTAGAACGCCCAATTGCATTAGGAGCTTCCCAAGTGCATCGCTGCCAAACGCGAGCCGTTTAACATTTCCGACACTGGAGCGAACTGCATTTCATAGTTCCAATCCTTCAGGATTCGCCGGCGTCCGCGTTCCCCCATCGCGCGCATTTCGGCTGGATGCTCAAGGAAATCTCTCAGACCCGCCACAATGCTCTGCGGATTGTCGGGATCGCAAGCAAGTGCGTAGCCCTGATCGACATATATTTCCCGCCAATCCGGGAGATCAGCCACTAGTAAGGCTAATCCTGACGACAGGTAGTCGAAAGGCTTGTTCGAGGCACCAATCATGGCTTGCTCATTGAGATCGTCACTTCGTTTTGGCATCAACGCCAGTCCAACGTCGGACAGTCGGCACCACTTCAAGAGATCCGCACGCAGTGGCACTGGTCCCACAAAGTGAATTCGGTGCGCAACACCCAATTCGGTGGCGAGTCGTTGTAACTCCGCTACATAACCGAAATGGCCAGGCGTTTCATATCCGATTACGCGAAGCTTCACCGTCTCAGGCAACAATGCCAACGCTTGAAGAACAGTAACGGGAAGCCGTGACGGTACAATGGAACCATGGTAAAGCACCCACATATCTTTCCCGTCACTCGGCTCACGAGCTTCCGAAATTTCTCTTACGGAAGGACAGTTCCAGACGCAACAAACGTTATTGCCATTCAGAGTCGCTTCTGAGAACCATTGGGCTCGACGTTTGTTCGGAACAATGCAGAGCTCGGCAGAGTGGGCCAGCTTGCGCCGCGCGCGCAGCGCCAACCGTTGGAAAAACTTGCCGGGAGCAGATGTCGGGCTATCGTGTTCATGATAAATAATGCGGACGCCTGGTAAAGAGCCAATGAGCACTGCGGGCTGGCAAGCTAACAAGTCTGAGGCATAGACCCAATCGGGTCGCCAACGGATTGCCCAGAAGACTGCCCAGACGATAAAGCGCAGATAGTTAAACTTCTGCTTCCAACCGGAAGAAACTGAAGTCATGTGTTTGACATCAACCGACGCGTGACTTTGAAAACGCAAAGTTTCTGCCGTATCTGAGAGGGTTCCTAAGAACAGAATTCGCCAATCTTCCCTTGTCAGAATTTCCGCAACGTGTTCCAACGGTGGGTATGCTGCGGGATTCGTGTATTGGAGAAATAAGACCTTCTTCACGGTTTCTCCGACCTAGGTTATACTCTCCTGGCGATAATCTCGCCATATCGATCAATCTTTTGAACTGGCTCACCCTCAAGCGTGTGGACTTCGTACCCGCACTCCGCCAGGAGCTTGAGAAGCGAATCACTAGAAACACCAAGGTCAGCCCATGCGTACGGATGAACCTCGATGAACATCGCTCGAGGTTTACGGTCGGGCGAGCCTAAGAGCTCAGTCGCGCCCCTTAATACAAGCTCTTCGTAGCCCTCTACATCGATCTTCAAGACGTCAACCGGACGTCCTGCGAGGAACGTGTCCAGACGCATGCACGGGACGAGTGAAGACTTGTCATTCATGCTTTTAGAAACGTGCCCTTGAATTCCTTCTGTGCAATCAAAAGGAACTGTTCCGTCTTCGTCGCCAAGCGCCGCGCGAGTCACCTCAACTCGATCCTCAAGTTGATTGAGCTCGAGGTGCCCGTCAATGTGGTCGCAGTTTTCGGGATTTGGCTCAAAGGCGTAGACACGACCAGAGGGTCCTACCATTTTGCCAAGTGCAATCGTGTATAAACCGATGAACGAACCGATATCGGCGACTGTATCGCCCGGCTTTACCTCAGCTCGCAACGCGGCCCAAACATCCGGCTCATAAACTTCTGATACACCGCGAAACCTTGGCAGAACTAGCATGTGGTCAGTGCCATTGATATTACGTTCGAGACCCTTGCGACCGAGCAGAGCGATTGTTTTGTCGTAAGTTGGACGTACCAAATCCCAAAGCCACGCAGCTTCAGCGAGCGCGGGAGAATGGCGCAACTTGATCGACACTTGCTCAATAACGTTCATACAAATGCTGCGGTTTGCTGTTCGACTATTCCAGTAACGCCTGCTTGAGGCACGAGCCGCCGGTAAAGGTTCTCCATCTCGGTGGCCACGTCCTTCATGCTCCTGGGCTCTCGGACTCCATTCCTTAACTCGTGGAGTAGCGTTCGATCATTCGCCAGGCGCACAATCTCCCTCGACCAGCACTCCGGCGAATCATCGTCAACCAGAACGCCATTCACGCCACCGTTCACCAGCTCAGCAATACCGCCCAGATTCGATCCAATCACCGGGACACCAGCAGCAAAGGCCTCAAGTACCACGAGTGGACCTGTTTCCAGCCAGCGCGAAGGAACCGCTAACAACTGGTAGTCGCGTAGCGCGGATACGACCTTTTCACCTGGTAGAGCAGGCAGAAATGATATGCGCGAATCATTTGCAGCCAGACGCTTCAACTCCGCCAGATAACTCTCGTCTGCGCTTCCTTGCACGATCCCATATAAGTCCAGGGTGACGTCCAAGTCGGGGTTAGATCGAACAGCGCGAATCAGAATATCCGGACCTTTTGTCGGGTCCAGGCGGCCTAAAAAAGCGATGCGTATCGGCCCGTTAGCTGTGGCGAGGTTGTTAACAGGGGACAGGCTTAGTTCATGCGGAAGGCCGTGACGGGAAACGGTTATCTTTCGCTGTTCGACTCCATTGCTTATGAGCAAATCCTTGACCCATTGGCATAAGGCGATGACCGCGTCCGCTTCCCCAATCAAGTTGCGGAACGCGTCATGGCGCAGCTGTGTTAAGTGGGTCATCTGCAGAGCGGTCCAGGCGCCCCCTTCCAGATGCATGGCCCCTAAGGCTCGGCCAATCCCCCGCGGAAGCGCGCTCAGGAACTTGCCTCCCATTCCATTCACTCCAAGACTCTCGAGCTTGCAGCGCGTGCAGACGCTCCTGTCCAACAAGCCGTCACACACCTCGCGGCCATATCGCAGCAGGGTGCCACGCTGGCAGGAAACTGTTGGCGTGTGGTAGGTGAAGACAATCTTGATTCCTCGTTTTATAGCTTGTCTCGCAGCCCTTAAAGACACGCCGCGTGTGAAGGCGTGTAAGTGAACGACATCGGGCCTCTCCTCATCCAAAATCTTTCCGAAATTACCCGCAGCCACCGGGTCGCCTTCCCCGTATAACTCGTTCAACAATTGACGGCTGTCGGCGGCGATCGGAAAACGATGAACTGTAAGTCCGTTGTGTTGATAGATTTCTTCACTCGTGCTCGAAGCAGGGGCTGCAATTACGCATTTTGTTCCGAGTGCTGTCAGATGCCTTGCGAGCGAACTCACATACACCTCAGTCCCTCCCACAGCATCAGGGTAATAGGTGAACGGAACGTGAATGACTTTCAAAGACAACGAATCAATTCAGGAGAGGACTCCGGCTAAGGTAATAGTCTCGGCATTGTGGGTGCGCTTCGATTTTGTTTACTTCGCTAGGACCATCATCGGTGATCAGAAACTTACGATAGTCGCGGGCTGTAAAGAAAGAGTCTAGCGATGCGTCAAAAGGTTGAAGAACTTCAAGTATAAAGTCGGGCGTCCATTGATCAACTAGATCGCCCATTCCATTCAGAACCTTCAACTCCGCTCCCTCCACATCGATCTTGACGAGATCTACTCTCTCAATCCCCTGCTCGACACAGTAAGAGTCGAATCTCATCGACTTCATCAAGACCGCCTTCTGGTCGACTACAAAACCTCGAATAAGTGAGCCGTTCGACTGCGCCGTCTCGGGAGGTAGAAAGAAGCAAACCTCACCGTCGGTGTCAGACATGACTATCTGCTCAAGTTGTACATTGGCAAAACTATTCAGTTGAGTATTGTGTAGCAGCGATTGGAACACGCTTGGGTTAGGTTCAAACGCATGGACCTGGCCCTTGCCGGCCAGGTGTGCCGCTGCGATTAGAGTGTAGTAGCCGACATTGGCCCCAACATCGAAGACCCGCGTCTTAGTCGTGAGCAATTCGCAGAACAGACGAACCGTAGCTTGCTCATAACCCTGGTAACCCCAGTAATACCATTGACGAGAAATATCGTCCTGGAGGTTGAGATCCAGGAGCAAATTCCTTTCCGAGCAGGAATTAACTTCGCAAGTTACCAACCCACTCGGTATCGTGTCGGCGGCTACGAAGTTATACAGGCGTTGTCTGCTAAGCCGAGTTAACGGCAGGTTCTGAATTCCAAAGCGCGCTGTCCTGCGAGCAGCCGATTTCATCCCCGGAAGCCGGTAAGCAAAGCGGGACAACGTCCTGAGGTGGGGATGGTTTTCCAAAGTCAACCTCTAATCGATGAATTTGGCGCATTCGAACCATTCGTCCCCGCCCCGACGAAGGTGCTCTTGAAATTCTCATACATCCTCTTGCCAATCACACTTCCGAATGCTCTGCGAACAACGCCGCGGTCTAATAAATATTCGTGCCTAAACCGCAGGGCACGGAAATAACAACGTCGCGCATCCTTGGTGTATCCACAGCCAAAATACTTTTCAGCCATATCAAGGTATTGCGCGCCATAGATTCGCCTTCGAGCACCCTGCTTGGCCGTTTCGAGCTCGGGCTTTTTTTCCTGGGAGTTGAATATTTGATCCAGCAGCCAGAATATCGAAGGCTCTTCCACTTTGTCCTTCACCACTTTGGAGTGATGATTTTCACCGTGGACTCGGTAGTCGGCTAGCACGTGGTGGAGGTAGTAAAACTCCCAGTCACGCGCCATCTTCAGCGTAAAGTACCAGTCATTAAAAGCGAGCCACTCCGGAACAGGAAGCGCGTTCAGCCACGCTTCACGGCGAGCCAGCAACGACGGTGCACAAATGAAATTTTTCTCCATCAGCCGCACCAGCTCATTGCCTTTGAAGTCCTGCCTATTGTGCTCGCGGTCAGAACTCTCCACGTTGATGACGCCGTGCTCATCGATCTGCGCAACGTCGCCATAAACTGCGCCTACCTCGGGATGCTTCTCCAGTTTCTCCACCGTCCGGGAAAGGAAATCGGAACGGTAGCGATCATCAGGGTCAATTCTCGCCACGTACTTTCCCCGCGCAAGTTGAAGCCCTTCCTCTATGGTCTTCGCGTGGCCAAGGTTCTTTGAATGAGTCGTTACCCGAATTCTTGGATCAGTAAAGCTCTGAATTACTCGGGGGGTTTCGTCCGTTGAGGCGTCGTCAATCAGAATGATTTCGAATTCATAGGGAGCATCCTGCGCCAAAATGCTCTCGACGCAATCAGGTAGATAGCGCGCGTAGTTGTAACAAGGAACTACGAAGCTTATGAGCGGTGTCGAGGGCTCAGTCATGATGCTTGATAACTCTGGCGGGTACTCCAACAGCCGTCGTGTGCGGCGGGATATCGTCGATGACGACTGCGCCGGCGCCAATAACTGACCACTCCCCTATTTTCACCCGATCAATTAGGGTTGCTCCCGCGCCAATGAAAGCCCCGGCGCCAATATCAACGTTTCCTGCGACCACCGCTCCTGGATTAAGATTTGAGAAATCCCCGACAGTCGAATCATGCGATAGGGAGACGTTCACATTCAGTATGCAGTGCCGGCCCACCCGCGCTTTGGTTGTAATGATCACACCCGGCGCCAAACATGAGCCGGCCCCAATCTCCACATTTTGACCAACCAACGCCGAAGGGTGCCTCAACGTCCAGGGAACCGGTGAGGGACTAGTGGTTGACAACTGTTCGACCAGTCTTTGTCTTACTGAGTTGTTGCCGACCGCTGTGATGAACAAAAGGTTTTCGAGTTGGGCAGAGGGTAAAGTGTGCAACACGCTTAGTGGACCGAGTATGCGGCTGCTATTCCAATCCCCGATTGGTCGGTTGTCGTCGATGAAACCGATGAGCTCGATTTCCTCGCCTTTTGCCTGCAGGTCCTGAATGTACGAATGAAGTTCGGATCCATGTCCACCGGCCCCGATGATCACGATGCGCTGAACACTCACGCAGGTTTTTCGAGAGTGCACCAGATTACTGAGTCAAGAACTTTCATCTCGAGAAGCTGAAAGTCGGTCCGGGCAACCAGCTCCTTTAATTCGCTGGGCGTGTATTGGTTTCCATTGAAACCGGCCTCGTCGCCGGGGCGCCAGGTATGTCCGCCTGAAGATCGGAACCGAAGCTTATATGTCAGCTTTGCGATTCTGCCGCCTATAGAATTACCGAACGCGTTATCGATGTTCCATCGCCTTACGTTGAAACGAAACTTCTTACCTTTTTTCAAAGCCCGGTAAACCTCGGACAGATAGTTAGCTGCTATGTCGACGTCGTAAATGTGAATAAACACATCGACCGAGTAAGCAAAATCGGCGACGTCGCTCTCTACGCATGCGAGGTCATAGCCGTTGTTCACCGCCAGACTGATCCGAGTGTCATTCCCCAAATATTCTTTGGCAAACTCGATCATCTTTTCGGAGATGTCGACCCCAATGTAGCGCTTGAACTGAACTCTCTCGCGCAGCTTGTCGATAATGCGGCCAATTCCACAGCCCACTTCCAGCAGCGTAAAGTCAGGACCGATGGTTATGCCGTCGAGAACGCGTGTCGCATCCTGATCGGCCAATCTCTTCCAAGCCTCTTCAGTCTTGTCTTGCTCCGTGTCGATGCGTTCAAACTTTGCCGTCCCGGCGTCTTCGACATTCCAGAACCTTTTCTGAATCTCCGCATATTTTTCGAATCGCTCAGCCATAAAAAGTTACCTTGTCTGAATTTGAGCCATCATCTCCATGAGCGTGACGACCTGTGTATGGTCCTTCGAGCCCAACTGGCTCAGCTCCTTCAACCATTTTGCATTGCGGTAGAAGACAGATTCGGGATCGGGGATTAGACCGTTGATGATTGCCTCGATCATTTCCTCCGCGCCCATTTCAACGCTCACGCGTGGTGCAAAACCCTCATCCGTCATGCGCTTCGTCGAGACGCGATAGTTACGCTGGTCGTCGTCGGCAGTGGCCAGGTGAGTAGCTTTCAAACCGGGATTTATTTTCTGGAAACGTTCGGCGATGTCCACTACCCGGAGGTTTTCGTGCGCTATGTTGTAAGAGAGATGTTTCCGCTCAGCTAGTTCGGCAAAATAGACGAAGGCGCGTGCGCAGTCGCCGACGTGAAGGAAAGGCCGCCAGTGCAGGCCGTCGCCAAAAATCTTGATCTCGTTATGAAGAGTGCTGTAAAGACTGAAAATATTTACCACCAGGTCAAACCGCATACGCGGCGAGTAACCAAAGAGTGTTCCGTTGCGCAGGATGATCGGCGACCAACCGTTATGCGCCATCTGCGTGAGCGACTCCTCGGCTTTGATTTTCGAGCTCGCATAGACGGTTAGCGGGTTAACCCAACCTTCTTCATCCACCTCTCCGTCAGCCGCGCCATACACTGAACACGAAGAAGAGAAAATGAACTTGATACCAAGTGCCCGAGCCGCATCCGCCAGCGCCTCAGTCGCGCGGAAATTTACCTCTTCTGTTAGTTCTGGATTGAGTTCGGCCGAAGGGTCGTTTGAAACTGCCGCGAGGTGTATGACGCAGTCACAATCGTTCAGAAGCGCCCGCAACTCGGCAGGCTTGCTCACCAAAGTGCGCAGGTCTTCTCGAATTAGGTCGACTGAAGGTTTTAGAGCCCGCAGGTGGCCCAAGCCAAAGTACCCCAGATCGAGCACGCGGACGCGATGGCCGCGAGCCAGTAGTTTGGGAATCAGAACCGAACCTAAATATCCGGCGCCGCCGGTTACGAGAATGTTCATTTCTTTAAGAGTGCTAAGCGGTAGGGGCTAAGAGCCGGGCCGTTTCCCCTTTCCCCTTCACCCCTTTTACCAAACCTCCTGCGACCGTCGCAGCGTATCGACAACATAATCCATCTCGTCTTCAGTCATGCTGGTGTAGAAGGGCAAGGTGATGACGCGTCGTGAAAGTGATTCTGTACGCGGCAGCGGCCGGTCAGAATACTGCCGAAACATTTGCTGCTCATGAACCGCAGGGTAGAAGTAGGCACGCGTTTCTATTCCCTGCGCCTTGAGATAAGCGATTACATCATCTCGCCGAGCAGTCTTCTCTTCCGGCATCAGCACAGTGAAGTCTTTAAATGTGTGGGTTACGTCTTTTGGCCATGGCAGCAGTTCATAGCTCGTCTGCTCCTTTATCCGATCAAGAAAGTAACGCGCCTTACGCTGCCGCTCGGCCACCAGCTCATCGAGTCGTCGCAGATTATGAAGTCCGATGATCGCGTGAAACTCGCTCATCTTTCCGTTCATGCCGGGCCAATAAGTATCGTAGTTCGACTCGATGCCGTAGTTTCGCATCTTCCGTATTCGCTGGATCACCTCGGGATTTCGGCTGGCAACCATTCCGCCTTCGACACTCACCAGCATCTTGGTTACTGATAACGAAAAAACTTCAGCAGCGCCAAAGCTGCCGACGCGCCTGCCGTTGACCGATGAGCCAAACGCATGCGCTGCGTCGTACATCAAAAATACTTCTCGACCCTGGGCGTCCGCGTACGCGTCGACCACTCTTTGCAGTTCGTTCGTTTTGCACGGCAGACCGTAAATGTGAGTGGCGATGACACCACCTACATCAGAGTGCTTTTGCAGAAGTTGCTCCAGGTCGGATGCGGAAAGCGTGAGATCATCCTCAACCTCGGCAAAGACTGGAACCCCGCCGGCGTAGAGCACAGCCTGCGCCGTTGCCATAAAAGTAAAGCTCGGAATGATGACCTTCTGCCCGCGCTTCAAACCGAGTGCTTGCAATGTGAAGATCAGCCCCGCTGTCCCCGAGGATAAAGTCACCGCTTCAGCGCCGAGGTAGGCGCCGGCTTCCTCTTCGAAGGCGGCAACGTACTTTCCAAAATTCGTAATCTTGCCGTTCTGCAGAATTTCACTGATTGGCCCCGCAACATCTTCCAGCGCAGGCAAGTCTGGTTTGATTAAGGGAATAGTCTTCATAATCTCAGGTTAATGCCGAATCGTTTGATAAGGTCGCTAAACTTAAGAACCGATTGCCAAAATCGACAACCAGCTCCTGATACCTTGCAATGGAAGCTGCTTCGCGTTCCTTTTGAACTCCTCCACCAATCCGATCCCACGCCTCACGCATGATTTTCGCCAAGTCCGAGGGCGAACCAGGATCGAAGAAGGAGGAGTCAGGCGGATTTTGTTCTTTGTGAACCGGGATGTCTGACAGGATCAACGGCTTACCCAGGCAGTGCGCTTCTTCAACCCCGGTATTCCAGCCTTCGAATAGGGACGGCTGTATGACTGCTACTGCCTGTCGCATAAATTGAACTTGTTGGCTACGCGGTACAACACCAAGAAGCCGAACCTGGGCGGCGATACCATTTTGATTAATCGCTCGCAGAATCGTATTTACGAAATCAGGGTTCCGATAATCATGCAGGTCCCCGGTGCAGACTACCGTCGGGAACACGCCGTCATTTCGGAGGAGTTTGAGCGCTTCGAAAATAGCGAGGTGATTCTTGGTTGGCGCAAAAATATTGCATACCAGGAAAAACCGGCTTGGCAGGTTGTGTTCGATCAACACGTCCGCAGGACTGGCGTGGAGATGCTCCGTTGGAAACTTCACGCGAAAAGGAAGCACAAAGGTCTTTCCATGCGCAGCCGGGAACAACCTTAAACAATCCCGCTCGGCTGCCTGACTACTCAACACTATCCTGGGCACATTTTCCGTGACATAAGCAAACTCTGCCTTGCGACCCTCGATCTCCGCCGCGTTTGAGCCTTCCGGGTAATAGTCGTATTGAAAGTCGGGTATCCAGTCGGCAAATCTAAGGCTAGTCTGCCAATCTTTGCGCGGGCGGCAAGGGTAAGCAAAGTCAACTCGTTCACTGAGTAGAAACTCCTCTAAGCGAGGGTTGTCGGACATCCCCAATGTGCGTTTAGCCTTCCATCGAACACGATTGGTGATGTTGTATGGCTTCATCAGCGCTTCGCCATCGACTACACGGTCAGCTACATGCTCGAGATCTCTGAAGGAATTGACCTCCTCGCCGTTCATCACAACCAGGGTGACTTTCAGACGCGTTCGTTTCTCGCTGGGAAGACCGTTTAGGGCGTGAACAATGTTTCTGGTGTACTGACTGCCACCAAGCCAATGCTTTCCAGGTTTTGTTAACAGAGCAATATGCATCTTCAATGGGCCAGTGATTCAGAGAGGCTTTCTACCGGAGTGTAATTACGTTCTTTCTTCCACCAATCTACGAATTCGAAGATTCCAGTTGAAAACGGAACCTCAGGACTAAAACCCAGGGCTTTCATTGCTGTGACATCAGCTTGCCAACGGCTGGGCGTTCCGGGGGGCAGTTTGCCTGAAAAGTCGAAAGGTACATCTTCGAGGTTTAGCTCTGCTCGGACCTTCTCCGCCACCAATCTGATCGGCACTTCTTCACCGCCCGCGAGGTTGTACAAATTGCCCCCCATCTGTCCTTTCTCGGCGATGGTCAGCAGTCCCCGGGCAATATCGCTGACATAAATAAAGTCGCGACTCTCTGTCCCTTTCCCTTGTAAGAACACTTCTTTGCGCGAGGCAAACTTCTCGCATAGGTCCCAGACCACCTGTTTTCTCAAACCCGGCCCATATGCCGAAAAAATCCGCGCGATGGCAGTCGGCAGGTTAAATAACTGGGAGAACTCACCACACACCTGCTCTGAGAGCCGCTTATGCCAGCCATAGGGAGACAGCGGGGTCACCTCGCACGTCTCACTAATCGGTAAGCCTTTGGGATTGCCATATACGGCTGCGCTCGAAAGCAAAACAGTTCGACACTGTGGTGTTTGCCGGCGAATCTGATTTAGCAAGTGAATGGTGGCGAGCGGCCCCGCTGCAAAATCATCTACTGGTAACTCAAAGGAATTGGGCACTGAAGCCATACCCGCACAATGAATGCACCAGTCAGGATTGAATTCACTTAGAAGAGAAATTGGTTCTCCGCTGCTCAGCGACAGCTCCTGGAAAGACGCCAGGCTGTTTCGGACTTGTTTAGACGGCGCTGTGACATCAAGTCCAACTACAGAGTGCCCTTCGGCAGCCGCCAGAGAGGCCACATGAGAACCAATGAAACCGGAAACTCCGGTGATAAGGATCGAAGTGGGCATTTGCTGCTTGCTAGATCACACCGGGCGTTGAGCCATGAACGAATAAAACTTGCCGGGCTGGTGGCAGCGCCATGATAAGGACCGTGAGTAAAGGGATTTCATCCATGGCAATGTCGCCAGGGTGCTTGCGAGACCGTTCGGGAGAATCTTAGCTAGTGCCTGACGCGTCATCACGTCCCGCTTCTCGATACTCATGGGAGGAACGAAGTTAATAGCGTGATGATAGGGAGGTATGGATTTCCGAATCCGAAGCCCAGCCCGCCGAAAAGCCGATTTGTACTCACCAAGTAGATAAGCGTTTTCGCCCCCGTATCGGTTATGTAACGGATGGCTTTCTAGAAACACTGAAAGGTCTTCCCTTTTTTCGAGAACGTGTTCTCGTTCGGCGAGAAAAAACCCACCGGGCCGCAGAACTCGTGCGACTTCACGACAGACTTGAGACAAGTCTCTCGCGTGATGCAAAACACAGCGGCCAAAAACGACGTCGAATGAGGCGTCCTCAACCGGTATTTGTTCGCCCGTCGCAGAAAGTATTCGCATCGGATAGCCGCTTGAGCGCGAGAGTTCTTCTATAGCGCCGCGACCAACGAGGGCACTCGCATCTGGTTCCAAAGCTGTCACTTCGCATCCGAGGCTGGCAAAGGCAAAACTAACAATGCCGCGGCCGGCTCCCAGTTCGAGCACCTTACCAGGTAAATGCGCGCCAAGGAGTTCGCGAATTGCCGACCATTCTTCGCTCTCGCAAAACCTTTCAGCGGCTTCAAGGACGGGATCATCGTAGTAACACTGCTTTACAAACTCCTGTTGATCCGGCTGGTCACGCAGCCATTGGACCGCCTGCTCCCAAGTGAGCAATGAATTGATGGACTCAGTTGCTTGCATAGCTCCGCAAGAGTTCTCGGATTCGAAAGGCTTTTCCAGTGGTTACGTCGATCACAGTCAGTTCCGCGATGAGTTCCAATAGCTGGCGAGGGGTTAAGTCAAGCAATTTGCCACCAGAATCGCGAGCTTCGCGAAAACGCGGATAATGATGAAGCTGCTTGGCGCTAAAGGGTCGCAGAGTGAGCACGTCGTTCCTTACAAAGAACGCGTTGCTCCCGGCGTTATTTATCGCGACCAACGAATACCCCCGCTCATGAGCCAAATATTCGAACGCAGCCAACGACGCTCCCCAATACGCAAGGCTTGGATGGGCTTGAACTCTATTGAAGTCCTCTTGATACGGAATGGAAACCGTCGATTCTGGCGGGAATAGGGCGTTGTACTCAGTGATCACAATTCTGGGACTTATCACTTCTATTGCGTGCCAAATCCAATAATCGTTGCCGTCAATGTCAATCGACAGCAAACCAATATCTCCTGACAGGCCTTGCTCGCTGATTAAGTTGTTGATGTTGTCGCGAGTTATGAAAGCGTTGCTTGTCCTTAAGCCATGTCGCCAGGTCAGATTGTCTTCGTGTAATCGCTGAAGAGCCTTGCCATCAGAGTCAATTACCAACCCGTTCCATTGATCCTTCTTCAGTAAGAACCGCGTGTTACTCTCGCGGTAATCCTCAACTCCAAACTCCACAAACTGGCGGTTGGTAATGGTGGTGTGTTCTAGAATCCATTGAAGAATTCCGTCTTCGTTCCATTGGGAAAAGACCTGGAAGTCCCAAGCATTGCCATTACTCATTCGCCGGTTCACTTGCGTTTCCAGGCGCCCAAGAGACAATTGCACATCCTCAAGACGTTTATGCAAAAGTCCAAGTTCGGTGGACTGCTGGATAATCATCCGGCGCGTGTCACGTATTCTTCGAAAGAGCTTAAGCAATGGTTACGCCTCAATAACCGCGTTGGACTATCCGAGCTGGATTACCTACAGCAATACAATCCGCAGGCAAGCTTTTCGTAACTACACTGCCTGCGCCCACAATGGTTCTGTCACCAATCGAGACCCCCTTCAAGATTATTGAATGGCAGCCGATCCAAACGTGATTACCGATATGAACTGGCGCAGTCTTGACAGTACCTTTTTCCATTGGCAAACCATGCTTCATAATATGCTCGACTTCGCTCGACCTAGCGTCTGCTGAAGCCTCATGACCGTCAGTATCCATTACTGCGACGGTGTGAGATATCAGAACATGATGGCCAATCATGATCTCCTCTTGTGACCAAATACGAGTGCCCGGACCGATCGAACAAAAATCACCGATTTCGATTTTTCCAGTGACCGGGAAAACAAGTAGTTGTCCCCCGATATGACTATAGGAGCCTATCCGTATTGCCCCACTTCGTCCTGCGTTACGAATCTCTGAGCCGGGATGTAGGAACACATCCTCACCTTCGATTTGCACTTTTGCTTGCTCGTTCTCAATGGCACGTTGGGCTGACCACATGGCTCCCGCTAGTCCGGTCCGCCGAACCGCCCACACGAGACCAGCTTGAATTGACCTCTTCAATTGTAAGACTCGGTCGCGGCTCGCTCGGTGCGCTGCTTCCAGTTTGCGTGCATAAGAACCACACCTGTCGCTGAAGATTCATATCGAGCTAAGCTAGTCCCAGTATCGTGGACGTTAAAACTTATGCACTCTTCTCTTAAGTCGAACACAGCGCGCGCTTGGGCGTGTAGGCCGCAAGTAATGAAGTATCTGCCCGAGGGTAATAAAGCAGCAGGTATTTCCACTTCAAATACAACTCGACCAGAAGCTACCGCTTCGCTGCAACTGTCTGAACGATTCACGGTGAACAGGGGAATTCCCAAGTCGTTAATTATTCTTATCGAGACTTCCAGGTCCTCGGGAACTTCACTCAGCCTCACACCTAGCGTGATCAAAATCGGAAGATCATGGCCAAAGTCTGCTTCCAATGGCATGTTGGCCTGAGTCACTTGCACATTGAGGAATTGGATTGGCTGTTTAGGTGAATCGGCGAAAATAACTTGATTTAGGGTCTGGCCAGGCCGCGACAAATACTTGCGTACAGCTTCGGCAACATGTCCCATATAAGAAACACGGCCGTCGTGAAGCAATAGCCCCAACTTGCAAAGAGATGCGATGGCACTGAGATTGTGACTGACAAATAGTACGGTGCGCCCAAGCCGAGCAACATCACCCATTTTCCCAAGACACTTCTTTTGAAATGCAACGTCGCCGACCGCAAGCACTTCATCGACGAGTAGGATCTCTGTTTCCATGTGCGCAGCCACGGCGAAGGCAAGGCGCACGTACATGCCGCTTGAGTAGCGTTTTACCGGTGTGTCAATGAACTTCTCCACTTCGGCGAAGGCGACTATCTCGTCAAACTTCTTCGCCACCTCAGCGCGCCGCATGCCAAGTATGGCGGCATTGAGATAGATGTTTTCGCGACCCGTGAGTTCAGGATGAAACCCCGTGCCGACTTCAAGCAGCGATCCAACGCGTCCCTGGATCTCGGCTCGGCCCTTGGTCGGTTTTGTAATCCGCGAGAGGATTTTCAGCAGGGTGCTCTTCCCTGCCCCGTTACGCCCAATGATGCCGACCACCTCACCGCGCTTAACTTCGAAGGAGACGTCGTCGAGGGCCCAGATCGTCGCCGAAGGCGACGGCGGAGGGCTAAGAGCTAAGGGCGAATAGCCATTGTTCGATTCAGCCCCGCCTTGCCCATTGCGCTTTGCTCGTAGCGCCGATAAGCGGCGAAACGGTGATGCCGCGGCGTCGGTTATAACGTCGCGTAGAGCCTTGTACGATTCGCGCTCGCCAATGCGGTACTGCTTGCTCAGGCCTTCGACGCGGATGGCTATCTCGTGCATAGGGCTAAGGGCAAAGAGCTAAGGGCGGAGACTCCGTGAAAAGTTGGTAATTTTCCCGCTCAACATGTCGCAGTCTGCAAGTAGCGGATCTATATCGCCCGTCTTAAATAAACCCAAACTCTCAAACACCATAAGCATCGAGGTATCTTCAAACAGAGATCGTCTAGCGGTGTTTAAGTACTGTTTGAATTCCTGAGGGTGCGTGCTGCCCGATCCTTCAGCAATGTTATTTGTTAATGAGAGACCGGCTGCTCTCAATTGTTCCGCATATCGATAGAGCCGTTTTCGATCCAATTCTTCTGCTAACTTGTGAAGCTTTACCGCCAAAGTACGAGCAAGTTGCCAAATCTCAAGATCCTCAAATCGAAAGTGAGGTCGAACAGTCATCTTCGCTCTTACCTCTTAGCCCTTTGCTCTTAGCCCTTCGCTCTTAGCCCTTTGCGCGCCGTCAGACGACATCCGCAAACTCCTGCTCCATGCGACGAAAGTAGTAGAGTCCGCCGACCAGTAGCAGAACAACGACCGCGATCGAAACCCAGAGCATCGCGCCCGGAGGTTCGGATGTTCCCAACAAGGCCCAGCGGAAGCCCTCGACTACGCCTGCCATGGGATTGATTCCGTAAAGCGCGCGCCATTGTGCCGGGATGAGCGAACTGGGATACGCCACCGGCGTTGCAAACAGCCAAAACTGCACCAAAAAATTGATCGTGTAACGAACGTCGCGATACTGCACGTTCAGCGCAGACAGCCAGAGGCCGACGGCGAGCGCGGTCATTATTGCCAGCAGTATGAACGCGGGCAGCGTGACAATGGCCCAGCTTGGAACGATGCCATAGAAAAACATCATGCCAAGCAAAATCACGAACGCAATAGCAAAGTCGACCACACCGCCGAGCACTGCAGCGATTGGAACGACGAGTCGCGGAAAGTAAACCTTGGTTATCAGATTTTGATTGCCGACAAGGCTGTTGCTGGATTCAGTCAAGGCGTGTGCAAAAAGTTGCCAGGGCAACAAAGCGCAAAACGTGAACACCGGATACGGAATTCCGTCGGAAGGCATTTTTGCCAGCCGGCCGAAGAAGAGGCTGAACACAAGCATCATGAACAACGGCTGGATCACCGCCCAGGCGGCGCCCAGCGCCGTCTGCTTGTAACGAACTTTTACATCGCGCCACGTCAGGAAGTAGAGCAGCTCACGATAATCCCACAACTCGCGAAAGCCGATGGAGGTCCAACGGCGTGGCGGATCGATGTAGAACGTCGGCAGCGCGACGTCGGACTGCGGATTGCTGACTGCGGACATTAGAGAATTTCGGATTTCGGATTTCGGATTGCGGATTTAATTAAGGAAATAGTAGACGCAAACAGTAAGCAGCCGGTCACGCCCGGCGGCATCAGGACGTCGGTTCACCCGTCACCAGTCGCCGGTCACCGGTCCTCCGTCTTCGGTCACCGGTCCTCCTACAGCCCCAGGGTACTTGCCGCGCCTGCGCCCGAGCCGTTCGAGCCTTGTGCGCCAGGCGCCACCGTCGGCATGGTCACTTCGTCGACGTCCGTTTTATAGTGCCGGGCGCCGTAGTAGCGATGATAGTAGTAGTAGTCTTGAGACTGGATGTTGACGTTGTTCAGCACGACGCCGAAAATCTTCGCGCCCACGTCTCGCAATAGTTGCCGCGAACGCTTAACGACTTTGCGAGAGCTCTTTCCTCCATGTACTACCAGCAACACGCCATCAACCATCGTGGCGATCAAAACGCCGTCGGTGAATGACGTAACCGGCGGCGAATCAATCACCACGTGCGTGAACTCGGATCCCAACACGGCCATTAAGCGCCGCATTTGTTCGGAGCCGATTAACTCAGCCGGGTTCGGAGGAATGGGACCGGAAGTAAGAAGACTTAAGCCGGTGGTCGGGTCTTTCGAGACCATCGCCAGCATGTCAGCTTCAGAAACTTCGCTCGATAGAATTGAGCTAAGGCCGGCGCGCTCCGAAAGCCCAAATATTGAGCGGAGACGTGGTCGGCGCATGTCCGCGTCGATCATGACCACACTAGCGCCCGTCTGGGCCAAACTAATAGCGGTGTTGACCGCAGTCGTAGTTTTCCCTTCGCCTGGCAAACTGGAAGTAATCAGCATTGACTTAGGCGCGCGGCCCGGCGTCGATAGCAGTACCGACGTGCGCAAGTGGCGATAGGACTCCGCCAGCGGCGAATGACCTTCAACGTTCATCAAAAGTTCGGGAGTATTAGAATTGCCGTTGCGTTTCTGCAGAGCTCCAGCCGCTGCGGCCAATCGTCGCCGACTGGCCGCACCCGCAGAAGGAATCACAGCCAGTGCCGGCAGATGCAGCAGACGCTCAACGTCTTCAGTAGAGCCGACGGTGTCGTCAAGATATTCGAGGAAGAGCGCGAAACCGACTCCCAGACCCAACGATAAGAATAGGGCCATCATGACCGTTCTGGTTCGATTTGGTCCAACCGGACCTGCCGGAGGGACGGCATAGTCAACAACCGAAACATTGTTCGGCTTGTTGGCCATCAGCACGTCGTTTTCTTTCGAGCGCGACAGCAGGTTATTCAGCAAACTCTTGTTTGTATCAATCTCCTGCTGGATGATGCGGTAGTTGATGGCGGCTTCGTTTTGCGTCACCGTCTCGCCGCGTTGTTGCTCAAACGCTTTTCGCAACGCTTGCTCACGTCCAAGGGTCTGCCGGTATTGGGTCTCGAGGTTCGTTAGGATGGTTGAGCTCTTACGGTTACGAACTTCTTTTACCTGTCTCTCAAGTTCAATTATTTGTTGATCAATCTCCTTGATTTCAGGAGCCTCTTCGGTTGCATCAACCATCAATAGCGCTCGCTTTTGACGCAACTCCGCAAGTTTAGACTCTGACTCGTTTGCGGCCTTGGCATCTTCGGCGAGGGCTGTCGCCGCATTTCCCATTTTTGCTGCATTGAACTTCGACTCGGCTTCTATGCGGAAATTTTCAGCTTCCAGTAACTGGCGGTTTAGACCCGCGAGCCGCTCGACCACCGTGTTCTGGTTTGCGTCGAGCGAAATGATCTTGTTGTTTCGGGCATAGTTGAGGAGACGCTCTTCATCTGTGCGTATGTTCTCCTGCAGCTCGGCAATGCGCTTCTGCAGGAAATCAGCGGTGCTCACATTAGTATCGCTTCTCTTTTCCACGTTGTTGGCAACGTAGGTCTCAGCGATAGCATTAACGACTTTCGCTGCTACTTCCGGATCGCCGTGAGTGAAACTGATGTCGATCAGTCGGGTTTCTTTATACAAGCCTCTCGACTCTTTTACCGGATCAACTCGCAGGCCACTGAGGATGGCCCCGACAAACGGGGCGAGGCGCTTGGCCTCGACCAAATCGTCCTTTCCGCTTGCCACCGTCACCGTCGGCCGCAACTGCAATTCCTCTTTCGGTCTCAGGTTGACCGGAGGCTTATCGTCGGCCTTGAATCCGGCCATTACCTTAATCGTCTGCCAGGTTGAGCGGGTTTGAGTAGAGTTTCCTTTGAAGAAGTCGGGGTTGTGTTCGAGGTCGAGACTCTTAACAACACGCCGCATTAACCCGGGGCTTACCAGAATTTGCAATTGAGTATTGAAATAAACCGGGTCGTTTGAAGGTCCAATGACGTAAGGAGCTTTGCCGATGAGCGCGGCGCTATTCTCCAAATCCACCTGAACGCGCGAATTTGCCGAGTAGATATCGGGCTTACGCGCCACGTGAAGCACAGAAAGGGTCGTGATGAGCAGCGCGATGCCAATCACCAACCACAAACGCTTCCGCACCGCTCGCCAGTAGTCCAGCAGGTGAACCTCGGTCTCGGCATTCGGATCGACGCCATAGTTATAAGAGCCGGGCGCGCTGGTGAACTCATTCGGTTTTTCGAGGGCCGTAACTTCCGGCGCGCGCTTTATCAATTCATTGGATGGTTTCATCTCTCACCTTACCTGAATTTCGAATTTCGAATGTCGGATTTCGAATTTCGCTGTGTATTCAACAAAACGCATTACACACGGGCCGTGTTAGCCTTAGTGCTTCGTCCGATGCTCGTAAAAATTGCCAATAATTCTCTGGACTCTTGTAAGAGCCACTTTCGTTGGTTGTTGTCGCCGAGAGGTGCCTCTTCGCATATCTCAAGCCAAAAACAACTCTCGGAAGCTTCCTTTTCAACGATACATATCTTATGAATAAAGTCCGCACGGGATTCAGCTCGATTAGCCTCTCGATAGTTAGAGCCTACGGACGTACCGGCCTTAACAAGTTGGTACTCGATAACGGCGCCCGTCCTTGTCTGGGGAAGAGTCGCAACAAACGCAATGATCCGCAGCGCAAATTGCTTCGTTCGTTTTTCCAGTTCAAATTTGTCCATTGCAAATTCGAAGTTCGAAATTCGAAATCCGAAATTCTCTAGGGAATGACGCGCACGGGCAGCTGCGTGACGGTAGGCACCACCGTGCCCAATAGCGCTCGCAACATGGCCTTCCCGGCCGACGTCGGTACGTCGACAATATCGTTAGGAAGGAGCGCAATATCCTCCGCCTGCTTCTTCTCAATCGCTCCCAGGTCGACAATCAACTCCTTGCTGGTGGCGCCACCTTTTTCCTGTCTGACTATTCTCACCTTGTCTTTCTTGCTGTCTTGCTTTAGGCCCCCGGCCATTGCTATTGCACGCGTGACGGTAATCGGGTCCTTCAGTTGAATAGTGACTGGCGTGTAAACGTTGCCCACCACGTAAGCTTGATCCGCTTCGGGGAGCGTAATGATGTCGCCCGGTTCAATCCAGGGATTTGCGCTCGGCAGTCCCTGCAGGGTGTCACTCAGCCTGTAGCTGGAGAAAGCCGTGGCCTCAGCAGCTGAACTCGACTTCTCGCAGGGCAGTGCTGATGGCGCATGAACTATGTTTATTGTTTGCCCGGCCGTGTCTTTGACGCCCTTTGCGTAAGTCAGCAACTCCAGCAACCGGACCCGCCGTTGTAATTCAAAACGGCTTTGCTCGTTGACAGCCCCAATAACCGCCACCTGCTTCGACCTATATTCCTTAATAAAGACATCGACCTGGGGATTCCGGTAGAACTTGGTGTACTTGCCAGCGATCTCTTTCGAAAGTTCACCTTCGGTCTTACAGGCCGCCATAATCTCGTTATCGATCAAAGGCATGCGGATCATGCCGTTGCCCTCAACCCGGACCGCGTCGCGTGAGAGGGTGGGCCGATTGAGAATCTGAATATTCAGTACGTCGCCAGGCCCAATCCGGTAACGATCGTTACCGTCGGCAGCCAGCGCCACCTCGGAGCGGGTTGGTTCGCGCTGGGTCTCCACAGCTTTCTCTGCGATCTGCTGCGCGTTGGCAGCTATGGATGCGGTCAAGAGGGTCAAAAGTAATCCGAAGTGTTGCTTGATAATTTTGCTCATGATGAATCTACTTTCGTGCCAGCCCCACCCTGCGCGACAGCAGTGCTTCGCGCATGTGATTTGGATGGGCCAGATTTAGAACGGTGTTACTTAACAAAACCAACAATTCCTCGTGTTCCCGTTTAAAGGTTCCGGTTAACGGCTGATCCTGCGTCTTGGTGACGATGCCGTCCCTAACCCATTGCCAAAACTGCGCCTGCGTAGTCCAGAATTCTTTGCGGTCGCGACAGATCACGAGCGCGGTTTTCTTTTTGCGCTTTTTCTTTTTGTCCTTGTTTGTGCTCATTTGTTCCCCTACCTACCGGTAAAGACACTTATCCCCTGGTGTGTTTCGCCCTTTGCCTAATCTGAAAGGGGGAAATACACGGTACCCCGAAGGGAAGCCTCTTACGCGAGGCGGCGTTAGGTTTTCAAACACGTTTAGAGGCGGGTACTAACCGCCGAGAGGGCAATGCCCTCGCCTAAACGGTCATCAGCGTCACATCAGCAGTCGCGAAATCAGTTCGGCGCGACGCTTTACGCCAAACTTGATGAATATGTGGCGCAGGTGAAACTTCACTGTTTGCTCAGTGACCATCAAGCGCGTGCCGATCTCGGCATTGGTCAGTCCCTCAACACAACACAAAGCTACTTCCGCCTCCCTCTTACTAAGGTTTTGCGTCTCCAGGACCCGCTGGATCACTCGATGAAACGAACGATTCCCAACGCTGCTGCCGATTCCTCTCGCGTGCGTTTCGACTCCTCTTTCAGTGCGGCGCGCGATTACTTCGTCGGGCGTAAACACGCGATAGCCGACCCCGTTGTCGCGCGTGCCATTCCCGTTTGGTTTGGACCAACGTTCAACGCTGAACTTCGCCACCAAACCTTCGAGTCCGCGACGGATAGTGCTCAGGCTGCTGATGCCTGTCATCTCCATAAGGCGGCGTGTGGTGAAAATTTCTGAGGGGTCAACGGAACCATTACCTGACATCAACATCGCGCTATACAGCCGGCGCTCGAGAGGCGTGTGGCTGAGCGCCACCAACCACATCGCAGGATTTCTTTTCGCGAATTCGCTCTGCTGGCCTAAAGGGTAGGTTTCCGATTCGATCCCGGCGTTGAATTGACCTTTTTGGGGGAACATTTCGATTGTCTCGGATTGGATAATGCGGCGGGGACTTCAGTACAGCAGGTTTATTGCGTTGCGGGCCGCGTACTTATTTGTTCATGCCTGCAAGAGTTCAGAAACATGCAGGGACGGTTAAGCGAACTCCTTAATTTTCAAACAAGACTTGTAGAGTGGAACAACTCCGGACTGGACAAATCTCAAAGCGCGTAGGGCTTAAGGGCTGAAATTTGTCCAGAGCCTAAAGGCATCAATAGCTTCTGTCAAGTGAATTCTAGAGCAACCGCTTCAGCAGTTATTAAAGGTTTAATGCTCGCGAAAATCCCCTTGTGCGCAGTCAACCATTTCACACCAAAGATGCCCGATCGTGATGTGAGCCTCCTGGACGCGGGACGTTCGATTTGAGGGCACGACAACCGCCACGTCGCACAGGGAGGCAAGTGGAGTCCCCGAAACCCCCGTTAATCCGATCACCCGACACGAAAGTGACTGCGCTTGTTGAACAGCGTTGATGATGTTTGGCGATTTTCCGCTGGTGCTTATGGCTATTAAGAGGTCCCCGGGTTTGGCCAACCCAGCGACCTGCCGCGCAAAAACGTCCTCAAAGCCGTAGTCGTTGCTGAGGGCGGTGAGCGCGGAGGTGTCGGTGGTGAGCGCAATGGCGGGAAAAGCCCTTCGCTGCCCTTCGTAACGGCCAATAAGTTCTGCGGCTATATGCTGGGCGTCAGCGGCGCTTCCGCCGTTCCCACAAAGCAGTATCTTGTTTCCGGCTGCCAGGGTTTCACAGATCAAGCGGCCGCTTTGCTCGATTTCCTCAAGTTTATTGTCGAGCACTCGGCGCATAGTTTCCATGTGCTCTTCCAGCGAACGCTGTAGCACCTGCCTTTGAGAATCCTGCGCTGTTTGAGAATTGTCCGGCACTTGGTGCTGGAAATTAACATAACTCTTAGGGAATGTAACGTGAGCGGCTGGCGCTCCCATGATCGACTAGCGCCAGGCGCCGAGTCCGTAACCCTTCGCCTTATCGAAGAAAGTTAAACCGATCACTGGGCCCGCCGTCCCGCCCGCAGTGAGCGCGAAGCGCGAACATCTCGGCAAAGTTCGCGTGGTGGGTCGGCGAATTCAGAGCCGGGAGCGATAGCGACCGGATAGATCTCTGGGAGTAGACCCGTGGGGTGGTGACCATGTACTTCGCAAAGGCTCCTCGCAACCTCGAACCAGGTCGCTACCACCACCCCACGCGGGCCACCCGCGTGGGGACCCCGGTTCGCTCCCGGCTCTGAATTCCTCCACCCACAACGCAGCGTACTGGCGTACAAAAAGCTTCGCCCTCATTGCGCGAGACGCCCGCGCTCCCAGTTTTGACTTTGCCACCTCAAGGGCATTCGCCGATTAAGCGCGCTGCGTGCTGTATTGCAGCCGAGAAGCCCTCCCAGTTGCGATTCCCTAGATGCAAGTGTTTCGGCACTAAGATAAAACTGTCCCTCCCGCCTTACACGATTTACTAATAAACCCTCCGCCCTTAACATTCACGAGTTCATGACGTCCCTTCCTCTGACTCCAATGCTGCGTCAATATCAGGAGCTCAAACAGCAGCATCCTGGCGCCCTTTTGTTTTTCCGCCTGGGCGACTTTTATGAACTCTTCTTCGATGACGCAGTAATCGGCGCGCGTGAATTGCAAATTACTCTCACCGCGCGTCACAAGGAGCGTGGCGATGCCGTGCCGATGTGTGGTGTGCCACACCACTCGGCCGCAAACTACATCGCGCGCCTGGTGCGCAAAGGTTATCGCGTTGCTATTTGCGAGCAGACCGAAGACGCTTCCAAGACGAAGAAGCTGGTTCGCCGAGAGGTGGTCAGGATTGTCACACCGGGCACGCCGATCGACCCACAACTTCTTGAAACTCGCGAGGCAGTTTTTCTCGCAGCCGTATGCAGCTCAGGCGAAACGATCGGGGCAGCATTTCTGGATATCTCTACCGGAGAGTTTCGTGCAACTCAGGAGACGGGCAAAGACGCTTGGGAGAAAATTCTGGCCGGCCTTGAATCCTACGCTCCGCGGGAACTACTTTTTCCAGTTTCCCTCGCTCCTTTAATAAAGGCTGGGCTCTCAGCTAAAGCCCAAACTGCTCCACTGCCTTTACACACTGAGCAAGCAAATTCCTTGACTAATTCCCATCTAGAAGAATCGGGCTCGCAACAGATCATCAATGCATCGCTGACTCCGCTGGAGGACTGGCTCTGGCAGAAGAAGGATTGCACGGAGCTTTTGCAAAACCATTTTGGCGTCCGCTCACTTGAAGGTTATGGAATAGAACGAAAGGACGAGGCAGTGCGCGCGGCTGGGGCATGTCTGCGTTACGCGCAGGAGACCCAAAAAGCTTCAGCGGCTCATGTGACCGATCTGGTTTACTTTGAGCCGCGAGACCATCTGGTTCTCGACAACGTCACAGTCAGGAATCTCGAACTGGTCGAAACTCTGGGTAGCGGGAATGGCCGGACACTTCTCAATGTCATTGATGAAACGGTGACGGGGATGGGAGCGCGCTTGTTGCGTTCGTGGCTGCTGCGACCATGCGTTCGGCGCGGCGAAGTGGAAGCGCGACTCGCAGCAGTCCAGGATTTATTCGCTTCACAGATCACTCGCGACAAGATCCGATCACTGCTCAAAGAAGTTTCGGATCTGGAGCGGCTAATCGGTCGCATAAGTTTTGGCTCCGCCACTCCCCGCGATCTGAATGCGATCCTGCGTTCTCTCTATCAAGTCCCCGCCATTCGCGAAAATCTTGCGACCATGCCTTCGTCTCTGCTGCAGGTATTGTCTGAAAGCGCCGACGACGTGCCCGAGGTCTGCGCGCTGCTGATCAAGGCGATTAGTGATGATCCGCCCGCGAAAGTGAGTGATGGCAACGCGATTCGCGCCGGCTTTTCCGAAGAGCTGGACGAGTTGCGCTCCATCAGTCGCAACGCCAAGCAGATCATCGCCACGCTTGAAGCCACCGAACGCAATCGCAGCGGTATCGGCAACCTCCGGATCAAATTCAATAATGTGTTCGGCTACTTCATTGAGGTCTCCAAAGGCAACGCCGGCCGCGTGCCGGCTGAATACGAACGCCGTCAGACCTTGACCAACTCCGAGCGGTTCACCACTCCAGAACTGCGCGATTGGGAGAAGAAGGTCCTGGGTGCCGAAGAGCGCATCCTGCAGATAGAGGCAGAAATTTTTAGCGATGTCTGCCGGCAGGTCGCAGCGGAGACCAGAAGGATTCAAGCAACAGCGCGCGCGCTTGCGGCTCTCGATGCACTCGCTTCGCTTGGAGAGGCAGCGGCGCGTCGTCGCTACGTACGGCCTACTATGCACGACGGCGATGAAATCGAAATTGTCCAGAGCCGTCATCCGGTCATTGAAGTATTCAATGACGAGCCTTTTGTCCCGAACAATGTTTATCTAAACAACTCGACTGACCGGTTATTGATCATCACCGGCCCAAACATGGGCGGAAAGAGCACGGTGCTCCGCCAAACTGCCATCGTCAGCATTCTCGCGCAGATGGGTGGCTTTGTCCCCGCTGAACGGGCGCGCCTGCCGCTCTTGGATCGGGTTTGGACGCGAGTCGGGGCTTCGGACGATCTGACCCGCGGCCGGAGCACGTTCATGGTCGAGATGACAGAGACGGCGGCCATTCTCCACAGCGCGACGCCGCGGTCGTTGGTCTTGCTGGATGAGATTGGGCGCGGCACAGCGACATTTGACGGCCTCTCGATCGCGTGGGCCGTCGCCGAGTTTCTGCACGACTCACCTGACCATGCCGCCAAGACTCTTTTCGCAACTCATTATCACGAGCTAACGGAGTTGGCGGAGCGATTGCCCGGTGCGCAGAACTATCAGATCACCGCGGCGGAACGTGAGGGCGAAGTAGTATTTCTCCACCGGCTCGAGCGTGGTCGCGCGTCGAAGTCTTATGGCATTCAAGTGGCGCGTTTGGCGGGCATGCCGCCTGCGGTCTTGGCGCGCGCACGCGAGGTGTTGGCGAGGCTCGAGCGTTATGAGTTAGACGTCTTCGCCGAAGAGGTCGCAGATGTTCCCACAGTTCAACCCGAAGTTCGCGCTGCCGCTCAGGGCACGTCCAGCACTGGTCCAACTAATGCTTCTCCAGTCGTAGTAAACCCGGGAACGGAAGCTTTAGAGAATGCCGCTCGCCGGGCTGGTCGCCGCAGAGCCATTGCCCAGGCTTCCTTCTTTGATCTTGCGAATCAGAAAGTAGTGGAAGAAATCCGCAACGCAGATCCCGACAAACTCTCACCCGAAGAAGCCAGAGAGCTTCTAAACAAGCTCCGCAAGCAAATTTTGTAACGCCGCTTAGAGCCGGGCGCCCACCCGGCGACCGTACAACAGCACCCGTTTAGCGCCAGGCATCGCCCGGCGACGGTAGTGCGTGGAGTTATTTTTTGCTGGGCGGCGTGTCGCTGACCCTGAACCAGTCACCCTTGCCGTCGTTGGTCCGCAGCAATCTCATCATCTCGTCGAAATTAAATGGGCGCGCGCCGCGTCTACCAAAAACTGAAACCTGATTGCCGCTCTCGTCAACCGCCCGGTCGCGATCAAGCGGCTTGGAGATAGCCAGGGCTTCTCCTTTCGTTTTAAACGTCGCGATCAAAACCGGCCGCGGGCGCGGACTGAAGCCGGCATATTCGGGCATTGTCTCAGGCGAGGTCAGCTGAAGTATGCGCATGCCGTTTTTCCCATCCGCCACATAAGCGAAAAGGCTGGCATTGGTCATGGCGATCTTCACCTGATGAACGTCATCCAACTTTCCGTCGGCATTGAACGTCTGATCAAGCCGTGGCTTCTCCGGTTGCTCAACATCAATGATTGCAATTCCCTCTTTGCCATTCGCAACGTAAGCATAAGTGCGAGCGACGTAGACGTCATGCGCGTGGCCCAGGGACACGGCGGCGCCGGGCACAAGCTTTGGCGCACCGGGCGTGCGTAGGTCCATAACTTTCAAGCCGTCGTCGTCCACGACGAACCCATAGCGAAACTGGATCGCGATCGCGCGGGGATGCTTCAGTTCGGGAGCACGGATTTGTCCAGCCACCTTAGGATGCAGAGGATCATCGATATCGACGACGACTAAACCACGCGCCGTAGTCACGTATGCATAGGTTCCGGCGATGCTAATGTTGTTCGCCTCAGCCAGCGCACCACCGGGGTTGAAAGCCCCGTTCGCATACTGCCCCGGATCCAAAGCACGCTTTAGATAATTGTTTAGTGGATCGCCATCCAGCAGTGTTGCGGCATTGACCAGGATCAAACCTTCCTCCCTGTCTGCGACGTACAGGTAGGCGTAAAGTGGATGAATGGGCTGTTCCTCGTTGACGAGTTGCCTGCGTTGGGCGCCGGCGAGCTTGCTAGCGCTTTCCGGGTCGATCATCGTACCGTCCGTCTTCATGCGCCAACGTGCCGGATCGACCGCGAGGGTCGTGGGTGCAGCTACCGCGGTCGCATACCGGGTCTTCACCCAGAACCGCTGACCAAAACGTGAAACCGGTGCTGTAACGATGCGTTCAGAAAAGCCCTTCTGATCAATCTGCGCCACGTCGTACACGCGCAGCCCGCCCTCGCCGGCGGCGACGTAGGCATACTCGCCGCGCAATTGAACCTGCAAGACGCGCGGATTGCCGACGTGTTCATAAAAAGTCTTTAGCTCACTCCCGCCTTTTACGAACGAAGCATAGTTGTCTGGAAATGCAATCCGGTGAAGCGTGCTTCCCAAAACGGCTTGCGGCTCAGCGCGCTCGGTGGCGACCACAACGTCGAGGGAATGTCCGGCTGCGATGTAGACAAACCGTCCCATGAAATTAACGAAGTTAGTTCCCTGCAGCAGCAGTTGGGCCAGCCAGGCGTTGTTATCGTTCTTTTCCGAAACATGGCAATCGCTGCACGCCTTCGTTTCAGAGCTGCGCACCGTATGTGGGATGTGGGTATTGAACGCCTGGCCGGCGAAACCCTCGGCTGATGTCGTCTGTTGTTGGGAATAAATCCATTCGCGATTCTGATTTTGCGAACTTACAAGGACGGCAGAAGACGAACGCACCGGGGCGACGCGGTTACCGGTTACAGTGCCGTCGCGACCGAGCATGAAGATGTCATCGCGCAAGACCTGGAAGTTGTACTGAGTGAAGTTGCGCGAATAGCCACCTTCGTTGTGACGGTTGGGCATCTTCCGGTTTGCCTCCATCGACAAGTGACAGCCAAAGCAACTTGTCACCCACGAGGAATGGCAGGCCACGCAAGTCATATCGCTGTCGCGATGGGCCAGCTCGCTTTCGGCCCTGGGGATTTCTCCCCAGGTCTGGTTGTCTTTCCGAATCGTCTTCGCGTACTGGGATTTTTCCGTGTAGTCACGCGTACCGGGCGTGACAGTGTCGAGGGTTTGCGGAACGCGCCACCATTTGCCTGGGACCACCATCGAGTTTTGCACAATGTCCCCGGCTTTTAACTCCTGATCATTTCCGGCTTCATCTTTCTTTTTGCGGTCGCGAGCGATCCGTTGAAAGAGTGGAATTTTCGTTCCTGATTCATCACGCACGCGAATTCGTGTCAGGTCCTGGCCGACCAATGGTTGATTTTGTGATTTGCGTCGTTCGGCAGCGGGGCCCGCTGACGTAGCGGCTGCCGGGCCCGAAGTGAACAGGCTGGCGCGTTTATGAATCGAGCCGTGGCAATCTTCGCAGGCAATCTCGATGGCCGCGCGCGGTTCGTTATAGAGATTGCCGTCGCCATGGGCGTCCTGGCGGAAGTGACAATCTACGCAATGCATTCCCTTTTCGAGATGAATATCGTTTAAGTGGACTGCCTTCTTAAACTTTTCCGGATCGCTGAAGGAAACCTGATTGCCCTGGGCGTCGAGCAAGTTGCCTTTTCGATCGCGCTTAAAGACCTTGCGAAACAGCCACCCATGTCCGTGGAAGTCTCCAAATTGTGAATTTGTCAGCGACGTATTGAATGCCGCTGTTCCGGTTTGCGCGAGAAACTCAAGGTCTGACCAGAGGCCACGAACGCTTGCCGCTTCCGGATTGCGATCCAGTTTTCGCTGTTCTTCGTCGGCGGAGGGGGTGCGTTGCTTCGCGGGATACAACTTGCCGCCGTCACTTTCATTGTCCCACCAGGTCATTCCCAGATAAGTGGCCACCATGTTCGTTCCAGGGTGCATGTGGCAGACCATGCATTGCGATGTCGGGATCTGGCTGGTGAACTGGTGCTTGATCGGATGGCCGGACTCACTCTTCGGAATATTGCTGTCGGCGGTTTGCGATCGCCCGAGGTTTCCAGCCGCGGCATAAAAAGCAGCATGAGACGGTTCACGATCGTTTGCGTAGATCACATGACACGCCGAACAACCGGATGAACGATAGTCACCAGGATGATCATTGGTGCCAAGAAAATTAAGCGTTGGGTCGAGCAGACGGGTCTTCTGCAAACCCAGGTAGACCGGATCAGTTCGTTGCGCGGAACCAAATCCGCGTGGACTCAAACCTTTGTCAGGCTTACCTGGTTCCTCTTCCTTATCAGGTAAACCGACTTCCAAACGCCGCTTACCGCCGCGCTCAAACACGCGCAGCACATTGCCCGGCTGGGAAATCTCCCAACGCGGCATGGGATCAAGAAACTCAAGTAAGCCTTTGGTCCGTTGCGCCTCGGCTGAGGGCTTGGGAGTCTGAATCAACGTTTGAGGCGCACCGTTTTCATTGTAGCTTTCGCCGAACCGCGCATCTTTCAAAGGAAAGCCGCCGTTGTTGTAGAGGGCCGCGCCCCAAAGCATTGCGCCATGGGCCATCATGCTGCGCGCGACGTTCCGGGACTCCACTTCATGACATGCGCCGCCACCACAGGTCTTAGCTGCGACACGCAAGTCTCCGGGATTGATGAAGCGCACAAACTCCCAACTCTCGCGCGCGAGCAATGTGTTGCTTCGTTCCGGATTGGCGCCGGAGTATTTGCTGTCGCGTTTCCATTCGTTTGGAAACCGGGGCCGTACGTGCGCTTCGATTTTGATTCGCTCGTCTTGCTGGTTACCGGCAGTTTTGCGAGGCACGGGGTTGCCGCCATGGCAGCCGGTGCAGGTCAGGCCGACAGCATCTTCGTCACCGTTAAGTTTGTCGAGTGTTTCGGTGGCGCCGTATTTGTGCATGGGCTCGATCTGACCGTGGCAGGTAACACAGCCTTCAAGTCTCGGGGATGGAGTTTGGACTGGGAGTGGAGCGATATTCGACCCCTCTCGTTCAGCTTCATTAGTTGCTGAAGAAGTGATAGCTCCGTCGTTAAGTGCTTTAGTTGGGGCAATTTGAAAATAAAGTACAGCGACGACCGCCAAAATCACAGCGATAATCGATCGATTGCAAAAACTTTGTCGGATTATCAGGCCCATCTCTCCAGACTCGAGTCCACTGAACCTTTGGTTCACCACAGAGAACACAAAGGTTGCACAGAGATCAGCTGTTATATCCCATAACCCTTCTGTGAATTCCCTGTTTGAGCAGAACCACATTGAAGTTTATCAACAGCCCGATCTTCCAACCGCCCAGTCTCAGATAGGTCAAGAGCTGCGCATCGTGAATTGGAGCAAGCACCTCGATCGATTTCACTTCGACCACAACCGATTTCGCAACCAGTATGTCCACTCGATAGCCACATCCCAACCTAATATTCTTGTATTCCACAGGTAGAGGACGTTCGCACTCAAACGACAGGCCTCTTAGAAATAACTCACGACACAAGCATTCTTTGTAAGCCGACTCAAGCAGCCCTGGGCCAAGGTGCCTGTGAACTTCGATAGCAGCCCCGATTATTTCCCGCGTCAGTTGGTTGATCTGCGAATTCATTTACCTTCAGAGGTTCCTCTCTGTGCAACCTTTGTGGGCTCTGTGTCTCCGTGGTGAATCCATCTTTCGCGGGCACGCACATTGGCGTAGTGATGTCGGAACGAAGGACATTGGCCCTATCGTTGCGACTGCCATTAAGAAACGCAATACGCGAATAACTACCGCCGTGCATGATGTGATGCAAAAAACTGTTCATCGCGATCAATCAAACCAGCTGCTCAAAAAACCAGCTTCAACTGACCAAACAACGTATACAGCGGTTTGCGCGGGCTGATCACGTCGGGTTCACAGAAGTCGCTGACGTTGGCCGGGCAGTTGCGCGGCCGGTCAGTAAAAATGTCGCGAAAGCCTCGCCCGGTCTGCAGCGTTGCCGCGCCAAACGTCAACGTCACGTTATTGATCAGAAACGGCCGGTAGGCCACACCGACGCTGTAATCAAACCCGATGTCATGCCTGATGCGATTCTGAAACAAGACATATTCCAGCGGCTCGGTTCTATGAAACCGCAAATAGTTGATATTGAAGACAGTCTTGATCCGCTGCGTCAGTTCGACATCAAGTCCGGCGTTGTAAATGAAAATGCCTGGGTTAACGAAGTTAGCCTGCCCTTGTGTCTTGCTGCTCCGCAAACTTGGCAGCAGGCTGTTCGGTTGCACGAGCCCAACGCCTGTCTGCGTCAAACGAATTCCGTTTCGGTTCCAAAACGAGAACTGACCGCCCGCGAAGTTCGGATCGTCGAAGATTGCGTCGAACCCAGTCGCCTTCTCGTCGGTCGCGTTCGAGTCTCCCTGGGCCCAAAAGAACGAGCCTTTGAATCTAAGGTAGTCTTTGTCAATTGAGGCTTCTACTGCCGCCATGTTCGATCGCACTCGCACCTCCCGACCGGCGATCGGGTTGCGCTCGTCACGGCCGAAGGCAAAATAGTAGGAGTGCGAGAGATTTAGACGGCCGACATGTCCATCTCCGCTGAAGCCGACATAGCCAACCTTAACAGCGTGTGGTTGTACGTCACCGATTAAAGCCGGGCGAACCAAAAATCCATTTCTGTCAAACTCCACGCTGCGTCGATCGTCGTTATAGTGAAAGCTTCCCTGGATCGTGTAGCCCTTGGCCAAAAAATCCTGCCGGAAGATATTCGCGACATAGACATTCTGGTGACGTGTGTCGAAGCGGTTGAGTCCGCTGTTGGTGTCTTTCTCGAGCATCGAGAAGTAGACAGCGTTGTATTGAATGCGATTGTTGTCTGCTGCGCCGAACAAACGGAAGCCGAGATTGTTGTCCGAGAAAATAAACCCGCGAAAGTCGGATACGAACGGCTGGATGCCGGCGCGCACCGAAATGAAATCATAGTTAGCGTTGACGTCGGCCAACTTTACTTCCGCGAATGCTTCTTCGAGCGAGACGTGCGTGTCGGTGCGATTAGTGCCGCGCCTGACGTCGATATTGACAACCCCATTCTCTCGAGCGTTGAGATAGTTTGGCAGGCTGAAGGTCGGCGAAATTTTTATGGCCCAATCGCGCGGCTTAAAGGTTGTGTCGCCATGAAAGAGCTCAAAACTAAATTGAAAGGTTTGATTGACTGCCAACTGTTCAGGCTGGCCAAAGAACTCGGCGCTTCCCGGTTCGTCGGAACTAACATCTGACGGAGTCGGCGCTCGTCTTTGTTCCACCGCCGTAGTGCTAACGGCGGAAAGGATCATGAAGAGGTTGTTGCCCTTAATTGGGTAGTCGCCTTTTAAGACGCTTTGATTGTAGGGATCCCACCAACGACCCCGCGTAAACGGAATGTCGCGGCCGCGAGCTGCCCGGTCTCCGTAGCGATCATATTCCGGAAAACCGATACGCCACCGGTCTCGCGTCTCGCGCCTTTCCGGATCCGTCTGAGTTTGGGAATCTACGGTCGTGGCTCCCGCGTGTCCGGTGGGCTGGTCGCGAACAGTGGGTTCAACCGGCTCGATTTTGCTTTGGTCCAGAACGATGTCTACGTTCGTCACCTGGTCGGGTTGGACGATTACGTTTTCAAGGATGTCGCCGCGCGCAATCGCAAACTCTCCATAGTCTTTGTCTTTATCAAACTTCGCCACATGTGGCGGTCCGACCTTTAAACGGTATGCGCCCGCAGCTAATTGAAGTGAATACGCTCCCTTGGCGTCGCTGCGGGTTCGTTTCCATCTGCCCGTGACTTGATTAGTCGCAACGACAGTCACGCCGGCGATCGGAGCGGCGGAAGCTACTCGAACCGTGCCACTAATGCGTCCGGACTTCTGTGCCTGCGCGGTTGCGCTCAGCACCGTGGCAATAAGCGCGGCCGCAATCGCAATTCGCGTAAGACCCGAAAGCATCGTATTTGTTACGCTACCAGGTGAAGTCAATTCCTTTACCGGCACACTCGATAAGACACCGCTGAGCTTGCCTTGTAGCATACGAGTAGTAGCTAAACAATGAAAATGTATGTTCGACGAATATTTAGTGGGTGCAAACTTTGTGATACATTGTGCGCTAGCTTTCAAACGTTAGCCGGCGACTTCTCTGATGGTTTCAGCATCACGTTCCAATGTTCGGACGCTGTTGGTTCTGGCCGTCACCGCCATCCTTGCCGGCTCTTCCCTTCTCCAATTTGAAAACGCATCTGCTCAGGCGACTGCGCCCGTGCTTATCAGTCACGAGGACTCAACTCGCGCAATCGCGTTTGATTCAGTGACGCGGCAGCGAGAACCTTTCCGACTCACTCCGCCAATCAAACTCGCGTCAGATAACCGGACGAGAATCATGCTGTTCGCCATGAACCTGAATCTACAGGCGGGTGAAACAGCAGCGGCGGTAACTGCCGAAGCATTAGACGCCGCGCATCATATTTATCAGCTTCCGGTGGAATACGTCGGCGATGTGCCCGATCAACCATGGGCGAAGTCGATAGTGGTGCGGTTGGCTGACGGCATGGATGACCTCGGCGATGTTTTGGTTCGCATCACTTATCGCGGTGCCGCTTCAAATCGCGTCCGAGTCGCTTTGGGCCACACTGGCGGAGGTCCACCCGATGATGAGGGCGCTAAAGCTACGCCGGGGCGGGTTGTCCTCACACCTCCTCCTTCAAATTTAACGGCGGGCAATCTCAGTACGGGCGATGTCGAGACGATTATCAGCCAAGCCGTATCAGCGGCGGCTTCTTTAAACCGTGCAGTAACCGTTGCCGTGACTGATCGCGAAGCAAACGTGCTGGGTGTCTTTGCTATGACAGGAGCGCCGACCACGACTCGTATTCGCAGTGTCGGCACAGATGGTAGAGGGCTGGAAGGTTTGGTAGTTCCTTCGTCATTGGCAGCTATTTCCAAAGCCGGCACTGGCGCGCTTTTCAGCACTACGGGAAATGCGTTCACCACTCGTACGGCCGGCTTCATCATCCAGGAGCATTTCCCGCCGGGAATCGATTTTCGCTCGGGCGGGCCGTTGTACGGGGTGCAGTTTTCTTCGTTGCCTTGTAGCGATATCAAGAAGCCGGCGCTGCCTTTGGGAATCTCCGGAGATCCGGGCGGGCTTCCAATTTACAAAGACGGCGTGGCGGTGGGCGGGGTCGGCATTGAAGGCGACAGCGTTTATACCATCGACAGGGATCCGCGTGATTCTGACCAGCCTTTCGAGGAGCTGATTGCCGTGTCCGCCCTGCGTGGTTATGAAGCGCCGGCGCTGATCCGGGGCGACAACATTCTGGCCGACGGCATCCGATTGCCGTATTCCAACATTCAGAGCGCGCCCACGCCCGCTACAATTCCCTTCGCAAGCTTACCGGGCGCCATCGTCCCGGGTTTTCCAATCGCAAGCGCGCAAATCTCGGCGTTTGTTCCGGCGAGCGCCGGTGGCGTTAGCGGCGAGGTCGACACGCGCTTTTTTCCATTCGTTGCGGGAACCTCCCCGGCCGGTTCTAATTCGCTAACAGCGGGCGACGTACAAACAATAATTTCCCACGCGGCGCAACAAGCCAACATCACTCGAGCCGCGATCCGCCAACCGCTTGGTAGCAACGCGAGAGTCACGATTGCAGTGGTTGACGCCGAGGGAAGAGTGCTGGGCGTGTTTCGCCAACTCGACGCGCCCGTGTTTGGCTTTGACGTGTCAGTGCAAAAAGCAAGGACGGCTGCTTTCGCATCTCACCCCAACGCGGCTTCTCTCTTGAGGGGTGCCGGCTTTGGCAACTATGTCGATCAAGCCGCAAGCGACGGGCTGAGGCTTGATGGCTCAATCGCCTTTACGAGCCGCGCGGTTGGTTTCCTGCACCGGCCGTTCTTTCCTGACGGGATAAACGACTCTGCTGCCGGTCCCTTCAGTACTCCATTGAGCGAATGGAGTCCGTTTAATGTCGGCCTGCAACTGGACTTGATAAAGACAAACTTTCTGGCGGCGGTTGGTGGGGCTGCACTTCACTGCAGCACGATTCCTAATTTGCCTAACGGAATCCAGATCTTTCCCGGCAGCGTGCCCCTGTACAAGAACGGCGTGCTGGTCGGCGCCATCGGGATCAGCGGAGACGGAGTTGATCAGGATGACATAATCGGCGCCGCCGGTGGCAACGGTTACTCTCCCGCAGCTTCAATCCGTTCAGATCAAATATTTGTTCGTGGTGTGCGGTTGCCGTTTTTGAAATTTCCTCGTAGCCCAAACTTATAAGCTATGTTTCGAGCGACTGCCAGCCTGCTCATTACCGTGCTCCTCGCCCTCGTCTGCCTGGCGCAAACTCCATCGGCGCCAACTCAGGCCCGTGGTGTCCTGAGAGTAAGGGCGCGCGTAAAGATCGGTGAGGCAACGCGAGGTTTGGCGCGCAAGCGATTCTTTTTGATCAAAGGCTCACTCGAGCAGAACAAAAGTTTGCTGGAAACCATCGAACAGCGCCCGACAGTCTCGCGCGACTGTTTCTATCGCGGACTTGGCGCGAGTGAGGCGTTGTTGAGATGGCTGAATGCGGGCGACTGCGAATCCGTCTATTGCCGTGAGATTGCTGATGCCGACGTTGCCGGCGCCCAAGCGGTTCCCGAGTTCCTTAACGCGATGTCCGCGGGCGAAAAGGACTTTGGCAGTCGCGAGTTGGCCCGCAAGTGGCTCACTAACAACCTCTCCGAGCCGCTCCGAAACGGCTACTACCGCAAGCGTCAAAACGATCTAAAAGCGACCATCAGCCAGGCCGAGAGCGCCTCAGGGGCGAAGGTGCTTTCAGTTATGACTGACCGAAACGGAACCGCCTATTTCACTGACCTTGAACCCGGCAATTACACGCTCTCAAATATCATTCCGGCGGAAATAGGAGCATCAAGCACCTATTGGAACTGTGACATCCAGATTAAGCCCGGCGACCTGGCGACTGAAAAGCCATATTTGATCTCTAATAGAAAAGATCGCAACGTGAAGTGCGTGGCGGTTGAAAAACCTTTACCGACCTGCGTGGCGGCGGCCCGATAACCATCTCGATGAAGAACCGCATTGCGATGATCCGGTGGGTCGACAAATTCAGAGCCGGGAGCGGGAGCGATCGGATGAGCCGTGGGATAAAGGCAGTCTCCTGGTGACGATTCTGATGGACCTTTTTGTGAAACACGTTATGCTTAACCGCTTTCCTAAAGTTGAGCTGAAGTCGCTGCTTGTACCCGGTCGCTACCGCTCCCGGCTCTGAACTCGTCGACCCACGATACTGCAGCAGTGATTGCTGCATCACAAATGAAACCTGTTCGCGCCACGTTTCTTCTAATCCTGCTCTCAGGAATCCTGTGCGGCTTGAGTTTAGTGAGTGTTACTAGTGACGCATTAGCGCAACGGCGAACGCGCAGACCGGCCGTTCAGCGCCCCCCGACACGACCGGGCATCGACTACTCAAAATTTTCGCATTCCACAAAACAGCACCAGGCGCCTTGCAGTAGTTGTCATAAAGTGCCAACGCAGAATTGGCGGAAGGCACGAACTTTCCCGGATATAGCTGATTACCCGGATCATGATGCTTGTGTGAGCTGTCATCGTCCGCAGTTTTTTAGGGGAGCAAAGCCGCCAATATGTTCCGTTTGTCATTCAAGGGTTTCGCCGCGTGATGATGCGAGATTCGCATTTCGTAATCCGGCAAGTCGGCAGCAGTTCCTGATCGAGTTTCCACACGATAAGCATCAGGACGTGATCGCAGGCTTGCAAAAATTGATTGAGCCGCGCGTTCGCTCGCCCCGCTTTATTCGGGCCGCGTTCGTCCCAACTCAGGCGGCAGTCGAGGACAAGAATTACAACAACTGCACCCTCTGCCACGCTTCACGTCAGCCGCCTGCCGCTCCCGCTGCTGGATGGACAGACGGATTCGTTCCGGACGCGCTCACGTTCAAATCAGTTCCTGAGAACCACGCAGCTTGTTTTAACTGTCACTGGAAATCAGAACGCCCGGTTAAAGACGACTGCGGCGGTTGTCACAAGCTGGCAACTTCCGCAGTTGTTGACCGGGGAATCCAAAGGATCTCGCTAAAGTTTCGCCACGACGGCGGAGGCGAACGCAAAAATCATATTGCTGAATGCACGAGCTGCCACATCAACATTACCAAGTCGGCCACGTTGCGAGGCTTGACGCCCGACGTGCCGATCACATCATGCACCGAGTGTCACAATCGGGAAGGGTTGCGCCAGGATGTAAGTGGAGAGTTGGAGGCTATCGATAAAAACCGCGACTTCGTCTGCGTTTATTGTCACACCTCTGACGTCGGAAAACTTGACCCTCCCTCGAGCCACTATCTGATTGCGGGGCGTGAACCACGGAAACGCGGAAAATGAAATCCCCTGGCCGTTTTATTTTTGGTCTGGCTCTGGCCCTGTGTTTCCTCTGTGTGCTGTATGACTCGGTGGTGAGAAGTGCGGTCACCACAGAGGCACAGAGATCGCAGAGCCTCTTGGATCTCACACCGTTTGTACTCACGCAGGGACCAGGGCTCGACTATTCAACCTTCAAACATAACAGCCAAAGACACGCTTCGCTGGGTTGCAGCTCCTGTCACACGCGCGTTGATAATTCGGCTACTCCGCGCTTTCCCGGACATAAAGCATGCACTGGTTGTCACCTGGCCCAGTTTGTCACGCCCAACGTCCCAATGTGCAGCATCTGCCATTTAGACGTGAACAGCTCAAATCCACCATTGAAGAATTTCCCTGCCCGGTTTAACGAAACCTTCAACGTTAAGTTTGATCACGCTCAACACAACACCGGGTCAGCTCGGCCCGGCAGTGGCTGCTCTGCGTGTCATACCCGAACTGGCGGCCGTGGCGCAGCGCTTGGCATTCCGGTTGGCATCTCCGCTCACAATCAGTGTTACACCTGTCACACGCCCGGCAGTAAATCGGCTGGAGGCCGCGACCTGGCCTCTTGTGGCGTGTGCCACGATACGCGCGCCTACTCGAGGACCACGGTTAACGCGCGTTCTTTTCGTTTCGCGTTCAGCCATGCGAAACACGGCCGCGCTCAGCGACTGGACTGCGCTGATTGTCACCGGCTAACTGCTGGCGCACCGCAATCGCGGCAAGTGAGTTCCCCTGCGCCCCTGGAGCACTTTCCTCGACGCGGCATGACGTGTTTTAGCTGTCATAACGGCAGACGATCGTTTGGCGGAGATTTGGCGTTTAAGGACTGTAGACGTTGTCATACGTCCAACACTTTCCGAATGCCACTGTGAGAAGTGGGGGTGTCATCGCGCTAGCGAGCGTAATCCTTTGTTTAGCTTCTATTATTCTTGGGGACTGCTGGTGAAATTCGGTAGCCCTCAGCTATAGGAGCTGGATTCAACGCGAACACTGGGAGCGCGGGCGTCCCGCCCGCAATGAGCGCGCAGCGCGAACGCTTTTGGCTAAAGCATCTATTGCGGCGTGGGTCGACAAAGTCAGAGGCGGGAGCGAACCGGGGTCCCCACGCGGGCCGCCCGCGTGGGGTGGTGGTAGCGACCGGGCGCTAGCAACGACTTTGTCCAAGCGACTAAACCATACGGAATTTTCGGAAATTAGCGAACGGTAATAGTTCGCGCTTCGCGCTCATTGCGGGCGAGACGCCCGCGCTCCCAGTGTTCGCGTTGAATCCAGCTCTTAAGGCGAAGGCCCACTTAACCAAAAGCCTGCTCAGTTGGGTTTAGCCGAACAAGCCAAAGCGCCGACTGGTCGGCGAACTCCAAAGAGTCACTACTGCCCTACAGTAAAGAGTTGAGACTTCCTACAAAATGTTTGACAGCGCCTACGGCCCTATCTAAGATTGCCTGCGTATTTGTTCCCTCCCCAGCGCCAGTCATGACGCATCTCCCGAAACGTTGCTTCGAGGTCAAACGATGAGAAAATTACTCGTCTTAACAGTGGTTCTAAGTTGTCTCGCGGTGTTCCTGGTGAGCAATCAGGCAGCGTTTATGGCGTCTCAGGATATTCCTAAAGAGAGCAAGGTACAGCCTAAAGCCGTGACACTGGCTAAGGACAGCCAGTCAGACAAATACGGCGAGGTTGCTTTCAATCACGAAACTCATTCCCTGAAGAACTACAGCATCGACGGCAAAGCAGTGATTACCTGCGTTGAGTGCCATCATACCGATCAACCTGCTTCAGCTTTAAAGGCTCCGCTCAAGACGTCTGAACGTGATGCCATTTTGACGACTGCTTTGTTGGCGGCCGCGGATGCGAAGCCGGTTAAGTCGTGCCGGACCTGCCATCTTCAAGCAGGGGATGACAGTGGGCCCATGCCCGCCGTTACTTATGAAGGCAAGACGACACCCACGAAACTCACAAATGAAGTCGCTTATCACATGAACTGCAACGTCTGTCATGACAAAGCGATTGCTGCTCGACCGGCGCTGAAGGGAAAACTGCCCGGTTCAGCAGACTGCGTCCCCTGCCATAAGCCGATCAGCTAAACGCAACGCGAATATTTCCCACCCGCCCTTCGCTCTAAGATTTGGATTCAACGCGACTACTGGGAGCGCGGGCGTCCCGCCCTCAATGAGCGGAACGCTTTGGGATTAAGTGTCTCTTGCAGTGTGGGTCGACAAAGTCAGAGCCGATTCAATGAGCCAGCGCAGCTGGCGGACAGAGTGGTAGCCCCAGGCGACGCGAAGCGGAGCCTGGGGTCAGTCAAGAGGAATCATCTAGCCCGCCGTAGCGGGCGAAAGAAACTGGGCGGATCCTCTGTCGCCAGCTTCGCGGGCTCGATCGTTATTCCTACACTATTCCCCAAGCTCGGCTTCGCCTTCGCTTGGGGCTACCACTCTGTCCGCCAACTGCGCTGGCTCATTGAATCGGTTCTGAATCGTCGACCCCACCACAAGAAGTTCGCGCTGCGCGCTCATTGCGGGCGAGACGACCGCGCTCCCGGTATCGGCGTTGAATCCAACACCTAAACGCAGGCTACTGACTCAGCTCCTTACGGTACCTCCGCGATTAGCGATCGGTTCCAGTGACGCTTGCTCTTGATGTGCTGCACGTGGCAGGAGATGCAGTTTGGTTTGTCGCGTGGGATTAGAATCCGGTTAGTTACTGGCTCCAGCATGCCGTTGTGGCAGGCTGCGCACGTCGTTCGCGGTGTTTCACGATCGATCGGATTGAAAGTCTTGTGACAACTCGAGCACGACAGTTCACCTTCAGCGTTTGCAGCCACACCGGGGACAGCTTTCACGCGCTGCACATGTAGCGCATGAAATTGTTTGCTCCGCCATCCTTCCACAGTGTCTTCGGGCAAACGCGTGATCGCAATTTGTTTCAGCGCCCACTCGGTTTCATTAAGCCCGGCCCACGTCCACTTCGAGTCGCTTGCAGGGTAACCAAACGTTCCCTGATGAGCAGTCCTGACGCTGCGTCCGTTATATAAATTGCGGTTAGTGTCGTTGTGGCACTCAGTGCACGTATCCAATGCCGCTCGCGAGGGGTTGAACTCCGCGCCGCGGTGTTCCGCGTGACAGGAAACGCAACCGATTCCCGCAGCCACGTGTGGCTCAATCACGGTTGCGACAAATGCCTCGGCGTTGTGACAGGCGGCACAGTTGCTGTCCATGTTCACTGAGGCATGACAACCGGAACACGATTCAGCATTCGGCCTGGCCGCTATTGGCGGATACAACTCTAACTTTGCCTTGGAATGCGCCTGAGAAATTTCACCCGGCGCATACGCGCTGGTGTACCAATAAGCTGCTGCTACTGACAGCAAACCAATAATGACACCGCCCCACAAAAAGAACCCGGCGGGCCAGCGCGATCTAAGGTCCGTCGTCGGCAGCCAATTGAACTGCGTTTTGCCTGAGCGCCGTTGGCTCTTAGGGAATAGCGGCGAAGGGCGCACCATCTTGCCTGCCTCCCTAATGCGCTTGTCCCAAAAGATGTCGAGCGCTTTGTCTCCTGCCAGGGGAGCCGCGCGCGCTTTCGCTGCCGGTTTCTTTCCTTCACCCGGTGCGTCCGACAAAAGTTTCGCAGTGCCAAGATCCGGGCTGCTGGCGTCCGTGGCGTCAACCACCACGCCCATCTGAATCGAAACCCTGATTACGAGTGCGTCCTCAGCCTGATCGATCTCGAGCACAAACGGGCCCGCTTCAATGATATCGCCAGGCGCGAGCGCCTCATTCTGTTCGACCAGTTTGCCGTTGAGGGTAACGGGATTTGTTCGGCGCAGCGCAAATAAGTAGTAGCTGCCCTTGATTTGTTTTATGCCGGCCTGGGCTCTTGATACCGCAGGGTGGTTAAGCAGAAGCTCACACTCAATCAGCCGGCCGATTAGCAGACCTTCACTAATAACCGTTACCGGATCCTGGACCAAATCGTCCCTGATGATGATGTACTTGTTCTGAACCGGCATTGGCTACTTCACGGCGAAATAAACTACCTGAATAATGTGAACAATCATCAGCGCCAGCATTAACGACGTGGAAATCACGTGAGGAGTGATCCAGAGTTTCAGAACCCGGTGAAGGTAAATCAAGGCATCGACTCGGCGTAAGGTAACGGTTGTTTCGACAGCGTTGAGCAGAAGCGTGCGCTCTTCATTGGTGGCCAGCCTCGTTAGTCTTTCCTTGAATGGTTCGCGGGCCTCCGCGAGCAGTGTGGTCAGAGGCTCGCGCCGGAAAATCTGACGCATCAGGAAAGAGAGCGTCAGAAATCGTTTTACGACCCGCTCCTCGATTTCTTCGCGCAGCCACCCTTCACTTTGACTAACAATTTCCTTAAGTTCTGCCTGCAGCTCCTCTCTTCTGCCAACCAGGTCCTCAATCAGCAAAGGCTCGCCTTCGATACTAGTAAGAATTCGCGGCACGACGAGGTAGGTTGCGATGCCGAACAAACCTGACAGGATCACAAAATCAAACGCGAGGTATAGCGCCGTGGTTAACAGTCCGCCAGTTCGTGTGCCGGAGTGGAGCAGGAGAATGACGCCGGCTACGACGCCAAGGTAAACGTGGGCTAGCATCCAGTACCTGAGCGCACCCGCGCGCCGCCGGTAAACCTGTTTGCGGAATGGATAGGTCATTACTCCAGCAATGCCCAACAAGCCGGCCAGCCCCGTCAGCCAACGCATGCTGAGCCAGCTACCGGCGAGCACCTCGTCAAAACCTCGCGACGCCAATCCCCACGCCGTGCCTGCGATTACCAGCACTACTAATGCGGCTCCGGCGACGTGAAACAACTTCGCTTTCGGGTCGCTCTTGTGAATGTTTCTGCCTAAGGCTTGATTCTGACTTTGGAAAATTAGCCCCTGCGTCCCTTCGATCTCGTCGAAGTATTTAACGGGGTCAACGCGCACGAGCGCGCCGGTAGGACAATTCTCCTCACATGAATAGGCTTGCCGACGCGCTCCCTGGGGATTGAGAGAGGTGTGTTCGCAGAGGTTGCACTTAATCGCAACCACATCATCAGCCGGGGTTAGCGGCAGCTGAGGCGGCAGGGTTGACAGGCTAAACGATTTCCTGAGGATGCCGGACAGTGTGAAAGGCTCAGACTTCTTTTCATGACCGTTGGTCTTGGGCACCATCGAAATCGCGTCATACGGACACTGTGTGGCGCAATCAAAACACCCAATGCACGTAGCCGGTTCGATATCCACAAACCCGCGCGGGTCGCGAAAGATAGCGCCGGTCGGACACCCCGTAAGACACTCCGGATCTTTACAGTGCATGCACACTTGCGGCGATAGCACGTGTTGGGTGCGTTCACTGCCAATCGATACCGGACGGGTGATATGAATTCCGCGACGTAATAAGCGAGACTGGCCATGAACCTTGTGACAGGCAAGCGAACAGTTGCCGCATCGCACACACAGATCCATGTCCATCACCAGGAGGTTTGAGCCGTCAACAATGCCCGTGGCAATTTCTTCCTCGGCGGAGGCAATCGCACGCAAGTCAGTGACGACTTCGATCGCCGGCAAACTGTCATCTACATTGGAGAAGGCCGCAAATGCGGCCACAATTCGATCACGCAACTCGGGCTGAGCGATTAGCGGAGCGATCGGGACCTCGAGAACTTCAGTCCTGGCCATGACCGAAGCACCGTATTCCCATTTTGTATTTCCTTGTGCGCCTTCAAGCCCGAGACAGTTTCCCGCGCCCAGGAAGTCTGCGCCGATCGTTCCGCTGAGGCTGATCGCGATTCCCGTTAAGCCTGCATCAAAAGGTACGCCGCGGACGCGCCGCACCCAGCCGCTCTTTATCAAGACCACTTTGTCAATCGGCGTACCTTCGGTGCAAATGACATGGTGTTTTCCGTAAACCATGAACTTGCCGATTTTGCGCAAGTGCTGCACGAGGTCGTCGTTTCTTGGCCCAACAATCGGGGTTAGATCTTCGAGCAGTCGTCCAAAGCCGTGCGCGCGATAGGTCTCATCCAGGACGTTGCCGAACTTCGGCAGCTTTCTAAGTAAGCGAAGCGCCGGCCGGGTGATTTCAAGCACGGTCGCCTTGCCGTGTTTCGGCACAACTACGGTTGCGTTGCGCTCAACGCCGGCAAGCACCGCCATCTCTCCAAAGCAACTACCGGGTTGTAGCCGGCCGATCTTCCGTTGCTCGGCCGGCTCAGCCACGTACACGTCAAGGACACCGCTGACCGAGAGGTAAAAAGTGTTTCCGCCCCACTCACCCTGTTTCATGATCGGCTCGTCGCCCTCATATGAAAGCAACCGAACGTAGGGGCCGACCTTTTTGCCGCTGGCGTTTTCTTTCCCGTCGACGATGACTTGTAGATCGTTGGCGTTTTTTAACTTGCCGTTTTGTTCGATGAAGAGTTCGGACGTGATCTCGAGAGACTTTAGGCTGGCAACGATTGCCTCTCGGTCGGTAATCTCACGCGGCATAAACGACTTATACTCCTTCGGGCAACAAAGATAAATAACTGTCTAGCAATTGATTTCCGGTAGCGTTGAGATCGCGAGCTTTTCAAATCCGTCTATGTCTTTTCGTTGGCCGCGATTCGCGATTTGTTTTATAGTGAAACCGCTGTCTTATCTTGTTTGATTGATTGCTGTAGAAGTTCCCCCCCACAACTTCCCTAACGTCACAAAAAATGCCATCGGATTCCCTGCACTCGCTCACGCTTGAGCAACAAATCGGACAATTTTTCTACATTGGTCTTCCCGGAACTGATCTTGATGAGCAAACGCGCGAGCTCATTAAGGAGATTCAGCCGGGTGGCATCATCATTTTCGGACGCAACGTCGCCGGCCCCGAACAACTACGGGCACTACTGGAGGGCGCCAGAGAACTATTGCCGGTTAGCCCCCTGGTGGGAGTCGACCAGGAAGGCGGTCTGGTTGATCGGCTGCGCAAGATTTTTACGCCCATGCCTTCCGCGCGCACGATTCGCGAGCATGGCGACCTTGCCGCATCGCGCGCTTTGGGAAGGATTACGGGTGAAGCTCTGGGCATCCTGGGCTTCAACATGAACTTTGCTCCGGTCATGTCAATTATGACCGAGCAGCGCGACCTCCTCTCGAATGGCCTTTATTCTCGCTCATTTGGCCGCTCTCCCGGCGAAGTTCTTGGCTACACCACCGTCTATCTGCGTGGCCTGCAGGAAACCGGCTTGATTGGGTGCCTCAAACATTTTCCCGGAATCGGCGCCGGCGAGGTCGACTCACACGAGCAGATGCCAATGGTGACTCTTTCGCACGACGATCTCATGGCCCAGGATCTGGCGCCTTACATTGAGCTCTTCCAACGCAAAGACGACCGCGTGCGTTGTGTCATGGTGAGCCATGGCGGCTTTCCAAACATCGACATCAAGAAGGGCGTGACCGGAGGTTTGCTTGAACCCGCGTCGCTTAGTCATAACATCGTCACCAATCTGCTGCGCGGCGAGCTTGGGTATCAACACCTGGTAGTGACAGACGATCTTGAGATGGGAGCTATTGCCAAGCACTGTGACATTGAGGCGGCAGTAGTGCGTGCTTTCCTGGCAGGCGAAGACATGATGCTGATTTGCGCGCATCCGGAAATAATTCGGCGCGGCTACACAGCGATGCTTAGTGTGGCCCAGGCGGGCAAGCTTCCGAAGGAGCGTATTCGTGGTTCTCTTAAACGAATCAGCGCAATTAAATCGATCATTAAAACGCCGCCACCTTTCGATGCTGACAAGCTCAAAGCCCTATCCGACGAAACTGAGAGACTTAACGAAAAGCTGAATTACAAGTACGGAGGATCAATTTAATGCGCGCCGCCAAAACGACATCTTTGCTCCTGGTATTTTTGATGGCCGCCTTCTTGCCGCTGGGTTGCCGGCGACAGCGAAGCGATACGTTTGTGATTGCTCTCGGCGACAACATTCGCACTATTGATCCGATTGGCTCGCCCTCGGTTGATGCCGCCAGCGAACGTGTTCGCGTTCTAATGTTCAACTCGCTAGTTAAGAAGAATGAAAAGTTTGACTACGTCGGAGAACTGGCTGACGTCAACCAGTCGGCTGACGGCGCGACCTTCACGTTCACGATTAAGGATGGAGTGAAGTTCCACGATGGTCGCGTGCTTACTTCGGCGGATGCGAAGTACACGCTGGACCTGGTTTTCTCCAGTACGTTTGCAAAGTCGGCCAGTTTCTATGAAGGCTCCGGGGCGGAGCGAAAGAGTTATATCAAGAGTGTGGAAGCGCCCGATGCAAAGACCCTGGTGGTCACGCTCGTGAAACCATGGACCGGCCTGCTAAGCAATCTGGTGCCGGTGGCAATCATTCCAAAGGACAGCTATGCCACCCAGAAGGATCATCCGTTAGGCACAGGGCCCTTCAAGTTTAAGAGTTACGACAGCTCACAGCAGGTCGTCGACCTGGAGGCGAATGCTGAGTATTGGGAAGGCGCACCAAACATACCGGCAGTGCGCGTCCGCGTAATCGCTGACACCAACGCCCTGCAAGCCGAACTGCGTTCTGGCCGGGTAGACATTGCGCCTCTGCCAACCAGCCTTTCTCCCGATGCTGTAAACCTTCTGGGTCAAGACCCAAACCTGCAGGTAATTCAATTCACGGGTTCAAATATCAATCTACTGACGATTAATACCAGCCAGGCGCCGCTCAATGATGTGAGAGTCAGACAGGCCATCGCACACGCAGTTGATCGCGAAGGGCTCATCCGCGACCTGCTGCTGGGCCAGGGCAAGATTGCGCATTCAATTATTCCGGAAGAGTCCTGGGCATATGCCCCCGGGCAAATCTATGCGTTTGATCCGGGAAAAGCGAAGCAGTTGTTGGAGGACGCCGGTCTTAAAGATCCGGACGGCGATGGCCCGCAGCCCAGATTTACGAAACCAATAGTTTTCAAAGTGTCGGGCAGCAGCGTGGCTGGAAAAAATTACGCGGGCGTCATTCAAAACTATCTGAAGAACGTAGGAATCCCGGTTTCGATCGAAACTGCCGAATTAAATACTTTATTTGATGAGCTCCGCCGGGGAAACTTCCAAATCTTTTACGGACAGTGGGTGGGCGGGAACCAGGATCCGATCTTCTACAAGGACCTGTTTGCCACTTCCGAGATCCCTACCGAATCGCGTGCGTCGCGTAATCGCAGCCGTTATAGCAACAAGGAACTTGACGTGATGCTTAACGAAGCCGTCAACACGTTCGACCGCGAGAAGGCGAAACAGCTGTATGCGCAGATACAGGAGATCGTCAGCCGGGACGTGCCGGTGTTGCCGCTTTGGTACCAGGCGAACATGGTCATTGCGCGCAAGGGCGTCGGCAATATTAAGGTCGATGCCAGCGGCGATTGGGGCTTTGTCAGGAATCTGACCGTTCAAAAATAGGTTTGTGTGGCGGCGATCTGGCAAGGAATGGCCCGTCAGTAACCTTTCGCCTCAAGTAAGGTTTAGGGACTCAACGAGCCAGCGCAGCTGGCTAATTGAGTGGGTTCGGATTCCTCGAACTCATAACAACCACGTGGATTACTATCTGAGAATTTCGCTTAGGTCTTCTCTACTAATAGCTCCTTCACGTACAAGTTCAGGCTTCAGCCCGCTCAAATCCACAACTGTAGACGGGAGGTCAACCGTTACTTCCCCGCCATCGATTATCAAATCGATTCCATTGGGAAAGTAATCCTGAACTTCTTTCGCGCTGCGTGCGGGAGAGTTCCCGGAGACGTTCGCACTGGTTGCGGTCAGCGCGCCACCACACACGCGAACAATTTCACGCACATCTTCATCGCCCGGCAGACGCAGACCAATGCTGTTCGTTCCAGCAGTCAATTCTGTGGGTAGATTCGGGCGTGCCTGCCCGATTAAAGTTAACGGAGCGGGCCAGTGTTTACTGGCAATTGTAAGGAAGGTTCCGGCCTGCTCGATGAAGCGCTCGACTTCGCTAGGGTCCGATATAAGAAGCAGGATGGGCTTCGCTTCTTCCCTGCCCTTTAACTCTCGAATTTTACGAATTGCTTGTTGATTGAACGGATCCGCTCCGAGGCCGTAAAACGTATCGGTGCGGAACGCGACGACGCCACCAGTCTGGATAATCTCCTTAGCCTCTTGGCGCACGCTTTCATCATCTTGTTTGATCATTCAGCTATACAAGTGTTGGCGACAACTTCTTTACTAAACGATTTTCACGGCATAGCCCAAACCGTCGCCTACGGAAAGCACCTCGGCCAGCAGCTTCGGATGGTTGATAAAGTATTTATTAAATTCGCGCAAGGCTTCGGTGGAAGCAGTCTGATCGGTGGCACGAATCTGTCCAGCCACCTGCCCACCCCACAGCAAGTTGTCGACTATGACAATGCCGCCCGCGCGCAGTTTTGGCAAAGCCAGCTTGAGGTAATCTGAATACTCTTCTTTCAGCGCATCGATAAACACCAGGTCAAACTTTTCCTTCAAGCCCGGAATTACGTCCAATGCTTTCCCACGCTCAATTCGCACGCGTTCGCGTAAGCCCGCCCGCTCGAGGTAACCCTCCGAAGCGCGAATCATCTCGTCATCAGGTTCAATCGTTACCAGCACGCCTTTCTGAGTCAGGGCTCGAGCCAGATGGATTACCGAGTAGCCAATGGCCATGCCGATTTCGAGAATACGTTCGGCCTTGATCGCGCGCGCGGTGATTTCCAAAAACCGCGCTACCTCTCGATCCGCAATCGGCACGCGATGCTCGGCCGCATACTCCTCCATCTCGCGCAGGAGCAGATCATTTTGCGGCAGCAACCGCTCGAGGTATTCAGCTTGTTCGCGATGAATGATTGCGTCAGGACGTGCTTTCATAGCAGGCAGAGACCGGCGACAGAATTAACAAGATTCACAGGATAACGGTTAAGCACTTCCTTGCGTCCAACTCACGTCAAGCTTGTTAATCATTGTGCCGCCAAGCGTTTCTTGTCATTCGTCTGAATTCTCCGGCATGTCACCGCCTACAGAAACGTATCTGCGCCCGAGGCCAAGTTGGCGCAATTTGTGTTGCAGCGACTGCCGGTGCATGCCCAAAATTTCAGCCGCGCGGGTTACGTTGCCGTTGGTATGTTCGAGGCAACGGCTGATGTAGCGCCGCTCAAATTCCCGTCGATCCTCCCGAAAGTCTGCCGTAAATGGCACCGCCAAACCACCGTCGCCCGCGTCCGCGCTGGAAGCGGCGCTCTTTTGCGGGCCGGCAGTTATTTCATCCGGCAGATCTTCGGAGCGGATCTCTTCTCCTTCAGCCACAATGGCCGCGCGTTCAATTGTGTTCTTAAGCTCGCGCACATTCCCTGGCCATTGATACTCAACCAAACGGCGCAACGCGCTTTGGGCAACCAGCCGCAAAGGCAAACTGTAGCGTTCTGCCGCCGCACGCGTGAAGGTGTCGGCGAGAGCAGGAATATCTTCACGACGATCGCGCAACGGTGGGATGTCAATGGTCACCACGCGCAGGCGGTAAAAAAGATCCGCACGAAAGTTTCCCGCCGCAATCTCCTGCTCCAGCGGACGATGGGTCGCACTAACTATACGCACGTCAACAGGAATCGATTCGTTGCCGCCAAGCCGTTCAATTTGTCTCTCTTCCAACGCGCGCAAGAGTTTCGCCTGCACGTTGGCGCTCATGTCGCCGATTTCGTCGAGGAAGAGCGTGCCGCCGTTTGCCTGTTCAAATTTGCCCTGCCGTCGCGCGGCAGCCCCCGTAAAAGCGCCCTTTTCGTGGCCAAACAATTCTGATTCGATCAGCTCCGAAGGCAGCGCGGCGCAGTTAACCGCCACAAACGGCCCCTTGCTCCGTTCACTGTTTCTTTCATGTACCTCGCGTGCGACCAGTTCTTTTCCTGTCCCGGATTCGCCGCGAACAAGCACAGTAGCGTCAGTCTCGGCAACCTTTTCGATCATTGAACGCACGCTCTGCATCCCATCGGAGTTACCCAGGAGCGCGCCTCGCTGCGTCTTCTCAACCTCGATGCGACGCCGAAGAGACACATTCTCGCGCCTTAGCTCGACTGTCTCGGCCGCATTCTTGATCACCAGGCGAAGGTCATCGAGCTCAAAGGGTTTTGAAAGGTAGTCGTAGGCACCCGATTTGACTGCCTCGACAGCCATCCGCTCCGAGCCATGTGCGGTGATGATTATTACCAGCGGCTGGTTTCCGTTGGCTGTGTCGGGTTGCTGCAACTCGCGCAACAGATCGAGACCGCTGATTCCCGGCAGGTTGACGTCCAACAGCATTAAGTCGGGCTGCTGCTGTTTAATCAATATTCTTGCGGCTTCGGCCGAATCCGCTTCAGAGACGTTGTAGCCAAACGTCGTCAGGGCCCGCCGCATGCCGTAGCGCGAGGCCTCCTCGTCGTCCACAATCAGTAATCGCAATTTATCTTTTCTCACCCTTTCCGATTAGTTTAGAACCGTTATGGGTGAATTCCCTAGCGCCTCGCGTGCCACAGGGAAAGTAGGCAGCAGGCAGTGGGCAGTTGGCAGTAAGAGGGTACACGTAGGCTGGCGAAGAGAGCCGGATTTGCAAAGGAGTCCTTGCTTCTGTCCGTGCAGCGGACGATCCGGAAGTAACCCAGCGCTTCAGTGCTGGGTTGAGATGGGCGTTGGAAGTCCAGTCCGCGAAGCGGACGACTGAAAATGTGGTTATTCCAACGATTTCAGCCGTACGCTTCACGGACTAGGGCTTACCGTCGGCGTTCCCGGCGGTGAAAGTCGTGGGATTATTATCATCCGTCGGCTCCACCGACGCAGCTATTTATTTGTTCTGCGAGCCGATACCACGAGGATGATGGCGTCACCCGAGGGTCCGACATTTAGGGTCCCAACAATCACTGCCTCCCCTTCTCGCATGCTGATGTGGGTGTCGAGTCCGGTCGGTTCGTAATTGATCACCGGGAAGCCGGCGCCCGTTGAGGCAACCGTTTGTGCAGTTTGGATAGGAATTCTGGCGCCAAACCCAAAGCCGTCCATCCTAATCACTGAATTGCCGGCGGCGTCAGTAACGAGCCTTACGCTGGTTACGCGAAACTCGTTAAAGCTGGGCGTGTTGTTCGAAGCAGCACCCGAGATCATCAAAGGTCCCCCAATCCACTTGAGATTCAGGCGGCCCCCGTTCTTTACGCGATTAATTAGTGTCGCGGCGAGCCGGTAGTTCTTAAACGGCAACGACCCGCGTAGTTGTTTCAGCACGGGATCGAGTGCCGGTGGTAGTTTGACGTCATCAACATCCTGGTTGGTTCCTACCAGGAGGTAGAGTTGGGTGTCGAGGTTTGTCTCATCATCCTTCTTGTCACTCTGCGAGGTTGCGAGTGCATTCTCGCTTGAAGCTTGCGCCCTTGCGGGTTGTCCGCTCCACGCGAGCACCGCGAAAGCAACCAGGCAGCAATACATCGACAGACTTCTACGCAGACTCATACATGTGTCTCCTTCAGGCAAAGTTTAGTTTTGCGAACGAGGAGAGTGGGTGCATGGGCCACGAGAACTCCGGCGGCCGAATGCAGAGTGTGGACTCAGTTTGCTTTCAATGCGGATGGGCCAGCACGATTGATAACACGCTCGCGCGCGGAGAAAGTTCCAACCTTGATGGTAGATAGTGAAGTTCGGCTAATGCGGTCACGCGCCGCATGACCCTTTCTAATAGCCCTTCAGTTTAAGAGTTGGATTCGACGTTCATACTGGGAGCGCGGGCGTTCCGCCCGCCATGAGCGCGCAGCGCGAACTGCTTTTGGTGTGGGTCGACAAAGTCAGAGCCGGGAGCGATAGCGACCGGGTGCCAGCAGAGACTTCATACAAGCTAAACAAAGCAGATTAGCGAACCATAACAATTCGCGCTTCGCGCTCGTTGTGGGCGGGACGCCCGCGCTCCCAGTATTACGTCGAATCCACTCTTAACTAAATGGCTACTAAACGAACACTTCACTCTACGCAATCACTGGAGCCGTTCTGGTTCAAGCGGTACCCGCAACTCGAATCTGGCGCCCGACCCATTCAGACTCGGCAGCAGCCGCGCAGTACCACCCGCTTCCTGCATGCGCTTGCGCACGATCGCGAGTCCTAAACCGGTGCCTCTTTGCTTGGTAGTGAAGAATGGTTCCCAGATTCGTTTTCGTAGATCCGGAGGCACTCCCGCTCCGTTGTCTTCAACCAGAATCACAACTTCGCCATCGTCTGTCTGCTGATGAATTCGAACTTCCCCCCGAGGCGGCGTTGCGTGCAACGCGTTCAGCAGCAGATTGGACAGCGCTATCCTGATTGCTGAAACGGCTGCACCCCCAAGCTCTTCGTCGTTTTCCACCTCAACACGCAAGTGAATCTCTTTTTTTCCGCGCTCACCTGGAAAAGCCTGACCACGGCATCAATCAGTTGTGTCGCGCGCAAAGGAAGCTCGGAGGGCGTTTCTGTTCTGGCGAAGGTCAGCAGTTGAGTAACACTCTGGCCCAGGCGATCAGTCTCTCCGACAATCAAGCTCAAATCACGCGCGTACTCCTGGTTGATACTCTTGTCCTCGCCCATGACTTGAGCGATCGACTTAATCGCGGACAGCGGGTTCTTTATTTCGTGAGCAACGGTTGCCGCCATTTGTCCCAACGTTGCCAGTCGCTCGCGCTCCGCGAGTCGTCTTTCCAAGTTCACGTTGGCCTCAACCAGGCGGCAGTCCTCGATTGCGATCGCAACCTGCCCTGCCAGAACTTCCAAAACGGAACGGGCATCCTGCGTCAGGCTCCCTGACGATGCGTCCACCAGCAGCAAGCCCGAAACGCGATCCTCCCGTCGCAACGGGTAAGCAATGGTGAAGCCGTGTGCGTCGAGAATCGGATCCTCCACCGGCAGCCAGCTACTCTCCGCAGAGACTCTTAGCACATCATCGATCCAGGGTTCAGTTGGTGCCTTTGGTCTGTCAGAACGGTCACCGTTTTCCGTTGTGTTTTCAACCTCGAGCCGATTCCTGAGAACGATTCGCACGCGGCGGAGATTCAGCGCCTCTTTAGTCTGTTGTTCTACAAAATCAAGCAGTTCCGGCAACTGGCGGTACTGCCCGGCGTGGGCATTGATCCGCGAAACGATCTGGCGGTAAAGCGCGGCTTCGCGCTCAAATAGTTTGTGAAATCGCTTTTCCAGCCAACCACGGAGCGGCGCCGCCGCCAACACTAAAACCAGAATCAATAATGCTTCAACCACACCTGCGCGCACGCCATAGGTTGAAGTCAGCCAGTCGCCGATGGTGCGAATTCCGTAGAGATAGATTGTCAGAACTACGGCAGCAAACGAGGCGACAATCAGACTTTCTTCGATGATTAGCTGCAGGTAGCGATAGCGGTAAATGTAATAGGCCAACAGTGCCGACGGTAGCAGTGAACCGAGGTTCGCAATTGTGTTCAGGTATAGGCCAAGCTGAGTTCCCTCACCTAAACCGAGCGCTAACGCCGCCAACACTACGACTCCAACCGCGATAAAGGAGGCTGCAAGCGTGCGCATGATTCGCTGCTCGCTCAGGTTGGAAGTCTTTCTGGCAATTAACAGCTCGGTGATAGCAATGACACCCAGCACGTAGGTGATCCAGACAGCCATCGGCAACACAAGAAAGGAAACTCTCGTGAGCATTGGCCCATACTGGCCTGTCCAAATCTTGTAAATTGCTACGGGAAGGAAAAGCGTGGGGACGTAGGAAAGGTAGATCCGAATCTTTTCGGACGGCTTCAGTTCACGACCCGAGGCATTGGCCCAAAGATGAATATGAACGTGTAGCAGGAACGAATAAGCGAAGGTAATTGAAATCACCGATACTGTATCGGTGGCGCGTAGCAGGGTGCTCCAATTTGGATAGCCCAGACCGAAGAGCCCGTGCAGTGTGATTAGCAGGTTGCTGCCGTGCCAACCAAACATGCTTAAAGCGAGCACAAACAGTCCTCGCTCCAAGGGACTTAACTTACGACGGTGGGAAACCAGTTGGATTCCCATCCAGAGCGGTAGAACGGCGCCTATTGAATGACCGACAAGTTTGAGTATTTCGAGTGGGGACATGTATGAAGGAGCAGTTGGCAGGAGCAGGAGCAGGGCAGCAACTCAAAAGTCGCGTCTACCGGTTTAGAAGCTTGGCTGATTTAGCACATTGCCCTAAACCACCATGCTGACGCTGCCGCCTGCTCCTGCCTCCTGCTTACTCGTTAGCTGCGCTGCTCGCCGGCAGAACAGTGAGCGTGATCTCGGTGCGGCGATTTCGAGTCCTACCAGCCACGGTTGCATTGGTCGCGACAGGATTAGCGCCGCCCATGCCATTGGCTTGAATACGCGATGCGTCCACGCCGGCCGCCAGAAAACGGTCTGATAACTGGCGCGCACGTTCCTGGGTGAGTTGTTGCAGCGTCACTTCCTCACCCTTGTTGTCGGTATAGGTTTCGATCAGAATTTGATAATCAGGATTGCTGGCAAGTAACGCCGCCAAGGGTTCGAGTTTCGCAGCAGCAGCGGAACTTAACGTCGCGACCCTAGCGCCGCTCCAAATAGATTCAGGCAATAAGAGCTGAAAGCCTCTTGAGGTTTCTTTCAGAGTGCCATACTTTGCGAGCGCCTGTTTCAGTGTCGCCTCGCCGGCCCGCCTTTGTTGTTCCCTAAGTTCAACATTCTTGCGGTCGTCCTCTGCTCGCTTTGCGCCTTCAAGTCTGGCCAGATTGATTTTTGCGGCTTCGCCTTCCGCACGCACCGTCTGCAACTCCTCGCGCAGACGAGCTACCTCCATGCGCTGCTCGCGCAACTGTTCATTAGCTGTGCCGGCATCTCGTTCGGCCAGCTCGCGCGCGCGTTGTTCGCGATCCAGCGCCGTCCGTAGTTGGTCTATCTCCTGTTGCGCCGTTTCAGCCGATCGCTCCGCTGAACGCAGGGCATCGTCCCGGCGTTGAATGTCTTCGCGCCGCAGGCGAGCTGCTCGCCTTGTCACCGCCATTTCTTCAGCGCGGGCGCCGGAAGATGTCGCCTTGCGCGCGAGCAAGTCGACTTCGGCAGTCGGCTCATCCAATCGCAATGCCTTCTCTGCCGCCTGAAGATCGTCCAGGGCCGCTTGAAACTCCTGCGGAGCGTCTTGTGGACCACCGGCAAACCTGGCGAGGTTTACCGCCTGACGCGCACCCAGCAGCGATACAGGAATATCGCGATAATCGGACGTGGCTATCTCCGGGACGCGCGTGTCGCGAAAGTAATCACTCGAGTTGCCAATATACTGCACGTTCACGGTTTCAACCTGACTCTTCCCGGGACGAGTTGGTGGAACGTTTTCCAGAATCACCATCCGGCTGGGAACCTTCATCAGGAAGTGAGGCTCGGCAGTGATCAGTAATGCAAAACTTTGCAGCGGGGTGGTAACGTCCAGCTTGGAGGCAACGTATGGACTACCGCTACGTTTAATCTCTCCAAGGTTATCAACGCGCCCATCGGGCGAAATTGCCCACAGGATGAAGGTGGTATAAATCCCTCCGAGCTCATGTGCTCGCGGCAGATTGTCGATGGCGAGCTCTACGCGCGTGCCCCTGCGACCCGCACGCTTTACTTTTGCCTCGCCCTTTAGTCTCGGCAAGAGCGTAGTCCCCCGAAACTTAACTTCGACGGCCTCATCCAGAGGATAAGTCACCGCAACCGTGCGACGGGCCACATCGTTCTGGGCCGAAACGGTCGCGCTTGTAACAGCGCCAAACAGAAGCATGAGAATCGCGAAGCGTGCTAAGAGCCGGTAAGACATAAAGAATTCACTCCTTGTAAGTGGCGTTATAGCCCGAAAAACCGTCATTTTAGTTGATGCAAGCTCTCTGCCCATTGTTGCCGCCAGGCTGAAAACGATCAAGTTACTGTTCCGAAATCTTCTTCTGATAACGAGTCTTCCGGTCAGCAATAATCTGAACCACCATAATTGAGATGGCGGTGAGCAGCAGGATATGTGTGAACCCGCCTTTGTGCATGACAAACTTCAGCACAAACCAGACAGCAAAAAGAATCGCAACCACCGCCCACATAAGACGAACCCTTTCTAGCGACGCCGAACGGCAGACCAAACACGGGTGGCCGAAGGTGTTATGCCCTGGACCGTACCACCAGAAATAAAGAACCGAACCGGCGCCGAGAACCTGCCGGTTTCAAATTCGACCGGCGCAATTCGCCAGTAGTAATAACCCGCCGGAATCGTATTGACCACATATTTCTCGCCCTTAACGAGTCCATCGAAGAACACGTTACGAAATCTTTCATCGGCTGCGATCTGAAGTCGATACCTGGCCACGCCTCGTTGCCGGTGCCACTTGATTGACGAGGGAAAGACTATTTCGGGGTTACTCTGCTGTGCCTCGACAATAACGTTAGAACCTATCACGCTTGACAGAAGCGCAAGCCTAAAAGCGACACGAACAGTTTTGAAAATTAAACAGCGGAAGGCGCTTACGGAAGGTAGTAACACTTCTTAAAACTATGATCGAGCTACGGTGCTTCGTTGAGTTTGTATCCTACGCCCCGCACGGTGAGCACGTACCTGGGGTTCTTGGGATCAGTTTCCAACTTCTTTCTCAGACGATTGATATGCGGATCGATGTTGCGCTGGTAACCTTCATATTCTGTACTCCAGACTCGATCCAACAAGGCATTGCGTGACCAGGCTCTTCCCGGTTCGGACGCAAGCAGTTCGAGAATTTGGAATTCCAGGGGCGTTAAATCAACGCGCGACCCTTCCCTGATAACCTCGTGGCGGCGCTTGTCAATAATCAGATCGCCGACCTCTACGCGCTCCTCGTCCTTACTCACCGGCGCCGCGCTGCTGCTGCGCCGTAACAACGCTTCGACTCGATACTCCAGCTCTCGCGGACTAAAAGGTTTGGCGAGATAGTCGTCAGCTCCAGCTTCGAACCCAGCAACCTTGTAGTCGAGAGCATCGTGCGCTGTCAGGAAGAGCGCAGGAGTTTGCACGCCTCGGTCTCTGACTCGCTTCAGCAGTTCAAAGCCCGTCATCCCCGGCATCGAAACGTCGAGAATAAAACAATCAAACCGGCCGGTAATCGCCGGCTGAAGCGCAGCCGCGCCGCTCTCGCATTCTTCCACTTGAAATCCCAGCCGGCGGAAGTACTCGGCCAGCAAGAGACGCATATCGGCGTCGTCGTCGACAATTAACAGTCGTTTACCGGCATACTTGCTGGTCACTGGTTGTGGCTGTCCCAAGTTGTGATCCTGTTCAGGCTTGCAGTTATCTAGGGAAAGTATAGCTCAGTTTTGTGAACGTGGTCTAAGAGAAATAATCAACTTAGAACACAGGCACAATTTGCAGGTGGTTACGATGAGCGGATTGCGGTTCAACGCCCTAATGGGCGCGCATGGTTGCCACTTGCAATCAGCGCGAAGCTCAGCCTTGACGCCATTCTCTGCGGGTAAGTATAGTTACTTTTTAGCTTTACAGCCGTTTGCACCCTTCCTTTAAGCCGACTGGATCAGAGACTTTCGCCCCGAGTACTGCTGTTGCCGATGCACGATCTCCGAAGACTGCTAGGGTATCTAAAACCTCACGCGGGAACCTTCGCACTAGCTACCTTTGCGATGCTGCTGGTGGGCCTGCTGGAAAGCGCGATCGGTGCGCTCATCGTACCGATTTTTGATCAGGCTTTTGCCCAGGATGGCCACCGCACTGAAACGCTTTTCGGTCTTCAGCACCTAATACCAGAGTCGGGCCTGGCAGCCTGGAAGACGATCTCGATTCTGCTGCTGACCTTTACTTTGGCCAAGGGGATTGCAGAGTACTTCTCCACTTTTCTGATGGCGCGGGTTGGTCAGTCGGCGGTGCTGAAACTCCGGCAGGATCTCTACAGTCACCTGCTTTCGCAGTCGGCCAGTTTTTTTGAACGACATCGCACTAATTACCTCGTCTCACGACTTGTCTCCAGCGCTGCTGCAATTGAAGCTGCAGTCGCAAGCACGTTGCGCGACATGTTGCGCGAAAGCTTTACGCTGATTGCTTTTCTGGGAGCTTCCTTTTATTACAGTTGGCGGTTAACGCTGGGCTCGCTTGCCATCGCTCCCATCGTCGCCGTGCTGACTGCAAAGTTTGGAACCGCGCTCCGCAATCTTTCCCGCGAAAGCTTCGAGGGAAACAAGGAACTGACCGACACGGCCCAGGAAGCTCTCTCCAATCAAACTATCGTGAAAGCATATCGCGGTGAAGCGCGCGAATCGGCCCGCTTTACGACAGTAGCGAAGCGGATCGTTAGTGCTAACCTGCGTACCGCGCGCATCTCAGGTTTTGCGCCCCCCGCCATCGAAATGATTGGCGTGGTTTTCATAGTGTTCCTGTTGTACTTCGGCCGAGGCGAAATTGTCTCCGGCCGCATGAACGCGGCGCAGTTTTTGACGTTCCTTTTCTTCCTATTTCGCAGCTACGATCCTATGAGGAAGCTCTCCCGCCTGCAGAACAACATGGAGCAGGCACTGGCTGCCGCCCAACACGTTTGGGAGGTGATGGACGAGCATGCAGAAATACCAGAAAAAGAAAACGCCGTAACCCTCAAACCACTGACGAAGGGGATACAGCTGCGACAAGTTTCATTTGGTTATGAGAATGAGGAGCGTTCGGTCTTGCGTGACGTCAACCTGGAGATACCTGCAGGCTCCATGGTCGCGCTCGTGGGTGAGTCGGGAGGCGGCAAATCTACTCTAACGAAGCTCTTGCCGCGCTTTCATGACCCCAGTTCCGGTGGTGTTTACTGGGACGGGATCGACTTACGCGACGCGACGATCGCGAGCCTGCGCCGGCAAATCGCCGTTGTAACTCAGGAGACCGTGCTCTTCAACGACACTGTTCGTAACAATATCTCTTATGGAAAGCCGGATGCTTCACAGGCCGAAATCGAGGAGGCCGCGCGAATAGCTTTTGCTCATGACTTCATCCAGGAGCTGCCGAACAAGTATGAAACGATTGTGGGCGAACGCGGCATTTTTCTCTCCGGCGGCCAGCGGCAGCGCCTGGCAATCGCGCGCTCGCTTTTGGTTGACGCACCAGTGCTGATACTGGATGAAGCGACCTCGGCGCTCGATGCGGAGTCGGAGCGTTTTGTGCAACAGGCGATAGCTAACCTGGTTCGCAACCGCACGACCATTGTGATTGCCCACCGGCTTTCCACTGTGCGTCGCGCGGACACGATAGTGGTGATGGAGGCCGGCCGGATCATCGAAGTGGGCCATCATGCGGAGTTGTTGGCCCGCGGCGGACAGTATCGCCGGTTGTATGAGCTGCAGTTTGCCGACGAAGAAGAAATGGTCACTAGTAATCAATAATTCAAGTTTCGATTCAAGACTATGAAATCAATGACGGGATATGGACGTGGCGCAGCGGAAGGCGAAAACTTCTCTGTGTCCGTCGATTTGAAAACGGTAAACAACCGCTTCCTTGACGTGCATCTTCGGCTCTCCGGCGAACTCTCGGCCCTGGAGCCGGCAATCAAACGGCAGATTAGCTCACGACTGTCTCGCGGCCGGGTGGATGTGACGATCAACTTTGAGAAGACAGCACAAACCACATATGAGTTGAACCGGCCGCTGATTGCCGGTTACGTCCACGCACTTCGAGAGCTGCAAAAAGAATTCAGCATCGCCGGCGATCTGGACATAAATGTGATTGCCAGACTGCCGGGGGCGCTGCAACCATCGCGGGATGGCTTGAGCGACAACGTGATCGCGGGTATTGAAAGAGCCCTGGCTGACGCTCTCGACGAACTCGAGCATATGCGCGCTCAGGAGGGTGAAACACTTCGTGTGGAGATGTCGGAGAGAATCGAACGAATTGATGCTCTCGTGCCGGCTATCGAGAATGCCGCGGAAGGTTTGGTCGACGCTTATCGTCTGCGATTGCAAAAGCGGATCGCGGAATTGCTAAGCCGCAACGGTCAACTTGTCGATGTCGATCCCGCACGTCTGGCCCAGGAAGTTGCTTATCTCTCAGATCGCAGTGATGTTAGCGAAGAAATGGTGCGACTGCGAAGTCACCTGTCGCAGTTTCGCGAGGCTCTAAACGCGACTAGTGAAACGGGCAAGATGCTTGATTTCCTGCTTCAGGAACTTAACCGTGAAGCTAACACGACCTTGTCCAAGTCAACTGACCTCGGTATTAAGGAGGCGGCGCTGGCTATAAAAGCAGAAGTGGAGAAGCTGCGCGAACAGGTCCAGAATGTTGAGTGAGATAAAGGACGAAACGCCAACAGAATCGTCGGCTGAGACAACTCAGAGTCGCGGCATTCTTTTCGTTGTCAGTTCTCCTTCGGGAGGCGGGAAAGGCACGCTTATTCAGCGCGTGTTGAATAAAGTTGCGAATCTTAGTTATTCTGTTTCGTTTACAACCAGGGCGCCGCGAAGTGGCGAAGAGAACGGCCGCGAGTATTTCTTTGTTACCCCGGAACAATTCGAACAGATGGTGGCGGCAAACGAGTTTCTCGAGTGGGCAAATGTCCACGGCAAGCTTTACGGAACAAACCGCAATCAGGTTTTCCGTGAGATCTCAGAAGGCAGAGACATAATTCTCGAAGTAGACGTCCAGGGAGCTGCCAGCATTCGTTCCCTAATTAGCGACGCCGCCAGCGTTTTTATTCTGCCCCCCTCTTTCGAGGTCCTGAGGCAAAGACTGATCGCGCGCGGCACTGATTCACCGGAAGAGCTCGATTTGCGCTTGCGCAACGCTCCCAGGGAGTTGCAAGACTATTCAACGTTCCAGTACGTCATCATCAATGACGATATCGAAGAGGCAGCGGACCAGCTTACGGCCATAGTTCATGCCGAAAGAGCGCGCTTGACGCGCCAGGAGTTACTAGTGAAGAAGGTAGTGGGAAGTTTTATTGACAATGAAACGAAAGATTAAACTGAACTTATGATAGCTGAAGGAGTAATAATGTCACCGAAAGAAATCGTCGAAGAGGTAGCCGAAGAGACGCAGTCTCCCGATATTGATTCCAAGTATCGCCTGATCATTCTGGCAGCCAAACGAAGCAAGCAACTGCAACGCGGCGCCCGCCCGCGTATCGACATCGACGCGCTGAAACATAAGAACACGAGGATCGCCCTGGAAGAGGTAATGAGGGGACGGGTAAACTTCGTAGTTAATAACGGTGACCAGGAAGAAGAATGATTGTCTTGGCGAGTACAGAGTCCACAGCTTTAGTTTGAATTCTCAGGACGGCAACCTAAAGGTTGTACTCTGAACTAAAAGCAGCAACCTAAAGGTTGTACTCTGAACTCTATAGCAGCAGCCTAAAGGCTGTACTCTGAACCAGGTATTTGCACCTCGTTTACATCCCTTTGTAATCAGGCCCACCGCCACCCTCGGGCGTTACCCAATTAATTATCTGGTAGGGATCCATAATGTCGCAGGTTTTACAGTGGACACAGTTTGAGAAATTAATCTGCAACTTGCGACCGCCAGTAGAGCTATCGTCGACCATCTCGTAAACAGCGGCGGGGCAGAACCGCTGGCACGGATTGCCATACTCCTCCCGACAACGCGTCGCGCAGATGTTCGTGTCGAGCACATGCAGATGACTTGGCTGGTCTTCGCTGTGGCCCACAGCGGCGTGGTAGACGTCGGTTAACTTATTAAACGCGACTTTGCCATCAAACTGCAGACCATTGTAACGCTGCTGAATATCATCTCCGCGATAGCCATAGGCCGACAGTTTCTTCATTTCCTCGTGGCCCGCTTTCGCTTTCGCCCGATCAAGAACACCCCAGGACCGGCCGCCAGTAATAAACTGCAGTCCTGTATTGACGAGCCCAAGCCAGCGGCCGTGCTTGAAACCGGCGTGAAAATTCCGCACCTTGCGCAGCTCAGGAATAATCCAGCTCTCGTTAACCAGTTGTTCGTAGCGCTGCAATTGCTTCGCCGAATAATCTCCGGCGAGCAGCGCGGCAAAGATGGTTTCAGCCGCCAGCATTCCGCTCTTTATCGCGGAATGAATTCCTTTCAACCTTTGGGAGTTAAGAAAGCCGGCACAGTCTCCGACCAGCAGTACGCCGTCAGCATATGTGCGCGGCATCGCGAAGTACCCGCCGGCGGCGATAGTCTTTGCTCCATAACGCAGCATTTTGCCGCCTTCGAGCAGACGCCGCAGAAACGGATGCTGTTTGAACCTCTGAAATTCAGCGTGGGGATCGAGCAGCGGATCTTTGTAGTCGAGGCCGGTGACGTAACCTACGTTTAATATGCGATTCTGCATACCATAGATCCAGCCACCGCCATACGTGTGCGCGTCGGAAGGAAAACCAAGCGTGTGCGTCACGCGCCCGGTGGGATAGCGATCGTCCGGCAGTTCCCAAAGCTCTTTAACTCCGATACTGTAGACCTGAGGCTCGCGTCCTTCATCAAGATTAAGGCGTTGCACCAGCTGCTTTGTGAGTGACCCGCGCGGCCCTTCACCCAGCACTGTGATCTTTGCCCGCAGGTCAACGCCTGGCTCGAAATTCGGTTTCCGCTTCCCTTCCTTATCGATCCCTTTGTCACCGGTCCGGACGCCCATGACGGCGTCGTTTTCAGCGTAAAGTAAATCTGCCCCCGGGAACTCGGGAAAAATGTTGACGCCAACCTCTTCACACTTTTCCCCTAACCAGGCAGTCAACCGGTTGAGCGACACAATGTAATACCCGTGGTTCTTCAGCGGCGGCGGGGTGATAGGCGAGCGGAGTGCATGCGCTTTTGTTAAGTAAAGAAAGTAATCTTCGTTTACCGGGGATTCAAGTGGCGCACCCTGCTCAACAAAGTCAGGTATCAGTTCCTTAAGAGCTTTCGGATCCATTACTGCGCCGGAAAGAATATGAGCGCCCACGGCGGCGCCCTTTTCAATCACGGCGATCTCCACATCGCCCAACGCGGGCGCTTCATGTTTTCCGGCCTGCACCTCTTCATTATGATTCTTGATCAGCTGAGCGAGGTGATAAGCGCCGCTAAGGTTTGCCGGTCCAGCGCCGACAAACACTACGTCCATTTCCAATGTCTCGCGTTCCATCAATCAACCTGTCTAAAAATGAATGGCCATTCAGTTTTCGGAGTATAGCAAAAGCGGTACGACTCTCGAAATGAGAAGCGACTTTTTCGTTATGACAAGCCGGATCCAATTAACGGTGCTGGTCAGTTTAATCGAACCTGTGTAGTTCGCTCCGTTAAGTAGGGGCACGGCATGCCGTGCCCCTACTTAAACTAAACCAGTAGGCAATTAACACTTCCCTTCCACTATCTGTAGAATGAAGAAAAAATGGGAAAGCGAGTTCTACGTGACAGACCAATCGCATACAAATCGCCTGATTAACGAAACCAGTCCCTACCTGCTTCAACATGCTCACAACCCCGTGGATTGGTTTCCCTGGGGTGACGAGGCGTTTGAACTGGCGCGACGTGAGGAGAAGCCCGTGCTGTTGAGTATAGGCTATTCGGCTTGCCACTGGTGCCACGTCATGGAGCACGAGTCGTTTGAGAATGAAGCAATCGCGAAGTTGATGAATGAAAATTTCGTGAATATAAAAGTCGACCGCGAAGAAAGGCCCGATCTCGATCAGATTTACATGAATGCGGTGCAGTTGATGACCCATCACGGCGGCTGGCCTATGACCGTGTTTCTCACGCCTGAGGGAGTTCCCTTTTACGCCGGGACCTACTTCCCCCCTGAAGATCGCTACAACATGCCAGGGTTCCCGCGCGTCCTGCTCAGCCTCGCTGATGCTTTCCGCGAACGCCCGGAGGACATTCAACAAACTGCAACCTCAGTTCTTGGTGAACTCCAACGGTCAGCAGCAACTAGTGAGTCAAACGAAATCCTCTCCCCCGATCTTCTGGATGAGGCGTACCGCGGAACGATAAAGAACTATGACAGTAGCAACGGTGGTTTTGGCGGCGCGCCAAAGTTTCCGCCCGCGATGAGTCTCGAATATCTGCTGCACCATTGCGATCGCACCAAAGATAGCAAAGCGCTCGAAATCGTCAATCATACTTGTCGCCGGATGGCCGAGGGCGGCATCTACGATCACCTTGGAGGAGGGTTTCATCGCTATTCGACTGACGCGCGCTGGCTGGTGCCGCATTTTGAAAAAATGCTTTACGACAATGCTCTCTTGTCGCGCTTGTATTTGCACCACTACCAGGTCACACGGAGCGAATCGTCACGAGGTGTAGCGGAACACATTTTGGATTACGTCGTGCGGGAAATGACCGACCAAAACGGAGGCTTCTACTCGACGCAGGACGCCGATTCGGAGGGCGTCGAAGGCAAGTTCTTCGTTTGGACTCTCGAGGAGGTGAAATCAATCCTCGGGAACGATGCCGATGTCTTTGCGGCCTATTACAACGTCACTGGGGAAGGAAACTTCGAAGATGCGAATATTCTTAACGTTACTCGGGAGCCGGCAGAGGTAGCCCGTGAGTTCGACATGACCGTCGATGAACTCCGTGAATTTATTGAGCGCGGGCGTGGCCAGCTCTACGCGGTGCGCGCACATCGAGTAAAACCAGCGCGCGATGAAAAGATTCTGACCGCCTGGAACGGGTTGATGCTGGCAAGTTTTTCGGAAGCCGCGGCCATACTCGATCGCAGTGACTATGCAGATGTAGCCAGGAACAATGCGCGGTTTGTACTTAACAATCTTCGTAACGGCCGCCTGCTCTTGCGAAGCTACAAGGCCGGTCAGGCAAAACTAAACGCCTATCTGGAAGACTACGCATTCTTCGCAGACGGGCTAATCGCACTCTACGAAACTACGGGAGAACTAGAGTGGTTCGAAGAAGCTTCCGCTTTGACTGAGACGATGATTGAAGAATTTTGGGACGAACAGGAAGGTGGTTTCTTCTACACCGGTCGCAGTCATGAGAACCTAATCGTCCGCTCGAAGGATTTCTTTGATAATGCTATCCCAGCGGGCAACTCGGTCGCGGCCGAAGTGCTGTTACGGATTGGGCTGTTGGCGGAGAATGACGATTATTCAAGACGGGCGGCGACCATTCTCCGGCTCACGGCGACTATGTTGCGACGTTATCCGTCGGGTTTTGGCCGCCTGCTCTGTGCGCTCGATTTTTACCTTGACCGGCCCAAGGAAATAGCAGTCGTGGGCGACCCAACTTCCCCGGACACGAGGTCTCTTCTTAAGCCTGTGTGGGAATCCTTCCTCCCAAATAAGGTAGTTGCGTGTGCCCCGCCGGGGGACACCGCTTCGGTGGCCCTTATCCCGCTACTGCGAGATCGGAGCCAAATCCAAGGTAAAGCCACTGCGTATGTGTGCGAAAACTATACGTGTAAAGAGCCCGTAACCTCTGCCGATGCCCTAACCAGTCAGTTGCTGGCCCGCAGCGCGACGGCAAACTAATCACCCACAACTCGCTGCAGACTAAAAGCCCACAAATCGCCGTCATCGAGTCAAACAGTTGTTGACTCCAACCTGCTGAAAGGGCTATCTTTACGAAGCGCTAAACGATGTTGGCCACCGGCCAACGAGAGCAGCGCTCCTCGCACGCAGTTATCACATTCCCAGACCGTTTTCCTCGGGACACACCAACTTTTCAAGCAAGGACAACTGAATAAATGCTCGAAACCAAGGACTGGAGAAGCGCCCTCTTATTTGTCAGCATCTTGGCGCTGGCCGCCATACTGATGGTATTGGCCCTGGTGTCGACGGTGCAGCTGCCGTTTCTCGGCAGGGCTGGGCTACTGTCGTGGTTGGTTCTCCTGGTGCTGACGCTTGCCGCAAGTCGCTTTACAGTTTCCATCACCACGGCCATCGCGGTCAGTCAAAGCAGGAAGTCCGTCGCGGACGCATTCGTCTTTCTCGCAGTTATTCTTTACGCCGTTCCTCCGGCGGACACTGCGGGGCCAGCGACCCTGTTGGCTGCGATAGTTGGGTTCGTTTCCACTTACGGCTTAACCAGTCGCAGAGAGTCAATTTCAACTACTGCGATCGCTGTTATCTCAACTTTTATTTCCGCATCCTGTTATGGCTTCCTTGCCACAATTTTTGATAGCGGCATGACGCGCGACGCCGGCCACGGACTTCCCCTAAATGTATTCCTCGTTCCCCTTTGCGTCCTGGCGGTTCTGCAATACTTCCTCAGCACTTTGGCAACGGTCCATATTCTCAACCTCGTTGAAGGCAGACCTCGGGTTCACCCGTCTCACGAAAGCCTCGTGTGGACGCTGACTACGCAAGTCGCGGGCGCCGCTGCCGCGGTACTTTTCTATTCCGCGATTCAGGGTGCGGGCGTTCCCTCGATTCTTCTCGGCCTTCTGATCATCGGAATGGTTCACTTGCTTTATCGGTTTAATGAAAAACGGCTCAACGAAGTCAGACGCGCTGAAGCCGAGCAGCGAAAGCACGTGGAAGAGATGGCAAGTATCCACATGAACACCATTGAGTCATTGGCTATCGCGATCGATGCGAAAGACCAGACGACTCACGGCCACGTTCGACGCACGCAGATCTATGCCTCGGAAATGGGAAGACTGTTCAAGGTTGGAGGTTCGGAGTTACAGGCCTTGTTCGCGGGGGCGTTGCTTCATGACATTGGTAAACTTGCGGTTCCTGAGTACATCCTTAACAAGCCTGGCAAACTCACTGAAGCAGAGTTTGCCAAAATGAAAATCCATCCGACCGTCGGCGGCGACATCCTGCGACGCGTGAATTTCCCCTACCCGGTCGAGGACATTGTTCGATACCACCACGAAAAGTGGGACGGCAGTGGTTACCCCAAAGGCCTTAAAGGCGAAGCGATCCCCCTGGTCGCACGAATCATTTCGGTGGTCGATTTCTACGACGCCACGCGCTGCGATCGTCCTTACCGGAAAGGAATGAAGCGAGAGGAGTCGCTTACCCTTCTGCGAAGCATGGCGGGTAGTGCTTTTGATCCTCGCGTGGTTGAGAGATTTATCGAGCACGTCGAAGAGTTTGACCGCCTGATAGACGCCGAAGACATTCAGGAGCAAGTCGCCTCTGAGTTGGCTGAGCACGATTACCTCACGCCAACAAAACCTGACGCCGGTCTTGCGTCGAACGTGTTGGGCACGCCTGACGACGACGCCGGCTTCCGATCCATCACCGAAGCTCAGCGAGAAGTGTTTGCGCTTCACGAGATTGCCCAGACTATTGGTTCCTCGTTGAATCTCAATGACACCGTGACGCTCGTATCCAACAAACTACGTTCAATAGTTCCCTTTGATACGTGCATTATTTTTGTCGTTGATGAGAAATCGGGGAAAGCTGTGGCGGCCCATGTTGCCGGAGAAGACGCAGCGGTGTTCACGCGACGCCAAATGAATGTTGGTGACGGCATCACCGGATGGGTGATCGCAAATGCTCGCTCGATGTGCAACGCCTCGCCTGAACTGGACCTGGTGGGAGTTTCCGAAGAGACGGCCAGAAGTTATCGCGGAGTGCTCGTATCGCCGTTGCTCCGAGAAGATGGCGCGTTTGGCGCCATCACCTTGTACTCAAAGAGCCGTACTTCCTACACAACTGAGCATGTACGCCTGCTCGAGTCTGTTTGTCAGCATGCGTCCACCGCGCTCAACAACGCCATAACATTCGAGAAAACAAAAGAAAGTGCGTTAGTCGATCCCCTGACCGAACTTCCCAACGCGCGCGGCTTTTACATGATGCTGGAACAGCGCATTGCCGAGTGCCAGCGCATGAGCAACGAATCGCTGGCCGTAGTCAGCATGGATGTAGATAACTTCAAAGGCATTAACGACCAGTATGGACATGCGATAGGCGATCGCGTGCTGGCCAGTATCGCGGCCGTCATTCGCAAGGAACTGAGACAGATGGACATCTTGACCCGTTACGCCGGTGACGAATTTGTGGCCATCATGCCGATGGCTTCGAGTCACATGGCAGTTGCGGTGGGCGAACGAATTCGAAATGCCGTCGAAGCCCAGCAGTTCACCGTGCGCGCGGGCAAAGTGGTTCAGATGGGTATCAGCATGGGTACTGCTTGTTTTCCAGATGACGGCGACACTACGGAAGAGTTACTAACAGCCGCCGCGAGAAAGATGCAGACTGACAAGCATTCGCGCAAGACAGTAGTGAACCTTGCCGATACTTCAGTGACCCACCTCGACGCATTTAGATAAGCGAATTTTCACCACTCACAAGGGCGCACATCGCAGCAAAGCGGTGTGCGCTTTTGTTTTGTGTCACTTTTGCGCGCCTTTATAAACCTCGCGTATAATCCTCACGGTCAACCAACCCCCACAGCAGATCTTCTGCCTAGCCGCCGTTTACCGGCGGTTAATAGTCGAAAGCGCAAGCGTGGCAAAGTCAAACTCCGAAATGCGAAAACGGACGCCCGAGCCCTCCCGGGTCGGAGCTGATGAGAAGACTTCGACTGGAGTGCTGGATCCGGACTCAGCTGAAGTCGCAGAATCATCCCACCCGGAACAGGACCAGCGCGCGGTTAAAGCAGCCCAAAAAAGTAGAATCGCGGAATTAGATCGCGACACTGTCGTCAACATTTACCACCAGATGCTGCTCGCTCGCCGTTTTGAGGAGAAGGCGGCGGAGATTTACAGCGCTGGGAAAATCGGCGGGTTCTGCCACCTCTACATTGGACAGGAGGCGGTGGCGATCGGCGCCATCTCAGCCATACGGCAGGACGACTACGTATTAACGAGCTATCGCGAACACGCGCACGCCATCGCCAAGGGCATGTCGCATGAGTCGGTTATGGCCGAGCTTTACGGCAAGGCAACCGGTTGCTCCAAAGGCAAGGGCGGCTCGATGCACATGTTCGACAAGAATGTGAATTTTCTTGGCGGCCACGCCATCGTTGCCGGACAAATCCCTTTGGCGACGGGTGTCGCTTTTGCGAGCAAGTACAAAGAAACTGATCAGGTCACACTTTGTTTCTTCGGCGAGGCGGCGGTCAATCAAGGGGCATTTCATGAGTCTCTGAATATGGCTCAACTCTGGAAGTTACCCTGCATCTACATCTGCGAGAACAATCAATACGGCATGGGCACGTCGCTGCAGCGCGCGATGTCGTTGCACGACATTTCGGAGAAAGCCTGTGCTTACGAGATTGCCGCTGAGTTTGTAGATGGGATGGACGTGCTGGCCGTTCGCGAGGCTACTCTGCGCGCAGTTGAGCGCGCTCGCAAACATTATCTTCCCACGCTGCTCGAGGTGCGCACATACAGATTTATGGGCCACTCAATGTCGGACCCTGGCAACTATCGAACGCGCGCCGAGATTGAAAAGCATCAGGAACGCGATCCGATTAAGCTCTTTGCTACGAGTCTCAAAGAGGAGGGTGTCTTAAGCGATTCCGAATTCGAAAGCATTGAGCAGCAGGTACGGGAGCAGGTTGATAACTCAGTCAAGTTTGCTGAAGAAAGCCCACTGCCTGCGCCGGAAGAGCTATTTACGGATGTTTACGCTAATCCAATTGAGCCCGGTAAGAAATAAGGAAGATCGATGGCTGTAGTCACTATTCGCGAAGCATTAAATCAGGCCTTACGCGAGGAGATGCTCCGCGACGATAACGTCTTCTTGATGGGCGAGGAAGTGGCTGCCTATCAGGGCGCTTACAAGGTCACTAAAGGTTTACTCGAAGAGCTTGGTGACAAGCGGGTCATTGACACTCCGATAACTGAATTAGGTTTTGCCGGATTGGGAGTGGGTGCGGCAATGGTTGGCCTTCGCCCGATCATCGAGTTCATGACCTTCAATTTCTCGATCCTCGCGACCGATCAAATTATTAACTCCGCTGCAAAGATGCTTTACATGTCGGGCGGGCAGTTCAAGATTCCAATCGTTTTTCGCGGCCCTGGTGGTTCTGCATTTCAAGTTTCCTCCCAACATTCGCAAGCGCTGGAATCGTGGTTTGCCTACTTCCCGGGTCTCAAGGTGGTCATGCCCTCAACGCCGGCAGATGCCAAAGGACTGCTGAAGTCTTCTATTCGTGATGACGACCCGGTGATTTTCATCGAGCAGGAACGAATGTATGGCGTCAAGGGAGAAGTGCCGGATGATCCTGATTTCACTGTGCCGCTCGGCGTGGCAGACATCAAGCGCGAGGGCACCGACGCGACGATTGTGGCCCGCTCATTGATGGTCCCAGTGGCTTTGAAAGCGGCGGAGGCGCTGGAGGAACAGGGCCTCTCTTGTGAAGTTATCGACCCGCGAACGATTCGACCGCTCGATATCGGCACCATTGTCGAGTCGGTGAAGAAGACAAACCGCGTGGTAATCGCTGAAGAGTCACACCCGTTTTGCGGAGTGGCCGCAGAAATCGCCATCGAGATCACCGAAAGAGCTTTTGATTTCCTTGACGCTCCGGTTAAGCGGGTTTCGGGCGCTGATGTGCCGATGCCTTATGCGAAGAACCTGGAAGATCTGGCGATACCCACTGTCGAAACCGTTATTGCCGCGGTTCGCGAGGTAGCGTACCTCGATTAGAACCTGGACTGTTCAGTTTAAGAGGATCGAATGGCCACTCAGGTAATCATGCCCAAGCTCTCTCCCACCATGGAAGAGGGCCAACTCTCGCGCTGGCTCAAGAAAGAGGGCGATAAAGTCTCGATGGGTGAACCGCTCGCCGAGATCGATACCGATAAAGCGACGATGGAGATGCAGGCGTTGGGCAATGGGGTGTTGCGCAAGATACTCATTCAGGAAGGTGAGTCCGCGCCGCTGGGCCAACTGATAGCCATTATCGGTGAACCTGACGAAGACATCTCCAGTCTAACCAGCCAGGCTCCCGCAAAGGAGCCCGCAAAAGTCTCTTCTGATAAGAAAGAAACCGCAGAACCCGCAAAACCGACGGAGGCTCAACCAGCTCGGCCGGTGCCGGCGGATGGACCTGCCGGCAACGGCAAACAGGCTCCGGCCACGGCGGCACCTGCGGCTGGAGGACGCCTGATCGTTTCGCCGCTCGCTGCGCGCATGGCTGCTGAATCGGGAGTTGATTTGCGTTCGGTGACCGGTAGCGGTCCAGGCGGAAGAATAATTAAGCGAGACGTTGAGGGTTTGATTAACCAGGGCAGCCAGCCAGGCGCAGGAGCCGCTGCCGAACCCAGGACACAGCTGCGTGCTGTTGAAGCGCGATCCGCGCCGAAGCCGGCGGCCGAACCGGGACAGCCTTCCACTTATCATGATGAGCCGATTAGCGAGATGCGGCGCATAATCGCCAAGCGGCTCGTGACCTCACTAGGCCCAATCCCACATTTCTTCCTGACCACTGAAATCGAGATGGATCGCGCGGTTGAGATGCGCGCAGGCATTAAGGATCTCAATCCAGATCTCAAGATTAGTATTAACGACATCATCATCAAAGTAGCCGCCGCCGCCTTGATGCAGCATCCCCAAATTAATGCGTCGTTCCAGGACAAGTCTGTAAGGTACTACGACCATGCCGACATCGGCGTGGCAGTAGCGATCGACGATGGCTTAATTACACCAATCGTGCGGAGCGCGGATCAGAAGTCACTCAGCGAGATCGCCTCTGAGGTTCGCGATCTTGCCGAGCGTGGACGTAATCGCAAGTTGGCTCCCGAAGAGTATATGGGAGCGAGTTTCTCGATTAGCAACCTGGGCATGTTCGGTATTGATGAGTTCACCGCTGTCATTAATCCGCCGGAAGGTGCAATTCTGGCCGTCGGGGCGATAGCTGCCAAGCCGGTCGTAAGAAATAACGACATAGTAGTCAAGCAAATGATGCGCGTCACTATGTCCTGCGACCATCGCGTAATAGACGGCGCCACCGGAGCGCAGTTTCTACAAACGTTCAAAAGGATTCTCGAGAACCCGCTATTTCTTGTTGTCTGAAGGAACACCAACAATGCACGTTCGTGAGGGGATCGGGGACACCCGATCCTTTTTTTGCCGGTAGATCCCACTGGTTATGTAGATGACAACCAAGTTTGCTCTTCGCGATCAAACCTTCGCTCCGCATCTTTCGCTTTTGCTGGTTCAAATCATGTTCGGCACGTGGCCTATCTTCGGAAAGATAGTGTTGCGTTCTGTGTCCAGTGTAGGGCTGGTTGGGTTCCGGATTTGCGGCGCCGCAATTATCTTCACTTTGTTACACCGGAAATTTGCAGAATTGCGTCGCCTGCCGAAGAAGGACTTGTTGTTGCTGGTTCTGTGCAGCTTACTGGGCGTTGTAATTAATCAACTGGTATATGTAACCGGCCTTTCCCTGACCACGGTCATCAACGCTACGCTGCTCACCACAACTATTCCCGCCTTCACCCTCGGAATCAGCATAGCGCTCGGACACGACCGGGGTTCATTCGCGCAGTTTCTGGGAATAGCATTGGCGGCCGCCGGTGCTATTTACCTAATCGACCCCTTCCGGGCCAGCTTTTCCGCCGAAACGACTCTCGGAAACGTTCTTATCATGTCGAGCTCCCTTTCGTACGGCGCTTACATCGCGGTCTCGCGAAACCTCGTCAAGCAGTACGGCGCACTGAACGTCATCACCTGGCTATTCATGATTGCAACGGTCGTAACTCTGCCGCTCTCAATGTTCGCCTGGGCTAACGATAATCTCTCGTCGGTGACGGCCACCTCCTGGCTCTGCGTCATTTACATAATCCTGGTTCCTACAATTGGCGCATACTATTTGAATGCCTGGGCCCTTACAAAAGTGGCGCCCAGCATTGTCGCGATCTACATCTACCTGCAACCGCTGTTGGCTTTTGGATTGGCGCCGATGTTTCTGGGTGAGCGTTTAAGTGCGACCACGTTGGTAGCGTGCACCTTAATTTTTGTGGGTGTGGGAGTTGTTACGCTGGCCGGGCGCAGCAAGATAGTCGAAGAAATTTCAGAACATCCAGACGCATTGTCACATTAGTGGGCGGGCGTGGCGGCCTACAAAGGGAGACCAGTCGTTGCAACGATGCGACCCACCGGGTAGAGATTCATCTGAGGATCCCAATAGGGAGAACGTTTGTAGAAGAAGTCGAGCCGTTGCCGCGCGCTCGAAGCAAATTGTGGGTCGGATGCCAACCTCTTCTCATACTCTTCCCGAAGCTGAGGATTACTCGCCAACATTTCCCGGGCCAACTTCTCAACGACATATGCCTCGCCGTACTCCTTTTGCTCGAAGGTAGCATTGAAGAAACCCCAGCGGACCAGCGAATCCGGCGCCAGCGGCTCGAGCAGGTTAATCGCCACTCGTGCGCCTTCCTGGTTCAAGCCAACCACAACGGAACCCGGGGGAAAAACACGGCGTTCTTTGGTGGCTTCCACGCGAAAGGAGGGCATTTGTCGCCCTTCAAACGGACCTCCGGGCCACTTAACATCGTGGAAGCGGTAGCTCTCAATCTCTAACGTCGCGGCGGTTTTGGTTCTTGAAACCTTCAGCCCATGCGCTTCAATGACCTCGATAACTTCGGTCCATTGGGCAGGCACGATGTAAGACAAAGGCAGCGCAACAGCGTGCTTGACGCGGAGCTCGTTATACATCGGCACCGTAAGCTCAATCGGCTTATTCCCGAAGGTAACGTAAGGTGCGCCCGACACGTCACTCATCTCAACTTTCGACTCCACTCCGCGAAACTTGTAGGGCGTTGCTTTGTCGGTCAATTCAAAATCCAACGGAAATAGTCGCTTTTGGTCGTACGTCGACCCGGCCGCCACCGTCTGTTCATCCGCTTCACGCACTGCCTTCAGCAGTTTCTCCGGTTCACGTCCCACCTCCTGCAGCGTGAACCGCAGGAAATCATAGGTGCCTATAACGCGCGGCCGGTAGGGCTTGAGCATGTGGGTTTCAATGAGAATCCCAGGCCGGTTTCGCAAGGGCGTATATCCAGTGGAGAATCTCGGGCTGCCATTGAAATCGCGAATGCCTTTGGGTAAGTCACGGTTGTCGATAAATTCCAGGTACCACGAAATAATATTCCCTGCGGCTTCCGTCGCCGGAGCCACTCGCCCGTCAATCACTTCCCTTTCCCAGGCCAGCACGCTTGGCGGCACACCGTCGTGATGCTCGTGTTGGTAGGTAATGTTGTATTGATAATCGGCCCCATTCGTTACGTGGCAATCAATGAAAAGATCCGGTTTCCACTCATTCCAAAGCGATAACCAGGCCCTGGTTTCCGCAGTATCTGCCTTCATGTAATCGCGATTGAGATTTTGATAGGTGGTCGTCGTACGCCAACCCATCTCAGACGGTCCATTCTGGTTGATGCGATTGTAGGGACTAACGCGCTCGTGACCATCAGTGTTGTAAATCGGAATAAACAACACGACCAGGTTTTTCAGGAGTCCGGCGCGGGTTTTCGTGATTGCAATATCGCGCAATAAGGCGAGTCCGGCGTCCTTACCATCGGGTTCGCCCGCATGTATGCAGGCTTGTATAAGCACTACGGCCTTTCGCGCGCGACGCGCCGCGTCAGGCGTAAACGTTTCATCCTCAGCAGCCAGCAATAACGGCAGATCACGACCTTCGCCGCTCCGGCCAAATGTTTCATACTTTATTAAGCGCGAGGCCTGATCAAGGCGTTTAGAATACTCAATGGTTGCATCGTAGCTCGGGGTTTCGCGGTAATCCGTTTTCTCGGCGTGCGTCAGCCATTCGGAGGGAACGGGAGAGTTCTGATTCTGTGACATAGTGATTTTCTGGTGGACTAAGATCAGTCCGAGGGAAAGACAAAGAACAAGGACAGTGTTAGTGCGTCCCATTGACAATCTGCACGTCTAAACTGAAACTTTATCGCTCTTCAGGGCTGAACCAGAACGCTAATTAGGGAAATGATTTTTGACAGGAACGGCACTCCCTGCGTCTCTTCGCGTTAAGCGTGCCACAACTTTGGCAACGTACGTACATTACGCGGGCAAACCAAGCTGTTACGACCCAACTGGCGCCGAGTATCAGCACCAGCACCAGCAGGTTCAGCAGAATATCCGTCAACTATTTGTATTTCTCCCGCAAATTTTTCTTGTAGGCTTGCCCTCGTTCAAACCCTCGTTTGAACGCTTCTTCGGAATCTGAAGGAGCCGTCGCATCCGCGCTCGCTAAAGCAGATTCAAAGCCACGACGATAGCTTGCTTCATCGGTCTGGAAATTTCCTCCGCTAGCCTGGTAGTCCTCTTCTTCAGCATCTCGCATCCCAATCCACCAACTCTCGCGCGCCTCATCAATACTCTCCGCTCCGGCGCCGGCAAAAATCTCTCGAGCCGCGTTTTCCGACTCTTCTTCTTCCACGAAAGCGATAACTACCGAGCGGCCTTTACTGACTGCGTCTTCATAAACGTAAAGCTCATCGTGCGGCAGTCCTTTAACCAGTCCCTCTTCCAATGCTTCACCAGCGGCCATGCCGGTGAAAGTGCCGCCTGCCCCGAGAATCGCAGCGCCGAGAATTGTTCCGGCGATTAGTGGTCCTACGCCCGGAACGAGCAAACTGGCAGCCGCAGCTCCGAGCGAGGCACCTCCGGCAGCGCCCATTGCCCCTCCAACGGCGCCTCCCATAGCTTTACCCATGCCCGGCTGTTCACTATCGGCAGTGGGAACAGTTTCTTCCACTCTTTCCTCGGACATACCCGGTGTCAGCAATGCAATGCGATCGTTTGCCACTCCTATCGCGTGAACTTCCTTGACGGCTCTTTCTGCGTCGGCTCGCGAGCGAAAAATTCCCGCAACTGTTTCCATGCTCGATTCCTCCTTTAAGATTTCGATTAACTTGTAACTCTTCGCTCGCCTTCTCGGCAAGCGCACTCAACTCGTGACACAGATCGTTGAGGAAATCAGCAGAGCTGTGTTAGAGTCCGACTGAAGTTACTTATAGGCGGGAATTGCCCGCCTCCGTTTTTATTCGACCCAGGTATATAGCGCATGTATGACATCGTAGATAAGCACTGGCCCATGTCGGTGGGTGATGGTAAAGCAACTCGCAAGAAGAGGCCGCGCATACTCGCCATTACTACCGATTGTTGTACTGGTTGCGCCGGGTCGCCCGCGTGTATCGAATATTGTCCGATCGAAGCGTGCATGTTCTGGGTTCCCGACGAAGATCATCCACCTTTTGGCCGGATCGAAGTCGATCCCTACCTCTGCATTGGTTGCCAAAAATGTATCAGCAAGGGGCCCGATGGCGCGTTTCTCGACGGCTGCCCCTGGGACGCCATTGAGATGGTCCCAACTGACGACTGGGAAGCCGTTCACGGAATTACACTGCCCGATGCGCCCCCGGCTCCCGCTTCCGCCTAATCCCTTACTCAACCACCAGCCCGTTTCCTGATTGCATTTGCAGTTTGGACTGCCTGTTCTTTTATGCGTTGAGTTGACGCGTTTTGGCTGTACCGCTCGATCGCCGGCAGGTCCTCACTTGTACCAATTAACGACAATCCCCGTAACGCCTCCCAGATACTGTCTTCATCTGAATCAATTGTCAGCAGCTTGTCTCCCGGCCTTAAGTTAGTTCCGCTCGGCGAGACGATGTTGGCAACTTTTCCTGGCAGCGGTGACCTCACCTCAACCGTGGTTTTGTCTGCCTGGTTGATCCGGCCCAAGAGTGTCCCTCTTACAACCTCTGCCTCGGCCTTTAACGTACTCGCCACTTGGCCCTCAACAGGAGCCTTGAGCTCATAAGGCGCAAGCGCCGCCAATAACTCCGCTCGACCAGTTGAATCATTAAACCTCACGAGGGCGAGGGCAGCGTTTCGTCTCACGATGGGTTCTGGATCCTTGACTAACTTTGAAAGCGTTTGATGAAACTCTGGTGACGTATTGTCAAAACCCATTAGCCACGCAACAGTCAGGCGAAACTCTGTTTCGGGGTGCGCGGCAAGGTTTATTACCTGCGGATACCATTGCTTCGCACTTGGATCGCCTCGCTCAATGCGCTGCTGCACTTGTAAAAGCGCGTGCTGGACGCGGCGCGGATGTTTGTCGTCAACCAGATACTGGGAAATGTCCGCGTCAGACAAATCCCGGCCAAACCAACTGAAGTACCAACTAAGAAATGCTCCAACCACAAACAAAATTGCCAGCAGCAGGATTGGCCCGGACGCTCGAAAACGCTTTACGGCCTGCGACTGAGACGGGGCGCCGGCTTTGTGATTACTGTCTTCCATTGAACGGAAAGGTTACGTAAACGAGTCACGCTTCTTACGGTTGCGAGGGATAAAGATGGTACAGCATCAAATAGACGATCACACCCGTTACTGAAACGTAGAGCCAGATCGGCAGCGTCCAGCGCGCGATGCGCCGGTGCCTTATGAAATCGAATCTTAGGGCGCGGTAGAGTGTGATCAAAACGAGCGGCACGATCACTATCGCGAGGATTACGTGGCTTATCAGAATTGCAAAATAAACAGGGCGAACGATTCCCTGACCGAGAAAGCGTGTGTCGCCGTGATAGTAGTGATAGGTGAGATAGGAGATTAGAAATAGCGTCGAGGTGACAACCGCCGCCACCTGGCAATTTCGGTGCGCCTTAATCCGCCCGGAGCGAATCGAGACAAATCCTACCAACAAGAAGGCGGTGCTGGTTGAGTTGAGAAGAGCGTTCAAATGCGGGAGGTATGAAATGTAGTCAGCCATGTTTGGGCGCGGAGGGCTCTACGATGGGTCGGCTATAGCTCATTGGCTGCCTGCCTCCCCTTCTCTGTTAGTGAATAGAAATCGTTACCCTCTTCATTGAGCAGCCCATCAGCGACCAGACGCTCCACCGCATAAAACACTTCCGTACGCGTCTCAGGATCATTGCCACCAGCTTCAAACAGCTCGTGCAGATCAAGCTTCTCCTTATTCCAGTAATCGAAGCTTTGCAGGACGCTTTTATCTATGGCATTCACAGCAGAAAGAGAACACTATGGCTGCTTCTGTTTCATATTAGCAACCATCGATCGAACATCGGGGGGAACGGCGCGGCCCTTCGCATCAAGCAGCGGCGGCGTGGTTGTCGAAACCTGGGCGGCTTTGCGAGAAGCCAGTCGTTTTTGAAAAGGGATTGGAAGTTTCCCCTCAGACTTCAGGTAGAACAAAGGATTCACGGCAAACACGAGTGCCATCACCATGCATACCATGGTGACGAATAAATTGTCTGTGGTAAGCAATTGCGGCGAGAACAACGCATTTAAAACGGCGAGGGCAATGAAGCCAATCGCAACGATGATACAAATGAGGTTCAGTAACTTGACCTCACGTGTTGCCGCCCTGGGATTATCGGTAGCCATCTCCATCAAGCATCAACTCCCGAAACTCAGTGCTTCGCTTTCCCGGCCGGTTTTGGGCGTTCTGACATCTCTTCGTACCCACATCGTTCACACTGCCAGATTGGGAATAAACCATTCGGATCCGCAGTGCTCTGATAAACAGCCCGGTCAGAAGGAATGATCTTGCCTTCGCAGCGTGGACACACGCGACCACGCGTCGTGCGCTTGTCTACATCGATTCTTAGAAGGTTCTCCTCAGGCATAAAACAAGTCTCGAGTCTAGAGTCTGGAGTCTGGAGTCTGGAGTCCGCGTTCCGGAGCTGTTGAATTTACCTGAATGCTCTGTCAAGACTCGCTCAAGTGGTGCTCACATCGTTCGACATCCCTACCGATGTCGCGTCATCAGTCTCCGGATTCTTTGACTCCAAACTCCGGACTCTCCACTCCCGACTCCTTGTGTCGCTTCAGCGCAATAAAGATTGAGCAGAATATCGCCACGGGCGGCACGAGCAACACCAGCACTGCAATATTGAAGTTTCTGATGAACAACGCATTATTCGACCCGGCTAGCGCCGTCCGGCACATCGCACATTGCCCCATTGCCAAATTGCTCAAGACTAAGAGCATCAGCAGGGCGCCCAGGACAATCATTACTCGCCTAAGTTGAAACACGTAAATCAATGCTCCTCAGCAGTCGGCGCCGGCGCGGTCTCCTTAAACTCGTAGCGCATCCCGGCGGAACGAAAACTGTCTGGGAAAAACACGAACAGCAGACAGATGCAAACCACCAGCATGGGAACGATCGTCAGAATCAGGCTAAGCCGCTCAAACTTAAGGTGCATGAAATAGGCCATGATTAGCGCCGCCTTTATCACCGACAAACCAAGCAGGATTGTCAGCATGATTACGGTTGACATCGGCTTATAGGCGAGAAAAATCTCGATGAGTGTCAGCACCACCAGCCAAATCCAGATCGAGGTAAATAGCTTGTTACTACCAGCGAAATGCTCTTCGTCAACATGTGCGCTCATGCTGTTCCTCCCGTTCGTTCTTCGTTCAGAGTACAACCTTTAGGTTGACCGGCCTAAAGAAAGCCCAAGCTGAAGCTTGTACGCTGAACGAGTATCCTATTTAGCCAAATGGCCGCCAACATCAACTGACATGATGTAGATCAAGGGGAACACGAACATCCATACCAGGTCTACGAAGTGCCAATAGAGTCCGCTAATCTCGACGTCTTCATGCTTCAACTTTTTGATCCGCGCAGCTACGACGGAAAGATAGATCGCTCCGGTAAACACGTGGAACATGTGCAGCCCCGTGATAGTGAAGAACGTCGCTCCGAAGAGCGGCGACGGCAAACGCCCATCCGCCGCAGTAAAAGTACTGACCCAGTGGGCTGGTAGACTAAACGGCTGTAAACCCTCGTGAATCAGGTGCCGCCATTCAATAAGGTGCAACACCAGAAACGCGAGACCGAAAACAATCGTCCCCAGGATCCATTTTCGCGCTTTCGCCCTGTCGCCCTTACTCGAAGCTGACACCGCAAAAACCATGGTCAGGCTGGAAGACAGCAGGCAGAACGTCATGACTGACGCGAAAACTATGCTGGGATAAAAAGGAAACGGCGTTGGCCACACATTTGAGGCGCGCAAATAGCTGTAGCCGATTAGCAGTGCCGAAAAGGTTAACGAGTCGGAAACGATGAACAACCACATTCCGAGCTTCCGATGACCGACGCGATAAGGATGAACGCCTCCGTCCCAGTCGGCTGCCGGAAAATGTACTGCGCGTGCTTCAGTACTCAACTGTCACCTCCAAGTGGCACAGACTGAATCTGTGATTTGGTTATTCGTAAAAGCACAGACCGATGTCCGTGCACCCCGTTCACTACCTCCAAAAGAACAACAGAACAAAGACGTAGATCCATAAGACATCCATGAAATGCCAGTAGAGGGTCACAGCATCAGTGGCCGCGTGTTCTTTCGCTATTGCTATTGGACCAGCGGCCCTGGAACGCGTTCGCAGACTTAGATAGACGAGTGCGATTAGCCCGCCAAGCAAGTGCACTCCATGCGTGGCAGTCAAAACATAGAAGAATGAGCTATGGGGATTACTCGAAACGTAGATGCCCTGTTGCACCAGCTGGCGCCAGGCGAGCAATTGCGAAACCAGGAAAGCAGCGCCCAACGCAACGGTCAATAACAGCCAGAGCCTGTGCTTTTTGCTCGAGGACTGCTTCAGCATCCGGCGCGCAGTTTCCAGAGTTCCGCTGCTCACCACGATCAATGCAGTACTTAACAAGAGGACAGGCGGCATGACGATGCGCTGCCAGTCGGTGCCTGAGGCCGCACGCACGATGTAAGCGCTGCTGAGCGCTGTAAACATCATCAGCACCGCAGCCATCCCAACCCACATTCCAATTCGGTATCGATTGGCGAAGAACTCAGGCGACAGAGCGTGGCCATTCTGCCCGTGTGATCCGTTGCCATTCGGACCACGGGACTTGGGCCCGCTACCAAAACCAGTTTTCTTTAGCGGCCTAGTGCCGGTGACCGTTGTGGCCATTACCACCTACTCCCGCCGGTTCTTCGCCCGGCTCCGGTTCTGTCTGCATTAAGTAATCGTGCGGCGCTCCGGGCACAGCAAATTCATAAGGTCCGCGGTAAACCCTCGGAAGTACGCCGGCAAAATTGTCGTGCGGCGGCGGACTTGGAGTGATCCATTCCAGCGTCGTTGCCTCCCACGGATTATCGGAGGCTACCTTGCCCTTAAAGATGCTCCAGACCAGGTTGAAATAAAATAGGATTTGTACGAGCACGGTAATGATCGCAGAGATGGAAACAAACACTACGAGCGGGTGCAACGAAGCCAGAAATTCATACTCAGTGAATTGCGCAAAACGGCGCGGCATGCCCACCATGCCCATCGTATGCATCGGGACGAAGATGCAATACACGCCGACGAATGTTATCCAAAAATGGATCTTGCCGAGCGTTTCATTCATCAGGCGGCCAAACATTTTCGGGAACCAGAAGTAAGTCGCGGCAAACATTCCGAAGATGGAAGCCACCCCCATCACCAGATGGAAGTGCGCGGGCACAAAGTAAGTATCGTGCATCGGGAGGTCGAGTGAAGTTTGTCCCAGGACAAGACCGGTGATACCACCCGCAACAAATAGCGAGACAAATCCAATCGCAAAGAGCATCGGTGTGGTGAACCGAATTTTTGCACCCCAGAGTGTGCCCAGCCAATTAAATGTCTTCACGGCTGAAGGTACTCCGATCGAAAGCGTCAGGATGGAAAAGGTCATCGCCGAGTAAGGGCTCATGCCGCTGATGAACATGTGATGTCCCCAAACGAAGAAGCCCAGCAGCCCGATGGCAAAGATTGCGAAAACCATGGCGCGGTAACCAAACACTGGTTTACGCGCGAACGTGGCCAGGATATGGGAAGTGGCGCCCATCCCTGGAAGAATCGCGATATAGACCTCCGGATGACCAAAGAACCAAAACAGATGCTGCCAAAGAATGGGCGAGCCGCCCGTGTGTGCCGGAAAATTCGGAGAGGTGCCGGCGAGGACGCCGCTCACATACAGTCCGCCCGGGATAAAGAAGCTCGTACCGGCTACGCGATCCAGCAGCAACAAGATGCCACCGCCCAAAAGGACTGGGAATGAAAGAAGTGCCAGGACTGCGGTCGTAAACCAGGCCCAACAGGTAAGCGGCATTCGCATCAACGACATTCCGCGAGTGCGCATATTTAAAAGCGTCGTAATGAAATTGAGCGCACCGAGCAATGAACCTACGCAGAAGATGGCGATGCTGATAATCCAAAGGTTCATGCCCATGCCTTGACCAGGTCCGGAGTTAGGCAGAGCGCTCAGCGGCGCGTACCCCGTCCAGCCTCCTATCGGCCCAACAGTCGATTCAGCCCCCGAGAAAAATATTGCTGCGAGAATCACCACAAAGCCGACGAACGTGACCCAGAACGAGAGCATGTTAAGCACGGGGAAAGCCATGTCCTCCGCGCCGATTTGAATCGGTAGGAAGTAGTTCCCGAAGCCGCCCTGAGGCGCCGTCGTCAACACAAAGAACACCATGATGGTTCCGTGCATTGTTACGAGCGAGAGATAAAACTCGGGCGTCATCAACCCATCGGGAGCGCCGCCTGGGAAAAGTGTTCCCAAGATCGGCCAGTTGGTCCCAGGCCAGGACAGGTTCATGCGCATCAAGACTGACATCGTCATGCCTACCAGTACCGCAGCCAGGGCGAGGATGATGTACTGGATACCGATGACCTTATGATCAAGGCTGAAGATGTACTTACGAATGAAGCTGGTTGGCGGCTCGTGCCGGTGCACTCCTTCGTGCGTTTCATCTGACATCACTAATCTCTCCTGGTGGTTAATCCTGTGTCAGCAATCTAGAAATTACTTCGACGCTAGTTGTTTGACGTTGGCAATTGATATTTCGCCAGCAGCTCAGTCATACGCGTTTGAAATTGATCCTGCGGCAGCGCGGTTAACGCCTTATGTTCGTCTTCGGGCAGCACCAGCATGAAGCTGCGCATTTTGTAGTGAAGCTGGCCGCAGAGTTCAGCGCAGGCCAGTTCATACTTTCCGGGACGATTGGCGGTGAAGTGAACTCGGATTGCCATTCCCGGAACCAAATCCTGCTTAAATCTAAGTTGGGGAACCCAGAAGTTATGAATGACATCCTTCGAACGAAGAATCAGCTCGACGGGGCGGCCCTCGGGCACTGCAATAACGCTGTGTACTGAGTCGTCTTTTGCGCTGGGATCTGCTTCGTCAAGGCCGACGAAGTTCAGCGCTGAATCATCGATCAGCTTTGGGTCGGTGCGGCCGAAGACGCCGTCGGTACCGGCATAGTGAAAGTTCCATTGAAATTGCTGCGCGACAACTTCAATCTGAAAAGCGCCTGCTGGCGCGTTATTAAAGTGCAGTGAGGCCCAGACGCTTTGGCCCATGACCGCCAGTCCGATAAAAATCACCGCCGTCACAATCGTCCACACTACTTCCAACCGATTGCTTCCGTGCGAATAGAGAGCTCGATCCGCCTGGCCCCGATCACGGTATTTCCAGACCATATAACCCAAGCCGACCTGAGCCGCCACAAAGGCGATTCCCACGATCGTGATTGTTATCAGAAACTGCTGGTCGAGCGCAGGGGCGTGAGAAGAAATGGCGGTAGGAAACCACCACTTCTTGACGAAAAAGAGACTTACTGAACCCAGAGTCAGGATCCAGATAATAACCGCAAGAGCACGTCCCATCGGTTAGATCTCCTTAGTAGGACAGACATTCTTGTCTGTCCAGGATCGGCTATCGTATGTCGTAGGACAGACATTCTTGTCTGTCCAGGATCGGCTATCGTATGTCGTAGGACAGACATTCTTGTCTGTCCAGGATCGGCACCGAAAGTCATGGACAGGCAGGAATGCCTGTCCTACTTACCGGTCTAACACCATTAAAATAAAGAGCAACGGCAGATAAATAACTGAGGCCAGCAAAAGTCTCCTCGCCTCTTGTCGCGACTTTGAAAGCGCCGCCCGCACACTGCTGTAAAGAAACAGCAGGCCCAGAATTAGCGCCCCCGCAAAATAGACCTTACCGGATGTTCCCAACAACGTCGGCAACAGACTCACCGGCAGCAACAGGATTGTATAGACGACGATCTGTTGCGCAGTTACCCGCCCGTCTGGTTCGATGACCGGCAACATCAAGATGTTTGCGCGACTGTAATCCTCGCGATACATCCAGGCGATGGCCAGGAAATGAGGGAACTGCCAAAGGAATAAGATCGCAAACAGCACCCACGCTTCAATACCAATTTCGCCGCGTGCTGCCGCCCAACCGATAAGGGGCGGCACTGCTCCCGGAAAAGCGCCGACCATCGTCGATAATGATGTCTTGGTTTTTAGCGGCGTATAACCGAAGAGGTAGCCTGAAATCACTGTCAGGCCTAGCAACCCACTAAGCGGATTGACCAACGTTGCCAGATAAACCTGAGCGAGTACTGTCAGTGAGACGCCAGAAGCCAGCGCTTCCCAGGGCTGCAGTTTGCCTGAAGGCAGTGGACGATCGGCAGTTCGTCTCATCAGAGCGTCCAGATCCCGCTCCATATATTGATTCAACGTGGCAATGCCGGATGAGAGCAGCGCAATACCAAACATTGCGCTTACAAGAGCGCGGTAATCAATGCTTCCAGGTGACGCGAGGGCGAAACCGGCTGCGGACGTAAGCACGATAAGAAACGTGATACGTGGTTTAGTAAGCTCGGCATATGCCGCCAGGCGTTCGCGCCAGCCGAGTCGATCCACGGCAGCAGCGGTCGGTCTATTGAGTTCTATCGCAAATTCTTCCATCAGCGATCAGCAAGCTAGAGCTTGTACTCTAAACCCCGAACTCCAAATTCTGAATCTGAGCCGAGAACGGCGTCGCTAGCGCGCAGAACCTTAAAAGCCCGTAATGTCAAAACTATGGTCGTTGCAAAAACCAGAGCGCCACAAGCCACATGCGCGACGGTAATTCCGATCATCGGATTGAGGGGTTGCGGATCGTTGGGCGAAGCTGCACGTGTTAGATACGCCGCTATTCCCAGCAACAATTGCAAACCCAACAAAGCCAGCGCAACTCGAGCGGGCCCGGTTAGAAATGTGTGGCCACGATAGCGCCTGATAATAATGAAAGCCGTAAGGCCGAGGATCGACGTCACCGCGACCGCGCCACCTATGTGCGTTAACAATAAATCCGTCGGCAGTGGCTTGTCCCAGGTTGCCGAATGACGCAGGGTGGCGCCGATTACCAATTGCACGCAGATTGTAGTGGCCGCTGCCAGGCAGAGGTACCGAACTGGAATGCTTCCCTGCTCTTCCAGAATCGGTCTGCTCTGCATCCAACTCGTCGAGGTAAAAACCGCGAGACTTACTGTCGTGCAAAAGAACAACTGGGCCAATGTCGCGTGTGCCGTTGAGACAGCCAGCGGCAACATTAACTTTACTGTCAACCCGCCCAGCAAGCCCTGTGCGATCACGCCGGCCAATGCGAGCAGGCCCAGCCGTTTCACCCACGTGCGCTTTTCTTTGGCAAAGAGAAAGATGACTAGCGCGATGGTCAGCAACCCAACAGTGGAGGCGACCAGGCGGTGGCCATGTTCCCAGAAAAGATTGCCAACCATCTTCGGAAAAAACTGGCCATTGGATAATGGCCAGTCTTCCGTAGCTAGCCCGGCGTCATTGCTTGTTACCAGTGCGCCCGCAATGATCAGAAAGAACGTTGCGCCCGCTACCAGCAGTGCAAAACGGTGCACACCCCTATTCATGCTCTCAGTGTCTGCCCAACATCGGAAACTCAATTGCGGGCATCATCTGCAGACTCGGACGATTCGACGCGGTTGCAGCGCCACCGAATGAGAAGTCAGCCTTCGCGCTTCCATTGGCAGCCACTGTTACCTGCATCGTTTTCTCAGTACCGTTTGGTCCACCTTTTTCATGCCAGGCGGCAACGGTATAAGTTCCTGGCGGTACGCCTTTGATGGTGAAGCTTCCGTCTGCTCCGCTTACCGCAAACAATGGATGCTTCAATACGCCCACGTAGGATTTCATCCACGGATGTTGATTACACTTGACCGGAATCAGGACTTCAGCGCGTGCGAACGTCTTTTCGATTGGCGCTGCGCCATTACTCTGACTTTGATTCCATTCCGCGTTTACTTTCGGTGTCGGATGGACATTGTGTGTCGTCGGATCGCTGTTGGTCACTCTCAACTTTTGGTTTGCCTGTAAGCCAACCACATGCGGAACGTACTGACATCCTTTCTGATCGAGCGTCACCGCTTCTGTGGGCGTTGGAAAAGTAAGCCCGGTAATTTTCTTGCCATCCGCCGTACTGCCGTCTTTCACATAAACAAAAACATTAGCTAGCTTTCCGTCCGTGACAAGCGTGTCTTCGGTTGACAGATTCGGGTTCTGTTGTGCGCAAACGGGATCGGCGGAAGCGTCAATCTTCTTCGCCGGCGCCGGCGTTCCTTCAAACGCGATTGCGCCGGTAACAGTGCCCTCGTCTCCCTTGCTGGTATAGGTGTCGGCGGCCGTCGTCGCGGTGTTAGTCTCCGCTGACTCGTTGGTTGGCCCCTTGCTGCAGGCTGCCGCAAGCGCCAACAGAGAGAATATCGTGGTCAGGACAAGCCAGACCTTTATCTGCTTAAACATGATCAGTTCCTCCACATTTGATAACTTTCAAGCATAACTTTACCACGTGCCTTGCCAGAAGTAGACCGCACACGGTGCGTCACGAGCAACTAGAACCCACGCACGCGAATGTCATTTCTCCTCGGCGGCGACTGCACAGCGATCACAGCTCGCTTACTCTTTCGTAGACGTCTTGCCGTCGTTTCTCTCCGGCGTTCACTTCGAGGAAAATTCATTCTTCCCTGCGCTTGCGAGGCGGAGGTTGCGGCCCGTTGCACCGGGGACGTTGCCAGTAACTGCCGCTGCTCCGCTGGCGTCATTAACAACATATACCTCACCAGCAATTGCGCGTGGTCCTGGTGATAGGCATTTGCGCTTGCCGGCGGATTCGGCAAATTGATGACCCAACGTTCGCCTTCCTTTCGGAATAATCCAGTAGGCATGGCAGTGCCTGGACTAATCTGCGCCGGGTCCAGCAACCAACGGAAAGTCCAATCCGGTTTGAGTCGCTCCGGGGCCAGCAGGAAGTTTGGAGCGATGGCAGTTGCATCATGTGCAGGGTCACCAGTGATATGACACTTGAGGCACGGCGTTCCGGACGTGAACATCTGCCGCGCAACCATCTTTTCCTGTTCGGTCAGTGGTTGCAGCGGCTCCTTGATGTATGGCTCTTGCTGGCCGGAAAGCGCCATAAAGAACCGCACCAGGATCTGTAATTCATTCGGTGAAAAGTTGAATGTCGGCATGCGAGCCTGAAGGTAAGGCCGCACGCCATTGCGATCTAATCCAGGCTGCGGTTTTAACTTCCCGCTGCTCGACGCCTCCTGGCCATTGCCGTTGCCGCTGACACTAGCCGTCGCGTTCTGATTTCCATTTGCGGGCTGGCCATTGCCTGGTGAAGCTTGGGGCCGCGCGGTTTCTGCCGCTGTCGGCCCTCTCTGCTCACTCAGAGAGGGATCTGTCAAGAAGCGCAACAACCAGTTTGGATCCACGCGCGCGCCTTCACTCGTTAACCTGGGCGGAAGGAAATCTTTTCCTTCCGGAGTCTGGTAAAGCGGTACGCCCATTAATGATGAACGCTGATCCACTTGAATTTGATGACACCCTACGCAGTTGTATTTCTTGATAACCCACCAACCGTTTTGCACGTCCTGACGTCGCTGATCCTGCGGATCGTAAAAGAGTGAACGAGGGACGTTTGAACCTTCCGTGCCCACACTGCCAAGCAGGAACGTTGTTAGTGCGTTACGCCATTCGGGCGTTAGGAAAGGCTTCGGCATGCGAAGCTTGTCTTTTGGATCTTTCTCTTTCCCCTGATCGTAGATTGACGGTTCAGCGAGCTTATGTTCGAAAAACCCCTTGTGGTTATACCAGGGCTTCTCGGAGTGCTCGCCATGAAGCTTGAGCGGATCGTGGCCCTTTTCGGCATCGTGCGTTAACAATGCAAAATCCAATCGCTCAATTGGCGTTGCGCCTTCAACGGTCAGTTCCTTACCGATGCGCTGCTCTTCCTCAAATCCCTTGATCTCGTGACAGCCGGCGCAGCCGTACTGCTTGATTAATCCGAAGCCTTTTTGTTTCAGATTGGAATCGTCCATGAATGAGGCGTCGGGATAAGAAGGCGGCCCTGAGAGCGAGAACAGATAGGTGGCGATGTCTCGCGCATCAGCGTCACTCAGCCTAAAATTTGGCATGACCGTCATGTTCTGAACCTGTAACTCAGTGCCGTCATTTGGACAACGTGAGTTAAGCTCAGTATCGAAGACGTATTGCTTGTTATTCTTGCTGTAATCCTCTGGAGTAAGATCGCGTTTCTCTTTGGGACAGTAGGGCGCCCATCGCTCACGCGGGTTGTGAATCCAACGCACGATGTAATTGAAATTACTCTTCTCTCCGACGCGTTGAAGGTTCGCGGCGAAGTCACCGCCGATTGGACTCTCCGCGTCGCCAATTGAGTGACAACCAAGGCAGCCTCTCGTTTCAAAAAGTTGCTTACCGCGAGCAGCGTTACCGCGTTGCTGTTCGGGCACTCTGCCGTCGAAGCTTTCCTGCCAGAGATAAGCTGATATCGCCTTGATCTGATCCGCCGCGTCGGCATCCGGCTTCACTCCGTGGCCATCGGTGGCAGTGGAGAACCGCCAGAACGTAGGCATCTTCGTGCCCGGCCGAAAGCCCTGCGGATTCTCCAACCAAATCGGCAGCCACTCCTTACGCAGTTTGAGCCGAACGTCTTTCAGATTAGGGCCAATCTTTTTCTGATCCTGCATCAAATATTTCGACTGCAGATTCAACTGATCTCGGCGCGCAGCCAGCAGGCTGTTGGTTACTCGTAATGCTTCAGCATGAGCCAGGAGCCTTTGCGCTTCTGCGTCGTCGGAAGCTTGATTAGCAGCCTCTGTATCCTCACGAATAAGTTTCTCGTTGGCCGTAATCTGATCTTCCAGTTGTGTATTGCTTTGTCTCGATCCAGCCAGCGCGTCAGTCTCTCGATCGAATCCTTCGTATCGATGGCAGCCCACGCAACCACGTTCATAGAAGAGGTCGCGACCTAAATTCAGAGTGTTAGCACCTTGGGTGACGCGATCTTTGGCGTGACATTGCTGACAACCAGCCTCGATGTTCTCGCGTTCAAACAGCGGCCATAGCCAATACTTGTGGCGTCCGTGGCCCTTGACGTCACTCGTCGTAGCGCGGCCGTTGCCCCAATGGCAGCCGGAACAGCCGAATCGATCGGGATTATGAATTTGTAGGAGTTCCTTACTTGGGTGGCTGACAAAAGCTCGTGACAGGCTGTCGGGTTTCTTGCCGGGTCCTTCTGGCGCCAAATCTTCAGGCTTCAGGTTGAGTGGCTCACGTATTCCTACATGGCAGACCTGACATCGGTCGACAATGCTTGCCGAGTTTACGCTTATCTGGTGAGGCAGGATGGAGTAATCGAAGTTCTCCATTTTGCGCACGAGACCGTCGATCTGCGTGGGGCCTAAGCCGATCACGTGGTTCTTGAGGTAGTCGTCTCGCTTCTTGGAAAGTTCTGCCGGCTCTTTGAGTAGTTCGGCCTTGCGACCCAGTAGCTGGGCCTTCTCATCTCTCAAGTCGTTGTACAACTTCTCAAGCTGCTCGTAATTCATCTCCTGAATAGTAGACTTGCCCGAGCCATCTGCGGGTGGCAGTTCGACTTCAACGGTCTCTTTACGGGTCTCTTCCGCCTCCCTGCGATATTTATCCTTCGCTGATCCGTGCGCCGTTTCAATGTTGTAAGCGATAACGGTGAGATGGCCGCGTTGGTTTTGAAAAGGTTCGGTTACCTTGTCCAGTTGTTTCTGAATCCGCGTTACCTTCTGATCGATTTCCGCGGTCTCCGGCTTAACGCGTTCCAAGGCCGCCTGGGCTTCCTCATTAAGTGCCTGATACTCCGGACTCTCCTTAACCTCAGCCTCGGTCTTGCCAGCCAGCGGCTTGATGCTCTTTAGGTAACGGGTGTAGCGGCTGACGAACTCCTGCTGCATACCTTTCCAGGGACGTTGGCCAAACGCTTCATCCCAGAGGGCCCAGGCAAGCGAAAGAGTGAGCAGCAAGGCGGAGATCAACATCCAGCCGCTCGTGGAACGACTGACGATCGGATCGCGCGCCGGCGCCTCCGGCTCCTTCTTAACTAAAGACTCTTGTGATTCAGCAGAGTCGGCCACTCGGAATCATGCCTCCGCACGGTCAAACATTGAACCAGGGGGTTACCCACACATACTTGATTGTAAACACGAGGCGCAAAAACAGCTTAACGGGCATCGCCAGCAAAACAGTGATGGCGAAAAACTGGAAAGTGACATACTGCAACAGGCTTGTGCGCGCCAGCAGCTTCTTTTCAAACTCATCCGGCGTTGTCATCCAGAGCCAAATACGTCTGTGCAACGGAAGAGAACGGTCGATTCGGTCAAAACCTCCGCGCAGCATTAGCCAATGGAAGAAGAGCGCGCCTACTAAGAAAAACAGCGAAACAACGATCAAGCCAAATAGGGCTTTCAACCACCATTCAGTGGACAGCAAAGTAAAGCCAGTCATGTCGGCGACAATGTCATGCAAGTCGCGGTTGCGATCGTAGACCACCGCGTTGTGGTCCCAGGTCTGACCTGGCCAAAACCAGATCCAGCCCGGCCCGCGTATGAAGGTGCCGATTACGATTAAGAGGATCCACTGCAGAAATCCGATAGCAAACATTGCCACCGCAAATCTCCGCTGCTTGAAGGTGTAATAACCGTTGCCCAGTGGATTCGAATCAACGTACGGAAAAACCATTAGGCCGACCATAATCAGAGACGGCATCACCACTCCCGCAATCCACGGGTCGAAATAAACCAACATCTCCTGCAATCCCAGGAAGTACCAGGGAGCTTTGGAGGGGTTCATCGTGAGGTTCGGATTGGCCGGTTCTTCCAGAGGAGCGTTTAGCGTGATGGACCAGACGAAGAGAATTACCGTAACGATAACTGCTGCTAGAAACTCAATGCGCACCAGAAAGGGCCAAACGTGAATCTCTCGCGCCCACCCGGGTCGCCACGGCTCGACCTTTCGGTGATGCGATTTAGCGAGTTTCGGGTCCTGCTCAAGCTCAGTAATCAACTGGTCGTTTGATTGGGACTGCCTGATTCCCAGCCAGGTGAAAAAGGGCACCAGGAAGAGCATGGCGACGATCGGAACGTTGTCGGGCGCTGACGAAATCTTCCAGAGTTGATGCCAATCCTGAACCGCCCACGCCGCCAGAGCGACGGCGACAACGATTACCGCGAGCGTGATCAACTTTCGTCGACTGAAGTTGAGTTTAGGTCTCGCCATCTGTAGTTACTTCTTCTTAACCGCTTTCATCTCTGACTCGAGCATCACAGGCGCAGGACCGGAGATCCCACCGTCCTTGCGGATGCGCCAAAAATGAACGGCCATAAAAATCGACGCTACCAGCGGAATGCCGATGCAATGCCAGATATACGAACGCAGCAATGCATTCGAATCCACTATCGAACCGCCCAGTAGACCGAAGCGAACGTCATTGAAAGCGGTCATTCCCAGCTGCACACCAAAAGGACCTTCGGAGCCCAGCATCGGAGTCGCGCGTGCCATGTTCGTACCGACAGTAACCGCCCAGAACCCCAATTGATCATCAGGCAAAAGGTAACCGGTGAAGGAAAGCAGCAGCGTCAACACCAGCAGCACCACGCCCACGCACCAGTTAAATTCGCGCGGTCGTTTATAGGAACCGGTTAACACGACGCGAAACATATGCAACCACGTAGTGATCACCATTAGGTGAGCGGCCCAACGATGCATGTTGCGCAGCAGCTTTCCAAAAGGCACGTCATGTTCGAGATAAAGTATGTCCTTGAAAGCGTCGGCCTTCGTCGGGTGGTAATAAAACATCAGCAGTACGCCGGTGAAGGTGAGCACGATAAAGAGATAGAACGTAATTCCACCCATGCCCCAAGTGAAGGGGTAACGCACCGCGTCGCGATTAATCTTTGCTGGATGAAGATGCAGGAAAACGTTTGAGAGAACCGCGAGCGAGCGGTTTCGCGGATCGGAGCGATCATGCGAGACGCGAAAGATCGACTTCCATAGTTGCGTGTCCTGCGGATCCTTATAGGTCTTCGCTTCGTCGATCGCTCGCTCTTTAAGCGCACCCGCACCTTCACGCACTCGGCCGACAAGACTCGTGCCTGCCTTCTCACCCTCAGTCAGCTGCTTCGTATCTTTCTCTGGAGTCTCGTCCATTTGATGTACTTGCTGACCTACAGCGAAATATAAGCGCCCGGCTCATCAAAATCGGATTGTTCACCCTTGGGCCAATCAAAAAGTCTGGCCGTATCCACCACTATTTGGCCCTCCGCATCCACTTCTACGTGCGCACGATCCATCGGGCGTGGCGCAGGACCCTCGAAATTTATTCCCTCGCTATCGTAACCACTACCGTGACACGGGCATTTGAACTTGTTCTCACTAGCCTTCCAATCCGGCGTGCAGCCAAGATGCGTGCAGCGAGCGTAAATAACAAAAAGCCGATCGGATGTTCTCGTAACCCAGATGCGATATTGCTGCTGCCACTTGGTATCAACACCAAGTGCGTAGTCGTCTGGCGCGCCAATCCGAAACTTCGTGGGCGGCTCGGTGATGGATCGAGGAAGGAAGAAGCGCAAGAACATGAGGAAGGACGTAACGAGAAACCCTGCGACGCTCGCCCAGACAATTCGCCGCCGCATTTTGTTTACGGGTGTATCCGGAGTGCTTTCGAGTACGACTCCCGCTGACGCAGGCGGCGCCTTTGCCGCGGGAGGCAGAGGCTTCGCCGCTACGGTAGGACTCGCGGGCGTTCCGGCGGCCACTGTCTCGCCTGGATTTGGTACAGAGGCGGTGTTGGCGGATCCTTCCTCAATCGGAGCATCCACTAGGCAAACCCTCCCACGCGGAATTCGTCAGATACACTTCAACGCTGCAGTAGAGGGAAAATTATACAAATCCCCGCAATGCAGGGATCGCTCTCTGCGCACGTACAAATATTCGTCTATACATTAAGAGCGCCGTGCCAAACAAAAACATATAAATCGGGCTCGGTGCCCGTATTTATAACCTTTTTCCCAATTTTCTGGCAAGAAGATTCTAGGATTAACCAAGGAGATGCTGGCCAGTCGTAGAAAGAGAAACGGCAGTTTCAACTTTGGGCGTGGCCGGTTTCAATCATTGACGTGGACATCTCACGCGAAGAGCTTTGGGCAGGATTTGAAAAGTGGCAGGCAAGTACCCGGGTAGTTCACCGTCCACTTCAAGGGGGATCCGTTCGTCTTTGTTTGCCGCCCGCACTGCGACTTTCGCTCCCAGGGCGTGGCCTACCTCTGCCATATTCAGATGTGCGCCCATATATAGACGCGGGGCGTTGGTTAGAATCCGTCCCGCACTCAGATCACCGATGCTAACAACGTCAAACTTTCCATCGTCAAGCTTTGCGTCAGGAGCTATCTTCATTCCCCCTCCGAAGTAGCGCGCATTAGCCACGCAAAGATTGGTTACTGCCGCAAGGCGCTCGGCACTATCGTCGAGCTGAATGAAAAGCCTGGTTGCGCTGCTCTTAACTGCAGTCTGCAGCATCGCCCATCCATAGGAAGCGCGGCCGGTTAGCCACTTTGGCCCCTGGTTGGGAAGCCACGCCGAACCTTCTTCCTTGACCCTTGCGATCACTGCAGCGCTTAATCCAACCGAAGCCACACCTATAAAAAAGCTATTATCAGGACCGCCGTCCTCCTTTGTATAAGCAACCCGTCCGACATCTATCTGCCGCGTTTGACCTGTGCGAAGAATTTTTGCCGCGTCAGCGGTTCGGGCCGGTATCCCAATAGTTCGACGAAAGTCTCCACCCGTGCCACTGGGAAGAATTCCCAGCTCCGCATTAGTTCCCGCGGCGAGGATCCCATTGGCCACTTCGGAGATTGTGCCATCACCACCGCACGCGATGATAAGCCTATCGCCTTTACGTGCAGCGTTGGCTGCGATTTCGACTGCGTCTCCTCGCCCTTTAGTGAATGCCGGTGCAAAAGCCCCGAAATGTGAAGCCAGTTCGCTGGCTATGGCCGGCCACGCATCCCGTGTGGCGCCGCCGGCTGACTCCGGATTGATGATGACGAGGGGCAAACTCATCTCGGGTTTGAACGCGCGCTTTTCGCGGCGTGAAACATTGCGCGGTCTTGCTCTCCCAGCTCCGCAATTTTCTTCATTACGTTTTCGGAGATTTCTTTGTAGGTTCGCAAATGATCACGCTTGGAAAGGTATTCAGTCAGATCTATCTGCGGGCCGAAGTGGATGCGAATTTTCTCGCCTCCTCGCCAGTTGCCAAGCACCTGTTTCGGCAAGTCGTTTCCCAGTCCGGCAATAAAGACGGGCAAGACTTGAGGCGCCGCATCTTTAATTAGCTTTCCCACTCCGGGTTGAGCAGGCAAATAGGAATAGGGATCGGCACTCTTGTTACGAGTGCCTTCCGGATGAAAACCAATAACGTTTCCCGGGCCCTCCTTCGCTAAATGCGTCAAGAGCCGGAACGAGAATCTATCAAAGACGCGTTTTTGAGGGATCGGCTTGTCCCCGGAGGCAAAAAACGGTGGATACATCGACCACCAACCCATGACCAGGTTTACGAACAAGCCCGCTGGCGATTGATAAAAGAAGCGGCCACGTACGGGAAAGAAGAGTTGTTTCCGCCAGGACGTTCCGCGAAAGAGCACTGTGGACACGGTGTACATGTCGAAAAATGAACGGTGATTGGCCACCAGAAGGATTGGTCTTTGGTGCGATACGGCTTCCACATTTTCGAAACCGTAAACCTGCATTAAGTTGTAGGTTGAAAGATGGATCCAGCCAGCGCCAAGTGTTTTCTGGCACCAGGTCCAGAAGCGCTTCCACGCGCCTTGATTCATGCGCCGCACCAGGCGGAATGCAAACCACTCAAAGCCGGACAAGACCACTAACTCTTCAGGGGTGGGTTCAATCTCAATTGTGGAATGTCGAGGTTCCGGGTCCGTTGTTGGCCTTGAACTAACGTTCGGCGCAGGACTGTGAACTTTGGACATTAGACTTGAGGTTAGTCGATCGAAAAGTATTTCGCTTCCGGGTGGTGAACGATGATTGCGGAAGTTGATTGCTCCGGATCGAGTTGAAATTCCTCTGTAAGTTCGACGTCAATTCGCGCCGGATCCAGCAACTCGAATAGTTTGGCCTGGTCCTCAAGGTTGGGACAGGCAGGATATCCAAAACTAAACCGGGAGCCTTGATATTGCTGACGAAATAGTTTGTTTACGTCCTTTGCATCTTGCTCGGCAATGCCCAACTCTTCGCGGACACGCTTGTGCCATAACTCGGCGAGCGCCTCGGCGCTTTCCACGCTTAAGCCATGAAAGTAAAGGTACTCGGCGTAGTTGTCTGACTTAAACAACTCCTGCGCGTGTTCAGTCGCGCGCCGACCGATCGTGACCAGATGAAACGCAACCGTGTCCATCCTGCCGGATTCCTTCGAAGCGAAGAAGTCTGCGAGACACAGGTTCTTGCCGGAAGGTTGGCGTGGGAAAGTGAAACGCAATCGCTCAGTTAACTTGTCGTCGTGATAGATGACTAAATCGTTACCGGATGATTGAGCCGGAAAGTAGCCATAAACAACGCGAGGCACAAGCAATCGTTCTTTGACGCTACGTTCCGTCAAGCGCTCATAAATCGGTCTGACCTTTTCTTTAACCAGCGCCGCGTATTGTTCTGCCGGTTGGCGACCCTGCTTAAACTGCCACTGCCCCTTGAACAGAGCTGTTTCGTTCACGAAGCTAAACACATCGTTCAGATCAATGTCTTCCACAACTCGTGAGCCGTAAAACGGGGGGTCGGGTATTAAGACATCCGTGCGGATCTGCGAACGCGTAGTATGTGTCGTATCGCCAGCGGTTTTGACGACGCCTCGAGGCTTCAAAGGCTTCCGGATACCCAGCTTAGCCTCTTCTCCCACCAGGTCCTCGACGTCGTCAGCGCTTTCAACTTCCCTACCCGCTGCTGCTGCGGCTTTTGCCAAATCACTCGACATGGTTCCTTCGCCGTTCACGCCGGTAAGCTTGTCCATCGTGTGAAGACCAGCGAAGGCGTCCCGTGCGTAATAAAGTGATCCTTTATAAAGCGACTTCAGATCGTCTTCGACATAACGGCGCGTCAAAGCCGCACCGCCGAGGACAACCGGAACAGTTATGCCCCGCTCATTCATTAACTCCAGGTTGTCCTTCATTATCAACGTCGACTTCACCAGCAAGCCACTCATGCCGATCGCGTCGGCATTATGCTCCTCATACGACTGCAGGATGGCTTCGATCGTCTGCTTGATTCCCAGATTGATCACCTTGTAGCCGTTATTCGTAAGGATGATGTCGACCAGGTTTTTGCCAATGTCATGGACGTCGCCCTTAACGGTAGCCAGTACCATGGTTCCCTTGGTCGTCGCGCCGCCCTTCTTCTCCATGAAAGGTTCCAGAAAACGGACCGCCGCCTTCATTGCTTCAGCGGACTGCAATACGAATGGCAACTGCATCTGGCCACTTCCAAATAAATCACCGACGACCTTCATACCGTCGAGCAAAATATTATTGATGATGTCGAGTGCAGGATAACTCTCGAGGGCGGTGGTTAACTCACCCTCCAAACCTATCTTTTCCCCATCAATGATGTGGTTTTTCAGCCGCTCTTCAACTGTCTCACCTTTGGAAGATTGCTTGGCGCTCTTCGCCTTCACGCCCTCAAAGAGCTTCGTGAACTCGATTAATGGATCGTAGGTACAAATGTCACCTTCAAACCGGCGCTGGTCGTAAATGAGCTCTCGAGCGACCTTTAACTCCTGTTCGCCAATTCGATTGAGTGGTTCGATCTTGCTGGCGTTGACAATGGCTGCGTCCAGTCCTGCTTCCACGGCGTCATGCAGAAACACGGAGTTCAGTACCACGCGCGAAGCGGCGTTAAGTCCAAACGAGATATTTGAAACGCCCAGAATGGTAAAGCAGTCCGGTAGCGACTGTTTGATCTGGCGAATCCCCGCGATTGTTTCGAGGGCATTGCGCCGATCCTCTTCGATGCCGGTGGAGATCGGTAACGCCAGAGGATCAAAGAAGATGTCCGCTGCAGGAAAATCCAGTTCTTCTGTCGCCTGCTGATAAGCGCGTTTTGCGATGCGGAACTTCCCTTCCGCAGTACGCGCCATGCCTTCTTCATCAATTGTTCCAATGACAACACTCGCGCCATACTGCTTGGCGAGGTTAATGACCTTGGTGAACCGCGGTACACCATCCTCATAGTTCGTGGAGTTAAGAATAGACTTGCCGCCTGCGTGTTGCAGACCCGCCTCCATCTTCTCCCACTCGGTCGAGTCAAACATCAATGGCAGTTTGATATTAGTTACCAGCCGGGAAGCCAGCTCGTGCATGTCGCTTACACCGTTGCGACCGACAAAGTCGACGTTAACGTCAAGCACGTGTGCTCCTTCACGCTCCTGCTCTTTGGCTAGCGCTACCAGCCCGTCCCAATTCTCCGCATTCAACAGGTCACGCATCTTCTTTGACCCGCTCGCGTTCACACGCTCGCCAACGATCAAAAACGAAGCATCCTGCACGTAAGGTTGTTGGAAGTAGATGGATGAAGCCGCAGGGACAAGTTTGGCGTCTCGCGGCTTAGGGCTGATGCCATGCATCGCCTCAACTACAAGCTTCAGGTGCGCGGGTGTGGTACCGCAGCAGCCACCCACAATATTTACACCGAAGTCGTTGGCGAAATGGACTACTTGCGCCGTGAAAGTCTCAGGCGTTTCGTCATAGTGCATTTTGCCGTCAACCACTGAAGGCAGCCCCGCATTTGGTAGTACAGAAACCGGGAGGGGAGCGTTCTCGCAAAGATAACGAATGCTCTCGGTCATGTGACGCGGACCCGTGCCGCAGTTCATCCCGATAACGTCGATGGGAAATGGCGCCAGGGCAGTCAAGGCGGCGCCGATCTCGGTGCCGTTAAGCATGGTGCCGAACACTTCAATCGTTACCTGTGCGATAACCGGAATGCGTTTACGACTTTGTTCGAAGTTAGCGAAGATGGCAGACAGTGCTGCTTTGGTTTGCAGTAAGTCCTGACAGGTCTCGACAATTAACAGGTCGACACCGCCATCGATTAGGCCTCGAACCTGCTCGGCATATGCGGCACTTAAATCAGCAAACGAAATGTGCCCCAGCGTTGGCAGTTTTCGACCAGGACCCATCGAGCCTGCCACCCAACGTGGTTTCTCTTTCGTCGAATAATCGACAGCGATCCGTTTGGCCAATCGCGCCGCAAGAACATTCATCTCGTAGGCTTTGTCGCCGATTCCGTATTCTTCAAAATCGACCGGGGTGCCATTAAATGAGTTGGTTTCGATTACGTCGCAGCCCACGTCCAGAAACGCTTTATGAACGTTTTCAACTGCGTCAGGTCTGGTGACTAGCAGGTTTTCGTTGCAACCTTCGAAGCGCAATCCACCAAAGTCCTCGAGCGTGAGGTTTTGGACTTGCAAATTGGTCCCCATCGCGCCGTCAAAGACGATGATGCGTTCCTTAAGTGTTTCTAGAAAGCTGGTCATTGCTGATGTGCTATTTAGGCACCGCCTCACCTGGATCTCTTCCAATGGCGACCACTAGTACTGATTCGCTCGCTATTCGGAAATCACAATGGGCAATGCGAAAGCCCCGCGCTTAAACAACGCGGGGCTTTCCAAACCCTATTCGATTAGTCTTGCGGGAAAGACTCGCCGAGCTGTTTAGCGGATTGTTTTTCGTGGCCGCAAGTCGCCTTAACTCACCACGTTCGTCCGAGAGTTATTGAAACACCGAGGACCAGCACTGTCAAGGTGTCCCGTCCGGCGCTTTGCCTATTTACCATTTTGAATTTACCAATTACCATCGCCCGTAATGCGACGTGCCATCTATCCCGGCTCCTTTGACCCGGTAACCAACGGACACCTGGACATCATTGAGCGGGGCTGCAAGCTTTTTGACGAAATTACCATTGGCATTTTGGTAAATCCGGAGAAGCAGCCTTTCTTTTCAATTGAGGAGCGCCGCGAGATCTTAAAAGAGGTGCTCGAGACAATCGAAACCGGGCGTTGCGTTGTTCGCGTCGATAGCTTCGAAGGGTTGTTGGTTCACTATGCTGTCGCCCAGCAGGCGCACGCGATAGTGCGAGGCATCCGAGCAATCTCCGATTATGAGTATGAGTTACAGATGGCATTAATGAATCGCCGCCTTGAGCCCAGCATCGAAACGGTTTTTATGATGCCTGCTGAGAAGTACTCTTACGTCAGCTCACGTCTGGTTAAGGAAGTATTTCAGCTAGGCGGCGAGTTAGACGGTCTGGTTCCAGCCATCGTAGAGTCACGAATGCGGGAAAAAGTTAAGCGCTGACGAACCGGTAGTGGCTTGCCGCCACATAAGTTTATGACCACTAAGTTATCCAGTTCGCTTTTTCGTTCGTCTACGAACGTGGGTCGAATGCAAGCGTCGTCCACGCTCGCGGCAATGCAGGCTGCCGAGTCGTTGCGGGCCACTGGCGCCAATGTTGTTGACTTCGGTGCCGGCGAGCCTGACTTCGATACTCCGGAGAACATTAAGCAGGCTGCAGCAGAGGCGATGCGTGCCGGTAAAACCAAATACACCTCTACCGGTGGAACACGAGTACTTCAGCAAGCAATCATTGATTTTTACCAGAGCCAGTTCGGCGCCCCTTACGAGTCGCCGCAAGTGATGGCAACTTCAGGCGGCAAGCAGGCAATCTTCAATGCCGTTGTCAGTCTGGTTAACCCGGGCGATGAAGTGCTGATGGCGAAACCCTATTGGGTGACTTTTCCAGAGATCGTAGTCTTTGCTGGTGGCACACCGATATTCATAGAAACTGAAGACAGCGGGTTTGTGCTAACCGCCGAGCAGGTCAGACAGGCAATTACTCCCCAGACCAAGCTGATTATTCTCAACTCGCCATGTAACCCGTCAGGCCGCGTCATTCCGCCGAGTGAATTTGAAAGGATTATGGAGGTTCTCGCTGAACATGGCATAAATGTGATCTCGGACGAGTGTTACCTTCGTTTTGTTTATCCGCCCGCGGAGGTTTTTAGTGCAGCAAGCCTGTCGCCCGATCTGCGCAGCCGCCTTTGTATTGCTGGTTCGTTTTCAAAAACCTATGCCATGACTGGTTGGCGGATTGGTTACGCGTTGGCGCCGCCAGATTGGATCAAGGCAATGCTCAAGGTGCAGGGCCACTCCACCAGTAACCCAAATTCAATCGCCCAAAGCGCAGCCGTTGAAGCGCTGAACGGACCGCAGGATTCTGTTGCTGCAATGCTCGCGGAGTATAAGGCCCGTCGCGAATGGATGTTGAGTGGTCTGCGTGAGATTCCAGGTTTTCATTGCAATGAACCGGAGGGAGCGTTTTACGCGTTTCCAAGTGTGCGCCAGTGCCTGAAAGGGCAGTTGAAAACGTCAGAGGATTTTTCGCAGCGGTTGTTGGATGAGGAGCAGACCGTTGTCACGGACGGAGCCGGCTTCGGCGCCGAGGGTTATATTCGCATCTCCTACGCAACCTCGATGGAGCAGTTAAGAGAGGGTTTGGCGCGCATCAGACGCTTCGTCGAACGTTTGAACGGCTAGAGAAACCTGACGCGAAACAAAAAAGAAGGCGCCGATTGATAACATTCGGCGCCTTCCCTTGTTCACTAAGAGAATCTCTTAATAAAGGTTGAAGTTGTACTCCAGTTGGATGTACATCGAAACCTGACGTCCATCCTTGGTCGCTGGGACAAACCTGATCTGCCGTGCGGCAGCGATTGCCCTTTCAGTCAAACCGTAGGGAAGCCCGGATACTGCGCGAATGTTCGTCACCTGTCCGCCGGATGTAAACACTGCTCGTAATACGACTGTCCCGGTAACCTGATTCTTTCGCGCTTCTTCAGTGTATTGCGGTTCAGGCTTTGAAAGAACGCGAGCTTTGGAATTGACGTCCTTACCACTAAAGACCTTGTTGTAGTCGGTGCCGCCTCCGCCACCGCCTGGACCACCACCGCCTTCGCGATAGTCACCACCGCCAATGTTGCCTCCGCGTCCTGGGCCGATACCGCCACCCTCGCCCGGACCTATGCCTCCGCCTTTACCGGTGCCGATACCGTTACCGACGCCTGGCCCTGACGATGGATCCATGCTTTTTGATTTGAAATCGCCGTATGGCAACACCCTCGCGTCAGGTGGAACCAATAAAGGATCGGCCACCACCGTCGCCGCAACCGGCAATGAAGGATTCTTAATCGTGGGTGGCTTCGGATCCGGCGCTACTACCTGGGGCACGGTCAATGAAGCCTGTGGTGTCTTTCCAAACGAAGCCGGCTTGGGATCCTCGCGACCACCACCGCCGCCGCCGCCTGGTTTCTCCTTCTTAGGTTTGCTGCCGCCGCCGTCACCTTTGTTGAGCCCAGCAGTTCCTTCGTCAGGAGTGGGCTGTTCAGTTGGGATATCGACGTCGATGAGATTCTGAACGACCAGTTCTTCGTGAGCAGATTCCTGAGCCCGCTGCATTTGTATACGGTCGAGCCAGAGAACGCCAAAAATCGCCGTGATCATTATGAAGACGGCCGCCAAAACACCGGTGGCCACATTAGGTTGCGAGAGGACTTTCCAACCAGCCTGGCTGTAACCTACGACCATGCGCTTGGTGAAACCGAATGGGTCACGCTTGAACTCGGGCCAAGTCAGCTCCGACTCATGTGCCACCTCCTTAATCGCGTCAGTCAGCCTCGACACTAGTCCAGCGTCGTCCATGAAAGTCAGGTGATATTCGCCTCTCGGCACAAAAGCAGAGGTTCCCGCTGCTGCCATTACCGGCGCGCTAGCGATGATTGGCTCGCTATAACTCGGTGCTTCCGCAATTGGAATTTCCGGTTCTGCTGCCGGCATCTCTAAAGGAGTGCCGTCCACTGGGCAAAAACTAAATTTGTCCGCGAATTCTTCCCTGCAGGTGGAACAAAACTTCATCGCTACAACCTCTTTTTGGCTTTGGGGGAACAGTCCTGACTGTGCCGCACGTTTAGCGCCTTCAATCTCCCTATGATAACTATTAGCGACCCGTTGATCGAGAGTTTTTGTAGGTTCTGGAGCAACCCAACTCTTGAGCAAATTCTTAAGCTCTTCTTCCGAGATAAACTGCTCTCCGGGGCCAATATTGCTCATCTTCAACCCTTCTCCAAAGTAACAATTTCCCGAGTGCTATTCAAATATGGCTGGAGCGTCGTTCGTAGCCGCTCACGAGCCCGGTGAAGCCGCGCTTTGACGGCTCCGGTATCAGTTCCAACCAGGCTGGCAATCTCATTTAAAGCCAGGCCTTCGTACTCAAAAAGGACCAAAGCTTCACGCTGAAGTGGTGGCAGGGCGGCTATCGCTTCCTGTATTTTCCGGGCAAGCTCGCCATCCAACACGCCGGTTAATGGGCCCTTACTAACTACCTCATAATCATCGTCGCCCAGCTCGTCCAGCTCCGATTCTCGGCCCAGCCTTCGCAATTGCTTGAACCACAGGTTTCGAGCGGCCGATAGCAAATATGTTCGTAGTGAGGCTCGACCTGCGCTGTAGTTCTCCGGCTTCCTTATTAAACTCAAAAAACAATCGTGGGTAATGTCTTCGGCTGTCTCAACTGTTCCGGAAAGTCGATAGGCAAACCGGAAAATAGCGTCTCGATGCCGTTCATATACCTCTAGAAAAGCCGCCTGGTCGCCAGCTCCTGCCCTTTCAAGCAAAAGTTCGTCTATGTTTCTCTCCGGCAAGCGGCTCTCGATTCTGTAGGAATCGCTTCCTACTAGTATTACCGGCAAACTGCTAAAGGATACGCCCTTCCCTCAATTTTTTCGTCAGAAAAGGCCGAATTTCAAATACCAACCAACAAAACTTGTTTTGAAGCTGATCTGATTGTCCCTTCGGAGTACACCTGGTTCTCGTCAAACCATGGCGTTGGATGCATTTAGAAGCCAAACGGTTGACGACCAAAAATCACGCATCTAAGATGTTTTGCTCCCCGGATAGATACTTTATCGGCAAGCTGCTCATCCGAACCTCGACAACTATGAACACCGTCGTTTTGCGTAATTTCTCAAGAAAACTCCTTTTGGGTCTCTGCCTCCTCGCCTTCTCGAGCTCGTTTGCCTTCGCGCAATTAGCTGCTGAGCCTGAACAGACCCAGTTGCTTAATGGGCTACGCCTCATCTTATTGCCACGGCGAGGCGATCCGGATGTGCTTATCAAGCTGCGAATCCACAGTGGCGCCGCGTTTGATTTGGGCGGAAAAGCGGGCAGCATGGCTTTGCTCGGGGACATCCTTTTTCCCGACCCTACTACCCGGGAATATTTCACTGATGAGATGCAGGGGCGCCTCAATGTCACGACCGATCACGATGCCATCACTGTCACAATGCAGGGACGCGCCAGTGAGTTTGAGCGCATAATCGAGATACTGCGCACCGGAATTGTTACTACCCAATTGACTCCCGAAAACGTCGCCAAGATCCGCGAAGGCCGAGTCAAGGTGATAAGGGACAGCAGCATATCCCCGGCGAATGTGGCGGACCGCGCTATTGCGGCCAGGTTATTCGGGGATTTTCCCTACGGACGACCATATACGGGTTCAGTCGAGTCTTTGGAACGAGTTGAGAGAAGCGACCTAATGCTAGCGCGCGAGCGGTTTCTTAATCCAAATAACGCGACTCTGGTCGTAATAGGCGGGGTTCAACAAGCTCGAGCTTTGCGGGCGCTACGTCAATTGATGGGGATTTGGCGGAAGAGCGAACGGCTGGTCCCTTCAACTTTTACCCAGCCCCCTCCCCCCGATACCCGAACCCTAATAATAAACGCACCTGCAGAGCAGGGCGTGGAGGTGAGAGTTGCATTGCGCGGTTTTGCGCGCAAGAACCCGGATGCTGCGGCAGGTGATGTGCTGGCCGTCGTGGCCAGGCAGCGTTGGGAAAAGCTCATACCGGAGTTTTCGCGAAGTCCCATGTTTGTGCGACATGACGCTTTTGCGCTGCCAGGCATGTTTGTTATGGGGGCCACGGTCGATCCATTACTGGCGGGTAAAGCCCTTTCGAGTGCACAGGAAGTGATTAGGTCGCTGACAACATCGCCCCTTACGGAAGCTGAGTTGGCGTTTGCCAAGAACGAAGTGCTGACGGCGACAAATGCAAAACTGGCCAAAACGGACGGTTTGGCAGACTCCTTGTTGGATAAAGATACGTACGGGCTTTCGGCCCCGTCTGAACAGCTTAGATACTTAACCGCCCTGTCAATTGCAGATTTGCAGAAGACTGCAACGCGGCTTGTTGGGGACGCAGTGTTTGCTTCCGTAGTTGTAGGAAATGCTGAATTGGTGAAGTCACAAATCGAACGTCTCGGTAAAGTGGAAATGATGGGAGCGCCTGATCAAAAAATCGTAAAGAAGTCTGAAGCGGGTACGGCCAAGCCGCAAACAAATCCACCGAACAAACCCGAGTAATCACAAATCATTCGCAATGTCACTGCAACCATATCGATAACACCTTCCGGTTAACTGTGCCTGAGAGTAATCGCGAATCGAATGTCGATCAAGCGCATCGCGTCCGCGATATGTTCGCGGGTATTGCCGGTCGATATGATCTTTTAAACCATCTCTTGTCGGGGAATATTGACAAGAAGTGGCGCAAGACGGTGGCGAAGGAATTTCGGCAAATCCTCATCCGCAGCGAATCTCGTGTTTTGGATGTGGCTTGTGGGACTGGCGATCTTTCTTTCACGTTGTTTGAAAAGGGTTGCGCAAGAATTGTCGGCATCGACTTTTGCAGGCCCATGCTGGAAGTTGCGAACTCCAAATGCGTCAAGCTCGGCTTCCCTGTTCCGTTCGTCGAAGGAGACGCACTTCAACTTCCCTTCGCCGATCGTTCCTTTGAGGGAGCGACAATAGCCTTTGGCTTACGTAACCTGACGAGCATCGAAGCCGGTTTCGAGGAACTCTTACGAGTCTTAAAACCTGGGGGCAGCCTGGCTGTCCTTGAATTCTCAAAGCCAAGAATTCCAATTTTGCGTTCACTCTTTAAACTCTACTTTACGAAGATACTACCTGCAGTCGGAGGAATAATCAGCGGTTCGCGCAACGCCTATCAATATCTGCCGGATTCGGTCTCGCGATTTCCTAATCAGGAAGAGTTGAAAGCAGTGATGGCGGCAGCCGGATTTGAGCAAGTTACTTTTCAGAACTTAAGTGGGGGGATTGCCGCGCTGCATCTCGGCAGGCGGCCCAACTGATTCGAGATTGGTTGCAAATACCATAGCTTGCAACCATTAGAGCGCAGCCCGAAGGATTGCTGACGAGCGTGCGGTTGTCGGGGCCACGCGACTCATTTCAGCATTCCTTTCGGGCTACGTTCTTTTTGGCGCCCATGAGCCCGTCGCTTCCACCTCGCTGTGATATCATCCCTCACGAATTCCATCCTCTTCAATCTAGAGACGCGCAGTGCGCTCAGTTTACAAGTACAAACTTTTAGGAGCGTTACGACGCTTCGCGATCTTTCTGCTGGTGGTCTGGACCGTCGTTTCTCTGGTTACCCTACTAATAGAACTCGTTCCCGGGGATCCTGCAGTATCGGTGTTGGGCGAACAGGCAACTCCGGAACAGTTTGCGCAGTTCCGCGAGAAACATGGACTCGATCGGCCTCCCTTTTTCTTTTCCTTCCCTCGTGACGAGCAGGGATCTAGAACTTTCAAGTGGCATGGCCTTGATAACCGCTATTCTGAATACTGGCTGGCTTTAATTCGCGGGGACATGGGCCGTTCATTTCGTACCGACAGGCCCGTAGTTGAGTTAATTATCGAACGCTATCCAGCAACCATCCAGCTTGCGTTGGCAGCGCTATTCGTTGCCGTTCTTATCGCCATCCCTCTTGGCGTGATCGCTGGAAAAAATCGCGGCACGTGGATCGACAACCTTGCTTCGGTGGTGGCTTTGATCGGGATCAGCCTGCCAGGTTTTGTCATTGGGCCGATGCTAGTCTACTTGTTCGCTGTCAAACTGGGTTGGCTGGCGCCATCCGGGCGCTTCGACTGGACTGACTTCATCCTTCCTTCATTCACACTCGGCGCAGCACTATCAGCAATATTGACTCGTATGGTTCGTTCGTCGGTTATTGAGGAGTTGGGTGAAGACTACGTGCGCACTGCGCGCGCTAAAGGTCTTAGTGAAACTCAAGTGGTTTACAAGCACGTCCTGAAGAACGGACTCATTCCGGTTGTAACCATTTTAGGGTTACAGCTTGGCATCCTTTTGGCCGGTGCAATTATTACGGAGAAAATTTTTGGTTGGCCCGGTCTGGGCCTGCTGCTGGTGGAGGATGGCATCGGCAAACGCGACTATCGAGTCGTGCAAGGCTGTGTGCTGGTGATAAGTATCACTTACATTGTGGCCAACATGTTGACCGATATGCTCTATCGCAGACTGGATCCCAGAATCCGAGTGTCATGATGCGGGAGATGTGTGAAGCGGCGGAAGCAACTGGATAAGCCCGCGGCACTTATTACCTTCCCAATGAACCGATTAACTATTGTTGGCTTGGTGATTGTCGCCATCCTGGTGATCGTTGCCCTGTTTGCACCCTGGATCGCCACGCACGACGTAGGCGCTACGAACCTTTCATTACGTTACCTCCCACCCTCCGCACAGTACTTGTTTGGAACTGATTCCACCGGCCGAGACATATTTTCACGGGTGGTCTTTGGTGCACGTATTTCCCTCGAGGTGGGCCTGATTGTGGTAACGGTGTCGGCCATTGTGGGAACCCTCTTGGGCGCCCTTGCGGGATATTACGGCGGGTGGATTGATCGAATTATTTCTGGTTATGTATTCAACGTATTTTTGGCTTTTCCGGGACTGCTACTGGCAATTGCCATGGTGGCATTCCTTGGCTCGGGATTGAACAAACTAATTCTTGCGCTATGCATTATTGGATGGGTCGGTTACGCGCGCCTGATTAGGGGTCAAGTGTTAAAGGTGCGCGAATACGACTTTGTCCAGTCTGCCCGAGCATTGGGGGCTAGCGATGCACGTATCCTCCTTGTCCATATTCTTCCGAATGCAATCCAACCATTGATCGTGCAAGCCAGTTTGGGCATGGCAGGGGCCGTTCTATCGGAAGCTGCGTTGTCTTTTCTGGGTCTCGGCGTACCGCCACCGGCGCCATCGTGGGGCGTTATGATCGAAGAGGCTCGAGATCTCTCCACTCTTCAAGCTGCACCACACGCCCTTATTTTCCCAGGTATCGCCATAGCACTAACCGTTCTGGCATTTAACTTCATTGGCGATGGGCTGCGAGAATACCTTGATCCCCGACAGCGTTCGCGTTGACCTGCCGCGTTCCCACTTCGGAAACTAATACAACTCGGTTAGAGTTCTTTACGCTTCGCAAGTCGAGGCGCGTAGGATTCTCGAATAAGCGAAGCGGGTTCATCGATGAGAAGAGTGTTTAAAGGCTTGTCACTTGTATTCCTGGGAATCTTAATTGGCTTTATAGCCTACCAGGGGATTCTATTCATCAAAATCTCGCACTTACGCACGGGAAATCCGGTAACGACATCACTAATTGAAACTCGCGTTCACGAGGCCCAATCCCGCGGCCAGGCGGCAAAACGACAGCAACATTGGGTTCCTTTAGATCGAATATCGCCACATCTTCAACGTGCTGTGATAGCAGGCGAGGACACAAACTTCGTAACGCACAACGGCTTCGATTACCAAGCTATTCAGAAGGCTTGGGATGATGCATTGCGCGATGCCGCGCGTGAAGCCAGGAAAGAAGGAGAGGACGACGATTGGTTGCCAACCATTCCAGAATTTAAGCGAGGCGCGTCGACAATTTCACAGCAGTTGGCAAAGAACCTTTATCTTTCCTCGAGACGTTCTTTCTTTCGCAAAGGACAAGAGGCCATTCTCACGATCTTTCTCGAACGTGAGCTGTCTAAGCGCAGGATCTTAGAGATCTATCTAAACATCATCGAATGGGGCGATGGGGTATACGGCGCTGAGGCTGCCTCACAATACTACTTTCATAAACCCGCTCAGTCCTTGAATGCTAATCAAGCCGCATTTCTTTCAGCGATGATTCCGAATCCGCGCACTGTGTTTAATCCGCGGGTTAACCCTCGCCGAGTCGCCCGAAGACAAAGAATAATCATGAGGGGAATGCCCTACGTTCGTCTGCCGGGTTAACCCAAAGGGGTTGAGGGATGTGGCATAAAAAAAGCCGCTTCCTAAGAAGCGGCTCGCTAATTTCAGTTCCTGCTGGATCACATAGCAAACTCGCCAGCGATTTGCAGTTCAGCTTTCCTCAGTTCGAAGCGAGCTCGACCAAGATTACCGTCCGGTTTGATGGCAAGCACCACAAAGTAGTCCTGCCCCAGCAGTCGCATGAGCACCACCGCGTCGTCCAGTGAAACCACTAACTCGTGAAGGCCGCCAAGTCCGGTATCTTTGCCTGCTCGCTGAGCGCTGCGGACGAGTGAGGTAAACTCAGCTGCAGCTACATCGAGATTCGCTTCCTGACCGGCCTGCTTTAGGGAACGCTCAACAGCGATTCCGTCAATTCCCATAATGAGTGCACCGAGGCTTCCCTCGGTGCGCTCAATAATAGTCTCTAACAGTTCTTTGAACATCAGGTTTACCTTATGGGCGTTGTCCGCTGAGGACGCCAGGACGCGCGGTCGTCGAACCAGCACCAGGAAGACTCGGAGTACCTGGCGTCGTATTCGGAGCCGGCATCAGAGTGCCCGGAGCGCTTTGCGGCGACGTTTGCTGTTGCTGCAATTGCGTCGGCGTGGGCGTATTGCTGGGCGGATTACCTAGGGGAACAGGTTGAGAGATTGTTGTAGTACGTTGACCGGTACTGACGGTACCGGAAGTGGGCCGCCCTTGATAGTCCGGACGATAGATGCGTGGAGTGATGAAGAACAAAATCTCGCTGCTCTGTCGCGTGATCAGCTTGCGCTTGAAGAGGTTGCCAAACACCGGTATGGAGGCAAGGCCAGGCGTGCGCTGTCTTGTTTCACCCTCGGTATCGGCTAAAACACCACCCATGACCGTAGTACCGCCATCTGGAACCAGCACTTCACTCTGCATGCGCTGAGTATCGATGCCCGGAACACCACCAACCGCAATACCCGTGTTGATTGTGTTGTTCTCGATGGTGACGCGAAGCACGACTGTGCCAACGTCGGTAATCTGAGGAGTGATGGAGAGGCGTAAAGGAACGGAAACGAAGGTCGTAGTAACAACCGCAGTTCCACTCGCAGCCTGTGTAGTCTGCACTGGGATCTGTTGGCCACTTTCTATCTGGGCCGGACGGTTGTTTAGCGCGGTGACCCGGGGAGTGGCAACTGTCTTCGCTTCGCCTCGTGTTTCCGCAGCCGTAATCAGAGCGCTGATCTGAGCGGTTCCAAATAAACCCGTGGTTAAGCCGATGACTGTGCTCGCTGCGGCCGAGCGGAACGAGTTGAGCGGTTGAGTCGTTCCGGCCAAACCACCGAAAACACCAAAAGGATTAGGACCGCTCTGTAGTCCGGATCCCCCAGCACCACCACCGCCACCCGAAGTTCCTGACGTAGCAGGCAGCGTTGAGATATTGGCCAGGCCGCCGGTTCCGAGATTAAGTACGCCAGCGGAAAGTTGTGCACCAAGATCTTTGCTGAAATTCTTGGTAGCGATGACGATTCGAGTTTCGATTTCTACCTGCGGTTCTGGCTGGTCCAGAATCACTGCCAGTTGCCGGATAGCATCGATATTCTCTTTAACGTCGGTAACAATCAGTGTGTTGCTGCGGCCATCAACCTCGATCGAACCGCGCCGCGAAAGGCGTCGGGAAATGATCGGAAGCAGACCCTGGTCGCCACTGCCACCAGTCGCATCACCGCCGGCACCTCCACTGAAACTAAGGTTGGTGGCACCGCCTGAGAACGCGCCGGTGGAGCCAGCCGCCTGCGCCAACGTGCCTGAGGCGCGTGCGTAGTTCAAGCGAATGAACTCCGTCACCAAAGGCGAGGCATCGAGCCGCGAATCATTGATCACCTTCTGCGTCTCGGATTCCTTTGCGAGCACTTCGGTCGTGGCCACACGAAGAATATTGCCGTTGGATTCAATGCCCAGCCGATTGGCCTTAAGAATTGCATCCAATGCGATGTTCCACGGCACTTCCTGAACGTTCACGGTTACCGGCACAGCCGATACCGACGAGTCGATCACGAAGTTCACACCATACTGTTCCGTAATGTAGTTCAGTATGTCGCGAATGTCCGCATTTACGACGTTGAGATTTATCGGTTCACCAACAAAACCTGGCTGACCGTAGTTCCTTCCCTGTTGAGTTTGAGAAGCAACTGGAGCCGGCGTTGTGGCGGGGGCCGGTGATGGCTGCTGTAAGGCGACGGAATTAACCGAGTTGACCAGCGCCGTATTCTCGGTGCTTGTCATTTCGGAAGTATTGCCGACCGCAACCAACAGGTTAGCGCCGCAAAGAGAAAGGAACACCAGGACGAGCGCAGTCCTTCTGGTGGTATTCGTGATTCGAGACTGATAAGGCATCTTTCCCTCCTTAAGGGAATTGGAAGACTTGGCCGCCACGCGCTACGCTCGTTGCCTTGCAGCCAAAAGCGCGCGCCGCACACGCGGCATCGTCCGGGGTTGATTGTCAAACTGCGTAATCTTTATCGAGTGATCTGATAAGGGAACTACGCAAGGAAGGATTTGAATCGAACAGTGCCTCGATTCGGGGCAAACCTTTGTGTCAGGGCTTCTTCTCTGACTCGCCCGCAGGGGCCGGAGGGGCGGCTGTCTTGACTGACGCCAAAGAATCTACACTGTTAGGTTGTCGTAGCGCTTTGATCTCCACTGAACGCTCACGACGACCATCGGTGAAAACTGTTTCACGACGGAAGACTAGACGGTTGTCTTCAATCGCCACTAACTGACCATCGTAGAAACGCTCGCCCGGATATATGACATAAGCGAGCTTTATCGGAGAAGCTTCAACAATTGCTGCATACCCGCGTGAGGAGCGCGAAATTCCTATCACTTGCATCTCGCTCAAAAGGAAAGCAGTGGTCGGCTTGGGCGCCGGCACTCGCGCACTCATCGCAGCCTGCTTCTGGGCCTTGTATTGCGCAATCCTTTCCTGAATAGAAGGGGGCATTACCAGATTACTCTTTTTAACCACAACCCGAGGCGGAACGTATTTTTTGAATGGATCGCGACCTGACTGGTTGGTCCGACTCGGCTTCGCTTTTTCAGCCGCCTCTTGACCCTTTGCTGTTAAGAGTCCAACGGACGGAGCGGTCAGTACGATCGCTAAAACCACGAGTCCGAGTTGTTGAGTTTTGTTAAGTTGCTTCATGATGATCGCTTTCCTGATATGTCCCATGGCGGTCATGTGTTTTAGCTTCGCTTACTTGCTTGGCTTCGGTGCAGTCGCTGGCGGCACTTGCCCTGAACCAGTGGGCTGGGGCGCAGCGGACTTTTGAAGTTTCTCAGCAGAAACATAGAAGGCAGTTAAATCGAAGGTTGCCTCTATCGTTTTTGCGCCGGATTGCTTTTCAATCTGGTTGAGGTTGAAGTTTGTGATGGAAACGATACGTTGGTAATGAGCGAGCTGCTCGAAGAAAGCCCGTAGGGCGGCGAACGAGCTGGTTACGTTTACTTCAATTCTCTTCCCGCTATAGTTTTCCTGCTGGACATCATCCTTCGGAGTGAACTTTCGCAACTCTAAACCATTTTTCCGCGCGCGATCCTGGACACCCTGAAGCACCATCGTAATCTCACGCTGTTCGGGCAACAGCGCCTTTAGTTCCTCGTACTCTTCCTCCCGCGCCTTATAGACAGCGCGAAACTCGTTGAGTCTCTGCGAGGCAATCTGCGCTTGCGCGTTTTTGGGAAGCAATTGCGCAATCTCATCATTAAAGGTTTTCGTTTCCGCTCGCGTGGGCTTGGTGACGAAGTACCAGAAGCCGGCATACGCCATCCCGGCCATCACGACGAATATTCCTAACCTCACGTACCAGGGCAATCCTAAAACATTACCGATTTTCATCTGTCTAATTCCTTCCCCATTTAGTTGGTGGGTTTGGTTGGCGTCCTATTTCTTAAGCGCCACTTGATTCGTGGGTGATGTAGGCGTTGTTTGACCCTGAGGTTTGGTGCCGTAGTTACACTTCACGGTAAAGGCCACCACTTCCGGTTGCGCAACATTGGGATCTGTCGGCGCCGTTGTCCCTTTCGCATCGCTCTGGTTCTGTACCAGTTCGCGCTGCGTCTCGATGTTTAGATTTGTAAACAAACCCGATGAGAACTCCAAGCTTTGACCGAATCGAGTAACTGACGATTCATTTGGGGACAGCCCCTTAATAGTGAGCTCGCCGTCCTTTTGTTCAAGGCTCTTTAAGTAGAGTCCAGGGACACTGTCAAAACGCGCCTTAATCTCACGCAGCACTGCGCTCGGGCCCTGTTGTGATTCGCGCAGTCTCTTGATTGCATCAATTCGCCCCTGGATATCCTGAGCTTTTTTCTCTAGTTCTGCCTGTTCTTTGTTGACGGCAAGCATCTGTTGCTGAATTCGTTTTTGATTCTCAAGCTCCACTTTGGCAGCGGCATGGGCGGACCGTGAACTGACGAAATCGTAGCCTGCCCCAAGGATAAGAAGACCGATGACCGTGAGGGCGAGTAGTAAAGTTTGCACCTTTGGGCTGGCAACCTTGGCTTCAACCATTGCCGCTCCGCTCGGACGGTCTGTTACTGATTCGATTAGATTGATCTTGATCATGCCGCTTCCACTCCTCTCAGGGCGAGACCGACGGCAATTGCCATATCTGGAACGATCTCTTTCATGTAATCCGGGTCAAACTTTCTACCGTCAACCTCAATCTGCCGAAACGGATCAAACATCTCTACGGGTATTTCGAAGCGCCTCGACAGATAGTCAGCCAAGCCTGGCAGTTTGGAGCCGCCTCCAGCTACCAGAATTTTCTGGATAGCCTCTTCTGATTCCTCAGCCGTCGCTCGATAGAAGTCCATCGTCTTTCTTATTTCCAATGCCAAGATGTCAGACACCGTCTCGATAATGGGTTGGATCGGTCGCGCCTCAATACCTTCGGGCAAAGCAAAGCCGCGCTTGACTGACTCCGCCTGTTCAAAGGTCAATCCCAACTCCCTTTGTAAAAGACTCGTGTATTGACTTCCCCCGACTGAGGCGTCGCGGGCAAAAACCGAACGAGTGCCGTTGAGGATGTTAATGTTCATCGTGGAGGAGCCGATGTTTAGTAGTGCTACCACTTCGCCGGCTTTCGGTTGGTAATTGAGCTCGTAGCAATTCTGTAGCGCGAAGGCGTCGACATCGATAACAACTGGCTGCTTACCAGCCAATTGGATCGCTTGCTTCACGTTCGCGATTTTGTCGCTCTTGCATGCAGCCATCAGAATGTTGAGGGCGTCTGACGAACTGCTGGTGACTTGGTAGTCGAGATTTACGTCAGAGATGTCGAATGGTATGTGCTCCTCAGCATGCCAACTAAACGACTCCTGGAGCTCATCTTCGCTCATCTGCGGCAAGACAATGTTTTTTACAATCACTGAATGTCCGCTAACACCTGCGGCAACTCGCGGCGTCTTGATCTGGTGTTCGTTGAAAATGGTGGTGATAACGTTAGCGACGTTATTCAGCTCCATGATCTGTCCGTCAACGATGGTATCGGGCTGCAGGTTTTCAAAACCGAGGTTCACAAGCTGAAGCGTGTTGCCTTTCTTCTGCAGCTCAACAGCCTTTACTGAACTGGATCCGATATCCAACCCAACCAGGTTTTTCTTGTTCATACTTTTCTTGAACATATCTATTTAGTCCTCGCTGCACATAAAGACTGGGTTCGATGCTGTTGACGAAGGCGGGCGCGCGCTTTGAGTGCTCTTGATAAGCGAACTTTCTGGCCTTTGGACGGCGTGACATGCCTGCTGTTTTTCAAGGTTTGAATCTCTACTATCTTCACGGTTCTATTCGAGCGGGGTTATTCGGCAGGGGCGCACAGCGCAGCCAAAACTGGAGTGAAATTGCTTTCTAGGGAGTTAGCCTTGCGGAGACGCAGGCGAAAGAAACGGCTTGAGGAACACGGGCAAGTCCTGGAATGGCAGCGTCCTCACTGCCGTCGCAAAGCAGACTACCCTAGTGAACTAACGTTGTCAACCTCTATTTTTGTTTGTTTAACTCCCGATGTGCCAATATTAACAACCGCAAGTGCTCTCTTTAAAGTTAACAGAATTTCGATTTTCTGGAATCCCTTTGACGGTTTCCAGTGTCCTCGTTTGTCATTAATGTTGCTTGCGGGAGATACATTGTGCCAGTAGGATGCGGTCAATGACCCGAACCCGTCTGATCCCTCTTATCGGCTTCATCGCTCTTGCCATTCTGATTGCCTGGTGGTGGTGGGTAAGGCCTGAAAAGGTCGACATGGCCATGTATGCCCCAGCCCATTCCCTGCTTTATATCGAGTCCAACAACCTGTTGAGAATCGTTGACTCGATTGTTTCTACCCCCGCCTGGAAACGTTTAGCTCCAGAATTGGGTCTGGAATCAACGTCCGATGGTCAACAATGGTACCGCCGTTTTGTGCGTTGGACGGGCCTTGGTCCTATCAATTCTGTAATTCTCTCAAGATCCCAAGTCGCAGTGGTGGTCACTGAGTTGGGAACGAATGAAGTTGGTCAGACTCTTAATATTCGGCCGGAGGCAGCATTACTCATTGAAACCCACACCCTCGGACGACGGATCCGGCCTCCAATTGAGGATGCTCTAAAACGGATAGCGACGACTACATATGGAGGGGCTACCTCTCGCAGGATTGTGGTCGATGGAATTGAGCTGAATGAATGGGTGTCGCCCGATGGCTCTCGTCGGCTGGTGGCGGCTTTCGTGGGAAGCCTGGTCATCGTTGGAAATAGCGAGCAAGCAGTCCAAAAGTGTCTTGCCGTCGCACATCGCAGGGAACCAAGTTTGCAGGAAGACTCTGAGCTGCAAAAAAATCGCTTAGCGCTAAACGCCGAAGGTGCTCTAACGTATGGCTATGTTCCTGCCAGGAACAGTGCGAGGCTTGTGTCGGTTGGACTCCCGCTACTGCTCGGCCGTACGCCCGACGAAGCGCAGTCTCAGAGGTTAATCTCGGCCGCAGCCTCGAAGATGTTTGGTAGCATGGCCTGGAGTTCAAAATCGATTTCTTCAGGAATCGAAGATCGTTATCGCATTTCGCTTTCACCCTCTGTTTTACAGCCGCTTAAACCCAGCTTCCAGCAACTTGCGACCGATAGTCATCAGCCACCGGTCTTGCCCTACGGCTTTTATTCGATCACCTTCTATAGTTTTCGAAATCCTCTTGCCGCATGGCAGAGCCTTCGTACGTCGGTATCCTCTACTACTGATGCCCTCTCAGCGATTTTCTTTTCTTCAGTTCTCAAGGCTGCCCTTCTGCCGTACGGAATTTCGCAACCTGAGGAGTTCCTAAGCGCAGTTGATGGCGACATGCTAACGATTCGTTTAGATCAGTCAGGCGAGCGAGCATTACTGGTGGCAAGAATTTCCAATCCCTCGGCGATGCGCGACGTGCTGACAAAGAAGTTGGGATTCAGCAGGCAAGCGGGCGAGGAGTCTGGCGTCGAGCTATTCGATTTTGCAGAAGCTGAGGCTTCAGCTGGACTTACTCAGCAGTTGGTTTTCTTGGGACCACCACCAGATGTTCTCCACTACATGAAGACTCTCTCTGACACTAGCCTTGCGATGACTAACGACAGATTTCACCAAGTCACTTTACTTAACCCGCAAACCCAACGTACGCCAATAGTCAGCTATACCAGCGATGAGGATCGAATTCGCGGCCTTTTCGCTGCCATAGCTTCTATCAGAGGGACGCCGCTCGGCCAGTCTCAACGTTTTGACAAGGGACTGAGCGACATCCCCTACGCTGTTACAGAGACGACGTTATCCGACGATGGCATTGATCGAGTTACGCGTTCATCCTTTGGTCAATTCAGCACACTTCTCATGCTACTTGTTTCAAACTAATTCCCCAGTTCCCTGCCGTCACGCGCATAATCATGACTAACAACGCTGCCGTTGAAATACTCGTCGCGACCGGCAATGCAGGCAAGGAATCTGAGTTCAAAGAATTACTCAGGGACCTGCGTTTACACCTTCGATTTTTGACCCATTTCCCTCGCGTTGTCCGAGTAGACGAGACTGGTTCCACCTACGAAGAGAACGCCAAGCTTAAGGCACTTGGCTATTCAACCCAGCTTGGGATGCCATCTTTAGCGGATGATTCAGGCCTCGAGGTAGATGCTCTGGGTGGAATGCCGGGAGTGAGCTCTGCGCGGTACGGTGGAAATAAGTCATCCTATGTAGAGAAGCTCGAACAACTTCTCGCCGCCCTGGCACAAACTCCACCTGCTCAGCGCACCGCGCGTTTTGTGTGTTGCTTGGCATTCGTTGGCTCGTCCAATCAAACCATCCGCAGCGACGAGGGACCGGAGCGTTTGATAAAAGTGGTTCGTGCAGAATGCAGAGGCACGATTGCCCATGCGGCAAAGGGTGAAAATGGATTTGGATACGATCCTATCTTTATACCCGATGGCTACAACCTTACTTTTGCCGAGCTATCTTCGAAGCTCAAAAACACTTTGAGCCATCGCGCTAAAGCGCTTCTTCAGATGAAGGGCTTCCTTAATAGCTGGATCAGTGAGCTTGACCCTTCACAAGACGGTTCATAGAATGCTTGCGCCATTCTTCATTACATGGCATCGGGGCGTAGCACAGCCTGGTAGTGCGCTCGGTTTGGGACCGAGAGGTCGGAGGTTCGAATCCTCTCGCCCCGACCAACTTCAAGTAACGTCGTTAGCCACTGCTCACACAATCCACATTCCAAACAGAAGGCTTTAACCTTCCTGGCGATCGCTTGCAATCCGTCATAACCCTTCGCGAGCTTTCCCTGTTTGCCACGAGGGCAAATATTTTAGGAAAACCCGCCCGAAATTGAGATTTTTTGCAGACTTTGCCCCTTGAGTGTGATATATGAGTGATCGAAAAGCTTTTCAAATAAGTCACATTGGAGGTGTCACACCAGACTATGGCGACCAAAGCCGCGACAGGCAGAAAGCGCATGACGCAGTCAGAAGTTTTCAATCATTTTGCCGAAAAGACAGGCATGAAGCGTGGGCAGGTTAAGGAATTCTTTGATGAACTTTATAACCTTGCGTCACGTGAAGTGAAATCAAATGGTGAGTTTGTGCTCCCAGGCTTCGGCAAACTTGTTAAGTCCGAGAGGAAGGCACGAGAGGGACGCAATCCCGCAACTGGCGAAACCATTCAAATACCGGCAAAAACGACACTAAAGTTTCGCGTCGGCAAAGGCATGAAAGATACTGTTCTACCGAAGAAATAATGTAGTCCAAACGCGACTTTTTGACCCAGGCTCTAGAGCGCCGCCCGCCAGTCCACATCATGATAGGTGGATGCGGGGCGGCGCTTACGTTTTGACACAACGCAGTGCGATCGGGTTCTACTTGTTCCCCTGTTCTACTGCCCTGTAAACTATGACAAATAGCCACTTAGTGCTGCCGCCCTATTCGACTCTAAGTTGCCGACCGTCATGTAAAAAAGGGTGGTCTTAATTATTTTTCTCGGGTATAATCTTTCGTTTCGTCGCTCCTAATAAGTTTGGCCATCAGGATTATTCACATCCTGAGCGGGAAATTGTTGCGAAATGCAACAGATCTGCATCCTGAAAGGTGGGTTGCAGCATCTAAGATTTGCACTTAAAACAGCCGCTATAGAGCGGTTCTGGAGGATAAAAGCGTACCGTGACTTTTGATAGACACTTGCCGCTCGACGAGCGGATTCTGAGAATCGACCACATTCAAGCTAGGCGTTATTCCAAACTGACCGGCGTGGCGTTGGAAATCGCCACCCAGGGGATTTTGCGTCACTTGCGTGCTTGTGACCGTATGGACGTTAACCCGGACACTTCGGCTGTCCGTGAGATCATCGATGACGCGTTGAATGGTCGCCGGGTTTTTGCCGAGACTGCGGAGCAAACTCGGGCGGCGTAGAACCACCTGTTATTGCAACCGTAAGAGATCGCCGGAAGCTGGCGATCTCTTATTTTTTTGCCTGAAGCTGCGCCTGGTTGACCATCACCGTCGCACGCGTGCTAACATCCCGGCGCCAGGCATGTGCCCCTGTAGCTCAGCGGATAGAGCATCTGCCTTGTTGGAGCCTTAATGAGGAAGTTGCAACGCGAACTCATTGAGTGGACGGCCCCATATGCGGGGACGCCCTTAGAGCCTCTGGTACTTGACTGACGTTGAGTAACAAACCAAGAGGATTGGGTAATCCGCAGGAAACCTTTACGAGTACATTTCTCGTTGAAGGGCTCCTCAGAGACTAGACGGGTCGGGACTGCGATGTCCAAGGTATAGTCCAGCCAGCAACCCCGGTGCGCGGGCGGTCAGGGAAAGCCTGATGCTGGAAGCTAAGCAGAGGGCCGCAGGTTCGAGTCCTGCCGGGGGCATTAGAAATCCTTTAAGCTTAAGTGCATATGGCGGCTATAGTTCAGTAGGTTAGAACGCTTGATTGTGGATCAAGAGGTCGAGGGTTCGAGCCCCTCTAGCCGCCCCACTCTTTCAGATAAGAATCAAAACAATTCCAATCAGTCGGGGGACGTGGGCCCGGAAATGTCGGGTGTCCTCACATGCTCCGGGCGGAAACCAATACCAACTACGTAAGCGGGAAGGCGTCTCAAGATAGGCCATTTCTGCAATAGTCGCACTGGCCAAGGGACAGTTATTGTTTGACTGGTGATAACCCGTCCTAAAACCCGATTCTGCAGAAAGACTTGTAGCCGTTGGGTTGCACGCGTGGGAAATTCACGGCGCCCTTGAACCTTTGCAAGATCATCAACCGTTGGTTTCCCGGATAACAACGGTGCGGCAAGAATATTTGCTGCCGCCACCGCATCCTGTATTGCCAGGTTTATTCCCACTCCTCCAATGGGTGACATCGCGTGAGCGGCGTCCCCGATGCATAGAAAGCCGTGCCTGTACCACTTGCGGAGCCGATCCACCTTGACGGTCAACAACTTTACGTCCGTCCAGTCTCGTAATTCCTCAGAGCGTTCTTTAATGAAAGGAGCAACGGACGAAATCTCATTTTGAAATAAACGCAAACCTTTAGCTTTTATCTTTTCAAAGTCGCCTTTAGGTATCACAAATCCGCATTGCCAATAGTCGCCCCGATTCAGCATCACCATTATTCTGCCCGGAACTACTCGACCCAGTGTTTGTCCGCCATCTTCAGGCGTACGGGAGATACGAAACCAAAGAACATCAATGGGAGCTCCAAACTGGTCTGACTGCAAGGCAGCTCGGTAGCGAAGGACGGAATTACGACCATCGGCGGCAACGACCAAGTCTGCATAAATCTCGGCAAGCCCGCTTTTCGTTTTCGCCCTGACACCTACAACCTGGTCTCCTTCGATTATCAAATCGACAGCCTCAGTCTCCATTTGCAAGTTAAACCCTGAGTATTCATGAGCATGATCACTTAAGAAGTCTAGAAAGTCCCATTGCGGCATGAACGCAATGAATTTACATTTGGTTGGTAAGTGTGAGAAGTCCGCGACCTCTACTCTTTCATCGCCTATCTGTCCGGCGATGGAATTCATTTCCTGATGCGGCCTGTTCAAGAAGTCTTGAAGTAGGTTCAACTCATAAACGATCTCCAGCGTTGATGGGTGTATGGTGTCGCCGCGAAAGTCTCTCAGAAAATCGGCATGTTTCTCGACAACGACAACGTCGACACCGGCACGAGCCAACAGCAGACCCAGCATCATGCCTGCAGGTCCGCCACCTGCGATGCAACAGCGGGTGCGCATCAAATCTGCTTTAAGATCGACTTCCACCTAAGCCACGCTTCGTCTCTAGCCTTCTTGTTGGCTTTGTAAGCCACCAAGGCTTTCTGAAAATCTTCGGCGGCTTTCTCGTCGGCAGCTTTATCGCCTTTGGGGTCGGGAGTTTTCGGCTCAGGGGCGTCGCCTGCCCGCATGAATCCGTGGCCAGCGCCTTCGTATGTCACAGGTTCAAAGAATTTCTTTAATTCGTTCATCGCGGCTATCGTTGCTGGCAACGTAGCATTTATCCGTGCGTCGTTTCCGGCGTAAAACCCGTAGACTGGCGCCTCTATTCTCGCGAGTGCAGCGCTGTCAATTGTCTGATCCGGTTTCATCGGAGGGGAACCGTAGAAGACGAACGCCGCTTTCATACCTCGGTTGTTGGTTGCATAACGAAATGTCTGAGCGCCACCCCAACAAAATCCACTGACAACTACCTTTCCATTGGCCGCCGGAAGCTTTGCGACATACTTGGCGACTGCGTCCAGGTCCGCGGTTATTTGGTCGGGCGGCAAGTCGCGTATCGCTTTGCCAACAGATTCACGATCGCTAAAAGCACTAGTGCCACCTCCGCCGGTGCCCATTCCTGACAAAAGATCCGGTGCAATCGCAATGTATCCGGCCTCCGCAAGCTGATCCGCTAAGCTTTGGACCCAATCCGTCAATCCATTTATCTCGTGAATTACGATAACGGCAGTGGCCTTGGCTTTCACTTCCGGATAGACGACGAAACTATGTACTTCTCTAGTTCCCTGCTTGATCTTTACCCATTCCTGATGTCGCGACGACTTCGCCAATTTTGACTTGGCCCAATCCTGCGTTTCTTCCGCCATTGAAGAGGAGTTAGGTGCCTCTGTGTGATGATCGTGATGCGAGTTGGTCAAGCGCTGCGCCGATATCGCAGAACATCCAAATAGCCCTAACAGTAGAATCGCGACCGTGATCATCGCGCGTAGTGCGTTCCTTGTCATTTGTTCCTCCGTTGGCAATGCATAAGTTCAAGCGATTTAACCAAACCACTTAATTAGGCCAGGAAGCTGCATAGTCAACTACCCTTCATGGTCATTAAAACAGCGTAAGTCTCCATCCCATCCCACAGGTTCTGCAACCTGACATTTTCGTTCTCGGCGTGCTGGTTGTTGTCATAGTTAGCGATTGGTACCGTGATTGTCACGGTCTTTAACTTCTGAGTGATAATCGAAAGCGGCAGACTACCCCCGGAGGTCGGCAGCCTCACAATATTCTCCGCTGTCGTAGATTGCACCGCAGCAATGACCGCCCTTGAAATAGGAAGGTCCATTGGGGTGCGCTCGGCATTGTAGCCACCGCTGCGGTGAACCACTTTTGCGATCAAGTTATAGCGGCGACGTTCGTCATCAGTCGGATCGCGGTCGATTACATAAAACCCTTGCTTCCGGATATGAGCTCCCAAGCGTTCCACCTGTCGTTGGTAGTCGTTACCTTTAACCAGCCGTAAGTCGAGTACTGCAGTTGCCTCAGTAGGAATCACATTGCGAGCCAGTTCGCCAACGTCTCCACTTTTCATTCCATTGATGTTTAGCGAGGGAAGATTAATCAATTCCAGAAGGGACTTGCCTTTTCCTTCGCTCTGGCCAAGGCCTAGTTGAGCCCGAAGTTCTTCATCGAAATGCGGTGCTTCTCTGATCGCCGCTATTTCCGCTTGTCCCAGTGGCTGAACGTCATCGTACCAACCCTCGATCAAAACGTTCCCTGACTCGTCTTTCATCGACGTTAGCAGCCGAGCCAGTCGCAATGCCGGATTGGGTGACCAGTTGCCATAGTGTCCGCTATGCAGTGGCCGTTTGGCCCCATAAACAGTCAGGTCAACATTGGTGTCACCGCGAACGCCAAAAACCACTTGTTTGCGACCCGTCTGGTGCACAGGGCCGTCACAAATAATCCACGCGTCCGCCTCCAGTAGTTGCTTGTGGAGGTCGATTATCTCACCTAAGTGCGGGGAGCCAGCTTCCTCTTCGCCCTCAAAAAAGAATTTCAGATTAGAAGTCAACGAGATTTTCTGAGTTCGCAATGCTTCAAACGCGGTGAGAATGGCCAGCACACCAGCTTTATCGTCGGAAGCCGAACGGGCGTATAGCCTCCATTCACCACTGATGACCTTGGCAGGACTGGGAACAGGAAGGATAGAGGCGTCACTCTCGAGAGTGCCGGCGCGTAATACAGGTTGCCAGGGCAGGCTGTTAGTCCACTGCTTAGGGTCCGTTGGTTGCCCATCGTAATGTGCGTAAAGGATCAAGGTTCGCGTTGCCCCTGGCGTGGTCCACTCTCCGTAGACGACCGGCGGCACGTTGCGGCTCTTGGCCTCGAGCAGTTGAGGTTTCAACCCGCGCTTCCTCATCATCTCCATTATGAAAACGGCGTTCTTACGAATATTGATTTGATCAGAAGCAACGTTTGGTATGGAAAGTAAGTCAACAAACTCTTTTATAATCAGGTGTTCATGCTTAATTCTGTACTCGCGCGCCTTTTGCGCGACGTTTTGTTGTGCAGTCGCGGGCACTGAGACGACCGAAGTCAGAATCATTGTTGCCAGCCATAGTTTTCTTTTGTTTGAGATCAAATAGGCCCCCTCGGGTGTACTTATGATTCTGCCCATGGACCCGCGTACATGCTTTGATACGGCGCCGCGACCAAATTGGTGTATTGCCAGTGAAGCCTGGCTAGTTGACGAATATGAAGGAAGTCGTGGGCAAGCCAGGATGTCAGGACGTCGCCCGCGGATAGTGGCCCATCGGGTCTCTCCTGACGGTGATCCCACCTTGGCTCAGCTAACGACCCCAACCAGTTAAGACTCTTTTCTCTCTCCAGCAGAAACAGGTCAAGCGACTGTCTGAGGTCTTTCGAATTGTAGCTTCGGAGATGTGGCCAATTACGTGGGTCTATCGCCGGAAGAGGTTTCGAGGGATCAAACAACAAAATATCAAGGCGTGCTCGGAAGTCTTCTCGCTCTTCGTCGTACAGGTGGTTTATGACTTCCAAGATCGACCACTTATCTGGCGCTGGTTTCCATCTAGCCTGTTCCGCATCAAGTTCGCTAACAAGCGCTTCGAACACTGAGCGGTTTGTGGAAAGCCGGCTGACAAAGTACTCATGATTCATAGGTTGATCCTGTTTGAGCTGACTATGGTACTTCTTAAGCCTGAATCCGGGTCAAAAGGCTCATTTGGTGGACATTCTAAACCAGGCTCATTGCCCCGGCATGTTAAATACGAAATAATGGCGCCTTAACGAAGTTAGAACAAGGTTACTCAAGACAAGGTAGTGCTCCAACGGAGCTCTACCCAAGACAAGGAGACAAAGTGCCAGACGAACAGAGAGTAGCTAATAATTCACAAAGTTACGTTGTTGAAGCTGACGAGTTTGCTTACGAAACAATAGAACAGCAGAACGGGCAAGCCACAGTTGTGAGATTTTCGCTGGACGACCCTCGTTTTCACGCTGGCGATGTGCTGGTTGTGCTTTCAGGAAGTGAGATTCACTTTCATGGACTGATTGGTAGCCTGGCGGATGGATGGGCGACGGCTTCCGATCGCCGCGGTTCCCTGCTCCCCGCGACTGTTCAGTAACAAAGAAAAATTCTATTTGCGCGAGTAGCCAGTAGGGTAGTCGACCTCGACGTCAGGCCTTGAGGTTGTAATCTTCACACGATGAAATCCTTTCCCGGGATGGGTTGAAAGGTACGTGAGTGCTATCTGCCTATCCAATGCCGAGTTTAATTCTCGAATAAATGGATCAAAACTAGTGGGCACGCCCAATCCCTGGAAGAACGCCCGCCCTCCGGTCTCGTCAGAAAGTCTGAGAAGCGAACTCTGAGCATTCGAAGTGAGCGAAGCATTCATTAAGGTTGTCTGAGTTGGCGCAAAGAACGCGTAAATCGCTACGCTTCTGCGTTGAGCTTCATTGATCGCCCTTTGCAGATCCAGGCTCTGTCCTGCGAAGCTCGTATCAAGTCCGCGCGAAATATCCAAGCCATCGGAAACGAGCAGGATCGCACGCCTCCCCGCCGGTTGAGAGTCGTAACGCCGTAAAGCTTCAATGACTTCGACGTATGGGTTAAATGGGGCTGCACTCGCCAGGCCCAGAGGCACTCGCAGTGATTTCGCGGCTTTATCCAGGTCAGACGTAAACTTCTGGCGCAGCTGTAGGGAGCCCGCTCGCACATAGCCGACTGCGACGCGGGAGCCTTTTGGCAAACGGCGTATGAAATCCGCGATTGATTTTATTTCCAGTCCGATTGAATGAACCACGTCATCCTGTATCAACACAAAAAGACTAATGGGTGAGTTTGTGCCCATGGCCCTTATTGACAAGATAGTCTGAGGATCACCGTCTTCGATCACCGACAAGTCCACCGTCTGCAGCTCGACTTCGCGAGGTGTTCCCTTGACCTTGATGGTAATGGGGATGGTGACCGGCCTCGCGGGCCCGCCCGACGTTACAGTACTTCCTTCCGGTGACTGGGGTGCGGGCGTAACGCTGCCGCTTGCTGAGAAGATTAGTAAGACTGCGAGAATAGTACTGAAAGTTCTGAAAGTATTGATTCGCCCCATATACACTCCTCTAGTGCTTCTTAATTCATGCATTATACAAGAACCTGCTCGAGAGGCTTATGCGCGACGGTAGCAGAGTTGTGAAAGGGCAAGTCTAGCCGCTACCATCCGGGTAAGACTCAGATACCATATTTTCCGATGAGAAAGATACCTACAGGCAAAATAACGACGCGTGACGAACGGGTTTCAAAACTACTGACCTGGACGCCTTGGTTATCCTTGATAGTGCCGCTCCCTATGCCGATAGTGTTCCTTCTTTTGTTTCTCGGAACCGAGACAACTGATTCGGCAGCCGTATTCTTGCTCCTTTCATTGGTTTCCTTTGGAGTCGGTTTAGTTGTCGGCGTGTTGCTCCTAATCTCGCTTTTGTTGTACCGACGCAGGTGGCACAACCGGCTACGAGATCGGCTAGCTACTGATGGAGTAACGGCGGGGGAGGTCGCCTGGTTTAAGTCGGAGCTTTCTGCCGAGGAGCGTAAGACCTGGGAAAAGCTCCAACAATCGAACCCACTCTTGGCAGACGCGTTCTGTGAAACGCTCGCGGCTCGGTTAACTGCCACGCGAATACGAGCCAGAGTACGGGGCGAGAAGTTGAGGATCGAACGGCAAATAAACCGCACGCGAAACATTCAAGGTGCGGATACAAATTCACTGATTGAAGAGTTGCTTGCGGATCGCGCAAAGCTGGAGAACCTAACTAAGGAAGCTACGGGGCGGCTTGCAGAAGCCGAGGCTAGACTGCAAACCATCGAAGCGGCGGCCAATCGTACGCTCAGTCAAGTTGAGACGGACTTGATGTTGCAACGGCTGGCTGTGTCACAGGCACAGTTTCCACTGGCCTTGGAGATCGCCACGCTCGAGCAGGAGGCAATACAAGCGATCAACGACACAAAGATTGAGGAGCATTCAATATCAGACGGGGCCGCCAGCGCTTTGAGAGGCAAATAAGGAAATGGTCTTAATCTCTTTTAAACGGTACACACCTGGCGCCAAGCGGGATGCAAAGTCTTCATCGACTAAGGCCCAGTTGCCCAGACCGGCATCCGGTTTCGACAGCCCGGTAACCCTGGCAAGTTCGCCTCTCCATGTCATTCCCGCTCCGGTAAGATAAGCACGTGCAATCTCTCGCAGTGCAACTTCCCTTTCCACGACCATTTCGAGTTCATCCCCAAACCGAGCTTCAGCTACCGACCAAATGTAACTGAATACGGGCTGGTAGGTTACTTCGCTGGCGACTACTTTAAATGTCCTTTGGAGTTCATCAAGAGCACGGTTAAAAATCAGTCGGTCCCTCACACCGCTTGCAAGCCTCAAATCCCCAGTCGACATTTCCCACTCGTCTCGGAGAGCTTTCAATAAGGACTGCGCCGGGTCTGACAACAGTTTTCGCTCTTGTTTCCGTGGCATTCCCGATAGAGCGTTGAAGTACGGTAATAGTCGCCGAGCAATGAAAACCGCTCGATTTCCTGGTAACTTTCCATAGTGGACGTGACCGCGCCTGAGCAATTCATCTTTAATTGACCAAGCAAGTCTGCTCTCCGGATCTTTTTGGATATTTCGGGGCAAATAGGCATCCCGCCGCCCACACACAGCTATGTAGAGAGAGGGACCGGGTCTGCGAGAGTCCGTGAGGCCTGAAGAAAATCCCAACCGGTCGATAAATCTTTCGGCAGCAAGCGTATTGTCGATCGCTAACTCCGGGTCGCGGGCCCACGACAGGTCCCGATATCTCTCGATCTCATTCGGAAGAAATCTATTTTCAACCACGGTGCTGCATCCTATCAAATTAACCGCTATATTCCGTCAAGCTGACCTGTCAAACCGACAACCCCTGCCTCGTCTGGAGCGAGTCTCTCCCTAAGTTCAAGCTGATGAAGCACTTCACCTGACGCATACGGCTGGCACAGTCGTTGCGAACTGGGTCTCGCCCGATAACTGGCTAGACGGGCATTACTCTGAAAGCTGACTAAACAGCAACGACGATGATGACCACAAAACGCTCCACACTATTCGCGACGTGCCTTTCGCTCCTGATAGCTTTTGCGGGAAGTCAGCTTGTCGAGAACAACGCCACCGCCTCAAACGACAAACGGGGAATCGGAGCCAATAAGGTATCGCAGTCCTTACGCGACCGAATGTCCCGAAGCTCCACCGAAGACGAAATCGTTGTGGTTTTGCAACTCGATGGTGCCATTAGTGGCCCGCTCAACGCCCTCTTGAATAGGAACGGCATCCATGTCAGAAAGCACTTCAAAAGCTTTAACTCGATCGTGCTCCAACTACCAATCAGTGTTGTTGACGAGCTCACTAACTATGAAGAGACTCTCTCGATTAGTTTCGATGAAGAAGTGAGGTCTCTGGGACACGTAACATCGACTACCGGAGCTGACGATGTGCGCGTCCAGTCAAACGGTGGTGTCAATTACACGCTTGATGGTAAAGGCGTAGGCATCGCAATCGTCGATTCGGGAATTTATTCCGAACATAGGTCATTCGATTCCAGAGTTGTTTTCAGCCGGGACTTTACTGGTGAAAATCGCGTTGATGATCCATATGGCCATGGAACTCATGTGGCATCTGCTGCTGCAGGTAATGCGAGCCTTTACAACGGTAGCTACACCGGGATCGCTCCTGGTGCAAATCTGATCAATCTCCGAGTACTCAACACCCAAGGAAGCAGCTCGGTCTCGAAAGTATTGTCGGCGCTAGATTGGGCTTATTCCAACCGCGCCACTTACAACCTCCGCGTTGTAAATTTAAGCCTGGGTGCCCCCGCGATTACCAGTTACAAGAACGACCCTCTGTGTATCGCTGTCAGAAGGCTGTCGGACGCAGGAGTCGTGGTAGTAGCCGCGGCGGGCAACGACGGCAAAGACGTCCTAGGTCGCAAGCAGTACGGTACTGTTCACTCACCCGGTAATGAACCTTCTGCCATCACGGTAGGCGCAACCAACTCGTTCGGATCAAACACTCGTTCTGATGACACGATCACGTCATTTAGCTCCCGAGGTCCCACCCGGAGTTATTGGACCGATGGCTCCGGCATTCGGCATTACGACAACCTAATCAAACCTGACCTGGTTGCTCCGGGCAATAAACTGGTCTTTGCTGAGGCTGCAAATAACGTCCTCGTAACCAATGATCGCTCGTTGGATACTGGGCTCGCTCCTGGCAAGACAAATCAGAAGATGATGTATCTGAGCGGCACCTCGGTCTCGACACCTCTGGTCGCCGGCGCATCGGCTCTGGTCCTTCAGGCCAATCCTAACCTGACCCCCAATATGGTCAAACTAGTTCTTGCCTTCACCGCGCAACAGTTGCCTAACGTTAATATGCTCGAGCAGGGTGCCGGTCAGCTGAATATTGAGGGAGCGATCAGACTTGCCAAGCTCATTCGTACAGATCTCACGAACGCAACTGCTCTCGGGGCGACTATGCTCAAAGCCTCAACCCCAGCACTTCAATCCACGATTGACGGCACGACCTTTTCGTGGGCGCAAGGCATTGTGTCCGATCAGGGTTATGCGAAGGGTGTAGCCTTAATTACCAAGTATCAACACATTTACGATCTCGGTGTTGTGTTGTCCGATGCCACCATGCAACGTAACGGGGTGTTACTTGGCGATGGCACAATGATCACTAGCGGAGTGTTGATTTCCGATGACGTTATCTTAAGTGACGGGACGTCGCTAGGAATTGGGATCAAGTTCCTACCGGACGGCGTTTTGCTGGGCGATGGCGTCCTGCTGGGTGATGGGGTGTTACTGGGCGACGGCGTGCTGATAAGTGATGGCGTGCTGCTGGGTGATGGTGTATTACTCGGTGACAACATTCTGCCGAACTCCTCCCGCTTCAAGGGCGACTCTACCGCCTGCATGAAATAGTGATTCCAGGACAATTCCTCAGCCATGCAAATTTCTCTTCCTAAGAACACCGCTTCGATATATCCTCCAAATACGGGTGCTGCCCCGCGGATACAGCTGCTTGATTACTCTGCCCAAGACGAAGTTCTAGCATTCCTGGCCCGACCACTCGTTCACACGGCCTACCTCTCGAGCCTTATTAACGACAATGGCCTCGTTAGCTCCTTCAATCGTGGATCGTTCTACGGCTACCGCAATTACTTCGGAAAGCTGGAAGGCATTGCCCTCATTGGCCACGCGATACTAATCGAAACTGTAAGTGATGAAGCGCTTCGGGGATTCGCCGAAGTCGCACAGAAATCGAAGAAAGCTCATTTGATAATGGGCGAGGAAAATAGCATCGATAGCTTTTGGGGCTACTATGCGAAAGCGGGTCAGGAAATGAGACGTGCCTGCCGTGAGCTAATGTTTGAACTACGCTGGCCCGTCGAAGTTTCAAGACAACCCAACGACCTCAGATGGGCAACGGCTGCAGATCTCAATCTCATTACGAGTGTGCATGCTGAGATGGCCTTTGAAGAAAGTGGCGTCGATCCCAGAGAACATGATGTGGAAGGTTTTACTGAACGCTGCGCTCGGCGTATTGAACAGGGCCGGACGTGGGTAGTGACCGCGCATGAAAAACTGCTCTTCAAAGCTGACGTATTAGCTGAGACTCCCAAGACAACCTACCTGGAAGGCGTTTGGGTCAATCCTGAGGAAAGGGGACGCGGTGTTGGTCGCGGTTGTCTGGGACAACTAGCCAGAATGTTGCTGTGGCGCACCGAGTCAATTTCACTTTGCGTGAACGATGACAATGAACAGGCGCAAACATTTTACAAGAAAGCCGGGTTTCACCTCCGGACCGTTTACGACACCATCTTCCTAAAATGATCTAACCAACTTGAAAGTCCCTGTGTGCGGCCGTGATTCCAACCATCTCCAATGCAAATCAATCATTAAACGCTGAACGTGGTCTTGGCCCTTCGCCCGCCCGCCGCCAGAGAGACAATCCAGCGAGTCGCCAACTTTCTCGTGTTGTTGACGAGATTGACAACCCGCAAGTCAAAGCAATTGTTGGTCGTGTTTTTGAAGATCTTCTCCGCCTACTAGAGTGCCTGAGCCTGATCGAGAGCCATCTTCGTCAGGTTGATAGAGCCGAAGAGACCTTCAGTTTCTTTGAGCTCATCCATGACGAGGCCCGTGCTCTCGTCGAATTTATACGAACAGATGCCTTGGGCTGTGCAGCAATGTCTGAAGATCTGCTCGACACGCTCGATGGCACATCGTTCGCAATCACTCACGACCTTCAGCGCGTTTTTGATACCGAGGCTTGTGACCGCACCTCCCTTGGCCAGGTTCATATTATTCTTAGCCGGCTGCATCGAGCGCACGATGTTCTAACCAACTGCCTGCAGCAATCAACGATCAGTTTGGCAGTGATTTTCGATCCGGAGCTTATAGGCACTAAGTTGTTCAACAACTCTGAAGCGAGATATCTCCAATCGTTGCAACTGTGCAAGGAGCTTGCGACCCTTCGTGATCTTGTTGGCATGGCGGAACAGATTAATGAGGACGCAATTCTTTCAAGTCTCAGCCTTCAGCTCGAGAAATTTCGAAGTGAGAGCTTGGAGTGCCTGATGTATTCGGACTGGCCTCAATTTGAAGGCTTCTGCGAAATGATTGCGATCTCACTCTCAGATCGACCAAGGTTGCAACCCGTGCTTCATCAGTTTCAGTGTTACCTCGAAACTCTGCTGGGCCAAGTCAGAATGCGCGCAGTCCTTGCTGATGGTTCGGCCGCGTTCGATGGTACCGATTATATGGAACCGCGAGCCGCATTCGTCGAAGATTTTGCATCACTTATTGATTCGGCATTCGAGAGCGCGCCGGTAGGCACATTTTCCTTAGCTGTTCAATAACGATCCCTCATGTCCCGTACAAACGAAACAAATAATCAGAGGCTGGCTAATGTTTATCTTTGGGTCACCATTGTGGCCGGTGGCCTGATTTATGTGGGGGCGGCTTACTGGCTTAGTCTGAAGATCGTTGACGTCCAATTAGCTGTTCTATCGTTTCTAACCATATTTCTTAGTTCGAGAATAACGATAAGAATTCCGCAATTTGATTCTCAGATTTCCGTTTCGGATACGTTCATATTCCTAACTCTTCTGCTTTATGGCTACGAGGCAGCCATCCTCATGGCAGCCACCGAGGCCATGCTATCTTCCTTCCGGTTTTGTAAGAAACGGTCAACAATTCTCTTTAACTGGGGGTGTGCGGCCTGGTCAACATGCGTCACAGCCTATGCCCTACACTTCACCTTTGGGGATATTGTTCCACTGGCGGCGGGCTCGCTTTCCCCAAAGTTTGTCTCAGCGATGGCGTTTATGGCTCTGGTTCAGTACGGGACAAACTCAGGCATGGTCGCCATCTGCGGAGCGTTGCAAGCGGGAAGGCCCTTTTGGCAAACCTGGAAGAAGCACTACCTGTGGACATCGATTACTTACTTTGCTGGCGCCTCAGCCGCCGCTGTGATTGCCAAGCTCATTCAACAATTTGGTTTCTACGCTTTAATCATAACCATACCGATCATCGCAATCGTCTTCTTCACTTATCGGACTTATCTTAAGAATATTGAAACTTCGGCGGCACAGGCTGAGCAGGCAGAACGACACGTTGAAGAACTTTCCCACTATATAGCGGAGCAGGAACGAATCCGTGAACAATTCTCGCAGATGGAGAAGCTATCGGCATTAGGCGAACTGGCATCCGGGGTTGCCCACGACTTCAATAACACGCTGGCGGGCATCCTCGGACGTGCCCAATTAATTCTTCGTACTAATGACCCTGAAAAAATCACGCGTGGGTTGAACATAATTATCAAGACGGCTGAGGATGGGGCCAAGACTGTAAAGCGAATCCAGGATTTTGCTCGTCAACGTCGCGACCACGATTTCGAACCCGTATCGATCGATCAAATCCTCTTCGACGTAAGTGAAATAACTAGACCGCGCTGGAAGGATCGTGCGGAAGCCGCCAATGTTCAAATCAGTCTCGACCTCCAGATTCGGTCCAAGGCCAGGGTTCTGGGAGATGAGTCTGAACTCCGGGAAGTCCTGGTTAACATGGTCTTCAACGCCGTCGACGCGATGCCAGAAGGGGGCCAACTCACTTTAGCAGCAGAGGACATTGATGACGCTGTTGTAATCTCTGTCGGTGATACCGGCATGGGCATGGCGCCTGAGGTGAAATCGCGGATTTTTGATCCATTCTTCACGACAAAAGGGAAAGCCGGCATGGGGCTGGGATTGGCGGTAAGTTTTGGAATCATTAGGCGACATGAGGGCTCGGTTGAGGTGGATTCCGAAATAGGACGAGGAACAAAATTCAGGATTAGCCTTCCCATAGCAAACATAGCAGATGAGCCTGCGGTGCCTCAGCCGGAACTCACAAAGTTAATTTTGGACTCCACTCAGAATGTCGCGCGAGTGTTCGATGAGAACCAGCCACAGGTTCTCGTCGTCGACGACGAAGAATCGGTTAGAGAATTACTGCGTGACTTGCTTGAGAGTGATGGATGTCGGGTGTATCTGGCGCGGGGGAGTAGAGAGGCCCTGGGGCTTTTTGAAGTCCACAAGTTCGATGGCATCTTCACCGATGTAGGAATGCCAGGCATGAGTGGTTGGGAACTCGCTTATGCAATCCGCCAACGCGACAAGACGGTTCCAATTGCTGTCATAACTGGATGGGGAGAGGCTGTGGGTTCCCAGGAACAGCAAGAGGCTCAAGTGGATTGGGTAGTTACAAAACCTTTTAGAGCCGAACGAATTAGCGAGTTAGTGGAGGAAATCTCCAAACGACGCGGCACGCTCCCCAAACGAACCCCTCTTTCCATTGTGGCGGCCTAATGATCAGTTGGATCGACCTCCTCCCTAGTGAGGATCTCCCTTAACGATTCGCCAATCCATATCGTCCTCTTGATTCGCAAGCTCGCGGTCTTCATTGAAGCTGGATCCTGACGTCAATCGTTTGCGATATTCAACTGCCCTTTTCACACTCTTTTCAACCGATTCCAGGCTGAAAGGCTTCAATAAATAATCAAAGGCCCCCAGCTTTATCAGGCCTTGAGCATGTTCCTGGTCACTTATCCCAGAGATGATAATGACAGGGGTGTCAGGAAATGTTTGTCTAACTTGGCCAAGCAATTCTAAGCCGCTCAAGCCGGGCATCGAAATGTCGGTGAGGACAACGTCGTACTCGTCGGCCCCGAGCCTGGCCAGAGCTTTCTCCGCTGTCTCAGCAGTTAGGCAGACGTAACTTTCGGAAAGAAGTTCGTAGAGTGTATCTCTGATGGTTTCGTCGTCATCTACAACGAGAACTCTCGCCATTTTTCAGACCTCCCACGCTTGCGAAGACTAGCTTCCAATCACCTTCTTCATCAAATTGTGAGCGTCTGGGCGGGAAAATAATAACACACTGGTACATCTGAAACGACAAAAGGCCGGCAGTGTTGCCGGCCTTACATTGCCGTTGCTCGCGCTTATCGTGGTCCGGAAGCCCGAATAGTCAATTCAGTACCTCGAGTTAGATCCAAATCATCGCGTCCCTGAACGTAGACTGAACCAGCACCACCGCCGGCACCGACGATCGCGCCAATCGCCGCTCCTTTGCCGCCTCCCGCGATAGCTCCAATGATCGCCCCCACCGCGGTGCCGATGGCAGCACGCTGAGCGGTTCTAGTAGTTTGACTATTGTCTCGGACTGAACCTTCGTTATCTACTCTGATGGTATCGCCTTGAGTCGTTCTCACAGACTCAACAATACCGGCGAAGCGATAACTACGACCGTCGCGGAGACGAATACTATCGAAGTTTAGCGTCATCTGAGAGCGACCTGTAATACGGCCACTACGTTGCACGTTGGATATGTGACCATCGATTGTTGCACCCTCGTACTGGGAGGGTTGACGAACCGTTATCGTGAACCGATCGCCCTCCCGCGCGCTTTCCGTCGAAACGTCATTGTCGAGTACGCCCACTAACGTTTCACCATTGGCGATAACAAAATCGCCAGTAGGGCTGCCGGTCGGTGCCGGGTAAGTTTGCGGCAACGAATTGATGTCAAAACGCGCAACATCCGAAGTCTTCTGATAGACGCTTTGCACGACTACCGGCCTCGATAAACCCTGAACATATACCCTGCGTGTGACACTTAGGCTGCGCCCGTTATCGATAGGATCAAACGTGACGTTAAACTGATTGCCTGCGTCCCCCGTGGAACTCACAATTAACTGGTCCCCGTTTAGCGTCGCTCGTGCGCGGACGGTTCGTCCCCCGCTGGTTTCCACTCGCTCAGTGCCGTCGGCAGCAAAGGTAATTTGAGGGGCACGCGATGAAGCCAGAGTCACGTCTCTACCTCGCAACTCAATTGCGAGCAGATCCGGCGATTCGAGACGCGCAGCAATTTGATCCCGCATGCTTCCGCGATTGCCGTATCCGATAGACTGCGTGGCCCTATCAGCCGCTTGTGCCGGATCATCGCTCCTGGATGGATCCAGTCGATAGGTTCCCGTTAACTGATTAGAAACCAATGGTCCTGAGCCGGCGTTGGGATATCCCTGTCCGACTGAAGGCCATGAGAGACTGTATGCGCTTGCGAGTCGGTTTAGGTCTAGCCGCAAGGTGTTCCAGTTTCTTAAAACCCCTGAACCGCGTACGTTTGAAGTCATAAACTGCTCAACCAGAGCTGCCCGCTGCAGGACGTTTTGCGCGTCTGCCGTGGTCGAGACTCTTCTATTAAACTGATCGCGCAGTTGATCTACTGCTCGTTCAAGATCCAATATTCGCTCACTCAAAGTGCCCGCGCCGGTGTCGTATGTTCCAGCACTGCCCTGCGCGTTAACACTATTACGAAGCAGGTCCGTTCGGTTTTCTATTCGTAAGATCAATTGTCGGACTGACTGGAAGGTCCCACGATAAGTTCGACGTTGTGCTTGAGTCAGTGTCGCGCTAGTAGCTAACAACACGGCTATTACGAGGCTAACCAGACTTCTTCTTACCATAACGTTCATTTCCTCCAATGCTTCCAAGCTATTTCCGGTTGATCCGTATGTGGACCGCCCGGGCCAGTTAAATATTCCCCTACCATTGACTACAAGGCATGTGCCACTGACCACGCACACTCAATAAAGTGACACTAAAGCAATTGTTGTGTTTGCATGATTTTTACTCGATGGAATCTGATCGGGCTGGCGGTAACCAGCGAAATCCATATGTTATCCTCTTTTCCAGAGGTGACGTGGATGAAGATTGAGGTAACGAAGGCGGTTATAAAAATGCTCGATGACAATCTATTTATCGGTCAAACAGCGTCTAACAACACTCTAACTGTCGACACCGATAGGGGACGGCATTCGGCGGCAAGCCCTATGGAATTGTTGTTGCTTGCACTGGGCTCTTGCACGGCGGTAGATGTGATTTCGATTCTTCGGAAGCGGCGAGAGACCGTTACTGACTACAAGGTCGAGATTCGAGGACACCGGCAAGAAGAGCATCCACGGAGTTATAAGCGAATGGAAGTGCACCACATCGTAACGGGACGTAGCATTTCGGAGCAGTCCCTGGCGCGCGCCATTAGGCTGTCTGAGCACAAATACTGCAGTGTGGCTGCGACACTACGTCCCGCCGCGGATATCGTTTCCACGTATGAAATCATCGAAGCTGAGGAAGTATCAGTGAGGGTGGGTTGAGCAGAATGAACTCTTATTACCTATCAATCTTTTTAGTCGCTCTAGCCACTTTTAGTGGTAGAGAAATACCCAGGCAACCGTCCCCTAACTATCTGCTAACCCTCACACAGACAAGCAGTGATAGTAGTTTGGCCGCTGTCCGTAGGGAAGATCGTTACACAAAAAACGCCAAGGGTGTGCTCACCCGGCTAACCCCTGAAGAGCATCTACGCCGGGCGAGCGTCTACCACGTTAATCGTGCTTTCGAAGAAGCGCGCGAGCACTGGCACGCGCTGATCAACTACTACCCGGATGATCCTCGACTACCCGAGGCGATGTTCGGAATCGGACGCTCATATTTCCAGTCACGCCGTTATGCGGAGGCGTACAACTCGTATGACCGGCTCGCACGGAACTATCCCACAACAAAAGAAGGTCGCGAGGGTCTCAATTTTAGCGCCGCTGCGCTTCTTCGAATGGGTCGTACTTCAGACGCAGCTGACCGGTATATCGAATACATCAATCGGTTTTCTACCGGTGAAAGAATTGAGACGGCACACTTAAACGCCATTGACACACTCAGGGAGGCTGGACGTGGTCAGGAAGCGCTGGTATGGGTCAACAAAACCAGACAACGCTTCCCAGGCACAATCACTGAGACCAACGCATTATTCGGCCGGTTGCGACTAAACGTAGCAGATGGCGAATGGCAGCGCGCGAGCGTTGACGCAGATGAGTTGAGCCGGCGGGCTTTTCAAAAGGGAGTCGCGACCAGCGCAGCGGAAGTCGCTTATCTAAAAGCGTATAGCCTCGACCGTGCGGGTAAACTAAACGACGCAATTGCCGCCTATTTGAGAGTTCCGGGAGGGATTGACTCTTATTACGGTTGGCTCGCCACTGAGCGTCTGGGAAGTATTGTTGACGCTAACCGTAGAAATCTCGTCGTCGAACGCGTTAATCGAAACAAGGCGCAAGCGAGTTCTGCTAGCGCCTCATACCCGGCACCTTATCGGCAGAATATTCTCACTGCCGCCAGGGCAAGGAAACTCGACCCCCGGTTTATCCTCGCAATCATCAAGCAGGAGAGTGTCTTTCGTCCTCAAGCGAAATCGCCAGCAGGCGCACGTGGATTATTACAGCTAACCATTGACGCCGCACAAAAATATTCGGTCAATGCCGGCTTCAGCAATTTGCGTGAGGATCAACTTTACCAACCGGGAACTTCCATCCTGATCGGAAGCGAATATCTTAAAGAGCTCATGGAAATGTTCCCGACATTGCCGGAAGCAGTTGCAGCCTCATACAACGGTGGCGAGGACAATGTCGCTCGCTGGGTACGGCGAGCTAAGCAAAAAGATCCCGGCGTTTTCACCTCGGAAATAGGCTTTGAAGAAACAAAAGGCTATACGCAAAAAGTTATGAACAATTATCGCGTATATAGCGAACTCTATAACGCCGACCTCACTCCTAAGTGACGGGCTTGCAAGCGTCTTATTTAAGGTTCCGGGCTAAATTGCCGATCCTCAAAACCACTTGATCCTTCGCGCCGCCTGAGCGTGTCCGGCCGCGGATACGACCGGGGCAAGATTCCCAAGCGAACGAGTGCCGGGTGATACTCGTATCGGATTGAGACTTCACCAGCAGGTCGGGAGTCAAGCTCCATATTTACCCAACGCACATCATTATGTATATTTCGGCCAATTCCGGTAGCTGCGTATTCATCATCAGGACGCGGTGCGATTGTGCCCTGACGTTGTTTTGACATCGGCTCACCTGCGGTGCTGCCTGCCGAGTCTCTTGTTGAACCGCTCTCGCGTTGACCTTTCTCGTCATATCGAGGTCTTGCAGTAGGTGGGGGCGTGATGGGAATCTGAACAGGCCGACGTTCGCGGAAAAACACTGCCGTGATGAGTCCAAGGTTCGCAGTTTGTCCTAGCCGCGCACCGTAGGAGTCTCGCTCAGATGTGAAGTAAAACCGACGAGCACGGCCGGAACTGACTTGCCAGCCTGAAATGTGAATTGCCCCGTAGGGTTCGATAACCCACTTACTCGCGTTCCAAGCTGTACTTCGCCGAGCATCAATCGTATTGAGCCCATCTACCGACAAAGCTACAGCGACCCGGTACGGCGATGGGTTTCGAACCCTCAACTCATACTCCTCCCCTTCTCTAGCTTCAACGTAAGTCTTGCCGCGACCATGATATTCCTCCAGTGGATAACCATTTACCAACACCTGGAGCTCAAAACCTCGGTCGGAGGCTGGTCGTTGAACGGAAACCGGTTCCGGCTTTGAAGCCTCGCTTGTCCAACTCGGAAACATTGAGACGGCAAACACAATTGACAACCCGGCGACAACTAGCACGAATTTCTTCAT
>CAVSKU010000002.1:0-136799 GCA_963728625.1 Pyrinomonadaceae bacterium
AGAATCGCCGCCGAGCAAAGAGCGCCGATGTTGAGCCTACCATTCATTAATGCATCCATTGACCGCGATGTGGTTCTGCGGGTGCCATTACCCCTCTCTTTGTTGTTCTGCTCCTTCATCTGCTTCGGGAAACGTTGAAAGAAGTCTTAGGCTGACTAAAGCATTAGATGAAGACGAAACAAACAGCGTCGCTAGGAAAGATTATTCAGAGTTAGCCCCCTATCATCTGATGACGTTCGCTCGTCGCCCGCAGTTTTCTGAAGACTATACTCAGCCCTTACATTGGACATTAAGCCGGGCTACTTATCGTTTACGAACCCTTGTAGACTTATTATTGGCAAAGGCGTTGCCAGTGCTCGTTCCTCTTTTGTTTGTCGTCACCTTCTTGGTCGACCTATTGTCCTCCCAGAGGCCATCTCCAATGGCAGCATCATCCGTGCTTTGGATAATGTTCATTGTAAGTACATTGCTGATGGTTGCAGAGTCAGCCATGATTTCTTCCATTACTTCATAGTCAACGTAAGAAACCAGCGGCCTCTACCACCTAACAACTTGAGGAGAAACCATGCAGCGGAATGTGAAAGTTGCCATCGCTAGTGTCGCCGTTATCGTAATCGGCGTGGCCGGGTTTTTGATCTATCGGCGGGTTGTGGAGCCACCTCAACCGTCACCGTGTCCAGTCATTCTCACGATCTGGCAGACCGAGACGGATAAGGTGGCAACTCAACATCTCGCCGAGACGGTTGCATTGTTTGAGCAACAAAATCCTTGTGTCAAGGTGCGACTTGAATTGGTCGCATGGAGTGCTCTATCAGCGAAGTTAGCTGTAGCTCTTCAAAGACATAATTAAGCCCAATAAATCGCACTCGGAGCGATCATGGTGGCGCAACTTTACTCTCGTGATTTACTGCTGCCAATTGACGACGTAATCGATCAAATAAAAAAGGAGCAGAATGATACAATCTATGAGGGCGTTCTGAACCTTCAGTACTATAAAGGATCGCACTATGGCATAGCGTATGCTGTTGGAACCACCGCGTTTGCGTACCGAAGGTATGTCGCTGACAAGCTTGGCTTAACCGTTCCCAAAAAGTTGGCCCGAAGATGCTTATCTTCGTCCAAAGGATCACGGCTTCTGACGGGAAACTCAAATTGTTGGCTTCCTGCGGCGGCGATCCGTTTTTCGTTGACCAGCTCTTTGCTGAGCTTGTGGCTAATAACGGTCAAGGTGCCATTGATCCTGCGCGGAGAAACCATCCCCAACTCACCAGCAAACACGTAGTCGAAACACTAGAGTTTCTACGAGAACTCTCGCCTTATGTCGACCCGGCCTGGCAGACACAACCTTATCTCGATCAATTCAACCGATTCGCAAGAGGCGAGGCAGGAAACGTTCCGGTCACTCTACGCGCGAGCATCAAAAGCAATTGAATCAGCGCTGAAGAATCCGGGTTCAGGGTTGACACCCGATCCGAATCACTTTGCTCTCATGCCTCAACCTATAGGCCCTTCTTTCTCAGGACCGTCGATCGCTACGATTGATTGCGAGCCATACGTTATTTTTAAGAGCGCCCGAGAAAGAAAGGGTTCGGCCGGGGATAATGCTGAGATGGCAAAGAGATCCCTCTGTCTTATTCTATCGGAAGGATAGATACCTACAATTTGTGCAAGATGTGCCCATTCACCTCACACCCATCTTCGAAAGAATGGCTGTTAGTCCTGAATATTTGAATACACCATTGATTGGCCGATGGAAACCATGGGCTGATCAAACAGATACGTTCCGGCGTGATCCCAGTCGACTACGCCCTATTCTTATGCCAGATGTCTCGGAACAGGGGCGTATGTTGCCATTTCTACTTGATTTTCAGTCAAGAAAGATCTTACTGAGTTAGTATCCGATGTCGTGAAGAATCAAACGCCTCCGGTGCAGGCCGCAAAGTCGGCGCAGGAGCGAGCTGAACAACTTGTTGAGAGCCTGGGCTACAGACGCTGGTAGGACCGCCGCAACCAGAGTGACTATGCCATGCCTTCAAGAAAGCCTCACACACACCGGGAACTTGAGGGGCCTGACGGGAGATAGAATACTGTGTGCGTGTTTTATATAAGGGCGGTTTGCTTGCATGCACACCGACCCTTTTTTGTCATTGCAATCCTTTTGTTCCTTCCTGCTCCCGATGCGCTTTTGTTAGGGCTCTCTAACCTGAAAGGCTTTCACACTTTATGGGTGGATAAGTTGTTCGTACGCAGCGTGAAGATGTCATTTTCATATTCCCTGGCGACTGTAACGCTGCAGGTGGCACTAGGAACGCTGGCCGCCGCAGTCGTTCATAGGTGTCGGTTCGCGACAGGGACAATGGCATGGCTCCTTTTCATACCCTACGCGGTTCCTTCAGTTGTTGCTGTAGTTGCGTGGAAATTTCTTATATTGGACCAAGCTGTCTTTCCAAAATTTTGGAACCACTATTTGGAATTCCCTCGGAAGTGTGGATGGGTGATTGGATTTTTTGGACTCTCGTAATAGTGAGCGTGTGGCAGTTTTTTCCGTTCGTCTTCTTGTCGCTTTTAGCTGGCATGAGAAGAATACCGCCAACCCTGTATCGCAATGCCGAGCTAGATGGCGCGCATCCACTGCATCAGTTTGCGTTTGTTACTTTGCCTTCAATCAAAGGAACTTTGATAACAGTAATTATTCTTCGCTTTGCATTTATGTTTACGAAGTTCGATACGCCTTGGTTGTTGGTGGGGGGTACAGCGAATGATGCAGTCGAAACTCTGCCTATTTATGTATACCGGAACATGGGAATGGATATTCACCTCAACACAGGAATTTCGGCTGCGGTTGTTATGGATCACTCTTTATTTTTGAGGACTTCCTTCTTTTTGCTTTTCCGCCGTTTTGCTCTTTTTAAAAAGGCTGAAGACCTATGACGAAGAGCAACTCGCGTTGGCCGTTTCGAATAATAATCGGCACTCTCATTTTAGTTGTGATTCTGTTTAGCATCGTGCCTTTTGCTGCTCTCATAGTGGGTTCTCTCTTACCCAACTCAGTGACTGACCGTGGCATCGCCGCTGATTCGATTACATCCTATGAATTGTCACTGGAAAACTACCACGAATTAAATGACCCCAGTTACGAAGTCTTTCGGCAACAAATCCAGAACACAATAATTGTTAGCTTTTTGGCAGCGGTAATCGTTGTTGGTCGGTAACTCCAGGAAGCTACGTCCTTACTCGCTACCGATTTCGCGCGCGGGAGCTGATTAGGCAATCAGCCATTTGGGGCTATCTGTTTCCTCCCATGATACTGGTCTTTCCCTATTCGCGCTTGCTGTACTTGGTCGGCTTGAACGATACGAAGACAGGACTTGTTCTCGCCAATATCGCATTTTGCTTTCCATTTGCTCTATGGCTAATGGTTCAGTACTTTCATGCGATTCCGCGAGACGTTGACAAGGCTGCTGCCGCAGATGGCGCAACATGGCTACGCACGCTCTGGCATGTAATGATACCTCGCGCACTGCCTGGCATCGCTGCTGTGTTTGCCTTCTCTGTCATTCTGTCTTGGAACGACGTTGCACTGTCGTTGGTTCTAGTTCAAGACAGTAGAGCGCCTAACAATGCGGCCTGGCGTCCAAGAAAGTGTTCTTCAAACGCAACAGCAGACAAACTATGGCACGTTTGCCGCCGCTAGTTTGGCGGTAGCAGCATTTTCAACCTTGATTTTCGGTCTCATCCAAAATCGGGTTGATCGTCGTGAGACGCACCGAAGCGGAACAATGACATGGCAGTGAAATCGAATCCGTTGTTGGAACTTAACGAGGTCTCGGTTATGCTCCCGGCGGGAGAGACGCGCGACGGAAACCTTTGAACGGATTCTCCTTCAAAATGCACCCCGGCGATTTGGTTGTCGTCATGGGTAACTCTGGTACAGGCAAATCGACTCTGCTGGATGTCATTGCAGGATTCATCAGGCCATCCATGATCGGCGGAGGCGTCGCCTCTCGGGCGGGAGCATGGTTAGCCCCAACAAGTCTTGGCGTTCAGTATGGACGGGACGGTGTTTATGGATGGTCAAAAATGTGACTTTTTTACAGCCTCGCCTACCTATAAGTCGGGCTAGTAATGCAAAGATTCAATCTATATCCTCATATGAACGTTCGAAAAAACCTTGAGTTTCCACTGAGGATGAAAGGTGTAAGAAAAGACGTCAGAAAGCAATTGGCGGAAGAAAAGGCATCCTTACTTAGTATCACTGAACATCTAAAGAATTCCCCGAATGAACTCTCAGTGGGAGAGCAACAGCGTGTCGCGATTGCAAAAATGTTGCTATGCGAACCTCGCATTGCGTTGTTTGATGAAGCCTTCTCGAACTTAAATTGGGAACTTAGAGATTTTTTTGTACAGCAATGTTGTAAAGCAGTTCGTGGCCAATCGAGAGAATGGAGTCGTTTTTGTTTCGCACAATCTTCTTGATGCTGTTGAGGCAAATAAGATTCTCTACATGAAAAGAGACGATAATGACTCGCAAACGAGATAATGGAGTTTCCAAGCAGGGAGGAAACGCGTGGACCGAATTCGAGTCCTTCCTTACTAATACTTCGGATTTGTACCCAAGTCATCGTGAAAGGTACTCGCGCGTGTTTGGAAGCCATAACAGAACCGATCGCTACTCGGTGTTTGGGCACCGGGTTTATTCACCCACCGAGGTATTGCATGACAGCGCGCTGACCAATGTCCTTAAAACGACGTTCCTTGATATTTGTCGGGAAATAGACATTGCTAAAAGCGATGCCATGCGGCTCACGTCCGAATTATGGAAACGGAGTGACAACACTCTGCTTCAGTTTGAAGAACAGCTGCAGCAATGTGTCAACTCAATCGTACCTCCAGCACGCCTTCAATCTGCCTTATGGCGGCGATCGCAGATTATTGCGGAACAAGTTCGACCGTTCGTTGTTGGAAGTAGTTTGGCTGACATCGGTTGCGGCGATGGTTTAGTAGCATGGTGCCTCAAAGCGAATGTAGAGAGTATCGTGCTCACTGACGTTCATTCCTACCTAGATGAAAGAATCCAATTTCCATTCTATGGCTATTCGGAGGGGCTACCTTTACCTCTGACCGAACGGGTAGATACGAGTTTACTGCTGACCGTCTTACATCACTCGGAGGATCCGATAAAGCTTTTGAAGGAAACGAAAGGCATAACGCGACATCGCGCAATTGTGATTGAGTCCGTATTTGGCGTTGCCAATGATACCGCTACTCCAAAATCTGTTTTGCGCACCCTCGACCTTGAAAGGCAGCTAAAATACCAGACGTTCCTTGACTGGCTTTACAATCGCGTGTTTCACGATGGCGTACCAGTGCCGTTCAACTTCAACACACCCGCGGCCTGGCTACAAGTATTCAGGGATACGGGATGGGAAGTCGAACAGGCAATCGATCTCGGTGTAGATCAGGCAATTGTACCCGAACACCACTTTCTCTTTGTTCTGAAACCTAGTGGCCCCATTTCAGTGGGAGCAGAATAAAAATTAGCGACTTCCGAAGTGATGATTCCTTTCGCAGATGAGCCAGGCAATGTTGAATGACGTCTGATGTTTGTGGGTTACTAGTAACCATCTCTTCTTTGCAGTCTTTTGATTCGCATGTGGAGAGTCGTTCGCTTGATCTTTAATTGTCGAGCGGCCTCAGCGAGATTGCCGCCGACTTCTGCAAGTTGCCGAAGGTATAGTTCAAGCTCTTGACGTTCAGATTGGTCCTCAGATGCGATGGTTCCATTGAGACATTTAAGCCGTCTGGAAATGATGACCTCATTAAGCTCGTCCGGCACTGGTGGTCCTACTTCTTGACAACGTGTGGCGTCAGCAAGTCCGTTGAATTCAAGGTCAGAGCGTACGTCTGAACCGGAGATGATTCCCTTCCCTCCAACCGTGAGTGCCAACCTCTCGATAATGTTTTCAAGTTCTCGTACGTTCCCAGGCCATGCGTGATTGCGCAATATTTTCAGCGCGTCTGAATCAAACCGGAGTGGGCTTTTGAGCTTCGATTCATCAGTCAGTCTCTTGAGTAGGATAGTGATGAGAAGCGGTAGGTCCTCTATCCGATCACGCAACGCTGGTGAGCGTATTGGAAACACATTAACTCTGTAATATAGATCCTGACGGAACTTCCCCTCAGAAACGTCCCGCCTTAAGTCACGATTTGTGGCCACTACCACTCGCGCGTCTAATTCGATTTCTTTCGAGTCTGCCAAGCCTACGGGGCGAACTCTGCGTTCCTGGAGAACCCGCAATAGTCTCACTTGCATGGCTGATGACATTTCTGCGAATTCATCCAAAAAGATCGTTCCGCTACACGCTGATTCAAACATTCCTTTCTTGTAAGCAGTCGCGCCCGTGAACGCTCCTTTGACATGGCCAAACAATTCAGACTCTAGGAGGGATTCCGTTAAGGCGCCGCAATTGATCGCGAGGAACGGTTGACCTCGACGCCTGCTAAGGTCATGGATCGAGCGCGCGATCAACTCTTTGCCTGTGCCGGATTCCCCAGTAATTAATACGGTAGCGCTACAGCTCGCTGCGGTAAGAATAGATTTCTTGAGAGCAAGCATCACTGCCGATTTGCCAACTATCTTTGCGTCCAGCTCAACAAGTCGATGGTCGGTGTTTTCAGTTTTCCTCGGAGCGTGCAATGCCCTCACCGCGACAATACGCGATAGTGGCATCCGGTCAGAGTCAACCGAACTCTCTTCAGTGGATGCCATTTCTTAGCCCTCGAAGTGATGTTAAGTCTAACTTTTGGTTCTTGCTGGCTTAGTCACGGATCTAGAGTTGTCCGAATCAAGGTTTAGATTATTCGTCCGATGGTTCGTATTTGAACCATGTGGTTCGTATTTGAATCCAATGTTCATATTTGAACACTTGCCGATGTGAGCCAGCCAAGCATCATGTGCGCGGCCCATTGGGGCGACCGGAATCGTCGGCTCTGGTGTTAGAGGCAACAGGCACTCAGTAAAAATCAGCCTCATTACTGACTGCCATTTGGTTGTTTTACATCTTGATCGTCGCTAACAGCCGGATTCTAACTGTTGCGTGACTGCAAAGCTGATGCCGTTCTCGGCTTCTGCCGCCATGAGCTCGGAGCTGAGCGGCACTTGGCTTGCACTGATTGCTAAGCATCGAGAACGTGGTGAAAGCGAGGTCGTGAGATTGCGATAGCAGTCCATTACCATGATCTCGTGTAGGCGTAGTTCGTACGGAAGGCGTTTGATACGAGGCTTAATATGAGACGTAAAGCTAAGAAGGAATCCGTTGAAGCCGGAGCGCCGGACTTTGCAATGCTGAACGTAAAGGAACTGGAAGCGTTTCTAAAGATTGACCAGAAAACGATTTACCGATACGTTTCCCTCGGTGCTGATTCCCTATGTTCGCATTCAGTCAAACATACGCTTCGTGAAGCACCAAATCGTCGGCTGGATTGAAGAGCAGAACTACAAGCCCAAACCCCAAATCTTTACAACCAAAGCAAACACTAACCCTTAAGGGAGATGCGGCTCGCAGCTTGCGCTGAGGTCGTTATCGGATTCAGATACCTCCGGGTCGTGTCTATATCGGAGTGACCAAGAAGGTGTTGGACAGTGACAATATCAGCGCCTTGCTCAAGAAGTAGCGTCGCGTAAGTGTGCCGAAACTTGTGCAAGGTCGCGTTGTTCACCTTGGCGTGTATTGCTATCCGCTTCAATCGCCGGAGCATTTCATTGCGCCCAAGCGATTTCCATTTAGAACTGGAAACACCCATTCTGCCGATCTCGGCAAATTCTTAAGAAGCGGTATCAGATCCGGCGGCATTGGAATATCCCGCTCTTCATAGTCTTTAGGTACGAAGTCCGCTTTGGCCCGGACGCGGATTAACCAAGGTGAAAATCAATGTCGTCCCACGACAAGTGGGCCAGCTCTTCTTTCCGAAGGCCGGTCAATAGTAGCGTGGCATACATCGCGTGGCTTGCCGGGTTACAGGCGGCCAATAGACGATTGATCTCATCCTGAGTATATGTTTGCGGTTTACTCTTGAGACGCTCTTTTGCAGACCGCAGCATCTTAAAATGGGCGCAAGGATTCTCCGCTTTGATACCCCGCTCGCGGATCAGATAATAGAAGAAAGAGCGTAAGACTGTTACCTCAAAGTTAATCGTACTAGCCGCGACACAGCGAGTGATCCTCACCTTACCTGCGTTTTCTTTACTCCGCGCGATCTTATAGTCGTCAATGTCCAACCGGCTGATCGCCTCGACATACTTTTTCTTGCCAACGAGACGTTCAAAGTGCCCAAGCACTTCTTTATAGCGTTCGAGAGTTCGGGGCTTGGCAGGGGAATGCGTTGTATGTGCGTGGTAAAGAACTCTATGGCATCGGGAATACGAGTAAGCGCTTCCTCTTCTTGAGCGTCGGACTGAGCCGTTGCCTCCCGCCAGTAGCCATTTCACCGATGAGTTCGTTTCGCTTTCTTCGTTGAGCTTCGGTTGCTTGACTAGGTGTTTGTCCCGCTAGTTGACGGCAACGCCGTTTACCTTCCCACCATTCGATGAAGTAGTAGCCCTCTCGTTTGTCCCACAGGTAGCGGTTATTAACCCGTTCCATGGAAATAAACTTCCACACGCCCTGCGCTATGCGAATTTTCTTGGTGATGCGAACTTGCTTTCTTGGGGATCGCGAAGTGGATGCTGAGATGCGGGAGAGGTTTCTGGCTGGCTCGAAAAACGCGTGATGCACGGGAACCTCCTTGGTGTCTATTTTGTGGTTTTTATAGACACCACGAGGATATAACAAAAGCTAAGTAGTTGCAAACAAAACTTAAGGAAGGTATTGGTGCCGAAGGGGGGACTCGAACCCCCACGAGTTACCTCACACGCCCCTCAAACGTGCGCGTCTGCCAGTTCCGCCACTTCGGCTCGAGTGTCAAACAAATTGTAGCGCAAACTGTTCCGTTTGCGTTTATGAGTTCAGAGTACAAGCTTTAGCTTGCTCTCTTTAACCTTAACAACCTAAAGGTTGGACTCTGAACTTATCAACTACTTCTGCGGCGCAGGTGAAGCCGTGATCGTCACAGATGGAGCGACTGAGGCGGCAGGCGAAGCCACCGGTGCTGCACTCGGCGACGCAGCCGGGGTCGGCGTTGCTTCAGCTTCAGTTGACTGCAAAACAGATCGTGATCCGGTCACTCCCGGCAACGAAAGCATCAGCGCGATCAGCATGAAGGCCGAAGCTGCGCCGATCGTGATCTTCGCCAGCACACTCGCGGTCCCACGCGGTCCAAACGCAGTGCTCGAGACGCTACTTGAAAAAAGATCCCCGGCGCTCGACTTGCCCGGCTGCAATAGAATCGTCACGACCAGCACAACACAAGCAAGAATAAATAATGAGTATAGAATGTAGCTTAGCAAATTAAGACCTCATAAATCGTGAATCGTAAATGGTGAATCGTAAATGGAAGGGGCGAGTTGCGCTGACGAGTGGTCCTAGCACACGTTAGTCAGACAGAATTCACGATTTACCATTTACCATTCACTATTTCCCGCTCTTGTAATTAACAATCTGCGCAAAGCTGTCAGCTTTAAGACTTGCGCCGCCAACTAACGCGCCGTCGATATCATCCTGCGACATCAGGCCAGCAATATTCTCCGGCTTGACCGAGCCGCCGTACAGGATGCGCATCGCATCGGCCACCGAAGTAGAGTACCTATCCGCGAAAACGCGCCGGATAAACGCGTGCATTTCCTGCGCTTGCTCCGGCGTCGCTGTACGTCCCGTACCGATGGCCCAAACAGGCTCGTAGGCGACGATGATACGGTCGAGATCCGCGGCTGTCAACCCGCTGAGTCCGCCGTTAAGTTGCCCGCTGACAACGCGTTCGGCGATTCCCTGTTCTCTCTGCTCCAGACTCTCGCCGACGCAAAGGATTGCAGTTAGACCGGTGGCTAAACACGCCACGGCCTTCTTGTTAACCATCGTGTCAGACTCGAAATAAAGCTGACGCCGCTCGGAATGACCGACGATAACGTATTTGCATCCGACATCCTGAAGCATTGCGGCGGTCACCTCGCCGGTATGCGCACCTTCTTCAACTTCGGTCGAACAATTCTGCGCCGCCACTCCGATGTTGGAGCCCTCGAGCCGATCAGCAACGACCTTGAGCGCTGTGAAGACTGGAGCGATGACTACTTCGCAATGATTAGCGTTGGCGACAAGCGGCTTCAGCGCGAGCGCTGTGTCCACCGCTTCGCCAAGCGTCTTGTACATCTTCCAATTTCCAGCAATTACAGGTTTTCTCATGATCGAATTAGTAGTTCGGAGTACAGCCTTCAGGCTGAACTGTTGCGAAACTCAACAAGCTAAAGCTTGTACTCTAAACTGCCCGGCTCTCTTCTTTGTTGCTCAATGCCGTGACACCGGGCAACTCCTCGCCCGAAAGAAACTCCAGGGTAGCGCCGCCCCCGGTTGAGATGTGGGTTATGCGATCGGCGACACCCGCCTGAGTAATTGCCGCAACCGAGTCGCCGCCACCAACAATCACGGTAGCGCCACGGTCCGCCGCTTCAGCAACTGCTCGCGCCACGCCAATCGTACCCTCATTAAAAGGAGGTTCTTCGAACACACCCATCGGGCCATTCCAAATGATCGTCTTCGCATCGCTCAGCGCCCGGCTGAAATGGGAGACTGACTCCGCGCCGATGTCCATGCCCGCATGTCCGGCATTAGTAAACTCGATCGGAATGGTCTTAGCAATTATCTTGTCCCCTTTAACGGGCTCATAACTATCCACTACCTGATGGTCGGTCGGCAGCAAAATCTCAACTCCTGCCGCCGCTGCACGCTCTCTGATTTGGCGTGCAGTGTCCTGCATGTCGTTTTCAACCAGCGACTTGCCGACGGTAAAACCCTCCGCTTTGAAAAACGTGTAGGCCATGGCGCCGCCAATCACAATTTTGTCGACCTTACGGTCTATCAGCGCGTTGATCACCGGAATCTTATCCGAGACCTTCGCGCCACCGAGTACTGCTACAAACGGATGTTCGGGATCACTGATGACGCGTCCGAGATACTCCAATTCGCGCTGCATCAACAATCCCGCAGCAGCTTTGTCGACGTGTTTCGTGATACCTGCGGTCGAAGCGTGTGCGCGGTGGGCGGCGCCAAAAGCGTCATTCACATAAAGCCGGTCACAGAGGCGAGCGAGTTGTTCTGAAAAGCCGTCGTCGTTTTTCTCCTCTTCCTTGTGAAAGCGCAAATTCTCCAGCAACAGCACCTCGCCATCCTTCAACGCGCTCGCTCTTGATTCCGCAACCTCTCCTACGCAATCGTTAGCAAACGCAACAGGTTTTCCCAAGACACTGGCAAGATGTTGGGCCACGGGTTCGAGGCTGTACTTATCAACTCGTTCGCCTTTAGGCCGCCCCAGGTGCGATGCTAGTATCACCCGCGCGCCTGCCTCGAGTGCGTAATTGATCGTCGGCACTGCGGCACGTATACGTGTGTCGTCCTCAACTTTGCCTTCCTTGATGGGGACGTTGAAGTCAACGCGTATCAAGACACGTTTGCCTTTGAGGTCAAGGTCTTTGATGGAGAGTTTCGGCATGTTATCGGTTATGAGTGATGAGTTATGAGTCATGAGTGATGAGTTATGAGTTATGAGTCAAGGCTTCTTACTCATTACTCATCACTCATTACTCATCACTCATAACTCATCACTCATCACCTGGCTTAGAGTCCCTTACCTGCGATGAACTTGATTAAATCGCGCACGCGGCAGGAGTAGCCCCACTCGTTGTCGTACCAGGAAAGCACCTTCACCATGCTTCCCCCGATCACCTTGGTGTACTCCGCATCGACAATAGAGGAATTCGAGTTGCGCCTGAAGTCCGCCGATACGAGTGGTTCTTCCGAAAACGCGAGAATGCCTCTCAGCTCTTCATTCGCCGCATCTTTCAGCGCCCGATTCACTTCTTCCGTGTTCGTCTCCTTCTCGACGTCCATCACCACATCAACCAGCGAAACATTGGGCGTCGGGACACGGACGGAGATACCGTCAAACTTTCCTTTAAGCTCCGGCATCACGAGGGCCACCGCCTTCGCCGCGCCGGTCGACGTGGGAATCATTGAAAGCGCGGCGGCGCGTGCGCGCCGCAAGTCTTTGTGGGGCAAATCGAGCAGTTGCTGGTCGTTGGTATACGAGTGGATAGTGGTCATTTGGGCCGAACGAATACCAAACTTTTCGTGTATTACCTTCGCTACCGGCGCCAGACAGTTTGTGGTGCACGAGGCGTTCGAGATGACGTGATGGGACGCCGGGTCATATTGCTCTTCATTCACCCCAAGAACAATGGTGATGTCCTCGTTTTTCGCGGGCGCGGAAATGATGACTTTCTTCACGCTGCCGCGCAGGTGTTTCTTCGCATCTTCAGCTTTGGTAAATATACCCGTTGATTCAACCACGATTTCCGCGCCGACAGATTCCCAGTCGATTGCGGCCGGATCGCGTTGGGAAAAAACGCGAAACTCGTCATCTTCGACTTTGATACCGTTTTCGGTGGAACTGATCTCGTGGTCGAGATTGCCCAGCACCGAATCGTACTTCAGCAGGTGCGCGAGCGTCTTGGTGTCCGTGAGATCATTTACCCCAACGAAATCAATGTCCGGATCGCCAATCGAGGTGCGATAGATGTTCCTGCCGATGCGACCAAAGCCGTTGATGCCAACCTTCACCGCCATTGCGAGATGCCTCCTGCCTTTTTATTGAAACGAGCCTGTTTAGGTAAGTTGACGCGGGGCACACGTTGCTCCGCAATCAACTAAAACAGTATTGAAACTTGCTGGGAAATAAAGAAAAGCAAGATTATGCGGCGTAGCTTTGAGTGTCAAGCCGGTACTCTACACGATTTTGACGAGTGGCTTTCCATCAAAAAGTCGCGTCCGCCGCATAGCTCCGGATTTTGCCCTGCCTTTCCAGGCCGGTTCACGAGCCGCGAAAGACTGGCAGTCGCGTAGCGCAGAGGGGATGCGTGAACTCGTTTGTTTACGCCCGCTGGTTGAGCCATCTTTTTGAAACTGCTTTTGAGCAAATAGCGTAGTAAAGACTTGATCGAGTGAGACTTGTCTGTTAACAGGTAGTAGTTTTTTCGGAGAATTGAATAGGAAAACTGAAGGAGTTTTGGAGGTTATGTTTATTCGTCTGCCTCGTGCACTGTTTAATACAATACTTTTGTCCGCGGTCCTTACCGTAGGAAGCCTCACCGCGTTTGCGCAAACGCCGAGGCCGACACCCACGCCTGATGCCAGCAGGCCGCCTGGACAGGAGACACAAAACCCGACTGCCGCACCGGGCACTCAAACCGCTCCTTCAACTGCGCCGCCGGCAATTCAGCAACCAGCGCCACAGGCGCCGCCAGGAGCTCCCAACGCCGCGCCCCAAACGCCTGCGACCACGCCACCCCCGGCGACTACTACGGAAACCGATCCGGTGGTTCAGGAGCCGCGCGATCCGGTGTTTCCGACTATCGAACCGAAACGACTTCCGCCTCTGCCTAATATGACCCGGCTTGGAGTGACGGGCGCAAACACTTTGACACTCTCGCTTAATGAAGCCGTCAAACGTGCGCTCGAAAACAACGCCGACATCGAGATTGCCCGTGACGACGTGCGCTTCGCGGAGACTCAGTTGCGGGCGCTTGAAGGAATATTCGATCCCATCTTTAGCGTTACACCTCAGATTGACAAGCGTATTACTCCACAGCAAAGCACGCTCGGAGGATCTGACCGTTCGGGAACCACAACCAGCACCACTTACACGCTGAGCCCGTCAGTAAACAAGCAGTTCGGCAAGGGTGGTGGAAACTACACGCTTAGTTTCGCCAACTCCCACACGAACACGAGCTCAACCTTCAGCTTTATCAATCCGTTTTACTCTTCGAACCTTTCGCTGAGTTTTACGCAGCCTCTTTGGCGTAATCGTTCGATCGACAACAACCGCCGGCAGATTCGGATTCAGAAGAAAAGGCTCGAACAGTCTGATGCAGACTTTCGCCTGCGTACGATCGATGTAATCTCGCGGGTGCAACAAGCATATTGGGAACTCGTCTTTGCGCTGAGGGATCAGCAGAACCAGCTCGCAAATCTGAGTCTGTCGCGCGAAAACCTGCGCCGCGTAGAAGCGCAGATCGCGGTGGGAACAAAGGCGCCGCTTGAACGCGCCGAAGTTCAGACTGAACTCGCAAACCGAGAATCGGCGTTGCTGGTTTCAGTGCAAAACGTTTCGATAGCGGAAAACAATCTAAAGCAGTTGATCGTGAAGGACCCGTACGCGCCGGAATGGACTGCGCAGATTACACCGACTGACACGCCAAAGTTTGACTCTACTCCGGTAAACCTAACTGCGGCGCTCAAGGAAGCGCGCGATAATCGGCCGGAGCTTCGTCGTCTGCGTTTGCAAAACGACATCAACCAGATTGACATCCAATACTTCAAAAATCAGACGCGGCCGCAGGTCGATCTCGTTTCCACGCTCGCTACCACGGGATTGGCGGGGAAGGATGTTTCAGGTGCTGCGCCGGCAGGAACTCTGTTTCCTCTGATCTCCGGCGACCCTAACGTTAATGCCAATGCTTTCCTGCTGCAGGAGATCCGTGCGGCACAGATCGCCGCAGGCGCTCCGATTAATGCGGTGCCGCAAATTCCTTCCCTCGGTGGGCCGCCTTCGGATTTGATTGGCGGTTACGGCAAGGACCTGAGCAATCTTTTCAGTTTCAGGACGCGTAACATTACGGTAGGTATCGCGATCCAGTTACCGTTTAAGAATAAGACCGCGGAAGCCAATCTGGCTGGAGCACGGATTCAGCGCGAGCAGCTCGAAGCATCAATGCGTTCGCAGGATCAAGTAATCGAAGTCGACGTTCGCAATGCTGCCCAGTCTGTTGAGACTTCCCGCCTGCGCGTGCTGGCCGCGCGTGAGGCGCGCGCCAACGCCGAATTGCAGCTTGAAGGCGAGCAACGGCTTTATCAGGTGGGCCGTTCAACTACGTTCATTTTGTTCCAGCGTGAAAACGCTTTGACCAATGCACGTAACGCGGAGTTGCGAGCAGAGACTGACTACAACAAGGCGCTCGCCGATCTGCAGCGCGCCACGTCGACTACGCTCCGCGCGAATAACATCGTCGTTGAAACACCGGCCCCGTAGGAACGGGAGGCAGGAGGCAGAAGGCAGGAGGTAGACGGCGAGGCTGGCACGCGGCAGGGGGTCGACAGATAAGCACGCGCCCATTGCCCACTAAACACAGTCTACTGCAGCCTGCCCACTGGCGCCTGCCTCCTGCCTCCTGCCTCCTGCTCCTGCCTACTGCTTCCGTTGCTTCTCCCAAAGCGTAATGTGTTTCAGAAACGCATGGTGGGCGGCAAAATTTGCAATGCTTAGCCCAGCCAACCCATCTCGAAAACCACCCTTAAGCAGAAAGCTACGCACGAAAGCCGCTGGCCCGGCCACAGCGATCTTCAATGCCGTCGTTCGCCGGCCATCTTCAAACATCTGCTGTGCGGCAAGTGGGGCATAGCGTTCCCCAATCATGCGATGGTGCTGAGCGGAATCCTCCACAGTGTAGTGGAGCAAATCGCCCACGAGCGTTTCGATCCGCGCCCCGCGTTCCATGCTTACTGATTCGTGGATATGCCTCGGCTGCCAACGGCCACGGCTGCGCCGGAACAGTCGCAGTTGCCAATCAGGATACCAGCCCCCTCCCTTAATCCAACGCCCCTGGTAGAAGGTGCGCCGTGCTACACGATAGCCATCCGCAAGCTTCTCCTCCGCCACTTGGCACAACTGTTCAATCGACTTTTTTAACTCATCCGACAACCGCTCATCGGCGTCGAGGCTGAAAATCCAATCGTGGCTCGCATTCTCAACCGCAAACTGCTTCTGCGCAGCGAACCCGGGCCAGTCATTAACCAACACGCGAGCGCCTAAGGACGCTGCAATCTCACGCGTTGCGTCGCTGGAGTTGGAATCTACTACAACAATCTCATCAGCCCAGGCGACAGACTTACAAGCTGCACCGATGTTTTCCTCTTCGTTGAAGGTGATGATGGTGGCGGAGATCTTCATCGTGGTGGTCGCACGCAATCTACCAGATTGCGTTACAAAAGGCAGCGGAAACAGTGGCGGTAGCGAGAAGACGCAACCCTAAACCTTAACCCTACACCCAACACCCCACACCCTATCTTCAACACCCTAATCCTCTGCGATGCTACAATGCCTATCGCATGCATCTCTCCTCGTTAGCCGCTCAACCCGACTTTAACCTTATTCCTCTTCCATTCATTTACGTCGCCATAGGCGTCTGCGGTGCGATCATCGGCAGCTTTTTGAATGTTGTAATTCACCGCCTGCCACTCGAGGAGTCGATAGTGCTTCCAGGCTCCCGTTGTCCGTCCTGCGGTAACGCGCTCGCCGTTTACGACAACATCCCTGTGTTGAGTTATCTTGCGCTACGTGGCCGATGCCGCTCGTGTAAAACTCACATTTCGATACGTTACCCGGCCGTCGAAGCCTTAACCGCGGCGCTTTGGCTCGCCGTCCTCTGGCGCGATGGCCTTAGCTGGGCGCTGCCGTTTGACCTTGTGTTTGTAACCGCGATTACAGCTTTAATCTTCATCGATGCCGAGCACATGATTCTCCCGAACGCGATCACCTACCCAGGTATCGCCTTCGCTTTGGTTGCGCGCGTGGTTCTGCCTTACTTGATTGCCGCGCCACACTTTGACGATCTGTCGATGCTTCTTGACGGCCCATTGGCCGGCATGCCGCTTTGGGCCGCATCGCTCTTCGGCGCTTTGCTGGGCGCCTTGGTTGGCGGCGGCTCTCTGTGGTTAATGGGCTGGCTCTGGGAAAAGCTTCGCGGCGTTGAGGCAATGGGATTGGGCGACGTAAAGATGATGTTTATGGTGGGCGCGTACCTCGGCTGGCGGCTGACGATACTAAACATCTTTATTGGCGTCCTGTCAGGTTCTTTGATCGGCATCGTTCTGATGGCAAAGCAAGGTAAGAAAAACCTGCAGATGCTTCTGCCGTTCGGCGTTTTTCTTGGCATCGGCGCTATCGCCGCGCTCCTGATCGGTTCGCACATCGTGGAATGGTATGTGGGACAGTTTCGGTAAAGACAGTGCTTTGTTCTGGGTGCTTTGTTCTTGGCGCTTCGTTCTTAGAACAACCACTCAATTCCTTGGAGTGCTTCCAAGCCTGCTTCTCGCCGTTCTTGTTTTGACATTGGACTTTGGACATTGGACTTTGGACTTGCCCCGATGACCCGAAACCGTTATCAATTCGGATTAACACTGCTGACAGGGTTCTTCCTCTTCGCTACGCTTTTCGCGGTTCTGCTTTACGCCCTCACACCAGCAACTCCGGCAACGCGTGGGCCGCTTCTACTGGCCGCTCTCGTGGCCATCCTGCTCGGCAGCCTTGTCGGTATCTTATTTTTTCTTCGCTGGATTTTTCGTCCCTACAGACAACTTGTAGGTGAGGCAGAAAAGGCTTCGACGAGGTATCCGCTACAGAGGTCAAAAGATGAAGGAGAGTTTGTCCTCGAGACTTTTCAGTCAGTCGTCGCGCAACTTCAGGAGCAACGCAAGGAACTCGAACAACTGAGCCTGCAGGCAAGCCAGCGAGCGGATTCGGCTGAGAGATTTAGTGAACGCATTGTGGCCAGCGTACCCTCTGGCTTGGTTGCGTTTGACGGTCATGGCCGCTCGATTGTGATCAACGCCCCGGGCCGTGTGTTGCTGGAAATTGATGGTGAGCCGCTGGGCCAACCGGTATCTGCAATTCTGAAACGCATACCTCAGCTAGCGCAGATGGTAGATCGTTGTCTTAAGAGCGGTCAGCTTTATCGCCGCGAAGAATTGGAGACAGTGGGTTCTGATAACTTACCCAGGCGGATTGGCGCGACCGTGGCGCCGATTGACCTGGCGACGGGCCAAGCGGCCGCGGGCTCCGAACGTGGGGCGCTCTGCCTCCTTACCGACATCACTGAAGTGACCCAACTTCGGGAGCAAGTCGCTCTGAAGAACAACCTCGAAAGCCTCGGTGAAATGTCTGCCGGCCTCGCGCATGAATTCAAAAACGCAATCGCTACGCTGCAGGGTTATGTGCAACTGCTACAAAACCTGGAGTTGGACGAGAAGGCAAAAGGCACAGCCTCCTCGTTACTGAAAGAAGTGCGCAATCTTTCAGACATGGTCACTTCGTTTCTAAACTTTGCCAGACCACAACCATTACAACTCGATGAAGTATCTCTTTCGGATCTGGTTGCCGACTGTGCCAGCGAGCTAGCGCCGGTTTTCGAAACACGTAATGTAAAACTGACGGTGGAACCCGCGGGGGTGGGCTCATCTAAGCAGCCAACAATCATTCGTGCTGACGAGCGCATGCTGCGCCAGGCACTGCTCAACCTGATTCGCAACGCGGCTGAAGCTATTTCTGACGGCAAATCCGATCGCCGTGTTGAAGTGTTAACTGCCTCCGCCACAGACAAAGCCGGCAAGCAATGGGCTACCATAGAAATTAAAGACAGCGGGGACGGCATACCAGATTCCGATTTGCAACGCATATTCATTCCCTTCTTCACTACCAAGGCCACCGGCCACGGCGTTGGGCTCGCACTCGCACATCGCGTGATCACACAACACGGCGGGACGTTGACTGCGGCCAACAACCCGGGTGGCGGCGCAGTGTTTACTACACGCCTGCCACGCGGTTAAGTGCAGACTTGCCTTGAACAAGAGTCCTTGTCCTCGACTACACAAAAAGATCCTCTCTTCCGTCCGCGTAGCGGGCGATCCGGAAATAGCCCAGCACTTCAGTGCTGGATCCGGGGATAGCCAAGAACCTAGTCCGCGAACCGGACGACTGAAGAATGTTAGATTCCCACGATTTCAGTTGTCCGCTGACGCGGACTGACAACTTGTCGCTCGGCAGCTTCCCCGCACTAAAGTGCTGGGCTACTCTCATCCGTCGGCTCTGCCGACTTGCCAAGACACCTGTTGTTTAGTGCCACGGTAGACTTACACCTCCGGGCGTTGCGCTCACTATTTGTTTTCACAACCTCCCTGTCAGTGTTAGCATCCCGTCGCTAATGTTCCAGTTTGCACACCCCTGGGGCGCGGCTTGCCCATTACTCAGCAAGCGGCAGGAATTAATAGCGCCTCTCAAGAGAAGGTCATAAGCGTCAGGGCTTTCAGCTAAAGCACTCTTCGTTAGACTCACACACCGTGACGGAGGAAACCAATGATCACCCCAGAAACGCTTCGTAGATTTGCTCCGCGGATCAAGAACCCGGAGATTCACGCAACCGCATTAGAGACTGCACGGCAAAACAGCTCAGTGACCACAGCGCGGCGGCTCTGTCATTTCATGGGCCAAATCTTCGTGGAAACGGGCGGCTTTGCCAGCATGGTTGAAAACATGAACTATCGCGATCCAAAACGCCTCGACGCGCTTTTCTCTGCCGTCCGCGGGATCGCGGATGCGCGTGCCCTGATTCAGCGTGGCCAGGAAGCAATTGCCAACCGCGTCTACGCCAACCGGCTTGGAAACGGCAACGAGGCCAGCGGTGACGGGTGGCGCTACCGTGGCTCGGGTTATAAGCAACTCACCGGACGATCAAATTATCGCGAGATGGGAAATATTGTGGGCGTGGATATAGAAAGCGATCCCGAACTCGCTCGTGACCCTACGGAAGCGGCGAAGATCGCATTTGCTTTCTGGGATGCGCGAAACTGTTCACCTCTGGCGGACAACGGTGATGTCGAAGGCGTGACTGCCAAGGTCAATGGGCCGGCGAAGGTCGCTTTGGCAGATCGTCGCGCCGCCACATTTAAAGCACTTGGTATTTGGAGAACCTAAGTCAGCCAGCACGGTGTTTTGCCCCGGCCCTGAAATGCCGGGGCCGGGATCATCTTGTTTGATGAAGGTAGCGCCAGATATTCGCAGGAGAAGAACCGTATGCAATCAGCCTTCCGATTAATCACAGTGCTCTGCTTTGTTTTGCTCACCCACGTTGGCGTTGAAGCCCAACAGAAAGGTAAGCCAAAAGAGCCGGCACGAACTGAAGACACTCCCCGAGTCGAGTATCTTTCCGCTGAGAGGTCCAGGCCTTTGCCTTTCTCCGACGCCGTGCGCGTTGGTCACATGCTTTACCTCTCGGGCCAGATCGGAACGGACAGCAAATTTGCGCTTGTGACCGGCGGAATAAAAGCGGAAACGAAACAGACAATGGACAACATCCGCCGCATACTCGAGCGCAACGGAGCCTCGTTCGACCAGGTGGTCAAATGCACCGTAATGCTGGCCGACATGAGTGAGTGGGCCACTATGAACGAAGTCTATGTTACCTACTTTGCTAAGGATCGACTCCCGGCGCGCAGCGCGCTCGGCGTGAACGGCCTCGCACTTGGAGCCCGCGTAGAAATCGAATGCTGGGCCGCACTGAGGTAAAGGAACGTTGGTAGTTTGGTCGCTCTTGACCGGGGTTAATACTCGCATTAAAGGCCGGAAGGGCTGAGAGTAAATAGCCACGCCCGTAAGGGCACCTTCGGCGCTCGCGCTCGCGTCCATCGGTTTTCCACGCCCTCACGGGCGTGGCTATTGAATCTCGGCCCTTCGGGCCTCGCGCCTTCACTTGGCTCGTTTGGGCAAAGAACTTATTGTGCCCACCCACACCCTCAGCCACCCTTTTCATCTACTCAAAGGTTTACCACCGGGAACATTTCAGCTAGCCAATCGTATGAGCGATGGGCCGCAAAATCTCAAAGCAATTACGTTAGGAGTTTCCCAGTGAAATCACGCTTGATACTTTCCCTTGCCACCCTTTCTTTGAGCTTCTTAGCCGTATCGGTTGTGAGATCCTCCGATTGGCCGCAGTGGCGAGGTCCGGATCGTGCTGGGCTATCGAAGGAGAGCGGTCTACTCAAACAGTGGCCGAAAGAGGGACCCAAACTGCTTTGGCAGGTGAATGATATTGGAGACGGTTACTCAACACCCTCCGTTGTCGGTACTCGTATCTATGTGATGAGCAACCATGGCATGGAGAATGAATTTGTTCAGGCGCTTTCAACAAAGGACGGAAAAGTCATTTGGACGAGGCGCGTCGGTAACGTTGGTAACCCGAATCAGAATCCACCTTATCCGAAGGCCCGTTCCACCCCGACGGTTGACGGAAAGTTAATTTACGCGTTGGGCTCGGACGGCGATCTGGCCTGTCTCGAAGCGAGCAGCGGAAAGATTCGCTGGCAAAAAAATATTCGCAAGGAACTCGGCGGACAGCCGGGCGAATGGGCTTACGCTGAGTCGCCCCTGGTTGATGGTGACGTTGTCGTCGTAACTCCGGGTGGCGCGCAGGCTACGCTTGCGGCGTTTAACAAAAAAACAGGCGCGGTAATTTGGAAATCGTCCGTGCCTGGCGGAGACGTAGCTGGTTATGCGTCGCCAATCGTTGTGCAAGGCGGCGGTCGCAAGCAATACGTGCAGCTATTGAGTAAGGGTTTGGTTGGAGTCGATGCGAAGACGGGTCAGTTTCTTTGGCGCTATAAAGAGGTTGCCAAAGGTCCGGCGCAGTATTTCACTCCGGTTGCGCGTGACGGAAATGTTTACACCGGAGCTCTTGGCGTTGGAGGAGGACTAATCCGCTTTAAGCCGGACGGGAACGGAGTCGCAGCGGAGCAGGTCTACTTTCTGCGGGGACTTCCAAACGGCATCGGCGGCGCAGTGGTGTTTGGCGAACACATTTACGGGACGGAAGCCGGGCGGCACCTTAGTCGCGGCTGACTTCTTGACAGGAAAGATGAGTTGGCAGGATAAGAGCATTGGCTGGGCTTCAGTGGCCTATGCCGACGGGCATTTATATCTTCACGGCATCAATGGCGAGGTGGCTTTGGTTGAGGCAACGCCTGCTGGGTATCGAGAGAAGGGGCGTTTCACTCCCCCAGCTCAACCTAAGAAGAAACAGGTAGGGCCGTATCCGGAAGGGGCGTTTGCGTATCCCGTGATTGCTAATGGGAGACTCTACATTCGCGATCTCGGAACCCTGTGGGCCTACGATATCAGGAAGCAGTAGGCGGTGAGCAGTTGGCGGTAGGCAGCAGGCAGGGAGCACCCAACTCCTTGGAGTGCTGTCGCCGCTTTGGCCTGCCGGTTCGCCACATTCATTTTTCACGAATCTCACAGCTTGAATTATGCACTGCTTGCTATTCTGTACCTGTCGCCTTTCTGTTAGAGGACCTTTTCCGGCCAGGTCGCGAACACAGCGGCGACAGGTCGCCGCACTCCAGGAGTCGAGTGTGAAATGAAGAGAATCCTGTTAATCATGTTCCTGGTGCTGCTCGCTTTCTCCGCATTTCTTTATTTTGGCGCGAGCAAATTAGGATTGACTACAGAAAATGTTTTGACAATTCTTGGATACTATTTCGTTCTGAATGGAACCATTCTCGTCTTCACGCAAATACGGATCACGCTAAACTTCAATCAGCGTAAAGCAGCCCTGGACTTCATTTTGGGAAGCGCGATGACAACCCTTCTCGATTATGAGGACAGGTTGAAGAACCTGGTCCAAAAACCCTCGCTTACTTTTGGCCCTTCCGAAAAGGCACTGCACTACCTCAATTCCCTTGACGCAGAGCGCCGTTTACAAACGGAATCGGCCATTATCAGCATTCTGAGTTTCTACGAGCGAATGGCGTTAGGAGTACTTAAGGAGGGGTTTGATGAAGACATCTGTTACGACGACAGAGGCTTTTTGCTGACAAATTTTTATGGATGGACTAACAGCTATATTGACGAATTAAGGGCAAAACATAAGGAGCCCAGACTCTTTTCAAATGTTAAGTACCTGGCGTTGAGATGGACAGATCGGATCCGCGATGAAAAGCTCGTTCCCGTAAAGCGCGAAACATTAAATGCACAACACATTGTCAGAAATCGACCGATTACATAATCACCAGCAATGCCCAAGTTCCTGACGGGTCATGGGTATTACGATTTAGTTTACTGAGACTAGAAACTAAGGCGAGAGAAAGACAGTTACGCTGAATCACTTCGTTCCCTCGACCGTTACCCAAGTCCCATTGAAGGCGGCTGTCCCACAAAGGGCATCGACTGTTAGCTCATCCGTTACATCGTTAATGCTCTCGCCTGCGTGTTGTTGTGCGACCTCTATTTGAATTCCCAGTCGATCATGCCCCCAACCGTGCGGAATACTCACCACGCCCGGCATCATTTCCTTAGATATCTCTATAGGCACTGCAACGGATCCCGCTCTTGACCGCACAGAGACCTTCTGGCCCGGTTTCAATTGACGCTGCTGAGCATCCGCGGGGTGCATGAGAATTGTGCATTGAGCCTTCCCTCTTACCAGCCTTTGACTGTTATGCATCCAGGAGTTATTGCTGCGGAGCTGTCGTCGGCCAATCAACAACAGGTGGCCGTTGGAATGAAGAGACGGGTGATCAAGCAATTTTGCCTTAACGCGCTCGACATCCTTGACCAGCACTTCCGGCGCTAACTCAATGCATTTATCCACAGTGCGCAACCGTTAAGGCAAACATGAGCGCAATGGCCCAAGGTCTATTCCGTGGACTGCCTTTTTGAGTTTTCGCAGCGTCAACCCCTGGGAAAACGGGTTAAGCTTCGCACCGTAAGGTCCAAATCGGAGACCCAGGTCAAGGATTCTTTCAGGCCCGAAGAGTTTCCTAATAACCGGCCGCTTCAAACGTCCTACGAGACCCTCGTGCTCCATACGAGTTTGTAATTCGAGGAAGATCTCCCAGTCATGCCGCGTTTCCCCGTCCGGTTGAAATAGAGCAGGAGATAATTTCGTTACGTTGCGGACTGCAAGCACGTGAAAGGCCACGTCGTAATGCGCGCGCTCGAGTGCCGAGCTTGGCGGCAGAATAATGTGCGCGTGCCTGGTGGTCTCATTGATGTAGGGATCGATTGAGACCATGAACTCCAGGCCGGCAAGCGCGCGGTCCAACTGCCGACCGTTGGGCGTCGACAGCACAGGGTTTCCCGCAGAAGTTACCAAAGCCTTAATCTGACCCGGACCAGCGGTCAAAATCTCTTCAGCAAGCGCTACCACTGGGAGCTCCCCGGAAAATTCAGGTAGCTTCCGCACACGGCTGTGCCAGCGCGCGTAACTACCTCGGGGCGACATCGACTGCGGCGCGGTCACGGGATCAAACGCCGGAAGCGTAAACATGGCACCACCGGGACGATCCAGATTGCCGGTTACCGTGTTCAATACATTAATCAACCACTGACACACGCCGCCAAACTCTTGCGTGCTGACACCGATTCTTCCATAGCAGACGGCGGACTCGGCGGAAGCAAATTCTCTCGCCAGCGTTCGTATTTGGTCGGAGTCGATGCCGGTAATCTGCGCCACCCGCTCCGGAGGAAATTCAGCCACCAGCTTGCCGACAACGTCCACACCTTTAGTAAATGCAGCGAGCGGCCCAAGGTGCGTTAACCCTTCCTCAAAAACAACGTGCAGTAGTGCCAGCAGCAATAGCACATCGGTGCCGGGCTTTATGAATAAGTGCTGGTCCGCGAGGCGAGCAGTTTCGTTGAACCGCGGGTCGATGAGTATTACTTTACCTCCGCGCCGGCGAATTTCCTCTAACCTTCGACTAACGCCGGGAGCGGTCATCATGCTTCCATTTGAGACTGCCGGATTCGCGCCGAGGATTAGAAAAAACTTTGTGCGATCAATATCCGGCACCGGTAGCAGGAGTTGGTGACCGAACATGAGGTAACCGGCGAGGTGATGCGCGAGTTGATCAACAGAGGTTGCGGAAAACCTGTTTCGCGTATGCAAGCTACGGATAAAGCCAGGCGCGAACAGCATGGCTCCGTAGTTATGAACGGTGGGGTTACCAAGATAGGTCGCAATTGAATTCCGACCGCCGGTTGCGCGAATTCGTTTCAGGTTCTGCGCTATCTCGTCAAAGGCTTCGTCCCATTCAAGCCGCAGCCAACCATCAGGAGTGCGGCGCACGGGATACTTCAGCCGGTCTTTGTCGTAGTGCAGATCTTGTAAGGCCACAGCCTTGGGGCAGATGTACCCGCGGCTGAACGGGTCGTCTTTGTCACCACGGATATCGAGGCGGTTTTGTTCGAGATGGTTTCGTGTTTCGAGTCCAGAGCTTCGAGTGTCGAGTTCAGTGACCGCATGATCAGTGCGCTGTCCTGTACCTGCCTCCTGCCCCTGCTTCCTGGTCCTGTTTCCTGCTCCTGCCTCCTGCTCCTGAACCCTGATCTCAATGCCGCAAATCGCTTCGCAGAGATTGCAGTTGCGATAATGAACCGAAGCTTTGTCAGCGTTCTTCATAGCTTGCGCATTCGTTGATCACGCATGGAGGCTTTGCCTCAAAAGTTGAATTCGTCAGGTTCGTGTTATTCGTTCTTATGCGGGCCTAAAAACGGATCCACTAATTACACAAAACAACACGAAGGGTCCTGTACTTAGACTTCTGAGGCAAAGCAATGCAGGCGATGGGGGAAATCCAGTCACCTCGCCTGGCTGTAACCGAAAGTGAAGCTTAGCATCACCACTTTGGCGACGCCATTATTCCTTGCGAGCCTCCGCCCTCTGCTAACACTCCAGTATCCTGTTGCGTCTTAATTTCTATAATAAGGCGAGCCACTGGGTAAAAAGTTCCAAACAAAATAGATACTTTGCACTAGGATTTGACCGGTGTCTGCATCCGCCAGGCCCGAAGGGCCGACAGTTAATAGCCATGCCCGTGAGGGCGTGGTCTCGACGAATTCTTTAAGCCGGAGCGCCGACGGTGCGACAGTGGTAACCCGTCCTTGGAAAACTGTTCTAGTTTGGACTGTCGCACCTTCGGCGCTCGATGCATTGGCGTTTACCTTTCCACGCCCTCACGGGCGTGGCTATTAACTGTCGGCCCTTCGGGTCTCAAATGTCGTCGCAAAGACTGCGCATCTGACTCTTAGTGCAAAACCAAAAACAGATCCCACTGAAAGGAATCTACCAATGCTAAACCGGTTCCTCTTGATACTCGCGCTGACCCTAGCAAGCGCGATCGCGTCGCTGGGCCAGCAAACCACCGCGCGCGCCGAAGTCCTGGTGCTCGGCGTCTACCACATGGCGAATCCCGGGCGCGACGTTTTCAACATGAATGCCGACGACGTGCTTGCTCCCAGGCGGCAAGCCGAGATCGCCCAGCTCATCGAGATCCTTAAGAAATTCCAGCCGACGAAGATTGCGATTGAAGCCGACATGTACGGCAGGCGGAAACAGGAGTATGCCGACTACCTTTCAGGCAAGCACACCCTCTCGCGTAACGAGAATGATCAGATTGGATATCGACTGGCGAAGGAACTCCGGCACAGCACCATCTATCCGGTCGATGTCGACGGCGATTTTCCGTTCAAACGTTTCATGAACTACGCGAAGGCGAGCGGACGCGCGAAGGAGTTGGAGGCTTTGATGAACGAGATAGGGGCCATGGTCAAAGCGCAGGGCGAGTTTCTCGCGTCTCACACCGTGCTCGAAACTCTGCTGTACATGAACGCGGACGAAAAAGTGGCGCGGGACGTTGGCTTCTACTATCGGCAGGCTCACTTCAGCGAACCCGGTGATTGGGCCGGCGCCGACCTCGTTTCTGACTGGTTCCGGCGCAACATGCGGATCTACAGCAACATCGTCAAACTCGTCGACTCACCCAACGAGCGCGTGCTCGTGATCTACGGCGCCGGCCATCTCGGCTGGCTGCAACACAGTTTCTCCAGCGACCCCAGCTTCCGCTTGCGCAAGCTTGCTGAATTTGTGAAATGAGATCAGGCGCGGAGGCGATGGATTCGTAGCATTGGGTGAACGAGCGCTGAAACGGATGGACCGTTCAACGAGCCGCGAAGCGGCGGCAGAGCTCAACTCACATTATGAGGTCAGTACCGGGAGCGGTACCGACCGGGTTTACCTCACCCACACTCAACCTGGATGTCTACGTCAACCAGCCCCGACATGTCGGGGCTGCAGAGTAGTAGGCCCGGGCAAGCGAACGGAGTGAGCGCAGCCCCGGGGTCCCTAGGGAATCCAAGCCCGCGAAGCGGGCGACAGGTTCCGCGCGTTTTGGCGATAACTGCGTCGCCATTTTCTCTGATTTTCTCGGAAACCCGAAAAACCGTGATAATATGCGCCCGTTTGAAAGCATCGCACTGAATTGCTGCCCAACCTTGCGCAAGGCACGATTCCTTTAGTTTGCAACCTCAACCGCTCACCAATCCGCTCAAGATTGGTCAGTAAATCCTGATGCGACATTTATTCTTCGTCACAAATTTCGAGTGTTATAGGTCTCGGTCATGCCGTCGTTACGCTCGCGACACTAGATGCCTCTAACCTCGCCAATCAAAAGAATGGAGTGGCTGAATGACAAGAAAAACTCTTCAAATTGTCTCGTGGGCCGGTGTCGTTGTCTCGCTGGCATTGGCGGGTGTGACATATCGTATTAGTACTGGATCGGGCGGCGATCACGGACCGACCTGGTGTGTTTTCGGATTCGTCGTGGCTCAATACGCTTCCTGGCAATACCTGATTTACTGCATAACCTACGGCTGTCCTCGGCCGGGTGAGGAGGGTGAGAAGGAGTGTATCAACCGCTGTTTTAATAGGTTCATTATCATCCAACTCATTTCAATCATTCTGCTGCTGTTGTGCCTTTTGATTACTGGTCCGAAGTGGTAACGGCGCTCTCAAGCGTTTTTGTTTGAACTCTATATTCGACAATGCGGTGACGAAAAGAAAGAACGCCGACCCATCGAGGGTCGGCGAATAGTTGGAGTGTTGCATTGATCCCCGGGCTTACGCCCGGGGCTATTTTATTTCGCGCCTTCGGCGCTTTGACTCGACGCGCTGCGCCCGACAAATGGAATCATCGCGATTGACGTGTTGTGAATCGCCACCCTCTCGCCCGCTTTGCGGGCTTTGATTTTTATGGGTGCCTTTGATCCTGGGACTTTCGCCCCAGGCTTTATGCCTTCCCCCGCTTTGCGGGCTGCAAACCTAGTCCATGGTCTACCGCTTAGGAATTCTTTAAAGTGCAACGCCTCAGGGAGTACAATGCCGCCGTTCTGAACCTCAGTCTCCAATCACTCACGTCCTAGGAGGAAACACTCATGAAAAGAAGCCTAAAACTCACGTTCACCATTTTGATCGGCATTTGTGCGTTGTTAGCTAGCGCAACTGGCTATACGCGCGCTCACTCGTCGCCTGCCCAGGCGTCATTCATACCTTGCCCCACACATCTGATCGCGCCGTACGGAGGCACGGATGGGTGGTCAACCATCCAAGTGCAGGCAAACTTCGCGCGCGCGTTGGTCACCCCAACAAGAATGATGACCTGCCAGTATCGCTTTGGCACGGGCAGGCCGTTTTTCGGAATCCAGAAACCTTGTCCGGCAGGATCGCGGTGCATCGCAGTGCGGCGGGGATTTCGCGTAATACCGTGATGAGGTAGACATCATGTCCGTCGTAGCTCCACCAACTCTGTCGCCCGCTTCTCGGGCTCATGAATCTTTTTGAGCCATAATCCCCGGGCTGCGCTCACTACGTTCGCTCGCCCGGGGCTATTATTCTGGCCGCCGCTCCGCGGCTCGTTGATGTGGAAATCCAGCTTGAGTGTGGGCGAAAGCATAACCCGGTCGCTACAGCTCCCGGTACCGACCTTATAACGCGTTGACCGTAGACATCCAGCTGAGTGTGCGTGAAAGAATGACCCGGTCGCGCTCCCGATACTGATCCCGTTGCGCGCATCACGCAGTAATTGAGAACACGGCCCGCCAAAACACGATGAGATCACGACCACTTTGGCAATGCCCTAAGTGCGACCGGCAGTTTGTTAACGCGAATATGCCACATTCGTGTGGCCGTTATTCGGTCGAACAATTCCTCGCCGGTAAGAGCCCGCAAGCTGTTGCGCTTTATGAACACTTCAGCGCCCTCGTGCTCGATTGCGGTCCGGTGCAAGTTGCGCCGGCCAAAGCCCGTATCGGATTTCAAGTTAGAATGATCTTTGCGGCCGTCAACAAACTTAGCGAACGCGGACTCGACGCTCATGTAGTGCTAACGCGACGCCTGGACCGGCCACGATTCAGACGGATTGAGACAATGACACCCCGATGTTACGTGCATCATTTCCGAATCGAGTCCGTGAGCGAATTGGATGACGAAGTGATGAGCTGGCTGCGCGAAGCCTATCAGGTGGGAACACAAAAACACTTGATGAAGATGCAGTTCAGTGGCTGAGCGCGGTGACTACAACCATGAATCTAACAGAGGGATTATAAGATGAGAACCTTCCTAATGACCTTGTTGGCGATGGTAATTCTTGGTGCTGCCACGCCAAGCTACAACTCCAGCGTGGCTTTTGCCCAGGCAAGACGAAAAGTAACGAGCAAAGCCGTGAAGTATGCCTGTCCAATGCACCCCGAATTGATATTGAGTTCTCCAGGCAAGTGTCGGAAATGCGGGATGACCCTCAAGGCTGTGGCGAACGAAACCAAGCAACTACCTAAAACCGCTGCTTCAGACGAAAGTGAGTCAACCAGCAATGAGCCTGCGGCCCTCTCAGTCCGTATCCCGGATGTGGCGGTCTACGATCAAGACGGTACGCGCCTAAAATTCTATTCCGATTTGGTCAAGGGTAAGACAGTAGCCATAAATTTTATCTTCACCACATGCACCACGATTTGCCCGCCATTAACCGCCACCTTCCGCCGCGTCCAGCAGCAACTCGACCCGGTTCGCAATGACGTGAGTCTGATTTCGATTAGTGTTGACCCAACGACAGACACTCCAGAGAGGTTGAAAGACTTCGCTGCCAAGTTTAAACCCAGCCCGGGATGGACGTTTATAACTGGAGATCAAGCGGAGATAAGGACGTTACTCAGGGCACTCGGCGCGGCGGTCGAAAACAAAAATGATCACTCACCCAGTGTCTTGGTGGGCAATGAGTCGGCGGATTATTGGGTTCGCACTTACGGTCTCGCCCCTCCTACCGCTTTGGTTAAGCTAATAACAGATGCGGCTGACCGGGATAGCAAGAAAAAGTGAAGGATGACAGCGGCTCGCAGACACGCGTCAAGATCTGCTGTATCGGCAGCAGCGAAGAAGCAGCTCTCGCCATCCGTTACGGCGCAGACGCTTTGGGTCTCGTATCAGAAATGCCGAGCGGGCCGGGTGTTATACCGGAAAAGTTGATCGGTGAGATCGCGGCAGGGGTGCCCCCAGGCGTCGCGACCTTCCTGCTCACGTGTAGCCAGTCGGCAGATACCATTGTCGCCCAACAAAGGCGTGCGCGCGTAAACACTCTGCAGCTCTGTGATCAAATTTCTCGAGCCGATTACCGGACGCTGCGTGAAGCGCTGCCGGGTATCGCCCTGGTTCAGGTCATTCACGTAAACGACGAAGCGGCAATCGCTGAGTCGCTGGAAGTGGCGCCGTTTGTGGACGCGCTCCTGCTCGACTCCGGGAATCGCGGATTGGCGATCAAGGAACTCGGCGGAACCGGACGCCGGCACGATTGGAGAATCAGCCGGCGCATCCGCGATTCTGTCAGTGTTCCGGTCTACCTCGCGGGTGGACTAAAGCCTGAGAATGTCGTTGAAGCTCTTGAAACTGTGAAACCGTTTGGTGTGGACGTGTGCACTGGAGTTCGGACTGAAGGACGACTCGATGAAGTTAAGCTGGCGGCATTTTTCAAATCAGTAAGAGACGGTTCGCGAACATAGAAGTCGGCTATTTGTGGCAACGGACGGAAGACTTCGAGGGCGTCGTTATTCTCACGACTAACCGGAACTCGCACTCAGCACTGAAGTGCGGGCTATTTCCGTATCATCCGCCACGCGGCTGAAAGCGAGGAATTTGTGCAAGCCACGATTCACTTTCCTACTTGATGACTTTACACTGCTGCAATACATGCCCTGGAGTCTTGTCCTAAGCTGGATTTCTCTGTGCAACCTTCGTGCTCTCTGTGACTCTGTGGTGAGTATTTGGACTTCCCCTGATTTCGTGGACACAGGGTTTACGCTGCCGAGCTCAGCAAGCATTGTTCGAACTGCAACGGGCTAAGATAGCCGAGTGCAGAATGTCGTCGCCGGCGGTTGTACCAGACTTCGATGTATTCGAAGATGGCGGTCTTAGCAGCCGCTCTGGTTGGCCAGCGGTAGCGATCGATTAGTTCCCATTTGAGCGTGGCGAAAAAGCTTTCAGCAACAGCGTTGTCGTAGCAGTTCGCGCGCCGACTCATACTGGAAAGCAACTGATGATGAGCAAGCAAATCACGGTAGTCAGTGGCGGCATATTGAACGCCGCGGTCCGTGTGATGGATCAGCCCTGCGCCAGGATTGCGGCGGGCCAGTGCCATGCGCAAAGCCGCTACACTAAGGCTCGCTTCCAGAGTTTCTCCCATGGCCCAACCGACTACCATCCGGCTTCCCAGATCCAACAAGACGGCCAAAAACAACCAGCCCTCGGCCGTCCGAATATAAGTAATATCGCCACACCAGGCTTGATTGATGCCGCCTGTTTCCTGAATACCGAAACGACGGCGCAAGAGATTTTTGGCCACCTCGTACTCATGCTTCGAGTCGGTGGTCGAGGGCCGTCGCCGCCGGCGCGGTTTCGCTCGCAGCCCGCATTCACGCATCACCCGCGCTACCAAATTACGCCCGCAAGGCCTCTCCGCGCTGTGCAGCTCGCGATGAATGCGGGGACTGCCATACGTCGCCCGGCTGGTTTCGTACACCGCTCCGATTACCGCTCGCAAGCTCTCCCGACGTCTCGCTCGGGCGCTTGGCGCGCGCCGCTCGGCTGCATAGAAGCCAGTGCGACTGACTCCCAGCAAGCGACACATCAGAGTCAGCGGAAACTGCCGGCGATGAGCGCGGATGCAGGCGTACTTCACGGACGTTCTTTCGCAAAGTACGCCGCCGCTTTTTTTAAGAAGTCTCGCTCCTGCCGCAATAGCTCATTATCGCGACGCAGTCTACTCATCTCCTCTTCCTGGCTCGAAATCTTACCGTGGCCCCGGAATAAATCTTTCTCAGCTGTCTGCGGTCGCCCTTCGACTTGTCGCTTCCAGGCGCGCAGCATATCCGGCCGAATGTCGAGTGACTGCGCAACTTCAGCTACTGTATGTTTGCCCTCGCTAACCAGTCTTACCGCTTCCAGCTTGAACTCGCGCGTGAAACTTCGTCTCTTCTCTCCCATGAACACCTCCCGCCTGAAGACTATCATTCAGGCTTATCTAGGTGTCCACAAAATCAGGGCAGGTCCAATTCCTTCAGATTCGGTTCACCACAGAGACACAGAGGACACAAAGATTGGCTCAGAGTAATGCTGAATTTAGGACACTACCTGCCCTGGAGCTGATTATGGACATCATTTCAAAGCTAGAAGCAACCAGAGATCGCACACTGAAATACTTTGATGTGAGCGATGATGAACTGTCTTCCTGTTACGCGCCGGGCAAATGGCCGGTCCGATTTGTTCTCCACCATCTCGCTGACGCTGAGACGGTATTGTCAGACCGAATCCGCCGAACGATCAGCGAACCACGCCAAGTTCTGTGGGCATTCGATCAGGACGCCTGGGCACGAGGATTAGACTATTCGCAGATGCCCCTGGATCTATCGCATGCAATCTTCAAAGCGACGCGAGCCGGCATAATCCATTTGGCCCGTCAACATTACAACGCCAGCGGACATCGCGAGTTTGTTCACAGCGAAACGGGGATTCGGACATTGAAGGAAGAATTCGAAAAAGTGGCGACGCATAACGAACATCACCTTGCTCAAATTGAAGAGGCGTTGAGGAAAGGATGAAGGCGGAAGGATGAAGGATGAAAGAGAACTGCTTTGCCAAAAGAGCTAATTGAGGCGAAGCGGCGCGTAGCGTCGCATTGATTTTAGCCCGGCCTTTCAAGGCCGGGACAAGGGCAGCGTTTTCGTTTGACCCGTCGCGTCAGCGACGGATGAGATTTACCGGTGTTTCCCGTTCATGTCGGTCGCTACGCGACTGCCAGTCTTCCGCCGGGCTTTTAAGGCAAAGTTAATAAAAACCGTTCTGATAGAGCCTTGCTCTTGCAAGGCTAATAGAGGCTTATCGAGGCGCCGCGACGTCGCAATCATGAAACTTTCCGTCATCGTGCCTGCCTACAATGAAGAGCGGTGCCTGCCGGATACTCTTAAGCGAATAAGCGAGGCTTTATCTATTGCCGGGTGTGTCTCTGAACTTATCGTTGTTGACAATGACAGTCAGGATCAAACGACACGAGTGGCGGAGGCTTTCGGCGCCACCGTTGTCTTTGAACATGAACACAACATTTCAACAGTTAGGAACACTGGCGCCAAACAGTCGTCCGGCAATATCCTGATCTTTATCGACGCTGACACACTTGTCTTCGACTCACTCTTTCAAAAGATTGCCGCGGTGATGGAAGATGAGAAATGCTTTGGCGGAGCCGTGGCTGTGGACTATGAAGAGTTCCATCGCGGGTGGATGAAACTTTTCTCGATTGGCTGGAAGTTCTGGGGAAGCGTCTTTAACATGAAGCAAGGCGCCGCCCAATTCTGCAGGCGATCTGTTTTTGAAGCACTTGAAGGTTATGACGAGACTATTTTCATCGGCGAAGACGTTGAGTTTTACTGGCGACTTACCAGGTTCGCGAGACTGAATCAGGGTCAGCTATTGTTTATCGAACAGCCGGCGGTGTTAACCTCGTCGCGAAGGTTCGACAGGATGACTCTATCGAAGATACTCATTCTCACTAACCCAATTTTCATTCGCCTCGCCTGGCGAAAGAAAACCTTCTGGAAAGATTGGTACCAGAACACGGTTCGCTAGGCCAAAACCTAACCCGTCTTAGCAAGGGCGCAAGTACCCAAAATTCTTTTGCATATATGGCCGAAGACTTTAAAGTTCTCAGGCATGACGCCGCCGAGGCTGGACGCGCCTATCTGTCGAGCAGTTTGTCCTGGGATGAATTCATGGAACGGCTTGCGGGTAGCAAAGATGAACTCGTTTCGGACCTCGTTGATCTGATTGAACACGAACCAAAACGTGGCGGCTTTTTGGGCGTGAACGAAGAGCAATGGGCGCGATATCTGTCTCAGTTGTCTTCCGCTATTGCTGCCTTGGAATCCGGCTTATGATGGTCGTAACAAAACCGTATACTACAGGCTGAGGGCTGGAAACTTTCATCCCTCATCCTCGCCACCTCGCTTTCAATATTCACCCTCTTGAAAGGAGACTCTCCAATGAAGGTTCTCACACGTTCCCTCCTAATAGTTGTTCTACTCGTCACCGCTTACTCACAGGCTCAAGCACAAACTGCCGTCATCGCCGGTTGGAACATCCTTGGCGTTGACCCAATCCCAGATTCACGAATCACCACAATCGCTGAAACGATTCGCCGAATAAATCCTGACCTGATTGTTCTGTCGGAAGTGAACACCAACGACGTCCCGGGGAAAATTGTTCAACGACTTGGCGCCGGCTACCAGCCGCCGATCATCCTTCCCCAAAAGGACACTGTCGTTCAGAACATTGCCTTGATTTTCAAAACCGGTGTAACCGTTACCGGGGCACAGCTCCTCGACGGTACCGATCTCGCTGAGGAGCCGAGATCACGAAAAGCTCTGGCGGCAAATGTGCGCATCGGCAACTTCGACTTCATCGTTATCGGGGTTCATTTGAAGTCTTCTCGCGATGCCAGTTCAAGACGCAAACGAACCCGACAGTGTCAGGCAATCGCGAGTTTCATCTCCCAGGCCACTGCTGGCGGAGAGAAGGACGTACTGGTGATTGGCGACTACAACATGATTCCGCGTAAAGGAAATGTACGTAACGATGAAGTGAATTTTATCGCGTTGAGCCCAAACAACTTTCTTCGTTTCGTCTCCAGCGATTTTCTTAACGGGCGAACGTCTCACATCGACGGTTGCAATCCACTGCGTGGGAATCTATTGGACGGCTTCGCTATTTCCAGAACGTTTACCGGCGAGTATCAGGTTGGAAGCACGCGTCTGCTCTCGTTCAGTAACCTGGGCCGGAGCTGCCGCACGTTTCTCAGGGACGTTTCCGATCATCTGCCGGTGGTTTCAAGATTCAGCACTGCCACGGACGACGATTGAGGCGCCCACGTCGTTGTGCAGATGCCAGCGTCAACTCCCTGGAGTGCGGCGACCTGTCGCCGCTTTCGCCATCAACTGCGCCTCAAGCTTCAGAGTGGGCTTGCTAATCCGCGTAGGTCGACGCCGCGTCAGTATCCTCTACCACGCAATAGGACTAAGCGGTGAGAGTCGCCGCACTCCAGGGAGTTGACGCGGGCACCAGATCGATGGCGCTCCCGGCTGTGAATTTGTCGACCCACAACGCATGCTTCGTTCGCGGCGTGGACCTCGCGGAAGGTTTGCGTTTCACTCAACGACACGCCTAATTCGACGTGATTTTATCGATCTCCTTCTCGAGCAGCGGCATGATGCGCTGGCGAAGTCGTGAAACTAGTGCGTCTGCCTGCTTCACATCCTCGTCGAGTCTCACGCGGCTTTGTGAAGTTTGGTAAAGCAGAAACTCCATTCCTCTTCGCTCGTTTTCGAAAACGCGGCGACGGACATCGCGCACCTCCACGGTACGGGTAGTGCCAACCGGCGCCATCGCACGCTCAATACTCTCCGGCCGCATCTCTTCATCAATTTGCACCAGGCGTGTTTTTAAGTGCGTCTCTTTTTCAATTAATTCGATTAATTGTCGACGCAAAATCTCGGCGCGCTGTTCGGCCTTGCACAGAAGCTCTAATCCCAGCGAAATGCGATTCTGTTTTTCGATCAGCGGATCGGGCTGCTTTGCATCTGTCAGCAACATTTTTTCGCTGATTTCGCGGAGTCTGGTACTCAAAGACTGGACCGATTTTCGAAGCAGTGAAATCTCGTTTGCGATTGGATCAGCTAAATTGGTTTGCTCCTGGGCCGCAGGCGCTGGATTTGTTTGCCGGCGTTCAGGGCTTTGGGCGAATGAAGTTATGCTGAACAGAATTACCACATAGATCGCAACCGGGAAATATCTCGCTAAGGTAGTCATGGGCGGAGTCCTTTTCGTTGAAGATTTCGGAACGTTCGGTCTCACCTGACTTGAGGATAACGATTGACCGTGTTAACTAAGGTGCGTTTATTATTTTACACGTGATATGAATCAAAGAACATTAGCACTCGTAGCACAAGTGAACCGCAGCGAGCGGCTGCGGTAGGTTACACGACGGGGTGACCACTCGCTTCCGTGGGTCGACAAATGCGGAACCGGGACGGTAGCGAGCGGAATTCAAGCACGCAAGAATTCTCATTGAACCAAGAATTCATGACCTCAGGTTACGCAACGACACCAGTGATCGAGACTTGTCTAAACAGGCCAATTGGTTTCCGGTCGCTACCGCTCCCGGTTCTGCATTTGTCGACCCACCGGCTAGCCTCAAGGCTGAGCAACCTTTAAGTCGCAGAAGTTGCACTTCTAATTTGAGTTCACCAGGTTTCATTAGGCCCAGGAGATGACCAATCGATGATGACACTTACTCGCTTAACTCTGTTGCTTTGCTTATTCGCGTGCGCGGGCATCGAGTCGACGCTTGCGCAAAGACGGCCCGCACGTTCGAGACCGCCAATCATCGACATGCACCTTCACGCGTTTGGCTTTGATGAGTATGGAAACCCACCGCCTCCTAATGAAATTACCGGTAAACGACCAACCGCACGCACCGACCAGGACGTACTCGAGGAGACGTTAGCGGCGCTTAGGCGCTACAACGTGGTAAAGGCTGTGGCCAGCGGACCATTGGAAGATGTGCTGCGTTGGCGCGCAGCCGCCCCTGATCTCATAATCGGTGGAGCCTACTGTGGTCCCAGAAACACGTTGCCTGAGGTGAGTCGCTTGCGCAACGAGTTTACCGCCGGTCGGCTCGGCGTGATGGGTGAATTGGGCTTGCAGTACCAGGGACTCTCGCCGAGTGATCTACAGTTGGCACACTACTTTGCGCTCGCGGAGGAACTGGATATTCCGGTTGGAATTCACACCGGTCTTGGACCTCCCGGTTCACCCTACACGTGTTGTCCCGAATTCCGAGTGACCCTCGGTAGTCCGTCACACCTGGAGCATCTGCTGATCCGGCATCCAAAGATGCGCGTGTATATCATGCACGCCGGCTGGCCTTACCAGCGCGAAACGATTGCCATGATGTATATGTACCCACAGCTTTATGCTGACCTGGCCGTCATCAATTGGATCATTCCGCGGGAGGAATTCCATGACTACTTGAGAGGCTTGATGCGTGCGGGTCTAGGCAAGCGCCTGATGTTTGGATCAGATCAGATGATCTGGACCGATGCGATTGGATTAGCGATCGAAGGAATCGAATCAGCGGCGTTCCTGACGCAGGCACAGAAGCGAGACATTTTTTATAATAACGCTGCGCGCTTTTTGAAACTGGAAGGAAAATGACCTCTTGCGTTCATTTCAATTAACGCCGAAGGGAAACCGGGTTAAGGCCTAAAACGGTAGTGTCGCAATTAGACTTCTCTGTATTCTCCGTGTTCTCCGTGTCTCTGTGGTGAATGTTGACAGCCTGGTATTTCAACCACAGAGATACCGAGAACATGGAGAATACCGAGAAAACTTCAACCCGTGGACACTGCTCTAGAAACAGGGCGTTCTCCGCGACTCTGGAATATGTAGGTGGAACATGCGACGAGCACTTCATACTGTATTAATCTCATTAATAGTTTTAGTTACATGTAGCGCCGCGCGCGCTCAACAACCAGAGTTTCCCGATAATGTTGGGCTCCCCGAAAATGCCTCGCTGCAGGACACGCTTTCCTGGCTCGATACTAACCTGCGCCGGTATGGCCGGTTCACGCTTTACTATTCACTCTATGAACCGGGCCTGCGCTACCGTACGCAGTTCCAGGGCCTCGACGCTAATGGATGCAGCATTACTTATCGCGTTAGCTACGAGCGACTTGGTCCGGGCGGCCGCGACGTCATTTCTCCTTCAGGGCAGCTCACATCGTTAAATGACGGCAACGTAAGCACCAGAGAGAACACTGTTAATCTGGCTTTACTCGATCCCGCGTTGGTAAGAGCGGACAGGCCCAAAAAATGGGATGGCGCGCGAGTGGTTTTCGGGTCGCAGCGGGGAAAGTTGGCGCTGAGTTTTCGTGATCAGCGCGGCAAGCTTCGCCAATACGAAGGTGGCGAGTTCTACGTGAGCGAACTAGATGCCGTTGACAGCATTGCGCGGGCGATGCGTCAGGCAGTCACGCTTTGTCACAACAAGTCGTGAGTTTTGAAGTTCGAGAAGCCGATGCACCGGAGAAACCTTACCTTCGCCCTGCTCATCATCCTGTTGTGGTGGATACCTGCGCACTCGCAGAAGGTTCTCAAAGAGAAGTTCAAATCCGATAACACTCAACGCTCTTATTACCTCTTTGTCCCGGATTCTGTTAAGGCCGCACAGTCGGCGCCAGTTCTCGTGTTGCTGCACGGATCCGGCAGAAATGGGCTTTCCCTGGTCGAGAAATGGCAGGAGCTGGCCAAACGTGAAGGGCTGATTATCGTAGGTCCTGACTCGAAAAACTCCCAGATGTGGCGCGCACCTGATGACGGTCCGGAGTTTCTTCGCGATCTCATCGAGGCGCTCAAGACGAAGCACTCAATAAACGCTCGCCGTGTCTATCTCTTCGGCCACTCTGGCGGTGCAGTGTTTGCCCTCAACATGTCGATGATGGAGTCAGAATACTTTGCCGCCACTGCTGTGCACGCGGGCTCGTGGCGGGAGCCCAAAGAATTTTCGATCGTGGAAGATGCGAAGCGGAGAATTCCGGTTGCAATTTTCGTCGGCGATCGTGATGCATTCTTCCCGCTGGATTCCGTCCGGGCCACGGAGAAATCTCTCAAGGAGCGTGCTTTCCCGGTTGAAGTAAATGTCATGAGCGGACACACCCATTGGTATTATGACCGCGCATCTGAGATCAATCGCAACGCCTGGGAGTTTTTAAAAAAGCATGAGTTAGCTAGAGACCCGCGCTTTGAGGAGTACGACAGTGCTGGCGCGATCGATGATGCCAATGCAGCGATAAACGAACTTAACGCGCTGCGTCAAAAGGCAAACGAAGCGATGCGACAGTTCTACGTAAAGGAGGATGAATTACAAAGTTTGAATTATGCCAGGGGCAACGCTGCTGTTGATGATGCCGCTCGTGCGCAGGTGGCGCTGCTGGTTGAAAGCGGAAAGGCATTCCAACAGGCTTCAGTCAAAGCTGAAGCAATAAGTAAGTTGCTGAGAAGTACCCAGTCGCAGTACTTTTCGCTCGTTGCACAGATTGAGCGCAAGAGGAGCGAAGGCGCAGACTTGATGCGGCACCGAGCGCAGTTGTTGTTGAGCGATGAGCCGGGCGACTCGATTATCCGAAAGCGGAACGAAGACGCAACTCGCGTCCAGGACCTTCAGAAACAAATTGGTGCGCTGGAACAGGAAGCCGAGCGGGTACGGGCCGGGAAGGTACCATGAAACCCTTACGGCAAAAGTTGGTTTTTCGGGGTCCGCGTTAGCGGACCGAATGAAAATAGCCAAGCACTTCAGTGCTGGGATCACGGCGACAGCTCAATCTAGTCCGCGTTAGCGGACGGCTGAAGCTTAATCGTAAAAGCTGTCGGCGCGAAAATTCAGTCGTCCGCTGAAGGGGACTCCAATCAAATCACTCGCTCTTTTCCCCAGCACTAAAGTGCTGGGCTATTTTCACGGGTACGCTAACGCGGACAGTGACTAGGCTGACTTTTACTGCAGTACCGTGGACCCTTAACAAGTCAGGCCGATCTTCCAGATGTGCCCAGAGAGACGAACTATTAAAGATGCAGACAATCTTTCCGATTCTGCGCTATCACGACGCGCGCCGGGCTATTGAGTGGCTATGCGCTACCTTTGGCTTCGTTGAGCTATTTTCAGTTCCAGAATCAGGGCCGAATGTCCGTCATGCCCAACTGAAACTCGGGACCAACGTAATCATGTTGGGATCGGTTAGAGCTGGCGAAGAGATTGGAAGCCCGCAGGATGTGACTCCGACGCAGGCAGTGTACGTTTATGTCGACGACGTTGATGCGCATTACGAACGAGCGCAACAGGCGGGTGCTAAGATCGCGAGTTCGCCCAAGCAGACTGATTTTGGTTCGCGCGAATATCACGTTCGCGATCTCGAGGGGCACCCGTGGACTTTCGGTACTTATCTGCCGGCAGTAGGTTGAGAACTCGACGATGGCGAACGAAATAAGATTGCGGCAGGTGGAAGAGTCTGATCTTCCCATCTTCTTCCTGAATCAGTTGGATCCTGAAGCCAGCCAAATGGCCGCCTTTCCTGCCCGCGACAAAGACGCATTCGAGGCGCATTGGGCAAAAATTCTGGCCGACCGCAATAACATTGTCCGAACAATACTCTGCGACGGACACGTAGCCGGTAATATTGGCAGTTGGCAGCAGTCAGGTGAACAACTGATCGGTTACTGGATTGGTAAGGAATACTGGGGCAGAGGGGTTGCCAGCAAGGCAGTCGCATTATTTATTGACGATCTCAGGGTGCGGCCGCTCTCAGCCCACGTCGCGAAGCACAACGTGGCTTCGCTTCGCGTTCTGGAAAAGTGTGGCTTCACAGTCTCCGGAATGTCTAAAGTAGCTTTCACCGGCGATAGCGATGTAGAAGAATACATTCTGACTTTAGCCGCGCGAGAAAACGACTAGACGGGAAATAATATTGGTTGCCACTACGACAACTGAGCCGTCCCAGCTCTTTGACTTGTACTTGATCCACGGCTTTCTGGATCCACCGATGTGTCGAAAGTTGATCGAGGATATGTCGATCGCTTCGGAAAACTCCGCCGAAGTTTATGGCGCAAGTGATTCCGGCTCCATCGATGAAAGAGTTCGCAGAACTGTGAGACTCACCCCGTCACCCGAAGCGGCCGAAAAAGTTATGCAGCGACTAATAGAAGCTCGTGAAGGTATCGCAGAACACTTCAAGCTTAGCCTCGCCGGCTGCGAAGCGCCGCAGTTTCTGCGTTATCGCGTGGGCGACTTCTTCGTCGCACACCAGGACGGCAACACCGCTTTGCTTCGCAGCGAGCGCGAGCAATGGCGCAAGATTTCAATCGTTATTTTTCTCAACAGCCAATCGGAGAGTCCGGAGTCAGGATCTTACAGTGGCGGCACACTGCGGTTTACCGAGTGGCGCCATGATCGTCCTCGGGGAGAGTTTGGTTTGAGAGGCGAGGAAGGAACGCTGGTCGCCTTCCCTTCCGAGACCACCCACGAAGTTGTTCCGGTGACGCGTGGAGAACGGTACTCAATTGTGAGTTGGTACGGAGTTGAGGACCTTGAGGACGACCGGGCTACCCGGCGATAATTCTAAAGGGGATCAAAAATAAATGAATCGTTTCTTGAGACTTTCTATCGTCGTCGTCGCCACAAGCGCAATTAACCACGTCTACGGCCAAACCCCTGCCGCAGAACCAAAAACGCCGCCTCCGGCACCAGCGATCATTCAGGCGAGGTCGCTCGACCTGGGTCGCCTTGATGACGGCAAGTACGTAAACAATTTCTTTGGCCTCTCGCTGTCGGTGCCGCACGATTGGGTCATAGTAACTGCCCAGCGCCAGAAGGAGATCGTTGAAGATACGAAAAAGATCGCTGAGGCGGGCGGCGACGCTAAGCAGGCTAAGGATATGGTGGCCTCGATTGAGCGCAGCACTGTCCTGTTAAGCCTTACGAGGCTGCCTGCTGGACTGCCCGGGAATGCCGGTTTCATGCTGATCGCAGAGACAGTACCCTCGCCTTCCATTCGCACCGGCGTGGAGGTCTTGCAGTCAATGGAACGCCTGGCCAAGGGCACAAACTTCAAACTTGAATTTCTCGAGGCCGTCCATTCCGAGTCAATTAGCGGTGCGGACTTCGGTGTCACCCGGATCAGGAACACTTCCCCTTACGGCACTATCATGCAGAAGATCTATACTGTGGTAAAAAACGGATACGCTATCCAGTTCTTCTACTCTTATACGGACGATGCGGATCTTGCCGCCTTTGATTCGATCGTCAAGTCCATCAAACTAAAATGATTCGGTAACCTAATCAGCACGAGCGAACATCTCGGGAATTACAATTCGCCGACTTCCAAATTGAGGGATCACAAGTGAAACCCAGAGTCTACCTGGCGACGCATAGCGTTCATGATTGTAGATTTCGTCGCCTTGATGCAAAACCAATTCTAATTTGTGATCGTTTAGTATGAGCCGGATGAAGTTTCGCGAAGCAGCAATTGAAGATATTCCGGCCCTGACCAGGGTCCGGCTGTCAGTGAAAGAAAACGCCTTGTCGGATCCGCGTAAGGTGACGTCGGAAATGTACCGTGCCTACCTTACCGACGCTGGTAAGGGATGGCTTTGTGAATCAGAGGACGAGGTGGTTGGCTTTTCGGTGGCTTCGCTTGAAGACTCATCAATCTGGGCCTTGTTCGTTGATCCTGCATATGAAGGCCGAGGCATCGGTAAGAGACTGCTGCAACTGGCTACCGGTTGGTTGTTCGAAATGAAAGCGAACAAAGTTGTCTTGAGCACCTCCCCGGATACGCGAGCCGACCGATTCTACAAACGGCAAGGATGGGCACGCGGGGAAATTGATTCCCAGGGAGAAGTCTGCTTCACACTTACCCCGAAGGTTTAATCTCATTGCTGGAAAGCTGTCCGGGTCTGACACCAATGGAAGTGTCTCCAATTACACTTGATGGCGTCGACGTACGCTTGGAACCTCTGCTGGCTTCGCATCATGACCTTCTCGTCACCGCTGCTGCTGACGGCGAACTCTGGAACTCGACTGTGACCGTCGTGCCCTCGCGCACCACCATGGCTACTTATATTGAGGATGCCCTTCGCGCCCAAACCCAGGGACGTGAGCTTCCGTTTGTGATCGTACAAAAATCATCAGGCGAGCTCGTTGGCAGCACACGTTTCTACGACATCGACGGGGCCAACCGCCGCGCAGAGATTGGCTACACCTGGTTGGCCGCCAGGGCGCAACGCACAGTTGTGAATACGGAAGCGAAGCTGCTGCTACTGACACACGCTTTTGAGACCTGGCGGTGTATCCGCGTGGTGTTTGTAACGGATGTTCTTAATCAACAGTCGCGGGCCGCCATTGCGCGCCTGGGAGCAACCGAAGAAGGCCTCCTCCGCAGTCACATGATTATGCCGAACGGAAGAATCCGCGATTCGGTCTGCTTCAGCATCATTGAATCGGAGTGGCCGGACGTAAAAGCTCGTCTCGCGCTGAAGCTCGAGCGAAAGGAAATGAATCAGGAGAAAGAGTGAGACTGCTGTATGCCATGTTTGGTTGGGGCGTTGTCTTGTTGGGCGCTGTCCACATGATGGCCACGTTCTTCATCTTTAAGACATTAACCAACAGCGCGCTCTGGTTTTTCAGCGCCGGGATAGCAATGGCGCTCACGGGCGCTCTCAATCTGCTTAATCGCGCTTATGGGCAAAATGCTTTATGGCTTCGCAGAATCTGCGTGGCGGCAAACATCACGATGCTGGCGTTTGGAATTGTTGCCGGAATAGTTAGTCGCGCGAGTGTGGCAGAGTTAGTGTTTGTTCTGGGTCTGACGGGCGGTGCGACTGCGCTCTCTTTGAGCGGCCCCCGTGTTCTGCGTGCTCCCTGAAATGTTTTCGAACTTGCCGGTTTTAATTAGCGTTAACTAGCTGAGAGGTCGGCTAAATATGTTTTGTCCATCATGTGGTGCTGAATCGGCCCACGAATTGAGTTATTGCAAACGCTGTGGCGCTAACTTGAAGCTGCCTGCAGATCCAACCGGAGTAACACAAAAGAAACTTGTGGGCGTGGCCTGGGCCATATCCCTGGCTGTCACGGCGGTTACTCTCGGCGGCTTTGGCATGATCTACAGTCTGGCGAGAACGCTGATCGTTATGGGCCAGGGTGTTGCAGAAGGTGGAATGTTGCTGTTTTTCTGTGGGCTGTTGATGATCGTAATCATCGACGCGCTGCTCATCCGGCAACTATCGCAGGCCCTTAAACTGCCCCGCCTGCCCGGTGAAAATGCTCCGCCAAGAGAATTCAAACCAGTCGGGACTGAGATTCCGCAAATTCAAGCGCCGCAAGTGCCTGCTGGAAGCGTGACAGACCACACGACGCGAACTTTCGCAGAAAAACCCGTAGTGCGTGATCGAGAGCGGTCATAAACTCGCGTAGCTTTTGACTAACGGCCCTTCGCGACTAAGACATACAATCCAAACATGAAGCGTTCCGGAGTTGCGGATCTTCCACTCCACGGCGGTCGCGTTCCGCCATGGCTGGCTGAACGCATGACTACGCTCGGCACGGCAATCACCGAAACGATCGTTCACGATTACGGCGTGTCGGCGTTCCTTTCGCGTCTCAGCGATCCCTTTTGGTTTCAAGCATTCGGATCTGTCATGGGAATGGATTGGCACTCCTCCGGGATCACCACTTCAGTCATGGGTGCTCTCAAACGTGGGCTCGCCCCGCGAGCGAACGAATTAGGTATCTACGTTTGCGGAGGGCGCGGGCGGTTTTCACGGAATACACCTAACGAGCTGCGCATGATCGCCGATCGTCGCGGCTTCGATGGAGAAGCCCTCGTGCGTATTAGCCGGCTGACCGCACGCGTAGACAACAACGCGATTGCCGACGGTTTTCAAATTTATCTGCACAGTTTCGTGGTGTCAGCCACGGGCGAATGGGCGGTGGTGCAACAAGGCTTGAACGACCGCAGCGGCATGGCCCGGCGCTATCACTGGCACTCTGCTTCAGTTAGCGATTTCGTTGCTGACCCGCACACAGGAATCGTAGGCGAACCGCAGGGCACGATAATGAATCTCGTCGATGCCAGGGCAAAGCCGGCCCAGTCTGCCATGCTGGACATTACGCGTGAGCATCCTGAAAAAACCATCCAGGCGGCGCGACATTTACACCTGCACATGCATCATGACGTACGGGCTGAAGACGTGAACCTAAAACGGTTAGGCGCAGTGCTCGCAGTCGCTTACGAGCGAGATCTGCACGACTTCGCTGAGTTGTTGCTGCTCGAGAAGCTTGGCCCGCGAACTCTTCAATCCCTGGCGCTGGTCGCCGAAGTCGTGCACGGTGCTCCCAACCGCTTCACGGATCCGGCGCGCTTCTCATTCGCTCACGGCGGAAAGGATGGGCATCCGTTTCCAGTCCCGCTAAAGACCTATGATGAATCTCTGGACTTGCTGCGCAGGTCGCTCGATGCAGCGCGCCTTGGCGGCAAGGAAAAGTTGGAAGGATTTCGGCGACTTGATCGGTTTGTGCGCGCAGTGGAAAGCCGTACTGAACCTGTGGCGGATCTGGGGCGGCTGATTGCCTACGAAAAGAAAATCTCAACGTCGCTTGGGGGCCGTTCTGTATTCGATGACAAACCGAAACGGCGCAGACGGCGTTCAAAGGATTCAGGTGACACTTCTCTTCAGCTAGAAAAACCAGCTCAGCCTTCGCTTTTTTAAATGATTCGGGGGGCCTTTAAGGTGCGACTAATCGAAAAATACACGTTACTTCGAGGTCTCCACCTGTTCTCTGCGCCCGTTGGCCCTCCGTTGCTGTCCACGCTGATCGTGATTTGCGCTCTCTTGTCAACGACAGCATTGTCGCAAACAAAAGCCATTATGCGACTCAATCGCGTTGTGGATTTCGGCGGACCACAAAAGGACACTATTGAAACAGAGAAGCTGAGCGGTGAAAACAGGCTTTCACTTGTAGGTAAGCGATCAGTGAAAGTGCTGGATCTGGTCACGGGTGAATTTCTCAACACCCATCAAATTGAGGTGCCCGATGGAAGCGAAGACGCGGCCCGTGTAATCAGTCCCGATGGCCGCCGGATGCTTGTCTTCGGTAACTACAACTCTCGGGACAAGAAGGACAAGGTCAAACGCCCGGCTGCTGTCTGGGATCTGCAAACCGGCAAGAGAATTGCAATTCTAGATCGACCGTTGAAACCCGTGCGCGCGGGGCATTGGAGCCGAAATGGAAAGACTCTGGCGACTTCCAGTGCCAGCCACACTCCATATGTTCTTGGTGACACCTCGGTAGAAATATCATTCTGGGACGGAGAAACTTTTCAATTCAAAAACTCGCTGCCATCCGACAAGGTTAACTGGTGGTATCTGACGGCTGATGGGGAAAAATGTTTTTTCACTACTGCGGGAACAACCAACTTATTGTTTATCGTGAAGTTCATCAGCGAGGTCGGCGGGCCGATTAGAGTGTGGAACACGAATGCGGGGACAATCGAACAAAGTGTTCCATCAACTGATCAGAATTCAACCATAGGAACACGTGCTATCACGGTGAGTCCGAACGAAAAGTTCATTGCGTATGTAGCAGAACAACCTAAAGGAAAGGAGGACAACAGGAGGCTTGTGGTTTTGAGTGTTGAACCTAACTTGGGATCTTTGAAAACAAAGTACGAGATTGCGCCGGCCCCAAAGCTGCCGGTCTATGGGGTTAGTTTTAGTCCTGACGACAGTTATTTTGCTTTCGATGCCGGCAAGACGTTGCAAATCTACGACACCAGCACCGGCGAAAAGTGGTTCGAGTTGCGCAAGGACGACCCACCTCGTTTCTGGCTCGATGATAATCGCATTCTCCTTTATTACTTCAGATCCCGGATGCAAGCTGCCGAAGCTGCCACCGGCCGAGAACTCTACGAGCACAAACTTGTCTACCGCTCTTCTGAACACATTCCCACCGAGACCGTGGGTGATTCTACTTACTTCGGAACTCCTCAAATCAACGTCTATGATCAGACAACAGTCTTACGTCATCCGAAGGGTAGGTTGCTGCTTACCCAAAGCAACCAATATGTGCAGGTTTATGACGGCAAGACCGGACAGCTATTGCAGACCCTGGTTTCTCCGCCGATGGATTACACCAAAAAGAAGCCGAGCCTAAGCGAGAAATCTCTCGTCTGGAAAGCGGGTTGGGCAGCCGATGGAAACGTAGTCTATGTCATCGATTACGAGAGGCAGACTGTTTCCATCTGGCAAGTGTTGTGAGTAACGGTCGCATGACGCAGACATTCGATGTCGCCGTTATTGGCGCGGGAGTATTTGGATCGTGGATCGCCTATCAACTCCGACGCTCGGGAGCCACCGTCGTCTTGCTGGATGCATATGGGGCCGGCAACAGTCGCGCAAGTTCCGGGGGCGAATCGCGCATTATCCGGATGGGCTACGGCCCGGATGAGATCTACACCGACTCCGCGAAACGGTCGCTTGCCATCTGGCGACACTTCTTTGCAGAAATTGGATCTCCCGATCTGTTTCAACCGACCGGCGTCTTGTGGTTGGCCAAAGAAGGCGATGCGTATTGCGAATCGACGCTAAAGACATTCGACCAATTGCAGGTGCCGTTTGAGCGACTTGATCGGACCGAGATTGTTAAACGATATCCTCAGCTCGCCGGCGATATGCTTGCGTGGGGAATCTTCGAACCGGATAGCGGCGTGCTTATGGCACGGCAGGCAGTGCAGGCCGTGGTGACCAGAGCATGCACCGTGGGCGTGTCATACATCACGCCGGCCCTTGTAACTCCCCCGCAAACAACAAATTCGGCGCGAATCAAAGCCGTAAAAGTATCCGCAGCAGACGCTCGTTCTGCATCCGAAATTTTTGCTGATCAATTTGTTTTCGCATGTGGGCCGTGGCTGCCAAAACTATTCCCGGAGTTGCTGGGCGATGTGATCCATGTTACCCGCCAGGAGGTCTTTTTCCTTGGCGTGCCCGCGGGCGATATTCGCTTTGGTGCGGGCCACCTACCCGCGTGGATCGACTTCAATGATTTGGTCTACGGCATTCCCAATCTCGACAACCGCGGGTTTAAGATCGCGATCGACGCCCACGGTCCAAAGTTTGACCCTGATTCCGGGGATCGGTTCGTGACCCCAGATGGATTGGAGGCTGTCCGCTCGTATCTCTCGCGGCGCCTGCCTTCGTTGGCTAACGCGCCTGTAACCGAGACGCGAGTGTGCCAGTACGAAAACACATCAAACGGCGACTTTTTAATTGATCGACATCCGGCATGCGAAAATATCTGGCTTGTTGGCGGAGGCTCAGGTCACGGATTCAAGCACGGGCCGACAATTGGCGAGCATGTTGCTGCCTTGATGTCAGGCAACGCGGACGTTGAACCTAGGTTTTCACTGGCAAGCAAACGGAAGGTACAGCAACGTCAGGTGTTCTAAGTGACTCTCGTCTCCTGCTGAATTCTCATTAACACCGGGCAATGACCTACCTGACATCAAGAATGTCATTCGATTACCTAGTTGGCAGCGCCGAAGGCGCAGGATTCAATAGCCATGGCTGTAAGGCCGTGGCTTGCGAGCCTCAAGATGAACTTGAGGCCCGAAGGGCCGACATTATTTGCTGCGACTTAATGCCGCACCTTCGGCGCTCAACCGCTCATGTTTCGCGTGATCCACGGCCTCACGGCCGTGGCTATTAAATGACGGTCCTTGGACCTAAGTGTCACCCTTTACGGCGGGTTTTATTCGACCGCGCTGAATTCACCTATGTCGATGTAGTTTCAACGGTCTCACTGGGAGTAAACCGTTAAACCCCGATGAAGCTTTTCGTGCTGTTTAGTTTTATTACTGGAGCCTAATTTCTTAAAAAGGAGTAATACATGTTCAAGAACACCAAGGCATTTTCCGGCTTTTCGGTCGATGATCTGGAAAAGGCGAAGAAGTTTTACGGCGAGACGCTGGGTCTGGAAGTCTCAGAAATGGAGATGGGGGTACTGGATCTTCACATCGCCGGCGGGAGTCACATCCTTATCTACCCGAAACCTAACCACACGCCGGCTACCTTTACCATTCTCAATTTTCCGGTTGATGACATTGAAGCAGCGGTGGATGAGCTCACCAAAGTCGGCATACGGTTCGAACAGTATGACCTGCCTGACATCAAAACCGACGCTAAGGGAATTGCCCGAGGCACGGGGGGTCCAAACATCGCCTGGTTTAAAGATCCGGCAGGGAACATACTCTCAGTGCTGGAGGAGAAGTAAGCCAGCGGAGACTTAAAAGAGGCCGAATCACGAAGTTCATTGCAATTTCGTGGCGGTTCGCCTTTTTATTGACATACGGACCGATCAGGCGTAAAAAGTACATCCGAACCTGGCAAAGAATGTGTTGAGCTCGAGAATTAACCTTGAAACCACCGCTTCCGAGCCATTTCTTCACTCAACCAGCAACATTCGCTACAGACCAAAGGAGATTTTATAGATGTTTCGAACTAGATCGTTCCTAATGATTACGTTTGTGTTAGCGGCCGTCGCTTTAGGGTCATCCCTCATTCCAACACTTGCCGATGGCGGCGCGAACCACCGCGTTCGCAACATGAACTTCGGCGTTTCCGGAGGAAACGTCAACGACCGCTCCTCACGGTTCTGCTGTAGTGGTACGCTTGGGGCGCTCGTAACCTCGGGTGGCAATCAATATGTCCTAAGCAACAATCACGTCCTGGGCCGTTCTGATCAAGCTACAGTCGGCGACGACGTTTCGCAACCGGGCATGATCGATTTCAATTGTAATATACACACGGTCGTTGCTGACTTCTCAGCGGCACCGCCGCTTGGATCGAATGTTGATGCCGCAGTCGCGCTACTAAGGCCGGGTACGATGAGCTCCACGGGAGCTATCGAAGATATCGGCGTTCCCAGCAGCACCATTGCTAACGCCACGGTAGGGATGGGAGTTGCTAAGAGTGGACGCACAACTGGCTTCACGACTGGAACCGTTAGTTCCGTTAACACGAGTGTCAATGTCCAGTACCAGAAAGGCTGCGGCCAGGGCAAGAAATTCGTGGTCTCTTATACGAACCAGGTTGTAATCAATAGCAGCACATTTAGCGCGGGCGGCGACTCAGGATCGCTAATCGTTACCAACAATGCCGCTCATCAGCCGGTAGCGTTGCTGTATGCCGGAAGCAGCACGTCAACAATCGGTAACCCCATTGGTGAGGTGCTTACCAAGGTTGGAGCAGCCTTGGGCGGTACCGTATCCTTCGGCGGAGCCCCATCGGGCGGGGAGGTTGAATTGGCAGAGTCTCTAGGGCCAAGGCCGTTGATTCCTGGTTTTGGAGCGCAAGGGCGCGAATTACCACCGCAGGCTGCTGATCGTGTGGCGGCTGTGCTGGAATTGCATCGAGACAGTCTCATGTCCCGAAACTCTGTGATTGGTGTGGGAATCGGCGCCGCCGATGACAATGATGGCGAAGGCGTCATTGTAATTTACGTTGACAAGACAACCGGTCAACGGCCCTTCTTGCCGCAGAGCGTAGATGGCGTGCGCGTTAAGATAGTTCATACGGATCCATTTGTCGCTCTATAAGGAGTGATAAATCCGTGGTTCGAATTGAGGCTGGCGGTCAAACGCCAGCCTCTTTTATTGATACCGCGCAATCAATAGCGTCAAGTCCGCGCTGCAGCGTCATAGTCCGCGCTGCGGGCCCGCGAAAATACCGCCGCGCTTTAGCGGTGGGCCGGCCCGACAAACCTCATTGGTCGTCCGCGCAGCGGACATGAGGTTTCCTTTCAGCCGTCCGCTGACGCGGACTCAGTTTGTTGTTTACGCGTCTCTCCAGCGCTAAAGCGCTGGGCTATTTTCGGTCGTCCGTTGCGCGGACTCAAACACGATGGTTCGCGAAGAGATTGTGGCGTGGGACGCTTCTTCGCCCAATACCGCACCAGAAGAGTGATACAGGTGCCTGTTACCAGAGTTCTTGCTTATCCTGAATGTTGAGGTGAGGCTGGCACTAATTTCCCGTCGCTACAGCTCCCGGCTCTGAATTTGTCGACCCACAACGAAGTACAGCGCGAGGTCGGAAATATTTGTTATAAGGTTACGTTCAATCCTGTGACGCCCCAAGGAGCTTGACCGCGATGATTTTGCTGAAATACTCCCTAGTCACCACTGCGATTGTGCTGTCGCTCGCGCTCCCACCACCCGTTTCCGCCCAGACTTCGCGTGCGTCTGCACGCAACGCGGCCGAACGCTTTTACCGCACCTACCTGAAACTTCAGGTGCGTGGGTTGCCCGACCATCGACAACTGCGCGAGCTTAGACCACTAGTCTCAAACGATTTGCAGGAATTGTTTGCCGCCGCAATAAAGACCCAGGCGACTTTCATCAAGCAGCATCCCGATGAAAAACCACCTTGGGGTGATGGCGACCTGTTCAGCAGTCTTTTTGAGGGCGCGCAATCGTTTACCCTCGGTGCTCCCGTAGTGCGTGGAAAGCGCGCCGAGGTTCCTGTTCACCTTGTCTATTCCCAGGGCGGTCAAACAACACGATGGTCTGATCTCTTAGTGCTGGAAAAAGTCGGGAGGGGTTGGCGTGTTTGGGATATTGTGATGAAAGGTGAATGGGCTTTCAAGAGCGGTTCAACGCTACGAAAGATTCTTAGCTCGGAGTGAGGGCTTAGCATCAGGCCTGAGAGGGCTAGCAAAAACAGTTCTGACCGCGGCTAATATTAGGTTAAGGCCCGAAGGGCCGAGCGTCAATAGCCACGTCCGTAAGGGCGTGGAAAACCCACAGCCCACCATAGCGAGCGCCGAAGGTGCCACAGTAGCAATTTGTTTTTGTGCTCGTTATGCTTACGGCTCCGTCGCATGCCGCACCTTCGGCGCTCGATGAACCTGTAATTCGATTTCAACCACGCCCTCACGGACGTGGCTATTAAATCTCGGCCCTTCGGGCCTGGTCACGACACCACGACACGCTCCAGCGGTAAGAACGATTTACTTCTCGAGCGCTGACTTTACCGTTAACACAGCTATTTCAGGAGGCACACGGAATCTGATCGGAAAGATGCTGGTGCCAACCCCGGTGGTAACGAATAGATGCTTGCCGTCTTCGGCGAGATAACCGGCTGCATATTTTTGACCAAACTCAGAAGGCACAATGCGCCGCCCGAGCAGCGGGATATTTACCTGTCCGCCGTGTGTGTGGCCCGCGAGAGTTAACTGAAATGACTTGGGTAGGCGCGGCAGAATATCGGGGTTGTGCGTTAGAGCGATCACGGGCTCGCCCGGCGTGACTCGCCCGGCGGTCCCCTGAATGTCGTCGTTGGCCGACCAGGCGTCGGCGATTCCCACTATCCAAAATGCCTGGCCGTTGTGTCGTAGCTGAACGGCATTATTATCCATCACCTTAATCCCAACCGATTCGAGAGCGGCACTCACCTTGTCAACGCCGTATCTCCAATCAAGGTTTCCCAGCACCGCATACACACCCAGCGGCGCCCGCAAATTTTTCAAGACTTCAGCAATAGCTTCTGGTTCCACCTCGTCCGAATGCCAGGCGTCTGCAACCATGAAGTCGCCCAGCAGGACGATCACGTCAGGATTTGTAGCGTTGGTTTTTTCTACCAACAGCCCAAGCTTGGCCGCATCGACGAAAGGCGAACCAGCGTGGATATCTGAAATGGCAGCAACCTTAAGCGCGCCGAGACCTGCAGGCCATGAGGTCAGCGCGAGGGTTTCTTCGTGAATTACTAACCGACTGGGCTCAATTAAGAATGCCCAGATCAAACAACCGATAAATATTAGTGCGATTGCCCCAACGCCGAACCACAAAACCTTTTTAGAGTTTTTTTTCAATTAGACTCCGGCAGGAAAGTAATCTGACCAGCGGCTATCCACGAGTCTCGCAATGTCCTCGCGAACGATTAGTTCCTTCGGAAACTCAGGCTTCGTTCGGGCGTCGATAACGATAGGTGCAGTGTAGGCAAGGTGATGACGAACGACGCGCGTTTCTGCAGCGTAAATGTCTGAAGCCGGTTCGAAACGCGTCCACGTCGCCCATAGAAAATCCTGTATCGAGTCGGCCACCTTTACATCGTCGTGAATAACAATCAACGGCCACTCAGCAAAGACTCGCTCCCTGGCCAGGCGAGCCGCCTGTTCCGGTTCTTGTGCGTATGGGACCCCCTGCAGAACCAAACAACCGCCACAGAAAACCTTCGCCCCCGCCACATCCGGTGGCAACTCGCCGCTGAACGTACGCGGTAACTCTTGATAAGGATCGCCCAGCCCGAGCATGATCGCTTTGCTGCCTTCGTTTACTTTGCCGCTGGTGTAATCAAGCGTGTCCATCGAAACATTGGAAAAGATGAAGAGGTCGCTTTCCGGCTTGAAGCGCGCCAGCACGTGTTCGAACAAGGCAGGAAAATTTCGGAGGTCCTGCGGTGTGTCTGTCAACAACAGAAACTTCGTTAACGAAAGCTGGCCTTCGCCGAGGATTCTGAAACCCGAAACCAGGGCCTCGCGTCCGTAACGCTCCCGCACGACCGCCGCGCACAACGAATGAAATCCAGTCTCTCCATAGGTCCACAAGTCGCGAACGCCTGGCATAACCAGGGGAAACAAAGGCGACAACAACTGCTGCAGGTAATCGCCAATGAAAAAATCTTCCTGACGCGGCTTGCCAACGACAGTCGCCGGAAAAATAGCGTCACGGCGATGAAAAACTGCGTCGACTTCAAAAATTGGATACTCGTGTTCAAGCGAATAATATCCGTAGTGATCGCCGAAAGGTCCTTCCAGTCGACGCTTTCCGGCCGGAGCTTTCCCCACGAGCGCAAATTCAGCCTCAGCCGCGAGTCGATGACCGCCAGAAGGATTTTTAGCTAGCCTTAACTTTTCGCCGGCCAGTAGAGACGCGAGCAAGAGTTCCGGGACGTCTTCCGGCAAAGGAGCGATCGCGGCCAACATCAATGCCGGCGGGCCGCCCAGAAATACTGTGACCGGCAGCGGGTGGCCCAACTTTTCGGCTTCGTGATAATGAAAGCCACCGCCCTTTTGAATCTGCCAGTGAAGCCCGGTCGTTTGCGCATCGTAAACCTGCATGCGGTAGATGCCGAGGTTGTGTTTCTTGGTGAGCGGGTTCTCTGTATAAACGAGCGGAAGGGTGATAAACGGACCGCCGTCCTCCTGCCAGGTTGTCAGCACCGGCAGGTCTTTCAAATGCGCCGGCTGATCGACAACCTGTTTGACCGGCGCGCGCGCCGTGTTCTTTGTCCCCAGTCTGAGCAGGTCTGTCGCCAAACGGCGATGCTGCCAAAGCTCTCGTGGTCGAGGCGGCAGGAGCAATTCCGCCACGTGAACCAGTTCTTTAACGAAAGCTTCCGGCCTGGAACCAAAGGCCAACTCCAAGCGACGTTTGGTTCCGAAGAGATTTGTTACCACCGGGTAGCGGCTTCCCTTCACTCGTTCAAACAAGATCGCCGGACCGCCCTGGGCAATCACGCGCCGGTGAATCTCAGCCACCTCGAGATAGGGATCAACTTCAGCAACTACGGTAGTGATTTCATTTTCTCGAAAGAGTAAATCGAGAAATGTGCGGAGACTGGGATGCATGGAGTCGTGCTGGGAGTATACCGTAAACAAGTAGAGGCACGGCATGCCGTGCCTCCAACCCCGTTTCGTTTTGCCGCAGTGATTACTTCGTAGCCTGCTTCTTTTGCAAAAGGGCCGTATCCAGATCCAGCTCTGCTACCGGAATAACACGCACCTGTGGATATTGTTTGCGCAAGTCATCCAAAAACTCTTTGGCGTTGCCCACGATAACGATACTAGTTCCCTTTGCATCAAGTCGCTTGCCCGCAAAGCTCTGCACGTCACTCGCCGTGACTGACTGCACATTTGCGATGAAGCGGTTGATCTCGTCAAAGCTAATGCCGTAAAGCGCCAGCGAGCCTACCTGCGAGACGAGGCCTGCCGCAGTTTCAAGATTGCGCGCGAAGTTGCCTACCACCACCGCTTTTCGCGGCGTGAGCTCTAGATCGGGAACTGCGGCCGTGGAAAGACGGCTAACTTCATTTAATAGTAACGACGCGACCTCGGCCGCTGTCTTGTTTTTAGTTTGGGCAGAGGCGATAAACGGTCCCACCTGTCGCCGCATATCGAGCAAACTGCCGGCGCCATAGCTGAGTCCGCGCTTAATTCGAATCTCCTGGTTAAGCCGGCCTGAATAACCGCTGAGTACAGAATTAGTCACGAGGCCGCGAAAGTAATCAGGGTCCTTACGTTCAATCCCGGTACGAGCGACTAGCACGGCAGCCTGACCCGCGTCTGGCTTATCGATAACGATGACGCTTGCTGCCGACGCCGTAGGAACCGCGGCACTTTGGAGCGGAGGCATCGAAGTATCAGGTTTCTTCCAATCGCCAAAGTACTGATTTGCCAGCTTGAAAGCATTGCTCGCTTTGATCTCGCCACCAAGGATTAGTATCGCGTTGTCAGGTCGATAAAAGCGTTGGTGATATTTAACTATGTCGCCTTGCGCGATGCGCGGGATTGTCTGCGGCGTGCCGACCAACGGTTGACCATAAGGGAGAGCCCCGAAAACAACTCGCGCGGCTACGTAACGCGCAATTGATCCCGGGTCGCCTAACTCCACTGTCAGGTCATCAAGTGTTTGTTGTCGCAGACGTTCAATTTCGTCTTGCTTGAAAGTTGGCGTGCGAACCACGTCGGCGAGAATCTCCAGGGCCGGCGCTATTCGCGACGAAATCACATTAAGATTCACTCGCGAAGCGTCCCATCGCGCTGAGCTATCCAGCGATGCGCCGAGCGCTTCAATCGCTTCTGCGATTTCAGTGGCCGAACGTTTTGCCGTGCCTTTCGTTAAGAGATCGGCAGTCATGTTGCTGAGACCGGCAAGCTCAGGTGGATCAACCTCGCCGCCGTTCTTGATCAAGAGTTGGGCAGCCACCAGTGGCGTTCCCGAGCGTTCGATCACAATGACGCGCAAACCATTTCCCAACGTCTTCTCAACGGGAGTAGCAAACTTAACTGAGCGAGGAGGTGCAGGTGGCGGTGGCGTAGCTTGGGGCGCCTGGCCTTTGACAGCTTCCGGCGCGAAGCCACTGAGCAGCAGCAAAAACAACCCAGCGAAAGCTCGACCTGAAAGTTTCAAGTTCATTTCTCTAGTCCTCCCCTTGTTTGATCCCCAACCCGGTCGATCTGTTTGTTGGTAGTGGCGCCGGTCTTTGCCGATTCGGGCAGATAGTAAATAATCAACCGGTTCTTATCAGTGAAATACTTCTTCATCACTCGCTGCACATCGGCTGCCGTAACGGCCTGCAGTTTGGCGAGGTCGGTATTGACGCGGTTCGGATCGCCGAGCAACACTGCAGCCGAACCCAGGGCGAGAGCTTTACCGTTGCTGGTTTCCCGCTGACGCAGCTCGGTGGTGACTAGTTGATTCTTAGCCTTATCGAGCTCAGCCGCAGTTACCGGCGAGTCCTGAAGCTTTTTAATCTCGGCCAACAGCGCGCGCTCCCCTTCCTCTGGTTTCTTCCCAGTCGCCAACACGACATTGAAATAGAACAAGCCGGCGTCCTCGCGTAAGTCTGGCGTCGCGTCAGCGCTTTGAGCAACCTGTTGCTCATACACTAACGAGCGATAGAGACGAGACGATTCACCTTGTGCAAGTATGGTGGCGGCGACACCCAACGGTTCCGCGTCAGGACTTCGTCCGGGAGGCGTTAAGTAAGTGAAAGCAACTGCCGGCAACGGCACGTTTGGCGCGTAATGTGTGACGCGCCGCTCCGCCGTGCGCTCGGGTTCCTTTATCGTGACTCGCGGTAAAGGAATCGAGGGCTTCGGGATCACGCCCATGTACTTATCAACCCAAACATCAAGCTGCTTGGGATCGAAATCCCCGACCACGACTAACGTCACATTGTCCGGTCGATAGTAAGTGCTGTGAAACGTCCGCACGTTTTCCAGCGAGGCTGCATCAAGATCCTCGATGCTGCCGATGGTGGATCGCTTATAAGGATGAACAGTGAATGATTGCTGCTCGATCAAGTATTCAAGCATGCCATACGGTGGCGCGAGCACGCCCTGGCGAAACTCTTCCTGAACCACGCTACGCTCAGACGTGAAATTTGGCTGATCCACCGTCAACCCTGACAGCCTATCTGCCTCCGCCCACAGTAACGTTTCCAGGTAATTTGAGGGCACGACTTCGTAGTAGACGGTCACGTCGGGATTAGTGAACGCATTGTTGAAGCCCCCGATATCTTCCGTCAGGCGATCCATCATTTCCGACTTCATGTTCCTGGTGGCCTTAAACATGATGTGCTCGAAAAGATGCGCGAAACCACTCCGCTTCTCAGGATCATCTTTGGACCCGACGTGATACCAAACCTGGATCGCGACCGTAGGACTTGAGTTATCTACCGCGCTTAGAACACGCATTCCATTCGCCAGGGTCCGTTCGCGAAATTTAACCTGAGGCATGGAAACCTGTGCGGACGAATCAATTGCCAGGCTCGGCGCCAGGATAGCCAGCAGACTAATTACAACTATGAAATGTCGCTTCATACGTTACTCCAGCAGGTAAATTTATGAGGGGATTCAAATCAGGAATTTGATGACTAACCCCGTGTTCGTGTTGCTCAATGAAGAACCAGGTGGCCGTCAATCCAGGTCCAGGGGGTTGCGATAGGGTTTGTCTTTGTCCTTCTCCGCCCGTTTCATCGCTTCCTGAAATTTCTCTTCCAGGATGCGATCGCGGTCCTTCATCGAACTAAGTTCCTGGGCGAAAATCTGCTCGCGTACCTGTTTCTGTTTATCCAGCCCTTTCACCATTTCATCAAATGAGGCTAGGGGCTTTGTTTTCTCTTCGTGAGAGATCAGCGCACCCGTTTGCGAGTCAAGGGTAAGAGTCGCTTCGCAGCAGGGACAGATTATGGTGAACCGGGTAGTGTCTGCCATAGACGACTCCAAGGGTAAATTTTGGGGAATTGACACGTCAGTATAACGGACAACAGCGCAAAAGTCTGCGAAAGGGCTAAAGTCGTCGGCTAAATAAGGTCGTAGGCAAAGACGCGAATCTGCCTGCGGAGCAGACAGCCAGCTGGTTTGCTATTTAAGTTCTCGAGCGCGTGCGGGGACTTTCAACAAAAAGGCGGCCTCAAGGGCCGCCCACGGTTACTGACCGTTATCAAGGAATTAAGGCGTTACGGCATCCTTAATCGCTTTTCCAGTTTTCTTGGCGCCCTCGGCAGTCTTCTTGCCAACGGTCTTTGCACCTTTGACCGTCTGGTCGCCGGCATCCTCTAACTTGTCGCCCGCTTCGTTAACTGCCTCCCCGGTTTTATCAGCCGTCCAGCCGGCGGCAGACGCAAGCGCATCGCCGGTGGCTTCAAGTGCGTCGCCGACATCATCGACGACTTTTTCAGTGCCGGTGGTTGAGTACACGCGCGTCGTGCGTCGTCCATCAGGCGTAGTAGTAACAACAACTCGCGCGACTCGCGGGTTGTTTCGAAAGACCCGCGTCTCCGTTCTTACTCCACTCGCGTCCGTGGTCGTTGTAATTTCAGAGTTATCCGCTCCCGTACGGGTTGTAGTTGCAGCCATGCTAGCGTTGGCATTGGCGTTCGCATTTGCATTTGTGTTGTCCGTGGTATTGCACGCGGTTCCTGCAACCGTCAACATCGCCGTCGCGAAAACAATCAGTAGTGTTTTGCTCACTTTCATTCCCCCCAAAACCAGTTTTGCACGGCTTCCTTTGGGGCAAGCAACGTGCCAACCGCGCGGTCCTTCCCGCCGCGACTTTACGCCTTACTCACGGCTCTTTACTGTGCAAATGCTATCAAAGCGTACGGGCAGACTTTCCGTTCGTTCAGTTACAGTACGGAAATTCGCTTCGCGCAATTCGTTTGGGCCAGCGGGGCTGGTTGATCTTTCCCCGGCTTACCGAAGCGACGGGGCACGATTTATTCTGCGTGCGATCCACTTTTAGGCTAATATCTCCCCACCATCTGACCGAAGCTAGGCCCCAATTCGTTGCCAAGGAGCACTAACGATGAGTCGTCCTTTTCTAGCGACCTTACAGGAAGTTACCCCGGATAGTTCTTCTACCTGGATCGTTCTCGCCGTCGTCCTCGTGATTCTCTTTTTTATTGTGGTCATCATCGGCGTCGGACTCACCATCTTCTTTATCATGCGCAAACGAAGTAAGGCGCGAGCTAGTGCCGGCGCAATTTCAGGTATGGCTACTGGATCCTCTCTTTCAGCCTCGCCAGATCTTTCGTTGCCGGAGGTTGCGCCCATTAGTACTCCTGAAAGCCCGTCTGTAGCGGCGTCATCCGAATTTGTGCCCGCAACCGATCAAGGCATCAGCGCCGATGCTGTGTCCCCGCCGGAACCCGAAGAAGTCGAGGATGATTTTGATCCTTCACGAACGGTCGCGATCAGTCGGGAGCCGACCGTGGCGATCAGCTACGGAAAGATTAAATTTGTGTCCGGTGTACTTAGCGGGCAGGAGTTTGAGATCAAACCGGAAGGATCCTACATCGGTCGCGAAGGCAGTCTGTCCCAAATTGTGGTTTCAGATCCGCGTATATCCAAACGCCATCTTTGGATTGGCGTGCGTGAAGGAGCAGTGACAGTTGTGGACCAGGAATCACGAAACGGGACGTTCGTTAACGACCCGAGATCGGAGCGCGTGACTGAGACTAAGTTAGATCCGGGTGATACGGTGATTATGGGCGAGTCAGACGTCGCCCGTTTTGAATACAATCCCTAGCCAGTGGATTGACCAAGCAGAGAACTGAATCGCGCAAACCTCCTACAGCACTTTGCACATGTCGGGCGCCCAGGGTGTGGCTAACGCGCGTGTGTAACTGAGCCGCACCTCGCCAAAGTTCCAACCCTTTCGCTGCCAGATAGTCCCATCAGAGTACTCGACCCGGTTGATTACGACTCTTTCCTTGAAGACATTTTCTGTCTTTTTGCTCAGGGCTTCTACGCTCACTACTTCACTTGGTCCCGAGGTGGTAATGCCGCGAAGTTCTTTGTCTTTCTTCGGCTTGATGTTAACGCCGCAAAGAAATTGTCTCCGAGCCACTGCGTCGCTGCCCGGATCTTGAAATTGATACTCCCAGAACAGCACATCAATTGTTCGTGGGCTCTCGTTTTTGATTTTGGCGCTGAAGGCAAAACCTGACAACGGTTTTCGGGCACGCGCTTCAACCATGCTCTTCTCAAGTGCTGCGCTGCGACCGTCAAGGGTTTCCTTATTTGGATCCCTTTCACCGTGTGAAGCATTCGCTCTGCGGTTACGTTCAAAGTTGCGGTTAGCTGAGATCATCGCCGGTGCCGGAGGGAGTGACGCAGAGTTGGATTCCTCGACCGTCAAGCGAGTCTTGAACCACTTGAAACCAAGCACCGCCACCTGAGCGTCGGAATCAGAATTGATTGGGGTCTGGCCTGCAAAGGCTAACACTGTAAGGAAGGGCAGGAGCAATAGAAACTTCATAACATCTCTCCTGTAATACGCGTTACCAAAGTAACTTTCTGCGTCGCTTTAATTGGGGAGCCTGGAGCGGGCGACGAGGCTCGAACTCGCAACTTTCAGCTTGGGAAGCTGACACTCTACCATTGAGTTACGCCCGCCTAAGTCGGATGCGGCTGATAAGAGCCTGCATCCAGATGGAAAGATAGTTAAGTCGCAGGTTTCATGTCAACGAAAGAGCATCCTTCAAGTGAACCGGGCTTTGCGCTCGGAGAAATCAGAGCTTGTCGGCGGAGCCGACAGAACTGAGGTGCTGGGCTATTTTCATATCGTCCGCTTACGCGGAGGAAGGCGAAGACTCTTTGTGCAAAGCCGTGACTGCAATCTAAGTCAACCCAGGCTTGACCCGCTATCTGCGTCCGCTTCGAACATAATGTTCCACTAGACGATTCCAGCGACCCTGCGACTTCAAGATTAATTCAATCGCTTCACGTACCGCTCCCCTGCCTCCTTGAGAAGTGGTCACAAAGTGCGCGGCCGAGCGAGTCTCTTCCACGGCGTCGGCGACCGCGATGGCCAATTCGGCTCGCTGCATAAGCGGAATGTCCGTGAGATCGTCTCCGATAAAGGCCACGCCATTTTCATCAACCCCGGCGAGCTGCAGGATCTCCTCAAATGCCTGAATCTTGTTTGCATCGCCCTGCCGCACGAAGTTGACGCCAAGCTCGCTGGCCCGTCGTTCAACTGCGGGGGCGCTGCGACCGGTGATGATCCCCGACTTGAGACCGGCCCGGTGAAATAGCTCCAACCCAAGCCCGTCGTGCGTGTTGAAGCACTTCTGTTCGCCGCCGTCATCTAGCAGCCACAAACGTCCGTCGGTCAGCACGCCATCGCAGTCCATCAGCAGCAGCTTGATGCGGGATGCGCGCCGGTCGACTGAGGAGAGATCCTTCATCGGGTTGGATGAAACCTATCTACTAAATAAAAACAATTCTCCATTTGTCATCGATGGATTCAAGTTAGAAGTGCAACTTCCAGGGACTAAAGGTTAATTCCTGATTTAGCCAGTGGGTCGACAAATGCAGAACCGGGAGCGGTAGCGACCGGCGTTCATTGGCATGATTATACAAGTTCCGATCCCTGGTGGCGCTGCGTAACCTGAGATCGTGAATTCTCCAATGAGAATTCTTGCCTGCTTGAATTCCGGTCGCTACCGCTCCCGGTTCTGCATTTGTCAACCCACTGAAGCGAGTGGTCACCTGTCGGGTAACCTTCCGCAGTCGCTTGCTGCGGTTCACTTGTACCCTGTTGCACTTCCAAGTTGAATCTGCGATTTGTCATCATAATGACAGATGATAAATGGACCGTTCCTGCCCCTTACCTAACCTCAAACAGATCAATGCTGACAAGCTTCCAGCCACCTGACTCCCGCGCGAAAAGCAAAACGGCAGTTCCAGACTGTTGGCGACCCAATTGCTTTGTATCGAGACTAACGTCAACGGCAACCAGATTCGCGCTGAGGTTCTCTGTTCGCAGCACGCGAGTCTGCCAAATCTCAGGTTGTGTCCCGATGATCCCACTGATGAATCGCGACAGCTCACCTGACACGATGTGGGATTCCAGCGTAGCCTTCTTGCCACTCGTGATCACCTGATCGAGTTGGGCAACCACCGCGCGAATGGCGCCGTCAACCGGCAATGTGTTAGCCGCTGTTTCCGCCTTGATGCGTCCCGCACGGGCCGCCAGGGTTGAGGCGTATTCAGCGTCTGCCCTGACCGCATCATTAAAACGTCTTGCGGCTTCCGCAGCCTGGCCCTTGCGAAGCAGTATTTCGCCGAGGCCAAGATTGGCCCACGCTAGTGTCGCAGGCGTTGGCAAGGCGGACTCCAGCGTCTTGCGAAACACTCTTTCGGCCTCGTCAACTTTGTTCTGGCCCAGCAAGGCGCGGGCGAGGACAAGCGCCGCTTCCTGAAAGTAAGGCGTGCCGGCGAGTATCCCGCGAGCCAGCGACTCAGCTTTCGTAAACTCCTGGGCACCAAGCAACCGGGTAGCTTCGCCAAGAGCCTCCTGCGGATCTCGACTTCGCGGAAAGCTGTCGTTTGTATAATCAACTTGCGGAAATAATTTTGCGGGATCTATTTCCACGCTGGCCGGCTTTGCTGGCGTGCGGAGAACCGCTTCCGAAAAGTTGCGCGCTGGAATCGTGACCTCGATTGGTGGTTGTTCACCCGCGCTGGTAACAGCTTTAACATTCGTGGTCACGTCTGCCGACCCAAGGTTTCGCAACGCAGCAACCCATTCTGCTCCCCTTTGCTGTGGCATGCCGACCATGAGATCGAGATCCGTAACCTGATCCAGTTGGTAGTCCAACAGCAGTTTGGTCCGCGCTCCCCCGCGTTCGACTAACGCGTTGCGAAAAGCTGACAGAGTGATTCCCTCACTTCCCTTGCCTGACTCTAACAAGCCACGCACTGTCGCTATGAACACATCCCGTCCGAGCGAGTGATCCATCAGCCGCCAAACCATGGCGCCCTTGTTGGCCACGGAACTGAAATACGTGGCATCGAGTAGCGTCACAAGCGAAAGCGGAGCGTCGCGGCGTACGACGCTACTATAGGCCAGTCGCTCGCGGAGAAACTGCTCGCTCGCGGCATCGCGCCCGAATTGTTTTTCAAGGAACAAAGTCGCCAGGAAGCGTGTCAGACCCTCGCGCAGCACGCCGCCACCCTCGCCGCGCACTGCAGTTTGCCCGCCAAGCCAAAGACGAACGATAGCTTCGGAGATTGTTAACGCAGTGCTCGAGTCGAGCTTCGTGCGTCGAAACGCACCCGAATCGAGCAGAATAGTACCGCCGTCGCTGAAACCCGCTCCGCGCCTTACAGAAACCAACCTGATCGGCACCTCCGGCGCTGGGCCAAGCAAGCTCGCGTAGTAGGTCCGCGCGGCGCCCGCAAAGCTGATAAGCGCCTCGACCAGCTTCTTGTCTTCAGGGGAAACGCCGAGTGGCACGAAAGCAGAAATGTTTCTTGCTTCTCCGGCGCCTTCAACTCTGTCCCAATCGCCTTGCAGGAAGAATGGCTGAGCACTGAGTGATTGTTCGTAGGCGACCGAACCGGCCGAACCGGTTTTCTCTAAACCAGAACTAATCACATTCCCACTATTTACCACCAGGCGAAATGGAGCCGTGTCGGCACCTCGCGCTGAGAATGGACTATTCGGCGCTGGGTACCAAAATGATAGTGGTAAAAACTGTGAGCCGACCGGAGACACTGCCTCCAGGCCAGTATTGCTTTCAACCGGCACGCTATAGGTGATGCTGACGTTGGTAGACGATCCTGAACTCACGGCGCTGGGCAGGGACGCTGTCACTCGCTGCAAGTTTCCCGAAGTTTCCTGGACAGTGCGAAAGGTCGCGGTGGCCCCGCCAACAGTCACAGCCTTGACGCTGGCTTTTGGATGGATGCGAAAAGTAAACGATGAGCCGGCGCCGCGCCCGACATTGATTGTGCTTAAGACCGCTACCGCGTTGAGCGTTCGATCGCTATGTTGAATATTCGCAGTAATGTCGAACCTGGTTACCTGCCACGCAGCGCGTGCTTCTTCCTGAGCAGGGACAACAGTTGAAAAAAGTAATAGTGCAAGCGAAGCAAGGACGGCTGGAAAGTTTCTATTCATATCTACGCGAAGAAGTTTGGTCGGTGTTTGCTAACGACGCTCGCTGGTGTTTGGTTTTAGGAGAAACTAGTTCATGAATCTGATGCAGCATTGATAAGAGCGGTTCCATGCGTTCCAACGGCAAGGCATTCGGCCCATCCGAAGGCGCACGCTCCGGACACTCGTGCACTTCCATGAAAACAGCGTCAACTCCGCAGGCTACTCCAGCGCGCGCAAGTGGTTCGATGTATTCGGATTGACCGCCGGTTGCATGTCCCAAACCGCCCGGAAGTTGCAGCGAGTGGGTGACGTCAAACACGACCGGTACGCCGAAGTCGCGCATGATTGGAAACGATCGCATGTCTACTACGAGATTATTATAACCAAAGCTTACGCCGCGCTCGGTCAACATTAATTTCTCACATCCGACTGCCCGGACTTTGTCAACGATGTTGCGCGCGTCGAGCGGGGCGAGAAACTGGCCTTTCTTAATGTTGACGGCCCGGCCGGAGCGGGCCGCTGCCAAAACGAGATCAGTTTGGCGGGAGAGGAAGGCTGGAATTTGAAGTATGTCGGCAACAGCGGCAACAGGCTCCACCTGTGAAATCTCGTGGATGTCTGTCAACACCGGTAGCCCCAACTCCTCTTTGACTTCGCGCAACGCGGCCAAACCAGCTTCCATTCCTAATCCGCGAAAACTACTGATCGACGAGCGATTGGCCTTGTCGAACGACGACTTGTAAACAAAATCCAGTCCAGCCTGGCGGGCGCGCGCGGAACATTCGCGCGCCATCATCAAGGCATGTTCTCTTGATTCGATCACGCACGGGCCCGCAATGATCGTTAAGCGCCCATCGCCGAAAGTTGTATTGCCGACGCGGAACGATTGAGTCTGAGCGGTTGCCATGCTGCGTTAGAAGGGACTCTTGAATATACGCTTAACCCTGTTCACAAAACCACCCTTCTTTTTCGGCGTAGGCTTCGGGGTGGCGGCGGCGCGTTTCGGAGACGGCGACGGCGAGGGCTGTGGCGAAGGAGATGGCTCCACCGTAGGACTGGGACTGGCAGCCGCAATCGCGGCCGGCGCCTGTAGCGTATTGCGAGAGCGAATTGCGACGGTTACGCCCAGAATCAATACGGCTGCAATAACAGGCGCGAGAATCCGCAGTTGTCTCTTCGACCGAACTGAAACGTTAAATGGTATCGACAAACGCGGAAAGCTGCGGGCGTTTGTACCCGACGCCGGAGCCGTACCGAGCGCTGGATGGTTCGAACCCGCAGGCCTTACAACCGTCACTTCATTAACATCAGTGCCGGCAGCACGGTTTTCTCGCAACCGGGAGATATCAATTACCAGCCGGCCGGACGGAGACTCAGTACCAACGTTGCGGAGTGCCTGAAGATTGGGTGAACTTGTGATGGCTGCATGTTCCAAACCGAGCCGCTCTGCAGTGGCCAGCAATTCCCGCTGAAACTCGGCAGCGTCTGCCGGACGATCCTGCGGTTGCTTTTCGAGCGTGTGCAGTACTAATTGTTCCAGCGCCGGAGGGATGTTAGTGACGAATTCGCGCGGGCTCCGCGGAATCTCCGTCGTGTGTTTCATCGCGATCGCCAGCGGCGTTGAGCCGCTGAAAGGAACAGTGCCGGTCAGCATTTCATAAAGAATTACGCCGAGACTGTAAACGTCGGATGCAGGCGTTAATTCGATTCCGTCACACTGTTCAGGCGACATGTAACGCGGCGTTCCAATCATCGCGCCGACCTGAGTCAGCGTTTTGGGATCTTCGTCGTCGAGCGATTCGGCCGCGAGTTTCGCGATCCCGAAGTCCAGCACTTTAACAACCGCGGGAACTTCCGCTCGTTGCACGATAAATATGTTTGCAGGTTTTAGATCGCGGTGGATGATCCCCGCCTCGTGGGCAGCCGCCACGGCTGCCGTAATCTGCATCATCAGCGAGACGGCGCGCGCGGGATCCAGCGGCGCTTCCTTGGCCAGTACGTCGCGAAGAGTGCGGCCTTCCAGCAGCTCCATGACGATATACACATAACCGTCAGTGGACTGGCCGAAGTCAGTAACGGTTACGGCGTTGGCGTGTTGCAAGCGGCCTGCTGCTCTCGCTTCACGGCGAAATCTTGTGCGGGCTGCCTCGTCTTCGACGAACCGTTGGTTCAGGACTTTGATCGCCACGGGACGATCAATCAGCAGGTGACGGGCGCGATAAACGGTTCCCATTCCTCCGATACCAAGTCGTTCCTCCAACCGATACTTTTCGTCGAGGGTGTGCCCCACAAGTGGGTCGTCTGGAGTAGCACCGCCCACGGTGGCGTCGGCTTGCAGCGGCGATTGATCTTCCGGACAAACCTCGAAGTCAGCCGAATAATGCCGTCCACATTTGGGGCAATGAAGCATAAGAGACTCGATGGGAAAGAAGCGGGAGGATTATCCCGCAAAATCGACTTAGATGCACTTAGTGGGAGACTCTAAGGGAAATTAGTAAATGCTCTTATGCGAAATGCAATGTGTGGAGCTAATTCTGATAAGGCCAGAGTGGTCAATCTCAATAGAACAAGTGTTTTCACCCTCTCAACGTTGGAGAGCGCAGCTCAACGAGCCTGCGCGAGCAGGCGGAGAGCGTGACTCAATCTGCGCTGGTCACACTCGCTCTTTCGTGAATCAGCATCTCCGGTTCACCATTTTTATCCATCGACGTTTCGTTCCGGAGCCGGTTTTGGTAAGCAGCCATGACGAATGAAGAAAACAACGGATGCGCCTCGAGAGGCTTCGATTTGTACTCCGGATGAAACTGGCAACCGAGAAACCAGGGGTGTTGTTCGCGAGGGAGCTCTATCATTTCAACAAATTTTCCGTCTGGGGAGACGCCGCTAAAAACCAGTCCTTCCTTCTCCAGAGTTTCACGATACTCCGGATTGAATTCGTAGCGATGGCGATGACGCTCGCTGATTTCATCCGCGCCGTAGACTTCCGCAGCCAACGAACCCTCAGAAAGATTGCACGGCCAGGCGCCTAACCGCATCGTGCCGCCGAGCTCTTCGACGTCAACCAGATCGCGCAACTTGAAAATAACCGGATAAGGGCTTTCAGAATCAAACTCCGTCGAGTCAGCATTCTGCAGGCCGCAAACGTTTCGCGCGTACTCAATACAAGCTGTCTGCATGCCCAGACAAATTCCAAAATAGGGAGTGCCACTCTTACGCGCGTAAGTGATGGCGCGAATCATTCCGGCCACGCCACGTTTTCCAAAACCACCCGGCACCAGGATCGCGTCAAAGTCGCGCAAGCGAGCCTCGTAATCGTCGTCCATCAATTCTTCCGACTCAATCCACTTAACTCCCACCCGGAGCTTATTAGCCACGCCGCCGTGAGTGAGCGCTTCTCGCAAGGACTTATAGGAATCTTCCAACTCGACGTACTTGCCGACTATGGCGATAGAAGTTTCCCCGCCTGACGGCTCACGAATCGTCCCCACGAGGTCCCGCCATTCCGCCAATTCAGATTGGGCCGCTCGTGCGCCAAAGCCGAGCTGCGTCACAATCAATTCATCAAGCCCCTGTTCGTGAAACGCGAGCGGTACGTCGTAAATGGTGTCGACATCCTGCGCGCTAATTACCGCCGACTCCTTCACGTTACAGAAGAGCGCAATCTTTGAACGCAGGTCATACGAGAGCGGTTTTTCAGACCGGCAAAGCAAAATGTCCGGCGCAATACCAATCTCACGCAGATCGCGCACCGAGTGTTGCGTCGGTTTAGTCTTCAGCTCGCCGGCGGCGGCGATGAAAGGAACGAGGGTCACATGTACGTATAAAGTGTTGCCTGCGCCCTCTTCGTTGCCCATCTGGCGAATCGCTTCCAAAAACGGGAGCGACTCGATGTCGCCGACCGTTCCACCTATCTCTACGATAATCACGTCCGGGTTGTCTTTCTCAGCCACCGCGCGCACCGCATCTTTGATTTCATTCGTCACGTGCGGAATCACCTGAATAGTCTTGCCGAGATAGTCGCCTCGTCGCTCTTTTTCAATTACCGAGAGATAGATCCGCCCGGTGGTCCAGTTATTCGCCTGTGATAAGTGAGCGTGGGTGAAGCGTTCGTAGTGGCCGAGATCGAGATCTGTTTCGGCGCCGTCATCGGTGACGAACACTTCGCCGTGTTGGAAAGGCGACATGGTTCCCGGATCGACGTTGATGTAAGGATCCAGTTTGATCAGGGCGACGCTCAGCCCGCGAGCTTCAAGCAAACAGCCAATCGAGGAGGCCGCCAGGCCTTTTCCTAGACTGGATACCACACCGCCCGTCACGAAAATGTATTTAGTCATTACTTATCTCCGAGGGATTTTCTGTGTTTAAGAAACTTGTCCTGAGTTTTCGGCCTTCTCCTCATGGGCCTCACCCGCTTCATCTCCGTCGCCTTTTGCTTGTTTCAAATCGAAGCGGCCTTGTTTGAAGTCTTCCTGCACGGCCACCGCCTTCTCCTCGGCGGGATCTAATATCTTTTGCAGACCACTACACCTGCGCTGAGAAAACCCGCCGACTGCGCTGCGCGCTTTTCAAACTCCGCTACGGTGATGTCGTAGGGCTGGGACACTCGCCACAAACCAAATAGGCCGCACAGAATTACTAAAGCGATAAATCCCAGTCCGATCCAATCGTTCATATTTAACGCCTCATCTGCGCCATGGCTTGAATGTCTTCCGCTTCGACGAGCGCCCTTACGCGTGCCAAATCCTCGGCCGTGTCAACGCCCACCGAAGAACTGCTCGCCTTAATGACCCTAATCTTCACGCCATGTTCTAAAGCGCGGAGTTGCTCAAGCGATTCCTTGCGTTCCAGCTCCGATTGCGGCCAGCTCGCAAACTGAAGCAAAACTTCACGACGATAAACGTATAGCCCGGTGTGTTTGCGAAACTGCAAAAAAAGCTGCGGCTCTCGCTGCAACGCCGCTTCAAGTCCGCCATGTTGTCGGACCTCATCGCGCGGATACGGAACCGGCGCGCGAGAAAAGTAAATCGCTGTTTCATCCTCACTGACTACGACTTTGACCACAGCCGGATTCAAGACGTCTTCCGCCGACTCTATTGGCTCCCAGGTTGTGGCGATGCCCGTTTCGCCAGTTTCATCTCCGGCAATAGCATCGACGGCGCGCTCGATTGTTTCTGCTGCGATTAATGGTTCGTCGCCTTGCAAGTTCACGATGATCTCGGCGTCAAGCGACTGGGCCACTTCCGCAATCCGGTCTGTGCCACTCGTGTGGTCGGCGCGAGTAATCACCACCTCATAACCCGCTGCTGCGACCACATCGCGAATACGTTTGTCGTCAGTCGCAACCAGCGCCCGGCCAACATTACGAGCGGCAAGCGCACGCTCGACCACCCGGCAGACCATCGGTTTACCGGAGATTTCCAGTAGAGCTTTGCCCGGCAAACGAACAGAATCGTAGCGAGCGGGGATTATTGCGACTACTTTTGACTTGGGATTATTTGGAGGATCGATGGCCGTGTAATTCACGGGATAACAGATTAACGTGCGACCGCTAACAGTGTCAATGAAGGGCTGGTTACTAGGACCAGCGAAAACTGATGCCGGTACAGGCGGATGCAGGCGTACTTCACGACTTTTCTTTCGCGAAGTACGCCGCCGCTTTTTTTAAGAAGTCGCGCTCCTCCGTGACGCGCGCCAGCTCGCGTCGTAAACGTCGCAGCTCTTCTTCCTGGCTGGTCATGCGGCCATGGCCACGGAAAACTTCTCTCTCTGATCCCCCGCTTTGCTCTACTTGTCGCCTCCAATTGCGAAGCATGTCGGGGCGAATGCCGAGGGCGGCAGCAACATTAGAGACAGACTGCCCTTTCTTTACCAGTCGTACTGCTTCCATCTTAAATTCGCGAGTGAACTGCCTGCGCTTCCCTGACATGAACACCTCCTTCCCCGGAAGTATCGTCCCGGGTCTTTCTTGGTGTCCACAAAATCGAGGCAGGTGCATCGTGCTCTCTGTGACTCTGTGGTGAGTATTCCTTCAGAGTCGTTCACCACAGAGACACAGAGGACACAAAGATTGCTCAGAGTAAGGGTGAGCCCATGGATTTTAAAAGGTTTTTCAAAAGGTTGATGCTGGTTTCACCGGGCTGAAGCCCGGTGCTAATGAAATGGCGACTGGATCAAACCCTCAACCTTAGTGACTCTCAGTATTTTGTGTCCCACCAACTACTCCTCGCCAGTACTCCGCAACGCCGCGCTGGTGGTGTAACTTTCGCGCGCCCGCACAATTAAATTTGGCAATCGTGTTCGTACCTTGATGTCACGTCGCTCGCCCGGTCTTGCCTCGCCCTTCGGGTAATAGCCCAAACTATACTGGCGCCCCAGTTCATCCGTAATCGCTCCAAAAGCTTGCGGCACATCAGCCAGACTTTCTGCCTGATAAATACGACCGCCTGTCTTCTCGGCGAGGGTATGTAGATAGGTTGCGCCTACCGCATATTCCTTTGTCATCCTCGCCTGTACACGTTCACGGACCTTGGTGTCGAGGATCTGACTTAAGCGTTGAGGAAGTTGCGGGAGGGTGTTGTAACGAACTGTGTAGATAATGACGTTGGCTTCTTCGGCATCACGAATATTTTGCCTGAAAGAAAACTTCTTGCTGCCGCCATCAACGCCATCAGTCAAGAGGACGATTGCCTTACGGCCTTGAATAGCAGCAAGGCGTTCTCTCAAAACAAAACCGACGCTATCGTAAAGCAGTGTTCCATCATTGATTGCGTCGAGACGCAGTTTCTTCTTGCGCAGCTCGGTAAGCGTCACCGCTTCCGTTAATACGTTGATTTTTCCGTCAAACGAAACCAACAGCAAGCGATCGTTTGGACGGAGGCGTTTAATGAAGGCATTGGCGGCAAGCCGAATGGCCTGAAGCTGCGATTGGGTTGAACCGCTCACATCGAGGAGCAGCGCGACTGTAAATGGTTGTTCTATGGAAGCAAAGTAAGAGACCTGTTGCTCGACGCCGTTCTCAAAAATGCGGAAGTCTTCCTGGCGCAGGTTGCCGATATAGCGGCCACTCCGATCCATCACTTCCGCCGGTACCGTTATCAAATTTGTGCTGACCCTGACAACGTCGTTCTCTGCCACTTCTGGCTCGGCCGCCGGCTCGGGTTCCGCCGTGGGTTTAGGTGCGGGAGGTGGAGGTGGCGGCTCGATGGAACGAAGAGTTGGAGGCGTCTGGGGTGTTGTCGTTTGACCATGCAGGACGCTGCCACTCACATAAAGTACACAAAGGAAGAGAAGAAATAGCAGAAGTGTTTTCATAGTCTGTCGGGGCTGACCGCTTCTTTAGAACAATGGCCTTTCATGCAAAAAATCACTAAAGGTGCACACCTCCCAGCTTTGAGGCCCGTTTGATCATAAAATCCACTTTGCGCGAACACTGGAAGCGCGGGCGTCTCGCCGCAATGAGCGCCGAAGCGCGAACAGTTTTGGCCTTTGCAGGCCCTCATGCGCGTGTTGTGAGGCGACGAATCAAAACCGATTCAATGAGCCAGCGTAGCTGGCGGACAGAGTATTAGCCCCAGGCGAAGGCGAAGCCGAGCCTGGGGAATAATGTGAGAAATAAGACAGAGCCCGCCTTCGCGGGCGACTGGGGATCCGCCGAGTTTCTGTCGCCCGCTACGGAGTCTGTCGGGGAAAAGTGGTTCGGACAGTTGACGGAATCATAAAGGGATATTTTCAAGCGTGATTTTTAACTCCATTAATTGGGCGAGGCCAAGCATCGCGAATTTGGTTGTTTGGCCCTAGTGATGCCGTGGATCGCTTCGCCTAGCTTAACTTTTGCGGTTTCAGACGATCGGCGCTGGTTTCAGATTGCGAAACAGCTTCAATAAGTTATGGGTCAGGCAGATCAGCAACCATTCGCCTTCTACTTGGGCCAGGCCCCGCAACATAAACTGGCGGAAGCTGCGCACGTGTTTGATTTGGCCAAAGACAGGTTCGACGATCGTCTTGCGCCGGTTGTAAATATTGCGTCCCGGTTTGCTTTTCAGTTTGTGCCACATCTGCGCCCGCACACTGCCATCCAGGGCTGGGGTCTCCGGCACAACGCTCGGTTCCGGTTCATTGGGAGGCACATACAAATCAATGCCACGCAAAGCTTCCGTAGTGATTACCGCGCTGCTGAAGTAAGCTCCGTCAGCCGAAACCACAGCGGGCAATGCGCCCAGATTCTTCTTCACCTCCAACACGGTAGGCACCAACTGCTCCTGATCGTTTGGTGCTTGCACGACCCGCGCGGCCACGATGATCTGCGTCTGTGCGTCAACGGCGAGTTGCGGATTGTAAGCTTGTTCATAATTCCCGGTGGTCGTGTCCATCATCAAGCGCGAGTCCGGATCAGTGAGATTACGTTGCGTTTTGCCCTTGGGAACCACCGCGCCGCTCTCGCTCTTGGTCCATTGGCGCCGTCTGTAGTTCTTTGGCTCATCCGCTGCTTTTTGCTGTTGTTCTTGCGCGGCCGCTTGTTGCGCCTCCTGTTCCAACTGCGCTTTCAACTCGCGAATCTTCGCCAACCGAGTCTCTCGCCGTCGCAACTCGGCCGGCAACTCATCACCGCGCCGACCCGCGCCGTAAACTGTGTCTTCTTCGTCATCGATCCGTTGCGCCTCGGTCAACAACCGCAGCACCTCCGCCTCCAGCGCCTGCTCGGCGGCCTCGAAGTGTCCGTAGCGCAGCGATTCGCGCTTGGCTGCGTTAGCTTTGATCTTCGTGCTATCAACGGCCACATGGCCCAGCTTCACCAGGCCGGCCCGCTGGCACAACTGCAGCACTTGCACAAACAACTGCCCGAGTTCGGCCAAGTGTCGCTTGCGAAAATCGGCGATGCTGTCGTGGTCTGGATGCTGATCGCAGCTCAAGACGCGAAACGCCACGTCATCATAAGTAGCCTGCTCCAGCTTCCGCGACGACATCCGACCCGTGCAGTAACCATAGACCAACAGTTTCACCATCATTGCGGGGTGGTAAGGCGGCCGACCACGGCTGTCGCCTTCTTCGTACTTGCTCATGATCCGCGAAAGATCCAACGCCTCCACCACGTCGCTGACGTACAGCGCCAGGTGATCGTCGCGCAACCACTGGCGCAAATCCGGCGGCAACAGCAATTGCTGATTCATATCGTAAGCACGAAATGATTTGCTCATGCCGGCAGTTTACTTATTATTTGATCGCTGTCTATGACTTTTTCCCGACAGACTCCGAAGCGGGCTTGATGAGTTTGCTTGACTAACCCCAGGCTCCGCTTCGCGTCGCCTGGGGCTACCACTCTGTCCGCCAGCTCCGCTGGCTCATTGAGTCCTATTGAATTCTTCACTCATGTGGAGGTATTTCAATCGCGCTGCGCCGCTCATAGCGGGCGGGACGCCCGCGCTCCCAGCATTGCGTCACGCCTGATAACGACGGCTCAGCCAGGGTCCTAATCGGACACTCACCTATGATCCGCCTCAATTGACACGGTCAAGCCTGCGGGCTACCATGCGACGCTTCACAATTAATCTATTCAAACAGTTTGAGCGCAAACCAACCGCTCGTTTTACTATTCGCGATTCACGATTTACGATTCAGCTATTATGGGTTTTGCAACTACGGCGATTCACAGCGGGCAGGAACCAGACCAGGCGACCGGCTCGGTAACAGTTCCGATTTATCAAACCTCAACCTACGCGCAAGAAGGTCTCGGCAAGAACAAGGGCTACGAATACGCCCGTACGCAGAACCCGACGCGTAGCGCCTTAGAGCAAAACATTGCCGCGCTTGAAGGCGCCAAATTCGGCTTCGCTTTCGCCTCCGGCATGGCTGCTATCGACGCCACGCTGCGACTGGTGAAGGCCGGCGAGCATGTTGTGGTATCGGACAACACTTATGGCGGCACCTTTCGTCTTTTTAGTCGGGTGCTCGCAAACTACAACATCGAATTCGATTTCGTAGATACCTCCGACGCGCTTAACGTGGAGAGTGCTATTCGTCCGAACACCAAAATGGTCTTTATCGAGACGCCAACCAATCCGGTCATGATTGTGACGGACTTGCGCGAGGTGTCTGAGGTGGCCCATCGCGCAGGGGCGCGCGTGGTTTGCGACAACACCTTCATGTCTCCCTACCTGCAAAGGCCGCTCGAATTTGGCGTCGATATTGTGGTGCATTCGACCACTAAATATTTGAACGGACACTCGGATGGCATCGGCGGGGTGGTGGTCTTGAACGACGAAGAAGACGCTGCCTGGATCGGGTTTATCCAAAACAGCGCCGGCGCAATTCTTTCTCCCTTCGACTCCTGGCTGGTGATGCGCGGAACCAAAACGCTCGCGCTGCGGATGGAGCAACACGACAAATCGGGCCGCGCCGTGGCCGCGTTTCTTGAAGAACATCCAAAAGTCTTGAAGGTTTATTATCCCGGTTCCGCCTCTCATCCGCAGCACGCGCTGGCGAAACGCCAGCAGAGTGGTTTTGGCGGCATGATCGCCTTCGACGTCGGTTCGTTGAAGGCGGCAGAAACGGTGCTCGAGTCAGTTAAGTTATGCACTCTCGCGGAAAGTCTGGGGGGAGTAGAAACATTGATTTCCCACCCGGCAACAATGACCCACGCCTCCGTCGATATTGGCAAACGTGAACGGCTGGGGATAACCGATGGGCTGGTTAGAGTTTCAGTCGGACTCGAAGATACGGATGATATAATTGCCGATCTCGATCAGGCCTTGAGCAGTATCTGAATTCGTTGCAAACGTTGTTAACGGCGTTCCGTTACAACGGAAGTGACAGCCCAAATAGAGACGGGTTAAAATTCACTCAGTCGCCTTTTCCCGAAAAGTCTTCGCTACCTTATGAATGTTCAGCTGCATGCAAAATCGGATGTAGGTCGTGTCCGTCGTGGGAACGAAGACAATTTCCTCGTCCTCGAATTGTCTAAACAGCAAACCTGGACAGGCACCGACGGCGCCGCCAATCATGGGGACTTAGCCAGCTTTGAGTTGGGCGACAAGGGTTTGGTGCTGGTGGTGTCGGACGGCATGGGAGGCGCGCTCGCAGGCGACGTGGCCAGCCGCATGGCCGTTGATTCGGTGCGCGATATGATCCTCGGAGGTGATTCCGAGCAGGGCTGCGATCCGGACACTCCTCTGGTAGATTGCTTACGAAACGCCACCGTTTACGCAAACCTCGCGATTCATCATAAGAGCCAGGAAGACTCGCGTTGTGCCGGTATGGGCGCCACCTTTACCGGAGCAGCCATTCACCGCGACTTGCTCGATCTGGTGCAGGTTGGTGATAGCCGCGGCTACATCATTCGGCGGGACCAAATCAGATTGGCGACTAAAGATCAGTCGCTGGTGCAGCAACTTGTAGACGTGGGTCAGATCAGCGAAGCGGAAGCTGAGACGCACATGTTCCGCAACGTCATTCTGCAGGCACTGGGCGCGCAGGGTGAAGTCACGCCGGTGACCGGCCGCATACGTTTGCGCAAAGGAGACACTTTGCTTCTTTGCAGCGATGGGTTGTCGGGCAAGTTACGCTCGGAAGATATTCAAAACATCGTCAACAGTAACGAGGATCTGGCCAAAGCTTGTGATGAGTTAATTGCAGAAGCAAACAATCGCGGCGGTGAAGATAATATCACCGTGATACTGGCGCGCTTTGACGGAGAGGAACTGGAAGAACCCTCAAACAACCGCATCACCATCGAGTTGCCGCCGATCGAAGAAGAAGACAAGACCCTCGACGACACCTACGAATCCGACACCGAACCTCGCTAACCTATTCAGGACTGCTCTGCGATTCGCCTTCGGTAAGCGCCTGCTCGCGCCAATCCGGAGTCTCATCAATTCGTCGTACATAGATCGAAGCGCCTTCGACACTTTCCACTTTTACGCGCTCGCCCGCTTCCAGTGCCGCCTCCCCCTGAGCGGGATAAGCGGTCCAGGTTGAACCAAAAACCTTAACCGCGCCTTCCTGCATGGCTCCGCGGCTCGAAGAAACTACAGTGCCGATCTTTCCCGGCAGTGAATCAACACCGGTGCGCAGCGAGTCCCCAGTCGTTTCTCGCGAGAAGTAGTTAACGAAGATAGTTCTCGAAGCAGCAGTCAAACCAACCGAGACTACCGCAAAGATCAGGAACTGCAGCGCGAGGCTATCAATGCCGATGATGCCGGCGAAGGCCGCCGCAAGGGCGCCAATACCAAACCACAACAACACAAACCCGGAGGTGAACACTTCAGCGACGATCAGCATCGCGCCGAGGATGCACCACAGAATCCAGTAGTAATCGCTCATGGCTAACCCTTAAAAAGATTTTTCAAGACGAACCAAATGTTCGCGGGTCTCTCAGCAAGCCGCCGCATGAAGTAAGGATACCAATGTTTGCCATAAGGCACATACACTCTCATGTTGTAGCCGTCCTTAGCGAGCTGACGCTGCAGATCGCGCCGCACTCCATAAAGCATCTGAAACTCAAACTTCTCTTTCCCGATTCCTTCGCGTTGGGCAAAGGCAATTGTCGCGTCGATCATTTTCGGATCGTGTGTGGCAATGCCGTGATAGACGCCACTTGAAAGCAAGAGTTGCGTGACGCGAACATAATTTTCGTCGGTGTCTTTCTTATCGGGGAAAGCTACTTCGGGCGGCTCATTATAGGCGCCTTTGCAGATGCGTATTCTCGCCGGCAGTTTTACCAGCTCCTGGGCGTCGTCATAAGTGCGTCGCAAGTACGACTGCAACACAATGCCGACGTCATTCAAACCAAACTCGGCGCGCAGTCTTTTGAAGATATCGATGGTCACCTGCGTGACGCTTGACGACTCCATATCAACACGCACGAATATGCCGCGCCTCGCTGCGTCAGCTACCACGGTGCGGGCATTCTTGTAGGCGAGCTCCGGATCGAGTTTAAGACCAAACTGCGTCAGCTTGATCGATATGTTCGAGTCAATCCCCGTCTCTTCAATACGCGCGAGGATGCGCAGATATTCGCGAACTTCGCCATCGGCTTCGGCGGGGCTAATGACTGATTCGTTGAGATGATCGAAGGAAGCCGAGCAGCCTTCTGCATTTAGTTCGCGAATTGCCGTTAAGGCCTCCTCACTCGTTTCGCCCGCCACGAAACGCGTGGTCAGTCTCTTGAACAAGCCAAACTGCGCGGCAAACTCCTTAAGTCCCTCGTGCCGCGACAGATAAATTAGAGCGCTTCTCGTAACCATGTTTGCAGTTCGCTGAGCCGCCGGTTGGATCTGCCGCCGGGACAGCCTATTGGCGGGGTTGCTGTGATATCCTTGGCCCGCCCTTGTCGTGATACTACTTCCAGCAAGACCCGCTTTCTTCAGCCTTTAACGATTCGGAAAAAATGCGTCTGAAGCTGCTAATAATCGCATCGCTGCTTGCCGCTCTGGTCGGGGCGGGTTCCGCGATTGCCCTCATCCTCCTGGTCTTCTCTTCCCTCGAGCCAATCACGACGCCCGGGCTCCTCGTGCTTGCCTCTTACTTGCTACCGCTTCTGACTACATTACTGGCGGCGATGTTCGTCTATCGCCATACTGCTCGCCGGCGAAAGTTACAAGCTGCTCTAACCGTACTGCTCACTATCCTGCTGGCGGTAACACTCTTCCTGGTTGCCTCAATCTATACCTCGCGCCCGGCGCCGCTGAACCCCGAGCCCGGGCTCCAGAGGAACGCAGGCTAGAGGGCCTTTGCTGCAAAAGTCGGCTTTTTCCCGGGTCCGCGTTAGCGGACCGAATGAAAATAGCCCAGCACTTTCAGTGCTGGGATCACGGCACCAGCCCAATATAGTCCGCGTTAGCGGACGGCTGAAGCTCAATCGTAAAGGCTGTTGGCGCGAAATTCAGTCGTCCGCTGAAGCGGACTCCAATCAAAATCACTCCTTTTCCCAGCACGAAAGTGCTGGGCTATTTTCACCGTCCGCTAACGCGGACGATGACCAGGCTGTTTTTTTGCAGCCAAGCAGGCGAGTGCGCCGACCTGTCGGCGCTTTGGCCCCTGTGTAGACGTCTCAAGCCTCCGATCCGAGCCGCTGCAAACCAATTTGTTCCTGATGTGGTCGTAAAGCATCGATCACGAAACGAATGTGCTCATCAGCGTTGACGCCGAGCTCTTCAATTCCCTGCCGAATATCGTCTCGATTAACTGAGCGAGCGAATGCCTTATCTTTAAGTTTCTTCTTAACGGAAGCGACTTCCATGTCATCAAGGCTCTTCGAAGGACGAACCAGAGCGCAGGCCACCAGGAAACCGCATAATTCGTCAGTCGCGAAAAGGGCCCGAGCCATCGCGGTATCGCGCGGCACACCCGTGTAGGTTGCATGGCCCATTATCGCGCGTATGAATCTCTCAGAGTAACCGCGACCACAAAGTATGTTAGCTCCGGTGAATGGGTGCTGCTCGGCGGACGGAAACATCTCGTAATCGAAATCATGGAGCAGCCCCACCAGTCCCCATTCATCCGGGTCATCTTCACCCGAAACGCCGTACCGCGCTGCGGCGGCGCGCATCGCAGCCTCAACCGCGAGGGCATGCTTACGCAGACTCTCACCCCTGGTGTACTCGCAAAGTAGCTCCCAAGCTTCGTTTCGAGTAGGCATCTCGCTGAGGGAATCCGGCCTCGAAAAGTGTTTCGACAAGCTAAAGAATTGTGTTGGTATTGCTTGAGCGAGCAAAACTAGCATGATTGGAGAGCGCGTCACAAGATGCGGCGTACCCACAAATCGCTGCGCTTGGATCACACTCAACGCGAACTTTTGCGCGAAGGGCGGGGAGTTGATAGTTGGCGCCTGCAGGTCTCACTACTTGAGAGCTACCCGCGCGAGTAACAACCGTCTTGCTGTGCCACTCTCATTCAACTAAAATTCGTTGTCCCCTCTTGTTGCAATGAAATCCCTGTTGCTAGCCGTCCTGGCAACCTATGTTGTTGCCGCCATTCATGCGGTGCTCGCGTTTATCAATAAGCGACGCGCGCTGCAGCGCGTTTCAGAATGGGCAATGGCCACCGGCTTCGTGCTGCATACGGCGGCGCTGATCGCTGACTGGGCTATTTATGGTCATTACCCGCTGTTTTATCTTCGCGAGACTCTTTCGTTTCTCGCGTGGACAATGGTTGCCAGTTACGGAGTAGTAATTTACTACTACCGCGGTGCCAGGCCCTTAGGGAGTTTTACCCTGCCGCTGGTTTCTCTTTTGATTTTCATTGCCATCGTCATGCGTTCAGAACCGAGCGGCTCATCCGAAGCCAGCAGCATGTCCACCACCTGGCTATTTCCGGTGCACACGATGTTGCTGTTGTTTGCTTATGCGGCGTTTTTCGTGGTCTTTCTCGCTAGCATCATGTATTTGCTGCAGGAGCGTGAATTAAAACTAAAAACCTTTAGCGCCATCTACCATCGTCTTCCTTCGTTGACCACCGTTAATGAAATCGCCACCAGTTCCACCGCCATCGGTCTTACTTTGTTGACGGTCGGAATTGCCACGGGAATGCTGTGGTCATCGTCACGCGACGCGCGATTGTGGCACAATGATCCGAAAGAGATCTTTGCGGCCCTGACCTGGCTACTCTACTTTGTGCTCATCCTTTACCGATCTACGTCGCGCTGGCGCGGTCGCATGGCTGCCTGGCTGGGGGTCGCGGGATTCGCGCTGGTGCTTTGTACTTTTTTCGGCGCCCGTCTGATGGGCGGCTATCACGTCTTCGGCTGAAAGCACATTTACCGAATGGCTATCGTCCTCGTTGGAGTAAATCACAAATCTGCACCGATCGAAGTGCGCGAGCGTCTGGCGTTCACCGACGATGCTTGCGCCACGGGACTACGAACTTTGGTCGATGGCGAGGCGATTAGAGAGGGTCTAATCGTTTCAACGTGCAACCGCGTTGAAGTGTTGACCGAAACCGCCAACGGAAAACTAAACGAGACTACCGAAAGAGTGATTCAGTTTTTGAGCAGAAGCGATTACCTGCCTCGCTCCTCTTTTGAGTCCCATTTGTACAACCATACCGACGACAAGGCCGTGCGCCATCTGTTTCGTGTCGCCTCTTCCTTGGACTCGATGGTCGTAGGCGAACCACAGGTTCTGGGCCAGGTCCGGCGCGCATATTCCATTGCCCTCGAGGCTGGAACAGCAGGACGGGTGATTAACCGGCTCGTGCACCATGCCTTCCGCGTGGCGAAGCGCGTTCGCACAGAAACCGGAATCGGCGCGAATGCAATCTCGATTAGTTATATGGCTGTAGAGCTGGGCAAGAAGATCTTTGGCTCCCTAAAGGGCCAGACAGCGCTGTTGATCGGCGCTGGGGAAATGGCTGAGCTTTCCGCTCGTCACCTGGTTAATGCAGGAGTCAGCCGAATGTTGCTCGCCAATAGGTCACAAGAGCCTGCGCAGCAACTAGCCGGCGAGCTTGGTGGTGAAGCCGTCGATTTCCAAGATCTCCCGCAATACCTGAGCGAGGCAGACATTGTGATCTGTTCAACTGCCGCTCAGGATTATGTCATCACGGAAGCCGCTGCCCGCGAGGCGCTCAGCCGGCGCCGAAACCGGCCGTCTTTTTTTATCGATATCAGTGTTCCTCGAAATATTGATCCGGCGATCGGGAAGATTCCGGACGTTTTCGTCTTTGACGTTGACGATCTTGAGTCAGTAATTTCCTCGAATATTCGGGAACGGGAGCGAGAAGCTGAACGGGCTGAGTTAATTGTCGAATCGGAAATCATGCAGTTTCAGCAAGCGTTGCGCGCTTTGGATGCAGGCCCAACTGTCGGCGCGTTGCGTCAAACTCTGCAGGACATTGCCATGCTCGAGCTGCAGCGCCAACGAACTCGACTCGGCCCACTCACGGCGGAACAAGAGCGCGCGATCGAGGCCTTGCTTATCTCCACAGTAAATAAGGTTTCCCATCCGGTTTTGAGCCACATGCGACGTTCTTACGATGCCGGCGACGCTGAATCCATTCAGGCGTGGCGCGATATCTTCGGCCTCGAAGACTAGAGCTTTGCCGTCTATCCAATGAACAACTCACTCGTGATTGGCTCTCGCGGTTCGAAGCTCGCGCTGAAGCAGGCCGGCATAGTTCAAGCCGAGCTCTCTCGAAACAATCCCAGTCTCGCCGTTCGCATCGAGATAATAAAAACTTCCGGCGACGCGAATACGGCTCCGCTTTCGCTAATCGGCGGCAAAGGCGTGTTCACGAAGGAATTGGAAGAGGCGTTGCTTGACCGTCGTATCGATCTGGCAGTGCATTCCCTGAAAGACCTGCCTACTATCATTCCCGAAGCCCTCAACATCAGCGCCATCTGTAAGCGCGATGATCCTCGAGATGCGTTAGTCTTGCGGGCGAAAAATCGTAAAGCAGCATCGGCCAGCCTCAGTGTTGCCGGATTGGTGCGCGGCATAACAGTCGGCACGTCAAGCCCGCGGCGGCTGGCACAGTTAAAACATCTTCGACCGGATTTGGTTTTCAAAGAGCTACGCGGAAACGTCGATACTCGCCTGCGCAAGCTCGATGAAGGAGAATACGACGCGCTCTTGTTGGCCTGTGCCGGGCTGCGTCGAATGGGGTTAGACGAACGAATCAGCCTGGCTCTGCCGACTGACCAAATGCTGCCGGCTGTAGGTCAGGGCGCTTTGGCGATTGAGACGCGCGCTGACGACACCGATACCAGAGACTCCGTTAGCACTTTGGACCACAAATTCACAAGGTTAGCATGCACCGCCGAGCGCGCCTTGTTACGGAGTCTGGGTGGCGGCTGCCAGTTGCCGATTGCGGCGCATGCCGTAGTGCGCGACAAGCGCATCAGGCTCGACGGCCTGGTGGCAGATGTAGAAGGTTTACGTGTGGTAAGGGATCGTGTTTCAGGCCCATTAGACGAAGCAGAAGCGTTGGGTGTTCAACTTGGCGAAAAACTTCTCGCGAATGGTGCAGGTGAGTTGTTGAGTTCAGAGTACAAGCTCTAGCTTGCGGATTTTAGAGGTTCAAGGAGCCAGCGAAGCTCGCGGCAGCATCCCAAACATTGAAGCGTCAACCGAAGCCAGCACAACACATGACGGCGAAAGAGGGACAACCCCTAAGCGGTCGCACCATCGTCATCACGCGGGCGCTCGATCAGGCCCATGAATTCGCCGCTGCGCTTGAAGGATACGGCGCGAAGGTTCTGCTATGTCCCACCATCGAAATCAAAGAGTTGGAAAACTATGAACGACTTGATGAAGCCATCGATCACATTTACGGCTACGACTGGTTAATTTTCACCAGTGTTAATGGCGTCGAACACTTTTTTCGGCGCCTTGAGGTAAGCGGACGCGCGGCAAGTGAACTTGACGATCTAAAGGTTTGTGCGATCGGCGAAGCAACTGCAGAGAGCCTGCGCAATCTACAGGTACACGTTGACGTAATCCCCGATGAATTCAAGGCAGAAGGTGTGTTCGAGGCGTTAAAGCGTTTTGTCGGTGGTCCTGAAGGCCTAAAGAATCTGAATGTTCTAATTCCGCGAGCTTCGGTCGCACGAGATTATCTGCCCAGCGCCTTGGAAGATGCCGGCGCGCGAGTAGATGTCGTACCCGCTTATCGTACTTCTTTGCCAGACAACTCCGATCGCGGCCAGTTCGCGGCGCTGCTCGCTGGCGGCGCCGATTGCATTGCCTTTACCAGTTCCTCAACGGTCAACAACCTCAGTCGATTGTTCGACGCGCCAGACCTCAGCAAGATCCTTGCGGGCGTAGTCGTCGCGTGTATCGGAGACATCACGGCCAAGACTGCCGCAGACCATGGGCTCGAAGTCGCAATCCAGCCCGAGGAGTTCACCATTCCTGCACTGGCCCGTGCGATCGCCGATCATTTCCGCGTCAAGTAGACAAATCGACCTTGACCGACCGTACTGTCCTAAGCTGGATTTCTCTGTGCAACCTTCGTGCTCTCTGTGACTCTGTGGTGAGTATTCCTTCAGATTCGTTCACCACAGAGACACTGAGGACACAAAGATTGCTCAGAGTAGGCTGAATTTAGGACTCGACCTCGACCGACCTGCGAAATGAGCCCGGTTCGACTTCATGCTAAACTGCTCGGCCATGTCATCGCGCCGCATACTCGTCATTGACTCCGATGCGAATAGCGGCCAGGCCCTGCGCGACCTGATCAACTCGTGGGGTTATGACGTCAAACTTGAGCAGAACAGCTCTCCCGCTCTCGATTCAATTCTGAAACTTGAACCCGCGGTAATCATCGACAGCAGTTCCCTCGCCTCGGGTAATGGCTCGCATGTCCTGCGCGAGATTCGCAATCAGCAATTTTCAATTCCCGTCATCCTGCTGGCTGAGAGTGGCACCATCGAGTTGGCAATCCACGCCATCCAGGAGGAAGGTGCGCATCACTATTTTGAGAAACCGGTTGATGCCAACAAACTGCGCGTGGTAGTTGAACGCGCAGTTGAACTAACCGAAGCCAAAAGAGAAAACGAACTGCTGCGGCGGCAACTTCAGGATCGAGGCACCTTCGGTGAACTAGTCGGCAACTCGGCGGCGATGCGTGAGATATATTCACTCGTAGAACAGGTGTCGCCCTCCTCTGCGTCCGTTTTGATCACCGGTGAGTCAGGCACGGGAAAAGAGCTGGTTGCTCGCACGATTCATCAACTCAGCCCACGCCGCGATCACCCGTTCATCGGCATAAATTGTTCAGCAGTGCCGGAAACACTGATGGAATCGGAGCTTTTTGGTCATGAAAAAGGAGCTTTCACGGGGGCCGCCTCCCGGCGTGCAGGCTGCTTTGAGTTGGCGGAGGGTGGCACGCTGCTGCTGGATGAGATTGCAGAGATGCCGCCTTTGTTACAGGCTAAGTTGTTGCGCGTTATTGAAGAGCGTTCGCTGCGCCGGCTGGGCAGCCGCAAAGAGATAGCGATCGATGTCCGTTTGATCGCCGCGACCAACAAAGATCCGGACGAAGCAGTAGCCAAAGGAAGTCTGCGTGAAGATTTGCTTTACCGTCTCAACGTCTTTCGCCTGCAGCTGCCGCCATTGAAGGAACGGAAAGATGATCTGCCCCTGTTGGCTCAATACCTGGTTGAAAAGCTGGCAGAAAAACACGCGCGACCGGCGCGCTTCCTGAGTCCCGCCGCCTTAACCGTGTTGCAGTACCATGCCTGGCCCGGCAACGTCCGCGAGTTGAGAAATGTGATCGAACGCGCGGTCATCATCTGCTCGGGCGAGCAGATCGAGCGCCACCACTTTGCCCCGTACCCGATCGATCAGAGGGAGCGGCTGAGGGACGAAGACACGATCACCTTACCGGTCGGTACGCCAATCGAAGAAGTCGAACGGCAGATGATCATGCGCACGCTGCAAAAAACCAAGAACAACAAAACGCGCGCGGCGGAGTTGCTAGGGATAAGTCTGAAGACCCTTCACAACAAGCTCAACCTCTATCGCGGCCGGGGGCTGCTGTCAGATAAAAATGGGGACAGTGAGTAACTCGGAAAAGATGATTGGAGTGGTGGTGAGCCAAAGCGCCGACAGATCCCCTTCAAGGAGGAGTCTTTAAAACTCCTCAAAGCCTCATTCGCCGCCCTCAAGTCTCTCGATTACGCTCGGCTGTACTCCGTCAAAAGCCTGAAAGCGCTCGGAATCACCGGGCTCAAAATCGACCGCAAACTGCAAATAGTTGCAATGCAAACAACCATACGCGCGCACCTTTCTCCCGAGTCCGAAGAACCTATCTTTGAGCGAACGCTTGCCAGGCGTAAACCTCATTTCCTCTTTTGGTAGGACCGGAATGCTGCCCTCAACTAAATTCACACTTCCGCATGAGACACATTTCATTTCGAACCCTCTAATGTTTTGATTGTTCGGACAGTGTAGCGCAGAGGATTATAGAAGTGTGAAACCGAAGGGGGCACGGCGGGCGGGGCCCGCCGCTAAACAATCATAGGAAGGGGAACCGCGGGCGGTGCCCGCCGCTAAACGATGTCGGGTGGTGGATGGCCATGGCCGCCCCTAACCGCGTTGCAAACGGAACGCCGCCATCTCTTCGCCGTTGCGTAGCAGCAATACATCGCCGGCCAGCACCGGATGGTTCCAAGTCTTGCCCTTGATTGCCGGGAGCCGAGCCAGCTCCGCAAACTGATCGGTCGTCGCTTTTACCAGGGCCATCTCTCCCTTTTCGGATAACACCAGCATAAGGTCCTGATCGCTCAACAGAACGAGTTGGCCGTTCCCGTATTGTCCACCCTTCCACTTCCGATTGCCGTTGGCGAGATCAATGCATGCGAGACCGGTGCCCTCGAAGCCGAATGCGTGGCCCTTGTGCACGACGAAATCGTTGAAGTAGGGATTAAGACCGAATTCGTTCCAACGCTCTGCGACGCTCCAGCCACCGGATCCTTGACTGACGGTCAGGCGGCGCATGCCGTTACCTTCCCCGTCATGGACCAGCAGGTCGCCTTCGGCGGTCAGGCCCGGCTGCACAATGCGCGTGCCGGACGGCAGTGGGTGTTCCCAAAGTTTCTTGCCGTCAGATGGCGCGACACTTATCACCCCTATGCCGTTTAGCAGTATGACTTGCTTGACGCCGTTGATCGTTACCAGATGTGGTGAGCTGTAGCCGCTGTTGTTTGCCGGACCAAGCCAGCGCTGCTCGCCCGAGTTGATGTTATAGGCGGCGAGCGAGCCTGCGGTGGCAACCACGACGACGTCGTCGATCACCAGCGGAGAGCCGGCAAAACCCCAGCCAGGAAGTTTTGCCCCCGTATCAGCTGCAGCGTTGCGCGACCAGACAACCGCGCCTGTACCCGCGTCCAGAACGTTCAGGATACCGGTCGCCCCAAGACTGTAGACGCGACCATTACTTAGGGTCGGTGTGCCGCGCGGACCGGCGCCGGCATTTGATTCCCAAAAGCGAGCTGCGTCGCGGTGCTTCCAAACCGGTTTGCCGCTAGTTAGGTTGTAGCAGGCAACGATCTCATCGCTACCGCGCTGCTCTTGCGTGTACACCAGTTCGCCGCGGACAGCAAAAGATGACCAGCCAGGCCCGATGGGCCGCCGCCACAATTCGACCGGCGGCGATGTCGCCCAATCTGTCTTGATGTGCGTGCCGCGAACGATGCCGTCACGATTGGGTCCGCGAAAGCCAGGCCAGTCTGCAGTCGAATTGTCTGCCGATGGCGCCGCCGTACTTGACGTACCCACTGGCGGCTCTTCGCCCTGGGCCAGTAGGCGCTCCTCGGGAGACTTCGTCCAGCGCAAGTGCAAATCGGAACCGGCAGAGCTGGATAATCCGCCGGTTCGAATGAGTGTCGATGCTCCACATACAAGCAAGATCGCGGCGACCAAAGTTATTCGCCGGAATCTGTTAGGGATTCGTCTGCTGGCAACCGCCCAGGCGACCAGTGCGAGACTCATCACTGGGACTACCAACACCGGAAACAAAAACCCCATTGCGCCGTTTGCAATTGAGATATGGATCAGCCGCGATGTAACGAACATCGCGATGACGATCAAGACGATGGCGCCTATTCGCTCCAACCAGGGCGCCCGGCTGAAGAACATCCACCACAGAAAGATGGCCAGTATGCCTATGGCGCTGACCATCATCCCGTAAAGAATCGACTCGGGAATGAAGAACGGAATCACAAACCACGCCAGCAGTATCAACACTGCGGCGGCTACGCCGGGCCACAGCCGCAGCGGCTTCCGCGCAGTTTGCTTATCGGTTTGTGCGATTGGAGTCGGCTCGATCGGAGCTGGATCGAGCGGGGAGTGATTGGTGGTCATAACACATCAATACGCTTCTCAACCGGAGGTTTGTTCCATTTCTTCTTCGCCGGTCTCTTATGTCGCCGCCCACTGGAAGCACAAACAATATCCATCGGGATCTTTGACGTACAACTGCTTCATACCGTAACCGGTAATCTTCGGCTCCTTTACCTCAAGGTTCTGCTTCCGTAAGTGCTGGTAGGCCCTATCGACATCGGGACAACTAAAGAACAAGCCAATATCGTCGTGCGCATCAATGCGAGCCGGGACCGGCGCCGGTGGTCGTGCGTGACTTTCATAAGCGGTATTGAGCATCAGCTTTGCCTCGTTCAGCTTAAGAAACGCCCAATCAAAATGTTCGCCGGGCTCTGATGTTTGTACGACTTCAAACCCTAGAACGTCTCGATAAAACTTGATCGACGTGGGCATGTCGAAGACTTGAAGTAACGCGCAAACGCCTCGAACATCGATAGCCATCTCAACTCCCCGTTTCCTAGACGTGTTGATCCACCAGAATAGTGTTTCCGTCTGGGTCAACAATCATCAAGCTGGCCGGGCCAGTAGTGTTTTCGTCCGCTTCTGTAAGCATGGTTACGCCACGATCTTTTAGCTGCCGCTGCAGTTCTCGAATGTCGGTGAATTCCTTCAGTTGCTGCGCGTCGCTATCCCAACCTGGGTTGAAGGTGAGAATGTTGTTCTCAAACATTCCCTGAAACAGTCCAATAGCGTGGCTGCCATTCTTCATGATTAGCCAGTTCTGAGATTGATCTCCAGCAAAAACTGAGAAGCCCAACTTCTCGTAAAACTGCTTAGACGCCTCTATATCTTTTACAGCCAGGCTAACGGAAAAGTTTCCAAGGTTCATGCTTTCTCCTTTTAGGAGGAGTTAAAAAGATCGGGGAAACGTTCAAACGGTTTCCGGGTTTGTTACTGCCTCTGGTTTTCCAATGCCCTCTTCAAAGCGGCTCGCGCGAGCAAGCGCGTCGAATCTAAAGTTGGCAATGGAGTATCATCCGGACGCACGATGAGCGGTATCTCGGTGCAACCGAGCACGACCGCATCACAGCCGCGCGTCTTAAGTTTTTCCGCAACCTCATTGAAGTATAGCCGGGATTCTTCAGTGAAGATGCCGTTGACTAACTCCTTGAAAATGATCTCGTTGATTCTTTCCCTATCCGCTAGATCAGGTATTTCCCGCTCGATCTTGAATTCTTTTAAAGCCTCAGGGTAGACATCGCTTTCCGCCAGATACTTCGTCCCGAGAACGCCGAGGCGCTTGTAGCCGGAACGGTCGGCTTCTGCTGCAACAGCCCCGGCAATATGAAGCCAGGGAATGGGTGACTGCGGAATTAAGTACTTGAATGCCTGGTGATAGGTATTATCCGGACAGATGGCGAAGTTCGCTCCAGCTTTCGCCAGCTTGGTTGCTGACGCTGCAAGAAGCTTCGCCACCGACTCCCAGTCGTTAGCGCGAATAGAAGTCATGTGCTCGGCCATGGGCATCGAGTTCATGGTGATCTCGGGGTGATTGTGTTCACCCATGATGGCCGGCGCCTCCAGACAAATCGTGCGGTAACACAGCGCAGCACCCTCGGCGCTACCCGCGACGATGCCAATGTGTTGAGACATCTAACGTCACCTCCGTACATAAAGGAATAGTACCGCCCTCACCACTTGGCTCGGCTTTGAAAGGCCGGGCTAAAATCATATCGATGCGACGCGTCGATGTTTTTCGATTTGCACATTTTTGAGGCAAAGCCGAACTCATTTCTTCATCTCCACTAATAGCGTTGCTATTCTATGTTGTGCCCAAAACATAGACGGTAGCCATTGCAGTCCTCTACATCGAAGTCGCGGCAACCGTAAGGCTGGTCGCAAATGTCGCGCGTGATCTTCACGCCCTTCGACTTATACTCGGCATTGAGCGCGTCGGCATCCTCGATCCAGATGTAGGCATCCCACGCCTCTCCTTCGCTATCAACCAGACGGTTCGGGCGCATGACGCCGGGTTGTTCCAGTTGGGCCAGCATGATGACTACTCCCTGACGACGCACCATGCAAAATAATGGCGGCTCGTTCCAGAAACGCTCGTAACCGAAACCGAGCTTGTCGCGGTAATAATTTGCTGTGGCGATAACATCGTCTACCACGAAGTAGGGCGCGATCCGCCAACCCGGTGCAGCAACAGCTTCACCCATAACAATCCCTCCACACTGCAGTTGCTACCAAAGTGTTTATGAAAAGTGCACCGAACCAAAGACGAAGCGCTACCAGTGAGGTACTTCAAACGTTTTGCGAAGACCGAAGAATGATTTTAACGCTTGCGGGCAACTACTTCGTTGCCTGCCGTCTTGATGATCAAAACTGGCTTCGCGTCGCGTTCCTCAAATGCAATTGACCGATTGTTGGATTCAGAGAAAAAGATATTTCCTTTGGTGTGATCAAAGCTCTTTTCGTTTCCCCGAGGCAAGTCGCGGAAACCTGAAAGACTGTTTTCGTGCCAAATGATCAGTTTTACCGCCTCGCCCTTTTCGCATTTGAAGCGTACTGGGGTTAAGTGATATTCGCCGCTGCGACGTTGGACCGAACCCAAAAGATCAAAATCCTTGCACTTCCCGTTCGCGGCCTCAAGTCGTTTGAGGAATCCCGGAAAGTCTGCCTCTACTGTTTTTTGATCCATTACAGCCGCGGTCGCGATCCTGGCAAAGTCCGAGGCCAGCAGTCCTTGCAGCACTTCGCGACTCTTTTCGTCGATCTGCTTGGTCCGGGAAGAATTCTCGGAGTCGCTGCCGCCCAACAACTGCCAGCTCTCCGGATCATTTAGCAGCAGCACCGCTTCGTCATTCTCATTAAAGGAGACCGGGAAGGTGGCGCCGGAAGGCATAACATAGACGCCTGCATATTTTTGCCGGAAGGCCTCTGGAAGCTCCTCCAGGTTTTCAAAAAACATCTTGTCAATACGCCGGGCAATAACGTCCGTATTTTTAGGATTACGATTAGTGGACAGGATGGCGACGAAATCCCTTTGCGGAATCATCGCAAACGTAGCCATAAAGAAGCCGTTGCCACCGTTGTGAGCGATCACGGTTTCACTTCTTTGGTTCTTTGAAACGCTCCAGCCATAAGCATAGGAACTATCAGCTCCCGAGCTGACATGCGGAGCAAAGTATTTTTGCCTGGCTGTGGCGGAAAGCACTTGATCCGTGCGCAGCACGCGCGACCAACGATAGAGATCGCCAATGGTGGAATGAACGCCACCATTGCCTTTTAAGTGCCAGGTCACCCCTTTGTCGTAATTCGATTTCTCATAAGTAGTGCCCCAACGCACGCCATTCCGGTATCCGACTGCGATTCTGGTTTTGTCCCACGCCGGCAGTACATAGCCCGTTTGAGCCATACCAGCCGGCCGTAGAACCTGTCCCGCCAGGTAGCGTTCGTATTCCTGGCCCGACACTTTCTCGACCACTGCCGCCAACACCGAATAACCAACATTGCTGTAAGCATACTTCCCCGGCGGATGTATCAACTTCGAGTCCATAACCTTCTTCAAATATTCGTCGCGGCCGATCCACTCTTCATCGGGGCCCAGCGAGTCAGTTAAACCGGCACTGTGAGTTAGGAGATGATGAAGGGTGATACTCTTTTTGTCTTCCGGTACGGATTCGAAAAAACTTTGTTATGGGATCCTGAACACTAAGTTTTCCCTGCATTTCGAGCTTCAGGATGGCTGCGGCAGTGAATTGCTTTGTGATTGAGCCGATATCAAACACTGTATCGGCGGTAAACGGCAGTTTCTTTTCACTGTCCGCAAGGCCATAGCCTTTAGTCAGGAGTACTTTTCCATTCGATGCGATTAGGACTGAACCTGAGTAACCATTTTCAACCGCCCGGTTAAGATAACGATCAATTTTTGCGATCGGATCTTTCGAGACCTGTGCGGACGCAGTCGCTACAAATAAGACCAGAACACTTGAGAATATTCGCGCCATTAATTTCATTGCCATACTCCGTTTTTTAATTTCGGGAGACCCCACCCTCCAGTCTCGCCCGCGATCAGACCAAGATCCCGATACTCAAATCGGTATGAGTTTGAACCACAGGCCGGCACCCAGGCCCACGAACACAAGGGCCAACAACGCAAACAGAAGCGTTGCACCCCAGAGCGATACAAAGCTGTCGAGTTCGGCAACCTGCGGTTGATCACGTCGGTAGCGGACCGAGACAACCTCACCAATCTTCCATGCGGCGCCGCCGCGCGACATGCCAGACTCGAAGGTAGTGTCACGCCCTGAAGCGGAACGAAAGCGCACGCGTGGGTAGCGGAAGCGCTGGGTCTCCATCCCGTCATGTTCCTCCCTCAGCGCGACCACAACGCCCGGCGCCACGGCCGAACTCCGAATGAACGCCAGTCGACGCATGAAGAACCAGCCGGCAACGATTGATAGACCGGCACCAATCAGAAAAAAGGTGCCACCCACGATCGTGCTGAGACCCGTAGTGTCCTCGCCCAACCTTTTGCCTCGTGTCACAGCCGCGCTGCAAATGCGGCGCCAACCTCATAGCTACTGCGTTATTGAGTTACGCAAAACTCTTCGACTCTTGGAGTGCGGAGGCTCGACGCCGGGTTGGCCAGACGCGGTCAGCAACAATTGAACCACGCCGCGTTGTAGCGATCTAGGGGCGCTTGTAGATCTGCCCACCTTTCATCACAAAACGCACGTCCTCCAGCACGCGGATATTGTCGAGTGGATTTCCCGGCACCGCCACCAGGTCAGCCAGCAGCCCTGGGGCAATGTTCCCCCGATCCTTAACGCCGAGCAGATCCACGGCGTTCAGGGTAGCCGTGCGTATGGCGTCTATCGGGGACATCCCTCTCGCGACGAGAGTTCCAAACTCCCTCCCGTTCTGCCCGTGCGGTATCACCGCAGCGTCTGTTCCGAAGGCGATCTTGACCCGCGCTTTGATCGCCTGCTGCAGGCTCTGTTTAGCAAGCGGCAAAACAAACTCGGCCTTAGCCCTGATTGGAGGAGGTAGGGCATCCAATCGGATGGCGTCAGCGAGATGCGTAGTGGGAACTAAATAGACACCTCGCTCCTTCATCAGCCGGATCGCCTCGTCGTTGAGCATGGAACCGTGCTCGATTGAGTGCACACCTGCTCGCACCGCCGCGATGATGCCTTCCGTTCCGTGCGCATGAGCCGCGACTTTCACTCCGTGTCGCGCAGCCTCTTCAACAATGGTGCGCATTTCACTTTCCGAAAGTTGCTGCGCCCCCACGGGCCCTTCAAGGGAAAGCACACCTGCCGTCGCGCAAATTTTTATCACTCTAGCGCCATGCTTTATCTGATAACGCACCGCTCGCAGGACGGATTCTGGGCCATCCGCCACGCCGCTCTCTGGTCCGCGCTCTTGTACACCCGGCACGTAACCCGTGGTATCACAATGTCCGCCTGTGATACCGATGGCGTGCCCCGCCGGGAAGATGCGCGGCCCCGGGATAAACTCCTGGTCGATAGCACGCATGAGCGCTACATCTACGAAGTACCCCGAGCTAAGATCACGAACGGTGGTGAAGCCCGCCAGCAAAGTGTTACGCGCGTTACGCGCTCCACGTAACGCATTATCGCCCGCCGTGTCCGTTACAGAGCGGTGCAACCAGGCTCCTTCAATGTCAAAGGAGAGGTGGGTATGCATGTCAATCAAGCCTGGTAAGAGCGTGGTGTTCCCTAAATCAATCACCTGCCCCGCGGGAACAACGGCCGGGTTAACACTCTTGATGCGATCTTTCTCGATCACTACAACTGCAGGCGAAATGAGGCGCCCGGTCTGCACGTCCAGCATTCGTGCGGCTCGCAGCACAATCGGCTGTGTCTCTTGCAGAGTTTGTGACGACGTCTTGCTACTCGCAACAGCCGTCCAACCTACTGTGCTCAATGGAAGGGACAATGTCGCTGTTATTAACAGAACAACAAGTGGGATGCGCTTCATTTAAGATGGGCTCCTGTGAAAGAAGAGTAGGTCTAACAACTTGGTTCGGAGACAATACTCTACAGCCCTACTGTCGTGGGGTTACGGATGGAACTTGCTTTTCGACGACTGGATCGGCGTGACGATGCAGAAGTTTCCAAGCCCCGTCCTCTTTCCGAAAGATTTGTGTGGCTCTTAAAGCTCGCTTAATTGGGGTCGGCTGATCGCCCACACGAACGCCTTCCTGTCGCTCAACAGCTACGGTGTAACCCAAGTCTCCGCTGACGACGATGCTAAGATATTCCACTTTCAACGCTGCTTCGCGGCTCTTATATTGGGACGATGCCCAATCGTAACGCGCGCTCACCGCGGCCCAGCCCTTCTCGCCCGGACCTCCAAACCCACCAACTATCGTCGCGTCGTCGCGGTGTGAGGCGTGCTGTTTCCACAGGGTGGGATCGCCGTTCAGAAAACGAACCTGGGCCTTCTCCCAATGCGGCAAGAATGCCCTTAAACTTGAGTCCGCCCCAGTGTGCTGACGAACCTGCGCCTGCGTGTAGGCAGATAGCGTGCAAACAAGAAGCACGAGTAAGAGTGTTTTTTTCACGGGGGTTCTCCTTAAGATAGATGGTTCGATGCTTGTATATGCAATGGACCGCTAACTCCACTCTCTTGCAATACGTTCAACTAATGTGACCACACTGACGCCTTCTTTGCCCACACGCTCTCCGGATACTTCGCCGCGAGTTCTTCAGCGACTCCGCCCAGGACCGTGTGATCATTCGTCTTCTTGTACTGGCTTACGCCTTTCCAATAAACCGCTTCCGGTGCGGCTGCTGTCTCGGCGTATCGCTCAATCACTTGCGCGTACCTTTGCTCCGCGTCAGCCCACTGCTTCGCCATGAAGGACATGCGTGCTAGAGCCGTCTCTAGCTGAGCGCCAAATTCGTTCTTCGGCAGGTAACCCTCAATACGCCATCGCTCCTCTCCCTTTGAGTCCATGATAAGTACCGTCGGTGTCCAGACGGCATCAAAGCGATGGAAGTAGGCGGGATGTTCTTTGATGTGCGCTGCTACAGGGAGAAAGTTTTCATGGATAAATTGCGAAACTTGATCATCCGCATAGGATTCGGCTTCCAGCCGAACGCATGCGCCTCAAGCAGGAGCAGCGCTAAAGTCGATCAGTAAAGGCTTCTTTTCAGCTTTTGCCTGCGCGAGTGCGGCGTCTACGTCTTTGCTCCATTGAACAGCCATCTTTAACCTCCTTCAAATTTAACCAAAGGATTGTAGTTCTCTTCGCCTTCAGCAGCTCGGTGATCAATTATCCGAACACCCAATAGCGCAATCATAATCGACAGGTGGAGATGTGGACATAGAGCGATCTGTTAATTCCACCTACCCCCAAATCGCTCGACAGATTCTTTGTACACAGTTAAACTTTGCCCAAACCTTTGCGAACCCGACAGGTAAACGGGGGCTCCCGATGCTCCTCAATCCCCAAACCCGCGTCCTCGTAACGATGGATGCCACTTCCCTAAGGAGACACTCATGACTAAGCTCAATTTTGTTGCTCACACCCTCTGTGTTTGCCTACTCGTTCTCGCCGCCACTGCCATCGGCCAGGCACAAGCCTCGCGCACATTTGTCTCTGGCGTCGGCAACGATGCTGATCCCTGTAGCCGCACCGCTCCCTGCAGAACCTTGTCAGGGGCCCTGATAAAGACTGCCACCGGCGGTGAAATCAACGTCCTCGACCCCGGCGGCTTCGGCGCGGTAACCATCAACAAAGCCGTCACCATTGACGGCACAGGCGCATGGGGTGGCGCCCTGGCCGCCGGTGTCAGCGGCATCACCGTTAACATCACCACCAATCTCGCTAGCGACAATGTGGTGATCCGGCGGATGAACATTAACGGCAACAACTCGGCCGGCGGCTTTCACGGCATCCGTTTTCTCGACGGTAATTCTGTTGTCGTTGAGGATTGCAAGATTCAAAACTTCACCGGCTCCGGCATTAGCGTGACGACCGCAGCCAACTCATTCATGCTGGTCACGAACACAGTTATCGAGAATTGCATCACCGGCGGCGTCTCAATAACACCTTCGGGCGGCGTAGCACGCGCCAACCTCGTTGACGTTCACGTATTCGGCTCCACCAACGGTTTCCGCGCGGTGGGGAGCGCCCTTGTCTTAGCGTTGAGCTGCTCAGCAACCGCCTGCGGTAACGCGGGCTTTCAGGCAAGCGGTTCAGCCGCGAGGATGAACGTGCGCGGCAGCCTTTCGTCAAACAACGTGTTTGGCGTGCAAGCCACAAACGGCGGCATCGTCCGCATCTCCAACACAACTCTGAGCGACTCTATTACGGCGGGCGTGTCTACAACGGGCGCCCCGCTCGGGAGTGTAGAAAGCTTCGCCAACAACGAGAACCAAAACATCACACCGGGCACCGCGGTACCGGCTACTCCATTCTAGTCAGTCTGAGACTCTTAACTCTCCCAACTGACCCGTTAATGAAACGGGGTGATGGCTGTAGCAATGTCGTCACCCCGTTTTGTTTATGCGCGCGATTAGATGACCGTTGGTCACCACAAAAAATACGAACGCGTGTGCAGATGAATCTGTCGGCATTCTTAATAACACCGGCCTTTAGGCCGTTGAAAACTGCCCTACGTTTGCGTCGAAAACCGTCTAAACGTTTCCAATTCCTCGCGGATGTCTAATCTCACCGGTCTGAAGCCCGGTGTTAATGGGAATGGCGGGCGCCAACCTCACTACCGACCCATGCGCTCTTAATTCATTCAAGAAGCCTCTGCATATATTTTGAAGCTGCCCGCTAGCTTTCTCTTCCCAAACCTTTCACTTAACATATTCACTTCGTCGAACCCGGGCTTCAAACCTTTCGGCCATGATTCCAACGGGAGCCCCGATTCGCTCCTCCAATTCAAACCGCATCCTCGTAACGGATGGATGCCAATTCCCTAAGGAGACACTCATGACTAAGCTGAATTTCCTAACTCACACCCTCTGCGTTTGCGTAACCCTATTGGCAGCAACCTCAATGGCTCAGGCACAGGCCTCCCGTACCTGGGTCTCGGGCGGCAGCGATGGCGATGATGCTTTTCCCTGTAGCCGCACTGCTCCATGTAAGACCCTGGCAGGTGCGCTGATAAAGACTGCGACCGGCGGTGAAATCAATGTCCTCGATCCCGGCGGCTTCGGTGCGGTCACAATCAACAAAGCCGTGACGATTGACGGGTCCGGTGCGTGGGGCGGCGCCCTGGCCGCCAGCATCAGCGGCATGACCATTAACATCAGCACCAATCTCGCTAGCGACAATGTGGTGATCCGGCGCATGAACATTAACGGTGTAAACGCAGCCGGCGGGCATCACGGCATTCGCTTTCTCGATGGCAATTCTTTGGTTGTCGAAGACTGCAAAATACAAAACTTCACCGGCTCCGGCATTAGTGTCACGACCGCAGCCAATTCATTCATGCTGGTCACGAACACAGTTATCGAGAATTGCATTACCGGCGGCGTCTCGGTAACACCTTCGGGCGGCATAGCCCGCGCCAACCTCGTTGACGTTCATGTATTCGGCTCCACCAACGGCTTCCGCGCGGTGGGCAGTGCGATTGTCTCGGCTTTAAACTGCTCAGCGACGGCGTGCGGTAACGCAGGCTTTCTTGCAAGTGGTTCAGCGGCGAGGATGAACGTGCGCGGCAGCCTCTCATCGAACAACGTGTTTGGGGTACAGGCCAGTACCGGCGGCATCGTCCGCATCTCCAACACAACTCTGAGCGACTCTATTACGGCAGGCGTGTCTACAATAGGAGCCCCGCTTGGGAGTGTGGAAAGCTTCGCCAACAACGAGAACCAAAACGTTACGCCAGGCACAGCGTCACCAGCGACACCATTCTAAATTCGACTGTTAGCTCTGGCCTTAAATGGCAGAGTTAATTGAAACGGGGCGGTGGCGTGTCAATGACGCCGTCGCCCCTCTTTTTGAACGCCACGAGCGGGGGCAAGCTGCCCTTCCCTACCTGTGAGCCTGCTACCTGAGCTGCTTTAGCTTTGATTAATGCTGCGCTGATTACGGTTGATGCAAGCGCTGCTTCGGGGGGAGTGATAGTCGAATCAATACTTTCAAACGGGACGGTGAGGTTTATCTAATAGGTCTGTGGTGCGTTCAGTGACACTTAATGGTGAATATGGTTTAGCCACCGCGTCATCAAGCATTCGCGGTTCGTGAGCCTCCGAGGATAGCGGTGAAGTTTCGCTTGAAGTCAGGCGACGATCGAATTGCTTCGTCTGACCCAACATCGTCTTCGACTTAACCATCCCGCCCACGCCCGAGGCCAATGAAACAATCCCCCAACCAGCCATCCAACCGAAAACAACTGACCAAAGCATCACCCATAGGAAAAGCTCTTCAATAAATATTGCTCCCACGCCCCCCATCAAGAGTGCTGCTGCCAGGAGAATCGCCCCCATGATGACCTTGTGCTTGCTCTCACCATACTTTTCCAGCCAATCTCCGGGCAGAGGAAATTTATTGGTCAAGACCAAAGCCACCGCTTCCAGGTCTATGCCACAGGCGCGGCAGAATTTCCCATTGTCAGGATTCTGAGTGGCACATTGAGGACAATACACTTTGAAACTAACCTCCAGCGATCATAAACGACTTGTTGCCACTATATGTTTCTGGAAAGCTATACTCAACTATACTGGCTGGCCGGAAACGTGATTTGAGAAGAAGGCGATAGTATGACCGGCGGGCTCTCGCACCAGAAAGCGCTCGTGTTCAGGCGACGCTGTTTCAATGGGTGTGGGCGCCAGGCCCAGACCAACAAAGTATTCGTGAGTTGCGCGCAGGTCTTCGACCATTAGATCGAATGGGGCCGCGGCAGGAACTACCTCCGGCGTGGCTATGAGAACCAGATGCGTACCACCGCGCAGCTCCAGCACCGCAACCTCGGGCCTGCTCACGACGGAACGCATGCCGATCTTGCGCATGAATTGTTCCGTCTCTTCCAGCCGATCCGTCTCCAGGACAACATGCCCTACCCACACCGGCGGACGAAGATCTTTTTCACTCAACCTATGCTCTCCTTTTTACACCTGCGGCAGATGCTGAATTTGAAAGATTTATGCCGGCGATCTTTGCCACGACACTACGGAACTGACACTGAACTCATTGCGGAGGGACGCCTAGTCGCTTCACTTTAGTCTTAAACTGAAAAAGAAATCGATCGCGGCGCAGGATCTCCATGCGATTCAGAGCATACAGGTCCAACTGATCATTCGGCCCGTAGATAGTTGAGAAGGCAGCAATATGACCCGCGTCAGCAACGACTCTTTTGGCGACGTCAGAAAAGTAACCTGCGGGGTAAGCGAACACGCCGCACGGCCTCTGCACCATATTCTCAATTTGACTTTTCGACTCCTCGACCTCCGCCTTGATTTCTGGAAGAGTGATCTCGTGCAGCAGCGTATGGTTCAGCGAGTGTGAGCCGAATTCAATCCCGCCACGTGACATTTCTATTATCTCCTCGCGGGACAGGTGAGCGCGCCCAGCTTCGCCCTTTGCCTGGGCCTTAATGGATGTCTGACCGATACAGGAGGGAACGACGAAGATGGTTGCCTTGATATCCAGCGCCCGCAAGACGGGAAAGGCATAAGTGTAGTTATCTCTCCAACCGTCATCAAAGGTAAGAGCAATTCCTCGCGGAGGAAGTGAGCCTCGTTCCTTGTAGTACTCGATCAATTCTGAAGCCGTGTAGAAAACAAACCCCTGCTTTTTCAGGTAACGCATCTGGCTGGCAAATCGCCGCGGCGGGGTGTAGCCGCCGCGCACAAGTGCATCGCGAGGCGGCACATCAATCTTATGGTACAGAAGGACAGGAACAGGCATTGGCAGAAATTCTTTTGATTACAAATTAGGTTGCTCGAAAATACTTACGTCGGAATCGCCGCGAGTGAGAAACCATTTGCTTCTATCGTACATTACATCCTGGTCCTCAAAGGTTCCTGCCATAAAAGGTGGCGAAGCCTTGATACGCCAGAAGCCGAACTGCCTTAAGCGCTGCTCGACCCGAGGGTCCAGGACATCTATCACTAAACTACCCACCCGTCTTTCGAGCGCCAGGCGTAGAGCGCCCTTCAATAGCACGTCAATCACGCCGTCCGAATTTTCCGTGCTGTAGCACACGTCACTAATGGCCACCTTATTAGGCGCGATGCCATGCTCCTTCTTTCTGAAGAAGAGCACTACATAACCGAGCAAGCGGCTTCCTTCGTAATAACCAAACACGTCAAATTTCTTTCCTGGTTGTTTTTTGAACTGCCACTCGAGAAACTTTGAACCGCGCACCACCGCGCATGGCCACTGTGTGGAAGCATCGCGCCAGAGTTCGTCGAAGGAAGAATCAAATCGTACAACCTCGCGCAACCCGGTGCTTTCTAAACGAGGCAGTCGGGACAAACCAGGGCGTAACGGAGCGTAAACAAGGTTAGCCAAATGCCGTAGTGGACTCAGGCGCGAGATTTCACTAGCAGCGTTTCCGGGAAATAGCATGAGATGGTAACGATTGATGCGGCCGAGTGACACCCATTTGTGGCTGAGGAGCACGGCTTCGGAGTCTTTGTTATAGCCAAGGGCCAGCATTGTCGTGCAGTAGCTCTCACGCGCCTTTTGCATCAAACCTTTGCCAAGCTTGCGTCCCCTGAATTCCGGCGCGAGTATAAAATCGATAATCCACAGTGCTTGCTTTTCCTTTTCGCCCACCTTTAGCCTGACTGGAATCGTCGCCATCTGGCCCACCACATCGTTTCCGCTCTTGACGATCCAGAGAGGAACATCATCGAGGCTGGTGTTGGGGTTCTCGAGAAAGTGCCAACGCCAGAAGTCGGGATCGCTTTTCAGGGCTTCGCTCGGATAGGCTTCGCGGAGAAATGAAAGCAGTGCATCTTGATCAGCCAACTCAAACTGTTTGATTTCAACTTCACTTAACATGTGGAATTGATCCGGGCACTAAAACCAAGGGGCTTGACGGCATTCTTGTAGATTCGCCGGCAGATGAATTGTTCGTTGCAAAGCAAGGCTGAACGCGGGATGCGGAATGTTTTCATGCGATCCTCATCCCTCATCCTTCATCCTTGCTTTTGCCTTCACCCATGAATGATAGTCTTTGGGAACGTCAAGTGTCTTTAGCTCCTTCCAAGCCAGGATCGCCTGCTCTCGCGTGGCGCCTGTTTCCGAAGCCAAATAGTCACTCATGAAGTTGATATATCTCCCGTGAGGAATTTTGGCGAAGGGCTCCTTGATCTGATTCAGTTGGACGTATTTCCTGACCAGGCTTCCATAGGTGAGCTTGACGCCTTTGGTGAGTTGCTCTTCCCGCCAACGATTGAATCGGTAGCGCGCGCCAGATTTTCGCTTCAATCCTGGAGCGAGTTTCAAAGCCTCTCGCTCGAGAAAACTTTTGGTCTCCCTGTTGTTCGTGTAGACCACCACTGGGAGACCGAGGCTCAGCCCTCGTTCGACATCCTGGACTCGTGACACCGACAGGTTTCTCCGGGTGGGGCACTTGACTTCACCGGTCTGCAAATAGAGCTTGATGGCCTTTTCGAGTTCGTCTTTGCGCAGCTTGCTCGCAGACGGGATCCCAATCGTCGCTGCAAATTCCTTGAGTTCCTTCGCGTACCAGTAGCCATTGTCAAACTGAGTCAAGGTCATCGACCTCGATAGTTTCTTCTTCAGTTTCAAGGCGTAATCTCCAGCAGAGGGTGAGCGAGCGCAGCGAGCGTAACCCGGGGATCAAATCCTCTCAAGTCTAAGCCCGCTTTTAGCGGGCGACAGATATTGTTTTGATAGATTCATACCGCCCCTTTTCAGGGCTCGGTTCTTCATCTTCATCCTTGCTTTATTCTCGGGTTCAACGATCGTTAAATATCCTTGGGGGGATTCGCGGCGAAGTACTCAACGATCGCCGGCATGTTCCTTTCGAAATCGCCTGGGATTGAAAAGTTCAAAACACCTGCTCTACTTGAACTTCGGTTCTCGAAATCATGCGTCACTCCGCCCGGCGCCAATACGAACGAGCCCTTTGTGGCGTCGATCCAGCGATCGTCAATCAGAACACTCATCGTTCCTTCGATCACATAGAAAATATCGTCCTCTGGATGCGAGTGCGCTCCAGGCCCTTGCGTGCGTGGTTCCAGCCACCACTCAGAGATGGAGTATCCATTCTGTGTTTCCTCTCCGTCTGCCTTGAAGACTGCGCTTATACGTCCCATCGGGTACGAGCGCCCCTCACCGGGAGGCAGATAAACGCTGGCTCGGGCTTTAGAGTTTTGAATGCTCATGTAATCTCCTAACCTCGTGGTAAAAAGACGATGTGGCGTATGACGCCGAGCGTCAGAGTTGCCAGTACGCGGTTTTGCTGCAAAAGTCAGTTTTTCCCGGTCCGCGTTAGCGGACCGAATGAAAATAGCCCAGCACTTCAGTGCTGGGATCACGGCAACGGCTCAATATAGTCCGCGTTAGCGGACGGCTGAAGCGCAATCGAAAAAGGGTGTTGGCGGGAATTCAGTCGTCCGCTGAAGCGGACTCCAATTTAATCCCTCGCCTTTCCCAGCACTAAAGTGCTGGGCTATTTTCAATCGTCCGCTCACGCGGACGATGACTACGCTGACTTTTTGCGGCAAAGCCGGGGCGCGGCGTTCAATCTGCACTACTCACTTAAGTGACATTACTGAGAAAGCTCGTCACAACTGAAACAACTTCCCACTCTCTTTTTTCAACAATGAGCTGTTTGTACGGATGAGTGTGGCGAAACTCTCTCAGGCGAGCGACCTGTTCAGCAGGAACCTTCTCGTAAGTCCGTTCGAACGCGCTTTCTTGTGTTGATGATTGCGCCCGCATGTTTCCTCATGATCACAGAACCCGGAAGCGGCAGCGACGCGATGCTGCTCTCAACTTGCACCTGGCATCCGCTTGCTACCGCAAGCGGTTCTGCAATGACGCGACCCACGCTGCGCTTCAGCTGCGGCGCGCGATCAGCCTTCAATCAGGAAAGATCAACGCTACTTGAGAAGCATGCTATCGCGCCGTCAGCTGCAAGGCTTTGTTGGATTGCGTACGATGTCAGAGGCCTTGGTCCGCAAGATACTCATGTATAGCGCGCTGGGCTCCAACAAGATGCCGCCCCCAATGGGTTTGAAGCCAAATCTCCATTCCCAAGCGGCATCAATAGGATGCTTGGCTTCAAAAAGCAACAAGCCAGATTTGAGGTCTCGATAGATGTCCGCGAGATCATCAGCGAGACTATTTATCACCGGCTCTTCTTCTTGGAGCGGATTGAACACATCGAAATAACTATTAACGGGCAAAGCACCAAACTTCGTGAAGAACTGCGACCACTCATCATGAGAGATCGACACAGCATCGATATTCTTTCCAATCCCTAGATCAGTTAGTTCTGCGGCAGCAAGGTGAAGCTCTGCCAGGAGTAAACGCACTCGCCGCATCTCATCGTCAGGGTCGCCAAGCTCACTCTCGGCCCATGAGCAATAACGACGGGCGACTTCTGCGAAGTGATCGATGGCCCGGTCCGCCGTATTCTTACTCTCCATAAGATTCAATAGCAATCCAACGCCCGGCATCACCCGCGCCCCTACGCAACCATCATGACAGCCGCCGTGATGCGGTGTCGGGTGCATGCCGTTGTTATGCTGCGCGCGGTAGGAATTATTTCCAACTCCTCTTCCAGATTTTCTTCGTTTCGGGAGCGACGAACTGATTCCTAAACTCCACGTCATTCATTATTTTGTGCTTTAGCTTGTCATATTGGTACGGGTTATCCCTACCCCTCGGGAACCTCACGACGCCGAAAATTGTTTTAGCATCGTCGCGGAAATATAGGACGTAGGGACGATTTCCTGTTCTGTCTTCGTACCAATGTTCAACATCACTTTCCCACATATGATGTTGGGCGAAATGCCGGCGAGTGCCCTTCTCGTCAACCCACTTCTTTCTGTCGTAATCCCACCCCTCGCGCATAACAGACCTGCCTTTAACCTGCCAGTCACCTAAGCAGCATAACGTTGCGCTTCAGCGGCCGGGCGACAACTGCGCTAGCGGCAAGTTGTCGATGAGAGGTTTGCTGATTCCGGTCCGCTGCAAGCGCTTGTTCGGAGGCGCTTAAATAGAACTAAAACCAATCCTTCCATTTCGGCAACTTCAGCTTCCTTCGAATGAAAAAATGTATGAAGAAAAGGATCCCAAATAGAACGATGAGAATCAACTCCGGCTCAACTTGAGGAATTAGGTTTCGGCTCATCAGCCAATAACCTAGCAAGCCTAGCAAGCCGCTTGCTAATGTGTACAAAAGGCGTTCGGTTGCCTGACCGCGAAGCAAAACAGCGTTTGTTTCATCACCTGCGGCTCCAGCCTTCCGTGCGAACACCATAAAACCAAGGGCGGCCAGCATTCCCAACGGCGTGAGGAATACCATGATAAGAAACAGAACTTTGACGACGTTTCCCATAACAGTGGTTTTAGTAAGTTATGCCCCGGACTAGGAGCGCCACCGAACGCTGGCCTTCAGCTGCGGCGCGCGATCAGCGTCCGAACTGAAGGAATAAGGCGGATTTGCGAAGCATGCTTTCGCGCCGTCAGCTGCAAGGCTTTGTTCGGCGGCGCCTTTCATTTAGCGACCTTCGTCTCCACAGGCAATTCTGATTCGATCGGTTCAAACAATGCCTTTCCATTTAAAACCATGAAATAGCCATCTGCACCATTGGCATTGTTCGTAACGACACGAACATAATAATGCTGTCCCTCAATTATCGGCGGGGTAATTGATAGAGAGTGGCGGGCGTTTCCAGGGCCAGGGCTTCGTGTGTGGCTGCCAGTCGCCACGCGCACTCTTGCGCTAACGAGCCTCGTTCCGTCTTAAAATAATTTGCGCAACGAAACCAATACTGAGCACACCGAATTGACAATCTGGAAAGCGAAGAGGATTCTCTGTTTAATCTACGCAGTTTCTCTAGTCAAAAGGAGGGCAATAGATGCTAGTCACCTCTAGAACTGCTCAGGCTCCTCGACCTCTGTCCCGAGTATTAATTATGAGCAAGAAATCTGTATTGATGCTTCCCCTTATGCTCTGCCTCTTGGGCGCTAATGGATCCTTCACTGAGACTTTAGCTCAGGGCCAAACTCATTTAATCGCCAATGGCGATTCTGTTTTTGCATCTCGAGGATGGGGCGAGCGGCTGGCCGCCCTCAGGTTGCTGGCGCTCGTCGCCGCCCCAGTTGTCAATCCCAACGTCGTATACGCTCAGAGTGAAAACTTCGCCGTGGGGAGTGTGAAAGTCACTGATCCGCCAGGCCCGGGCTCCGGAGAAGTCGTGCAGCACATCAAGTTCAGCGCCCACAGCGAGGCGGACGGCACGGAGCCGGTCGGGGCCGTGGTGTTCACCTTCGGCAGTCCAGGCGGCCCTCTCAACAAGGCTCGGGGGAAGGTCGTTTGCCTCTTCGTATCGGGCAATGTAGCTTTAATCACGGCCTTGCTTGATGAGCCGTATACTCGTGGGGAGACGCACCTCATCCTCCGCGCCTCTGACAACGGCACTCCTGTTTTGGGCCTGTCGCCCGACTTGGTGGGCTGGAACTTCACCTCGACGCCGCCGCCCTTTTGTAGGGACTTCGCCGGAACTATAACCGGCGAGTCGCGCGGCAACGTCGTCGTCTACGACTCCACCGACACGCCGTGACGTGCGGAGGCGCGCGGGAACGGGCTTTGCCTCGGCGCTAATGGGTCCTTCACTGAGACTTTAGCTCAGTCGCCAAACTCATTTAATCGCCATCGGCTCTGGGCAGAATGTTCAGACCCTTTTGGTGTACAACTACTCACGCTATGACTCTCTGCTCGGCGTTTATCTCAATGAGTTCGGGTTGGGCATGATCCCAAACGAAGATTTCAAAGCTCCCGGAATCAAGATTACAAAGCACGTTCTCGATACCGATACGACGAACAACCCTAATATCGAGGCGACTACTTCCTCTTTTGATCCCAATACGGGCGAGTCTATTGTTCTTCCTACCAATCGCGGACGGATCAACTTTGAGTTCGAGAACAATCGGCAGTTCTCGGTGAGCCAAAATGGATCCAGTGTGACGAAGACTGCCGGATTCGCAATCACTATCCGTACGCATGGGTCACCAGAGAGTACTACCGCCGGATTTAAAGGCTCCTTTTTCGGAACAGCCATTGAATCCGGAAGTGGAGGGTCTATCGGAACAAACCATCAGACGACCCTTATCCTTGAACGTTGATAGCCAGGAGCTCTTCAAACTGATTTAGCGGTTTGTCTCGCTTGCCACAGCATCGCGCCGATCCGGTTATGGCCCTGCCCGCTCACCTTAGCCTTTCAACTTCTTTTTGTTGGCAACCACACCAGCACCTTCATAACTCAGTTTTGTCATATCATTAGCAGCCGAACGCTGGCCTTCAGCTGCGGCGCGCGATCAGCATCCGAGCTGAAGGAAAGAATTTACTTGAGAAAGATGCTGTCGCGCCGTCAGCTGCAAGGCTTTGTTAGGCTGCGGTCGGCGGCAATTCAGAAACGTCCTGGAAACTGCTCCTGATGCTTTCAAGAACGGCGGAATCCACCGAGAAAACCTCAAACCAAGAGCTATCAACCGCATTCACTACAAGCCACGGGTCCTTTTCGCCGTCGCGATATGCTTCGAACTCTCCATCAATTGTCTGGAAAATGCCCGCCACGATTGCCACCAACTCCTTACCTGAGACGCTTTGACCTTCTTCGCAAAGCTGATACAACCTCTCGGCATTCTCTCCAGTGCATTCGACGTTGTGACATTTCCAGATTGAGACACTTACAGGGTCGCCAAGCGCCGAGAAAATTTCCTTAAGGTCGAAGTTCAAGAAACCGCCAAGTTCGGTTTGTCTTAAGTCTTTGATCTTAAGTCCGTGCATGTTCTGAGTTTTTTATCGGTCCGGCGATTCAACGAGCAGCCTAACGCTGGCCTTCAGCTGCGGCGCGCGATCAGCATTCAAGCTGAAGGAACAAGTTACTTGAGAAAGATGCTATCGCGCCGTCAGCTGCAAGGCTTTGTTCGGCAGCGGGCGGCGTCCACTTAAGTCGGACCTAAAGGCCCCTCAACTTCGATAAGGTTTCGGTAATAGCCTCTTGCTCACCACGCAACGCCTGCTCAATATTTTGCTTCTCAGCAGGGGTCAGATCGCCATCAAGCGCGATGTTCGTCCGCAGGGTTGCTAGCTCATTCCAACGAGTTCTATACAGCTGGCGCACCTCCGCTATTCGATTTTCCTTGATCAGTTCAACGGCCTGTCGAGTAACACTCTCGGAGGCAGCTTTCTGTTCCTGCAAGATTTTGATTTCTTTGGTTGACGTCAACCCAGAGGGATTGCCACAACCGGTGAGAACAAGCACGAACAGAAAAAGAACGATCAGAGTTATATGTTTTGCGAGATTGGTGGGCATGATCAGAATTCCTATCTCAAATACCAAAGGAGTTAGTCGAGCTGCCGAACGCGGGCCTTCAGCTGCGGCGCACGATCAGTTCAAGCTGATGGAACGAAGTTACTTGAGAAGCATGCTGTCGCGCCGTCAGCTGCAAGGCGTTGTTATGCGGCGACGATTAGGAGTGAGAGGCTGCCAACAATACTTTCTCAACTACGGTTGGGAGGCTGATGGGATGAAAGCGTTCAGCATCGAATGCGTAATCTTCCCCGCTCTCGTCAAACACGCGGATCAGCCCTTCCGCTTCGGCTTTCTCATCCGGAATGAAACGGTAAAGCTTCCCGACCTCCAAAGATGCCGGGTATCCTTCATTATCGAGGCATACCACAAAATGAGCCGGCTCTTTCTTTTTCATGACTAATCCAAAAACGGCAACTTCAATTTGAATTCTCTTTTACCAATCCCATGCGCTTCGTACCAATGAATCTCGGCTAGGCGTATCCTACCATTAGCTAGCCGCACCTGGGCAACGCCTTTAACTTTCCGCCACCTAGTACCACCATACCACTTACGAAGACGTGCTCGATCACGAACACCCGTTCCCGTCGCAATCGTTTTCACCTCAGTAATTTCGCCTATGAGCTCGAAATCCATGGTGAGGATATTACTGGAGTACTAAGCGAGCCGCATAACGATGGCCTTCAGCTGCGGCGCGCGATCAGCACTCAAGCTGAAGGTAAAAGGTTATTTGAGAAGCATGCTATCGCGCCGTCAGCTGCAAGGCTTTGTTGGGCTTCATCCGGAGCGGAACTCTGCCGGCATCTCTTGTCTTTCTGCTGCCGGGATGAAGCGCCAGTGTCTTGAATCGTCGATATCAAAACACCCGACAAACCGACCCTCTACTTCGCGAGATTCGCGCTTTCTCAAGGCCGAACGAGCAACATCAAACTCATATGAATCTGCGGCATCACGGAGCACATAGATTGAATGGGATACTCTATAAATATTTGTGCGGCTATACCCCCCAGTGTCGGTGAACATTTTTACTCCTTCTTTCTCTCTGCCGTTCACCAGCAGGATCAACGTCCGATCATACTCGGCGAGGAATGCATGGATGGGCTCTCTTTCCACAACTAAAGAAGCGTTCGCGTGAGGTTAGCTGAACTTCGCAGGCTTGTGCCGTGAGCTACAGCCAAAGCTAGCAAGGAACAGGCAGCCAACGACGAAAAGTGTTTTAGTTTGCTTGAGCATCGCTCAATTATGAAGCCCAACTATATATTATGCGTTTAGAGCTTGATAATAACGCCTGGGCGGTATTATCTTCCATTTGCTTGATAATACCGCAATCGTAACCTTATCGAGCAACTCACCCTCCGAACCGCAAACCCAACAGGACGAATCTCCATGTCTGCTCCCAGATTGTTGGATCAGGTCAGAACTACTGCACGTCTGCGACACTTGAGCCTAAGAACCGAACAGGCATACGTGCAGCAGATCAAACGCTTTATTCTTTTCCATAAAAAGAAGCACCCTGACGAAATGGGTGAAACACATATCAGGGATTACCTCTCTCATCTAGCGGTCGAGAGGAATGTCGCGGCCTCCACCCAAAACGTAGCACTCGCAGCTCTGCTTTTTCTATATCGAGATGTCCTGAAGCGCAAGTTGGAGCGGATCGATGAAGTCGAAAGAGCGCGCACCACCCGTCGCGTGCCGCTGGTGCTTACCAGGGCGGAAGTTACCTCAGTCCTCCAGGAGCTTTCGGGCGTGCCATACCTGGCCGCCGCGCTGATGTATGGTTCGGGTTTACGCTTAATGGAATGTCTTCGCTTGCGAGTCAAGGATATTGATTTTTCATACGCTCAAGTTTGGGTTCGTTCCGGTAAAGGAGGTAAAGACCGCGTCACTCCTCTGCCGGCGAAGCTTAAAGAGCCCCTAAGAGGACAACTCCTCCGGGTGAAGCTTCTGCACCAGCTCGATCTGCAGGAAGGATTTGGCGCAGTATTATTACCCTATGCCCTGGAACGAAAACTACCCTCCGCACCACGAGAATTGGCTTGGCAGTATCTCTTCCCCGCAAGCAATCGTTCACTCGACCCACGTACACGCGAGGAACGTCGCCACCACATACACGAGACTAATACAAAGAGCGGTAGGCGTCGCGATGAGAAAGGCACTCATATCTAAGAGGGGAACTTGCCATACCTTGCGACATAGTTTCGCTACCCATCTATTGGAGGACGGACACGATATACGCACGATCCAGGAGCTGCTGGGCCACAAGGACGTGCGAACAACCATGATTTATACCCATGTCCTGAATCGTGGTGGACGAGGGGTGAGAAGTCCGCTTGATCAGTGAGGGATCAACAGTCCGGGCCGCTGCAAGCCCCTGTTGGGACGCACCAAGATAACAACCAGCGATTGCAAAACCCGGAGTGGTAGCGACGGGATAGGCTTGCTCTTACCGGGATAGGCTTGCTCTTACCTTGAGCTACGGCTCAATTGAGACCGGGTCGCTATCGCTCCCCGTACTGACTCCATGAGGGAACGTCCTTTATGCGAGGCGGGGTGCGCGCCAGCGAGCCGCGAAGTCGCGCGTCAACGAGCCGCGGAGCGGCGTTAGCGGGCGAGAGAGGTCGATTTAGTCAATGTCGAATTTAGGGGGCTCGGATCGTTTATGAAAACCGGTGACCCCGGGCTAGCGCTCCGGGGCTACTAAATCGGCCGCGTTGCGGCTGGGTTCCGGGTTGAATCACGCTTGATGGTGCAGCACAGCAGATATCCAGGTCTATTGCTTGACACCATCAACTATGCTGGTACCGAAATTATCGTGGATTGGTGTGATGCTCCGAATCTCGAATCCAGCAGTTCGGTACAACTGGTGCCATTGCTCTTCCGTTCTTTCCTTACCAGCAATAAAGACCAACATGTTGATGTCCAGAAGCTTGGCTGCTGTACCGCCCACATTGCCCATCGGTGGAAGAACTGAGTCGACACAAATCACCCGACCGTCTCCCTGCATGCTTTGGTGGCAGTTCTGGAGGAGCCGGATGCACTCGTCGTCCTCCCAGTCATGGATGATATGTTTCATGATGTAGACGTCCGCGGCGGGCACTGAGTCAAACATATTCCCAGCAACATATTGCAGTCGATTGGCGACGGCACGGTCCTTCACTGGAAAGCGTTCCTGCGCCAATGGGATGAGATCCGGAAGATCCATCACGGTAGCTTGCAAAGTGGGGTACTTCTCGAGCAGAGCAACCGCCAAATGGCCGAAGCCGCCACCGATGTCAGCAACCTTCTCAACGCCTTTGAAGTCACAGTTCTCCAGTACACCGCGAAGTGAGTTGAGACTATTGGACTTCATAGCTTCCCCGAAGTCTTCCAATTCCTTGGGATTCGCATTGAGATAGTCCCACCATTCCATACCGAACACTTTTTTGACCTGAGGCTTTCCGGTCTTGATAGCGTCTAAAAGCTCCGCCCAGCCTCTGTACCAGGCTCCGCCCATAGCTTCCACCAGTTTCTTTACAGATACGGGCGAATCTGACGTCAGCACCTCGGAGAGTTCGGTGGGGCCAAACTTACCCTCACCGTCCTCACTGAAAACGCCCAGGCTCGCGCACGCGCGAAGGAGGCGTTCCAGGGCATTCGGCGCTGCAGGGATGCCGCCGGCAGTGACCATCTCGGCGGCATTCATTGCACCGCGTCGCTTGAGGAGGTCTGGAACCCCCAACCTGGTCACTTCTGAGATGACCTTCGTCACCCACGCTCCCGTTGCCATTTGCATAATCACCGCCTGCGGCGGCAGCGACTCGACAGCTGCTTTAGATTCCATTTTTCTCCTCGTGTGGTTTTACAGCCGGGTGATACAAACATGTCGCTCCTACGGAGCGAAGACTATTTCGCTGTTGCACGTAAGCGAGCAGCGAAGCGGCAAGATAATAGCCCCGGGCATTAGCCCGGGGCTAGCAATCAATCGATGGATGCGAGCCGCGAAAGGCGGCAAAAATTCCAAGCTGATCGCAAAGCGAAACAGCTGCGCCCTCTAAAGCGGGCTAGGAATTTTTAGGAGACCCGATCGCTGGCCTTGGCTGCGGCGCGCGTAGCGAGCTTCACTTCGTCGCGGTCTGTTGCTTCGAACGTGGCTGCGCGTTCTTCACATACTTATCGAACCAACTGATCATTTCGTGAAGCACGTGCTCGATGGTCTCCCGTCCGGCATAGCCGTGAGCCTCGAGCGGCAGGGTGACCAGCCTCACTGTGCCGCCGTGTCCGCGCACCGCCTGATACATCCGCTCTGATTGAATCGGAAACGTACCGGTGTTGTCATCGGCTTCACCGTGAATAAACAGGATCGGCTCATTAATTTTGTGGGCCACCATGAATGGCGACACCTTGATGTACATCTCAGGCGCTTCCCAAAGCGTGCGGCGCTCACTTTGAAAACCAAACGGGGTCAGCGTTCGGTTGTAGGCCCCGCTCCGCGCGATGCCGGCGCGAAACAGATCCGAATGCGCCAGCAGGTTTGCCGTCATGAAGGCGCCGTAACTATGGCCGCCCACGCCAACACGTTCCGGATCGGTAACCCCCATCTCCGTCGCCTTATCGATTGCTGCCTTCGCGCTCATCACAATCTGTTCGACGTAAGTGTTGTTAACCGTTTCCGGATCACCCACGACCGGCATCGTCGCGTTGTCCAGCACTGCGTAGCCTTGCAACAGGAAGAAGAGATGTGACGGACCAACAATTTGCGTGAACCGCTGGGTTGAACCGACAACCTGGCCCGCCGTACCAGGATCGGTAAATTCCAGCGGATAGGCCCAGACAACGGTTGGTAGCCGCGTGCCTTCCTTGTAACCCGGCGGCAGGTAGAGCGTGAAGGAACACTGCACCCCATCCGCGCGCTTGTAAGTTACCAGCTGCTTCTTGATCCCGCGCAACTGCGGTGTGGGATCCGGATAGTTTGTGAGCGGCACAATGGGATTCCCGCCCGCAGTCCCCGAGGTGCGCACATAATAATTCGGCGCGGCCGTGATGCTTTCATGTCGGGTTATAAACTTTGCGGCGTTGTCATCGAGTAAGGCCACGAACGCTTCGTAGTGAGTCGCGTCGCTTCTGAACAGACGTTCGGATTTCTGGGTCTGCAAATTGAAGCGATCAAGGAACGGCCGGTCGCCTTCCGGAGTTGCGCCCGTACTCGCCAAAAAGATCCAGTCGCCATTTTGCAAAATAGCTCGCTTGCCATTTGGCAGTACACGCGTAACAGCATTACCGGGATCGCCATAGCGGTCCTGCGCGCTGCGACTCCAAACCAGCTTGGGCGCTTCTCCCGGCTTGTGAGCATGCATCATGAACGTTCGCAACCCAGCGGCGATCGCGGTCGAAGTCTGACACCAATAGCAGACCGTCTTTCTCTCCAAAGGTGGCCCCAGCGAAGCGATGCTCAGTTTTGGTCAACTCAACCGGCGCGTTCGAAAAAGGGGCCTTTAACATCAACACCCGATCGCGGTGTGGAACCTTTTTCTTCGGATCGCCGCCATCAAGGGCCTCGGCCCACACGAGCGTGGCCGGTTCGGTCGGATGCCAGCGGTAAGCTCTTGGTCCAGTAGGCACGCCATCAATGGGCACCTGATCCGCCAGCGGCAGACTCGCCAACTTATGAATCACCTTCCCTTTCAGAGTCCCAAACTTCCACATCGCGTGGAAAAGCGAAGGTTGGGTAGAGATAAGAAAACGGTCGGCGGATGCGGGCCACCAGCAGGTGCTGCCCATCAGGCGCCACCTCTTCCGACTGAAAGATTGCCGGTTGGCCGACTTCAGAAATTTTTCCATTACTGCTATCTACCAGCGCAAGCTGTGAAGTGGCGTAATACTCGAACAAGTCTTCGTCGTGAGGAGTCTTCAGCAAATCCTGAAACGTGCGTACCGGCCCGACTCTGCCGGTGCTTTCCTGCCAGTTAGGTTCGCGCGGCACACCCGAGGCCGCAGGCGCCGGCTTTCGCTTCGCCGGCACGAGTTGCACCAGCAGGGTTTTATTGTCCGGCATCCATTGAAAAACATTGCCTTCGGTGTCGTTGAGGGCAATGCCTTTCATTTTGCGCACGTTGCCTCCTGCACTATCGCCAACCCAGAGCTCGATTCCGCTGTTAGTAGTATTCGTAAAAGCAAAGTGCTTTCCGTTGGCGCTCCATTGCGGGAAGCCAATCTTTGCGCCCGGCGGCAGAGCGATCTTGACTTCGGAGCCATCACTAATCCGTTTGAGAGTCAGCGCCACCGCATACTGATACCGGTGCGGGCCATTCGTGTTTGGGTTGATTCGGAGACCCGCCAGTCGCAACATCGGTTGCGCAAGATCAGCGATGGGTGGATAACGCAGGCCAGTGGCCAACAGTATCGAGTCGCGAGCGGGACTAACCGAGGCACTCGGCGTCACTGCCGACGTCAGGATGTCGAGCACTCCTTGCGGCGGCTTTTTATAACCCTGCTGGGCGATTGCGGACGTTGCAAAGGCCGCGATCAAAATCAAAACCGCAGCTCTTTTGGTGGTAAAAGCGTGAAGAGCAGTGGAGACGTTTTTCATGGTTGAAGCTCCGGACGAAAGGTTTAGAAACTGAAGGAGGCTGGTTCGCCGAGACATTAAAAGAATAGCGGTTGTAAGTCAATTTCTGGTGCTGAGAAACGGCTTTTGTCTCAACAGTCGCGCGCGGCGCGTAGCGCTGCGGTGATTTTAGCCCGGCCTTTTTATAAGGCCGGGTTAATCAGACCCGTTAAAGACGGGCGTCGCGTTGCGACGCCATGAACGGGAATTTGCAATAAGTCTCATCGCGTCGCTGACGCGACGTGCCAATGAAAACGCTCTTCTGATCCCGGCCTTGAAAGGCCGGGCTAAAATCACCGCGACGCTACGCGTCGCTTTGACCGGGATTTCGCTTTTTGCGATAGCACTGCCGCAGCAGCACCACAGCGCTGGCCACGCCCAGGCCGGCGCCGATCGCGCGAGGCAGTCTCGACCCCGCGCGCTCTCGCGCATTCGATGATTGCCACAGGAACGAAGCAGCGAGAAACGCGAACAGTGCGACGAGCGTGATGCCGGGGTCGTGCTCGTTCCAGTTAGTCCAATCGGGCTCATGCGCTGACATCTTTGCCTCCATCACGGAACCGGCGTTGTGTGGCCATCTTTACGCCTCCGCCTTGCCTCAGAAGTTGAAGTACAGGACGTTTCGTGTGTTTCGTGTAATTCGTGGATCCGTTTTTTTGGCCGCATAAGAACGATCCACGAAACACACAAAACAACACGAAACCTGTTGAATTCGACTTTTGCGGCTAGTGCCTGTACTCATGGGCGGCTAGCGAGCGTCTTTGGGAAGTTTCTCGCTACCAAATTCTACTCTGTGAACAGGCTCAAGCAGCGGGCTATGTTCATTGTCATACTCCCACTTGTACACAAAATTAATGTAGATCTTTCTCTCACCTGATAGATGTTCTCTTAAGATGGGAAAAAAGACAGCTTGTCCGGGTCGAATGGAGTTCCAATAACCCTTATTTACTTGATTGACAGGTGCGCGAGTCCCATCTCTTTCTTCAACCTGGTAACGAGGATGAATCACTTTAACACCACCAAGAACGAGGAACATGTCGACAGTTGGAATGTCAATCACCCAACGGGTGTTGTTGTGTAGCCGCAGCCAGATGTATGGCCCCGCTTCGCGAGACTGGGAAGCATTCTTAGTTTTAAGCATATTTGCTTCCCAGGAATTCCCGGCCTTACCAAATCCCTCAAACGTGATGTAAACAGTCGGCTGGTGTTTCCGGACACGGACATCGCGCTCAACCTGGGTTCGCCTGCGCTGCGCCGATGCAAGCACGACCAGGTTGCATACCAGCATGAATATCGCGAGTAGTTTGAACGCTCTCATAAGGAAACTTCGATAAGCCTCGCCTCGGTTGTTTTATCCGACAGCGTTTGCCCTCACGCCCTCACTCTGTCTCACTTTCTTCAGCGACATCACTTCGTTCACGTACCAACTCTTCGCGGTGGTCGGTACCCAATGTCCATGATGGCGGATCGCTCGCCGGGAACGTCTCTGCAAGGTTTCGATCAATCTCCTCTTCACTCATCTCGCCCTCGCCCAGTTGTGGAGTGGCTTCTTCCTTAATAACCATTGTTGCACCTCATGAACTAAAAACTACTTGAGAATTCACGATCACTTGAGACCTATATTATCGCGGCCTCGCACGAGAAGTGTCTCGCTTTTCATTTCTCCCTCTCATGGAAGAGGGCCGGGGAGAGGGCTTGCGATCAAAAAAGAACTTTATCCTGTAAGTAGCCTCCACCTTCTACTGTCGCGAAGTGCTCGGGTGACGCCACCTACAAAAAGTCTGCAATGCCGTTCGTTCCAAGCCCTCCCAATGGGAGGAGAAGATAAAAAACTTTTTGTGCCATCGCACTCGCCTTCACCATCTCTACATTTTCCCGCGTATTCCCTTAACCACCCAAGGCACAAGCCAACAGACCGAAAACCACGAAGAGGGCGCCGACGATAAGCGCCGCGGCTCCGCCCGGCCCCCTGTTGCCGCGGATGTTGGCAGTCACATTCCAGCCAAGAAAAACCGGGATTAAGCAGAGACCGATGCCGAGTAAGATTACGACCAGCGAGACGAAGATTTGCTCGCAGCCGCCGGTGGAAGGGGTGCTCCCCGTCTAAGTCTCTTTCACCTTTGAACGAGTCCTTCCATCTACAACCTTCCGGCGCCCCAATCAGAACTGCTATTGACTTACTATCAATCCAGGCATATTTTCTTGTCGCTCACGCTAAGTGCTGGCCTTGTCCTTGTGACTGCCTCAAGCTTCTCTGGTCCAGCCTTGCGGCCCTTCTCAATCCGTAACGGAGGACATTATGAAACATCTTCGACGAATCGGCGGCGGTTTTTTGTTGGTTATCGCCCTCTCTATTCCTGCTCTCGCAGGTGAGACTGCATGCCCACCGGGTGAGACTCACACTCCTCCAGGTCAGACTGAAACTCCTCCAGGTGAGACAAACTCTCCTCCGGGGATTACTGGAGATGCGCTCACTCATAGTCTTAGCCTGATCATCTCGATCATTCTTTAGGTTAACTAGACGCGCAAAGGATTAATGTCGCGGTAAACGCACGTCAGCCTGACGCAGGCAAGTTGACGTGCGCCTGAGTAAAGCTTTGTTGGGCGGCGCTTAGCGCGTGATAATGAATGAAGCTGGTTGTCCGCGTCACCGTGCCGCGGAGCGGCGGCAGAGTTTAGCCCCGGGTGAGCGAGCGCAGCGAGCGCAACCCGGGGATCATGTCCCCTTAAGAATCCTTTAGCCCGCGTTAGCGGGCGACAGATGATGTCAACATTATTCACCATAAATTCATGCCGCCCTTCACATGGCTCGGATTATTTATTGACCGTTAACCCCGGACTGACGCTCGCGGTTATTACATGCCACCGCTTCGCAGCTGGTTGAGCACAACGTTATTTGTGAGGCCTTACCAGCAGTAATCACGATTCACCTCGGAAAAAGAAGCCGCCGAACGCCGCGCTTCTGCGGCCGGGAGACTACTACATCACCCGCTCGCTGCCGACGAAGGAAGCTGATTCCGGTCGGCTAAAAGCCTTGTTCGGCAGTAATTCTCAGGCACCTTCAGTCGGCCGCAAGTGACTGGAAGCAGCGCCTTACTCGCATCAAATGGGCACGCAACCTTCTCCCATGAACCCTGGACTTGAGAAGGCGTGGCGGCTGTCGCAGAACTCTGCGGCAATGCAGAATTTTGAAACGAAATTAGAATCGCCAAAGGCGCGAGAACTAACCGAGTGCGACCCCTCATTACCGACTCCTTTCAAGATTAGGTTTACGGAACTTGAGGAATTGTTTTGGAACCCTTGAGTTCTTTGAGCATTGTGTCGATTGCTCTGTCCAATTGCGGATCAGCGCCGTTCAACATTTGCGAGGGATCGTCGATCACTTTGATATCCGGGTCAACGCCGTGACCCTCGACCGCCCATTTCCCCGGCTCGTCGTAAAAGCCCACGAAGGGAATCAGCGACCCCCCACCATCCACAAACGGAATATTTATTGCGCCGCCGCCGATCATTCCACCCATGGTGCGTGTGCCGATGATTTTGCCGAGCCCGCGCTTGCGAAAGAGATACGGCAAACTATCGCCGCCTGAATATTGCACCCCATTAATCAACAAACACTTCGGACCTTCGTGCACATAATCGGGAGTTCGTCCGCCGCCTGCGCGCCGGCGGGAATCATAAAAGTAAAGATCAGGTCGGCGGCGAGCCAGCACCTCGATGATGTGAAGCGGTATGTGGCCGCCCTCGTTCCAACGCGAGTCGACGATCAGAGCTTCCTTGTCCAATTGAAAATTAAATTGGCGCGTAAACTCCGTCGAGCCGAAATCGTGCGTGTTGGCCAGGTAGATGTAGCCCACCTTCCCGTGGCTCACTCGTTCGACGTAGGCGCGATTGGCTTCGACCCAGGAGGCATTGCGTAGAATATTCTCAATGCCCCACGCGCGGATTTGCACTTTGAGCTGTCTCGCCGTTTGATCGAGGGCCGGTTTGGAACTTATGGTGAGCGTCGCAATCTTGCCGGCCAGGCCTTTGAACGCCACCCAGGGATCCTGTTTCGTGTCGAGCGCAGTTCCATTGACCGCCAACAAGTAATCGTCTTCCTTGACGTTGGCTGCGCCGCGCCTGAGAACGTTCCGCCCGAACGCATCGTTTGCGGCGCCATCATAGATTTTGGCAATGCGGTAAGCGCCTTGATCTAGTTCAAAGTCGACGCCCATCGCTCCGGTTTGCTCAGGCTCAGGTTTAAAGGCGACCGGAGGAACCAAAAACATGTGCGAAGAGCCCAGCTCTCCCAGCATTTCTCCAATTACCTCGTAGACGTCCTCACGTCGTGAACCCGCCTCAAGCAGCTTCGCATATTTGTCGCGCATGGCCGGCCAGTCAACGCCGCGCATCTTTTCGTCGTAGAAGTAGTCACGATAGACGCGCCACATTTCGTAGAATATTTGCCGGCCTTCGGCGCGTGAGTCGATCTCGACGTTGATGCCTTCGATTTTGATTTGACGGTCTGCTTTCTGGTTAGGCAGCGGGTCGACCAGCGCCAGGTTGTTGTCCTGACGCACGACCAGCTTCTTCCCGTCAGCCGAAAGTTTGAAGTCCCCAAACCCATCGAGTAGCGTTTTGACGTCGCGACCTTCCTTGAAATTCACGATCTTGATTGAAGGCGAGCCGTTGGCAGAGACAAAGCTGAAGACCAGTTGCCCATCGGAAGCGATGGCCAGTTTTGAATAGCGGCCGGGTTCGCGGATCGGGAACGCGGCCAACGCTCGATATTCGAAATTCTCCAATTCAATGCGGCCAGCGTCGCCCGGCTTTCGAGGTTCCGGCGACCAGGGTAGTCCCACGTCAGACCGCAGCGGCGCGACCATAATCACGTCGGGGTTGGGATAAACGAAGTTGTTGTAATCGACCGTGTCGTAAGTGGGGGCGTTGAAATTACGCCGGCTTACATAAAAGAGATAGTCGCCGGCTCGATCAAACGCCGGCCAACTGTCATCGAAGGAACCGCTGGTTACCTGGTGTGATTTTTGGGCGTCAAGACTGTAAAGCCAGATGGCCGTGTAGCGAATACTGCCATCGGCGCCTCGGGCATAAGCGATCCAGCGAGAGTCGAACGACCAGTTGATCTGCGGCTGACGAACCAAAGGATCGCGATCGATCTTTTTCGTTCCACCCGATGCAATCGTATGAAGATAGATGCTGCCGGTACTGTCATAAAACGCGATGTGCTGCGAGTCGGGCGACCAGACGGGGCGATATCGAAAGCCTGCACCAATGTGTGTCAGTTGCCGCGGCGCTGCCGAGCCGTCAGCCGCCGCCAAGTAGAGTTCGTATTCGCCGGACGCGTCTGAGAAGAACGAGATCCAACGTCCGTCCGGACTCCAGCTCGGATCGCGATCGGCGGCGCCGCTGGTGCTCGTAAGCCTTTGCTTCGCGCCGTCCGGAGAGATCGTCCAAATATCGCCGCGCGCTTCGATCACCGCTCGATCGGCGACGGGCGAAACATTCCAGCTGACGAGGAAATTGCTTGCATCAACGCGTTCGTGCGCGGTGGCCAGATTCTGCGGAAGCACGACATCGACTTTCCGGGACTTACCATTGGCCAGATCCAGCAGGAAAAGATCCGTCCCGTAGTTGAAAACGATCTCGCCTTGACCGTTTGCGTCTGACCCGATCGAGGGCCACTTAAGATCGAACTCTGAGAAGTGAGTAATCTGGCGACGAGTTCTCGTCCTGGTGTCGTAGGACCAGATGTTCATGCGCGCTTCAGCGCCGGCATCCGACAGATAGTAGACAATCGCACCGCGCCACATGGGTGACGTGTCCGCGCCTTTCCAATCGGTGATCTGGCGCGATTGATGAGTACGAAGATTGAATAGCCAGACGTCGGGAGCGAACCCTCCGTAGTAACGCTTGCGTTTCTCAGTGAGCCCTTCGGCATAAGGCGTGTAAGCCAGCCACTCTCCGTCGGAACTAATAGCGCCGTTAGCTCCATACTGCAGCGGCAACTTTTGCGGCAGCCCGCCATTTGATCGGCGACCGTGAACAATTGGCGCACGCGCGCCTGGTCCATCACCGTCAAAGATGTGCGAGAACGCGTCGCTCATGAACAGCAGACGGCCATCCGGTGTCCAGGAGCAAAGCGTGGTGGTGCCGCCATGGTGAGTGATTCGATTGACTTGTCCGCCCGCCGTGGGAATCGTATAGATGCCGTTATGAGTTCCGGTGAACGCGATCGTTTTCCCGTCGGGAGAAAATCGAGGATAGTTCTTCGGGCCGGGCGCATCGGTTAGGCGAACGGCCGTTCCTCCTGCCTTAGGTACGATCCAAAGATGCGCCCGCATACACAAAGACGATCCTAGTCTGGTCTACGTCCGGAAAACGCAGAATGCCGGGGCTGTTCGCGATAGCGGCGCCGGCGGTGAATCCCGAGGCTGCAAGGATAAGAAGGGAAAACAGGAGCTTCTTCACTAGCAAATTCTCTTTCGCTCTCCGTCGTGTAGTGCCCGATTGCTGATGCGGTCTGGGGAGTGCCGTCTGAGCATTGGAAGGGCAGCCATGAATCGGTTTGCAGCTCAGGGAGCTTCTCCGCGCATCCGCTCCCCACCATTAGAGTCAAAGAAAGGTTTCTATTTAATCCTCTTCGACGGGAACGTGGCCGTGCCCTGGACGATGCTCAGTTCGGCGGGCTGGCCTTCACGTCTGGTAAACACAAGCATCCACGGCCTGTCCTTCAGAAAGAATTTAGTCTCCGACTCGGCAAATACCTCGAAAGGCTTCCCCGTCTCCTGAACTAATAGCTTGTCGCCCTCGCGCGTGACGATAAAAATCCGGTTATTTAGAGTCTCGAATTGGTACTCGCCGACATAGGACTCGAGGACCTGCGGCGATACCTTGATAGCGACCTTCGCACTCGCGCGGCGGTGCTCGATCCATTTGGTCACGGCTGCTTGCGAATTCTTCTCGCAGCCATGTGCAAGATCCCACATGCCCAGGAAGCTGCAGGCGAAGACGTTATTGATGATGTCATCTACCATCACCTCGCCTATCTGATATTGGTGGTCGATGAGTGACTCGCTATTCGCCAGCATGATAACCGAGACATTTTTCTCCGGCACTTTGAGATAAAACGCCGAGAATCCCGTTCCCCAGTGTCCGGTATGCCAGACGAGCTTTACTCCGTGATGATTCATAACGAACCAGCCTAGCCCGTAAGGCAGTCGCTTGCCCGCATTCGAAATAAACGGCGTCCACGCTTTTTCTTGTGTCTCTTTTTTGATGAACCTGTGGCGATCGATCGCAATGTCGTACTTCGCCATGTCGAGGACCGTCGATAACAAACTTGCCGCGGACCCACGGTAATTCCTTCCCGGATACGAGTCGCGAATCACCTCACCAGCCCCGTAATAAAAGTAAGGTTGAGCGAATGTCTCGAGGTTCTTCTGGTAGCGATCAAGGCGTTCCTTCCCCAGCGAAGCCATCCACCTGTCCGCATCGACCACAACGTTGTGATATGGGACGCTATTCGTCATCCCCAGGGGATCAAAGAAGGTTTCGACGGCCAACTGGGTAAACTGCTTGCCCGTCTTCTTCTCGATGACCTTGTCCAGATGGTCAAAATTATTTCCGTCGTATTGGAAACGTTCGCCGGGCGTCCCGCTTGCCGTGTGAGTGATAAGGTGTTTGATCTTGACCGAATCGTCCTTGAAATCGGGCGAGTAACGGGAAATCGGCTCATCGAGACTCAGTTTCCCCTGTTCGACAAGCTGCATAATCAGCGTCGCTCCAAATGTCTTGGTTATCGAAGCGAGGTGATAAAGCGTGTCCGGCGTTGCAGGGATTTTTTTCTCGAGGTCCGCGAACCCGAATCCTTTTGCCCAGATGCACCTTTTGATCCTTGATTATGGCGGCAGACATGCCGGGGACTTTCAGACGTGTGCGGAGCTCTTCGACCTGTTTCTCAAAACGTTCCAGCCGTTTTTTATCCTGACTTGAAGGGTTGTAGTTGTTGGTGCCCGGTAGCGTTTGGGATAACGACGCGGTTGCGTTGCCAAGCAGTGCCAAAGCAAAGAGGCCCTTGGCCAGCGTGGTGAAGTTCTTAATCCTCACTTGTTTTCCCCCTGGCGTTGCCGAATGGAAATCGAGTTAATAGCGACGCGTAGCGTCGCCGTGATTTTAGCCCGGATTTCAAGGTCAGGTTAATCAGTCTCGCGAAAGACTGGCAGTCGCGTAGCGACGCGATGAACTGGAATTGCCGGTAAAACTCATCGCGTAGCTGACAGGACGCGCCAAATGAAAACGCTCTTATGATCCCGGCCTTAAAAGGCCGGGCTCCACACTTGACTCAGTGCCTTTGACTATTTGTTTTCAAGCGCCGAAGGCGCGAAATGTAATAGCCTGGGGCATCGCCCCAGGAACGCCAAGGGTTTCGACTATAAGAAGCGCTGAAGGCGCGAAATACCTTATACAAGTACTGAGGGCTAACGAATTGTATGTCGCGCCTTCAGCGCTCAACATTTGGTAGCTGAACATTTCCTGGGGCGTTGCCCCAGGCTGTTGCATTCCGCGCCTTCAGCGCTGCCTCACAGGTAATTGAATGACATTCTTGATGAGTCAAGTACCATTACCCTTAAAAGGCCGGGGCCAAAATCACCTCAGCGCTACGCGCCGGCAACGCGACTCTTGAGGCAAAAGCCGTCCATCCCATTGCTGTTAACAACACCACGCGGGTCTGTTTGTTGCACCTTTTTTGTGGCAATTTAACTTAGAAAGTGAAGCATGCCCTGCTGAGGAACTCCGCCTCAGAGGCCGTGGTAACTCGCCCCAGAGTCTCGTAGTAACTTCGCCACGGGCGACAGATGTTGAGTTCGATATATTATCGGCCTTTCCTCAAAAGTCGAATTCTACAGGTTTCGTGTTATTCGTGTACTTCGTGGATCGTTGATGCCGGCCTAAAACGGATCCACGAATTACACAAAACAACACCGGATTTCATGCCGCCCCTTCGGAGCGCTCCATTTTCAATTTCGCCGCGCGCAGCGCGTCTAGTCAGAGCGCCGAAGGCGCGCAGTAAGATAGCCCAGGGCAACGCCCTGGGATAACTCGACACTGATCTGTAAGCCCGAAGGGCTGACAGTTAATAGCCACGCCCGTGAGGGCGTGGACTCGACGATCAATTTAACGGAGCGCCGAAGGTGCGGAATGTAATAGCTTGGGGCAACGCCCCAGGGACACGGTTAAGTTGAAAGATACGAGCGCTGAAGGCGCGCGATAATTTACAACTGGCAATGAAGAGCTCCTACCTCCTGGGGGTTTCACCCCAGGCTATTACATTACGCGCCTTCGGCGCTTTTATTGTGAGCTGTGTCGTGTAATCTCGTGGATCGTTCCTCTTACTGAGGTAAACTTTACGTCGCATGACAGATCGAAACAAACAGATTCGCTGGTGGTTGTTGCTCTTAGCCACCGCCTTCGCTGTCTATCTTTGTTGGCTGATGGTCAAGCCTTTCGCGGGCGTGTTGGCATGGGCGGGTGTGTTGGTCATAGTTTTCTATCCGGTACACCAAAGAATAGTCCGCTGGACCAGGCGACCGTCGCTCAGCGCGTTATTGTCATGCCTGCTCGTCATTGTCACCATCCTGGTTCCAGTAGCCCTCGTAACGTTTGCTGTGGCCCGGGAATTCTCCGGCGCCGCACAATCTCTGCAGGCAAACCTCACCGCGCTTCTCGATCCTAACTCGCCTCTGACCGGACGGCCGCTGCGTTGGCTGGGCCAATACGTTGACGTCACCCAACTTAATTCACAGGAACAAATTCTTGATTGGCTGAAAAGTAGAAGCAGCTCCATCGCCGGTCAAACACTCGGATTCCTCGGTGGCGCGATTGGGATCGTGGTGCAGATATTTTTCGTGATCTTCACGATGTACTACCTGTTTCGCGATGGCGATCGAATTCTTAACGCCGTGAGGGACGCGCTGCCACTTGAAAAGAAACAAGCGGAGGCCATCCTTGAACGGACCCGGGACGTCGTCGGCGCGAGTGTTTATGGTGTTTTCAGCATCGCAATTATTCAGGGAGTGCTGGGTGGGCTTGCGTTCTGGGCGTTGGGGGTACCATCTGCGATCGTTTGGTGCGTGGTAATGATTTTTATGTCAATGATTCCTATGCTCGGAGCGTTTGTGGTCTGGGTGCCGGCGGCACTTTATCTTTTCGCCACGGGCCACTACCTCAAAGCCATCTTTCTGGTGCTCTGGGGAACCCTCGTCATCGGCATGATCGATAACTTTCTGCGACCAAGATTGGTTGGCGGCCGAACGAAGCTTCATGAGCTCTTAATCTTCTTTGCGGTGTTAGGCGGCCTCCAGGTTTTTGGCGTGCTTGGCATAGTGCTTGGTCCCGTGGTGCTGGCGATAACTCTGGCTTTAGTTGACGTGTTTCGCGTCGCCGAGCGCGCGCCGGAGAGTTGAAGCGAATAGCGCGGACACCACCAAGTGGTGAGTGGTAGCGCGGCAGCGTTTCAACATGCTGCTGTTCGCAATTCTTTGGAGGTGTCGGTTTGCTACTGGCTGCAGTTGGAATTTAGGGAGTGATGAGGACTGAGCTACTTGGCGCGTTTCCAGTTCGCGGTTGAAAACTGTTCCATTAGTTTTTGACCGATCTGCTGATCAGATTCTTCGGGACGGGCTAGGAGTTCAATGAGGCAGGTTTGATGTTGATCGTCTGTGGCGCGTATCGTCCACTGCACTGTCGGCGTTCCGGCCGTCCCTACTTCCCCTTCGTAACTTTGCACCGGAGCTTTTGGACAGATAACGACGCTTTTGTCGTGTCCTAACTTTGTCAGCGTCTCGGAGGCTAAGCGCTTTATCCGCTTTTCCTCTTGCAATCTTCGACGTCCTTGCTGTTGTTCTGATTCCTGTTCTCTGCTCATGCGATTTTACGTTTTTGCCTCCCTTTTCGTTTCGTACTCTGCCGGCCGGTTATCCTTGGCGCTCTTAGTCAATGGGATTATCTCCTTTGCTGGTTTCTTAAAGTTGGTATTCGCCCGACGACCTTCCATGATTTGTTTTTGTTCATGTGCCTTATAGTGTCCATTCCATTACAAATACTGACAGATTTGAGCTTTTAATCGCAGGGCCCACTGGGAGAATTTGGTCTGAGTGGAGGGTGAATTTTCATTTTTCGAGCGCTCTTCTTAGCCCATCGGGACTCTCCCAACCCTGCCACGCGTACGTCCGGCCCGATCCTATGGCCGTTGTAAACCTCTGAATATTAATACTTAAATTCTGTCGTTCATCGGGGCAAGCCTTAGTTGTGTCATCATCTATCCGATGATATTTGTGCCACTTTCTAGCGCAATCGAAGTACGTAGAAATTGATTCTTTCAAGCTATTCCAAGATGTCGTTACATCTGCTTCACGAGGGTGATAATAATCGATTAGAAATCCAATCGTCTCTCGCTCGTTCCGCCACTTTGCAAATTCTGAGTCGAAGCTGTCGCCGACCTTTTTCCTATAGGCTTGTATATCGTTTCTAGTTTTTTCATCAAGTCCGGGCTTGACAACATAGTTGTCTTTCGATAGTTCAATGAAATCTTCCGACGCAGAAACGGAGCTTCCCAGTCGGGCGTATACATTCTCAACCACCTGTGCGCGCTTTTCCACGAAGTCTTTGTACGCGACCATTGCTTGATCACCGCGTGCTTTAAGCCAGGATTGTTGGAATTCTCGTTCCTTGGCGCCCCACTGGATAACACCTGAAATGATAGCTCCGAAAATACCGCCGATCACCACAGTTATGAGCGCTGTTCCTGACGTCGACTGAAGGAATTGTAGCCATTTCGATTTAGCGCTCTCAGCCTTGTCGGGAGGTCGTCTTTCCTGAATTACTCGAGCAATGAACGCTTCGTGTCGAAGTAACAAAGCTTCTAGTTCTGCAAGCTTCGCGGTTTCTTCGGGGGACATCGTTATGGAACCTTTCGCAGCTTGAAGTTTGCTTCACCCATGTCGCCAGGCATGGTGAGAATCACGCCGGTGCGCCTGCCGTCCGAATATGAGTCCTTCGTAGCTTTTACGGTATAAGTTCCTGTTGCCAGAGGTTCCAGTACATACCTGCCATCTGTTTGGGTAAAAGCTGTCTTTGAGAAATTCCCACTGGTTGCTTCTATCTTTACTCCGGCAAGCGGGTAACCATCAACATCGTAGACAACGCCAGTGATCATAGTTGTTTCCGGTGGTTGGTGTAGCGAACGTATGGTTGTTGATGCTGATAACGAGGCGCCGTAAGCGGGGTCAATTCCTCCAATTTCAAGAGTGGCTGTCACCGTCTGGCCGCCAAGGCCCTGGGTATCGACCAATATCGACGATGTTCCCTGCCCCGATGTAATAGTTCCGGCTGAGATTGACCAGTTGTAGGTAATATCGAGGTCGGTAGACACCAAGGCCGTAAAAGTAATTGGCTCTCCTTGTGAGACATAACTGGGAGAAATCACGGCGAATGTCGGGCGAGGGGGCCGACAGCCGGAACATTCCGCAACCGTGATGGTTGCCGAGCTGGAAGAAACCGATTCTCCATCGCTTACTTCAACTGACACTGTATACGTGCCAGCACCTACGGTTAAGAGATCCCAAGTTACCGACCTACCCGCCCCAGTCAATGTTCCTCCGGTAACTGACCACGCATAAGAAAGCGTGTCGTTATCCGCGTCCGAGGCTGTAGCTAATAGCTCTACTAACTCCATGTGGCCACAGTCGCTGGAAGTTCCAGGCGGACAAGGTCTCTCGAGCGTTGCCGTCGATGGCAAGACCGACACTTTGGGTGGTGAGTTTGCAAGAGGACCGCTGTATTCGGTCGTAAGAGTTGCGGTGTTCCCACATTGCGCCTGGACGTTGGTAGCCACCAGCCTGATCTTTAGGATCTCCCGCTTCGGCACTATGGTTACCTCAGAAGTGGCTTGACCTGATGTTATGTTTCCCCCGTCGATGAACCACAGGAAAGTCGGCTTTATGCCGTCTGGCATATCGCTCACCTTAGCCTTGTATCGAATCAACGGATCTTTGCTCTTTTTGGATCCGTCGATCTTCAACTTCGGACACGGCCGACTTGTCTGGTTGAATTTATAAAGCTGGGCGCGCACAGCGGTAGGTTCGAATAAAACTATGCTCACCAACAATATTATGAGTAGCGTTAAAAATTTTCGCATGACATTCGGAGAGCTTTGATAGATCGGACCGGCGGTTAATTGCAGGCACTCAAACTGTGTTGACCAGGTTAGATTCGCAAGGACACGGGACGTGAGAATTCCTCTACTTTGAGCGGCGAAACTATGCGCCGAACGGCAATCAATGTCAATCCCAAACTTGCACCAGCCAGCACGCATCCAAGAGTAGTTGTGCGGTAGGTCTAGCCCAAGAGTTCGTGGTCGGCGGCTTCACCGACCAGCAAGGCAAAGGGCTGGCCTGGGCGCTCTGTTGGTTAGTTATTACGAAGGCGACGACTTTGTCTTCGCCGGCGAAATCTGCACCGGCTTCAATAAATAGTGCTTGATCTGCGAGCCCAGCTCGACAAGTTGGAAATTGATACGCCGCCGTTTACGAAAGACGTTGGCTACCGCGAACCAAAGTCTGTGCGCGAAGCAAAGCTGGTGCTAGCCTGCGCGCTCACTGGGTCCACCCCGAAATCGTGGTACAAGTCGGTTTCATCCAATGGACCAAACAACAAACTCCGCCACCCGAGACTTCTCCGTATTCGTAACGACAAACACCAACGCAACGTGGTGAGGGAGGATATTTACCGGCTGCGCGCAGGCTAGTTGTTTCGTGTTATTCCTGTAATCCGTGAATCGATTTTCTTTGCCAGTTGCCGGTCCCACTCACAAGTTGCGGCATGGCCGTTATACAGAGGGGACGGAGATTCGTACTAGTTGCCAGTGCCGCTCACAAGTGCGGCACGGCCGCTATACAGAGGGGGACAGAGATTCGATTACCAGTTGGCGGAGCCGCTCAAAAGTTGCGCCATGGCCGTTATACAAAGGGGAGAGCCTACTTGGCGATCCGGCTCACAAGTTGCGGCATGGCCGTTATTCAGAGGGGAGAGATTCCGATTGCCAGTTGGCGGAGCCGCTCAAAAGCTGCGCCATGGCCGTTATACAGTGGAAGAGATTTCGATTGCCAGTTAGCGATGCCGCTCACAGGTGCTGCATGGCCGTTATAATTGCTGGTATTTATCCACGAGGACAATTATGAATGTCAAAAAATAATAGCAAAGAGAACGAAACCGCCGGCGCGGGCAATAAGTCAAGTATTGACGACGTCTTTCAGGCGTTACCGCCCCTTGGTTCGGATGACTATATCAACCATATTTCAACGGCAGATACGCGAGAGCTTCCGCCTGAGGCGTTAGCACGTGCCCTTCGCCAGCTGCCTCCTACATCGCCAGCGTATGAAGCTACGTTCGCGCGTCTGTTCAGGCGTACGGGCAAGACGTGGGAATATTTTCGACCATTGGCGGACAATGCTCGCCGGATGGCTGTAGGAACGCACGATTATGAAGACGTCCTCCAAGACGCGTTCAAGCGCATTCTTGAGACTTTGCCCACAAAGAGGGGTAGCTTCGCCGAAACGGCATGGCACACATTCTGTCGGCAAGAGGCGATTGACGCTTGGCGGCGGCGTTTTGGCAGACGCAAAAATCGCCTCGCGAAAGAGGCCGCTGTTGGCGCAGGAGAGCCGATGGGCAAAGAAGCCGACGGTGACGAATCACCTGAGGATGTCTTTGAACTCGAAGTGTTGCCACCTTGGCACGTTACGATTTCCGATGGAAACAAAGAAAGGATTGAACAAATGGCTCGGATAGTGCTCGCGACAATACCCGATGGGTTTGTGCGCGAGGTTGCAACCCGTGCTTGGTTCGAAAACATGCGACCGAAAATATCGGGCATGGCGAAGGGAGACGCCTTGCCGCTGACAGAATTATTCCCAGGTAAGAGTAGGCATCAGATTCATCGAGCGTTGCGCCAAGCAGATAGCCAGCTTGCAGCGGCGCTGTTGGCGGACGAAGAAATTGATTGGAGCAGGGACGAACGAGCCTTCTTGGAAGAACGAATTGTACATCCAATCAGGAAGGAGGAAAGACGATGAAACTTGACTCAGATCGTGAATTGTTAGGACAGTTGTTTTGCGAGATTGAACGCGCTTGGATTGATCACCGCGACCGTTTGCTCGTTTACAAATTGAGCGAGCGACACCCGGAATTGCGTGATCAGTTGTACGAATTCTTTGAGGATCTTGTTTTGGGTCCGAGCTATAAGGTTAACAGAGATATTGAAGTGGCTGAGGAACGGGTTCATCAATGGCTCCAGTCATCTGGGCTCGATATCGCGAAGGCCGCCGCGGTGCAAGAGTGGGCAATGCGAGTGACTAGCGATCCGACTTCTTCTTCAGCCGCGACGCGCCTGGATGAGGAAATAGGAGTCGAGAAAGTTGTGACGGGTGAGGGAAAGACGCAAACATTCTTAATGTTCTTACGTCGACGACTCCGGCAGACACTACCAGAGTTGGCCAAGTCGTTGCCCAACGTCACAACAGAGTTTCTCGTCTTGGTTAGCCGACACCCTAGTTTGGTTCCCGATCAAGTCAAACAAACTTTCGCGCAGCTGGTCGAGGAGCATTGGCGAATACCAACGAAAGAATCTTTCGTATACCTCGCTGGTGAGCCAAGAATTCTAAGAGCAGCGTCACGCTCCCAACCGTTTGAGAATGAACCTTCAAGCTTCCAGGAGTTGTTGGAACGTGCCAACCTGAAAGCGGAACAGAAAGCCTTTTGGCTGAAACTTAATAAATAAATTCAATGCGTTCACTCGAAAAGGCAAGAACTCGGGCTCGCGAATTGAGACAGAGCCTAGGCGGCAGCGGCGAGGGGCTTTCGCGCAAACTTCAAGATCTCCTATCGGAACGACACGAAATTGAATTAGTACCTGTTGACTCGGACTCTCTTCTTCAAGGAGGCCGGGCTGAGATTGTGCCAGCCGAGGGATGCCTGTACTACGATCGTCGGCTTGAGAATCGACCTGAAGAGTTGTTCGAAGTGATAGCTCACGAATATGGTCACCTGATCCTTCATCATGATTCCTTCGGTGCTGCACAAGACGATCTGATTCGCGGCTCAGTATTTCTCGACAGTGGAAGCTCTCGGTTGTCTAGGTACAGCCCGAGGTCAGAACAAGAATCCCAAGCCAGTGCGTTCGCCGCAGAATTCATCTGTCCCGCTGGCGAACTCTTCGCTCGATGGCTAGGGGAACCCAAGATCACGCTCGCGACCGTTGCTTCCGATTATCACGCAACCGACTCTCTCATTCGGCAGCAACTCGCCGAAGGTCTGTATCTGTCCGTCACAGGTCAACCCGTGACAGCAAGTGAAAAGGAACCAGAACAGCAGCCGACTGAGGAGCAGGAAAAGGCAGCGGCCTTTTGTGGGAGACCGGCGCTGGTGGATGCTGGGCCCGGCACCGGAAAGACCAGCACCCTTGTACGGCGCATTGTCTACTTTATCCGCGAGAAAAATATCCCACCGCAGAGTATTTTGGTTCTTACCTTCAGCAATGAAGCTGCTGCCGAGTTGGAAGAAAGAATCTCCAGGATCCTGGACAGCGAAGCCGCGTCCCAATTACTCGTTCTCACATTTCATAGCTTTGGCGTGATGCTTTTGAATACCTATGGTCATCATGTAGGGCTAAACGTAGATTTCTCCATCCTCGACGACGCATCGCAGGAGGAGTTCATTAATGACATTTTAGGGAGTGTAGATTGCGAAGCGTTGCTTAACATCAAAAATCCCGAACAGACGGCCACAGAAGTAATCACGCAAATCAACTATCTGAAAGATCGTCTTATAGGTCCCTCTCAATTACGAATCGCTATTGATGCGTGGCAGCCAGCGCCAAGCGAACGCGAAGCACACTTGCGGTCGGAAGCCTTATACCGTTTGTTTGACGCGTACGAACGATTGAATAGGTCACGTAATCAGGTTGACTTTTCGGATCTGATCTTACTTCCACATTCCGTAATTAGCGCGAACGACGAAGTGCGTCGCAGCCTTCGGGCAGAATTTTCTTGGGTCCTAGTCGACGAATACCAGGACGTTTCGCGATCTACAGCGCTTCTGCTCAAACTGATTTGCGGTGAAGACTCTCCGCCATGGGTCGTTGGAGATGCGAGGCAAGCAATCTACAGATTCCGTGGTGCTGCACCGGAAAATGTCAGCAAATTCGCTGAAGATTTTCCTGGAGCGGAGCGTTTTGAGCTCTCCAATAATTATCGCTCTGCTCCTGAAATCATATCGGTCATAAACCGACTCGCCGCTTTACTGGATGGTGACGCTAGCAGTTCGAATCTTGAGCGCTGGCGACCAGCTTCCAATCTTACTGCGTTGAACAAAGACCCTGTCGTGATGGCGGTAGCAAGCAGCGATGCTGCTGAACGTGCCGGCGTGGTCACGACAATCGAGGGCTGGCTATCACAGAAAGTCCCTGCAGAAGACATTGCGGTTCTCGCTCGCCGTAATGTCGACGTTAGGAACATCGCCATCGAATTGAAGCGACGAAACATCAAAGCGGTAACGAGTGGCATTCTTACGGCAGAGGGCGCGGGTGGAGATCTAGCTGCCGTCCTAACCGTGGTGGATCATCAAAAGGCATTAGCTCGCCTGGTTTATGCACTTGGCAGGGATCTCGGCACACGAGAGGAATTGAATGAAGCTATCTGCCAACTTCTGAATGCTGATCCTGAGGAGGGTTTAGTGCGGGAGTGGACGGGCTCTAACACCACAAAACAGATCGCGGAGAATGTGTGGCAAGTTTTTCACAAACTTCGCGGCTTCTTACATTCCGGCGACGGTTGGGTCGTTCTTTGCGACTTCCTGTTTTTCCTTAGTCCTTACGTTAGAGAATTGATCGAAGAGGATGACGTCGCCAGTTCGGTTCAATTAGAGGAAATCATTTCAGCCCTTTCGTTAGCCGCGCAATATAGAATCAGTCATCTGCATGCTCAACCGCGACGCTCTCGCATCGGTCTGGCTGAGCGGCTTCGAAATCTCGTCACGCACGCAGCTCCGGGTCTTGTTCCGCCTCAAACCCATCCAAATGCAGTACGCGTAATGACGTGTCACGCCTCGAAGGGACTGGAGTTCCCGTGCGCTGCCGTAGCCGGGCAATCATTGCCTGATATACCGCCTCCAAAACCATGTCTTCCGCCACTTCTACGGCCAAAGCCCGAGGATGATCTACTCCAGGCAGAATCACTCTTGTTTGTTGGACTCTCGCGGGCACAACGCGCCGCGGTTATCTCTTACGCCACATCTGCGAGCGGTAGCCCGCGAAGTAGGAAGCGACGGTTTCCCGAGCTTCTCATGAAACTGCAGCAGTCCGGCGCAATCCCAATACAAACATGGACTACAGGAAACGCGATCAATGAAAAGGTGAGTCTCGGACGTATTTGGGGAGGTGATGCGCCCTCGCAACTGTCCATGTATTCGCTCGGTTCGAAGACCTGTATGGTGAAAATGTACCTTCAAGAGCAACTTGATGCCCGTTTTCGAAGCCGTCTTCGCCCACTTTATCCTGAATTCACGAAACGTGTGCGCGCTATGCTTGCGAGGGTGGTGCGATTAACTCTAGAAAACGGAGAAACGCCGTCGGAGATAGATGTGGCACAAATTGTAGAAGAGGAATGGCCCGAAGACTTACTTGCGGATCATCCTCACATATCTCTATATCGGCCGCGCGCCTATAGTTGGAGTCAAAAACTTGCTCACGCTCTAAAACGCGGCGGTTTTCACAAGGGCACGCCGTACGAAGAGGCTTTTGAAGTCGAAGATGGCGAAGGCAAGACGCGGACACTCAAGCTTCAATTAATCGGTCACTTCCTGGATGGCAATGGCGATCGCGTAGTGATTGCAATGCACCCCCGAGCTCCTCAAGATTTCAGCGGCTCGCTGAACTGGTCCGAATTGAAGGATTACGAACGGTTGCCGTTTGTATTGTTGCATGAGCGCCATGGCGACATGCGACCACTGCTGTTCTTCGGCGAGGACGGTGAAATTGGGAACTTCAAGTGGCGTAAGAGCGGACCTGATCAAGCAAGGAACGAACAGGCTGTACGAGCGATGAAGGGCTTCGAAGCTCTCTCTTCAGGTCGCTTTGAAGCCACTCTCGATGACTGGATATGTGATCGCTGTCCCTCCCGCATAATCTGTCCGGGTTGGATTGGTGCAACTGATATTGCCAGCAATTGAACTCACCGCCAGCAACTAGTCGACAGCTTCTCAGTTCGGATTCGAACGCTCACTTTTCAAAATATGTCCGTCTTCTATTATTGAGGCGAAAAGATGCCTTACGAACGAAAATTTAAGGAGACGAAAATGAGCAACAATCAATCAGAAAAAACAAACGAAAACTCGGAACGTGCCGGCAAGGATAAAACTGTGCGGCTCAGAGTTCAGACACCTCGCGGACTTTGGAGTATGGAAGAACCCAAAGATGCACCAAAGCGCCCACGTTACGTACTCTCTACGAAAGTGGAGCAAGTAATCGAAGATGCGCGCGCCGTTTTCAAATTTGTCGAACAGGACAGCAAATACACGCTACTGCGCGGCAATGAAAAGCTGGAGCCTCAGCGAACGCTCGTGAGCTACAAAATTGAGGATGGAACTCTTCTCGTTCTTTCGGTTCAAGGAGGAAATGCGTGAGCGTTCCACCTGAGGTTTCGTTACAGGCGATTCAGGCGGAGTTGCCGCTCGTTCTGGCGTATGCAGACTCCGCCTGCCTAGTCGTAGACATTACAGCTCTTTCGGAAGATAACCTTCGGTTTTTTATCCGGTTCGAGAACGCAAATGCAGAGTTCTTCTATCTTGAATTCGATTGCCGCGAGTATCCGCTGCACCCGCCAACGGTCGAGTTCGTTAATGAAGGCCGAACTGAACGTGGACTCAAAAATCTTTATCCGCAAGGCTTTCATGGCATGCCCTGCATTTGTATGCGTTATAACCGCAAAGCCTACGTCGAGCGCGGGGGGCCGCATAACGATTGGCGACTTTTAGACTGGCGTCTACCGACTACCAACGGTGTTGCTATCGATACGCTTGCACTTATGGTGAGCGACCTTGATTCTAAGATTCGAGAATCTTCAGGGAGAATGACGTGAAATCCAAGGAGATGCCCGTAGTTTACATAACCGACGATCTCGCTCAGCAAACGGCGGGACTTCTCGATTCGTTTGCCCAGCATCGACCTTCCGAAGGTGTGGTCTATTGGTTCGGCATTGAAGATACGGCGGCGGCAGTGGTGACAACGCTGGTCGTGCCCAACGCCGATACAACGGCTGGTTCAGTTAGGACTTCACCCGAAGTAAACGCCGACGCGTTACGCGTGATCGTGAACACTCCCTTAGTGTATCTCGGGCAGGCGCACTCGCACCCAGGTCCTCATGTCAAGCATTCATGCTTCGATGATGAACAGACATTCGCCCGATTCGACGGGGCGATTTCAGTGGTAGTGCCGTGGTTCGGCAGATATGGACTGCACCTTGCTGAATGCGGTGTTCATAGACACAGAGACGGACGTTTCCAAGAAATTCGGAACATCGACAGGCACCTGCGAGTAATTCCGGGCTTAAGGGACTTACGAAGAACAGACAATGAATGACAATTCTCAAATTATTAATCGACGCTGGTCGACTGCCGAAGCCTTCTACGCGGAACGCGACCATCGTACCCAATTGGAGGTTGAGGACTTTCACGCGTACGTGCACGCGCCGGTGGAAATCCACATTAGTCCGGCTTCCGCAAGCAGTGTCACCACACAGCGCATTGCCTTACTTGCCGCGAACCTTACAGCGCGCTGGGCAAGAAACATTACGGTCTTTGTACCTGATATATCGCTGGCAGAAGTTCTGAGCGTTGAGGACGATGAGCTCCTGTCCTCGCGCATTCTTCGAGAAATGCGCGAAGCCGATCCCTTCGGGAGATTTGTGGTTCAACAAGGGCCGAATTCACATCCTTCAAGTTTACGACTCTTTGTGGGGCCACCTTCTCCCTTCCAAGAGCTCAATGAACGCGACTACGTAATTGATGCTGCGGGATGGTCAGCAATTGGTTATCGCGGAAACTCTATCTTGCCGAAGATTGAAGGGATTGATGCCATTGGACCAGCGGCAGCACTCGCCGCGTCAATCGGAGCAGGCGACCTGTTTAAGCGGGCTATTGGTCATGCCCCAACGCAGTGGTTGCGCTCAATCCGGTGGTGCACATGGCACCATGCGATTCACGACGAAGGCTGTCGCGGTGAGCATCCAGCAGTTCCCGATTACATCGACTTAGGTGACTTGCTCGTTGCCGGAGTGGGTGCCGTGGGATCTGCATTTCTTTACATTCTGGGTTTGAGCCGATGCCGTGGTCGCATTACCGTGTTGGACCGCGACGCGGTCGAAACATCGAATCTCAATAGATCTCCTCTATTCACGGCATTTCACGCTGCAACCGCGATGAGTAAGGTAGACGTAGCGAAGGAGTTTCTTGCCTCTTCGGGCATTGAATCCAATGTGGTTCAAGGCACCTGGCGCGAGAAAGGACCCGCGCTAAGTGAGCAGGCGTTCGACGTTTGGATTAGTTTGACGAATGAAGAGGGTGCGTGGGCAGAGGTCCCCTTTCAACTTCCGCCCATAGTGTTGCACGGGACAACGACAAGCGGTTGGGGCATCGCATTCGGGCGACACATACCAAGAACAGAGGACTGCACAGCTTGTCGTTTACCTAGACCCCACGTGGAATTTCGAGGGCCATGTTCTGAAGGTGAGGTCACGCCAGCGAATGATGTCGAGCCAGTGAGAGCATCGCTGCCATTTCTTTCGACAGCATCGGCAGCGCTGGTAGCTACTGAGTTAGTCAAGCTTAATTTTCCGGGTGCCATTTCGCTACCCAACTCCGTTTCAGCAGACTTCGGCGGTGGACTACAGACTCTCATTGCGGTCTCGCTTTCTCCGACCGAGAATTGTGGCGGTTGCCGCATGGCTTGGCTCCCACTGTGGAATGAGCGAGGTGGACGTGGACGCTACTCTGGATTGTCGTTCTCTCGACCTGGCGAACATGCGAGGGTTGCCTAAGAATCCTGATCGGAATGTAGTTACCATTGGGTTGATTATGCATATCTACGATGACTCGACATCCCGTCAAATCATTTGGCGCGTTCAAATAAATTGGTCGCGCGAACTCACATTTTCGCAGCGTCACGTGAACTTCATTCAGGCTGGCGTTCCTCATGCGCGAGGTGTTTACTGCATCTACGCAAAGGATTATTGCTTTGATTACGGCTCCCCTCAATGGCCCACGAAGCGATGGAGTTCTGTTGTATATATTGGTAGCGGTTGGCTCGATAACCGTCTTTGTGCGCATCTTAAGTATTTAAAGAATGGTTACCTTGCGGAATTCCTTGCGCAGAACCGCTTGGCATATCGGTTCGACAAGATTGTTGACACAGATGTACAAAACTGGCCGCGCACTGTAGAGGCATTTCTTTTGAGGCTGTTTGAGGATAGATTTGCCAGCATCCCACGATGCAATCGTCGAAGAGAGAGGGTTCCTGACATCGAGGTAAACAAATTTATGGTGCGGCAGTCTTCAAACTTTGATTACCTTCGCCGAGGTTGACTTACTCTCTTCCATTCCGTCAGACCTTCAGGTGGCGTTAACCAGAAGGACGAAAACGAATTATGAAGGCTTTATGCTTTCGTGCGCTCCGCGCACTGCACCTTCGCGGCGAAGGCTGGCTGTTAGATCAGTTTTTCCATGGTGCTCCGCGCGCTGACCCTTCGCGGGCGAGGAATCGCTTCACAACGCAAACTAACAGTTTGCGTTACATCCTTAGGAAGGTCAGGTTTTCACTGTCCTCAATGTACAAGTTTCGATTAACCTGAAATGTTTTGATGTGTTCCGTGAATTCAACGGTCTGCTTTACTTCGCTCGGCGTTAACTGAATTTCCTTGCCATTGATGGTTACGCGAATTGGCATCGCGAATCCGTTGACCACTTTTTCATAGTTAAATACCACGGTCTTTCCATTAATTTGTATTTCAACAGCGGAATGTTTGTGGTCCGCAGGTATTGGTCAAATAGCTTGGCTGAAATCAATGCCCGCCTGCTTGCTAATATACGACTCAATCCGTTCGGTTGTTACGCTCTGTTGCCAGAAGTCAGCGTTAAGCCCACGCAGGATAGCCAGCCATTTAGCGTCGTTGTTGATAATGTGGCGGATGGTGCGTCTAACAAACTCATTGCATCGCTGGCGCGACGCTGCTGGGCGACAACCTTCGTACTCCCGGCCTTGAAGAGTCTGTCGGCTTATTTAAGTTGCCGGCACTGGCTTACGCTGGAGCAGCAGTTTTTAGGAGATTGCTGATAAAGATCAAGTTGCCCGTTGCAGGTTAGGCCCAGAGAAAGCGCGCGTTTTGTGAGCGACTTCCCTTATTTTTCAAGCCAGCTGAAGTTGTTTCGTAGCCCTAAACATCTTCATCAGATTATGCGTCATACAAACCAGCAACCATTCCGCTTCGACTTGCGCCAAGCCGCGCAGCAGAAACTGCCGAAAGCCTCGTACATGTTTGATCTGCGCAAGGACTGGTTCGACGATCACTTTTGTTTGCTTAACACCTCGCGCCCGGCTTTGCTGCGCAGCTTGTGCCACATCCGTTCCTGCAAGGTGGCGTTTTCTGGCAAAGCTTCCGGACCCCAAT
>CAVSKU010000003.1:0-276946 GCA_963728625.1 Pyrinomonadaceae bacterium
CGGGCTATTTCAGAGCGCTCCCGTCGAGATCGTGAACAGTCAGACGAATCCGTCGCCGACGCCGCCAAACGAGATGGTCACTTTCAGCATCCGTGCGCTCTTTCAGCGCCCGGGAGAGGTCGCGGCGCCGACAGCGGCGGCAGGAACCCCCGTCGCGAAGCGGGGATAGTGGAATGGCCGCGGGGAAGACCCCGACAGGCCGGGTAGCTTGAGCAATGGATATCAGTCTCACGAAATTGCCGTGGTACGCGCAGGTCGGCGCCTTCGTGGCGCTCGCCGTGGGCGGCGTTGTGGCCTTCTACTACTATACGAGACTCCCGGCCCGGGCCGACATGGTGGCGCGGCAGAGCGCAGTTGAAAGCGCTCAAAGCCGACATCACCAAAGGGCTCGCCACCGCCAAGAAGCTCGACGAGTTCCGCGAGTCAGGTCGCCGACCTCGAGGCTCGTCTGGACAATCTCAAGGCCGTCCTTCCCGAAGAGAAGGACGCCGCCGATCTGCTCCGCAGCATGCAGAACGTGGCGATGCAGTCGAACCTCACGATCAGGGGGTTCAAGCCGCCGCGCCGGTGACCCAGGAACTCCATGCCGAGTGGCCGATCGCGCTCGAGCTCGAAGGGACGTATCACAACCTCGCGATCTTCTTCGACCGCGTGGGTAAGTTCACGCGTATCGTCAACATCAGCGGTCTTGCGATCGAGTCGAAGGACCGAGCCGACTCGCGAATCGACGGTCTCGGCCAAGTGCATGGCGACAACGTTTGTGCTGCTGGATCCGCCGCGCGCCCAAGACCAAGGCGAAGCCCAAGCCGCCGGCTCCGAAGAAGGCCGCCTGATGATGCGCGGCTGGTCGCTTCATCGTCGCTCTCGGTCTCTGCCGCTCGTGGCCTGCGCGGAGTCGGCTTCGGCGCCAGCCTGCCGCTGCCGCCGCCGCGAAGACGGCGGCCAAACCGCCGCGCGTCCAGCCGAAGCTCCAGCCACTCGAGCCAACGGCGCGACAACCGCTCCACGCCGCCCGCCGGACCCGGCCGAGGCTCCGGTGAAGCGTACTCGTACCAGGGGCGAGGGACGCCGCGATCCATTCACCAATCTGTTGAACACCGGCGCCGTTGCTCCGCGGCCACGACAACGCGCGGCGAAGGGGCGGCCGGACTGCGTGGTCAACGAAATCGTCGTGCGCGCGGTCGTGGAAGGCCGCGCCAAAACGGTGGCGCTCATTCAAGGGCCGGACGGCAGGAGCTACAACATCCACGCGGGCGACAAATTGATGGATGGCACCGTGAAAGTCGATTACCCCGCAGGGTCTCGTCATCATGCAGGACGTGAACGATCCGCTGTCGACCGCGAAGCAGCGGGAGGTTCGCAAGCTGTTGCGTTCGCTGGAGGAAGCCAAGCAGTGACTTCGACCAAAGCCCTCACCTTGTCCGTCACCCTGGCGGTGGCCGCCGCGCTGGGCGGCGTGTCGGGGTTCGCCGCCGGCGGCGCGCCCGCCCGGAGATTCGCCTGAAGACAATCAGCTCGCGCGTCCACGCGCAAGGGGCGAGTCGCTTGTCATCGAAGCCACCGATCCGGTGCCGTACGTGGCGACGCGGCTCGACGCGCTCACGCTTCTGCTGGATTTGCGAAATGTCGGCGCTGAGGGAGTCTCCAACAGGGTGCCGGTCAGCGCGTCGGCCCGATTGCGGCGGTCGCGCTGGAAGCCACGAGTCATGGGATCGCCCGACTGCCCGGCTGCGCGTCGTCACTGACGCAGGCGGTCGCGACATCGCGTGCGAAGCGATCGCAACACCATCGTCGTGGACTTCGACCGGACGGCGGATCCGGCGACGTCCGGCCCCGGCTTCCCGGCAGGCGCCTGACGCCATGCAGGCGCTGGCGCAAGTCAGAACAGGCCCGATCGATCCGCTGGCAACGCCGGCCTCTGCGACGCTCCGGCCGCACATTGTCGCGCGGGACTGCCGCGTTTCTGGCCAGAGCTGCGCTAGCAGCAACGACACGCGCGCGACGGCCGCGGCGGGCGCCCCAGGAACCGAGGAAGTACACCGGGCGAGCCGATGAACTGGAATCTCGAGCAGGCCGACCTGCTTGCGACGCTGAAGCTGATTCAGGACGTCAGCGGGCTCAACATGATCATCGACCCCGGTGTGACCGGAAAGGTCGAACTGGTGCTCACGCAGGTGCCCTGGGACCAGACGCTCGACATGGTGCTCAAGATGAACAAGCTCGGCTACATCGTCGAGGACAACATCGTCCGCATCGCGCCGCTGTCGGTGCTCGCCGACGAGCATATGCCAGCGGCGCAAGCTTGCCGACGAGCAGGCGCTCTCGGGCGAGCTGACCACCTGAACAAGACACTCAGCTATGCGAAAGCGGCGGAGATGGTGCCGCTTCTCAAGAATCTGCTGTCGACGCGCGGCAGCGTTCAGGTCGATCCGCGAACGAACACATTGATCATCACGGATTTGCAGTCGCGCCTCGACAGGTCAACACGCTGGCCGCATCGCTCGATCGGCCGCAGCCGCAAGTGGAGATCGAAGCGCGGATTGTGCAGACGACTTCGACTTATGCGAAAGCTCTGGGCATCCAGTGGGGCTTCAACGGAAACGTCTCGACCGGCCCTCGGCAACACGACGAACCTCGCGTTTCCGAACAATGGAAGTCTGGGCGGACGACTCGGCATCGTCAGGGCACAAGGCACGCGACCGCCGTCAATCTCCCGGCTGGGTGGCGCGACGAGCGCCGTCGGCATGGCTCTCGGATCGATCAACGGCGCGTTCAATCTGGACGCGGCGCTGACCGCTCTCGAAACCGACGGCCACGGAAAACTGCTGTCGACGCCGAAAGTCTCGACGCTCAACAACGTGGAAGCCGAGATCGCTCAGGGTGTGCAGATTCCGTATCAAACCACCGCGAACAACACGGTGGTCACGGAGTTCAAGGACGCGGCGCTCATCCTGAGGGTGCTGCCGCAGATTACAGACGCGGGGACCGTCATCATGAGGATCGCGGTGGACAAGGGCTCGGTCGGGCCGACGCTTCGGCGGCGATTCCGTCCATCAACACCCAGCGCGCGAACACGACGGTGCTCGTCAACGACGGCGAGACCACGGTGATCGGCGGCATCTTCGAAGGTGACGAGCGGAGGACCGATCGACTGCACCCCGGCTTGAGCCGGTGCCGATTCTTGAAGTGGCTGTTCAAGCGCGAGTCGTTGAACGAACAGAACACGAGCTGCTCATCTTCATCACCCCGCGCATCATCAGGCGAATAAGGGAGCGCACGAGGCATCCAATGCGAAACGTCAGATATCTTGTCGCGCTCGCGGCGGTCATCGCGGCGAGCACGTCCTGCGGATCGATCGCGCGTCAGGGACGATCGCCGGTGTACCTGGTGATCGAATCCTCACCGGGCAGCGCGGCGGACTCAACGGCGAGCTTCGGGAATCCTGTGCCGTCCGACGTCGTGACCAACGTGACATCTCCGGCGCCCTGCACGCCGTATCGCCCTGCGCTGACGGTCTTCTCCGACAACGGGCAGGTGGTGCTGCGGGCCGAGATGAAGGACCCGACGAGTCTGACGGCACCCACGACGACAAACGACGTCACGATCTTCCGCTACCACGTGTCGTATCGCCGAACCGACGGCCGACTGCATATCCAGGGGATCTGATGCCGTTTTGCACTCACCGCTGGCAATAGGATCAACCAGACGAGGAGTTTCTGTTATCGGCGTCGACAGGTCCGCGTCCATAAACAACGCGATCGAGCCACGTGAAGCGAGCAAGCCGAGTCTAACAGCCCGCCCTTTCCCTAAATTAGACTGATAGCTGATGACCGAAGTCCGAACTTTTGCTGAAGCGGAAAGGGCTTCACGGGCTGCGTCTGCAGTGTTGTCTGTCGATCCGTCGTCCACAACGATCACCTCGCAATCCGCGCCGTAGTCTTCCAGATAAGCCACGATTGCAGGCAACGACTTGCCCAGGCGCGCGCCTTCGTTATAGGCCGGAACAACAATTGACAGCGAATTAATCATCCGAGATCTTAGCGCGAATATATCACAGGCGTCGCGCCGTATCGTTTAAGGACGAAAGCCCGAGGCTGTGTTAAGATTTCCCTGTCAAATCCTTTTTTTGACGACGAAGAGCCAAAGAAAAGTTATGTCGAGAAGATTTATCATTACAGCCTGCACGATCATTCTGATCGCGGCCGTGGTTGGCGGCACCATCGGGCGCTCGCGGCGCTTCCGTACTAACGCGCCGTCAAACGCCACCTCCTATACGCAGGCATCCGACATAGAGAAGGATTACAACGAGGCCGTGGCGACTATCTCCGATGGTTATGCCGGAGCCGTCGACTACGAAAAAGCCACGCAGGCGGCCATTCAGGGCATGCTCTCGACTCTCGATCCTCATTCGATGTACTTCCCGTACAGCGAATTTAAGAAACTTAAAGAAGACCAGGGTTCACGTTTCTACGGCATCGGCGTGACGATAACGCAGCATCGAGATGGCGTTTATGTTCAATCTGCAGTTGAAGACACGCCCGCAGGACGGCTCGGCCTGCGTTACGGCGACCGCATTCTCGAGGTAGATGGGCAGGATGCGCGTGAATGGACCAGCGAACAGGTTTCCAAGAAAGTACGCGGCGCCCGCGGCGAAGCGGTCGTCTTAAAGGTTGAGCGAGCCGGCTCGGAAGCGCCGCTCTCATTCACACTCATACGCGATGCTGTTCCGCTGCCTTCGATTCGCAACGCTTACATACTGCGTCCCGGCACCGGCTATGTCGGCCTGACTGGCGGTTTTCAATCAACCAGTGACGAAGAACTGCGGGATGCGATCAAGAATCTTAAGAACCAGGGAATGCGACAGCTAATCCTGGACATGCGTGGCAACCCCGGCGGTTTGCTGAATCAGGCAATCGACGTGGCGAGTGAATTCCTGCCGCGCGGCCAGGTGGTCGTGTCAGTTAAAGGGCGCACGGATTACAGTGACCCGATCGTTTACAAGTCGAGTGGGTCTAATCCTGAGGACGTGCCCCTGGTTATCCTGATCAATCGCGGTTCGGCCTCGGCATCGGAAATTGTCGCGGGAGCGATCCAGGACCACGGGCGCGGGCTGATTGTTGGTGAAACAAGTTTTGGAAAAGGTTTAGTGCAGCACGTTTTTCAGTTGCCTTTTAATACCGGACTGACGCTGACCACCGCGCGCTACTACACGCCTTACGGTCGCTCGTTGCAGCGCGATTATTCAAGCGGCTCTCTTTACGATTACTACACCCAGCACCAGGAAGAGCCGGCGAACCAGAACCCTGCGGGGACAAGGAATGGTGAAGCACCACTGGCTCCGACTGTCCCGGTGCAAAGTGGTCCGGCGGTTAAGACTGCAGCCGGACGCGTGTTCTACGGCGGCGGCGGGATCACTCCGGATATTGACGTCAAGCCATTGACCTTCACGCCAGTGCGAAATCGCATGGTTGAGGCAGCATTCCAGTTCACTCGCCGCCTCGCGGCCGGACTGGTACCGGGACTGGAGAGTTATAAGGTCGAACAGGTGCAGTATGGCCGCAACCCAAAGTCCGGTGATTTTCCGTTAACAGATCGGGTGATGGAGGCATTTCGGAATTTCATCAGAACAGACATTGAGTCGCAACTCAGCGTCGCGCAGATTGAAGAGGACATCGATTTCGTAAAACTACGATTGCGAGAAGAGATTGTCACCGCAGCGTTTTCCAACGACGCAGGGGCTCGCGTATTACTTGACAGTGATCCGCAGGTACTGCGGGCGCTCGAAGCTCTACCTGACGCCAAGCGACTGGCGGAGAGCGTCCGTAGTAAGACGTCTCAAAGTTAGTAGCCGGCTAACCCATAAAATCCCAACGCTATTCGGAGGTTAAGATCGCAATGAGAAGAATTGCTTCCCTGGGTGTTGTTCTGCTCGCGACCACAATTGCATTCGGTGTTCAGGCTGAGTGGGTAAAGTTTGAATCAATTGAGGGAAATTTTTCGGTTCTGATGCCAGTCAAGCCGACTGAAAGTAAAGAAACCAAACCGAGTCCGGTTGGCCCTTATGTCTCGACGCTTTACCTTGCCCAGGCTGACGAAACTTACCTCGCAGGGTGGGTAGACTACGTTCCAACTTTTAATTTCAACGTCCAGGGCGAATTGGAGGCCAACCGGGATAATTTCGTTAAGGGCGTCAAGGGAACCCTGCTAAGCTCAAAGAGCATTACTTTTAAGAGTTTTCCGGCTCTCGAGTTTGAGGGCAGAACGGATAAGTATTCATTCAAGGCCCGGGTCTATATCGTTGGCAGGCGACCTTACCTGATTTTGGCTGCGTATGTTCCCAGCGAAGCTAGCTCGCAAAATATCGAAAGGTTTTTCTCGTCGTTTGATGTGCGGTTGAAGAACTAGGTTTGCATAGACCGTTTACCCGAGCACGCGAGCAATCACACACTTTAGATAATAGGTTTCGGGAACGCCGAGCAGGATTGGGTGATCGCTCGCCTGGGTCCTTTTCTCGACAATCTGTAAACGACGATGAGCATCGTTCGCCGCTTCAGCGATCATCTCGAGAAACATCTGCTCCGACATATGATACGAGCAGGTACAAGTTACCAGCGCGCCACCAGGATTCAGCAGTTTCAGGGCCCGCAGATTTATTTCCTTATAGCCTCGCAAGCCCGCTCCCACGCTTGAGCGATTCTTAGCAAAGGCCGGCGGATCCAGCACGATAGTATCGAAACGCTCTCCTGCGCTCTCCATCTCTCGTAGCGCGTCGAAGACGTTTGCCTCGCGAAATTCTACATTCGTTGCGTGATTCAGTTCGGCATTGCGACGCGCGAGCTCCACCGCTTCGCCAGAGATATCTATGCCCAGGACGCTGTCGCAGTTACCGGCGAGATGCAGTGCAAACGAGCCGGTAAAGGTAAAGCAATCAAGCGCTCGACCGTGGGCCAGGAGGCCGGCGGCTGCCCGATTCTCGCGCTGGTCTAAGAAGGAACCGGTTTTCTGACCGCGAAGAGGTGAGACGAGGAAACGAATGCCGTCTTGCAGTATTTCAAATTCTTCCGGAGCGGTTCCATAAAGTGGGCCGGAAACCATTTCCAACCCTTCGTGCTGGCGAACGCGCATGTCGTTTCGTTCGACGATTGCACGCGGAGCAAACTCTTCCGTCAGAATTTCCACCAGCAGTGACTTAATCGCTTCTGACCCCTGCGAGAGTGTCTGCAAAACCAGCACGTCGTCGTAGCGATCAAGGATCACAGACGAAAGCAAGTCGCCTTCGGAATAGATCAAACGATAGGCGTTGGTAGTAGCAGGTATCCTGGTGCGACGCCGTGCTGCGTCTTTAATCTTAGCTCGCCACCAATCGCGGTCAATCGGTTCGTCTGACTGGCTCAGAAATCGAAGCGCGATTTGTGAAGTGTCGCTATAAAAAGCCTGGCCGACGAAGTTTCCATTCTGATCGTGCACCGTGACGATCGAGCGGCCCGGAACCTCGTCTGCATGCGAAACGTCGCTGCGATAGATCCAGAGATGCCCGCCGCGGATGCGAGCAGCGCCGCGGTTTGTAACTTTTATTGTATTCATCGAAGTTGAATCTATCACAAGCAATGCTGCGTCGAACGGCGCAAGCCGATGAAAAGAACATCGGTTTTCCGGATAATCATTTCAATTGAGCGGTTGCCGGGGTTGGAAAACGCGTTGCAGGCCCGGAGGGCCGCTATTCAATAGCCACGCCCGTGAGGGCGTGGTCCCAAATTTCCAGCATTGAGGATGAGGCCCGGAGGGCCGGGACTGATTCGACGTGGCGCACCTTCGGCGCTCATACACGTTGGTTGGGCCATGTCCACGCCCTCACGGGCGTGGCTATTAATTTACGGCCCTCCGGGCCTCGGGGTGGTGTCGCAATTAGAATTTTCTGTGCGTCCTCAGTGTTCTCTGTGTCTCTGTGGTTGAGTACTTCCTTAGCAACATTCACCACAGAGACACAGAGGTCGCACAGAGAAAAACTTGAAACTGCGACACCACCGGCCTGGACGCTTAAGTGTGCTGGATAATTGATTTATGTTAGGCTTCAAAACTCCGCGCAGTGATATTTTCGAGTGGTTGTCCCTACTCGGAACCAAGAAGGGTTATGCCTACAAAGTCACAAACTGAAAGACGCAAGCAGTTTGAGACCTCCTCGGGGATCGATCTGCCCGCCGACTTCAATCCCGACAATACCGAAGCTATCGATTACGAGAAAGACTTAAACCCTCCCGGCGATTTTCCTTTTACGCGCGGCATCTATCCAAACATGTACCGCGGCCGGCTCTGGACCATGCGGCAATATGCCGGATACGCGACCGCCGAAGAATCAAACGCCCGTTACAAGTATCTGCTGGCACAGGGCACGACCGGCCTTTCCGTTGCTTTTGATCTGCCAACTCAAATTGGTTTGGATTCCGATGATCCACTCGCGGCAGGCGAGGTTGGCAAAGTGGGAGTGGCCATCGATTCGCTTGAAGACATGTTGCGACTCTTTGACGGCATCCCACTGGATGATGTCTCCACGTCCATGACCATCAATGCGACGGCGGCGATTCTTTTGAGTCTTTACCTCGCCGTGGCTCGCAAACAGAATGTCTCGTTTGACAAAGTTAAGGGCACGCTGCAAAACGACATCCTTAAGGAGTACATTGCGCGCGGTACCTACATCTATCCCCCAGCGCCGTCGCTGCGTCTGGTAACCGACACCTTCAGTTTCTGCGCCCGTGAAGTTCCTAATTGGAACACGATCTCAATCAGCGGATATCACATCCGTGAAGCCGGCTCAACCGCAGTACAGGAAGTCGCCTTTACACTGGCCGATGGCATCACTTACGTGGAGGCGGCTCTGAACGCGGGTTTGGAGATCGACGAATTCGCGCCGCGTCTATCGTTCTTCTTCAACGCTCACAACAATCTGCTGGAGGAGATCGCCAAGTTTCGGGCCGTTCGTCGTATGTGGGCGCGCATTATGCGGGAGCGCTTCAAAACAACGGATCCACGTTCCTGCATGCTCCGCTTTCATACGCAAACAGCCGGATCGTCTTTAACTGCGCAGCAACCCGAGGTAAATGTCGTTCGTACAACTATTCAGGCTTTAGCTGCAGTGCTGGGCGGAACCCAATCGTTACATACAAATGCCATGGACGAAGCGCTGGCCTTGCCCACGGAAGAGGCGGCCCGATTGGCCTTGCGTACCCAACAGGTCATCGCCTATGAATCAGGCGTCGCCGAGACAGCCGACCCGTTGGCCGGTTCTTATGCAATCGAACATCTCACAAATGAAATCGAGGATCGCGCCAACAACTATCTGGAGAAGATTGACGCAATGGGTGGAATGTTGCGCGCAATCGAGCAGGGTTACGTGCAGCGCGAGATTCAGGAGTCGGCCTATCGTTATCAACGCGAGATAGAATCTCAACAGGCAATTGTCGTCGGAGTTAATCGCTTTCGGGCTGAAGCAGAATCAAAGATCCAAACATTGCGGATCGACTCAAAGATCGAGCAGGCGCAGGTCGAGCGCATTCGGGCTTTGCGAGCTAAAAGAGACGGGGTCAAAGCCGATTCGTCATTGGTGAAGCTTGAGGAAGCAGCGCGAGGGAGCGACAACCTGGTGCCGCGCATGCTGGATTGTGTTGAGGCTTATGTAACCGTAGGTGAAATCAGTAACCGCCTGCGACAGGTTTGGGGAGAGTACAAGGAAACCTCGTCTGTTTGATGACCATGGCGCATCTACTCGAAGTAGAAAATTTACAAACTCACTTTCCCACCCGCAACGGTCTGGTGCGGGCCGTTGATGGCGTAAGTTTTCATGTAGACCCGGGAGAGTTGCTAGGCGTCGTAGGAGAATCCGGTTGCGGGAAATCAATTACCGCGCTCTCAATTCTCCGGCTGATTGCTCCGCCGGGAAAGATCGTGGGCGGTGAGATCACGTTTGACGGTAAGAACCTGCTGAACTTGTCGGAGGCCGAGATGCGCCAGATTCGCGGTGACGACATCGCGATGATCTTCCAGGATCCGATGACGTCCCTGAATCCGGTATTCACCGTGGGGGAGCAGATTGGTGAGGCGTTGCGGCTACATCGCAAGTTATCAAGAAAGGCTGCGCGCGCAGCCGCGATCGAGGCGATGCGTGAAGTCGCGATTCCCGATCCGGCGCGCCGTTTGGACGATTATCCGCACCAACTGTCGGGCGGCATGCGGCAGCGCGTTATGATCGCGATGGCGCTCGCTTGTGATCCGAAGTTGCTGATCGCTGATGAACCCACTACCGCGCTCGACGTTACCATCCAGGCGCAAATCCTCGAGCTCCTAAATGAGTTGAGAAGTCATCGAGAGCTCGGTGTACTTTTGATTACACACGATCTCGGTGTCGTCGCTGAAGTGGCGGACCGCGTGGCGGTTATGTACACGGGCCGCATCGTTGAGGAGTCGTCAGTTGAGGAGCTATTTGCACGACCGAAACATCCCTACACTGAAGGACTATTGCGTTCAGTGCCGAAGTTGACGATCGCAGACGTAGCGAAGAAGGAACGGCTGGAGACGATCGAGGGCGTGGTACCCAGCCCAACGGAGTTGCCGCCGGGTTGCCATTTTGCACCACGCTGTCCTTACCGAATGCCGCGTTGCACCGCCGAAGAAATACCGCTTTATCAACTCGAGAGCGGAGTCAACGTTCGTTGTGTGCTATTCGATCTGGCAGCAGCGGTGGCGGCGGATCATCAAGCCGATAAGACATCCACCGATCCCCAGATTAACTAAATTTGGACAACAATCATCAGGTACTGGTAACCGTCCGCAACCTCGTTAAGCACTTTCCGATGGAGGGAAGTGACGATGTGGTGCGGGCAGTTGACGACGTTTCCTTCAATATCTTTCGGGGGGAAACGTTAGGGCTGGTAGGCGAATCCGGCTGCGGCAAATCGACTGTGGGACGCTGTTTGTTGCGGCTGATCGAACCCACTTCGGGAGAAATCGAGTTTGAGGGTCGTGACGTTTTGTCGTTAGGCAAGACGGAGATGCGCGAGATTCGACGCCAGATGCAAATAGTTTTCCAGGATCCATACGCCTCCCTGAACCCGCGCATGAAGATTGGCGACATCGTGGGCGAGCCGTTAGTGATTCATAAAGTCGGAACGAAGCAGGATCGACGCGACCGGGTGGCAGAGTTGTTGAAAAGAGTAGGACTTGATCCGGATTATCGAAAGCGTTATGCGCACGAATTCTCCGGCGGGCAACGTCAACGTATAGGAGTGGCGCGTACACTCGCGCTGAACCCAAAATTAATTGTTGCCGACGAACCGGTTTCCGCTCTGGACGTTTCCGTTCAAGCGCAGGTTGTCAATCTGTTGCAGGATTTGCAGAAAGAGTTTGGCCTCGCTTACCTTTTTATTTCGCACGGGCTGGCAGTCGTCGAACACATTTCAAACCGCGTCGCGGTGATGTATCTGGGTCGCATTGTCGAAGTGGCCGACGCCGCCGAGCTCTACGCGCGGCCACTGCACCCATACACGCAGGCGCTACTTTCGGCGATTCCTATTCCCGATCCCAAACAAAAGCGCGAGCGGATAGTGTTGCAGGGCGACGTGCCCACGCCGGTTAATCCGCCTTCGGGTTGCCGGTTTCGTACCCGTTGCCCAATTGCTATTGACGAGTGTGCACGCATTGATCCAGAGTTGCGCGAAGTTTCGCCGGGCCATACAGTCGCTTGCATCCGCGTGCCCGGTTGGCCCGAAGCGCCGCCGGCGGAATAGCCCCGCCTGCTGAAACCTATCATTACAAGCGTGCGTAACAAGTCACCAGGCAATTTTGAATCTTAGAGAGTCGGACGGAATCTCCCCGTCCTCTTGATCAGGAGGATAACTAAATGAGCGATCCGAACCCACAGGATTTTCAAGCGCCACCGCCACCAACTGCTCCGCCAGCCGGCCCGGAGATGTCTACTCCGCAAACTCTTAGCAGCATCCTGTTTGAGCCAGGCGCCACCTTCGAAGCCTTGCGCGTGCGCCCGCGCTTTTTGATAGCTGGCATCATTACGGTGCTGGCGTTCATGGCTTATTACTCCACCTTTGTTTGGAGGGTAGGCTCCGAGAACATCGCGCGCGCGCAAATTGAAGCGCGGCAGCCGGACGCAACGCCCGAGCAGATTGAGCAGGGCTTGCAGATGCAGAACAACCCGATCATCAAAGTGGTCACCTATGCGTCGTTCCCGGTTGTCTTCGGAATCCTGTTTGCTGCGGGTGCGGGACTCTATCTACTGGGCACGATGTTGATGGGAAAGTCGATGAGCTTCAAACAGGCGCTCGCGATCTGGGTCTACTCAAGCTATCCGCCGACTATCGTGTATGCCGTGGTGAACATCATCCTGCTCTTCGTAAAAGCGGCTGAGGACATCGATGCCACAGCGATTAACAGCGGCATTGCGCGCGCCAATCCCAGCATCCTGGTGGACGCCAGGACACAGCCTTTGCTGACCACGATTCTGAACTCGTTTGATCTGATCGCTTTTTACGGCTTGTTCCTGGCGGCGATCGGACTAAAGAAGGTTGCTAAACTTTCGTCAGGCTCCGCCTGGATGGTGGTAATTGCGATTTGGCTGGTCGGAACAATAGTACGCGTGATTATGTCGCTGATTATGGGACAAGCGTTCTAAGGGTTGGTTGGAGGCGACGTTAGCAAAAACCAAAAGCCCATTTTCCATTTGTCATTCGCGGATTCAACTGGGAAGTGCAACACATGACAAGTGAACCGCGGCCAGCGCTGCGGAAAGTGACAGGACGGGTGACCACTCGGTAAGTGGGTCGACAAATGCAGAACCGGGAGCGGTAGCGACCGGATGAGTCGTGCGCTAAAGACAAGTGTCAATGAAGTATTTATGTTGAGCTGCTTTTTTGTACTTGGGCGCTATGTCTGTTGGCATCTGGTCGCTACCGCTCCCGGTTCTGCATTTGTCGACCCACTGGCTAGATTCAGGGTGAGTAACCTTAGTTCGCGGCAGTTGCACTTCTAATGTAAATTCACCATTTTCATTCGTATGATTAGTGAGAATTCGTGGATCACTCAATTCGTCGGTCCCAGAATTCGCGGGTTGAATATATTGGATCCACCATACGATCCACGAAATGCCACTAAGCATCACGAAAATGACAAATGAGAACTGTCAAATGATATATGGAAAATCGGGTTTCGGTTTTATTGCCTACGCTACTCGTACCTTAGCGATTCAATAGGATCGAGTCGCGCCGCTTTCCATGCTGGCCACAGTCCAAAGATTATTCCAATGCCTACGCTGGCGACGAAACCGCCGATAGGCGCCCAAAGCGGTACATAAGAGGGTAGTAGCAGGCGAAGAAGAAACGTCAGCAGCCAGCCAATCGAGAGGCCGACCAGACCGCCGAACCCGGTGAGTGTGGCGGCCTCAATCAGAAACTGCCACATGATGTCGCTGCGGCGAGCGCCGATTGCTTTACGCACCCCAATCTCACGAGTGCGTTCGGTTACCGACACCAGCATGATGTTCATCACGCCGATGCCGCCAACCATTAGGCCTACCGAAGACACCACGACCATCGCAATCGCAACGCCGCTGAGGATTGAGCGAAAACTACTGAGAAACAACTCGGCTGTCTGCAGGCCGAAGTTGTCAGGTTTGCCGAAGGGAACCTGGCGCCGGACTCTCAACAGGTCCGTAATCTGATCCTGCGCTTCTGGCATCATTCCTTTACGGGCAACGGCGAGAATGTAAACGTCGTCTGCGGTGGGCTTTAGTTTACGCGCCACGTTGAAAGGCATGTAGATGACGCTATTTTGATCGTCGCCGCCGCCGCCAAGCAAAAACTGCTCGCGTTTCTCCAACACGCCCACTATGCGAAACTGGTTGCCGCCGATTTCCAGGGGCTGACCAATTGCGGAACCGTATGGAAAGAAGTCCTGCGCAATAGACGATCCCACCACGCACACTTCCTCGTTGTTATCGTTTTCATATTCCGTGAAGAAGCGGCCTTCCTTAACTATCTGTGTGCCGGCGCGCTCAAAATCAGGTAGCGTTCCCTGCAAAGCGACATTGGCGGAGGTCTTCCCGGGACCACTCACCATCAGTTTCTGGCCGAAGAAATTGTTGGTTATATCGAGGAACGGAACCGAAAGCTCCACCGCAGGCAGTTGCCGCAGCGCGAGCGCATCGTCAAATGTTAGTTCCTTGCGCATGCGCTCTTCGCGTGATAGCCGGCCAATGTGAATGCCGGAGTTAAACTTGATTACGTAAATAGAGTTTGTCCCGTACGACTCCAGCTCCTGCTTAACGGCGGTATCAACCCCGCTGATGATTGAGGAGATCAGCATGACCGTGATGACTCCGATCATCACGCCGAACACCGTCAGAAACGAGCGCAGTTTATTGGCACGCAGGGTAGCGAGCGCCATTTTCAGGTTTTCATAAATGTCGCTGCGAAATATCTTCATCTCATTAGTCGGCCCGCAACGCTTCTATCGGATCGAGCCGCGCTGCTTTCCACGCCGGAAAGACGCCCGCCAGAATTCCGATTCCCCCGGAAACAAAGATGGTAATGGCCACGGCCGCTATAGATAAATAGGTGGGAAAGAAAATTGCGGTCATGATCATTCCGATAATCCACGCGAGCAGCACGCCCACAGCGCCTCCAATAGCGGAGAGAGTGACGGCCTCAACTAAAAACTGCTTGAGGATATCTTTTTTTCGGGCCCCAAGCGACTTTCGCACCCCAATCTCTTTCGTTCGTTCGGTCACTGAAACCAGCATGATGTTCATGATTACGATGGCGCCGACCAGCAAGGCAATGCCCGGAACCGCAATCGCAACCAGAAAGGTTGGCCCCAGTAGTCGATCCCTGAAACCGGTAATCGCATCTGGAGTTACGATGCCAAAGTTGTCCTTCTCGTCTCCTTTTAGCCGCCTCCTTGAACGTAGGAGGAACCTCGCTTCATCGACGGCGTCCGTAAACGTGTCATCAGTTTTCGAAGTCGCCACGAAATAAAGCAGGCGGTTGCGCGTGAAGCCGCCGAAGTTGTTTCCATAGGTCTTGAGCGGCAACGTTATGAAATTGTCCTGTGGTACACCAAAGACGGTTCCTTTAGCGGTTGCAATCCCGATCACTCGATAGGGTAAGCCGACGATATTTATCTCTTGTCCGATCGCAGTCTCGGCACCGGCAGGAAAGAGCGCGTTGGCTACGTCCATTCCGATGTAAGCGACGCGCATGGCGCTGTCGTTCTCTGGCTGTGAAAAGTAACGTCCTACAGCGACGTCGACATTCTCAATTTCAGCAACTACCGGCATGGCGCCATCCACAGGGATGTCTTCGATGAGTTTTGCCCCGCGTTTCACGAGTGAGCGACTGGCCCGCGCCTTCGCCCCAATCTTGTCAATCAACGATGCTCGCTCTTTCAGGTATTCGTAGTCATCCAGCGTCAGTTCTTTGTTTCTGCGCTGTGCGGCGGCGATCGAATCGAGGTCTTTGAAGTCTTCAAAGTTAAAACGCTGAACGGTGAAAGACTTTGAACCAATACCGGCGATCTTTTCATCGATGTACTTGTTAAATCCCTGAATCAGGGAAACTACCACTACGAAGGCAGTAACGCCGATGACCATGCCGAGCAAGGTGAGAGCAGACCTTAGCTTGTGCGCCCAGATGGCGGCGACGGCAAGTTTAAGAGTTTCAATGAATTTCACGTGATCTTAGTACGCGTTGCTATTGTCTTTGGTTGCAGCCTAGGGGTAAGTACAGACTTTAGTTTGTCAATCACAACACAAACCGCAGTTTCTTAAAGGTGCGCGACCGAGATTTAGCCCAGTTCGGTCAGAGCGCCAAAGGCGCGAAATGCAATAGCCCAGGGCAACGCCCTGGGTACGGGGATTCAGATTGAGCAAAGCGCTGAAGGCGCGTAATCTGGCTTCCATAGTTGAATATTTCGCGCCTTCAGCGCTTAGTATCCCTCGGCGCCCGAAGACCTGGGCCGTTGGCCCAGGCTATTACATATCGCGCCTTCGGCGCTTTGCAATCACCTGTTTCCCATCGCAGCAGAACTCTTATCTCTGCATTCTTACCCGCCTAAGAATCATTCCCAGCGCAGGGCTTCGATTGGATCGAGGCGGGCCGCCTTCCATGCCGGCCACAGACCAAAAACAATACCGACTGCCGCTGAGATCCCTACGCCAACGCCGATGGCCCACAACGGCACATAAGCCGGCAGCGGCGAGTACTTATTGATCAGAAACGCCAGCAGTTCACCCACGGCCAAGCCTGCCAGCCCTCCAATTGCCGTTAGCACCACCGCCTCGATCAAGAACTGCGACAGGATGTTGAAGCGTGTGGCGCCCACTGCCTTTCGCACGCCAATCTCCTTGGTCCGTTCAGTCACAGAAACCAGCATGATGTTCATTACGCCGATTCCGCCGATCATCAAGGCGACGAAAGAGATGGCGGTTAAGACGAGTGCGGTGGCCCCAGTAAGTTGGTTATATATATCGAGCAGCGAATCCTGGGATGAGATACCGAAATTATTAGGCGCATCAGGTGGCACACGCCGCCGCCGCCGCAGGACATCGGTGATCTCGTCGATTGCCGATTTCACAAAGGCGCGAGACTGCGGGCGTACGATGATGAAAAAAACGACTTCGGGAAAGGGACGGTCGGGATAGTATTTATCGAAAGTTGTTATCGGGATGAACAGGGAGTTATCCCGCGACTGGCCAAAGAAGTTCCCCAGTGGCTCCATCACCCCGATGACATGATATGGGTTGCCGTTAATTCTAATTTCCTTATCTACCGCATCTTCATAGGGAAAGAGCGCGCGAGCGACATCGACCCCGATGATCACAACGTTCTCGCGACTATCCATGTCCAGGTCTTTGATGAAACGTCCGCGAGCCACGTACTGCGAATGAACGAATTCGTAATAAGGCGTCACGCCAAGCAGGATCGGAGTGTCAGTTTGCTTGTCGCGATAACGAGCAGTGGCAGCAATCATGCGATGAATCGGTGAAACACCCGCAAGCGAGGGCGACTCACGGCGCAACGCTTCCGCGTCTTCCATTGTCAGATCCTTGCGATGGATCTCTTCGGGGCCCGGTGGCCGGCCAAATCCCGGATCAAACTTCGAAACGAAGATGGTGTTGGAACCCAGACTCTCAACCTGATCCGCAAATGCTTTGTTCAGGCCCTGAATGATAGACACCATGAAGATGACGGTTACTACGCCTACGCTGACACCCAGGATCGTCAAAGACGAGCGCAGCTTGTTTGCTCGCAAAGTGTCGAAGGCCATTAGGGCCGATTCGCGTATGTCATCAAGTCTCATAAGAACCAGGGGGTAGGGGCTAGGGTGTAGGGTGTAGGGGGGTAGGGTGCAGGGTGTAGGGTGTACGTAACACCTCACAACCAACACCCCACACCCCACACCCTACACCCCACACCCTACACCCCACACCCTACACCCCACACCCTCACTCCGCCCGAAGCGCCTCAATCGGATCCAACCGTGCCGCACGCCAGGCGGGCCAAAGCCCGCTGATTATTCCTACTATCGAGGAGACGCCGACCCCAAGCACAGCGGAGGCAACGCTGATCAATAATGGAAACCCTATCAACGCGGCGATTAAGTAAGCGAGCCCAAACCCGGTCAGCACCCCGATGGCCCCGCCAATCGCCGTCACCGTCACAGCCTCGATCAAAAACTGCGTCAGAATATCTTTACGTCGCGCACCAATGGCCTTCCGTATTCCAATCTCTTTGGTTCGCTCGGTTACCGACACCAGCATGATGTTCATCACGACGATGCCGCCGACCACCAGGGATATAGCAGCCACCCCGATGGTTACGAGATAAATGTTTGAGGTAGCCTTGCCGTAAAGATCCAGAAAGACGTCCTGGGTTTCGAGCGAGAAACCTTCATCGTCCTCACCCCCCAGAGTTCGGCCGCGACGATTACGCATGATCGTGCGCACCTGATCTTCAGCCGATTCGAGTTGTTCGGCTGAGGGCACCTGAATAAACACTACGACCGAGTCTCTGGCGCCGTAGATTTTCTGGTAAGTTGCGTAAGGAATGTATGCCACGCTGTCTCTCGAAGCGCCGAAGATTGAACCGAGTGGCTCCATGACGCCGATGATTTGAAACGGCCGGCCCGCAATTCTGACCTCCTGACCCACTACACGATCCGACGAAGCGCCGCTGAAAAGATTTGTTACCACGTCGCTGCCAACCACGCAGACTTCCCGTCCCGAACTCCCTTCAGAATCCGTCCACACGCGGCCCACTTCAATTGAACGGCCATCGATGTCGAACATCGTTGTCGGCGTCACTCCGCGAATGTTCAGGTTCTCAAATTTTTGATCGCCGTGCTTTGCGGTTTCGCGTGAGTTTGCGGCGATGCCGACCCGCCAGCAAGTTGAGCAGAGGCGCGCTAAAGCTTCGGCGTCCTCATGAGTGACGTCTTTGCGCTTGTTGAATTTTACAAACTCTTCTCGCGAGCGAATGATCTGCGGCCGTTTAGAAATGGTGAAGACGGTGGAGCCCTGGGAAGAAAAAGTGGTCGCTACCTTATTGTCCAGGCCCTGGATGATCGTGACAACAGCGATGACGGCAGCAACACCGACCACAATGCCTACCAGCGTGAGGGCAGTGCGTAGCTTATTTGTGCGCAGGCTGCCGATAGCTACGAGAAAGGATTCCCAGAGGGCCGCCAGTCGAAAGAACCTAAGGCCGCGTTTGAAACGAGACCGCGTGTTTGGCGAAACGCCAGTTCCTGCCGAACTTATCTGATCGGGTGTCATCAAGGCCGCGCCACCTCAGCCGTACATACGAAGAGTTGTTCCGGCGAAAACAGACACGAAGCGGCAGGAAAGATCCCTGACGCGAGGGCTGCCTACCGGATCTTCTCGTCTTTTTCGATCAATCCGTCTCGAATGGAGATGATGCGATGGGCGCGCGCAGCAATATCGTGCTCGTGTGTAACTACGATGATCGTGTTGCCTTCACCATGCAAGCGCTCAAAGAGATCCATGATCTCCATGCTCGTATGGGTGTCGAGCGCGCCGGTCGGTTCGTCGGCAAGTAGTATCGAGGGGTGATTAACGAGAGCGCGGGCGATGGCGACGCGTTGCCTTTGACCACCGGAAAGCTCATTCGGACGGTGCGTGACGCGATCGGCAAGATCGACGGAGCGTAGCGCCTGCTTGGCCATCTCGTGGCGCTGCGCCGACGCGATGCCACCATAGATCAATGGCAGCTCGACGTTGTGCAGCGCAGTTGCGCGGGCCAGCAGGTTGAAGGTTTGGAACACAAACCCGACTTCCTGGTTACGAATACGCGCCAGTTCGTCGTCGTCCATTTCAGAGACGTTTTTGCCGTTTAGCCAGTACTCACCTTTGCTGGGAGTGTCGAGACATCCGATCAAGTTCATCAGCGTTGACTTGCCCGAGCCCGAGGGCCCGATGATCGCAATGTACTCGCCTTTGGCGACATCAAATGAGACGCCGTGGAGCGCGTGCACTTGTTCCGCGCCCATCTCGTAAGTCTTCCAGATATCTCTCATCGAGATGAGAGAATTCGGGTCGTGCTGACGAACCGGCTCCTGCGCGGGCAACACACTTGGCGCCGGGGGAGATATTAGTGTGGCGTCGCTCATTAGCTGTCCTCGCTGGAGTTGGCATTAGCACCAGGTTTGCGCGTTTGGCGTTTTACTGATGTGCCATCTTTAAGCGTCTTCAAAACGCGGCTGGGTCCACGCACGATCTCCATTCCCGATTGCACGCCACTCGTAATTTCGATGTCGGCTTCGCCGGTAATGCCAGTGGTAACTTCGATGAACCTCACCTTGTTTCCTTCAAGCAGATAGACTCCCTTGACGCTCTTCGGCCTGTCGCCGGCTGGCGGCGGCGGCGTACTGCCGGCCACGCTGGCTACCGGGGAAGGAGCAGGCGCTGCCTTTTCCACAATCGCCTCAAGCGGAACGGCAACCACGTTGTTCTTTGTCTTGGTCGTAATGGTGGCCGTGGCGCTCATTCCGGGCCGCAAGCCGTTGCGAATCTCATCGGGCAGCTCACGCAGCTCAATGGTAACTTTGAATTCTTTCGCCTCCTGCACGTTAACTCGGTTCGACAAGCCGCCCTGGGTATCTGATTTCGATACTGCCAACGGGTTCTTCTGCGTGACTACCGCTATGATCTCCTTATCGCCGAGCGCGTCGACCTTCACTTTCGCTTGTTGTCCAACTTCAACATTCGAAATCTCAGTCTCGTCGACATTGACTTCAACGTTAATCGTGGACATGTCAGCTATGGTCATCAAAGGCGTCGTCGACAAACCGGCCACTGCATATTCCCCTACGCGAGTGGGTATGTCCGCAACTACGCCGTTGAGGGGCGACAGTTGAGTAGCCTTGGATCGTTGACTTGATTGACCGCGCAACAGCGCTTGCTGCTGGCTGGCGCGCATCTCTGACGAGCGGATGCCGGTCCGCGCTTCCTGCACGGTTATCTTCTGTTGGTTCGCGCGTTCCATCGCTTCCTTGACGGCGATGCGCTGGGACTCGAGATTTGCCCGCGCGGTTTGCAAAGCGATCTTTGCCTGGTCGTAGCGATCGCGTGCGGCGTCATATTCTGAGCGCGAGGAAACCCCCGCTTCGATCAGATCGGCATAACGCTTCAGTTCGCGTTGTGCTGTATTGAGATCCACCTGGGCGCGATCAACTGAGGTTTGGACTGTAACTAACTGTTGTCTGGCGGAAGCAACTGACGATTCGGCCACAACCAGACCCTGCTGCGCCGCCGACACGGCGTTACGCGCATTCTGAACATCGTTCATTGAAGCCTGAGCCGCCGCCCATTGTGCTTCCTGGCTGGACTGCAACTGGGTAGGGTCGACCCGCACCAGTGGCTTGCCCTGGGTCACCTGGTCGCCTGCGTTGACGTAGATTTCTTCGATGCGGCCGGGAACTTCGCTGGTTAGCTTGATATAGCGAATGGGTCTGACTTCGCCCGACGCTGTCACGGTTTGCCTCAACTCCGGCTTGATTTCCAGTTTGACCGTCGTTACTTCAGGCTCTTCTTTGCGGCTGGCAAACACGCTGATAATAATGATCAGCGCCAAAACGGCCACTGCCGAGACTCCAATTATAATTTTCTTCTTTCGGGTTAAAGCCATCTCTCAATTCCTTCGTTCTGGGGGTTTTAAACTAGTCGGGCCGATAAACCATCAATTTTGCACAAAAATGCGTCGTTGTCGAAGTCGCTTTGATTCGCCTAACTCTTACGTCAAGGGCTGGTAAACAGTTTCAACTAACCGCTCTTGCGGCAGTGTCTTGCGGCGAGTATCTTCCTTCGCGTACTGCTCCAGCGCGGAGACCTCATAGCGATGTCGGCCAATCACGGGGCACGATATCGCCGCCGTTGGCGAGGGGATTACTTTCGGGATAGAATGACCCGCCGTTCTTAGGACTCAATTTAGCCTACAAATTGAGAATTTAACGCGGATAGGGCGCGGCTCGCAAACTTCCGAACAGCAATGATTACGTGCGAAAGGTGTAAAACCGAAAACCTGGATGGCGCGCAATACTGCGACGAATGTGGAGCGCCGTTGCGACCGAATGTGCGACCCAAAGCCGGCGCCAACCCGTCAGGCGCAAACCTTTTTCGGGTTGAAGGCGATGGGCAAAACGGATCCAGGTCTCCCTCGCCAGTTCCTCAAAGAGAGATTGCGGCCAACAAGGCCGCTGCCGGAATCGGTCTTCCTTCACCGATAAAATCAAACGAGAAGGCCCACGCGCGTCTGGTCATTGAGCGGGGAAAATCAGTCGGCAAGGAGTTCATGTTGATTGCCGAGGAATCGCAAATAGGCCGGTGGGATGCCGACGGAGGAATCTTCCCGGATGTTGACCTCGACTCGGAAGACCCGGAGGCGAAGGTGTCCCGGCGTCACGCGCGCATCACGGTGCGTGACGGAAAGTATTTTGTCGAGGATCTGGGATCTACGAATGGCACGTTTGTTAATCGCGGAAAGCGATTGGCCCCCGGTACGCACCAACCATTGAATGATGGTGACGAAATTATTGTGGGAAAAACCTTCCTGCGTTTCCAACTAGTTAAATAACCGGCGGCTGCAGTTTGCCCTGGTTTGATCAACCTTGACGGGTTCAATAGCAAATGGCTGAGTGTCTCGAATGCGGTACGCCAACGGTACCAGGTGAAGCGTTCTGCAGTATGTGTGGAACGAAGAACCCGGTCCCGGCGATAGCATCGCCTGCAGGCGATAGCTCTGCGGCCGCTCCAGCTGTAGCGCCCGCCGGCGAATCGCACGCCGGCGAATCAGGTGCGGTTGAGCCGATCGAATCCAGTGCTCTCGGAGGCCCCTCCACTGACGAAGTCGTGGCCAAAGTTAAGCATACCCAAAAGGGAACCACTGGCGGTCATCAACCCACGGTCAAGCAGCTCGATCCCGGCAGCGTTCTGAACACGCGCTACGAGATTGTTAGGCGCATTGGCGGTGGCGGTATGGGCGCCGTCTATCTCGCTAAAGATCGCAACCTCGGCGACGCTCCGCGCGCGGTGAAAGAGATGGTCGAGGCTCACCTGGATCCTTCGTTGCATGAAAAAGCCATTGGAGACTTCAAACGCGAGTCGCTTTTGCTGACGTCGTTGGAACATCCTTCCATTCCCACCATCTATGATTACTTCTACGACGATGCGCTGAGCCGTTTTTATCTCGTGATGAAGTTTATTTCAGGTGGCGACCTCGCTTCTCGACTGCGCAATGCGCCGGGTGGCCGAATCGATGAGAAAACCGTCGCCGATTGGGGCATGCAAACAGCGGACGTGCTGGAATATCTCCACAGCCGGCCCAAACCGATCATCTATCGCGATCTAAAACCCGCCAATCTGATGATCGACGGAAACACCGGCCGCATCATGCTGATCGATTTCGGCATCGCCCGCTGGGTGAAGCAGGAAGAAAAAGGTGTGACGGCGGTCGGCACCATGGGTTACGCGCCACCGGAGTTATTTGGCGGTCGCGTTGAGCCGCGCTCGGATGTGTACAGCCTTGGCGCAACCATGTTCCATCTGCTTACGGGTTCCGACCCGCAAGACAATCCTCTTTTGATTTTCGACTTTGCGAAGAACCCGCGCCCGCGCCAGATAGCGCCATCCATTTCGAGTGAGATGGAACAGATCTTAATGCGTTCCGTCGAATACAAGCCCGAGGACAGGTTCGTTACTGCCGGCGCAATGCGTGACGCCCTTGCCAGTCACCTCGAGAAGTTGATGAGCGGCCAGGTTAGTTACGGCATGCCTTCATCCCAGGTTGGTGGCGAGACGGTGCAGGTGCAAACAGTCTATTGCGGATTTTGTGGAGGCCGCATTGCTGCCGACGATATTTTCTGTGCCCACTGCGGCGCGCGCCAGCCGATGGCGGGAGTGGGTTCGAGCGCGACGTTGCGGGCGGCCCGCCCGACGGCGAAGCTCGTAGTAGCAGGCACCACAGAATTAGACGCTTCGTTCGTCTTGCAGAAAGATAACAATCTGCTAGGCCGCACCGACCCGCATTCAAATGTTTTTCCCGAGATTGACCTTTCTCGCTTCGATCCAGAGACCAAGGTCTCTCGGCGGCACGCGAGAATTTGGCGCGAGGGAGAAACGTTTTTGGTGGAGGACCTGGGATCTGTAAACGGAACGGTGATTAACGATTCCGTGAGACTAGCTCCGCGCCAGCCACGAGTTTTGGACAGTGGAGATAAGCTTCGGCTTGGTGAGACGACGCTTCATTTTCTTTTGGGATAGTCACTAGACAGTAGTCTTAATGACAGCAAGAGTAGCCGACAAGGCGCCATTGCCAGCCAGGGTGAAGACGCGTACAACCAGCCAGAGCTTAGCTCGGTTGCGTGCGCCATTCGCTTTAAGGTGCGGCGCAATTCTGATCGATTATATTGTGCTGGTAGCAATCGTAGCGTTCAGTACCCTAATCAGCCGCTTGCTGGGAGGGGGAGCGCGCGCTGCCGGTACCTCTTCCGAGACAATCGGAATTCTTATCGCTATTGTTGCGGCCGCCTTGAATCTTGGCATCCTTCCCGGTTTGACCGGATTAACGCTGGGGAAGTGGGCCACAGGCCTGCGCCTGCGACGGTTTAATGGAATGGACGTCGGCATCGGTCGGGCGTTTCTACGACACTTTGTCGGCTACCCGCTGTCCTTCGTCACCCTCGGGTTGGGATTTTTGGCTGCAGCCTTCACGACACACGGCCGCGGCTTGCACGATCTGATCGCCGACACCGTGGTCGTCAGGGAAGTACCTGCAGTTGCACTCCGGTCCCAGAACCGGAATTAACTGAAGTCACGTGCTCCAGACTCCCGACTGAAGATCCAGACTGAGACTGACAACTGAAACATGCCTGAGCTCATAGTCAAATACCCCGACCGCGCTCCCGACCGCTTTCCTCTTGGACGTCTGCGAATAACCCTGGGCAGGTCCGCCCGAAACGACCTGTGCATTCCCGATCCGTTTGCCTCACGCGTGCACGCCGAAGTGCGTCGTGAGGGCGAAGAGTATTTTCTGCAGGATCTCGGTTCCGCAAACGGCACGCTTTATAACGGCGGCACGGTGGAAGGCACCATCCCGCTGACGCCAGGTGGACGCATACAAATCGGCGAAACCGAGATCGTTTTTGATGATGGCACCTATCACTCGAGCATGGGCGCCACCATGATCACGGACAACTCTTCGACCTCGCTTCCCGAAGCGACCATCGCACTCGCATCCGGCGACCGAACCACGTCGGGTCTACTCGAAGCGATCGAAGGGGCCCGCACCAAACCTGATGATTCTGTGGCCGCGCGCGTCGCCCGCGAAGGCGACCTGCTGGCGTTAATCAGTAAGGTGGGTATCACGCTGCTGGCGTCTTCAACGCTGAATGAGACCCTGGAGCAGATCGTGTCGTTGGTGTTTGAAGCAGTACCGGCGGATCGCTGCCTGCTGATGATGCGTGATGAAGCAAACGAAGAGATGAGAGTCGCCGTTGCGCGTCTGCGAGATCGCATCGGCGAAGTCGGTGAAATTCGCGTCAGCCGCAACGTAATGGACGAAGTGGTGATGCGCGGAAACTCGGTTTTAACTTCGGACGCGCAACACGACCCACGCTTTGCCAGCGGCACTATGGTTCTTCAAGGCGTTAGGTCGGTGCTGGCGGTTCCTTTGGGTGTCTCGGAAAAAGTCTTTGGGATCATTTATGCGGATTCACCGATTGCGGAAGGAAGGTTTACCGAGGACCACCTTAAGGTATTGACTACTCTCGCGTCGGTCGCGGCGATTCGTGTGGAGAATGCGAAACTGGTTGAATCGCGTTTGCAGCAGGAGCGTTTAGAACGAGAACTTCAGCTCGCCAGCGAAATCCAACAGCGATTCCAGCCGGCAGCACCGCCCACGGTACCTGGTTATGAGCTGCAGGGGATAAGTTTTCCCTGTTATGAGATCGGCGGCGACTACTACGATTTCATATGGCGCGAAGACGGCCGCCTGGTTATTGCGCTCGGAGACGTGTCGGGCAAGGGGACTGCCGCCGCCCTCTTGATGTCGTCATTGCACGCAGCTATTCATGCCCAAACCGGTTCTCACGATACGCTGGTGGAAACAATATCGGCGGTTAATCGTTACCTCGCGGATAACATTCCGCCCAATCGCTTCGTGACGCTCTTTTTCGCTGAGCTTGATCCTGAATCCGGCGCCGTCTCTTTCTTGAACGCGGGCCACAATCCACCGCTAATTGTTCATGCCGCGGGAACGGTCGAACAGCTTGCGTCCGGCGGCTTGCCTCTCGGTATTAAGGCGGACGCCGAGTACCGGGAAGGTCGCACGCACCTGCAACTGGGCGATGTGCTGGTTATCTATTCAGATGGCGTAACCGAAGCTGCGAGTCCTAATGGAGAAGAGTTTGGACCGACCAGACTGTACGAAGTAGTTGCCCGGAATGTCGATGCCTCAGCGGCCGGCATTCGCGATCGGATCGAATCAGCGCTGACCAAGTTTTCGCAGGGCACTCAAGCGGCTGACGATATCACGCTCGTGATCGTTAAGCGCCAGACAGAAGCCAAACTACTTAGTGCCAGCGGCGCTCCTAAGATTGCACTCTAAACTTCGAACCGCATAATGGGCCTGGTCTCGGATCGCCGCGCAACTTCCTTAAAACCTGCTGCTCGAAATGCTGATGGCACACCCATGAAGACGAATGGGTCTGGCGTCTTTTCCATCGTCGGCGTGATTGGATAACCTTCGACAATTTTGGCGCCGTTGTTGGAAGCTAGTTCGACGGCTGCTCGAAGTAACGCCACGGAAACGCCGCGACGCCGATAGCCCTTTTTCACAAATAGACAGGTGACTGACCAGACAGGCTTGTCGTCAACTGGTTTTAATATGCGCGAACGCGCCAGTGAAAGAAATTCCTCGCGCGGCGCAATCGCACACCAGCCAATCGGTTCTTTGCCGGCGTAGGCCAACACGCCAGGCTCACGATGTGAGACGACGATCTTCTTGAAAAGTTTTTTGTTGCGATCACCCTTGCCCGCAGTCCACTCACCGCGTGGCAACCGCCAATACATACACCAGCAGCCGCCACAAGCTCCGCGCTCACCAAACAACTGCTCGACGTCAACCCAACGGCTCGCGGTCGCAGGTTGGAAGTCTAACTTCAGGTTTCTTGCAGAACGAGGCATGACTAGCTGGCTATAAATGGGGCGGCTTTGAAAGTCTTGAACTCCGTTTAATGTCGGGGTTGAAGGCCCGAAGGGCCGAGAGTCAATAGCCACGCCCGTGAGGGCGTGGATGACAATCCCGCTTTATGATTCATCGAGCGCCGAAGTGCGGTTTTGACATCAAGCCTCATTACCAACAGTCATGACGTTTTACTCTCGCACCTTCGGCGCTCACGACCTTGGTGTTGCGGGTCCTCCACGCCCTCACGGGCGTGGCTATTAACTCTCGGCCCTTCGGGCCTCGCAGTTTGTACGTCGCACGTTTGGCCCACAGACTTTTTGTTAAAAGCCGCTAGGGGAATTTAGTCCGATGCCTTGCCTTGTAACAACGCATCGCTCTTCAAGGTCTGCGGCCCGCTGTCGTCACACATTGCAAAGGACGCACCCGGATACATCGTCACGCCGGCAAACCGGCTCTTCGCGTCGAGAACATAGAAATTAATTCCGAAGTTGGGATTGCCGCGGCTGTTCAGCAAACGCTTCTCGACCGTGTTCTGCTTGATTCGTTTAAGAGCCTCCATGCCCGCATCTTTTGGATGTTTGCCACGACGCAGCTCTTCAACTATTAGAAATGAACAGAGGTTGAATAGGTTGGCCTCACCTCGTCCGGTGGAACCGGCGGCCCCGATTGCTCCATCAACATAAAGTCCCGCCCCGAGGATGGGCGAGTCGCCGACGCGTCCGGGTATTTTCCACGCCAGCCCGCTGGTGGTGGTCACACCGCAGATGTGGCCTTTCGCATTAATCCCGTTGCAATTGATCGTGCCGTAAAAATGCTCGCGATCAATTAAGCCATCCGAGACCATCTTCATCCCTTCGCGACGCCAGACCTCGGCCCGCGTTTTTGGATCCAGGTAATGAGAGGGATCGGTGCGGCGCTTCCATTCAAGCCACAGCTTGCGAGAGTGCTCAGTGTTCAAATCATCTTCAATGCGGAAACCCATGTTCCTGGCAAACATCTGTGCGCCTTTGCCAACCAGCAGATGATGATCGGTGTATTCGAGAACTGCTTTGGCTACTAGCGAGGGGGTGCGCACGCCTTCAAGTGCCGCGACTGCGCCGGCTCGCTTCGTGGGTCCGTGCATGCATGACGCATCGAGTTGCACTACGCCATCAGCATTGGGCAAGCCTCCATACCCGACACTGTCGTCAAGGGGATCGAGTTCGCAAATATTTACCCCAGCTACGACCGCATCAAGCACATCGGCGCCCTGGGACATGAGGGTGAAAGCTTTGTGTACGGCCGTCATGTCACCGCCGTTCTTAAACCTGTTGCCGTTGGCGGACGCAATCACCCTCGGCCTCACCCCGCTTTGAACTATCACGTTTGGGAACTGGCTCACAGCGGACTTCGCTGAAGCGAGCGTCAGACCGGCGACAGCGCCGTTACGGATAAAGTCGCGACGTTTGATCTTATTTGTCATGTGACCCCCGTTCAGAGTACAAACTTTAGTTTGCTGTCTTGGATAGAGTTCAAGCGCTATTTATCCCACTTCTTTCCATAATCAAGAATTGGGTAATTCTTCCAGAGCTTTTTGGCGCGATCTCTCCCCACCGGGTGCGTGGCAAGCTAAAGCTTGTACTCTAGACCTTGCTTGATTCACTTTACGATGCCGTTAGGGCGCGTCGGCAAGCTAAAAGCTTGTACTCTAACCTTGCTTGATTCACTTTACGATGCCCTTAGGGCGCGTCGGCAAGCTAAAGCTTGTACTCTAAACTTTCCTTGATTCGCTCCGCGGTTTTTGGCCCGATACCATCTACCATATCCAGCCCGCCCCCTTTAACAAATTTCTTCAAATCTGCAAGAGAGGACACCTTAAATTTTTGATGGAATGTGGCGGCAGTTTTGGGCCCAATGCCCGGAACATCCAATAGGTCGAGGACGGTCTCTGGGGTGTCAGCGATGATTCGCTCCCACGCGTCGAATGTGCCTCGTGCGAGCAGATCGAGAATTTTTCCTGCGATCGCTTTGCCGACACCAGGGATCGATTGTAGCCCTTCGATTCCTTCCGACGCGGCAATCTGCTTCAGCGGGATGGGCCATGTCTCGATCGCTTCCGCGGCGTTTCGATATGAACGCAAGCGAAACGGATCGTCACCGCGAATTTCCATCAGCGCGGAGAGACGGTAAAAGCGGCGGGCGATCGCTTCATTATCCATTCGGGCGAATTGTCCTGCGTTTAAAAGATCGTGTCAAAACTCAGGCGACGATCATCGTGCCGGTGCCGCTATCGGTGAAGATCTCGCTAAGCAGAGCATTACGGGTGATGCCGCTGATGATGTGAGCGCTATGAACCCCTCCCCGCAGCAGCGTAACAATACTTTGCAGCTTTGGGATCATGCCTCCAGTCGCATTCCCATCTTTAACCAGCGCTTCTGCTTCATCGGCTGTCAGGCGTGAGAGTTTTGTGCCTGGTTCACCCGCGCGCAGGTAAATACCGTCAACATCGGAAAGCAGTATCAGCTTTTCAGCCTTCAACTGGGCCGCGATTTCCCCCGCAATAGTGTCGGCGTTGATGTTAAATACGGTGCCTGAAGCGTCGGCGCCTAGCGAAGATATGACCGGCAGATAACCTTGATCGAGTAAGACCGTCAGCAGACGCGCGTTGATCTCCACCACATCGCCAACGTGTCCGAAATCGACGTGTGAACGCTGGCCGGTTTCTCTGTTCAATACTTCCTTAGGGGGACGCCGTTCCGCGTGGACGATATTTCCATCAACTCCGGAAAGCCCAACCGCTTCAGTGCCGCGGTTTCGTAAGGCGGAGAGGATGTCGGTGTTTATCTTGCCGGCGAAGATCATCTTCGCCATTTCCAACGTTGCATCGTCGGTGACGCGGCGCCCTTCGATGATGGTTTGCTCAATTCCCATCCTGGAAGCAAATTCGCTGAGCTGTTTTCCACCGCCGTGTACGAGGCAAATACGTATGCCGACCTGGTGCAGCAAAGCCAACTCCTCAGCCAGTGAACTAAGATTTTCTCTATTCTCAGTGGCCTTGCCTGAGAGCTTTATCACAAACGTCTGCCCCTTGAAGCGTTGGATGTAAGGCAAAGCTTCACGCAGCAGGTCAAGCCGCAACTGATCTCCCACTTGGCTGGTGTTCGTCATCTGGCACTCAAAATCAATCAGCTATTCAAGTTCAAATTGATCCTTACCCTTAGTTGGTGGCATCGAGTTCTGCAACAACTTCGTCAAAATAGCTTTTTGCACGTGTAACCTATTCTCCGCCTCGTCCACTACCACCGATGCAGGCGAGTCAATAACGGCATCGGTGACAATCACATTTCTTCGCACCGGAAGGCAATGCATAAAGATAGCATCATTTGTTCGGACCACTTTCTGCTCATCGACAATCCAGTGCCGGTGTTCCTCTCGCGCCGCCAGATCTTTTTCCGCGTCGCCATAATAGAGGCGACTACCCCAACTCTTTGCGTAAATAACATCAGCGCCTTCAAAGGCCGCCTCGATATCGTTAGTCTGCTCGAGCGTGCTGCCGGCCGCGGTCGCTTGTTCCTGAACGGTTTTGATCAGTTCGTCATCCAACTCGTATCCGCGCGGATGTGCGATAACGAGATTGTGACCCATTTGCGCAGCCGCCAGCGCAAAACTATTAGGCACGGCCATTGGCAAGGGTTTTGGATGCCACGCCCAGGTCAGCACCACGCGCTTCGGTGCCGCGCCGAGTTTTTCGCGAATGGTCATCATGTCTGCCATTGACTGACACGGATGATGCATAGCGGATTCGAGATTGATAAGCGGGACTGTGGAGTATTTTGCGAATGCCTGGAGCACTGGGTCTTGCCGCTCCAGGTCCCAATCCTTGAGTGCGGCAAATGTGCGTACGCCAATGGCCACGCAATAGCGACCAAGCACGCGAACGAACTCAGCCACATGCTCGGTCTTATCTCCATCCATCACTACACCCTCGCGGTGTTCGAGAGTCCAGCTAGAGCCACCGGGCTCGAGAACCACGGGATTGCCGCCGAGTTCGTATATTCCCACCTGCATTGAAGCACGCGTTCGCAAACTGGGATTGAAAAACACGAGTGCGATAGAGCGACCGGCTAACGGCATCGCATAGTTTTCCCCACTCTTGAATCGCATTGCCGAGTCAATGAAAGACTGCAATTCTGATCGTGAATACTCGGCGGTGGTTAGAAAATGTTTCATTCGATAGACAAGTTCAGAGTACAGCCTTTAGGCTGATGTCTTGCGAAACCGAGCAAGCTAAAGCTTGTACTCTAAACAGGTCGCGATAGTTCAGAGTAGAGCGTCAGAGTACAGCCTTTAGGCTGCTGTCTTGCGAAACCGAGCAAGCTAAAGCTTGTACTCTAAACAGGTCGCGATAGTTCAGAGTAGAGCGTTCAGAGTACAGCCTTTAGGCTGCTATCTTGCGAAACCGAGGCAAGCTAAAGCTTGTACTCTAAACAGGTCGCGATAGTTCAGAGTAGAGCGTTCAGAGTACAGCCTTTAGGCTGCTGTCTTGCGAAACCGAGCAAGCTAAAGCTTGTACTCTAAACTCAACCGCACCCTATACCGTGCGCGAGATGATCGGGCGCAGCAAGCCAAACAAACTAATCAAAAACCAAAACGCTTCCATCAAGAACGCCGCGAGGTTGAAATCGAATAAGAGGGAGACTATCACCAGCAACGCGCCCAACGCGTTTAGTGCCGAATAGGCCGGCGCGGAACTCGGCAGCTTGTTAAGTTGCAGCAGCAAATACGCAATCACGATCAGCACTACACCCGTGAATCCGACCAGATCAAACCAGCTCAAGCGATGCCTCCCGCCTGCTTGGGAAGATTTGCAAATACCGATTCAAGTTGCTCGATGAAGAGATCGACCTCTGCCTCTTTCAGACACAACGGCGGCAGGAGGCGCAAGACTTTGCTGTCGCTCGACGTACCGGTAATGATCTTCCGTTCGAGCAAAGCCTGGTGGATCGTTGCTGCCGGTTCTTGAAACTCTAACCCTAACAGGAAGCCGCTTCCCCGCACCGACACTACTTGCGGCAGCTTGCGCAATTGCTCCCGCAGATAGGTTTCCACGCTGATCACGTTCTGTAGCATGTGTTCGTTCTCAATGGCTTCAATCGTGGCGGTCACTGCGGCCATTGCTACCATCCCGCCGCCAAACGTGGTTCCCAGATCGTTCTCTTTGATCAGCGACGCCGTGCGTTCATTTACCAGGCAAGCGCCGACAGGAATGCCGCTGCCCAGCGCCTTGGCGAGCGTAATGATGTCAGGCGCCACATGCGCGGCTGCCGCGCTCCCAGCAAAGAACCATTCGCCCGTGCGCCCGATGCCGGTTTGCACCTCATCGAAGATCAGGATAATGCCCCGCGCGTCGCAAAGCTCGCGCAACTCGCGAAAAAATTCAGGCGGCGCCGTGCGCACGCCAGCCATGGATTGAATGGGCTCGAGCATTATTCCGGCAACGCTTTCATCAGCGAGCGCGCGCACGGATTCGATATCGCCAAACTCGGCCTTTAGATGGCCAGGCACATTTGGTTTACCCAACTCGCGGTACTTGCCGAGAAACGTTGCACTGATTGCATCGGCCGTGCGTCCGTGAAACCCGCCCGCGAAGGTAATAATATTTTCGCGACCTGTGCTCATGCGCGCCATGCGCATCGCGTTTTCGTTGGCTTCTGTTCCCGAGTTGCAGAAGAAGACTTTTGTTAACGACTTTGGCGCGATGGAGATTAGTTTCTCCGCCGCCTTCGCTCGCGCTTCGGAATAAACCAGGTTGGAATAGAACAACAACTTCTCCGATTGCTCCCGAATGGCGGCAACTACGTGAGGGTGTGAATGTCCCGTGCCAGCGACAGCATGACCGCCATAGAGATCCAGATAGCGCTCGCCATTACTCGCATAGAGCCACACGCCCTCGCCGCGTTCTGCGACAATGGGCATCTTCTTATAAGTCGCAAGCTGGTGGAGAGCCTCGAGCGCTACAACCTCGTCAGCTTCCCGCATGTCAGCATTAACATTCATTGAATAGCCTTAACTTGGAAAATCTCAGGTTAAGAAGGGGCATGCCCCGCTGTTCACAAGCCACAAGAAGTTTTTTAACAAGACAGCGGGGGCATGCCCCCTTCCCAACCTTAGAGACTGCTGAGCTGGTTGTTTCCAGGTCATGGGTTTGTCCCGACCAGCATCAATCCTGTTTTCTCATCCAGGCCAAACATTAGATTCATGTTCTGCACCGCCTGGCCGGCGGCCCCCTTAACCAGATTGTCGATGGCGGAGAAAACAACCACCTGCCGTCCGCGGACCGCAAGACCCAGATCGCAAAAGTTTGTCGTCTTGACGGCGTTGATATCGGGAGAACCTTTTACGAGGCGAACGAAGAACGAGTCTCGGTAGTAGTCAACGAAGGTCTTGCGCAAACGTTCTTCCGTAATCTCGTCTTTAGTTTCCACGTAAATCGAGGCAAAGATGCCGCGCGAGACTGGAAGCGAGTGGGTCATGAAAACAAGCTCGCTGGACCAATCGCCTACGTTTCCCAGTTCCTGTTCGATTTCAGGGACATGTTGATGAGTGAACGGCTTGTAGGCATAGAAAGAATTCATCCGCTGCGGATGATGTGTGTTGGCGGCGGCTTTGGCTCCTGAACCCGACGAACCGGTTTTGGCGTCGACGATGACTCGGCCGTTGATCAGATTGTTTGCTACGAGCGGGGCCAGGCCGAGCAGTGTGCCGGTTGCAAAACAACCCGGATTGGCAATCAGCTTTGCTTCACGGATTGTCGGGCGGTTAGTCTCCGTCAAACCATAGACGAAATCTGCCTGACTATTGATCGCCGTGTGTGGGCGGCCATAATGCTGTTCGAATACATCCTGATCGCGCAGGCGAAAATCGCCAGACAGATCTATCGCTTTCACGTTGGCCGGCAAGCTGGGGACGATATCCATCGCCTGACCGTGGGGCAATGCCAGAAACACGCAATCGAGACCGTTCAAAACGCCTTGATCCTCGGGAGCCGTGGTGAAGCTCAACTCAGTTAGTCCCAGGAGATTGCGATGAACTTCGCTGACTGGCTTGCCGGCCTGTTCGTTTGCAGTTACAAAGACGATTTCAGCGTTTGGGTGAAAAAGCAGAATGCGCAGCAATTCTGAGCCGCCGTAGCCGGAGCCGCCGTAGATGCCAATTTGAAGTTTCCGCTGGGTCATTTGTTCCTGGCTGTTCAACCGATCATCGAAAACTAATCTAATCAACACCGCACTTCAGTGCGGTGAAAAGAAGTAACCTCTGAACACCAACCGTTTCAACGGGCTAACTACTCGACTCAGTGCCTTGAACTTATTTGTCGTCAAGCGCCGAAGGCGCGAAATGTAATAGCCTGGGGCATCGCCCCAGCAACGCGCCGGGTTTCAAAATTAAAAAGCGCTGAAGGCGCGTAATGTTTAAAACAAGTACCCGCTGCCTACCAGGTAATTGAATGACATTCTTGATGAGTCAAGTATGTTATTACCGTTCAACGGTTTCACTCCTAAACCCTTGAAAGGGTTTCTAGGTCAACTAGCAACACACCCTCGGAAGCCAGGTGCTATGAAATCACTTTGTTAGCCTCAACTCGTTCCCTAAATCGCCATTGATCTGATAACGTGTTGCTTGCCCTTACCTCTTATGAAAACTCTTCCGATCGTATTTCTAACTCTTGCCATAGCGTTCATCGTCATCGGAATTAGTGGTCAACGAGTGTTCCTCTTCATTGGCCTCGCATTCCTGGCGGTGGCTTTGCTGCGTGTTCTTCCGCGACGCAATTAGGCGGCAACCGAAGCGGCGAGATGATCAAGTTTCGACTTGATCACCGCGAACAAATGGGCGCCATCGCGGCGTGCATTTGCAGCGGGCACGCCAAATTCCCTCTCTACAAAGTCCTGTCCCATCTGGGAGTCAGTTACCGAACCCGCAATAAGGTCTACTCGCAATCCGCGCCGGCGGAACAACTCTATGCCTCCCCAGGCGCCCACGTAATCCGACGCACAAAAGATCAAGGCGACCGTCGCCGCGCACAGTTCCGCATCTTCAAAGATCGACTCCACTGAATAGCCGCCGAGTATGCCGTCGCCGAGCTCGACAACAATCAAGTCCGGTGCGCTTTCATTCAGGCGAGCGATAACCGCTTTGGCTACCGGGGCTAAATCATCCGCGCCCACAGTCGACGGTAAACCACAGTCCAAGAAACTCGCCGTTGTGATGGCGCCGTGATCGGCCATGTTCAAGGTATCTCGTAAACAAGCAACACCGGACAGCTTGGCCGCTGCGACTCGCAAACCTGCGCGCGTCGCCTGCTTGATAAGCTCAGTTGCCGCATAAGTCTTGCCACTGTTCATACTGGTTCCGGCAATCATGATGATCGGGGCGGTCTCGCCGAGCGTCGAGCGGAGCGTTAGTCCGGCATCGCCAATGTTCAATGCCCGGCCGTCCTCATCGCATACGGCGCCCAGCACTTCTACCTGGATCGCGTCGCCCAGGCTCGAATGATGCCCGGTGCAGTACCCAATTACTCCACCCATGTTAAGCAGATGCAGATGGTCACCTGCATTCAACGTCGCCGGGACATCGCCAACAAAACCCTTTAGCGCGCGTCTTCGACCAAGCACGCCCAGCATGACATCGCCAGGATTTATTTTGGCCAGCCTTCCGGTGGGTAGCTCAAGCATGTTGTAGGTAGCGCTATCGGTGAGCGCGCGCACCGCTACTACATCGCCGGCGCGCGGAATAGCCACGCTCTCCGTGACGGCGACAGTCTTTGCCAGTGCCAGCGGCGAAGTGGCTGAGCCGATCTTGTCGGCGTCCAGAATCCTGACAACTGAGTAGTGGTTGTTAAGTCGTTCGGTCATTTCAAATTCCTCTTTCCCATTCGCAGTCGCAGTGCATTCAGCTTAATAAAGCCTTCTGCATCGCGCTGGTTGTAAACCGAGTCTGCTTCGAAGGTGGCCACTCTTTCGTCGTAGAGTGAATGGGCAGAACGGCGGCCCACCACAGTTGCGTTTCCGCGGTACAGCTTTAGTCGTACATCGCCAGTGACGTTCCGCTGAGTTTCGTTAACCATTTTTTGCAACAGTTCAAACTCCGGCGAGAACCAGAAACCGTAATAGACACTCTCGGCAAACTTCACGCTGAGCGAATCACGCAGATGCAGCACTTCGCGATCGAGCGTGATGGACTCCAACGCGCGATGAGCGGCCTGCAGAATGGTCACGCCGGGCGTTTCATAAACGCCTCGTGACTTCATGCCTACAAACCGATTCTCCACCAGGTCCACCCGGCCGATGCCGTGATCGCCGCCCAGCTTGTTTAGACTTTCAAGTAAAGCCACCGGTTGATGTTTCTGGCCGTTGATCGCAACGGGCTCGCCTTGCTCGAACGATAGCTCGACATACTCAGCTTCGGGTTTCGCTTGCTCGGGAGAACGAGTGAGCTGAAAAATATCGTCAGGCGGCTCGGCCCATGGGTCTTCGAGAATTCCTCCTTCATAAGACACGTGCATCAGGTTGCGATCGGTTGAATAGGGTTTCGAGTGCGTTGCTGTAACCGGAATGTTGTGTTCCTTCGCATAAGCAATTAAGTCTGTGCGACCTTTGAATTCCCATTCGCGCCAGGGAGCCACGACCTGAATATCGGGTTCAAGCGCGTAATAAGTCAGTTCGAACCTGACCTGATCGTTTCCTTTACCGGTCGATCCATGGGCAACAGCGTAGGCGCCTTCCTGGCGAGCAATTTCTATCTGGCGTTTTGCGATAACCGGCCGCGCGAGCGAAGTGCCCAGCAGGTAAACGCCTTCGTAAACGGCGTTTGCTTTCACCGCCATCCAAACGTAATCGCGGACAAACTCTTCCCGCAGGTCTTCAATGAAAAGTTTTGACGCGCCTGTTTGAAGCGCCTTATCTTCCAATCCAGTCAATTCCTCGCCTTGCCCTACGTCGGCACAGTAACAAACCACCTCGCAGGTGTAGCGGTCTTTCAGCCAGCGAAGCATCACCGACGTATCTAGCCCACCCGAGTAAGCCAGGACTATCTTGTTGATCTTTTTCGTCACGGTTTTCCTTACGTGTCTGGAGTCTGGGTCTCCGGTCTGGAGTCTAGAGTCCGGGTTAAAATCGAATCGTTTTCATCAGCACTCGCGGCTCCAGACTCCAGACTCGTTATCCAAACAGCTCCCAAATTTTCTTCATGGCCGCGCGCTGTGCTTTAGCATCGCGGACGGCAATGAAAATAGTGTCTTCGCCGGCCAGCGTGCCCGCGATTTCCTCCAGGGCCGCGCCGTCAATTTGCACCGCTACAGCGGAGGCCAGTCCCGGCTCGGTCCGCGCCACTACCAGGTTTTCTCCCGACAGGTCGAGACTGAGCAGCCCGTGCGCGGCTGCGCCAGTCGACCGCGGGGTGGTGTAATGACCGCGGTGCTTTACAATTCCCAACTCTTCCAGATCTCGCGAGAGACTGGATTGTGTTGCCGGAACACCGGCTAGTTCCAAAGAGTTGCGCAACGCAGCCTGGGTGGCGAAAGGCTTCGCCCGAATCAGACTCAAAAGTTTTTGCTGGCGCACACTCTTTTGCATATCGGCCATCTGTTATGCATTTATGTTGCATAACCCATGCATAGATGCATAAACTAGCAGTACGGATGGCCGAGGGTCAAGTTGCTATTCTTCAGGAGTTACGGATGGGTAAAGCTAAACAGCTGTGGGGAGGCCGGTTCAGGGGTGAGGCAGATCCCTCGTTTGCGAGTTTCAACAGCTCCCTTGGCTTCGATAGACGACTCATCGAAGCGGACGTGAGAGGGAGCGTTGCTCACTGCAACGGTCTGGAAGCCGCAGGCGTGTTAACCCCAGATGAGGCTGAAAGGATTCGCGAAGGCCTGCGCACAATACTCGACCGAACCGCCGACGAAGAGTTTCTGGGAACTTCCGATTCTGAGGATGTTCATTCTTTTGTCGAGGAGCGTCTGGTCGAATTGATTGGCGACACCGGCCGGAAGTTGCACACCGGACGCAGCCGCAACGATCAGGTGGCCACTGACCTGCGTCTTTGGCTAAGAGACACAATCGACTTGCTCAGCGAGGATCTCCGGGGCACCAAGACAGCTCTGCTTGATCTGGCTGACCAGCATCGCGATGCGATATTGCCTGGATACACACACCTCCAACGCGCTCAACCCATACTCTTCGCGCATTGGTGCCTCGCATATTTTGAAATGTTACGGCGCGACCGGGAACGGCTCCGTGAAGTTCGCAAGCGGGTCAACATCCTGCCGCTTGGTTCAGGCGCCCTCGCTGGTTCGTCCTTCACGATCGACCGTGACGCAGTCGCACGCGAGCTCGGTTTCGAGGGAGTTTCACAGAATAGTCTTGATGCAGTAGCAGATCGCGATTTCTGTGTGGAAGCGGCGAGCGCCTGTTCGCTCATCATGCTTCATCTCTCGCGGTTGGCTGAAGAAGTAATTTTGTACTCAACCACGGAGTTCGGCTTTTTCCAACTTAGCGACGCGGTCGCGACTGGTTCAAGTTTGATGCCGCAAAAGAAAAATCCCGACTCGATGGAGCTCGTACGCGGCAAAGCCGGACGGGTTTTCGGTCACCTGGTTTCGCTGTTGACGATGATGAAGGGCTTACCACTCGCGTATAACAAGGACATGCAGGAAGACAAGGAGGCGATTTTTGACGTTTGCGATACTACGCGTGCGTGTTTGGAAATGACGAGGCTCGTCTTGCGGAATGTAACAGTCAACGAACAACGAATGAAGGAAGCAGCCGCGAAAGGAATGATGAACGCGACCGAGCTCGCGGACTACCTGGTGCGGAAGGGAATGCCTTTTCGCGAGGCGCATGAAACGGTGGGAAGAATAGTCGTGAAGGCAATTGAGCGCGGTGTTGAGTTACAGGAGCTCCCGCTCGATGAATTGCGCAAGTTCTCTCCAATGATTGACGAAGATGTAATCATCGCGCTGTCACTAGAACAAACACTAGGTACGAAATCGCTGATTGGCGGCACTGCTCCGGAGGTTGTTGCCAAAGCTCTTGAAACAGCACGCCAGTCTCTCTTGAATCAGGCAAAATAAAACGATTCGCGAAATACGACGAAAGAACTTCGTGTCAGCTCGTGTTATTAGTGGATCATCTTATTGACAATCTCCAGCCCGCTCGCTTTAAATCTTTTCGCCAATTCAATTCCCAACTATAGAGGTCATCATGAAAACCTCTCGACGAGATTTCATTCGAACTGTAGGCGTAGCTGCGGGCTCGGTCGCGCTGCCGTCTGCCTTGCCGGCCTGGATCGGTGAAGTAGAGACCGCGGAGGCTGCAGTGGCGGCGGCGGTCGATAAAAACGCGCTCGCCGATGTTGCGTTAAGCACAGCTCGCCGGCTCGGCGTCAGTTACGCTGACATCAGAATCAATCGCTACCGTACCGAAGCCATTTCGACGCGCGAGAAACAGGTGCAAAACGTTTCGCGCAGTCAGAACTTCGGGTTTGGCGTTCGTGTCCTATTCAAGGGGACATGGGGCTTCGCCTCGAGCAGGGAGGTCAACGCGAACGAGGTTGCGCGGATTACCCGGCAGGCGGTAGCCATTGCGCGCGCAAATTCCGTTTATCAAAGAAAGCGCGTCACGTTGGCTCCCGCACCGCGCGTAGTGGCCAATTGGCGGAGTGCGTTTGAAAAGGATCCTTTCGATGTCGCGATTGACGACAAGATCGAGTTTCTGCTCAAGCTGAATGAGCGCGCCATGAAGACGAACGGAGTTAGCTTTGTTAGCTCCAACATGGGCTTTGTTAATGAACAGAAGTTCTATGCTTCCACCGATGGCTCTCGTATTGAGCAATACATCATCCGCGGCAATCCCGGATTCAATGTAACTGCCGTGAATCGGTCAACTGGAGATTTTCAGACACGTAGTTCGCTTGGCGGCCCGCAGGGACTGGGCTACGAGTACATGGAAAAATATCCGTGGTTACAGGAAGCGGAGCGGGCCGGCGAGGAAGCAGTGGCAAAGCTCAAAGCCAAACCAATCGAGCCGGGAAAATACGATCTGGTGCTCCATCCAACGCATTTGTGGTTGACTATTCACGAGTCAGTCGGACATCCGACCGAGCTGGATCGTTCACTCTGGTGGGAAGCTAACTATGCCGGTACCAGCTTCCTGACACCCGACAAGATTGGGAAGCTGCAGTTTGGGTCGAAGATAGTGAACTTCGTCGCCGATCGCACTCAACGTGGTGCACTCGCCACTGTCGGGTACGACGACGAAGGCGTCCCGGGCCAGCAGTGGCACCTAATCAAGGACGGCCTATTTGTCGATTGGCAAACTACGCGTGACCTCGCGTCTATGTCGCCAAAGAAAAAGTCTAATGGTTGTTTGCACGCTGATAGCTGGGGCAGCGTTTCGTTTCCGCGCATGCCCAACGTTTCGCTACAGCCGGGTCCGCAAAATCTCAGCCTGAATGACCTGGTCGCGGGTGTGGACAAGGGAATATTGATCTACGGCGACGGCAGTTATTCAATCGATCAGCAACGTTACAACTTTCAATTTGGCGGGCAGACGTTCTGGGAGATCAAAAATGGAAAGGTCGGCGCGATGGTGCGCGACGTGGCTTACCAATCGCGTACAACCGATTTCTGGAACTCGTGCGATGGATTGGGTGGCCAAGCGACCTACGAACTGGGTGGGAGTTTCAATGACGGAAAAGGCGAGCCCGGCCAATCGAACGCTGTCAGCCACGGATGCCCGGTGGCTCGTTTCCGCCAGGTGAATGTTTTAAACACGGCGGCGCAGTAACGACTCAGCCCAGAGTCAAAGGAAAAAAGCCTTAAATCCAACCATGGACGATGACAAACGCCGAAGGCGTTCTAAAAATTTAGCCCGGCGTAGCACGCCGGGTAAAAGCTGAGCACCCTGTGAAAAGGGTGCCGGATATTCAATCGTGCCGAAAGAAGCAACCCCTTCAGGGTTCCACGCTAGAGCGCGATTCGTTGGTCCCGGCGTGTTACGCCGGGCTAAGCTCTGAAACGCCTTCGGCGTTCCGTATACCGAACAGCCTTCGATCAATCTGCTAAGGCACGTTGGGCAACGCAAACAAGTAAATCTGCCACCGGAGAATCCAATGCTCTTAACTGAACAACAAGCAAGAGACCTGACGACGAAGTTGCTCAGCTATGTGAAAGCCGACGACGCTTCTGTCAACGTGAACAGCGAAAATTATTCTCATCTGCGTTTTGCCGCCAATGCCTTCACCACCAGCGGATCTCGGGAGAACACGCAGGTTGGAATTACTGTTTGGATTGACAAGAAGCGCGGCGCCTCCACCACAAATGAAATTGATGATGAATCATTGCAGGCGGCCGTGGCTCAAGCTGAGACGCTGGCGCGAATCTCGCCGGTTGATCGCGAGTATCTGCCCACGCTTGGGCAGCAGACTTACAGACCGGTCGACGGATATGCTGAGCGCACGTCAAACATTTCGCTTCAGGAACGCGCCCGGGTGGTTAATGACGTAATCGCGAGTTGTGAAAAAGCGCGTGTGATTGGCGCAGGATTTCACCAGGCGCGCGGCTTAGCTAATGCCAATGCGACTAAAAACGGTAACTTCAATTATTCCCGTTCAAGTTTGGTGAGTCTGTCTACAACAGCGCGAACGCCTGACGGTAGCAGCTCCGGTTACTTCTTGCGCAACCATTTTGACGTCGCCCGTTTGGACACCAAGCGAGTGGCGCGCGAAGCTATTCGGAAGGCATTGGAGTCGCGCGAGCCTCGCACTCTAGAGCCGGGAATTTACCCGACGATCCTCGAGCCGCAGGCGGTTGCCGACCTGCTCTCCAATCTCGCGTTTAGTTTCGATGCGCGCAGTGCTGACGAGGGACGTAGTCCCTTTTCTGCTCCCGGCGGAAAAACCAAACTGGGCCAGCAAATCTTTGACGAACGAATTAACGTCTACAGCGATCCCTGGCATCGCGACTTGCCTGGCTCGCAAGCTGCGCAGGGTGGCATCCCGGCGCAGAAGATTCACCTGGTTCGCAATGGTGTGCTTGAGAATCTGGTCTACTCGCGTTACTGGGCCAAACAGAAAGAGAAGCAGCCGACTCCCGGACCGGTCAACAGCATCATGGAGAGCTCTCGCCCGCCTGCGACGCTCGAGGAAATGATCAAATCAACTGATCGCGGTCTGCTGATTGGACGGTTCTGGTATATCCGCGGCGTTGATCCGCGCACGGCGCTGCAAACGGGTTTAACGCGAGACGGTGTGTGGTATGTCGAAAATGGAAAGATTAAGCATCCGGTCAAAAACTTTCGCTTTAATCAGAGCCTGATGCAGTTGCTGGCGCCGGGAAACATCGAGATGATCGGCGCGCCGGAGCGCGTGGGCAGCTCAGAAGGGCAGGGCGGCAGCTCGGCGCTGTTGCCGGCGCTGAAGGTGAAGCAGTTTAACTTCACGTCGCAATCCGAAGCCGTCTAGGTCCTGCCTTGTCGCTTTGTCGATTAAGGTTCGCCGGCCGTTCCGTCCGGACTGGCTAACACGACACTGTATCCGTCCGGATCACGTAACCAGTGCTCCCGATGGTTCGGGCCGCCGCTGCCGACGGGCGGATTACGGTGTCGAGGTAATATGACGTCGGCCTGCAACTCATCCGCGCGTTTGACGGCATCCTCGAAATCGTCAACCTCAAACCACAGCAGTACTCCGTTGCCGTAAGGTTTGTCATCCGGGTTCCCTATCGGGCCGTGATGATGGTCCACTTCAAAGCGGTGTAGCTGCATTACCAGCACACCGTTTTTCTCGAGTCGTTCATACTCAGACCCGCCGTGAGCGCTGGTGCAGCCGAGCACATGTTGATACCAGCGGCTACTGGCTTCGACATCTGTGACGGCGATTAGAGGCTGAGGTCGCACAGCTGATTCCTCCGCAAGCACACAAGGCTGGTGAAAGTTAAGTGACTAACCGCTGAAGCTGCCTAACACGTCCTTCAGTAGACTCGGAATCTTATTACCTACGGCGAACCCAATAAATGCGATCCCCAAAGTGAAAGCAAGTCTCTTACGCCGAATGAAGCCTAATTTTTGTAGTGCGTAGACGGGCCGGTCGAGGACCGGCCAGAAAAGCTTGTGCAGCAACATAATCCCGCCGAGCACAATGAAGACGATTGAGAACAAGGCTGTCAATAAATTCGACGCCGCGAAGACGCTAAGTATGAGGAAGATTGAGTGGTCGACTAAGGAATACTCACCGCCGTGTGCAACTCGCCATTCAAAAGCCCAATCCTTAAGGAGTAACGGAGCTTTGATTAGGAGGAAGGCCAGCACAAGATTCAAGACTACCAGGCTCGCAATCCTGAGGAACGAGACGAGTCCAGCTCCCCAGCGTAAAAGCCTGCGTGTGATTGCAATGAATAACGTTTCCGTCATGACATGAACCATCACTGCAATAAGCATCGAGAAGAAACTTATCGCAGTCACCCGAAAGACTATTTTAGGGTCCTGACCTTGAAGATCGAGTTCAGTAAAATCCGTGAAGTAAACCCCGACCAGGGCGACCAAAAGGAACGCAACCCCAATAGTCACTAAAACGCCCCACGTTATTAACCATACGGGCCGTGGACTAAATGCGGGGAGAGTGCCGAGGAATATGAAAAACACCACAAATGCCAGACTTATTCCGATGACAGCCGACAATTCGAGAGTCACTGGTTGAGGATTTAGAAACGGTTCCAATGAAATTGCTAGAAATAAGGAGGCGAGCGCGTACCAGGCCGAGACGCCGAAGGAATGAAAAGAAATAATTCTGTTCCCAAACAGGCGATTGAATCCCGCATCTGTCAGCCTGGCGACTTCGCGCATAAAGGCGGCATGTGCAGACAGGCTGGATTCCTTCGCATCATCAATTCTAATCCACCAGTCGGAGAGCCAGTTTTGGATCCGCTTATCTAAAGCGCGCTCCTGATCTTCATACAAGAAAAGCGAATAGAGCAGCAGCACGCCCACAGCTAAGGCGGCGATGCGGATTATGATAATGAGGGCGTCCCACATGACCTCTCAAAAAAAATCGTCGCCTTCGTCCGGCACAAACGATTCGAGAATACTGCGGTTGGGTTGAATGAGTTGTTATGCCACAGCGTTTGGTATGGCCGCTTCACATCATTTCCAATTCTACGATGGTGATGATCTCCTCATCACTTAGAGCGTCCCCTGTTATCGCGGTGTCGAAGTGCGCACTACCAAAGTTTCGCATTCTTCAGTTCAGCGAACGAGCTTCCGAAGTAACTGCTGTTCCAATACGCCTTACGCGCAATCTCCTCTGCAACCCTGCGAGCTTCCTCCGCAGTATCAGCGAAAACGATCACTCGCGTACCTTTATCCTTGTGAGGCAATCTGCCGTCCTCATTAGCTTTCTCTGCCTCGCCTGCTTGGATACTTACGGCCCCAGGCGCGCTACCCTTTGTAAACTCGGACGGGCTGCGGGCGTCAACGTAAACTGCCGTCTTGTCCCCTTTAAACACGTACTTGAAACCTTCCAGGTCGGTTTGCACGGTGTTGCCTAAAGCACGCCAAACAGGTAGACCTAGCTGATAACGCCTGACGTTCGTGTAACCTAATTTGACAAGCTGTTCAGAGAGCCGCTTGCTCTTGCCACAAAACGGGCCGTTGCAATAAAGCACCATGCGAGTCGCTTTGTCCGGGTAAGCTTGCGTGATGCGCTCTATCTCTTTCTCGTACAGGTTAATGCTCCCTGGTATGTGCGCGATGGCGTATTCCTGGGCAAAGCGCACGTCAAGTAAGGGTTCACTCTTGCTTACAAGAATTTTCTGAACTTCTTCGGTCGTCACCTCTGGGGTCTTTTCGCCGGCTTCTCCAAGAGTGGTTTGATGAACAGTTGGCTTGGATTGTGCTACGGCATCGTTTGAGGCCACCGCCAAGCACATGAAAATGGAAGCTAACGAAAGTAAAACATTTAAGAGAGTGCGTGGTTTCTTCATTAGTTCTCCCATGGTGGGTAGTCAAGTTACTCTTGCCCTAGCGCCCGGCATCACCCGCCCGCTCACAACTGCACTGCAGACAAGTTCCCGATGACAGGTTAGATGTGCGGCCGCCGCCGAAAACTTTAACCCGCCCACACTCGCTTAAAAAGCTCCGAGTAGTCATCCACTAAACCGTCGGCGGCGACCGGTAAGACGGCTGTAAATCCGCTGACCATTTGCTCGAATCTGTAGCTGCCGCTCCCAGTTAGATTTATTGGCAAACAAGTCACTGCGTCTGCAATGCTTTGGCTTCGTCTTTGTCGTCGTAAGCGCTATGCAGATGCACCGGCTCAGTTCTCACTTTACGAAGGCGCAGATTCAAAATTTCGACGAGAACTGAAAACGCCATCGCAAAATAGATATAGCCTTTCGGGATGTGCTGGTCTAAACCTTCGGCAATCAGCGTTACGCCGATTAGAATCAAGAACGACAAGGCAAGCATCTTGATAGTCGGATGCTTTTGCACAAACCCGCCGATGCTGCCCGCAAAAGCCATCATAAAAACAATGGAAACGACCACCGCCGCAATCATAATCCAGAGATTATCAACCATTCCGACCGCCGTAATCACCGAATCGAGCGAGAAAACTATGTCGAGAAGTGCAATTTGGATCAGAACACTGATAAACGAAGGATAAATTTTCGCTGACTTATGACCTTCTTCGCCTTCGAGTGAGCCGTGAATTTCGTGCGTGCTTTTCGCCAGCAAAAACAAACCGCCGATGAGCAACACCAAATCGCGTCCCGATATTTCCTGTGTGAAAACGGTAAATAAAGGTGCGGTCAAACCAATTACCCACGTCAAAGAAAAAAGCAGAATCACGCGCATCCCAAGTGCCAATGCCAATCCGCTATACCGCGCTCTTGATTGTTGTTCGGGCGGCAATTTGCCTGCCAAAATCGAGATAAAAACGATGTTGTCAATACCGAGAACGAGTTCCAAAAGCGTTAAAGTTAAAAACGCAATCCAAATTTGCGGGTCAGCCAGCAATTCCATAATTTATTCAATCTCCCCTTACTCAGTTGTTTAGAACTCTCTCCAACTCATATTGGCAAATACGGGAAGTCAGGTATTTCATATATTGCTAAATAACAGCGGCCTTCAGCTGCGGCGCGCGATCAGCATTCAAGCAGAAGTAACAAGGTCACTTCCGAAGCCTGCTGTCGCGCCGTCAGCTGCAAGACTTTGTTGGCGTGTGGTCACACCGACAAATAACTGAAGCAAGGAATTCGCTAACGGGATTTCCTAGTCTTAGCTTTAGAGAGGCCGTCCAGGAATTTCAGGTCTTCCGTGGCGTCCCTAATTGGTCGCGAGCGTCCGCAACCCTTGACGATCAATGCTTGCCCCTTAGCTCCGCCGTCATGCGCATACACGATGTACTTCTCCCCGACTTTGAATTCATATCCCCATTCCAGACCTCCGGTCTTTGTCGCTAGCTCAATTTCCCTGACCTTTTTCCCACGGTAGACGTGCTCAACAGCGAAGCGAACCTTGAGCGGCCGCTCCAAAGCAACGACTCTGAATTGGACTCCTTCAGCGGGCCCCGTGGGATCCGTCACTCTGACTACCTTGCCGATAAAAACAACCTTCGCGCTATCGACAGCTTCCTGCGGCGTCAGGACGTAGCACCTGGCATTAGCGCCGTGCAGGGGGTAGGTGGCAAGGATCATGGCTGTAATAGTGATTAGGTATTTCATCGAAGCTCCTATGCACAGGAAGCAAGTCTAACACCGGCCTAAGCTGAGAGAAGAAGGCTACTTGAAAAACGTGCGACTGCGCCGTGCGCTGCAAGACTTTGTTAGGTTGCTCCGTAGTGGTGCTTGGCTCGTTCCGTGATCGATACTACATATTCAGCTTTAGCTTCCGTGTACGCGAGCCTATCGTATGGGTGTTTCTCGGCAAGGAATTTCTTCAACGCCGCGTAGTGTTTAGCCTCCTCAGGAAACTCCCTGAGATAGTCCCTAAAGTAGAGCCGCTCCCAAAGTTTCGAATCCGCCTCTACCATATGGATGTGGTGCGTACGCTTCCCCTGGGAATCGCGTTTGATAAACCAAGCGTAAGCAGGAGACACATCGGTACGCCAAAAATAGTCATAACCTTCTGCTTCGAGAGTTGGCACAATTTGGTCCTGGGTTTCTGCCAGGCTACTGACTTGCACCAACATGTCAATTATCGGCTTGGCTGCCAAACCAGGAACAGCGGTGCTGCCAAAATGTTCGATCTTGAGGACGACTGATTTGGGCAGCTTGCGCCGAAGGAACACGGCCTCAACCTCATAGAGCTTCGGCCATCTTGGATCACAGGGGGCAATTGATATTTCCTCACGGATGGCTTCCTCGATACGCTGTTCCAAGCTTTTCTTCAACTAAAAACTCCGGAAGCAAACTAACGCTGCGCTTCAGCTGCCGGGCCACAACTAATCAAGCATTCAAGTTATCGGATGGGAGACATGCTGATTCCTGTCCGCTGCAAGCGCTTGTTGGGACGCGCCAACGATGGCAACGAGCGATTACAGAACCAGGGGTAGCGACGGGATGCTACTCTCAACTTGAACCTGGCATCCGCTTGCTACCGCAAGCGGTTCTGCAATGACGCGACCCAACGCTGCGCTTCAGCTGCGGCGCGCGATCAGCATTCAACCAGCGGACAGAAGACTGCCTGAGAAGCTTGCTATCCCGCTGCAAGGCTTTGCTCGGCGGTGCGCTTAGCGCGTGGCAATGAATAAAGTTGGTTGTCCGCATCAACAAGCCGCGGAGCGGCGGCAGAGTTTAGCCCCTGGGTGAGCGGCGGTCCACTCACGTTGCGATCGTGAATAGCGTGCGGGCTAGTTTCGTGCCATGAACATCCATCGATGTCCTTCCAGATCCTCAACTCGATATCGTCGCGCTGGCGGCCCATCTTCAGGTTCAGACAAGATGACGGCTCCTGCAGCTTTAGCCCGAGCATAGTGCTCATCCACGTCCTCAACACAGACGAGAACACCATCAATGATCCATGGCAGAGCGGACCATGAGGCGGCAATCTCGCAGTTGCCGCGATGTCGCTTGGGGCCTTCATAGTCCGGCGACGGACTGGCCAACATGATTAGTCCATCCCCAATCGACATTTCTCCGTGAGAAAGCCTCCCATCGGTAGACGTGAAGCGCGCTGTCTCCGTGAATCCAAACACTTCCGCCAGCCATTCCAGGGCGGCAATGCCGTCCTCATAGGTCAAAAACGGAACCACGTCTGGCATCTTGTTCTCCTTCCGCCATGCCACGAAGGTTTCGAACACCACCACGCTTGGAACTGCTCGGCGGTGCGCTCAGCGCGTGACGATGAATGAAGTTGGTTGTCCGCATCAACTAGCCGCGGAGCGGCGGCAGAGTTTAGCCCCGGGTGAGCGAGCGTAGCGAGCGTAACCCTGGGATCAGTTCCCCAACAACTCCAAGCCCGCGTTAGCGGGCGACAGATGTTGTCAATTATTCAGCATTCATGCCGCCCCTTTGGGGCTCGGACCTTTGTGCAGCTGTGACCCCGGGCTGACGCCCGGGGCTATGTACATCCCGCCGCTTCGCGGCTGCTTGAGCAGTTTCAACGCTGCGCTTCAGCCGGGCGACAACTGCGCTTAAGGCAAGTTGTCGATGAGAGGCACGCTGATTCCGGTCCGCTGCAAGCCTTGTTGGATTGCGTCCTGAGGTAACTCAGCAAACACTTCCGATGAGATCACTAGGCCGGGGCAAGCCACCCTTCCTGACCTTGAGACTTTCATCGTTGTAACCCGATTCCATGGACTCGGCAGGCTCTCAAGATTGACCGGGACGATTTCAATTTAGTTTACCTCCAGGTCAGGGAGGGTGGCTTGCCCCCGCCCAAGCTGTGTTTACTACAACCCTCGTCGAAGTCAACAAGCAATCCAACGCTGGCCTTTGTATGTTGACTTCAGCTGCGGCGCGCGATCAGCATTCGAGCTGAGCGGAAAGAGATTACTTGAGAAGCATGCTATCGCGCCGTCAGCTGCAAGGCTTTGTTATGCCGCGCCGTCGTGAGCAGCGGGTTTTCTTTCTTCGCCGAGCAAGCTTCGACAGTGAGTTAGGACCGCCTCTAAGATCTCATCGGGCGCTTGCGGTTCCTGGACGAAAAACCAATAGTCGCCATACTGATTGTTGACCGTAAAGTGATGGCTCCGAAAGCTGAAATCGATCCAGACCTCGGTGATGTGATCGGTAAGAAACTCTGTGACTGTTGTACCAAGTAATGTTTCAAGATGGCTTCGCAATCTGTCGAAAGAAACGGTTTCCGGTAACTCGCCAAACTGGCGGGACCCGTCGTGCGCTTCAATGTTCAATAAATGATGAACCTTCATTGGCCCCAGCGGCATAACGTGGGAGTTGACGCGGCAGCGCGATTTCATTCAAGCCTCGCCGGACGAATGAAGTTGCGAAACACGCCTCCGCCACTCGCGTCCAACGATTTGTTAGCCCGCACCGCACTTCCTCCTAATAGTCGCTGCCAACTCATCAGCTTGTTGGAATAATTCAATGACCTGAGACCGAATGGCTTGGAGCTGCTGGTACTCCGGCAGATGTTCTGGAATTGGATCCGGCGCGCAGAGCTTCTCAAGATACGACTCGATCTGGTTCATCCGACAACTTCGATCTGATTCTGGCATAGGCAGACTTGCTAAGAATACCACCCAAGGCTTGTTACCTTTCTTGGAATTGCATGGCTTGCAGCACGGAAGTAAGTTGCCAACGCGATGTCCATGGCCACTGAACTTCTTGTCTCGGACGGTAGCGTGAATATGATCCCAGGTCTCTGCCTCCTTGCCGCAATACGCGCAAACTAAGTCCGCGTCAGGGTCTTGGCCGAGTATCCGGATGGCCTGTCGCAGGTGCGCGTCGTTATATACGTCGCAAGGCGCGACCGAAGCCGCAAAAGCGTGGTTGATGGTCGTCGACCGACTCCGGACGATCGAGTATGGCTTTAGGTATGGACGAATGTCAGGGAATCTCATTTCTTGTGCGGGCTAACGATGGCCGTCAGCTGCAAGGCTTTGTTAGATTGCATCGATGTTTAGCGCGATCATCGGTCGAAATCTTTCCTACATTCGTTGAGGCATCAGACGGAAGTTATAATCTTTTGCTTTTAGACCGTCGCGCAAGGTAATTACTATCGCCTGTTCCATGCCGTTTACTCCGGGGTAAAAAAGGCGGGGGAGTGCCTGCGCTCTTTCACTTCCGCGCGTCCTCTCGAACTCTGCCCGGTTGATGATGAGCAGATACCGTCCCGGGGCAAGTTGCGAGAATTCAAAACGCCCCTGGTCATTGGTTACACTGAAGGTCCATGCGCCTCGATCTTTCGTTTCGAAGAGGATCTCTTCGAGGCCTGCGTCCGCCGAGACGAGCGAGACGGGCACGGAAGCCAGAGGTTGCCCGTCTACGTTTAAGACTCGTCCCGCGATTTGCCCGTCGCGCAAAGCTGAAATATCAAATGGCACACAGCCCTGGCCCGTCGCCTGAATGGTCTGCTCTTTAAAGCTCAGATGGTCAGGAAGTTCTGTTCGGACACGATAATCTCCTGCCGGTAGGCCACTGAATTGGTACTTCCCTTCACCATCTGTAAAGGCATCATGATCCTGATCGTTACCCTCAAGAATGACTTTCACGCCTATCAGGGGCTCGGAGTCATACCTGCTTTCTTTGATATTGTGCGTGGGCCGGGTGACCTTACCATAGACTGTGGTGCCGGGTCGGGCGGTGGAAAGGCCACGGATAAACTCCAGATCCTCTCCCGCCTCCGAGAGCGGTCGTGTCCGACTGGAACCGATACGTTGATACAGCTTACCCTCGCGATCCTTATACGCGTATACGAGGTAGCGCTCACCCTGTTTGAACGGGTAAGGGCAATCTTTCATCTCGAACACAACCTCGGCAGCGTGCGTGCCACGGAACCGTTCTTCTACGGAAAGGCGTGCGGTCAAACGTAGATATTGTGAAGTGGGCATCGGATTAGTGTCCGACCCATCAACGGCGACGGCTTCAATTACTAAACCGACAAAGACGGCATCCGCCCGCCAAAATTCCTGGCAAGGTGGCCCTTGGACCACGTGCGGGCACGATAGAGATGAGGCTGCAAATACTCTGTTCGGGAGAAGGGATAGGGCGCAAATAATAAATGCCAGGAATATGAACAACCTTTCCCTCATGAACCACCTCCGTTTTCACTCTGCAGCGTCGCCTGTAATCAAACCTGAGCAAAGAGTGCAATCTAACGCCCGGCATCACCCGCCGCGCACACAACGCATCAAGCACGGCGGCTTGCGGATGAAATCAATGCTATTCGCGGTCGGGTGCATGCCGTTGTTAGGCTGCATCTGACCACACAACCTAACTGCCTCCAATCCAGACCTGCTTAATCCAAGAGGCTAAGCTAGGCCATTTCTCATCCGTCGTTCCGTTGTGATCCCAATAAATCACTTCGCCTGATTCATTCACGCAAAAGTAATTCCCGTTATCAAAGCAGAACGGCAATAGGTTACCCGGAACGCCGTCCTCGTCCCACGCAGCCTCAGCCATCTGGATTAAATCACGGTGACCCGCCTTGGGCGTGACCATGGCGGGCTCATGTGTTCCATAAACTACGTCGCTGGCTTTCAATAAGAACCGCCTGTAGTCTTCAGGGAAGCTCACACCAAGCCGAGCCTCAGCCGCCGCAATCTCGTCTTCAGTCGGTAATCCATTAGGCACAGGCTGGTTCAATTTTCGCAATTCACTTATGACTTCTGATAGTTTCATAGGTTCAAGGTGCATTGCAGCCTAACGATGGCCTTCAGCTGCGGCGCGCGAGCAGCATCCGAGCTGAAGGAAAGAGGTTACTTGAGAAACATGCTATCGCGCCGTCAGCTGCAAGGCTTTGTTATGCCTCCTGCGCCCTTGAACCACGCACCTGGCCGCACGCCGCGCAGAAGCTCGCGCGGGGCGTGCGCAGCGACTTCCCACAATGTTCGCAGGGCGGGCCATAGATGGAAATGCGGTGGTGCATGATCGCGTTATGATTCAACTCGGCCATGCCTGTCATTTGCTCGTAAGCCTCACGCACCGGGCGAAAACGCTCATCAATCGAGCATTCGCTAAGGGGAAGATTGTGCGCTTGGCGAAATTCTTTCGTGGCACTCATGCCTTCGGAATACAACCTCTCCACGAGCGCGAACTCTTCCTCGTCGAGCATCGGCACGTCCATCTTACAACGCCAGCACCACATCACTTTCATAAGCTACTAAACAACAAGAGGCATAACGCTGGCCTTCAGCTGCGGCGCGCGATCAGCATTCAATCTGAAGGAAAGAAGTTATTTGAGAAGCATGCTACCGCGCCGTCAGCTGCAAGGCTTTGTTATCCGCCGGGTGGTTAGTAATCGATCCCCTCCACCGTTACTTCATGCCGAAGGTTAGACCCAGAGATATATTCAAACGTTTGCCCGACGTTAAGCTCTAGATCATCAAGTTGCGTTCTCGAGGGAGTGAACGCGCGTTCTGATGCTTGTCCCCTCGAAGCAAATAGAAAATCGCCATCGCGATCTTCGGAACGTTCAAATGCGCTAGAGACGAGTTGGTGTAGGTCCGCTAGCGTCTGGTGCCCCAAAAGTGCGACTCTGCGCGAAGATGAATGCGGATGTTTTAACTCCACGTGGAAGAAATACTGCGTTTGTGAGTTCATACATTCTGCACCACACGACGGTAGGAGGCGGATAACGACTGCCTTCAGCTGCGGCGCGCGATCAGCATTCAAGCTGAAGGAACGAAGTTACTTGAGAAACGTGCTATCGCGCCGTCAGCTGCAAGGCTTTGTCAGATTGCGCCTTTCATACCACGATTCATCTTTCTTTCCTGCTTTTGCCACCAGCTTGACCAGGCCTTAGCTTGCTTTTGCTTATTCTTGCCTTTCGCTAACTTGATAGCGGCGATTGACTCCAATGCTGCGATAGCTGAATCCCTAACGAGCACGTCTGGGCTACGATCATTCAAGTGTCGGATGACGGTCGTATGAGCTTTATCATTGAGCAGAGAAATCAATTGAGGGATAGCAGACTTCACTTTACGCTTTCCCAATTCAGACGCCGCATATCCACGCAACTCTGGCTGGTTGTCTGACAGAAGCTTAATCAGAGCGGCATCTGCTTCCTCGCCTCTCGTTAAGGACACGAAATTTTGCAATAGAAGTATTTTGAGAAGTGGATAACGATATGCTTCACGGCTCATGTAATCCAAAACATACGGTACAGCGGGAGAGCCTAATTCTTTAAGCTGCGCCATTCCTCTAGGAATTTCCCGATTAAGAATGAAATTGACAGCTTCCTGAACTTTGGCCTCAACATCATATTGCGGATTTGCAAAGGATGTTACAGCCGGGAAGGCTAACATTAAGCAGAGAAACGCCCCCAACCCGACATGGGTTCGGAAGATTCGGTAATAAGATTCATTCCTCATGGTTCAGTAAGGCAAGCAATCTAACGCTGGGCATCAGCGGCGCGCACGAACCGCCGCCAGCGACAAGTCTTGCATGAGAGACCTGCTAATTGCGCGTCCGCTGCAAGGCTTTGTTATGCGGCCCGCAATTAGAAAGCTCTACTTTTCATTTCTTGCTTTGGCTTTATCGTAGCAATTGACGCAGAGTAGAGTGATTCCGGCAACCTTCTCATTCTTTTCGTTCCAGCTACCGTCAGCCATCATCACAGCGTCACACTCAGCACACCAAGCATCCGGACGAGGATCATCAGAACCGGTATCACAAAAGAAGCCTAAATCTGAACCCTTGGCAAGATGCTGACACACGAACGCGGAATAGCTTCTGCCGTGCTCATCACATTCCACTGTTTCGGTTTGGTCACTCATTCATATCGACTCTCAGCTCGATTCCTTGGCGAAGGTAAGCCGCATAACGCTGCCCTTCAGCTGCGGCGCGCGATCAGCATCCAACCGCACAGAAGCAGGTTACTTGAGAAGCATGCCATCGCGCCGTCAGCTGCGAGGCTTTGTTAGCGGTCAACGCGAGATGCCCAATAGCCTGGACGTCGGCCATGATGTGCGATCGCGACGACGAGAATTACATCCGTCTCCACAGAATAGATTATACTGAACGGAAAGCGGTGCAGTAGCATCCTTCTCAGACTGGAAGCAACCGTCTTTCCAGCCTGAGGATATTCACACAACCTATCAATAGCCTGCTGAACATCATCAAGAAAGTCATTTCCCAGACCGCTGGAAGCTGCGTCATAAAACAGCGACGCCTCGCTCATCTCTTCTTCAGCTGGAGAGAGAAAACGATAGCCAATCATTTGAGGCGGGTGCGCGCTCTAGACATGACCTCATCGCCAGGAAGAGACGATAGCTCACCGTGAAGATAAGCCTCATAGCGACGCTGAGCTTCGGCAATCCACAGTTGCTCAACCTGACTATCTGCTGCGGGATCTAGCTCTTCTATGAGCATGCGCGCGAGAGCAGCCTTCTCTTGTGGGGTAAGCAGCCGAGCTTGCTTCTCTAATTCATCAAAGAGTGCGCTCATAGGTTCGTATTATAGCCAGCAACGAGGTTGACCGCTAACGACTGGCCTTCAGCGGCGCGCGCTCAACATTGCCAGCGACAAGCCTTGCATGAGAAACAAGCTGATTGCGCGTCCGCTGCAAGGCTTTGTTATCCCGTCCCGCATCGTAGCGGGTTTTATTTCCCACGCCGGAACGAGGAAGCGCGGCGCTCACGCGGCAACAACAACATCCGAACTACCGAGCCACATTCCCAACCTATAGCCGCGCGCCGCGCCTTGGTGACAAGCCTCGCGTTGCTTTACTGATTTTCAAAATCAGGGACGCGGGATAACGCCCGGCATCACCCGCCGCGCATTCAACTGCGCTACGGCCAAGTCTTGCGGATGAAAGTCCCGCTGTCCGCGGTCGGGGTGCATGCCGTTGTTAGGCCGCATCGCCGTTGGCGTCAAGCTTTCAGACCTAAAAGCTAAGGCGATTAACCACGACCTTCCCGTTATTAATGACCAGGAGCACATCCCGCAGCGCGTTGATGTCGGCCAGCGGGTCGGTGTCAACCGCGATGAGATCGGCCTCTAATCCCGGTTTCACCGAGCCGGTACGCTCTCCTATCATCAGACACTCGGCGGCAACTGAGGTCGCCGCTTTGATGGCGTCCATCGGCGCCATCCCGTTCTGCACTAATTCAGCCAGCTCATCTTGCAAGCGGCGCTCGTCGTCATATTGCGCGTCGCTGCCGGCCACGATTCTGACGCCGAGCTTCCAGGCGCGGGCCGCCGTCTCACGAAGGCGCGGCGCCATCGCGCGGGCCCGGGCCATGACAACCGGGCTTTTTTCAGTGCCGCCGGTCGCGGCGTAGCCCGTCGTGAAACTAAGAGTCGGCACGAGATAGATTCCGCCCCCTTTCATCAACGAGAGCGTGCGGTCGCTTAAGTAGGTTCCATGCTCAATCGAGCGGACTCCCGCGCGGACGGCGCCCGCCGCCCCCTCGTCCCCGTGCGCGTGCGCCGCCACGGGTATCCCGAACTTCCGCGCCTCGTCAGTGATGGCCGCGAGTTCTTCATCTGTAAACGTCCGCCGGCGCGGGTCAGACTGTGGCGGACCGGCTCGCCCAGTGGCAAGACCTTGATCACGTTGACGCCGCGCCCGGCCAGGGCACGCACCATCCGGCGCACACTCTCGGTGCCATTAACGCCCTGCGTCAAGTCATTCATCTTCGGGAAGTCGAGGAGGAACAACTCGTTCGGTCGCGTGGTTATTCCGTATCCGGCGGCGACCACATCCGGCAAATCGGCGATGCCCTCGTGATTAAGCGCGCGGATACCGACATCGGTGAAGCGCTCCACGCCAAGACACCTCGCCGTCGTAACGCCGGAGGCAAGCGCCGTTCGGGCGGAGCTGAGTTGACGGAGGTGGACGTGTGCGTCAATGAGGCCCGGCAAAAGCCACCGCCCTTTCAAATCGAGCACCGTTGCGCCTGCGGGAAGCTCGACGGGGCCGGTCGCAACCTTCTCTATTTTGCCGTCCCGAACGATCACGGTCGCGTCGCGAATCGGCTGGGGCGAGAGCCCGTCAATCAAGTTGGCGTGTATGATGACCAACGGTGCTGAGCTTCTCTGGGAATATGCCTGAGGGGCCGGAGCAGGAATCACGGCGGTTAGCAGCAAAAGCAATAGCATCCCAATCAGTCTTAGCTTCATGATGCGCTCCTAAAAAAGAATTTTGCGCCGCGTTCCGGGATCGATTCTTTGAATAGATGCGGCCTAACGCTGCGCTTCAGCGGCCGGGCGACAACTAGTCAAGCATTCAAGTTAACGATGAGAGGCACGCTGATTCCGGTCCGCTGCAAGCGCTTGTTCGGCGGCGGTGTTAATAGTGATCACGCTTCTTATTCTTTCGCACCTCTTACTACCAGGCGGAAGAAAAGATATCTTTGCAACTGAAAGCGTAAACATACCCCCTTTTACTCTTCTCTTCGGGTAGATCAAGCGGGTCTGTTTGAATTTCAGCCACAAACCAACGTTTGGTTAAATCGATGCCGCTCTGTTTTGGGATGAAGAAATATAAATTGTAGAGCGCATATTCCTCCTTTGGACTCATCACCAAGCCCAAAGCTGATGATTGCCCAGCACTTTCAATTTTCCATCTACCGTCAAGACCTATTTCAGTGGCAAGACCGAATTTAAGCTGATTGATCCTGCGTCGCCCTTGATAAGGACAATGCTCGCCCACATAAATTGTGGCCTTAGTTAGACTGACCTCAATGGATTCAGCATGGATGAGATAGGTTCCTTCAAATTCCCCCTGTACCCCAAAACCTGTACCGCGAGAAGAGAAGTGGAATGGTTTGGAAACAGACTCCCCAACAGATTGAGCATAAGCAATTGTGGCTCCCATCAATAAGAATGCGACGATAAGTGCAAGCTTATGTTTCATGTCTAGTCCTTTCTATCATCTAGCCACCGAACGCCCGGCATCACCCGCCCGCACACAATGTGAGAGGCATCCAATCTTGCGGATGACATCCATGCTGATTCGGGTCGGGTGCATGCCGTTGTTAGATGCGGCGTGAGGTTATAGATCACCCTCGGCGATGCCCGCCATCTTCATCAGGTGCCGGAGCAGGCCCGTCTTAAGAGCCTGATTGCCGTGGATGGGGACTGACAGCCGGACATCACTGCCGGCCTTCCCGTAGATGTGGTGGCTACCCTGCACGCGCAGCAACGTCCAGCCATGCCGCTCAAGGAGTCTGGCGAACTCCTTGCCGGAGACCGACTTCATACGGCGATCTCCAGCACGCGGTCATTCCCGGCGACCTGCGCCGGCGACACATCGACGGACAAGCAGCCCTCGACGGCCTCATACAGATTCCTAAGCAGTTCCTCGAAGGTCTCGCCTTGGGTGGCGCAGCCGGGTATGGCGGGGACTTCCGCCCAGAAGCCGCCTTCTTCTGCCTCGTGAACAATGACTTTAAGCTTCATGATCAGATTCTACTTTCAGCCGGGGGAAGAGGCGAGCATCTAACGCTGGCCTTCAGCTGCGGCGCGCGATCAGCATTCAAGCCGAGAAGAAAGAGGTTACTTGAGAAGAATGCTATCGCGCCGTCAGCTGCAAGGCTTTGTTAGGCTGCGGGCTCGGCATTCCATACATCGACGGCACAGCGCCATTCGCCATCCGATTCCCGACGCCAAATCGTCACCGCACGCCCATCGGTTGTAATCGGCGTGCCGTCTAGGGCGTTCACTGTGACGGCATTCCGGCTGAACATGTAGGCGAGTTGCCCGTCGGGTGAGAGCGTCACGTCCTTCGACTCCCAAGTAATCCTGAATCCGGGGATCTGCCTGCTGTCCTCGACGTACTGACGCAACGCGGCCTTACCGACGACTGCCGGGAGCCCGGGAGGCAGGACGACCGCATCCTCTGTCCAGTAGGAGAGGATGCGTTCAACGTCACGTCCCTCGGAAGCAGACTGCGCCCACTCGGCGTCATGTCGGAGAAGGCGCTCTTTTTCTGCGGCTATGTTCAATTACCTCTCCTCAAATTGATGAAGCGGCCTAACGCTGGCGTTCAGCTGCGGCGCGCGAGCAGCTTTCAAGCTAAACGGAAAACAATTACTTGAGAGGCATGCTATCGCGCCGTCAGCTGCAAGGCTTTGTTGGATGCCGCCGCACCCGAAGCGCGTCTTAATCATTGCAGAAAAGACCATAGAGAGAGTGGTCGCGGTACTTTGTCTTCCTCTCTTCGAAATCGATACTATCGCTGTACGTCTCAAGCATCGCTAGGGCTTCGCCTTTTCGTTCAAGCGGCAAGCGGAGCATCTGCAAGAACACCGGCACATCTTCAACCGTGGTGAGATTGACGTGCAGAGAATCAAGGCAGGTTAGGATTTCAATGACCGTTTCGTCTTTAAGCTGCTCCAAATCGTAGCGCTCTTCTGCCCACTCAAGAACTTGTCGCGGTTCTAGAGCCCCCGCCTGCCAATCAAGCAAAATGTTTTGTAATTCTTCTCGCGTAACACTCATCATCGCGTTCCACTAAGAAAAGGCATCCAACGCCGGGCATCACCCGCCGCGCACACAACTGAACAACCATCCAAGCTAACGGATGAAGGCAATACTATTCGCGGTCGGGTGCATGCCGTTGTTAGATGGCGTCGCTCGTCATAAATCTACTCGCTGCCCGAACATCATTATAAGCTTCGGGGAACTTCCTCCCCCAAGAGGTGTCTAAACAAAAAACTCTTAAGGAGGGTTCCGCAGTGAATCACAAGACAATTCATGCGCTTGCCCTTTGATTTTAGCCGGTTTACCACTATCAGTGTTCCTCCAGATACCTTCTAACGCTCAGTCTCAAGATAATAAGCCGGCACAATCTTGGCAGAGCCGACTTTATGAAAGCGACGTGAAGTACGAGAACTACGCCTGTAATAAGGAGCACTCGAAGATCGTCGCCACATTCTTCAAAGAGCATCCACTCAGAAGCATCCTTCCCATTTGCCACAACGACTGCCCTGTAATCAGATGCCGCCCTGTAATTCCATTCCCACCAATAGCGAAAGCCGCGAGAGTTAATGGCACGGTTTCAGTCCACGTCTTAGTAGATTCAAAGGGCAAAGTTTTATACGCGCGAGAATTAAGCTGACATCCGCTCCTTTGGGCAGCAGCACGAAAAGGAGCCTGCGAGACACAATTCAATGTCTATCCGCACCTTCCACACCATAAGCGTCAAGGGGTAATGCACTTTACGGTTGATGACTACGAATTTTTAGGCATCCCAAACAGAGCGAATGAAGTTCGATGAATGATGAATAGTTCCGCTTCCTTCGGCCTTCGCTACGCGCAGCCATCTAACGCCGGGCATCAGCGGCGCGCACGAACCGCCGTCAGCAGCAAGTCTTGCATGAGAAGAACGCTAATTGCGCGTCCGCTGCATGCCGTGGTTAGGCGGCGGCTTAGATATGGACTACCACCTCTTCCCCTTTCCAGAAGTCCTGTATGTAGTCCGCGGCGATTTACTCGACCTTCTTCCTGACCCCGGCGAACCATCCGCTGTCGTAACTTGAGAACGCGACAGCGCGACCGCCAAGCATCTGGAATACGAAGCGGTAAGCCGGATATTTGGGGTCGGGCACCACCTCACTGTTACCCTGATACAGCATGGTCGTCGGCGACGCCTCTGAGCCGACCCGCGCTAGCCTCAGACCACCGCCTTCGAGGAAGACCCGCCACCGCCTTCCCCTCTGTTCGTAAGTGCCGACATAAGCAGTTGCCGATTCGGGCGGGGTGATATCCTTCACGGCGATGGGCGAGAGCCCCAGCACAACGCGTGCTATCTGCGCCTCCACATCCATCGCGGAAACAGGCGTGTCCTCTCTCTCGGTATTCATTAGAACCACGACTGTCACGCCCTCATCCGGGTAGTGCGCCACGGCGGAACGGTTACTCTTCGCGCCGCCCCCCGTGTGGCCCCACTTCCGGCGGCCGTCGAGCGAGCCGAGTCGCACGCCCAACCCGTAATCCGCCCGCACCCCGCTCGGTAGCACTGTGGGGCGCAACATGTTTTCGAGAGAGTTGCGGCTTATGATTCGTGAGGCGGTCAAGGCACGGACGAGAAAAGCCAGGTCGGGCGCAGTCGAGCACATCCCCCCGTCGGAGAAGATACCGGGGAGTTCCCACACCGGGTCTGGTACGAGCTTGCCGCCCTCGGCTATGTAATCGAGGGCATGGCCCCTCGCAGGCGGCTGCCCCGAACACATAAAGGTCGCCTTGAGGCCGTGGGGTTTGAGCACCTCGCGCCCCACGAATACCGCGTACGGCTCGCCGCTCACCTTCTCGATGATGAGTCCGAGCAGGTAGAAGCTTGAACTCGTGTACTCCCAGCTCTCGCCGGGTACGCCGGTGAGCTGCCCACTGCCGACGACACTCCAGATGTATTCTTTAGTGATCGGCAGCCGGCGCGCTATCCAGCGTCCGACCGCGTCGCGCTCGTAGTCAGGGATGGCGGATGTGTGATTCAGCAACTGTCGGACGGTCATCCCCCTGCCTGCGTGGTAGTGGGGGAAAAAGCGGTCCAGTGTGTCGTCGAGCCGGAGCCGCCCCCGCTCGACCAGCTTCAGCACAGCCACCGCGGTAATCAATTTAGTGACTGATCCGACGCGGTACGGCGTCTCCGCCGTGGCGGCCACCCCGCGCGTCACGTCCGCGAGGCCGTAGCCTTTGGCCATTATAGTTTTCGAGCCGCGTAAGATAGTCACCGACATCCCGGCGACGGGCACGGCTTTGAGCGCATTGTCAGTAATCGCGTCGATCCGTCTAGTGGCACTCGCATCCGTCGCCTTCGAGGCGGACCGCCGCGGAGGGCGAGCTTGGGCTCGTGAAGGACATTCGTAGGGTAAGGAGAGAAGGGTAATGATAACGGCCACGACCCTGTACAATGACATGTAAGCCTCCCCTCGGAGATTCATCCGGCCGTAAGTCGTGTCCACATCAGGAGCGCTCGCGATTGCGAACATTCGCTGGAAGACTGATGCCGCCTAACGCTGGCCTTCAGCTGCGGCGCGCGATCAGCATCCAAGCTGAGCTGAATAAGATTACTTGAGAAACACGCTATCGCGCCGTCAGCTGCAAGGCTTTGTTCGATGCCGCGATTGGACTAACGAGAACGTTGCTCGATTATTTGACGCAGAGCTTGATTTACCGCGGCGGAATCAGGAAACACTTTCGCCACATCAGCATCCAGCACTACTATGTTGGTGCCTTCAGCATACTGCTTTGCGTATTTGCCTATTACCCCCTGGCTGAAATCATACTCGTCCAACATCTCAATTTCGCTATTCTTTTCCTCGCTCATAATCTTTCCTTTCTCGCGGCGTTGCTGGCCGAGCGCTTATGATTCTGATGATATCTCCGCGATAGGTATGCACAACAACCAAACTGTGCTGCAAACCTGACTGGCCCAAAATTACAAACCTTCCTTCCTCATCAGAATGTAAAGGATCGGGGATGGTTCGAGCTAGTGGGTCGGCAAAGACGGTTGAGACTTCAGGAAAGGAAACGCCGTGCTTCGTCAGGTTTTCTGAGGCTTTGGCATCGTCCCACTCGAAGGTAAAACTCATGGCCCAGAATATACGTTGCTTTGCAAAGGCAGGGAAGGCATCGAACTATATATTATGCGTTTAGAGCTTGATAATAACGCCTGGGCGGTATTATCTTCCATTTGCTTGATAATACCGCAATCGTAACCTTATCGAGCAACTCACCCTCCGAACCGCAAACCCAACAGGACGAATCCCCATGTCTGCTCCCAGATTGTTGGATCAGGTCAGAACTACTGCACGTCTGCGACACTTGAGCCTAAGAACCGAACAGGCATACGTGCAGCAGATCAAACGCTTTATTCTTTTCCATAAAAAGAAGCACCCTGACGAAATGGGGGAAACACATATCAGGGATTACCTCTCTCATCTAGCGGTCGAGAGAAATGTCGCGGCCTCCACCCAAAACGTAGCACTCGCAGCTCTGCTTTTTCTATATCGAGATGTCCTGAAGCGCAAGTTTGGGTTCGCTCCGGTAAAGGAGGTAAAGACCGCGTCACTCCTCTGCCGGCGAAGCTTAAATAGCCCCTAAGAGGACAACTCCATCCTTAAATACGCGGAAATATTCATTGGTTGCGTCGTTGGAGGCAGAGTTGCGGGAATTACAACCAAGACTTCAGCTCTCGAATTTCCTCTTGAAGATACTCGATGCCCTTGTATTGGTACTCGCCGGGATAGTCCATGCCGGCCTCCTCCTGTTCTCGTATGATTGCGTTGTTCTCCCTAATTTGATCTTTCCGCTCAGCGATTTCTTCATGTATCCGTTGTTTGGACCACTGCGGACGAACTCGGCCCTTTCCACCGCACGACGCGCAGTGGATTTTTTTCGACCCACCGCATTTCGGACACTCAGTTTTCCCACCCGAGCCGTGGCAAGGAGAGCACGATGTGTCCACCCTGCCGTTCTTGCATTCCCTGCACTCAAGTTGTCTCGACCCACTACAACGGGAGCAAGTGCCGTACTTCTCACCAAACAACCAACTCTTAGTAACCAGGATTCGACCTGAACCAGAGCAGAGTAAGCAATTGATACGACCTCCGCCGCCGCATATTTGGCAGGTCATTTGTACATTGCCATTTCCTGCGCAGATAGCGCAGGCGCAAGAACAGTCGGCGGATCCTCTGCCATTACACTTGTCACACCATTCGTGGAGCATATCTGCATACCTGACTGTGAGAATAGATTAGCAACCGAACGCTGGCCTTCAGCTGCGGCGCGCGATCGGCACTCAAGCTGAAGAACAATACTACTCATTCAAGTTCGAAGTGCAACGTTTCGCTCCAACGGAGCGAAAGGGTTTCGAGTTGGCCCGGGGGCTATAGACGTGTCGCTCCTATTGGAGCGAAAACCGTTTAGCGTTGCACTTCCGAGTGAATCACGCCTGGGAACTGGACTGGTTCCTGTCAGTTGGAAGGTGATCCCTGCGGGGAACTGCTCGGCGTTGGGCCAGAAGGTGGCGCAGGTTCAATCGTTTCCTGGTAGATGTAAGCGCCGTCCTGAAGTTTTAGGATCACCGCCGGCTTCACTGCATTGCGCCCGCTGTCCATACTAATTATTCCGGTCACCCCGCGAAAGTTTTTTGTTTCCGCGAGGGCATCACGCAGCTTTACGCTGTCGGTGCTGCCCGCTTTTTCGATCGCGTTTGCCAGGAACCTAAGCGCGTCGTAAGCCAGCGCGGCGTGCGCATCTGGCAGCAGATTCCCATAACGCAGCCGGTATTGACGAACAAATTCCTGGATGTTTTGATCCGGGTCGTCTGCGGAATAGTGGTTGGATATGTAACATCCATTCAAAGCGTCGCGGCCCAGTTCCCAGAGCTCGGGCGCGTCCCAACCATCCGCACCCAGCAACGGCTGAGTCAAACCCAGTTGCCTTGCCTGCCTCGCTATCAGCGCCACATCACCGTAATAACCCGGAACATAAATCACGTCCGGATTGGCGGCCTTAATTACGCTCAACTGTCCACGATAGTCCGCGTCACCCTGCGAATACGATTGCTTGAGTGCGATTTGTCCATCGAGCTTTGCAAAACTCAATTCAAAAAACTCTGTCAGGCCGCGGCTGTAGGGCGAATTGAAGTCGACCATGATAGCCGCCTTCTTAGCTTTCAAAGTGTTCGCGGCAAATCGCGCCATCACTTCGCCCTGAAAAGCGTCAATAAAACAAGCGCGAAAAATAAAATCGCCGGCTTGAGTAACAGCCGGATTCGTGGACGATGGGGAGATTAAAGGAACCCTCGCCGATTGCGCGTTCGGCGCTGCAGCGAGACTGTTGCCGGAGGCGCCCGCGCCGATGATGGAAACCACTTTGTAGGTGTGAATGAGTTTGCCGGTAATCTGAGCCGAGGCCTCGGGGCTGCCTTTGTCGTCTTCGATGACGATGTCGATTCGCTGGCCTTTGATGCCGCCCTTCTGATTGATTTCATCCGCCGCCATCAAGGCGCCGTTTAGTGCCGACTGTCCATAGTTAAAGGTCGGCCCCGACAGGTCGCCAAAAAATCCAATCTTGATGGTGGAGCGATCCTCAGCCGTGTTTTGTCTGCAGGCTAACGGGAGAGCGAACAGCAACACAGCCAGAAAAACAGTTCGAATTCCTGGTCTGGTTTTTTGTAGTCGTTGGGCCTTTTGGGAAATCAGGCGGGGGATTTGAGCGAAGACAAACACGCTACTCGCCAAGGTAGGCTTCCTTGATCCTGGGGTCGGCTGCTAACTCGGACGACGGGCCTTCCATCACAATCCGGCCGGTCTCCAAGACATAGGCGCGGTCCGAGTGTTTGAGCGCGGCGTGCGCATTCTGTTCGACCAGCAGGATGGTCGTCCCTTCATTGCTAATTTCATCGATCGACTCAAAGATTGTGTGCACCACGAGGGGCGCCAGTCCCAGCGACGGTTCATCGAGCAACAGCAAGCTTGGTCGCGACATCAAGGCGCGCCCGATAGCGAGCATTTGTTGTTCGCCACCGGAAAGCGTGCCGGCCTTTTGCGCTTCGCGCTCTTTAAGCCGTGGAAACATGCGAAACGCGCGCTCCATGTCGCTGGCAATTTCCTTTTTGTCCTTCCTTAAATACGCGCCCATCTGCAGGTTTTCGCGCACTGAGAGATTGGCAAAAACGCCCCGCCCTTCCGGCGACATGGAGATGCCGCGAGCAACCAGACGATGAGTGGGCCGTCCGCCAATTTCTTCGCCTTCGAAATTTATGCTTCCTGCACGCGGCTGGAGCAAACCAGTGATCGTGCGTAGCGTAGTGGTCTTGCCGGCGCCGTTTGCCCCGATCAGTGTCACTACTTCGCCTTTCTCGACGTGCATGGAAATGCCCGTGAGCGCTTCGATGGCGCCGTAGTTAACTGAAACGTTTTCTAACTTAAGCATAGAATCAGTAGACGGTAGTCAGGAGACAGTAGTCAGTAGTTGGTGCAGTTCATCGTTCGTTTTCTGACAATGACAAATGACATATGAAAAATGATAAATGGAAAATCTTAAATCATGTACGGCATTCAATTTCAAATCTCCCAACGGACTCAATCTCCCAAATACGCTTCAATCACCTTGGGATCGTTCTTGATTTCATCCGGAACGCCCAAAGCAATCGACTTGCCGTAGTCCAGCACCTGTATGCGCTCGCATACACCCATCACGACCTTCATATTGTGTTCGACCAGCAGAATGGTTAGCGAGAAACGATCACGGATCTTTTGAATCAATCGCATCAGGTCTTCCTGCTCTGAAGGATTCATTCCCGCCGCCGGCTCGTCGAGCAACAAAAGGTGTGGGCGCGTCGCCAGAGCACGAACAATTTCCAGTCGCCGCTGGCTGCCATACGGCAAACTTGTGCCGCCTTCGTCTTTAACTCGCGCAAGGTCAAAAATCTCCAGTAGCTCCATCGCAAACTCACGATGTTCACGTTCGTCACGTTCAAATCGCGGCAGGCGCAGCACTGCGTCGATCAGGTTCTGTCTCGCGTGACGATGACAGGCAGTCATCACGTTTTCCAAAACCGACATGCTCGGGAACAATCGTATGTTTTGAAACGTTCGCGAGACGCCTCGCCGCGAGATTTCATATGACCTCAGCCCATCGATACGCTTGCCATGAAAATAGATTTCCCCGGATGTCGGTTTGTAAACTCCGGTGAGCAGGTTGAAGACGGTGGTTTTCCCGGCGCCATTAGGTCCGATGAGTCCGTAGATTTCGCCGCGCTGCACCGTCATATCCAGGGCGTTGACTGCTATCAACCCGCCAAACTGAATGGTGCACTTAATTGTTTTCAGCGGCGCGTCCTCGTCGAGCTGGCGGCCCTGGTGCCGGCCAATGACGCGCGCGGCTTCAGTAATGATGGAATCTTCTTTAGTCGCCCTGACGGCGTCGTTCTCGGGATTCATTCGTTCCCAGTTTCCTTCGATTTGTCGTTTGCAGACGGCGGCCGTTGCTCGGCTATAGGAACTCCGGCGCTGCCCACGGGTTGGCTGCCTTCAGGCCGGCGACGCGCGCGTTTAAGCCAGGAAAGACCAAACTCGCGCGTGCCGAGAATTCCCTGGGGACGGGTCAGCATGATTATGATCAGCAAGGCCGAATAGACGACCAGACGATAGTTGGAGAAATCGCCCGGAAGTTGGCGCAGCAGCTCAGGCATGATCGTAATCACGATGGCGCCCAACACCGCGCCGGTAAGCGACCCCATCCCACCCAACACAATCATGATGATAATTTCAAACGAACGGATGAATTGAAAGTCGTTTGTGCTCAGAAATGAAGTGTAGTGACCAAACAGGACACCGCCCATGCCTGCGAGTGCTGAACTGATAACGAAAGCCAGCACCTTGTAACGCGTGGTGTTGATGCCCATGGCTTCGGCAGCCAGTTCGTCTTCGCGGATCGAAATAAGCGCGCGCCCAATGTCGGAGTGCACGATGTTATAAACGACCGCGATGGTGAGCACCGCAAAAGCCCCCACCCAAAGAAAGTTTGTGTAACCGGGAACGCTAAAACCAGTCGCACCGCCAACCTTGTCGATGTTAAGAATCACGACGCGTATAATTTCTGCGAAGCCGAGAGTCACGATTGCCAGATAGTCGCCGCGCAGGCGAAGCGAAGGGATGCCGACAAGTAAACCTGCGAGCGCCGCTACCAACCCGCCAACCAGAATCGCCAGCAAGAAGATCAAAACGTGTGCGACGCCATCGCCCACCACCGCTGCCAACGAACGTTCCCAGGCCAGTGCGTGATAGACGGTTAGATAACCCGAAGTGTAAGCGCCTACGGCCATGAAGCCGGCGTGTCCGATAGAGAATTGCCCGGTGAAGCCGGTGATGAGATTCAGCGAGACTGCCAGGATAACGTTAATGCCAGCCAGCATGATCACGCGCGCATGGTAAGGCGGCACGCCGAAACCAAACAGACCCTGGTCGCTCATGTACGCGTTGAGGGCTATCAGTAGCAGGACGATGAGACCCGCAGCCAGGAGGCGTTTGGCTAGTGTTCGCATCTTTTAATTAAGTAATGAGTGATGAGTCATGAGTTATGAGTGATGAGTGATGAGTCATGAGTTATGAGTGATGAGTGATGAGTCAAAGAGTTGGCGCTTTAACTCAACACTCATCACTCAACACTCAACACTCATCACTCATCACTCATCACTCATCACTCAACACTCATCACTCATCACTCAACACTCATCACTCAACACTCAACACTCATCACTCATCACTCACGACTCAACACTCATGACTTGCTTAGACTTTCTCCTGGACCGTCGAACCCAGCAGGCCTGTAGGCCGAAATAGAAGCACTAAAATTAGAATGGCAAAAGCGACCGCATCGCGAAACGTTGTGGGAACACCTACATTCTGTCCATAGCCCACGACAAACGTCTCGGCAATGCCGATTAGTAGCCCGCCCAGCACGGCCCCGGGAATATTTCCAATTCCACCAAGCACTGCGGCGACGAAGGCTTTTAGGCCAGTCATAATTCCCATCAAGGGATCGATCTGCGGATTGTATTGGGCCGTCAACACTCCGGCGGCCGCGGCCAAAGCAGAGCCCAGTGCAAACGTGAACGAGATAATCACGTCAGTGTTGATTCCCATCAACTTGGCCGAATTGAGATTGAATGAAACTGCGCGCATCGCCGTTCCCACCTTAGTCTTGAAGATGATCCACTGCAGCAGGATCATCAAGGCCACTGAAACCGCGAAGATTAGAATCTGGGACTTAGAAATAGCCGCGTTTCCAAATAGGGAATAACTTTGCTCGCTAAGCAGCTGCGGGAAAGCGCGCGGGGCCGCGCCCAAACGGGCGACAAACAAATTCTCGATCAGCAGTGAAACTCCGATGGCAGTAATCAGCGTCGTCATGCGTGCGTACTTCCTGATCGGACGATACGCAAAGCGCTCGATAGCCATGCCCACCAATGCCGCGGCAATCATAGAACCTACCAGCACCACGGTAAGCCCTACCAGCGACGGACCGGCAGCAAAGCCAAGTTGGAACGCCATGAAGTAACCGACGAAAGCGCCGACCATGTAAATGTCACCATGCGCGAAATTGATCAGGCGCAGGATTCCGTAAACCATGGTGTAGCCCAACGCTATGAGGGCATAAATTGCCCCGATCGTCAGACCGTTTATAAGTTGCTGAACGAAAGTATCCATGGCTAATTGTTTGACGGGTTAGTGAGGAGTCGCCGTGGCCGCCGGTTTACTTGCGGCCGGGCTAGTTGCTGCCGCGGGTGAACCCGTGGCAGCAGGCGCTGACGCCGGCACGCTTGCGGCGGGCGACGCGCTGGTCGGCGCGGTCATACCCTCAGGATAAATCGTCTCCTGATACACGTACTTCTTGTTCTCGAGTTTCAGTACCACCGCCGGTTTGACGGCGTTGCGTTGCGCATCGATCGTGATATTGCCGGTTACTCCGGTGAAGCCTTTGGTGGCGGCGATAGCGTCGCGCAATTGAGGCTCCTGCGTGGTGCCGGCGCGCCGGATCGCATCAGCCAAAACCTGCATTGCATCGTAACCGAGCGCGGCTAGTGCATCAGGGACGTTGCCATAACGCGCGCGGTAGTCGGAAACGAACTTCTGGATTGCGGGAGACGGATCGTCAACGGAGTAATGGTTGGAAATGAAGCTGCCGTTCAACGAGTCGCCACCCAGATCCCACAACTGCGTTGAATCCCATCCGTCGCCACCCAACATCGGGGCCTTGATGTCGAGCTGCTTCGCTTGCTTTGAGATCACGCCGACTTCTCCATAGTACCCGGGCACGTAAATCACGTCAGGATTGGCTGAGCGGATCGCCGTGAGTTGTCCCTTGTAGTCACGGTCGCCCTGCGTGTAAGCCTGCTTATTAACAATGCGTCCGCCGAGCTTAGTGAAACTGGCTTCAAAAAATTCGGTCAGGCCGCGACTGTAGGGAGAATTGAAGTCGAGCATGATGGCCGCGGTTTTGGCCTTAAGCGTGTTGGCTGCAAACTTCGCCATCACATCGCCCTGGAACGGATCGATAAAGCAAACGCGGAATATGTAGTCGCCGACCGCAGTTACCGCAGGATTCGTCGACGAAGGTGAAATCATTGGCACCTTTGAAGACTGTGCCTTTGGCGCTGCTGCCAGGCTGTTACCAGAAGCGACTTCGCCGAGCAATGCGATCACACGATCCTGATCGACCAATTTGGTAACCACGGTGGCTGCTTTCTCAGGGCGGCCTTCGTCATCCTCCGAAAGGATCTTGATCATGCGGCCGTTTATGCCGCCGGCCTTGTTAATCTCGTCGGCAGCCATTTCGACGCCATTTTTTGTCGACTGGCCAAAATTAGAGGTGCGCCCGCTGAGGTCGCCGTAATACCCGACGACAATCTCGCCGGTGTCGCCCCCGGCGCCCGGCCCGCCGCGTCGTTCGCAGGCAAAGGAAAACAAAAAGGTGGCAATCAATCCGAGCGCGAGCACAAGTCGTTTCATATCGTCCTCACAGTTATTGATTTAGGGTCGCGATGCGAACATGAATCCGGAGCGCCAAGTCGTCTTCGGCACGACTTCAGGGGGTTAGTTTTGTTGAATGCTTAAAATCGAGGCTGAATAATAGCTTCGAGACCGATTATTACGCAATCTTTAACTGGGCGGGCGGAGCTTTGAATTTAGTGAGTTCAACCAAGAAGTGCCACCCGAGCGGCTGCCTCAACTTCGCCCCGGAGGGGCGAGATGTTTATAGCCTGATTGTGCCAACATGAATTTAGCGCTCCGTAGGAGCGCGACATCCAGGGAAAGCCTGACTTCTGACATCTACGTTTCGCTCCTAACGGAGCGAAACATTCGCTCTAAGCTAGTGGTGCTATAAATATCTCGCTCCTCCGGAGCGAAGATTCCAGACTGTTTCGACTATTGCGGGTCCAGTCTGCAAGTTTGAAAACTATGGAAATTAACCGACGCCTAAACTAGACTCCGCCCATGACCGAGCTCAGACAGAAGATGCCTCCCACACTCGGCGACATGCCGAAGGAAGAGTTCCGGAAATTCGGTTATCAACTAATTGACTGGGTGGCAGACTATCTCGAACAGGTGGAAGACCTGCCTGTGCTCGCGCAGATTGAGCCCGGGGAACTGAAAGCAAAACTTCCAACGTCTCCGCCGAAAAAAGGCGAGCCGATGGAAAACATTATTGCCGACGTTGATCGGCTAATCGTTCCGGCCCTGACGCATTGGTGCCATCCATCATTTTTCGCTTACTTCGCTACCTCGACTTCCGCACCAGGGATCTTTGGCGAGCTCCTGAGTGCGGCATTCGACAACAAAGCAATGCTCTGGCGCACGTCGCCGGCCTCTACCGAGTTGGAAGAAGTAACCCTTGACTGGCTGCGACAAATGTTGGGTCTCGACCGCGGCATGACCGGGATTATTTACGACACCGCATCGGTCTCAAGCATGCATGCTATCGCTGCCGCGCGTGAAGGCGTGGCGCTGCGCATTCGCGAAGAAGGGATGAGTGGGCGCACTGATCTTCCGCTGCTGCGGATCTACGTTTCCGAGCAAGCGCATTCGTCGATCGAGAAGGGCGTGATAACGCTCGGGCTCGGCCGGCGTGGGTTGAGAAAAATTCCAACCGACTCAGAATTCAGAATGAATACCCAGGCGCTGGCGGCGGCGATTCAAGAGGACAAGGAGAATGGTTACGTACCGTTCTGTGTGGTAGCGACGGTGGGGACGACCTCGACGTCAAGCATTGATCCCGTACCCGAGATTGCTAGCATCTGCGAGCAGCATGCGATGTGGCTTCACGTAGACGCAGCATACGCGGGGTCGGCTGCGGTGGTCCCTGAGCTTAGCTACATACTCGCCGGATGCGAACGGGCTGATTCGATTGCGGTGAATCCGCATAAATGGTTGTTCACGCCTTTTGATCTTTCGGTATTGTATTGCCGCCATCTCGATCTCTTGCGGCGCGCTTTCGCCTTGGTTCCGGAATACCTTCGCACACCTGAGCAAGAGCAAGTGCGCAGTGGTTCGGATTATGGTGTCCAGCTAGGCCGTCGGTTCCGGGCGCTGAAGCTCTGGATGATCATTCGTTATTTCGGGCAGGAAGGGCTGGCCGCTCGAATTCGCGAACACTGCCGGCTGGCGCAGTTGTTTGCCTCGTGGGTCAAGGAGTCTTCTAATTGGGAGTTGATGGCGCCAACGCCGCTCGCGCTGGTTTGCTTCAGAGCATGTCCGCCGATTGACGCGCGCGATCCAGACTCTGACAACGCGCGCCTCAACGTATTAAATGAAGCAATCATGCACGGCGTAAACGCGACCGGCAAAGCGCTGTTATCTCACACGAAGCTGGACGACAAGATTACGCTGCGACTCTCAATCGGCAATATTCGCACGACCGAAAAACAGGTGCGCCAGGTTTGGGAATTACTGAATGAACAGTTAAAGTTACTGGCCGCCCGGCCCTGAAAGCGCTGCTCACTGTTGGTTATCGACGACTGCAAGCCTATGTCTTCGGAGGAACTATGAAATCATTCCATAACTACTTTGTTGCTACCGTTCTATTGTTAGTGGGCTTGTTAGCTGCTACGGGCCAAACCCCCGCGCCAGATGCGAAGCAATTCGCAAAAGACGGGTTAAGCTTCAGCTATCCAAACGGCTGGACTGTGCAGGACTCGAGCAATGCCGATGCTCTCCAGCTCAACCTGGGACGCAACGATAGCGATGCGCAAATTCGCGTGTTTGTGTTTCGCACGCCCGTAAACACTCCTGCGCGCGTGGCGGAAGCACGCAAGGTTTTGGTTGATCCCTATATCGCCGCCACCACCAAGAGTTTTGTGCAGATGGGGGCGAACCCACAGAGCTCACCGGCCACCACGGACATCAGCACCGTCAAGTCGGATGGAGTGAAAATTAGCGCTACGCTCGACGGGGACCCCGGTGCAGCTCAGATCTTCTGGGGCGTAGTGGGACAGAAGCTCGTGGTGCTCACTCTTTTCGGACCGGATAGAGCAGTTAAGAGGGCGCTTCCTGCCTGGGACACTTTAAGAACTAGCCTGGCCATTGAGGAACCAAAGCCTCCACCGACGCCTGCTCCGAAACCGAGTGCTACGCCTGCCCCAAAATAGCGTTGCAACGTTTCAAGAGCCATGCTCTTTGTTAAAGAAAGTGTGATCAAGGCCAGTCCGGAACGCGTCTTTGAATTTCACGAACAACCGAATGCATTAGCTTTACTCCTTCCGCCGTGGGAAAGCGCGCGTGTGATCAAGGCGGCAGAAATTTCGGACGTAGGCTCGGAAGCAATAGTGGAGACGACAATCTTTGGCCCGTTTGCGGTGAAGTGGATTGCTCGACACACGGCTTATGATCCACCACACTCCTTTGAAGACATGCAAGTGAAAGGGCCGTTTCGCAGTTGGCGTCACCGCCATATCATCAAACCAGACTCTCACGGAGCAATTCTGCGAGACGAAATACACTATGAACCCCCGCTGGGATTTCTTGGTCGGCTGATTGCACCGCTAGTGATTGAGCGGCGACTGCAAAGGCTATTCGACTTCCGGCACGGTGTAACCCGGCAGTGGTGCGAGGACAGAAGTTGAGCCCGGCGCAAAAAGATTTTTGTAATGCTTACTCACGTCGTCATTTGGAAGTACCGGCAAGACATTGAGCAGGAGGTAAGGGAACAACACGTCGCCCTCCTGCGAGGCCTTAAGGTTCTGATTCCCGAAATTGAGTCGCTGGCAGTGGGCTTCGATGTTTTGTCGCTGCCTCGCTCATATGACACCGGTCTCGTCGCCACTTTCCAGGATCGTGCCGGCCTCGAAGCCTACACCGTCAACCCCGAACACATCCGGGTTGCCGCCCTCGGCAAGAGCATCAGTGAACATGTTGCCTCCGTTGATTTCGAGTCTTAGTGTTCGATGATGACTAGATCGACCAAAATCTTTTTAGTCATACTGGCCGTCGTTCTGCTATCACAAGCTCCCTTCATCTACCGCCGTTTCCAGCTCAGACAACTTAATGCGGCCATTCAACAAGTAAACATGGGCCGGCAAGTGCCCGCGGACGAATCGGGCTATGCGGAGTACAAAGGCGTCATGCACGTCCACTCGTCTCTCGGCGGACACAGCCAGGGAAACTTTGAAGAGATCATCGCGGCGGCCCGAGCCAATCAACTCGACTTCGTGGGCATGACGGAGCATGCCTCCGCAAACTTCAATACCGCGGCGCTGGGTTTGAAGGGCACACATGGTGGAGTCCTGTTTCTCAACGGGAACGAAGTGAGCACTCTCAACGAAGATCGTCTTCTGATTTTTCCTGGAGACGAAGCGAGTAGTTACGCAGGTGTCTCGACTGCGCAGCTTCTGGCAAAGGAGAAGGAAAGAGGGGCCTTATCATTCGTGGCCTATCCGGCGGACTTTGAGACTTGGGACGCGCACTATGATGGAATTGAAGTTTACAACCTCTACACAAATGTTCAGGACATCAACCCGTGGCTGATGTTCTTCGACGGTCTGTGGTCGTACCGCGGTTATCCGGATCTGCTCTTCGCCAACTTCTATGCCCGCCCGGAAGCGGCCTTGCGAAAATGGGATGAGCGGATGGCCGGCACAGGCCGGCGCATCGCGGCCATAGCCGGAAACGATGCTCACGCAAACGTGGGTTTCAGCCTCAACGATGCTTCGGGCAGAACTCTATTGGGAGGCCCGCTCGATCCGTATGAAAGAACCTTCAAGCTCGTAAGAGCGCACGCGCTCGTCCCGCGTGGTCAGCCCCTTAGTTCTGAAACTCTTTTGCAGGCACTCAGGGAAGGGCACTGCTTCATCGGGTTTGACCTGTTTGCCGATAGCACTGGGTTCAGGTTCCTGGCTAGCAACGGCGCGGAAAACAAGATTCAGGGGGACGAGATTCCCCTGGCCACAGGGGTGCGGCTAATCGTAAAAACGCCCGCCAAAGGGCGAATTTTGCTGTTTCATAATGGCGTTGTGGCGAGTGAGCAGGATGGCGCCAATATGTTGGAATTCACCGCAAAAGAGCGTGGCATCTACCGGGTTGAGGCCTATCTCTCACAACTTCCTTCACCGATCGGCAAGCAGCCCTGGATCATTTCAAACCCTATCCACGTCCGGTAATAGACTCGCCCAATACTGAGCGCGAAGCGCGAATCGAGGGGCGTCGTCAGCTAAACCCACCGAGATCAAACGCAACGCGAATACTGGGAGCGCGGGCGTCCCGCCCGCAATGAGCGCGAAGCGCGAGCCATCACCGTGAAGCCTGTAAGTAGGTTCATAACCCTAACAAATGGTAACAAGAGCCTTGGGATGCGGTTCTTGTTCGCGCCTGCGGCGCTCATTGCGGGCGAGACGCCCGCGCTCCCAGTATTCGCGATTGCGAGGCGCCCGGACTCCGACGCTGAGATTAGAACCCCCCAGACACGACAATGCCCCATCGGGTTGTTTGAATGGCCTGATGGGGCTGAAACCGGAAAGCTCCAATTTCAAATTATCGTTCGGAAGCGGTGCTTACGTTCACCTTAATACTGTAGAGAGTCACAGTGTCGGACTCTACGCTCGCATTATCTCCCGAGTATTAGGGAGGCGCGAGTACAGCCTTCCATATTCTGTTTTCAAGTGGCACTTAGTCTAGGCTCAAGCGACAGGCGTGTCAAGAATCAGCTTGACTGTAGCCGAAACATACAAGCGCCGCGTTAAGCACACTCGTATCGTTCGTCGTTTGCGATTATCTTGTGATCGCTCACATAATCGGTTGCAATTTTTAGGTAAGAATCCAATTCCTGTTTGAACCTGGGCGTCCGCTCGCTTTTGCGAGCGGTTCTGCCCTAAGCAAGTAATGGAAATTGTTATTGCCACTCCGCTTGAGTTCAGTTTCAAGCGCACTGTCATTAGTCACGGTTGGTGTGAGCTGCTTCCGTTTCGCATTGATCGAGACAAATGGGTGCTATTCCGTACCCTCGATCTGAGTGCGCCAGTCACCGTGGCCATCAGCGCACAAAAGCGCTCACTAAACATAAAGGCGTCTCGCCGGCTGAGTCAGGCGGCCTCGAAACGCGTCGTGAGCGAAGTTCGCCATATGCTGCGTTTGGACGATGACATGGGCGACTTTTACAGCCTGATGTCGAGGGAAGGCGACTTTGATTGGATCCCGGCTCAGGGCGCCGGCAGGATGCTGCGCTCGCCCACAGTTTTCGAGGATCTGGTCAAAATGATCTGCACTACGAACTGCTCCTGGGCCTTAACTGAGAAAATGGTGACCGGGCTGGTGGAAAACCTTGGCCGCGAGGCCTCCGACGGGTTTCGCACCTTTCCCACGCCCGAGGCCATGTCGCTGATGCCCCTTAAATTCTATGTAAATGAGGTACGCGCCGGGTATCGCGCCGCTTACCTGAAGGAGCTGGCGGATCGCGTTGCGGCGGGCGACCTTGACGTAGAAGGTTGGTTGAGCAGTTCGCTCTCGACTCCAGAGCTGATCAAGGAAATGAGGGGCGTGAAGGGCGTCGGACCATACGCTGCCGAAAACCTACTCAAACTCATTGGCCGCTACGACGGCTTGGCGCTCGACTCGTGGACGCGCGCCAAGTTCTTCACTGTAAGGAACAATGGCCGCAAAGCAAGTGACAAGAAGATCGCGCGTTATTACTCCCGCTTTAAGGAATGGCGTGGCCTGGCGCTGTGGTGCGACATGACGCGCGACTGGCTCGAGTAGTCACAACGGGTAAAGAGTTTGGTAGGGGCACGGCATGCCGTGCCCCTACTCTTGTGTAAAGACTCAACGGTAGCAAACTAAACGCGGCTTTATTAACGTCTCGAGTTCCCCAGCCAATCGCTGGAAACAAATCACAACGAGTAAAAGGTTTTGGTAGGGGCACGGCAAGCCGTGCCCCCACTGTTGTGCAAAGACTCAACGGTAGCAAACTAAACGCGGCTTTATTAACGTCTCGAGTTCCCCAGCCAATCGCTGGAAACAAATCACAACGAGTAAAAGGTTTTGGTAGGGGCACGGCATGCCGTGCCCCTACTGTTGTGCAAAGACTCAACGGTAGCAAACCAAACGCGGCTTAGAGTAGGAATTGATTGACAACCGGCGAGAGCATCGGCGAATCTAAGTGCCACTTGCACCCCCCGCAAGTCGGAAGTCTTAGTATTTGTCTATGAAGAAAAATTCCCTCGCGGTCACATTACTGTTCCTGTCATTCCTGCCGGTAACGGCTCAGGTAACTAATCAAACCAACAACTCCGACACGCGGCCGCGAACAACTACGTCTCCGCCGGTAACGCAGTCACCCGCGCCCCGGCCTACTCCAGCGGTGATGCAGCCAACTGACCCGGCAACACCGGCGAAGGTCGTGGTGGGAAATCCTGATCCGCGTCCCCCTCTGGTTAGCCCAACTGCGACTGAACGACGCGTCGAACCGACACCCACTGCGGCGCGTTTGTTGTCGCCCTCGGTGATTCGCTCGCGTATTGCGGAAGCCGAGCGCATGTTGAAGTCGCGGCCGTTGCCAACCGCTTTGACGTCTCCTTCAATCGAACTGGTGACTCTGGCAGCGCTTGATCGCACTACGTCTCGCATTCATTTGATAACTCTGTATAAAGAAACTTTTTTAACCAAAGGCGCTGAAATAACGACTTCAAGCTCACTCGGTACGCCTTTGAGTATTCGAATAATCAGAGCTAACGGCGTTAACACTGCCGTCGCGATGTTTGATAACCAGGGAAACTCGTTCGTTCCGCTTGTGGTGCAATATCCGATCGAGAAGCGCGGCGTGTTTCGCGAGATGGCCTACTACACTTCCGTCCACCCGGCGCTGTTTTCGCCGGAGCTTGCGCGTTCCGGGCAGTTGTACGTGCGCACGATGGTGGACCTCGCGGCTAAGCGCCTGCGAGAAAAAGGCGTCTTCATCTCGCCGCAAATCGTTGACGTTGCCGAGCGGCTCTGTCTGGTCGAGCATGTCGATCATGAGCGGTTTCGACTCGAGAATCGGCTGGCGCTTTTTCAGGAGATCTATTCGCTCTTTGCTCTCAACCAGTTGGAGACCTACCGCTATTCGGTAAGCAGTGCCGGAGCCGGCGGGATGGTGCAGATGATTCCGTGGGCCTATAACCTGATGCGGCAGCGCCATCCTCGCGTCGGCCTGATTCCTGACTTCGTGACCGGAATGCGCAATCACAGCAACGCGCTTCAGGCGATGTTGTTATACATGCAGGACACCTGGAACGATCTGGCGGCGAATGAGGATGTGCAGTATGCGTTGCGTGCCAGGCTCGCCACGCAGGTCGAGCTGCTTGCCGCCGGCTACAATTCAAACGCTGCCCGCTTGCCGGGATATATCAGACGCGGCGGCGGAGCCTGGCGCTCGTTGATTCCTCGCGAGACGCAAATTTATTTGCAGATCTACCGCACCTTCGAAGGCCTCGTGCCCATCAAGCAGCGGACTCACTCCCAAAGAGCTTGATGGTCTAAATACCCCGCCTCTCCCAGTTACCTTGGCTACTCTGTGTCGGCAGTGCTTTGCACAAAAAGTGCTCCCCTCCCTTTGGTGACGTGGGCGATTGTGAAGACTCGCGGGCCGTGTTAGGGGACGCGTGGAAGCAGGGCGATACATAAAATCGGGCTGGTGGTTCAGAGCGCCAAAGGCGCGAAAATGCAACAGCCTGGGCCACCGGCCCAGGTTTTCGTAACACCCGGATTACATAGCGCTGAAGGCGCGTAATCTAACCGTCAAACTGATTACGCGCCTTCAGCGCTTGAGTCAAACACGATCCGCTTTACCCAGGGCGTTGCCCTGGGCTATTACATCATCGCGCCTTTGGCGCTCAGTCTGAAGTCTTCCCGAACAGAACATTCACCCAATAGAAGGCCACGGTCCCACTCCCGATCACCAGGCATGTGGCCACCGTGCGCCAGAGAATATCGGTTCCTGCAAACTGCCAAATCGCCAGCAACGACGCCAGCACGGCGATCAAGATGCAGGCGCTGGTTACCCAGAACGAGAAACTTCGTACCTTGCGCGGATTTAAATAGCCGCGTCGCTTCTGGCCTGTTTGCGAGTCTGCTGCGCTCATAACTTAGAGTGCCAAACCGTTCTGCTCGCCGATCTCCTAATTTCAGGCTTTGTTGTCAGGATGAGGTTCCTCGTCGCCGTTCGGAAATGCAAAATCGACCAGGAGTGCTGCACCACGCAGAAAGTAAATACCAAGTACAAGTGAACCTAAGCCAAACACCAGATAGTACCTGGGGTTGGTGTCCATAACGGTAAAGTACCCCAAAGTGAAGAGTAGTGCGTCCAGCAGATCGCGCAGGCCGTAGACGATTAGAATGACTCCGATCACTCTGATTGCAACTGCAAAATAATCGTTGGCCTTCATGCTTAGGTTACCTTACTTCTTCACTAACGACCTGCCCATTAATGATCACGCCAATCACGTGCGACGTGTATTCAAAAGGATCACCGTCGAAAAGCGCGAGGTCGCCGTCTTTGCCAACCTCAAGTGAGCCCACGCGGTTGTTAACACCCAGGATCTTCGCCGCTTCGGTGGTAACAAGCGCCAGCGCTTCCTCCAGCGTCAAACCGTTTGCAGCAGCCGTCGCCGCTTCAAACAACACGATGCGCGTCTTGGGAACATAAGTCTCGTAACCGCTTTGCAGCGCTACCTGAATCCCTGCCTTGCGCAACGTCGCCGCAGTTTCCATGCTCAGGTTTTCCGTCTCCCCGCCGGCACGAAACATTGTGGGATGAACGATCACGGGAACGTTCGCCGCTTTAAGCTCGTCCATGACCAGATAGCTTTCGGCGCCGCCCTCCAGGATCAAACGCAGATTAAACTCCTTCGCCAGTCGCAGCGCGCTAATGATGTCCTGGACGCGGTTCGCGTTAACCAAAAACGGAAGCTCCCGTTTCAGTAGGCGCGCGATCGTTTCATGTCGCAGGTCGCGGGCCGGTTTCTGATCTTCCTTGGCCGTCGCCTGCTTGTTTTCATACTCCTTCGCTTTCAGAAACTCCGCGCGCAGCATGGCAATCTGTTTGGCGCGTGTTCCGGGCGCTCTCCCGCTTTGGCCCATACCGGCGTTGCCGAGGGTTGCTGAGACGGCAGCCGCCGGCACAAGAACCGCTTCGTCGACTCCGTCGCCTATCGTTTTGACAATCATCGTTTGCCCGGAAATGAGAGCCCCGGGGGCATGTCCCGTGTGCATCGTAGTGACGCCGAAACGGCGCAGCCACTCGACGAGCTTCTCACGCGCGTCATAAGCATCAAGCGCGCGCAGCTCCGGCTGCACCGACGCAGACAATTCAAGCTGCATCTGATCGTGGGGTTGATTGAGATAACCGGAAAGACCGACGACGGTGCGCGCATCGATGAGGCCGGGCGTGACTACTTTGGCGCGCAGGGTTCTATAACCTGCTGGAATATTAACCGCGCTCGCTGCTCCAACGCGCTCAATCTTGCCACCCCGAACCAGCACGACGCCGTCACGAATGGGCTGCCCGGCCATGGTGTAAACAGTCTCACCGCGCACTGCTATCTGCGCATTAGCGGGGGCAACACCTGCGAAGAAACTGAGAAGCGAAACCAGCAAGCCCAAAGGTAGCTTTTTCCCAATAATTTGATTTCTGTTCACCGACCCCTGTGCACTACCCACTTTGTGTCGAGTTGTCATCGATTTTCCCTCACGCTGTGATCAAAGCAATCGAAATCCATAAACTGATCGCGGCCAGCCCCATAACCACCCACTGCTATCAGCCGGTCTTCCGGTCTGTTGCGATCAAACACCTTGACGCCTTCAATGTATGTCTCAAGAACTTTCGTATAAACGCTGAAGGGATCGCCGGAAAGAACGATGAAGTCGGCATCCTTGCCGTTTTCGAGTGAGCCCACGCGATCTTGAAGGTCAAGCATCCGAGCCCCGGCGACGGTCATCGCATAGAGCGCCTTGTCTCTGGACATGCCGGCTCGCACGGCCAACCCGGCTGACCGCAGGAAAAGACGCGAGTCGGTAATGTAGTCGTCGGTGTGAAACCCGACCAACGCTCCGACCTTCTCAAGCGCAGCGCCTGTTTGGTAAGAAACATCGACCGTCTCCAACTTGCCGCCCGGACTATCGATCATGATGATTGAGGCAGGAGCTTTGGCGGCGGCGATTTCATCCGCTACTTTCCATCCTTCTGAAACGTGTTGGAGCACGATACGAAAGCCAAACTCTTTGGAAAGACGAAGCGCCGTCAGTATGTCGTCGTGGCGGTGCGTGTGAAAATGAACGACGCGTTTGCCTTCCAGGGCTTCGACCAGGGTCTCCAGCCCCAAATCGCGGGCCGGCAGCTTGCTCGCGTCGCCCTTCGCGCGCCTAATTTTTTCCCGGTACTCCTGTGCTTTGACGAACTGCTCGCGGACAAGCGAAGCAGACTTTGCGCGCGTTCCTGGGAAGGGACCTGAGGATCCACTGCGAATGGGGTTAGTGCCGTTCGCCATTTTCAAGCCGCCCGCGATATTTCCCTGGGAATCTTTGATGACAAAGTCGTCGACAATTTTTCCCTTTCGCAGTTTTAGGTAGAGTGTTTGCCCGCTTGAAAGATGACCCGACCCCGGCATTACGTTCACCGTAGTTATTCCTCCGGCGCGGGCACGCATCACGCTATTGTCGCGAACGTTGATCGAGTCCAGGATGCGCGTTTCCGGCTGGATGGGGCCGGAACCGTCGGCGCCCGAACCGCCGCCAATGTGACTGTGCGTATCAACCAGGCCCGGCATGATCACCTTGCCGCTAACATCGATCACTTGTGCACCGGTTGGAACTGTCGTGGCTGATCGAGTTCCCACGGCGACGATCTTCCCGCGGGACACCACCAATACTCCGTTTTCAATTGGCGCACCGGTCACTGGAATGATTCGCGCCCCGACAAAGGCCTGGGTCGTCCCCGTCTGCGCATGGATTACCTGAGTTGCGGCGCAGAGTAACGCGCAACATAAGGCGCCTAGCATTTTTCGCATTAGGTGTGTCTCCTGGAAACGCTGATTCGGGATTGCTTGGTTGGTAACATCTATGAACGTGCGGCTGGTGTCAAGGATTCACGCTGCAGAGCTCTGGCTTAGACCGTTATGATGAACCCGTCATTCAGTAGCCGTCATGAGGCGAGTAGGGTTCGACTCGAACACTGGGAGCGCGGCGTCTCGTCCGCGATGAGCGCGAAGCGCGAACCTAATCGATGAAGCCTTCGCGCTCTGGCAGTTCTGCCATTAGCTTCTCCTGCCCGTTCTACCTTTTATAGACGTAGTAAACGACGCCTGCATAATCATCCGTCAAGAGAAACGCATCGCTACCTAAATTCAAAATGTCCACCGGCCGGCCATAAACTTTATCGCCCTGCAGAAAGCCTTTGATGAAGTCCTCGGGTTGAGCCGGTTTGCCACCCCTCGCCCGCACGCGTACCACGCGATAGCCACGGTCGAGAGATTTCTTGGTTGAGCCGTGCAGACCCACCAGAAACGAATCCGACAATTCGGGCGCATGCGTTCCGTCGAAATATTCGAGACCAAGCGGCGAGCTATGCGCATCGAAAGCCGCGTAAGCATTCGGAACCTTGCGGCAATTCAGCTTGCGGCCGCGAGGATTGAACTTCGTGTCGGGAAAGCGCCCAGGACCAGATTGAAAACAGTAGGGCCAGCCGTAATTCGCTCCGTCCGCCAACTGGTACATAGTGTCAGCCGGTTTATGGTCGCCGAGATGATCCGGTCCCATGTTGGTTGCGTAGAGTCGATCCTTAATCCAACGAAGACCGACCGCATTGCGTAGACCCCGGGCAAAATACTTTTGGTTTTTGCCATCAAGATCCATCTCCAACACCGTCGCGCGCACCTCCTCTTTTTCTTCGCACGCATTACAACTGCTTCCTACAGACACATAAAGTTTTTGATTGCCGCCTATGGCGATGGTGCGCGTTAGGTGCCAGCCACCATATTTGTAGCTCAGACCGTAGTCGGGAAAAGTAGCGAGTACTTGAGGCTCCCCGGCTGGCGCCTCGTCGCCGGCGTTGTATCGATAACGCAGCAAACGGTCGGTTAGCGCAAGGTAGAACCAATGAATTCCACTTGAATCAGTATGGAAGGCAATGCTGTTCGGATTGCGCAGGTTTTTGAGAAAGGTACTTACTTTTTTGAAATTCTTCTCTGCCGGGTCAAACTGGTCGAGGATGTAGACCGTGCCTTTGGTGTTGTCGGCGAGGTTGTACATGTCAGTAACGAAGATTCGACCATCTGGGCTCTTCGCCATGAAACGCACTCGCTTCAGACCTTGCGCTGCCACGCTTATTGCAAAACCCTCTGGGATATGGAGATCAAACGAACGATCGTTGGCAAGTGAAATGCGCTGAGGAACTAGCGGCTGCGCGCGACGTTGTACAACCACAGTGGCAAAGGGCGAACCCAGACTGGCGAGAGCTAATGCAATCAGAAAGGTTCTGGTCTGCATGAAAGGTTGACACTATGGAAGCATTTGGCGCAATTCATTCGTCAATTGCTCTGCCAATTCGGGTCTTCCATCAAACTGCGCCGGAGTATTCTGGAAGACCGCAATCTGCCACTGATTGCCGGTTTTGTTAATCACAAGGGACTGGATGGCGTTGCGCGAAGGCTCTAGATCAGTTTTCCCGGGAGGCACCATGCCGGCGACGGCGCGCAAGAGAACCACTTCTGCAGCAAGACTGCGCACTTCTCGAACCCTGGCCACATATCTCGCCGGTGTATGGTCTGCAAAGATCCGCGCCAGCTCCGATTCAATTGCAGCGCGTCCGTCCAGTTGACTACCGTCGAAGCCGACACAGTTACCGTGTTCTTCAAACAGTGCGGCGAAGTCCGCAGCATTGCGGTTGTTCCAGCTATCAAGCAATTTCTCATAAAGAGAACGTACCTCGTTTTCGCCGGCCGGCGAAGAAGCGGAAGAGGTTGGTGAACTCACAGTTGTTTCCCCTAAGCTAATACGCTTGAAAACTCACGAGTCATGATCACACCGAAGTGCTGTCGTAACACTTCAGCATACTCGTGCTCGCTTGTCAGGATACGCTCATCTCGCGCGCCATCCTTCGTAGTGATTAACCGGAGACCAGTTAACGTAACCCGTCCGTCAGGCGTCGCGCGACTACAGAGGCGCCCTTTGGTGAAGTGCGACTGTGGCGACGTTTGATGATAGCAGCACATCTCGGCATAGTCTGGATAACTGTGTGGCTGCAAGGTGAAGCGATACTGCTGCTTCCATTCGCCCTCACGCTCGCGTTGCATCAGGATGCGATGTTCACCTTGGGTAACAATCTTATAGGCTCGTTCGCCTTGTCGCTGTTCACCTGGCTCGTCCAACCGTAATGGCTCGAGAAATGAATCGCCGAATCCAACGTCCACTAGCCAACGCTCCTTGAGCGTGACCAGCAACACCATGTGATCGAAATCCGGCCCAAACTCGCCGGCCGCATTCGCAACCCCAGCGGAAAGCATCTGTACCTTGAAACCTAATTCGCGCAAAAGCCAGGCAAACATTCCGTTCAATTCATAGCAAAAACCGCCACGCCTTCGCGTCACGATTTTGTCGAACAGGGCCTCATCATTGAGCACTACCGGCTCACCTGAATGAATACTCAAATTCTCAAACGGAACGGTCAGTAAGTGAGCGAGCTGCAGCCTCCTCAGGTTGTCGGCCGTGGGCGCAAGTGGCCCGTGATAATCGATTCGTTGTAAGTAAGTCGGAATATCCATCGAGTGAGCGACGGCCGTTCATCAGTTTTTTCGCCATCGTATAACAAAACCGACTGCGCGCCTAAACTGCGCGACAATTTGTACTGGTTTAGTTTGGTAGGGGCACGGCATGCCGTGCCCCTACTTTTGTGAGCGAATTGCCCAAGTAAGATTAAAGTGAACCGGTACCCGACAATTCACAGTCTCGGCCTCAATCGGATTTGGCCACCCGTCTCGCACTCCACTGTGAACGTGAATGTATTTCGGAAAAGTACGCGAGATTGCTAGGGAGTCTTGTACTTCAGCACGTCGTCAATTGAAGTTACCGCGATTGGATGATAGGTTGGCCGTGCACGGCGGTAGATCGCCAGTGCCCGCTCTTTCCCCTCGGTAGTCTTCGCCAGTTCTTCGTACAGCGGCTTAATGAATTTCCGGCGGCCAATTGAAGTCAGAAATTCGTCCAGACGAGCATAAGCAGGTTCGTAACGATTGCGGATGGCCATCATCAACCATTGGAAAGCAATCTCTGAATTACCAGAACGGGTCAAGTGAAAAGTTCGATCCAGCTCTTCCATCTTCTTCCGGTCGATCTCCTGCGGCAATGACTTCAAGAAATGCAACCACTCCTGCGTTGTCCACGAAGTAGTCTGCACTGCTGCTGCTGTCAATTCGTTTCGCAGCCACCGGTTGGCCTGGTTTTCGACTTTGGAGAAGGCATCTGAAGCAGGCTTAGGTGCGCTGCTCGGTAGCCCGGCTTCACTAATCCATTCGCTTACCGGAACGCGTGCGGCAAGCTGGGGATCTTTGTCGAGCAGGTTCGCTTTCAAATAATCAAGAAACTGTTCAGTGGTAATACTCTGGAAAGCGAAGTGATTGAAATAACCACGGACGAAGCGATCGAACCGCGCCCGCCCAAAGGTTTCTTCAAGATGGCGCAGGAATAGCGCGCCCTTTTCGTAGGGCACATCGGTAAAACCCTCGTCGGGATCCCGGCCTTTCAAGTCGACGTGGAGTATTTCGTCCCTCGGCTCAAGCGTCGCCATCTCTTCTTCGACATCGCGTCGGCCCAAAGCAGCTTCCATTTCGGCTCGCTGGCGGCCGTAAACAGCCTCCTGAATGCGACGCTCGAGATACGTCGTGAATCCCTCATTCAGCCAGAAGTCGCGCCAGGTGGCATTGGTCACCAGGTTCCCCGACCAGGAGTGCGCTAATTCATGAGCCACGAGCGATACCAGGCTCTTATCGCCGGCGAGTATTGTGGGTGTTGCGAATGTCAGTCTCGGATTTTCCATGCCACCGAAAGGGAAGCTTGGCGGAAGAACCAACAGATCGTAACGCCCCCAGCGATAGGGACCATAGAGTTTTTCCGTGGCTACGACCATCTTCTCTGTATCGGCAAACTCCCTGGCCGCTTTGTCGACGACAGAAGGCTCCGCATAAACACCCGTTCTTCGTCCAAGTGATCGGAAACTTAAATCACCCACAGCCAACGCTATCAGGTAGGACGGAATGGCTTGCGACATTCGGAACCGATAGTCGCCATCGCGCGGCGTGCGCGAATCATTCTCCGCACTCATTACGGCCAGGAGACTCGGTGGTGTGCGTACGCGAGCGGTGTAGGTAACCCTAACCTGAGGCGTGTCCTGAAGTGGGATCCAGCTCCTCGCATGGATTGCTTGAGATTGGGTGAAGACAAACGGATGCTTTTTCCCTGCGGTTTGCGAGGGCTCAAGCCACTGCACACCGGAAGCGCCCGGGCTGGTCGAATAATGAATGCGAACGCGAGTAGCGCGGGCAGGTAATTGGATGGTGAGAGGAGCACCAAGAATCTTGTCTACGGCGCCGACTGTAAATTGCGTTGCGGTGAAGTTTGGCCCAGCCGCTGCCGTTTCCACCTTTTCAATCTTGAGATCACGCGTGTCGAGGATTAACGGTGCGGTGCGCGAGAACCGGTCAATGGTCAGGGTAACGATTCCCTGCAAAACCTTTTGGTCAAACAGAACCTTCCAGTCGAGGTCAAGATGTCTAACGCGCACGTCCTGTGGATTGGCGTAGGAATGTACGTCATTGAAGACGGTTTGACGTTGGTTAGTATTCCCCATGCTCTGTCCGGCGGGCATCCAAGCGCAAAAGATAAACACAAGGCTAACCAAAAGAGCCACTTTATTCATAGAACTCGTCTCCAAATATTAAATTTTCGGGCGGGGGAGTTGGAAAGAGGAGGGCCAAATCATATCACGACGGGCGGCTTTTCCTGGTTGGCATTCGCGCCCGTACGTAACACTTCGCGATAACTATCAGAGGCAACGCGAATACTGGGAGCGCGGGCGTCCCGCCCGCAATGAGCGCGAAGCGCGAACAAGCTGCCCGCTGGATGACTGATAAGGAACGAGGAATCAACGGGCTCCTAGGGTTAACCTTGCACGCAACCATTATCATGACGCCCTACTAAGCGCAGTGTTCGCGCTGCGCGCTCATTGCGGGCGAGACGCCCGCGCTCCCAGTATTCGCGTTGATCCTTAACCCTGGAAGGTAGCCATTGTTCATTCATGCTACATCAGCAACGTTTCCACTCGGTGAGCGTGAACCATCTCTTCACATGGCGACCACGCGAAAATCGTGAAGCGTCCGTCCTGCGATGCCACCAGCGCCACCGCCTCGCGTTGGTCCTGCACAAACTGGGCTGCTGAGAGGTGTCGCGTGCCGCCTAATTCCAAAGGCTGCACCACTGCCGCTACATTGCCGACAACCGGCTCGGTGACCACCACTTGCTCGACGCGACCGCCACCGTCACGTCGTCCAATTTTTGCGCCAAACGCCAACAGCTCATATTGATCGTTGATTAGCGCCGCGCCGTCGACGGCTGTGAGCCCCGCAATGGCATCGACAGCATCGATAAACGCCTCCTGCCAGATTTGCTGACCTTTTTCTTCCGCTGACTTCTGCATGAGATCAGCAAGCTCCGAGAAAGGAGGAGCCACTGCATAAGGCACATGTTGCAGAATCGATTCGCGCCACATGTCCGAGCCTTTCGGCAAAACCAGCAGCGACCCGCCTCGGCCATGAGCGCGCATCGAAGCAGCCAATTGCACGAGAACATTCACCGAGTCACCGCTCGGCCCCGGTGCGCCAAATCCCAGCAGGGCCGTAACCAGGGCGGGGCAGTCAGGCAAACTTGTTCCCTGTTCGTCTACTACCTTGATTTGGTCGCCTTTGAGGACGACGACGTTGACATACTTGCCGGTGTCCTGGCTGCGACGGTATTTCACTACGAGCAAACCCGGCTCAATGACCTCGAGTACAAAACAAAGTTTCGGAATCGTGCGGGTGGTCCCCCACACGCTTAATTGTCCATCGCCGTTGCGCCACACTCCCAGGTGGATTCCCGGTCGTTCTACAGCTGGAGCTAGTCGCGATAACACGGACGGCGTAAGCGGCAGCGGCCGTTCAAACCTTAATGGTTGCGGCGCATGCTCCGCCGGCAAATAGGCGAGTGAAATCTTCGGCGAGTAACCCTCTTCACGGCGGAGGCTGGCCCAAAACGTCGCTTCAATGATTGCTTCGACAGTCGCCGCATCAGGTTGCGGCGCCAGGACCTTTCGGCCTTGTTCCTTCGCTCGCGCAAAATGCCGTGCGAAATAAGATTCTACTGTCGGAGCAACTGCTTGCGCGGCTGCATATGCCGGTGAACTCATAGGTTAATTAGTAAAGCTCTTCATGCTTCGAGCCTCGCGTTCATGGTTATTTCTGCATTTAATACTTTCGAAACGGGGCACCCGGACTTGGCATTGTTCGCCGCCTTCTCGAAGGCTGCCTGATCCGCGCCCGGCACTTTGGCCTTCACTTCCAGGTGCACCGAAGTGATTGCGAAACCGGCATCGGACTTCTCCAGTCTTACATCGGCAACGGTGCGAATATTTTCCGCTGTTAATCCTGCCTGGCCCAATTGACCGGAGAGGGCCATCGAGAAGCAGCCCGCATGCGCCGCAGCAATCAATTCCTCGGGATTCGTTCCCACGCCTTCTTCAAACCGTGTACTGAATGAGTATTGCGTATCGGAAAGTACTTTGCTGTCGGTTGAAATCGTCCCTTTGCCATCCTTTAAGCCACCTGTCCATTCCGCTGATGCACTACGTTTCATCTGTTTCCTCCGCGTGAATTAGAATTAGCTGACGACTCTACATCAAGAAGTCTCAGCGAAAAAGTGCGGCGAAACTTGCAGCTCTCGATGAGTTTTTTGAAACTCGCTGACTACGTGATACGTTTTACCAACATTGTCAGGTCAGAGTCAGGCGTCCTTCGCCTCGAAACCGTTCAAACCCTAGGCCGGCCTGCCTTTTAACAAACGATTCTAAACAACCAAGAGGAAATTGTATGAAATTGATTGCCACGCCCCTAACGAAGAAACTCTGTCATAAGAGCGCATCTTTAGTCGTCGCCCTAATTATCACCGGCGTATGTGCCTTCAGCGCCCCTGCCCAAACATCAACAGCGAAGTCCAAACCACATGCCTCAGGGCACGCGGTCCGCCAATACACGATTGAACAATTTATGGATACGGTGCGCATCGGCGGCGCGTCGTTCTCCTCTGATGAGAGTCAAGTGCTCTTTCACAACAACAAGACCGGAATTTTCAACGTCTATACGGTCCCCGTCTCAGGGGGTGAGGCTAAGCAGCTAACCAACTCGACGAAAGAAAGCACCTTCGCTTTATCTTATTTCCCCAACGACGCCCGCTTTCTCTACACCTACGATCGAGGCGGCAACGAGAATAGCCATCTGTATCTTCGCGAACTGGATGGCAGCGAGCGCGACTTAACCCCTGGTGAGAAAACCAAGGCCAACTTCCTTGGTTGGGCCCAGGACAGGAAGTCGTTTTTCTATTCCACGAATGCGCGCGATCCGAAATATTTCGATACCTTCGAGACCACTATCGCCGACATGAAATCAACCTTGCTGTTCAAGGATGAGACGGGTTACTTCCTGGCAGATATTTCCAACGACCGGAGATACCTCGCCTTCAGCAAGCCTGGAGCGTCCACCGTCGATTCCGACATTTATCTATATGACGCTCGCTCCAAGGAAACGAAGCACATCACTCCGCACACTGGCGAGGTCAGTTTCAATGCACAGTCATTCGATCCGGATACACGCTACTTGTACTTCAGCACCGATGAAGGCAGCGAATTCTCCTATCTAAAGCGCTATGAGTTAGCTACGGGGAAAACAGAGGATGTCGAGAAAGTTTCCTGGGACATTCTCAACGCATATTTTTCACGTAACGGCAAATATCGCGCGACAGTCATCAATCAGGATGCGCGCACAGTAATCAAAATCTACGATGTCGCCACCGGCAAACTTGTGCCCTTGCCAAAACTACCGGGCGGCGATATCACGGGTGTGACCTTTTCGCCGAGTGAGCGCCGCATGGCTTTCTATCTAAACGGGGATCGTTCTCCGTCGAACCTTTACGTATACGATTTCGCCACCAAGAAGGTCACCAAGCTGACAAACAGTCTCAACCCGGAAATCAATTCTGAGGATCTGGTCGAGGCTGAAAACATTCGTTACAAGTCGTTCGACGGAATGGAAGTGCCGGCCATTCTCTATAAGCCACACCAGGCCAGCGGCGCTACCAAAGTGCCGGCGATTGTACTGGTACATGGCGGCCCAGGTGGACAGGCTCGTCGCGGTTACAAGGCACAAGTACAGTTTCTAGTTAACCACGGCTACGCGGTGCTCGATGTTAACAACCGCGGGTCCTCAGGTTATGGCAAAACTTTCTTTACGGCCGACGATCGCAAGCACGGACGCGAACCGCTCTGGGACGTGGTGGAAGCGAAGAAGTACCTGAAGTCGTTGGGCTGGGTAGATGAGAACAAAATTGGAGTGATGGGCGGCAGCTACGGTGGCTACATGGTATTGGCCGCGCTCGCCTTCAAGCCCGAAGAATTCGCAGTCGGCGTTGATATTTTCGGCGTGTCGAACTGGGTGCGCACGTTACAGTCAATCCCGCCTTACTGGGAAGCGATTCGTAAGTCTCTCTATAAAGAGATCGGCGATCCGGAAACCCAGTTAGATATGTTGAAGGCCAACTCCCCACTGTTTCACGCCGACAAGATCAAGAAGCCACTGATTGTGCTGCAGGGGAAGAACGATCCACGCGTGATTCTGCCCGAGTCGGATGAGATCGTGGAGGCCGTGAAAAAGAACGACGTACCGGTCGAATACGTGGTATTCGACAATGAGGGCCACGGGTTTACCAAGAAAGCAAATGAGATTCGCGCTAACAAGGCGATTCTTGAGTTTCTTGATAAGTACCTGCGAGGCACAGGAGGAAATTAGTACTCAACGCAGTTGTACTTGACACAGCGGAGGCGAGCTACTTCCAGCGTGCAACAGGTAAGTGACCCAGCCTCCGCTCTATTTTTTTGTTCTTAGAAACCCCGGAATAGTACGTTGGTTTGATGAATGCTCAAGCAGTTCAGCCACGCGTTTGAGTCTTGTTTCTTCTCTCTTGGCGCTCAATATCCACCAATTAACCATCTTGCGGTGTGAAGGTGACTGGGCCTCGAAGAATTTCCATGCGCTGGGGTTCTTTTTTACCTGACTTCGATATGGCTCCGGCATTTCCACACTTCGTTGCTCATAGGTATAAATTCCCGAACGGTACTCCTGGCGCGCCGCAAAAGCTTTAAGCCCGGCCGGCTTCATTAATCCCTGTGCCGACAGTTCGTTTGCTCGCTTCGTGTTTACCACGCTCCAAATGCTGCGGGCCCGCCGGGGAGTGAAACGAATCTTATAGCTTACCTCGTTGATGCTTTTACGAATTCCATCAATCCAACCAAAACAAAGCGCTTCGTCGACAGACTGCGGCCAGGTGATGCTTGGTTTACCGGAGTCCTTCTTATAAAAGCCCACCCACAGTTCTTGCTGCGTAGCATGATTAGTCGTCAGCCACTTGCGAAAGTCGGCCTGAGCTTTGAAAAACTTTGGCTTCGACTCCATACCGTTTTAAGGGCTCTCGTTTAAGTAGTCACTCGCTGAACTGCAGTCCTGCGGTTTGAGCCAGGTCATCCTCGCCCTGCATTTCTTCATGCTTGGCAGGCTGCGCGTCGTCGGCGTATTGAAGTTTATAGAGCCGCCAGTAGAGACCGTGTTGAGCTAACAGCTGCTGATGGGTTCCTTGTTCGCGAACCTCTCCGTGATGCAACACCATTATTTGATCGGCGCGTTGGACGGTTGAGAGTCTATGAGCCACGACGATCGAGGTTCGATTGCGCATTACTCGTTCGATGGCTTGCTGTATGAGCTGCTCAGTTTCAGTGTCGATTGAGCTTGTTGCTTCGTCCAGAATCAGCAACGCCGGTTCAAAGGCGAGAGCTCGCGCAAAAGAAATAAGTTGCTTCTGTCCTACTGAGAGTCCGGCGCCACGCTCTTTGACTTCTGCCTGGTAGCCGCCGTTAAGTCGCTGTATGAATTGCTCTGCCCGCACTTCCTGCGCCGCCCACCTGACACGTTCTTCGCTTATATCGTCACGCCCGAGCCGTATGTTTCCCTCCACAGTACCGCTAAAAAGGAAAATCTCCTGCAGCACGACAGCAAAATTTTCCCGGAGAGCCTGCAAGTCCCACTCACGCAAATCAACCCCATCCAGCAAGATGCGGCCGCGCTGAACGTCGTAAAAACGCATCATGAGATTTGTAATGGTCGACTTTCCCGATCCGGTGTGACCTACCAAAGCGACGGACTGACCCGGCTCAACCTTAAAGGAGACGTCTTTGAGTACCCAGTCTTCGTCCTTATAGGCGAACCAAACGTTTTCAAACTCGATTCTTCCCAGGGCGCGGCCTGATTTCGCCGGCACTTCCGGGGTGGTGATAGCAACCGGCAGATCGAGTGTCTTGAATATGCGATGCGACGCCACCACCGCCGCCTGCAGAACGTTGTACTTATCAGAGAGGTCACGAATAGGCTGAAAAAGAAAACTCGAGTACTGAATGAAAGCGACCAGAGCGCCCAACGTGAGCACGGTATGCTCGGGTGTGTTTTGCATGACACGGTAACCGCCGTACCAGATTATTAAGGCGATACCGATGGCGCCGATCAAATCGACAAGGGGAAAGAACACCGCGTAGTAAAAGATCGTGTCGATATTGGCCTTCCGGTAATCGGAGTTAATATCGTCGAATTTCTTAACCGACTTCGTCTCGGCGTTGAAAATTTGAACGGTTTGCGCGCCGGCAAAGTGTTCTTGAAGGAACGAGTTAATGCGCGCCAGTCGCGTTCTCACCATGTCGTATCCGCGACGCGCACCCTTGCGAAACCACGACGTCGCTGCAAACAACAATGGCACTGTCAAGAGAGTAACGAGGGTCAGCTTAACGTCCATCCACAACATCATCGCGATGATGGCGAAGATCATTACCAGGTCGCCCAGCAAGTCTGTTATGCCTGCGGTGAACAATTCGTTTAGGGAATCTACGTCGCTGGTTAATCGGGTCATTATGCGCCCGACAGGATTTCGGTCGTAGTAGGCAACTTCCTGATGCTGTAGTTTGTCGTAAAGCTCACGGCGCATATCAAACATCACATATTGACCCACACTGTTGAGCAGTAACGATTGGAAGTAGGAGAACCCAAGTCGCAATACTTGCACGGCGGTGTATAACAGCAGTAGAAGCGTTAGCCCTCCGTATTGCCGAGGCAGGATGTGCCAGTCAATGGCGTACTGGGTAAATTTAGGCTGAAGAATGCCAAGCAGGTTTAACGCGAAAGTCAGGAAAAGTGCCGGTACCAGCAGGCGAAGGTAAGGGCTCAGGTAACGCAGCAATCGACGAGCAACCTGGGAGTCATACGTCTTCCCGATTGCTTCTTCTTCGTGGAATTGTTTTACCGCCGACGACATGCTTGTCTATGTTAACTGTGTGTTTCTCTTAAAGCTGGCTGCGACAAGATCGTTACGTCGCGGAAAATGAGCCAGCAGCCCAACGAACGCGAAGGCAATAAGAATCAGGTAGTAGGGATCGTTGGCAATGAAGCGATCCAACAATCCTATCAACGCTCCCCCTTCACAGAGCGCTGCCGCGAGGACAAAACCAGTGTTGACCAAACGAAGTTGTTGCTCGTCTATTGCTCGCGTAACAAACTTCTTTTTGATAGCAAATGAAAGGACGACCAGGAAAACACTTATCGCGCTAAATACCAGAGCCAGCAAACCGTTTTCAGTTGCCGTTTGTCGCGGCACCATCAACCCGATGACGATATACATGACAATGGAAGAAAGAAAAGCGATCCAAAGAATGATCATCGTCCGATGTTGAGCGTCCAGCTTTGCTTGATCCTGTGGTTGGTTTGGCAACATGCTTCCTCCTATCCGGCGGCAACCAGTTCTTCTTCGAGCAGTTGACGTTCGTAAAGGTCGGCGTACTCGCCCCGTTGCTCCAGCAGTTGATAATGAGTGCCTTGCTCGATTATCTGCCCCTCGTCCATAACGCATATCAGATCGGCGTCCCGCACAGTGGAAATTCGATGAGAAACGATCAGGCTGGTTCTTTGGCTCATGACGCCACGCAGTTGGGCCAGAATTCTTTCTTCGGTGTAGGTATCGACTGAGGACAAAGCGTCGTCAAGAATGAGTATTCGAGGTTCGCGCAGCACTGCCCGGGCAATCGCAGTGCGCTGTTTTTGCCCCCCCGACAAGGTTAGCCCGCGCTCGCCAACCAGCGTGTCGAGACCATCGGGAAAGCCCGCGACGTCTTCATTCAAACCTGCAACCTGGGCGGCCCAGGCAATGTGTGGCCGATCGGTTGTCTCCACACCAAAAGCTATGTTCTCAGCGAGGGAATCGCTGAACAGAAAAGTTTCCTGGGGAACGTAGCCTATGGCCGACCGCAACTGTTCGAGCGGGTATTCGCGCACTGAGACGCCATCCAGAAGGACAGTGCCTTCCGGTGCTTCCATAACGCGAGGAATCAGGTTTACCAGAGTTGATTTGCCGCTTCCGGTGCGGCCTACGAAAGCTACAGTTTTGCCGGCTGGAATGGTCAGGTTGATGTCGCGCAGAACCGGCGTTTCATTTGCGTGATAACGAAACGTGAGGTTACGAAATTCAATCGTGCCGGCTATTGATTCTCTCGGCCGAGCAGTTGCGCTATCTACTATGGCGGGTTCGGCGGCAAATATGGAATTCATTCGCTTCAGACTGGCGGTCCCTCGCTGATAGAGATTTACTACATAGCCCAGCGCAATCAGGGGCCAAATCAAGCGGAACAAGTACATATTGAAAACAGTAAACTGCCCGACTGAAATCTCGCCGCGAATTGCCTGTGTCACGCCCACCCACAAGATGAGCACAAAGCCCATCCCGATAAAAAACTGCATCAGCGGCCGCATCAGCGCATCGATTCTTACGAGGCTAAGGTTCTTTTCGGCATATTGCCGGTTCAGTTCATTAAACGCGGCAATCTCCGCTCCTTCCTGAGCGTAGGCACGGACGACACGAACCCCGGTAAAATTCTCCTGGGCGCGAGCGGTGATGTGCGAGAAAAATTCCTGGATCTTTTCGAAGCGAAGATGAACCTGTTGTCCGAAGATCTTGACGGTCAACGAAACCAGCGGCATGGTCAGCAGCAATAGCAATGTGAGCTTCCAACTGATGAAGAACATAAGCGGAAGGATGATCATGACTACAAACAGCGTTTGCAGCGAGTACATGATCATCGGGCCGGCCAGTTGTCTCACCGCAGCGAGGTCATTAGTGGCGCGCGCCATGAGGTCACCGATGCGATGTTCCTGGAAAAAGTTTTGCGATTGGTCTACGAGGTGGGAATAAAAATCCCTTCGTAGGTCGTATTCGATCTTCCGTGAGACTCCGATTAGTACCCGCCGCTGCAGAAACAGGAAGATGCCGCTCAGGATGCTGGCTCCTATTACTTTTAAGGCGGAAAGCGTCAGGCGAGACCAGGTAATCTCAGTCCACTTTGCATCGATTACCTCGCCGACAATCAGGGGGATGTAAAGGTTGGAGATGACGCTGGCCAGAATACAAGCGATGCCAATCGCCATTGAGAGCCTATAAGGACGAAAGTAGCGCGAGAATTTTCTTAGATCGTCCATGCACAACGAGACCGCGAACCTTCACTACCTTCAACTTGTCGTTGAAGCGTTATGATGCGCGATTTTGTGTCAGGACACCAGAAGGGAAGCCGGATTTGTTGAAGAAATGGAGCAGTAGCAGAAGCTACTAAAGCCGCTGCATGGCGTCAATCAAGTCAACGTCATGGTTCGCGGGCTCTGCCGGGCTAAACTGTATCTCAACATTGTCTTCGCTCGGCAAGCTCACGCGATTGCGGCCGGCATCTTTTGAATTATAAAGGGCGCGGTCTGCGGCGACGACGAGAGTGTCTCTGGAAGAGGCATGACTCGGAAAACTCGCGACGCCGAATGATGCTGTTACGCGGCCAAATGAAGGCACGTTCATCTGCGATACACGTTTCCGCAAACGTTCGGCGACCAGGACGGCGCCTTCCGAATTTGCCTGGGGAAGGATGATGACAAATTCGTCACCGCCAAACCTTGCGGCTGTATCAACAGCGCGTAGTTCAGCGCGCAGATTCTCTGCCAACATGCGAAGAGCGACGTCACCGGCGTCGTGACCTGCCTGGTCGTTGATGTGTTTGAAATTATCAAGGTCGAGCATGATTAACGACAATGGTTGGCGCATGCGCGTGGCCAGATGTAAATCCCGTTCGAGTTGTAAATCAAATGAACGCCGGTTGTAGCACCCGGTTAAGCTATCAGTGAGCGCTTGCTGCTGCATCTGCGCAAACAAGTGTGCCTGGTTCACAGCGACCGCCAGCTGGTCCGCAACCGTGTGCAGGAGTAATAGCTCGTTATCGGCCCAGGCACGGGAAACATCATCGGATCGGACCAACAACAATCCGATAAAGCTTCCCTGGTAAATAAGTGGTACCACGGCATCAGCATGACGAGTAGTTCCTTGCGAGTTGTCTCCCTCTACAGTGTAGGCCTGAGGCGCGTTAGAGAGGTTGCCGCTGATCGCATCCACGTCATTTAGCAATTGTTCACGCGACTCCCCATCGATTGCGGCATCCGGACGTAAATACAGCTTGGTCATTTGATGACCTACCAGGGCGCCTTCGACTCGCACTGCGCAGGACTGAACGTTGAGTGCCCGGCCGACTTCATTCGCCGCTGTCTGCAAGACACTGTCGAGTTCCAGTGAGTTTCTAATCGCCGTTGCCAGACGGTTCACAGCGATCTCGCGTTCGGCCTGCTCCTGCAACAGTCTGGCGAGCTTGGTGGTTACGCCCAGCGTGAGCTGCAGGGAGGTTGCTTTGGGCATTGATACGCGCACAGCTTTGGAGAAAGCGTTGGCATAGAACGAATGCTCCGCCGTGACTCGAGCCATCAAGTATTCGAGAGCTGAATAAACCACGTCAGGTTCGAAAGTCCAGATAACGAGGTCTCGCGAAGAATCTTCTTCCTCCGCATTGTGAACTGATGCCAGCAGAGCAGAGAAGCGAGCGTCGGCAATTACCACGAAGCGCTCATGATTGTTGCCCTGGTCGGTGCGCTCAAACACCACAGATTTGGTGGTCTCTTTACCGCGGTTGAGCACCAGGCTGGAAAGAGCGTCCTGAGGACTGACCCAAAGGAAAAAGTTTTTCGCCGCTTCTTCGAGCTCCTTAATGCGGGTGATGTCGCGAGCGGCTCGCTCAGCGGACGCAGGAAGACTTTCAACTACTAGCGCACCAAGATTGTTTTCCAGGACAACGTCCTCGAAATAGCGGTGCAGTTGTGCGATGGTCGATGCCGCGCAAGGCACAGGCATTAACTGCCGGGGGTGTTGGGCTAGGAGGGAGTGATAGAGGGAGTACATGGGTGACGCGTTCACCTAAAGGGTTTGATTTTTGACGTTTGCGAGAGGACCGTGTGACTGGACGGCTCGGTCCGCGGGAAGGCCAAAAACATTTTACATGGATAAACAGGGAGTGTCTATCGTAATTTCTGGGAAATCCAAGGCTGGCGGGTCTAAACCTTAATATAGGTGCTAAGTGCTGTAGCGGTTAGCTTTCCGCCGCTATCTGAGACGTCGGCGGTCACCACGAACAGCCTTCTACCCGCCCGCACAACCTTCGCCGAAGCCCTCATCCGGCCCGCTGTGACGGGCCTTAAAAAGCTGATTGTCAGGTCGACGGTAGTGACCTTTTCGCGGGGCTCGATGAGGGAGATTATGGCGAAGGCGGTGGCCGAATCGATAAGCGAGGCGACCGCTCCGCCGTGGACAACGCCATGATTTTGCTTCAGTTCCTTACGAACCTTTACGGACAAGGTGGCCTTGCCCGGACCAATATCCTCAAGCTCCAGACGCAGCAGTCGGGCGTAAGGCACCGATGTCAAAGCCTTCTGCACGCGCTTCAGTTGAGCTGGAGTAAGCTTGCCCTCAATCATGAGCGATAGCTCGATTCGCCAGCTACTGGTTCTACGATTACCGCGGTGCCATAAGCCAACACTTCAGTAACGCCCGTCGACAATTCAGTTGTGTCGTAGCGAGCCCCAATGATTGCGTTGGCGCCAATTTCGGTAGCGTGCTGAATCATGATTTCGAACGCATCGGCTCGTGTCTGTTCGCAAAGCTTTGTCCAGGCGGTGATATTTCCACCAACAATGGTTTGAAGTGACGCGCCTATGGTGACAAAGATGTTGCGTGAACGAACGACAATTCCGCGCACGATGCCCAGATTTTGCGATACACGGAAGTTTGGCAGCTCAAACGCCGTGGTTACCATTTGATGTGAGACTGAGTATCGCGGTGGACTAACCTCGTAAGGCGCTCGACGCTCAAGTGGTTCTCTGTTCATTTTTGTCCTTCCAAGTCAGCGGCTAGAGAATAGACCTTTCGTTGCCCGTGCTTTTCGCGATGCTTTAGGTTCCTTTGGAATCCAAAGGTAATTTTGCAATTCGCAACGGCCTGAGGAACTAAAAACTACCCCCTCCGCTTCAAGCATTCTTTGTTGCTTGTCGTGTGGCAACACGAGGCGACCCGTAGAGCAACCTCCTTGCGCGTTGACGACTCGGTGCCACGGTGTTTTATCGTCGGAGCCGTGCATCACAAAACCGACCGTCCTGGGGGTATAACCATCGCCAAGGATTTCCGCTATTTGCCCGTACGTCATCACACGACCTCTTGGAACTTTACGAACCAAGCGGTAGACACGTTCTCGATATGGGTCAGGTTTGTCAGGCACGTTTATTCGAGTGTGCGCAGTATGGCGCGAGCCGGAGCGCCATCACCATGGCCTCCGGCAATCTTTAAGGGTAAACAAATTAGTTCGTATCGACCCGCCGTCACGGCCCTTAGATCCAGACCCTCTAACACCACGACACCGTTAGATAGGAACATGAGATGCGTCTCGAATTTGTCGGACTGGTACCGTTCCACTGACAGGTAGTCGATTCCCACCAGTCGTATTCGCATTTCAACCAGACGCCGGGCAGCACTGACATCGATGTGTGTGTAGTCGTCACGAAAGCCCGCTTCGGGCGCATCCCAAAAATTGGAGTTGCGCGTCTTAAAAAGAATCCGCTGCGCGGCGTCAACGCAATTTGCGACGACGAAGCTCTCATCGATTACGTGAATGTTTTCCGGCACGGCTACCACCGACACCTCACCAACGAGACTCTCTAACGGTAAGGAAGGGACTTTGTCGCCATCCGGGATGAAATGTGCAGGAGCGTCAACGTGCGTGCCCGAATGTGCACCAAAGTGTAGTAGCGAGACGTTGGCCGGCTCGCCTTCGGCTAAAGTTGACCAGTTTGTAATCTCGATTCCGGGATCACCGGGATAAGTGGGTAACTCTGCGGAGAGGGGTACGCTAACGTCGTAGATTTGCATCGATTAACAGGGCCGCGCGTCGCCCCGGGTTAAAAAGTTACACAATTTTGCCGCCTCGTCGCAGGCTGATAGTAAGTGCCGCTTTTAAAGAGTGTCAACGGATCTTGCAGGTGCGGAAGCGAGACATTGCAGCGGCGTTAACATTTTCGTTAGCATTCTAGTACAAGGGTAAATCAACTCGAGGAATCACATCAGCATACTAACCACCGAACATAACCCACGGGTAGCCGCGTCAAGTTATTTAAACTCTGCTCCGCTAATCTGGAGTCTTAAGAACGGCGTGGATAAACACGCGGTCGAACTCGTTGAAGCCGTGCCGTCGCAGTGTGCCGATCTGCTGGCGAGTGGTCAGGTTGAAGTCGCCCTAATTCCGGCCATCGAGTACCAACGACTCGCAGATATCGAAATGGTGCCGGGTGTTTGCGTCGCGTCGCGGGGCGAGGTGCGCAGCGTGTTGTTAGTAAGCCGGCTAACCGACCTGCTTCAGGTTCGCACGGTTGCGCTTGACGAGTCCTCCCGCACTTCTGCCGCCCTGGTAAGAATAATCTTCCGAGAGTTCCTGGGTTTCGAACCCGACTGGGTCCCGGCTAAACCGGATCTCGATCAAATGTTGGCTGCCAGTGAAGCTGCTCTAATCATTGGCGACCCGGGAATGACGTTCCAAAAAGATGGTCTGTCGGTTTTTGACGTCGCAGGCCTCTGGCAAGGATTTACCGATCTCGGATTTGTTTTTGCGTTTTGGGCGATGACTAGTCAAGCTTCAGAGGCAGCTCGCTCAATAGACTTCGCGGGCGCGCGCGATGACGGTTTGCAACGGATGGCCGAGATCATCGACTACTATCAGCCCATACTGGGACTCCCGCGAGCTGAGTTGCAAACCTACTTGCAGCAGAACATCAGCTTTGAACCGGACGCTCGCTTGCGCGCGGGCCTCGACCTATTCTACAAACTCGCACAAAAGCACGATCTAGTTACGGCTTTGAAGCCTTTTCAATTGTGATGTGCGCGGATAGTATTTCAGTTAACAATATGTCTGACATTCGACCAATTCTGGAGCGCGCGTTGACGGGCCAACGCCTCACGGCCGCCGATTGCAGGATTCTGCTCGAATCGCACGATATTGCTGGTATCGGCGCGGCAGCCGACGAAATACGTAAGCGTCGGCACCCAAGCAACATCGTTACCTACATCATCGACCGCAACATAAATTATACGAACGTCTGTAACGTCGTTTGCACCTTCTGCGCGTTTTACCGGCGACCGGGTGCTCCTGATACCTACGTCCGCACTTTCGACGAAATTTGCGCGAAGATCGATGAAACAATTGCGCTCGGTGGCACGGGGGTCTTGATGCAAGGCGGATTACACCCCGACTTTGGCATCGATTGGTATGAAGATCTGCTCGAGCGATTACACACAAAGTATCCCAACTTCCAACTGCATTGTTTCTCGCCACCGGAAATCCACAACATCCATCTGATTTCCGGTCTTGATTACGAAACGATCATGAGGCGATTGAAGGCTGCAGGTATTTATAGTTTGCCGGGTGGTGGCGGCGAGATATTGGATGACGAAGTTCGTAAACGGGTGTCGACTAAATGCACAACAGATGAGTGGCTCGCGGTGATGAGAGCGGTGCATCGCGTGGGACTGCGCTCGACGGCCACAATGATGTTTGGAATCGGGGACAACATCGAGCATCGCGTTCGTCATCTGGAACGAGTGAGGGATCTGCAAGACGAAACCGGGGGCTTTACTGCATTCATACCATGGACTTTTCAACGCGAGAATACGGCACTGGGGCGCCGCATCAAAGACGAACCCACTGGCGTTGACTATCTCAAGATGCTTTCAGTGTCCCGGCTCTTCCTCGACAACATTGAGCACTTTCAGTCTTCATGGTTGACGCAGGGCTTGAAATTAGGCCAGGTTGCTTTGCGTTTTGGCGCCGATGACATGGGCTCCATCATGATTGAAGAGAATGTAGTATCGGCAGCGGGGGCTCACAATCGCGCCGATGAGCGGATGCTGCGTAACCTAATCCGTGAAGCAGGATTCATCCCCCAGCAGCGCGACATTCTCTATCGCCATGTGGATCGCCACCAAGACGACGCGTCGGGATCCGCACCCCTGCACGAGTTGACTGTCGCCATTGCCGATTAAACCCTCTTCCTTCACCATGCACCCGTCGCAGACAATCACGACGCTATTGTTCGATTGGGATGGCACCATCGTCGACTCCGCACAGATCGGTTTGACTGCTTTCGAGAAGTCCTTTGCCTCGCTTGGCATCCACTTCGATTACGAAACCTATCGGCAGGTTTATTCACCAAACTGGTATTTGGTTTATGAAGCGATGGGCCTGCCCAAAGAAAAGTGGCAGAGAGCTGACGAGCTGTGGGTGGAACACTATGGTGAACAAACAGCTCAATTAGTCGAAGGGGGCCGTGAAGCGATCTCGAAGCTCCAACGCAGCGGTTATCGACTTGGCGTTGTCAGCAGTGGCAACGACTGTCGCGTTGGCCGCGAAATTAATGAGTTGGGTCTGACGGAATTTTTTGAAGTAGTTGTTTGTAACGAGCAAATGGAACAGAAGAAACCTCACCCAGAAGGACTGGAAACGGCGATGCGCTCTCTCGGTGTTACGCGTAATCAAACCTGTTATGTTGGAGACAGCCCCGAAGACATCGAAATGGGAAAACGCGCCGGGGTATTTACCGCAGGAGTGTTGAGCGCTTATCCGACAAATTGGAAATTGAAGAGTCTTTCGCCTGACCTCTACAGCGAATCACTCTCCGCATTGGCTGATTACTTCCAACCAAAGACGCTGAGCACTGTTTGAAGAGTCTCTCCAGCGTGAGATAATTCCCGAAACCAAAACAACCGGGAGGGGATGCCATGCGCTGGAGAGGTGAGCGTCAAAGTGCCAACATCGAAGACCGCCGTGGAATGTCACGCGGAGGTATGGCCATCGGAGGTGGACTTGGCGGCATTGTCCTGCTGGTACTGGCCTTGTTATTTGGCGCCGACCCGCGTCAGTTGCTGGAGCAAATGCCCGCGCAACGGCCCGGCGGCGAAACTTCCCGTCAGGTTAATCCTGAGGAAGAGGAACTCAAACAGTTTGTGGCTGTAGTGCTCGCAAGCACTGAAGACGTTTGGACTGGGATATTTCGACAAACTGGCTGGCAATACCGTGTGCCGACGCTCCAGCTTTTTTCTAATCAGGCCGAATCAGCTTGTGGGATCGCCGGCTCCGCGGTCGGGCCTTTTTATTGCCCTGGAGACGAGAAGGTCTATATCGATCTCACGTTTTTCCGTGAACTGGAGAGTCGGTTTCAAGCGCCGGGGGACTTCGCGCAGGCTTACGTTATTGCGCATGAAGTCGGACACCACGTTCAGCGACTAATGGGAACAATGGAGCGGGTTGACGCAGCTCGCGGACGCCTCAGCCAGGAACAGAACAATCAGCTGTCGGTAAGGCTTGAACTCCAGGCGGACTACCCCGCTGGTGTCTGGGCCCACTACGCCCAGCGCAGAGGCTTATTGGAGACTGGCGACATCGAAGAAGCGTTAGGCGCGGCGAGCGCAGTCGGTGATGACCGATTGCAGCGGGAAACCCAGGGACACGTAGTTCCAGACTCGTTTACCCACGGGACTTCGGAACAGCGCATTCGATGGTTCCGAAAAGGATTAGAAGCTGGAGATCTACGACAAGCCGATACTTTCAGCGTCGGGAACCTCTAGTTAAGCTGCGGAGGATGGGCTAGGCCACTGACAACGCGTTCTCGCGAGCGTTGCTGCTGATTTGATAAATCGATTCCATCACGGCCGATCTAACCTCGGTCGGCAGAGAACCTCTCACTGCCAAGCTTCGAAACGACGAGATGATCTCGGGCTGGTTGCAGAACGTGAGCAACTTGATCACTGAAAGCTGCACCGCCATATTCGGGTGATGCTCGATGGTCTTGAGCAGCGTTTGTACTTCGCCTGATTTAGCCATCAGAAAGAGGATTGAAAACGCGTCATAGGTCTTCTCGCGACTTTCCCCGGCCAGAGAATTTATGGCTTCGGTAGCGAGGCCGGAAGCGTCGAGCGCTTTAGCAATGCGGCGGCGCCGTTCAGGTGTGGCTTCGCGAAGGGCGCGCGTAAAGGTGTCCGCGCGGTCGGCTTTCAACTCGTACAGCGCGCGTGCGGCGGTGTTTCTCACTTCCTGGTCTTCGTCGTCAAAAAGATTCGTAATAAATCTGAATGCGTCAGATTCATCCAGGGAAGCCAGATCATGCAGAGCAGAGGCGCGCTCCTGAGGGTCGGCGCTCTTGATCCGTCCTGCCAAGGCCGCGAAATTAGTTGTTCCCTCGCCTAGAGACTGGATGCCCTTTTCAGTTCTGACAGCGTCGATTGCCTTGCCAACGTTTGCAGCTTCGGTGGACAAAGAGTCGTCAATCAACTCCGGTACGATTGAATTAGCATAATCGTACTCGTCCGTTTCCACGTTATCGTCTGTCTTAGGCTCGGCGTTGTCTGTGAGTTGTGCAAAAAACGTTGAGGCCGTCTCTTCAAGCTGCGACTTTGCGTCCGAGGGGGTGAAACCATCTTCCTCGCTTATAATGATCTCAGTCTCATCGTCTTTAAGAGAAGCGTTGTCCTCGACCGATACAACTTCGGCTTCCTTAATTGCGAACCGATCGCTTTCGACCGGACGCGCGAAAGTCTCCGCGCTGATTTCGAATCCGACCTCCGCCGGTTCATATGTTTCGTATTGTTCAGATTTATCGAAGGACTGGGAAGCAACACTAACTTCTTCTCGACGTTCCGGAGCTGCGTATTGTGCAAGCGCGGCTTCCTCGGCCTGCTGGGCCTCAGAAAGTTGCTCCTGAGCTCTCAGCTGTAGTTTCAGAGTTTCAATACGCGCCAACTGTTGCAGCTCGGCATCACACAGTGCTTTGAGCTTCTTCCTTAATTGTTGTTCCTGCTTCGAAAGTTTCTCAGCATCCAGTGCGGTTTCGCTGCGTAACTCTTCCAGGCGTGTAATCCACGCCTCTTCTGCCTGTTGGCGGCGTCCTGGTTTAGTTGCTGACTTGGCATTCACTTTCTGCGATTTGGAACCGCGTTGGCCCTTGGTTGACGCAGCGGGACGGCTTTCCTTTTGAGCCAACAGTTTCGCAGCGGCTTTTTCGATACGTTTCAGCTGAACGGTTTCGGCCTTACGCGCTGCCTCAATCTCAGCCTTGATACTGAGTTCTCGTTCTACCCATGCCTTGCCATCAGCCTCAAGATTTAGGCGCAGCGATTCCAACTCAGCTGTTAGCTGCTGCTCTCTTTCCGCGTATCTGCCAAGCTCTTCTGCGGTGCGTGAACGCTGCGCCTCCAGTTTTTCAATGTCCTTTAATTTCTTTGCCTCGGCCTTGCGCAAGCTTTCGACCTCTGACCGCAGACGCTTGGCGGCCTCTGCTCTCGAACTCGAATCTACTTCAGCTTGGGATCGCAGCGCCTCAAGCTCAGCTAGCAGTCGCTGTTCTTCCGCCGCCGTGTTTGCAAACTCAAGCTCTACTGCCTGATGAGTTTCTTTTCGTGTCTGAATCGCAGATTGAGCCTGCTGAAGCCGCGCAAGCTGTTCTGCTTCCAATTTTTTCAGGACCTCGAGCTCGGAATTCAGTCTTTGTTCTTGTTCGCGTCGTTGCTGGGCAGCCGTCTCCGCCTGTTGGCGAAAAGCTTCGAGAGATGCGATTTGTTCTTCTTCCTTTTGCGCGTGACTATGGGCTTCCGCTTGCAGGGTGGTTAAGCGATTTTGCATTTCAAGAATTCGCTTCGATCGCTTGGCTTCGGTCTCTTGAAGCTTTGCAATCTCTGCCTTGAGATGCTGCACAGTCTCAGCACGCTCCTGGATGGCGGCCTCCGCTGCTTCACGAATGGCTTCAAGCTTGACTATGTGTTGCTCCTCTTCGCGCTTGAGAATGCGAACATTCTCTTCCGCCTGACGAACTGACGCAGCTTGGGCCTGCTGCTGGGATTCAATAGCCGCTTTTTGCTGAGCCTCTTCTTCCGCTCGCAACCGGCGCTGCTCGGCTTCAAGACGTCGGGTCTCCTGGCCCGCCTCTTCCATGCGTTTCAGTTGCTTCGCTTCTGCCTTCCGCAGCACTTCGATGCCGGCGTTCAGTTGCTGTTCAATTTCTGCGCGCTTTTGGGTCTCCACTTCAGCATCGTTACGAAGGGATTCAAGCTTAGCGAGATGGTCCTGCTCTTGCTGAGCACGGTTTCGCAGATCCGCTTCCTCACGCTCGAGCGCTTCGGCAGCTGCTCTGCGTCGCGCCTCCGACGCGGCCTTTCGGGTCGCATCGATCTCCGCCTGCAGTGCGACTTCCTCTTCTGATTGACGCTTCGCTTCTGCCTGGACCTCACGAAGCTTTTCAGCGGCTTCTCTTAGGCGCTGGCTCTGAGTTATTTCCCGCTTACGCAGATCATCGATTTCGGCGTTGACTTCCTTTTCCTTTTCCAGTCGTCTCTGTTCGTCAGCCTCGGCCTCACTTTCAACTACTTCCAACTCGGCGAGCCGCGCAGTTTGCGCTTCAGCACGCTGTTGAGTCTCAGCTTGTGTTTCTTCAATCTGCTTCAACTGGCGAACTTCCAATTTGCGGAGGACTTCTATCCCGGAAGTGAGTTCTTGTAACAATTCCGCCCGCACCTGGGCTTCCTGTTCCGCCTTAGTTCGTATCTTTTCCAACTCGGCTGTCCGGAGTTCGTCTTCCTCGGCGCGGGTTCGTGCCTCTGTCTCCACACGTTTGCGCTCTTGCTCCGCGGCTGCCAGACGCGCTTCAGTTTCCGCTTCCTGTATTTCCTTCTGCTTGGCTTGGAGTAGAGTTATTTCTTCAGCCTGCGCTCGAAGCGATTCTTCCGCCTGGCGCAAATCTTTTTCTGCCTGCTCAATTCGCTTAACCTGGGTGGCGGCGATTTTGCCGATGGCCTCAAGTTCATTTGTGATGCGTTGTTCCTTCTCAGCTCGGTGCTGAGCCGCGGCCTCGGCCTTGATGCGAATAGACTCTAATTTTTGTAGGCGTTGTTCGTCTTCCTCGGCGCGGCGATTCGTTTCAGCCTCAAGCTGTTTGCGAGTTTCCTCGGCCGCACGATGGCTGGCCTCAGCGTCAGCCTGCTGGCGTGCAAGCTCGGCTTCTTTCAGGCGAGCCGACTCTTGAGCGAGGCGTTGTGACTGAGCTTCGAGAGCCTCAATACGCTTGATTTGTTCCGCTTCCGCTTTGCGCAGGGCTTCAATTTCAGTTTCCAGCTTTACCTGCCGCTCCGCTCGCTGACGCACCTTGGTTTCGGCACGAAGACGAGTCTCTTCCAACGCCGTCAGACGAGTCTTGGCTTCCTCCATGAGGTCGATTCGCTCAGTCACCACCTTCCCGAGTGTCTTGATGTCGGTCCTGAGTCGTTCGGTTTCAATTGCTCGAGCCTGAGCAGCGGCATCGGCCTCTTTTCGTTTTGCCTCTAACTCGGCCAGCCGTGCGACCTCTTCGTCGGCGAGCCGTCGCGCTTCTGCTTCGACTTTCTTCCTGGCCTGTTCCTGCACATGACGCGCGGCTTGTAGTGCTTCGATCCGCTTACGTTGCTCGCCCTCAGCCTTGCGCAACGCTTCAATCTCAACCCGTAGGGCTTGTTCTGTCTCGGCGCGCTTTTGGGCGTCTGTCGCCGACTGCGCGCGGAACTGATCTACTGCAGCCAGGCGTCGCAGATGCTCTTCGGCTTCCCGCCGGGCATCCGCTTCGAGTTGTTTCAGTTCATCTTGTTTCCGCTTGAAGGTGTCGCGCGCTTCCTGCATGCGCTTCTTCTGTTCAGTCTCAGCCAGTTGCAGTTTCTCCAGCTCATGCTCAAGCCCTTGCTGTCGTTTCGAAGCCTCGTTAACTTCCTGTTGCGTTTTAGTGACGACTACCTCGAGCTCTGCCAGCCGCTTCGCCTCGCGTGCTACGTTTTCGCGCTCTTCTGCCTCGGCACGACGGCGCGACTCTTCTGCAGCCCTACGCCGCGCTTCCGCGCTTGCGTCCTCGATACGCTTGATCTGATCAGCCTTTTCCCGTCGCAGCGCTTCTATCTCCGCCGCAAGCTTTAGTTCCTTCTGATTTCTCTGCTGTGCCTCCACTTCAACCCGACGACGATTCGCTTCAATTGCGGCTAGTCGTTGCGCCTCATCCTCTACACGCGTCCGTCTTTCGGACTCTTCAACGACTGGAGTGGGGCTGCTCGCTACCGACGCGCGAACCAAACCTTGACGAGCGTGGATTGCCTGAATTGCTTCGAGCACAACTCCCTCCCGAACAGCACCTCGCGTTGGCCCTTCGAGAAGACTTTCCAAAGAGGGAACTGACGCCGCATCACCAATTTGTCCTAAAGCTTCTGCCGCCGCTTCCCTAACTTCAGCTGCTTTGTCTGACAATGCCGCAATCAGATAGGGCGTGGCAGAAGACTTACCGAGAGCCGCCAGCTTATTTGCCGCTGCCGCTCGGCTACTGTCGCTTTCGGCAATCAGCAGGTCATGCGTTGCTTCCGCAAAGTCAGCCATGAAAGTCTGGGGCGCGGAGCCTTGGCTTGCTTGGGTGTTAGGTTGTTGGGAGGCAGATGGGATCGAAGGCAGTTGCTCCATGATTAATCCTTGGGCCACCAGGAACAGATACAAACCAAGACGAGTCTCTTGGCAAAACTCTATGACGATTTGAATCCCGGACCTGGCTAGGCGGTTCTTGTGACGTTTATTGAGTGAAGCCTTGAAAAATCGATAGCTTCGGGGCGTTACTGGTTGTGAGAGGAAGCTGTTAGCAGCTTATTCTGGAAGTAGCAGCCGGGACTTCCAATTTCCCGACTGTTTGGATTCTCGTTGATTTTGCCGTTCCCGTCAATAGACTTATCAAAACGCACGGAATTTAGGGCAGGTCGAGGTGAATCCGAGGGCTTAGGTGAAGATTTAACGGCCTTAATTCAAAACGCCAGCAGCCGCCGACTTGGTCAGGAAGGTTTCTCGCACCAGCTGGTTAAACCGCTCCGGATGCTCCTGCTCCGGCATCATCCTGCAATAGTCAAAGACTTCCAAACTCGCATTTGGGTTGAGTTGCAGTAATGCCACTCCCTTTTCGAGAGGCGTTGTAGAGTCCTGTCGTCCCCACACCAAAATCGTGCGTTGGGTCAGTCTTGAGAAGGGAGAACGCGTGTCTGTATTGAGGTAGCCCGATAGGAAGGCGGCAATCGCATGTTGCGCGCCGCTCTGGTGGCTGGTCGCATAAAGATTTGTTACCAGCCGATCAGTAACTCGCCGATGGTCATAGAAGAGATTGTCGCGCGCGTAATCTCGAATGCTACGTTCGCTTGCCATAACGTTGTAAAAAGACGTGCCGAGGACAGGCGACTGCAGCAGTCCATAGAATGCGGCGCCCGCCATACCGGGGCGCCGGCTTAAGGTGTCCGAACCCGTTGGTCCGTTCAGAATCATTGCATTGACCAATTCAGGATGTTCGTCGGCCATACGAATAGCGTAGGCGGCGCCGAGGGAGCTTGCCACTATGTTCGCCGGGTAGCCTGAGATCTCGCGAATGAAATCTGTGATGAGGTCAACATACAAGTCGGAGGAGTATGAAGCGTTGACGGGTTTGTCAGAAAAACCGAAGCCCAACAAGTCGAACGCATAAACCCGAAAATCTTTGGCCAGTTCATCAAAGTTCTTTCGCCACATGAAACTCGAAGCGCCGGCGCCCACTCCATGAATGAATACTACCGGCGGTCCAGAGTTCTCCGTTCCACTCGTTTTGTAAAAGACCCTTCCATGTTTCCAGTGAAAGAAGTGGGCCTCGCCGCCTAGCGCACTATCGTCAGGCTCAGTGGCGTTGCGCTGAATGGCTGCGTTAACCGCGGCCAGCGCAGCCACACCGGCGCCGCCGGCGAGCATAGTCTTCCAAAGATTGCCTATCTTCCCCATTTTGTAACTACTCGAGTGGGCAGTCCGCAGCGCTCTTAAATGAAGGCAAAGTCGAACTGCTCCTGATGAATCGCCGGATCGCTGTTTATGTCCACCGGACCGAGGTATTCCTCGATTTCATTCAGCACATCCTTTTCCGATCCGCGCAACGCGCGCGCGACTTCAGGATTTAGGCGTAATGTTGCCTGCTTGTTCTGCTTATCACCATTCATGGCTCTACCAAGCGTGCGAGCTTCCTCGAGCAGCTCGTAACAAATCGTTTGCGGAGACTTGATCAAACCGGCTCCCTGACAATACTGGCATGGCGAGCAGAGCGTTCGCTCCAGCGATTGTTTGACACGCTTTCGCGTCATGATCACCAGACCAAAATCATTAAACGAAAGCACCTTCGTGGGCGATTTGTCATTTCGCAATGCGTCTTGCAGCGCTTGCATGACCTTTTGCCTGTTGCGGCGTTCCTCCATGTCGATTAGGTCGAGCACGATGATGCCACCAAGATCACGAAGGCGAATTTGTCTAACGATTTCGTCGACCGCTTCAAGGTTTGTCCTCGTGATCGTGTCTTCAAGCCGGCCACTGCCACGACCGACGAATTTCCCGGTGTTAACGTCGATCGCGACCAACGCTTCAGTCTGATTGATAACCAGATAACCGCCTGACTTGAGCCACACTCGCGGTTTAATCGCCTTATCGATTTCTGCCTGAACCCCATAATTCTCGAGAATTGGCCTATCGCGTGTGTAGAGCTTTACTCGTTTCACCATGCGCGGCTGAATTCGGTTTATGAATTCAACAATATTCTGGTACTCGTCCTCGGAATCCACGCGTACGGCCGCAAAGTCATCGGACAACTGATCCCGGAGCAGGCGCTGAACCAGATCAAGATCTTTGTGGATCAACGTGGCCGGCTTGGCCTTTTCAGCCCCAGCTCGAATGTCGAGCCACGTGCGCACGAGATAACGAACGTCTTCGCGCAAGTCAGCTTCAGCAATTCCAACACCTGCGGTACGAACAATAAAGCCGCCCGAGGGTATTTCTTCCGAGCCCCGAATTTGAGTAATAAGTTTGCGCAGCCGCTGGCGTTCGCTGTCAGACTCTATTTTCCGGGAGACGCCAACATGTTCGACGGTTGGCATGTAAACCAGAAAACGGCCCGGCAGTGCGATATGGGAAGTGATGCGAGCGCCTTTTTTCGCTATCGGTTCCTTGGCAATCTGTACCAATATCTCCTGACCCTCGCGAAGTAAATCCGTAATCGTCGGTTGATGTCGATCTCTGCGCGAGAAACCTCTCTGCCCGCGTCCGTCGCGTCCTCTATCTCTGGCGGGACGTTCGGGAGCTGGAGTTTCCGGAGCGGCTTCCTGAGCTACTGGTTCAACCACAACCTCCGCTTCAATATCGTGACCGTTTGAGTCGCTTTCCCCGTCAGCGCCATCCGACGGAGGCGCTTCAGCCGCAGCTTGTTTGGTCGGACGCCGACGTCTTCTTCCGCCTCGCCGCGTAGCAAACTCGGCGCGCGAGCGCGTCTCATGGAGACTCGCATCTCCGTCCTCATAAACGTCTTCTCCAGTAGATTCTCGCGACTCCTCTCCAGGCTCTTCAGCGGCAAGCTCCTTGGCCGGCTTTTTGGTAGAGGCGCGTTTGCTCGGCGCCCTTTTCTTGCTGACGCTATTCAGCAATTTGCCCAGTCTGGATTTTTTCGCACCGGTCCGGCTTTTGGCGGGTTTGTCGTCATCATCGCCGGCGTCTTCAACTGCAGCAAAAGCAACAGACTCCGTTTCGGCTTCAACGTCGTCACTGACGCGCTGAAAACCAATCCTCTGAAGTGGATTATCGTCCACGTCATCAATGAAACTAGAGATGTGTGCTGCCACTGGTTTGTGCCTGGTGGGTACATTTTCGCCGACAGTATCTTCGGCATCCTCAATTCTTTGGAACGACTCGTCCCGATAATTCACGGAGGGAAGCAGGGAACCCACCTCGGCTGTCCGGAAGTCGTCCTCAAGATTAAACTCGCCCGCATGGATCTGGTCGAGAATCCGCTCCTGAAGTCGGGCATCCTTAAACATCTCGCCATTGACTGCGGCTGATTCATCTTCATCGACGATTCTATGGATTGAGGGATCGGCGGCGACGAAGGGCGTATCGATGTCTTCCGCCTTTATTGGCATGCGACCTGGCCTTGCCTCTTCGGTCTCCAAAGATCCTTCCATGCCTCGGCTGCGGCGGCGCCCACGTCGGCCTCGGCGCTTTACTGACTCGCCTGTTTCACTCGTGGGCTGCTCATCAACGACAGCTTCCTCTTCCATTTCACGAAGAGGCTCGGCACGTTCCTGCGTGGCTTCAATGCGATGTTCTCTTTCGACCCGTCCGAGTTCGATCGCTTCGGCGGCGACGCGTTGGGCTTCTGCCACGTCGCCTTTCTTAGACTTATCGATAACGATGCGCTCAAACTCTTCTTCCTCATCGAAGAAGTCTGAAACGTAGAGGAAGGCGTCACGCTCTAGACCAATGTCGACAAAGGCGGATTGCATTCCCGGCAACACTCGCATTACACGCCCTTTGTAAATGTTGCCGACAATGCCGGAATTGCCTTCGCCTCGTTCGATATAAAACTCGGTCACCTTATCGTTCTCGATGATCGCGATCTTCTTTTCGCGTCCGTTGACGCTGACGATTAGTTCTTTTGCCATTTTCTACTGGATGTCTCCTGGTACGTTCGCCCCAAAGCTACAGGCCCAGGCGTCCGCAAAATGCGGAACGCGAGGTGTTGATAACACGTGGGTGGGCTGTCAGTTTGGCTGCGGACGTTACGAAATTGTGGAATGAGTCGGGCGTGCCTGAATCTGTTAAGAGGAGCACGCGTGGGATGGGTTGTAGGTTGCTTGCCGAGTCAAATCGGTCTGGAGCCTTGTCCAGAACGCAACAGTCACTGGAACTATTCAAAAGGAACCTTACTAAGCCGCTTTACGCGTCCAGAAGTATTTACAGGGAGCACCTGCTTAAAAGCAGGCATTAGAACATCCAACTAGCAGATGTGCTCGCGACCTGTAATACCTCGGCGGTTCAAAGGGATTGTCATCCCAGTCGCGCTTGTGACCTAAAGGCCAGGTAAGCAGCTTGATCAAAAGTTGATAATAGTCGTCAGCAATTGGACGACAGCAAAAATCGGGCTCGCTCATCGGGAGCACGGACTCATTCCGGTCTTCGTGCTACTTCAAAATTTCAAAGCCGACATATCTTGACTACTGAATTTCAGCAGGGCGAGCTGTGCAGAGTATAAACCCTAACGCACTATAAAACGAAATGTTGATTAGTTGCCTAGCGCGAGAGTGTACGACCAAGGGGTTGTTGAAGGATCTAATTAACAAAACGTCTCAATTGAACACTCATTGCGAATCCGATGGCGATGAAGGTAGCAATGAGCGATGCCAGGCCCGCGCTCATGAGCGGCAAAGGCACACCAATCACAGGCAGAATGCCGAGTTCCATGCCGATATTGATAAAAATTTGGCAGGTTAGTCCGCCCACAATGGCCATGATCACTAGCATGCCCATTCGGTCCGGGGCGCGCTTAGCCCCGGCAATGAGCCTGAATAGCAGCACGGCGTAGGCAAGCAGCAAGAGAATACAGCCTATGAATCCAGCGTTGCCCGCCGTTACCGCAAAAATGAAGTCGGTATGTGGCTCAGGAAGAAATTTCAAACTGCTTTGGGTATGTGCCGAGGAGGTCTCTGCGCCGAGTAACCCTCCTTCACCAATCGTCAGAATAGACTGCCAGGTGTTGTAACCAAATCCACGACGGTCGGCCTTTTCTGGATCTAGTATGACGTTGATGCGCTCCTGCTGGTAGTTCTTTACCAGCTGTGTCTTGACACCTACCCAATAAGCGAAAGGTAGCAAGACCACGCTCAAAACGATCGCTGCGACCACATACCGGATTTTTATTGCAGACAGAAAGAGAACAATAAGCAATATCGGAAGATAGGTCAGCACAGAGCCTACGTCGTGCTCAAGCAGGATCAGCACTATCGGCAAAGCGAGAATCAATCCCCCAACAGCAATTTCCTTCAGAGTCAACGCGCCCACGCGATGCCTGCCGAAGTACCGAGCCAACATCATTGCAGTTGTGACCTTTACAAACTCAGACGGCTGGAACTGACCAATACCGGGAACCTTGATCCACGCTCTTTGCCCATTGATCTTCAAACCAATGCCCGGGATCAGCACAATGACCAGCAGGATCAACCCGAACACGTAGAATGCCGGAGCAATGTTGAGCAGCTTGCGGTAATCATTGAAAGCGACCGCGAGCATAGCTACGACGGCGATGCCCAGGCCGATTAGCTGTTTGACCCAATACCCTTCGGTGGGTTGGGCGGATCGAATCTGAATTGTGCCGAAGGCGACAATTCCAATTGCCAGGAACGCTAGCAACCAATCGAAATCTCGCAAACCCTTCTTTTGAATTAAAGCAACCATGATCAACGGGCAAACATTTATTGGTTTTGTGCGATTTCCGTTTCCGGCTTTTTGGCTTCAGGTTTATCTGCTGGTGCAGGTTTCTTCGCCACGGGCAATGCGCCCGGCGGTTCTTCATTGCGCGTCTTGCGATAATAAACGTCGTAAACGCGACGAACGGCGGGAGCCGCATGATGACCGCCGAAACCGGAGTTTTCGATAATGGCAACAATTGCAATCTCGGGTTTGTATGCGGGCGCGTAGGATACGAACCACGAGTGGTCCTTGTTCTTGCCCACGTCCTTGCCTAAGCCAACCACCTGCGCTGTGCCAGTCTTGCCCGCGATGTCGAAGCCGTCCATCCGTATTCGCGCGGCAGTACCACCAGCATTCACGACGCTCCACATCCCTTCCACGACACTTTGATTAATATCCGCCGGAATGGAAACCAATTTGGGATTTGGACGGGTTGAGTCCAAGGGCTGGAAGCCTCTGGCAGCGCGATAGTCGGCAGCGCCAACTTCACCCACTGGTTTGAACTCCTTGAGAAAGTGAGGGACGTACAGCTTTCCGCCGACGCTAATTCCCGCAATGGTCCGCAGCAATGCAATCGGGGTAATAACGTCGTAGACCTGCCCGAAAGAAGCGTAGACCGTGTCAATGTCGTTCCACTCCGGACTGCGTGGCTGCATGCGGCGTTTAAATTCTCGTGATGGCGTCCAACTGACAACTTCATTAGGGATGTCAATGCCTGTGCGCCGGTTGAAATCAAACTCTTCTACCATCTGCACAATTCCATCGATTCCCATCTTCAAACCGAGCCGGTAGAAATAACCATCGCATGAATGAGTGATCGCCGCCTTCACATCCGGCGTCCCGTGGTTTCCCATGCAGCGCGTAAACTTGTTTCCGACCGTTATGCCGCCGCCACAAAGGATTTTGGAGTGGTCGAGCGTGATCGCGCCCTGCTGTAACCCGGCAATGGCCATAGGAATTTTCCAGGTTGAGCCTGGCGGATAGCGGCTCTGCACGGCGCGATTGAGCAAGGGTGTTTCCGGATCGGCCAGCAATGCGCCGTATTCAGCGCGGCCTTCTTTGGTGCTGATACGACTCGAAAAGAGATTGGGGTCGAACGCAGGGGCGGAAGCGAGCGCTAGAATCTCGCCGTTGTTTGGATCCATAACAACGATGACGCCCCGCTTGGTGGCCGACTCGCGCAATTGTTCCTCGGCCATTCGCTGCAAATCCAGATCTATGGTTGTAACCAGATCTTGCCCGGGTTGCGGTGGCACCGTTTCAATTTCGTCCTGAATACGCCCGCGGCTATCGACTACAACTTTCCGATATCCGTCTTTGCCTCTAAGAAAATCATCGTAGGTTTGCTCCAAACCACTCTGCCCGATTATGTCACCAGGTTTAAGGCCCTTGTCTTTGTAGAAAGGCTGCTTCAACTGCTCCGGCCCAATTTCGCTAACGTAGCCGAGCACGTGAGCCAACAATCCATCCGCGGGATACCTCCGCTGCGGTTGTTGTTCGACGCGCAGCTCTGGATACTCGAGCTCGTGGGCTTCAACCCAGGCTATGTCTCCGGGCGTCGCATCTTGCTTAACCAGGATCGATTCAAAAGCTGGTTGCGAACTTATCTGCTCGAAGCGGTCGCGCAGAATGTCGCGGTCGACTGCGAGTGACTCGGATAGCGGTTTGACTAGCGAAAGTAGATTGCGACCCTTTAAGTCTTCCCTGAAAAGGATCACGTTATAAATCGGCCGAGAGTCAACGATGGGGTTGCCTTCTCGATCGAATATTACCCCGCGCGGCGCGGAAATGGGGAGGAGTCTGATGCGTTGGTTTTGCGCGATCTCCGCGTAGTGTTGTCCGCGGACGAGTTGCAGGTAATAGAGCCGAATGCCCAGTAGAGCGAGCATCAGCACTACGAGGATCTGTACTACGAAGAGTCTGCCGCGAATATTTTGCGAGGAATCTTCAAACTTCATACTTCATCAAGCAGCCTGTCCATCGAGCTAACTTTGAACTATCTCCTGAGCGATCCGGTACCGCGCCGTGCCCCGCGCCGGCGAGAAGCAAATGACCGTCGTTGACGGCCACCTTCGCTAAAGACCGAATCGAGCAAGTACAGCGCGAACGTCCCGGCGATCGTCGTGCCTATTAAACGGTAAGACATAGTCTGTATAAAAGGCACGCTGGGAGGATAACCCAGAGAGCGGTTCCAGAATACATAAATTGCAGAGTCGAGCAGCGTGGCTGCTGCCAGGACCGGGATCCGCAGCAACGCGTTTTCAAGATTCACCCTGGTTGCGGCAAAATAAATCAGATAGGCGGTTAGCGTTTTAGAGAAACCACCCGCCCCGGTCAAACCACCGCTTGCAGCATCTACCGCAAGTCCCGCGACCGTGCCCACAATCAAGGCTTGCCATGCATGGCGTTGCAGGGCGATGTAGACCACCACCATCAGAGGAAAGTCAATGTAGGACAGGGGAGACCAAACAGCCCTCAACGACAACTGCAGGATTATGGCGATGGCGAGAACCGCGGCAATCTTAAGTTGAGGCATCGATAACCCAGCGACGCTAAGCCTGAAATTCGATCTTCACCATTCAGGATCGCTGATCACTTCTTCGTCTTGTCTACGTTTGGCAGGGTCTGGTCGGGGACGGGCCGCTGCGGCGGATGGTAAAGCAGAACCGCGACCTCGCCCAGCTGATCCAGTCTCGCACCCGGCCGGATAAATATTTGATGAGCTTGCGTTGCGGTTCCTTGTTTGACTTGAACAACTTCTCCGACGCTCAGACCGGGAGGATATATGCCATCCTGGCCAGTCGTTAAAATGTAGTCGCCTACTTCGACCTGTTGTAAACCTGACACATAGCGCATCTCAATCAAATCGCTTTCACCGAGTCCTCTGACCGAGCCAAGCGCACCCGAGCCACCAAGCTGTCCCACAATTGCTCCGGCTGCTGCCTTCTCGTCCGTAATCATCATCACCTGCGCCGTCCAGGGACTAACCGCAATGATGCGACCGACGATGCCCCCCGATGTCACTACGGGCATGTTCAGGGCGACGCCTGAAGAACTACCGCGATCAATCGTTACGGTGTTGAACCAAACAGAAGAGTCGCGGGCGATTACCCGAGCCGCAACCCAATCGTAGCCCGTCTGGTCCTTGATACGGAGCAAACCCTTTAGTCGCTCGTTTTCGGCTGCAAACTGGCGCACGTTTTTTAACTCAAGCTCAGTCTGCGACAGTTGCCGCTTCAACTGTTCGTTTTCCAAGGCTGTACTGCGAAAGTTAATGATTTGTTTGACCAGATTTGTGCCTGCGCCGCTCGCTCTGGACGAAACGCTCTGTGCCGGTGACGCAGCGGCCTGGATCCAAACTCTGAAAAGACGCTGGTGAGTTGTCTCATCGCGAGCGTGGAAGGCCATGATTATAACGTTCGCAAATAACAACATGCCGAGCCAAATTGGTGCTCGCTGACGAATCTCACGTTGTGTGCGAGTGGCGGCCATTTAGGTAAATAGTAAATGGTTAATAGTGAATAGTGGTTGAGCCGGTAAAAAGTTGTCGAGTCCTAACATTTACCCGTTTTTACATTCCACTGGTCATAGTGTTTTCCCATTTGACTCGCTTCAGTAAGTCGAAATCGGAAAGCATTTTTCCTGTACCCAAAACCACCGAAGCCAATGGATCATCGGCGAGCGAGACCGGCAAGCCGGTTTCAATCGACAACCTCTTATCGAGGTTCTTCAAAAGCGCTCCTCCGCCGGTTAAGACGATGCCCCGCTCGACGATGTCCGCGGAGAGCTCCGGAGGTGTGCGCTCGAGCGCAACTCGAACGGCGTTTATGATGGTCGAAATAGAGTCCGCCAGGGCTTCACGAACTTCTTCATCCGTCATCGTAATTGTCTTGGGAATCCCTTCAATAAGATTGCGCCCGCGAACTTCGTACGAAAGCGGTTCCTCGAGCGGATAAGCCGAGCCCAATTCAATCTTGATCGCCTCCGCAGTTCGTTCGCCGATCAGCAAATTATATTTTCGCTTGATGTAGGAAATGATTGCTTCATCCATCTCGTTGCCGGCCACGCGGACCGCACGCGAATAAACGATACCGCTCAAACTGATTACCGCAATGTCGGTAGTGCCGCCGCCGATATCGACAACCATGTTGCCGTGCGGTTCAGTTATCGGAAGGCCGGCGCCGATTGCCGCAGCCATCGCCTCCTCGACTAAATAAACTTCGGAAGCTTTTGCTCGATACGCCGAGTCTTCCACCGCGCGGCGCTCAACTTGAGTAATCTCCGAAGGTATACCGATGACGACGCGAGGACTTACCCACGTTTTCCCGTTGTGGGCCTTTCGTATGAAATGCTGAAGCATCTTCTCAGTCACTTCGAAATTTGCAATCACGCCGTCCTTCATCGGTCGGATAGCGACGATGTTTCCCGGAGTTCGTCCCAGCATCTCCTTGGCATCTCGTCCCACAGCCTCTACCTGGTTCGTGATTTTGTTGATAGCCACGATGGAAGGTTCAGAGACCACAATGCCGCGTCCTTTTGCATAGACGAGCGTATTCGCTGTTCCCAGGTCGATTGCTAAATCGCTGGAAAACAGGCTAAAAATCGATTTGAAAGCCATCTAATTATCTCTTCCCGTTATGAAAATGAGAGCGTCGGCGGGGTGGGCCACTAACCGGTAGCTACTGATAAATGTCGGAGATGTAGGTGTAACCGATTTCAAATCCTGCGAACACCTGGGCTGCTTACCGAGCACTAACCACTCGTCCAGCGCGAAGCCAACTCTACCAAACCAACAAGATACACCGATTTTCGATCTTTGCGCTATCAGGAAAAAGCTTTTTCGTCGTTAGTCTCGACAACCTCTGCAGGCAAGGCAGACTCGCTTTGTCGCGAGGTGTCGCGGCTCAGGAGTGAAGAAAACCGAATGCAGTTTTTATTCGCAGCCTTTGCTTCGTACATCGCGGTGTCTGCGCAGGCTATCAACTGCTGTGGCGACGAGGCATGTTCGGGAAATGAAGCGACGCCAAAGCTCGCCGTCAAGGTAAGTTTCAAATTGCGCCCGGCATTGAAATAGTGCTGCGCGATTTTACCTCTGATACGTTCGGCCACCGTGGCGCCAAGGTCAATGCCAGTATCCGGCAGCACGATGACGAATTCGTCGCCACCATACCGGGCTACAGCATCCGTATCACGGATAGACGACAGAATTACGGCAGCCATCTCCATTAGTACGTGTGAACCCGCGAGGTGACCGTGTGCGTCATTCACTCGTTTGAAGTCGTCAAGATCGAGAAACAGGGCTGTGACACTCGAGCCGTAACGACGGGCTCGTCGTATCTCGTTAAGAAGAAACTGACGCAGGTAGCGCGCGTTATGAAGCTTGGTAAGATCGTCGGTTTGCGAGAGTCGCTCTGCTTCACTGATACGCACCGCGTTTGCGAGTGCGGAGGCTATCGGTCGCGACAACGCCTCAAGCAGCGCGACCTCCGACTTCTTGAAAGAGCGTTTTCTCCTTGTTCCTTCAAGTACGCCTAAAATTCTTTCGCTGCAGATCAGTGGAACAGCAACAACGTTAAGGCCGCGCTCTTTTTTTCTTAAAGTGCCGAGACCGGCAGCAGCGAGGCGTGCAGCCTTCGACTCTTCGCCGCTAGGCACGTCGGGAATGCCGAGTAACAACTGACGCAAATCTTCAGGCGTCTTGCTTCCTCCTCCTTCATCCGTGGTCCTTAACGCCAGAGCGTGAAGCGCTGACGCGTCCACTCCTTTAGTATCGGTCAGCAGGTAGATGGTCCAACGATCCGCGCTGACTAGAGTATCGAGACCCGATAATGCGACGTGAGCAGCGCTGCTTTGATCGCCGATGAAGTGAAGTGAAGAAACGAGATCAAACGCCGCTCGCAGGCTACTCGACGACAAACGGGCAGGTAGCGTCAGGGACTCTGGCTCGGAGGGCTGGACCACAATCTCCGGCAACTTTAGTTCTCCAGTTGCTCCATGCCCTTCAATTTCTCGCAGAATCGCCGGCAACTGGGCGGCTTTATCGGCTATTGCGCGGAACCCCAGACGCTTTAGAGTTGCCCCGTCGAGGCTGCCCAAGCTGGTGCTTTGGAATCCGGCCAACTGTCTGCGACAGGCGATTAAAGGAGCCCCCGGCCACGATGCGGAAGCCTGCGCCACGGCAGTTTGAAGTTCCACCAGGTCGGCGCCTGGAATGACCTCGTATAGAACCGCAATCGGCGGTTGATCAAAGTGGTTGGCGGGAGGATTCGATCGGGTCTGGCCAGAGATTGAATCCAGAGGAGTTTCACGCAGGCCCTCGATCAACGTCTTCACTCCCGCCACCCGCAAGGCTTCGATCAGCTCGTAAGCGGGTGCTTCGTGGGCATCGGTTAGAAGGACTGCGTGCCTGGACATGGAAATCTCCCAATGCGTCGCTTAGCAAACTCAATCAAGACGCGCGGACCGCGATAACGACACTCGGTATTGGCTGCTATTCCCACGCGGGTCTTCGGCCTCGATCTGGATTTCGTGAGCACCACTGGGGACCGTGATCTGAAGTTGAAAAGTGCCTGCCGTCGGAACGAGTGTCTCGCGACCTGCCACTTTGATCGTGTTTCCCGGTTCTGATTTTCCCTGAATCAAATAAACGCTGCCGTGCAGTAGCTCGGCGGAGAGATTAGAAAGCGGAACCTGCGAACCTGTTCCACGAGTGGCGATAACAAACTTCTTAGGATCGCTCCAATCACTCGTTTGCCCGGTTGAGGCCGTTGCCCGTACTCGCCAGAAGTAAACGCCGGGCCTAAGGTCGCTGGCGGTAAATTCATTTGACGCCAGCTGGTCGCGTTCAATCACTTTGCCGTCTGAAACGAAGAATGGAGAGGTGGCCACTTCGACGCGGTAGAAAGCCGGCGAACCGGATTGAGGACGCAGCCATTTCAGCGACACATTGGCAGAGCCATTTGCAGATACTGAAACTCGCTCGAGATCTCGTGGCTGGGAGGGTAGCGGGATCTCTAATAGTCGTTGTGGACGCGAGATGGTGCCGGAAGGATTTACCGAAACATATTGACCTCCCTGAAGCGTAGTCTTCTCACCACTGCGATTGGTAGTTTCCACAGCGCCGGTATTAACGCGAATCTCTTCCGTGCCTTCCGGATTGACACCAAAGCTTGCTCCCGTCTGTTCGCCAATCTTGTTTTTCGTCTTTGGCGTTTCGACGACGTTGTTCGTACCTTCAGGCTGCAGCTCGGTGCGCACGTACATCTGACCACTGTCTACCACGACGTGAACGTTTGTTTTCCTGCCGTCATCACCACTCGCGTTATCGCGCACGATAATCGTGCTGTTGGGGCGCACAACCAGAGTTGACCCGTCCGCCATGCTCACACGAGCGCGACCGCTGGCTTGAGTCTGCACCGTGTCGCCGGGATAGAGTTCGGTGTCGCTGCTCGGAGCGATTGTTTCTCGGGTAGCAGCGCGTATTACTCTGACTTCGCCTTCAAACGAGATGAAGCGCGCTCCAGCCTGCATACGCACGCCTGTGCCCACATTCTTCAGAGGATTGCCATACTTCCAGACATAAACTGCCCCTCCCGCTGCCAGGCCGCAGAGAGCAATGATGACGAAGGTGAGGTAGACAATACGCTTCTGTACTACCCACCAATCAAAAACAAAACGGTGTTTCGTGGCCATTCTTTTGGGAAGCTAATTACTACTGAGGGGCAATTACAAGTCGTGAGCCCAGGCCGGCTAATCTCAACATCCTGGGAAATGTCTGATTAGCAATAGAAGGTGTGAAGTCGGGAAGCCACCATAAGCGCCTAAAACCGTGCTCTGGATTGAACAGCAACCACTACCAGAGCGAATTTAACATAGCCTGAAGTTCTCGTTCAAGCTTGTTTATCCCGAGGCTTTCTAACATTTAGAGCTACGGCAGGGTTAACGGCGACCGATATTTTCCGGCTCTTCTGCTTCAATTTCACTTTGTTCGCCGGTATCGAATCCTTCATTCTCGGCCGGTTGTGAGGGCAGTTCTTCCGGAGCCTTTTGGTTGTTCTCGTCTTCGTCTTCGTCGTCGTCCTTAAACGGGCGGTCGAAGTCTTCTGGCAGATCTACGTCGATATCCATTTCCGCGTCTTTGGGCCAGATGAGGGAAGCCACTACAGAGCTACTCAACACGACGGCGACAAAAATCAGTGAAATCCAGATCGGAATATGGAAATCCAGAGCCACTACCAGCATCTTGGCGCCAATGAAAGTAAGCACGATAGCCAAGCCCATTTTGAGGTAGTGAAACTTTTCGACCACTCCTGCCAACAGAAAGTACATCGAACGCAGACCAAGGATCGCGAAAACATTCGAGGTATAAACGATGAACGTATTGGTTGTAATGGCGAAGATTGCGGGAATAGAGTCGACCGCAAAAATCAGATCAGTAACTTCCACAATCAGCAGCACCAAAAGCAGCAGCGTTCCGGTTCGCTTGCCGTTGATACGCGTAAAGAATTTCTCGCCCTCGTATTCGTGAGTGAGAGGGATGTACCGCGTCACCAGGCGAACGATGAAGTTTTCCTCAGGCTGGATGTCAGTATCTTCCTGCCGGAACATCCTGATGCCGGTGAAAACAAGAAAGGCGCCGAAAACATAGATAATCCAGTGAAAGCGGCTGATCAAGGCGGCGCCGATAAAAATCATCGTTAGCCGCATCACGAGCGCGCCCATCACTCCCCAGAAGAGAACTCGGTGCTGAAATCGTGCCGGAACTTTGAAGTAAGAGAAGATAAGCAGGAAGACGAACAGATTATCGACAGACAGAGACAACTCGATCAGATAACCGGTGACGAACTCCAAACCGCGTTCAGTGCCCTGGTACCAAAAGACAATGGCGGCGAAGATTGTTGCCAGGCTGATCCAAACGACGCTCCAAATCGTCGCTTCGCGATAAGTGATTCTATGAGCTTTGCGATTGAAGAGCCCCAGATCGAGGCTCAGCATGATGAGGATGAAGAGGGAAAAACCTACCCATAGAACGGTTGAGCTGCCTATCGATTCCATTCGCTCCTCTAACATAACATTACGATTTGAAAGCAGCAATTCGCCATGGTTTGGTTATCGTTTACTCGCTTACTGTGATTTATGAACGAATGTGAAAATCGAAATTTCTAAGGGGAACTGCTGTTGCACCTCAAAACGGTCTCCTTTACAATCCGCCCTTTGTTAGAAAGGTACTAATCATGCTCAAACAGCTAGGGCGGCTCGAACGCACCCGCAGCATCATAATTATCGGTTTCGCCGTCTTAATGGCGGTGAGCCTTATTTTCTTTTACGCGCCGGGACGAACGGGCAATGTCGAACCCAACAAGAGCACCGAAGTGGTGGCGAAGGTGGGCAGTGACGAGATCACCGTGGCTCAGGTTGCTCAACTAAAAGACAACTATATGCAGATGTTTGGCGGCCGCATTAACCTGGCGCAGCTGGGCGGAACCAAGCGTTTCGTCGACGGCCTGGTGCGCGATCGAGTAATTGCGCAAGAGGCAGAGCGACTCGGTTTCGCGGCCAGCGATGGAGAAGTTGCCGACAAAATTCGCAAGCAATTTACCGACGCGTCCGGCCAGTTTGTTGGTTTGGATCGTTACAAGGAAACGATCACGGCGCGCTTTGGTGATGTGGAACAGTTTGAACGCAGCGTGCGTGACGAGATTGCCAGGGACAAACTACGGGCGTTTGTAACGAGTGCGGTTAAAGTCTCTGATAAAGAAGTGCAGGAGGAGTACCAGCGATCAAACGCAATTTTTGATGTTACCTATTCAGTGGTTAAGGCAGACAAACTCGCGGAGAAGATTCAACCTTCAGACGACGATCTGAAGAGTTATTTTGAACAGCATAAGACCGACTATCGCTACCTGGTGCCCCAAAAGAAGGTTCGCTACCTTTACATCGATCAGGAGAAGTCAGGTGCAAAGTTACAGGTGACTGATAAAGATCTGAGTGATGAATTCAACCAACTGGCGCCGCAAAACAAGATCTCCGGGGTGAAGTTGCAACAGATTGTTTTAAAGGTTGCGCGCAAGGACCTCGATGCGCAGGTGGAGCAAAAGGCTAAAGACTTGATCGCCAAGGCGTTTGCTGCGAGTCCCGAAACTGGTGAGAAGGTTTTCGCGGAACTGGCTCGCGGAAATTCCGAAGAGCCCGCGACTGCAAAGTCTGGCGGCTATCTGCCTCGTCCGTATAAGAAGAACCCAAACAAACCCGACGGCCTCTATGACCGAACCATTGACATGACGGACGGCCAGATTTCTGACATTCCTATTAAGTATGCCGGCAACTGGTACATCCTGCGTCGCGTCAGCGCGGTGGAAAAGACTTTAGAAGAAGCGAAGCCGGAATTACTCGTCTCACTCCGCAACCGCCGGGGATATGCAGCCGCGGCTAAACTAGCGGACCGGGCGCAGAGCCGATTGAAAGAGATCAAGGACGCCCAGAAGGTCGCGCAGGAGTTGGCTGCTGAAGCGAACATGAAGCCCGGCGAAATGGTTAAGGAAACACCATTCGTCGTTCCCGGTGACGACGTCCCTGAGATTGGTAGCAGTCAACAATTCGAAGCGGCTCTCGATCCGTTAAATAACCCGGGCGACATTGGTGAACGCACGGGGGTAAAGGGCGGCTTTGCTATCCCTATGCTCCTGGAGAAAAAAGAGCCCCGCATTCCTGATTTTGAAGAAGTGAAAGCGAAAGTCGCCGGCGCATTCAAACAGCAACGGGCTAAGGAGCAGGTTGAACCAAAGGCCAGGGAGATTGCCGCTTCCGCAAACACAGCCGCCGATTTGAAAGCGGCCGCCGAGAAAGCGGGACTGACAGTTGCGACCGAAGAAGCCTTTAAGCTGACCCGCGCTTTGGGAGAAGCAGGAACCAGTCCGGTGTTAGACGAGGCAATCTACGCGTTAAAGACTGGTGAGGTATCAAAGACGCCAGTGAAGGTGGGCGACTCCTGGGTGGTCTTAGGGATTACAAAACGCGAGGATGCGGATCTTGCCGCCTTCGCTAGCCAACGACCTCAGCTCACAGACACTCTGCAGAACTCGAGAGAGAATCAAGTTTTTGAAGATTACATTGCCGCGGTGCAGCGCCGGATGAAGCAGGAAGGAAAGATTAAGATATACGACGACGTGCTAGCAAGTATTGATGCAGCCGAACCTGAAATTGCGCCGGCGCCAGGTCAGCAGATACCGTTTCCGCCGAGATGATTTGTTTTAGTGGATTAAAAAAGGTAGCGAGTTAACGCGTTTCGCGTTGTCCTCACTACCTTTTGCTTTTGCTCGGCCTCGCGGCGAAGTCTCAGAACTGGGCTTCTAATTGCCACGCATCAGTGGTGCCACTTGTGATTGGGCCACAGCGGTTCTGATATGAAGCTCGTTGCCTTGAGTCGTGATCTTCAAATTGTTAAGCGCCGTTCGCGCAAGCGTACTCTTCGCAGCTGAAAGTCGACCTACGAAAAATCCGCCTAATTGTTTGAGGCCCTCAACCGTATCGCTAAGATTCTTCGCAGCGTAGGCATCGACCGTACGCGCCGCCAACATCAACTCGAGATCCGAGCTAGTAAGCGCCAGCGACCCGTAAACCTTACGCACCCCTGTCAGTTCCCGCGCAATTCCGTCGTTACTGATTCTGAGGTTTTCCATAAGAGACTCAGAAACATCCCCGCCAAAACCGACGATCGCATTCGGATCTCGACTAGCGAGAGCAATCAATTCAGGATTCGCATACTTCCGGGTTCGGTGTGCGTCGATGACGCCTCGCACTGCATCAAGATCCCCGAGCGCAAGCATGTTTCCATCCAGTGAAGTTACTGCGAGGTCGCGCACCTTAAAACCCCACAATCCCAGCAGCCGCACTTCCTGGTCTAACGTGAACACGTAAATCATTTGGCCCAGATGCTTGTGTTCGGAGTACTTTCCGTTCGCTGCGATCCGCCCGGCAGCGACCATTGCACCGGGGTTGAAAGTACCACTCGCCAAAGCGACTGCCGTCACTTTCGTTACACCCTCGCTCGGATAAGCGTACTTGAGACTGAGGGCGATCTGGTCGAATGACCGCGGATCGAGCCCGGTCTTAGCCTTGAAACTCGCCAGCTCGTCATTAACTTGAGCTATCTTCGCCGGATTTTCCGCCAGTAGTTTTGGCAATGCCTCGTCAAGCACGCGGCTCACCTTAATTAACGCAACGGCGTCGGATGGAGGCAGCGCTGTCAGTAACGGAGGCGCCTGGTTGGTGGCGGACCGAGTTCGCTTCGTTTTTGCCAAGCCGCTGTTTGAAAGAGCTATGAAGGAAACCCCAATGACCATCGCCACCGCAATGAATTTAAGAAAACTATTCTTCACCTTGTAAACCTTTCTTCTATTCGGCTCACGCAAGTAAGCCGTCTTGATCCAAAAATGGGAGCCATATCAGTAAAGTCCCGTTTTCAATCCCGTAGTCGGATGCCGCGCGTTATATTCGAGGTTGGCTTGCGAGCGCTGTTCAGCCCCCTGTTAACTCCAGAGCTAACTTTGGCGCTCAACTAGCAGCGCCAGACCCATGCCTCCGCTGACACACAACGTAGACAGGCCGAGCCGGGCTTTGCGCCTTCGCATTTCGTGGAGCAACGTTGTCGTTATCCGAACCCCAGTGCACCCGATTGGATGCCCCAGCGCAATTGCTCCACCATTAACGTTAAGCCTGTCAGCATCGAAACCTAAATCGCGGTCACAGGCAATGACCTGTGCAGCGAATGCTTCATTAAGCTCAATGAGATCGACATCAGTTAAGTTAAGTTGTTGACGGCTGAGCAGTGCGCGAATCGCCGGCACTGGTCCAATTCCCATAATCTCTGGCGCGACCCCGGTGACTTCATAATCAACAATTCTTGCCAGCGGTTCTGCGCCGGATTCGTTAAGAGCGGCTTCACTCATGACCACCAGAGCGGCCGCGCCGTCTGTGATTCCGGATGAATTTCCGGCCGTCACTGTGCCATCTTTTGAAAACACCGGCCGCAACTTGGTCAGATCCTGTTTCGTGGTATTGGCGCGGCAGTGTTCGTCGCGGCTAAAAGTAATCGAGTTACCTTTGCGACCCTTGATCTCAATCGGAACAATCTCAGCTTCAAACCGGCCCGACTCGATGGCGGCCTGGGCACGTTGTTGCGAGCGAAGTGCGTACTCGTCTTGTTCATCACGTGGAATTTCATACTGACGAGCCAGGTTCTCCGCAGTCTCTCCCATGACGAGTCCGGAGAGCGGATCGTTAAAGCCGTCGCGATACATCCCATCTACCAATTCAGTTTGGCCCATACGCATTCCCCAGCGGGCCCCTTCAGCGAAATATGGAACGCGCGACATGCTTTCAGTGCCACCTACCAGTACCGCATTGGCTTTACCCAGCATGATCTGTTGAGCGCCAAGAATAATTGCCTGAATTCCGGAGCCACACGCCTGGTTTACTGTGAACGCCGGCGCCGTCTCGGAGACTCCCGCGCGAAACGTAATCTGCCGGCCCACATTCGGACCGCCACCAGCTTGCCGGGCGCATCCCCAAATCGACTGGTCTATCCGCTCCGGTTCCAGATTCGCTCGTTTAAGACTTTCTTTTGCAGCAGCAACACCGAGATCGGCAGCACTCAACGATGCGAGCGTCCCACCAAAGCGGCCAATGGCCGTGCGCACTGCGGCTGTTATGTAGACGTTTTTCATTACGGATTTGTTAGCAAGTCCTTAAGTAATTGATTGACTAAAAATGGTAGCACACGGTAGAAGTTACGACTAAAGCACGCTAAAGCGCGCTTAGCACACTGTTACTCACCCTCCGGAACTGGCTGCGCCGCTACGCAGCCGAGCAAACACCACAACAGACCAGATGCGAGGCGACACGCCTCTGCGGCCGAATCGCATGGCGAGGTTCGGAAGGGATGCTGCAAAGAATTAACAAAACTGATCTCGTCGAGGCAGCAAGAGCCGCGATAGCGGAACTCCTGTCAGCTCACGTCGAGTGGTTCTGCACCCTAAACGATGAAGACACCCACTCGCTCAGTCATAACGAAATACAAGTTTCAGTTGCTCATGAACGTTTAATTCTTAACTGTTGGACAGAGCAGGGCAGTCGTGCCTGGAAAATTTTCGCGTGGGAATGGACGGGCGAGAAACTAATTCTGCAGGCGTCGCGAAAGATGGGCGCGGAGCGTCCGCTTATTGAATTGGTTCCGCGAGCCGCGGCGAGTGCGGTGGCGCTAACCGTACAGACTGCGAGGCTGGCGCGATGCGATCAACTGGCAGCGCTTGCCGCTTCTCTACAGCCTGGCGCAAGAGTTGAACGCTCGTCGTTAAGCCCTGGTGCAAGACGCGGACAGCCCGGACGTTATGCCAGGATAGTTCTCAGACAAAAGCATCACCGTGTGGCGGTGACGGGCTCAGTCGCCTCAGGCAAGCCAAGCGATGTTGATGCCTTGCTGGCCTCAGCATTGCTGTGGTTTAAGCGCATTAGCGAGCGGAGTAGGTCTCCATACCCGCAATACCTTTGGTTGGTTGTAGACGATTCGGTGGTCAAGCCGCTGGGACACCGGCTCGCCTTGTTGCGGTCGATTCTGCTTGAGGCGATTTCAGTCTATGAGGTTGACGAACAACTCACGCGATTAACACGAGTCGATATTCCCACGCGCGAGGAGTTATGGAAGAGACGACTGGCGCGTTTTCCTCCCGTTCCTACCGCTGATGCGAGCGAGGTTACAAACAGTCTGATCGCGTTTGCACCAGAAGCGATAGATGTAGTCAACGCACGCCACGGTCACACACTGCGATTCTTTGGTCTGCCATTCGCCCGCGTCCGGCAGGTGATGGGCACTACGCGCGTGTGGTTTGGTATCGACGGAGGGCGCAGGCGCATGCTTGACGAAAAGAGTGAGAGTGAATGGAGCAATCTCCTGGACGATCTGATGCAGCACCGATCAGCGATCGCTCGAGACCACCGCAACGCGCTCTATCGTAATGCGGCAGAGGCTTGGCTTGAGTCGTTGCTACGGCGCGATATCACGCAGCTCGATCCCGGTCTCATCATTGCGCCGCTTCATGCGCAGTTTCGCACGGCGCGTGGTGGGGCGGTGAGCGTGCGACCGGTCGATTTGCTGGCCCTGCGCCATGATGGACGACTCGCGGTAATCGAATTAAAGGTGTCTGAGGACCGCGAACATGTTTTTCAGGGGGCCGATTATTGGCAACGTGTGGAGGCTCATCGTCGCCGAGGACACATTTCCAGGGCGAAACTTTTCGGCGAACGAAAAATTAGCAATGAACCTCCACTGATCTATCTCGTCGCTCCCACACTGCGAGTTCATCCGGCATTTAACACACTCGCTCATGCGATTGCTTCTGACATCCAAATCTATCGCTTCGATATCAACGAAGACTGGCGGTCCGGCGTCAGGGTTATGCGACGCGTCAGGATAAATTAATGCGCCGCACCGTGTGATGACAGTGGCTGTCCCGGCATGCCAAACACGTGTGGGTTTTCACCGACGATCGCAGCGGCAAAGAACCGCGGCACGTAGTAGATGCTCTCGTTTTGGAAAGTCGCATCCAGTTGGCTGCCGCCGGCAGCTAATGCACAGATGCTGCACTGTTGGTTTTGATCGTTGACCAGAAGTTTTAGGTCTGACGTCAACCTTTTTTCGCCACGGTTGTAGGCCAACAGGGCCAAAGCTTCTTTCATGGGGTCGTGCTTGAAAGTCTCAACGTTCTTAGTAATGTAACGCGCGGCGGCGTCGGCAGACTTCGCCACGTCCAGCAGATCTTGTCGTGACAGTCCAAACTTCTCGCCTGTTTGCGGTATGAATTGAAACATGCCGACTGAGCCCATTGAGTTTGGCGAGTCGTAGTTAATGAACTCGGATTCGATCCATGGGATATAGATTCCAATAAGCGGCGAAACATTTCGAGCTTTGAAGGCTGCGATCAATGTCGGCGCCTGAGCCTGTCCTCGCCCAAAAACCAAGCGCAACTCGCGTTTCGATTCTTTTGCATCTACACGAGTGGCGTACTGGTCAACAGCCTTTTGAATGCGCATCTCGAAATCGGGAGTGAACAGATACTCATTTCCCGATAACTCACGCGCGATGCGGCGTGACTCTGCGGAGATAAACTCAGATTTTTCAGCAGCGGTCATTTGACGATAAAGCTTGCCGGCCGGCGTTTGAGCGGTGCCCAGCATTCGATGGCTAGTAACGGAAACAATTGCTACCAACAGCACAACAATCAGTGGTGAATATTTCATGCGGGTCCTCCAGATTCTTTGAAAGCATAGATTATGAGCGCCCTGAGTTATCAGTCGCCTCAATGTAGTAAAGCGAGAAATTTGGCGCAAAGTGTTCACCCAATTGAGAGTTTTTTCTTGAATGTAATCCGTAATAGTTAATCCCAGACTAACGCGACTGCCGATGCTAGAATCCTTTTCAAAATGAGCTCGTCTCCCGCTGACAACCTGACAGGACTATTGAACGAATGGGGCCAGGGCGACAAGGCCGCGCTGGATAAGCTGACTCCGTTGGTCTACGACGAGCTGCGTCGCATCGCCCATCACTACGTGCAACGCGAGCGAGATGGCCATACCCTGCAGACGACAGCGTTGGTTAATGAAGCGTATCTGCGGCTGGTTAATCAGCAAAAGATCGAGTGGCAGAATCGTTCCCACTTCTTTGCCGTAACTGCTCGGGTGATGCGCCACATTTTGATCGACCATGCCCGCAGGCGGCGCTACGCCAAACGCGGCGGTGATGCGCCACAACTTCAATTGGAAGATGCGGACGCGATGACAGAACAGCGCGCGGCTGAGTTGATAAGTCTCGATGAAGCGCTCCAGGAACTTTGCAAACTGGACGCGCGCAAGAACCGAGTTGTCGAGTTGCGCTACTTTGGTGGTTTGAGTCTGGAAGAAACAGCCACAGTGCTAAACATTTCACCGATGACGGTGCGTCGCGATTGGCGCGCTGCAAAAGCCTGGCTGTTTAGAAGGATGAAGGCTGGGGAGAAGGATGAGGGATGAAGGATGAAGCGGAGTGACGATGCTAAAACCGCTCGGAACGAAAACTCCCGCTGCGTGTACACGCTTTCATCCTTCATCCTTTGGTACATATGACTCCTGAGCGATGGCAACAAATTGAAGCAGTCTTGCAGCAGGCGTTGGACCGCCCGCCGCATGAGCGCCAGTCGTTCCTGGACCGAGTCCGTGAAGACGACCCCGAGCTGGGAGGCGAAGCAGCCTCTCTCGTCGATGCGCATGAACAATCGGGCGACTTCATCGAGCTGCCCGCTATCGCGCACGACGCGCGCGTCCTAATCGGGACTGATCTCGAGAAGACTGTGGGTCGCGAAGTCGGGCCCTACTCGATCATAAAACGTCTCGGCGGCGGGGGTATGGGCGAAGTTTTTCTCGCGCAGGACAATCGACTCAATCGCCTGGTCGCGCTGAAAATTCTGCCCGATTACTTTGCTTCAGACGAAGCTCGTTTGCGTCGTTTCCAAACCGAAGCCCGCGCGGCGTCAGCTTTGAACCATCCAAACATCCTAACCATTCACGAAGTGGGTGAGAGCGAGGGACTTTATTTCATCGCCACGGAATTTATTGACGGCCAGACCTTGCGAGACTTGCTTGCCGACGAAGCCTTGCAGACCGAGGACGTAGCGGAGATTGCCATCCAAGTCGGCTCGGCCCTTTCTGCAGCGCATGCGGCGGGCATTGTGCACCGCGATATCAAACCGGAAAACATCATGCGCCGCGCGGATGGTCTGGTGAAGATTCTAGACTTCGGCATAGCTAAACTGCTGGAACAACCGGCTAACGAGTTATCGACAAGTGAGCCCCGACCCGAAACGGAAGTCGGCGTTGTGATGGGCACAGTCGACTATATGTCACCCGAACAGGCGCGCGGTTTAGTGATTGACGAGCGCACCGACATCTGGAGTCTGGGCGTCGTGCTTTACGAGATGACTGCGAACCAGTTGCCATTCACCGGCGCTACCCGAATGGATACGCTGGTAGGAATTCTCGAACGCTCTCCACGTCCGACTCCAAAGGCAGGACCGTTCAACCCGATCATTGAAAAGGCCCTGCAAAAGAAACGTGCCGATCGTTATCAATCTGTCGCTGAGATGTTGGCTGATTTGCGAAGCGCAAGAACCGATTTTGACAAGCATCTGAACACGAGCTCGGCAGACACGAGCTTCAAAAAGCGTGTTGCCCTGTTGGTAATTGCGTCGGTGCTGGTGGCGGTTTTTGCGGGAATGTTTCTCTACAAACAATCACAACCAAAACAAACTCAGGCAGGTAATTCTGCTACAGCAGCTGTCAACAAACTGTATGTCCAGATGACTGACGAGGAACGACTGGCTTTTGTTCGCGAACAGGAACAGCGAATTTCGGCCATGATGGGTGATCGTCCAGCCCAGTTGAACAGCGAAGCCTTACAGGCGATCAAGCGCCAGGTCGATCGCTACGTTAACCGTCATGACAAGTCACGAAATCCGCAGGTTGAAAGTCTGACTGAGCTCTATCAGCGGGCCGTGCCTTATGTGCCGATGATTGCTGAAGCGTTTGCGGCCCGGAAAATCCCAGTCGTCATTGCAGTTTACTTACCAATGATTGAGTCCGCGTATAAGCCATGCGTCGTAAGTGAGATTGGCGCGAAAGGTTTATTTCAATTCCTGCCGAAGACCGCAAGGATTTATGGAGTCGCCGACAAAGACCTTTGCAATGCGGAAAAGGTGGCCCCGGCAGCTGCCGCTTATGTCGCAGACCACATGGCAGAACTGGGCGACGACTCGCAGAGTATGACGCTGGTTTTGCTCAGCTATAACCGTGGAGCGACGTGGGTCCGAACGACGCTGCGTGAATTAAGAGACCTGGAAGGCTACGAAAGGAATTTTTGGACGCTGTTCGAGCATCGCGACAAGCTTGACGAATCGTTTAGAAATGAGGGCGCAGGCTACGTGCTCAACTTCTTCGCCGCAGCCATCATTGGTGAGAATCCGCAGGCGTTTAACTTGTCGACGCCCCCTTTATCCACCATGGCGCGTTGAGTACTAGTGCTTCACAAAGATGCTCTCAGCTTCCGGCTTTGTTGCAGCCGGCGCGGGGGTTTGCATTGGACGAAGGCTGTTCATCGCCTGCTCGGCAGAGAGAATTCCCGAAACACGCATTCTAAACTCGTCCGGGTTGCTGGCGTTGTGAATTGCTTCTTCCAATGAAATCAGCCCTGACTGGAAGAGGTTAAATAGCGACTGATCAAATGTCTGCATGCCATACTGCGAAGCTCCGGCAGCAATCGCTTCTCGAATCAAGTAAGTCTTTTCTTCGTTGATCACATAGTCACGAATCAAAGCGGTTGAAACCATCACTTCAACTGCCGGAACGCGTCCCGCACCCTTGGCAGCGCGCACCAACCGCATCGAGACAACGGCCTTCAAAATACCGGCGAGTTGAATGCGAACCGACTTCTGCTGATGTGAAGGGAAGCTGGAGACGATGCGCATGACTGTTTCCGTCGCGTCCAGAGTGTGCAGAGTCGAAAGCACCAGATGGCCTGTTTCGGCGGCTGTCAACGCTGTCTCAATAGTTTCGTAATCACGCATTTCGCCGACCAGGATCACATCGGGGTCTTGACGCAACGCGCCGCGCAACGCTTCCGAAAAGGATCGCGTGTCAACATCAACTTCACGTTGGGTAACGAATGAAAGCTTATCGCGATGGAGAAACTCGATGGGGTCCTCGATGGTGACGATGTGTCCGCTTCGCCGCGCGTTGATGCGGTCGATCATTGCGGCCAGCGTTGTCGACTTTCCGGAGCCAGTGGCGCCGGTGACGAGAATGAGGCCTCGACGCTCTTCAGTGATTCGGTCGATCACGGGAGGTAGTCCCAATTCAGCAGTATTGCGAGTTTGATCCGGAATCACGCGCAAGACAATGCTCACCGTGCCGCGTTGCTGAAAGATGTTGGCGCGAAATCTCCCTAAGCCGTTGACACCATAGCCAATATCAACTTCCGAAACTTCCTTGAAGCGTTGTTTCTGCCGATTGGACATGATGGCGAATGCCATATCGAGGGTATCTTCCTGTTTGAGCCTTGGTGCGTCCGCGACCGGGTGAAGTTCGCCGCCGATGCGCATCACTGGAAAGGCGCCAACTTTCAGATGGAGATCGGAGGCGCCATGACTGCAGGCGACTCGCAACAGATCGTCGATTTTGACTGGCATACGGCGATTGACCTTTCGAAACGCTAAGAACTTTGGGATTGTTTGTTTGGCGCGGAGGGCGCTGGAGTGAAGTTGGGGGCGTCGTGGCCTCTAGGCGGTAACGCTGGATTGACTATAGCTTGCCGCAATAAAAACCGTCAATATTTTGCTTTTCCCAATAGAAAAAGGCGGGCCAGTAAGCCCGCCTCTTGCACTTCGAAGCCAACCGCCTAATCCAGCGTAGTGGCGGCAGTTGAATACTTCATGACAGGCTCAGCCCGTCTTTGACTCGTTGCCGGCGCCGCCGGCGCAACTTTTTCTTTCTGGTTGCCGTTGTCGCCAGCTTGCGAGCGCTTAGCAGACTTAACATAAGTCAGCCACTCGCCTGGTGCTTTGCGTTCGCCTTTAGTGATTTCAAAGAACGCCTTCTGAATGGTTTCGGTTATCTTGCCACGTTCCCCATTACCAACCTGAATGCGATCGACGGAACGGATCGGAGTAATTTCCGCGGCGGTGCCGGAGAAGAACAATTCATCGGCGACATAGAGGGCCGCGCGCTGAATGCTTCGTTCCTTAACCGTAATTCCGAGTTCGTGGCAAATCGAGATCACACTGTCGCGCGTGATGCCCGCAAGAATCGACGAAGAAAGCGGGGGCGTTAACACTACGTCACCGCTTACCATAAAGATGTTCTCGCCTGACCCTTCAGAGACATAGCCACGGTCATCCAGCGCGATGCCTTCAGCAAAGCCGTTCAGCAACGCTTCCATCTTAATGAGTTGAGAGTTCATGTAGTTGGCGCCGCTCTTGGCCATCGCCGGCATCGAGTTTGGCGTCAGGCGGTTCCAGGTCGAAACGCACACGTCAACGCCTTTTTCGATCGCCTCGTCGCCCAGATACTTGCCCCAGTCCCAAGCGCCGATGTAGCAAGCCAGCGGATTGGGAAAAGGGTTAACGCCAAACGCTGGACGCTCCTCGTCGAGACTGCGGAACAAAATCGGCCGGATGTAACACTGCTCCAACTCGCTGCGCTTCACCAGCTCAACGGAGGCGTCGCACAATTGATCCAGGTTCCAACTGTGATCCATGCGATAGATTTTCGCCGAGTTCAGGAAGCGCTGCATATGTTCCTTCAAGCGAAAGATTGCCGGCCCGTCCTTCGTGGCATAACAGCGGATGCCTTCAAAGATGCTGGAGCCGTAATGAAGAACGTGAGACATGACGTGCACGCGGGCGTCGTTCCACGGAATAAACTGGCCATCGTGCCAGACGACGTCACAAATGCGAGGAGTTGCCACATCCTTCGTCTTACTTTCTCTTGAGAACATAGAGTTCTACTCCTTAAAGAAATCAATTTTCGGAAACAGGCGGCGAGGATCTTTTACCTTCAAAGTTGCGTGCAGAAGTAGTTTTCACCAGCTCTACAACTAACTTTTTAGTCCTTTCGGATGAAGCGCGTTAATGGTCTATCTGAATGGTAATCGGTAAATGGCACGATACCGTAAATTCACTTTGCTTGGCAAGGCGCGCTTGATTCAAATTAGGGCGGCAAGTACCATCAAATCGCTCTTCAAATAGCAAAGATTGTTAATTCTGCGCGCATTCCCGTGAAGTATCGTGAGCATCCAGCCCCAGTGCTGGTTTTAGTCGCCACCATCGTCCTTTCATTAGTCGCAACTGATTGCCGAATGAACGAGAAAACCAACACCGTCTCTCAACCCACAACCCAACCTAACAACCAAATCGATCTCACCGCACTGCACCGGCGAGCAATTGCGATCGATATGCACGCCGACACGACGCAGCGGCTGGTTGATGAAAACGTAGATCTGGCCCAACGCCTGGCTGACGGTCATTTCGACTCTGTGCGCGCCCGCGAAGGAGGACTCGACGCACAGTTCTTCTCAATCTGGGTCGAGCCATCTTTGTTTGGCGGCGGCGGGCCGTCGGCGATGAAACGAGCCGATGATCAAATAGCGGCAGTGCGCAACCTTGCCGAGAGACATGCGGACATTTGGCAATTTGCCGTTTCAGCAGCAGAGATTCGTCAAATTAACTCACAGGGAAGGCTCGCCGCATTAACGGGTTTGGAAGGCGGTTACGCGATCGACGAGAAACTTGAGAATGTTGAGCGCTATTACCGGATGGGAGTGCGTTATATGTCGCCCGCGTGGAGCGTCAGCACAAGCTGGGCAGGATCCTCCGGCGACGAGGTCGGCCAGTCGCGCGGTCTCAATGACTTTGGTCAAAGTGTGATTAGAGAAATGAATCGCGTGGGAATGATGGTTGACGTTTCGCACGTTTCAGACAAAACCTTTTGGGACATTGTAAGGATATCTAACAGGCCGGTTATTGCCACTCACTCGGGTTGCCGGGCGATCGCCGATGTCACCCGAAACCTGACGGACGATATGATTCGCGCTCTTGCCAGGACGGGAGGGGTGGTCAACGTCATCTTTTATCCCGAGCACATCGAACCGGGTTGGAGCGAAAAGAAAAAGAAAGTTGACGCCGAGATTGCTCCGCTGGTGCAACGCGCGTCGCAGGCGGAGACACGAGGAGCGGTGTATCAGAAGATGGAGCGGGATCGAGTGCGGCGTGAGGAGTATGCGAAACGACTGCCGCCGGTGAGTGTCTCACGATTGGTTGATCACATCGATCACATCGTGAAACTGGTCGGCGTGGATCACGTGGGGATTGGTTCAGATTTCGACGGCGTGCAATCGACGCTGAGCGATCTGGCGGACGTCAGCGAGCTGCCAAGCTTAACTAACGAATTACTTCGTCGTGGTTATTCTGAGCAGGACATAGAAAAAATTCTGGGCGGCAATATGCTGCGCGTGATGGAGGCCCATCAGAATTGACCCATTGTCCATTGTTCGATTAATTCATTGCTTCTTGCGATGGTTACTCAAGCCTCAACCTTAGAGATCCGAACTAAGCAATTCGCGATTCGAATTCAATGAGTCAATCAAACAATCGGGTCCCTCGCATCGGCTTTCACGCGCCAATCAAGGGTGGGCTTCATCAAGCACTGATCGTGGCCAGAGAAACTGGATGCGATACAGTGCAAATTTTTTCCCGCAACCCTCGAGGCTGGATGGCCAAGCCGCTCTCCGCCGCCGACATTGCACTATTCCGAAAGACACGCCGGGCGCTGAAGCTCTCTCCGGTTGCAATTCACTGCAACTATCTCGTCAACCTCGCCGCCGCGGACGACGTCATGCTGGAAAAATCGCGCCTCTCATTTCGTGAGGAGCTCGAGCGTGCGTTGCTGTTAGGCGCGGACTATCTGGTGGTTCACCCCGGAAGCGCGCGTGGTGCTTGCGAAGCTGACGGCATTCAAACCTGCATCGCGAGTCTGAAACTGGCGTCACAGAATCTGAAGCTGGTTAAGTTGCGAATACTGCTGGAGAACACCGCCGGCCAGGGCGAATGTATTGGTCACCGCTTCGAGCACCTGCAACAGATTATGAAAGCCTGTCCGGAACTACCGTTGGGCGTCTGTTTTGACACTGCGCATGCATTTACTGCCGGCTACGACATTCGCGAAGAAGATGGCCTGGAAGCGTTGATTGCCAAACTGCAGAGCACGGTGAAGACACGAAACGTGCGTGCGATTCACTTTAACGACTCACGTGCTGTTTACAATTCCCGCGTCGATCGTCACTGGCACATTGGTGAGGGTTACATTGGCAGCGACGCTTTACGTCGCGTCGCGCAACACCCGAAACTGGCGCACGCAGCTTTCATACTGGAAACGCCGTATGACGATCCTCGCGCCGATCTAGAGAACTTGAATAAGCTGCGTTCGTTTGTGAACAACACGACTTTGCAACCAAGAGAAGCTAACGATCCACTAATCCACACGAAGCAACACGGACGGTTGCACAAAACAACCCGACAGCGCTAAGATTGGCCCATTCGACGATGAAAAACTTTCATCCAGTTTCGAAACTCCTCCTAACGGTGCCGTTCCGCCGCGCATATTTGCGCGCGCTCTAGCGGGGCGGCGATTCTCCATTCAGCAATAGGACGCGGCACGCGCGCAAACTGACGTTTGCGTTACGGATTCTGCGTAATTTCGTGTTAACTGTAGAGACTGTTAGGACAGAGACAATCATGGACGAAAAATACTTTCCCGAACTCATAGAGCAGAAGTGGCAGCAACGCTGGGAACAGGCGCGCGCGTTTGAGGTGCAGTCTGACGATCCCCGCCCGAAGTTTTACGCCCTCGAGATGCTACCGTATCCCTCGGGCTTTCTTCACATGGGCCACGTGCGCAATTACGCGATTGGTGACGCGCTCGCCTGGTACAAGCGTCTGCAGGGATTCAATGTGCTGCACCCGATCGGTTGGGACAGCTTTGGCCAACCGGCAGAACAAGCCGCGATTAAACGCGGCATCAACCCACGAGACTGGACCGAACGAAATATTGTCCACATGCGTGGGCAGTTGAAGCGGCTTGGGATCAGTTATGACTGGTCTCGTGAGATTGCTGCGCACCGCCCTGACTTTTATAAGTGGGACCAGTGGTTCTTTCTGAAGATGTTCGAGCGAGATCTGGCGTACAAAAAGAAATCGCCCGTCAACTGGTGTCCTCGCGAAGGCACCGTGCTTTCAAATGAACAGTCTTCCGGCGGGGTTTGCTGGCGTTGTGGGGCGGCGGTGGAGAAGCGAGAACTCGAACAGTGGTTCCTGCGCATTACCGAGTATGCGGAACAACTTGTGGAACACATCAGGCAGATTGAAACCAGTTGGCCGGAGAAAGTTCTGAAACGCCAAAGCGATTGGGTCGGTCGCAGCGAAGGGGCCTACGTTGACTTTGCAGTCAAAAACGGTAGCCAGAAGATTCGCGTTTTTACTACCAGGATCGACACCATTTTCGGCGCCACTGCGGTCACTCTTTCGCCAGAACATCCGTTGCTGGACGAGCTGCTTGAAGGTTCTTCGCTGAAGACCGACGTCAAGGCATTTGCAGAAAAGACGAGGTCGGTAAAAGCGGATCGCGCGACGCCTGCTGAAGAGGAACAGAAGGAAGGAATTAATACCGGCGTGCTCGCCATCAATCCATTCAACGGCGAGACGGTTCCCGTCTGGGTCGCAAACTATGTGTTGATGGAATACGGCACTGGTGCGGTAATGAGTGTTCCCGCCCATGACGAGCGCGATTATGAATTCGCGCAGAAGTATTCTCTGCCGATCAAGCGCGTCATTGCGCGCATATCTCACCAGCAGGAGCCAATCGCCCACGACCCGGTACATGAGGATCAATCGCTGTCGATGCAACATGCGTTTACCGGCCTGGGCATACTGGTAAATTCAGGTGACTGGAGCGGAAACCTTTCCGAAGTCGCCATGATTGCAATGGCGAAGTATGCGGCAGAGCAGGGTTTTGGCGAGGCCGCGGTGACTTACCGCATACGTGATTGGGGCATTTCGCGACAGCGGTTCTGGGGGGCGCCCGTCCCAATTATCTACTGTAATAAATGCGGAGTGGTTCCGGTTCCTGAAAAAGACCTGCCCGTCCGACTGCCGGATCATGCCGAATTCACCGGTACGGGAGAGTCGCCGTTAGCGGGAGTGGCCGAGTTTGTGAACACCACTTGTCCAAAATGCGGCCGCGCTGCCCGGCGCGAGACTGACACAATGGACACGTTTGTCGATTCGTCCTGGTATTTCTTTCGCTACTGCGATCCGCGGAATGAGACGGCGCCGTTTGATCCTGAGATCGTCAAACAGTGGGCTCCGGTCGATCAATATATCGGTGGCGACTCTCACGCCGTAATGCACCTCATCTACACGCGCTTCTGGACCAAGTTCATGCGTGACATCGGTCTCGTCTCTTTTGACGAGCCGGTCAGGAGGCTGTTGACGCAGGGCATGGTCACAAACCGCGTTGAGGGGACCGATGAATGGAAGGCCATGTCCAAGAGCCTTGGCAATGGCGTCGACCCTGACGAAATGATTTCGGCTTTCGGCGCTGATGCAGCGCGGTTATTTATTCTGTTTGCGGCGCCGGTTGAAAACGAGCTGCGCTGGTCCGAAAGCGGCATTGAGGGCGCCGTAAGGTTTTTGAGGCGTGTGTACACATTGATCGGCCGTTGGCAGGAACGGCTTGCAAACAAACCAGCGTCTCAGGGCACCGGTCAGCAATTTGAGTTCAACGACGCCGCGCGTTCGTTAAGACGCAAGACGCACCAAACGATCGCACGGGTCACGCGCGATTTTGAACAACTGCACCTGAACACGATTGTCGCAGCATTGATGGAACTGCTTAACGAACTCAGCGACTTCAATGCCGATCCGGCGACGTCGCCCGAAGCCGATGTTTTTGCTGTTGGCGAAGCGCTCGAGGCGTTAGTGCCAATGCTCGCGCCTTTTGCCCCACATGCCGCGGAAGAGCTTTGGGAAGCACTGGGGCACGAAGGCGGGTTGTTGAATTCAGCACGTTGGCCCCAAGCCGACCCCGAGCTTGCGCGGAGTGAAGAGCTCGAGATTCCCGTCCAGGTAAACGGTAAAGTTCGTTCGCGTTTATTGGCTTCTCCGGAGGTCACCGAAGACGAACTGCGGCAGGCAGCACTCAACGATGAGAAGATCCGGACGCTAATCGAAGGGAAAGAAGTAGCGAAGGTTATCGTCGTCCCGCAACGACTGGTCAATGTAGTAATACGCTGACCCGCCCATCCGCGGCTTGTGATTTCATTAGCGCCTTGCGTGTGCGCGGCGCTAATGAGAAGTCTTCCAACCACTTACACTGCTCCATTAGTGGTTGCTTGCACCCAGACTAGCCGCTAGAATCAACCTGCGACCGCCATCTTGCCGCCGCTGTGTGATGAGCCGCTAAATGAAAGAATGTCCAGCCTGTAGGCGCTGTTTCCCCGACGACGTAAACCACTGTCCGCAGGACGGCGATGCCACCACGCCATCGCTGCTGGGCGATCCCATACTCGATGCCCGTTACCAGTTGGAACGTCGACTGGGCCAGGGCGGCATGGGAGTGGTCTTTCAGGCGCGACACATTTTTCTTAAGACCTCACACGCGATCAAAGTAATTCTTCCTGATCTGGTCGGTAACGACCCGATGCTGGTCACGCGCTTTCGTCAGGAAGCGTTGGCGGCCGCAGCCATTCGTCATCAAAACATAATCGCCGTTACTGACTTCGGCGTGGTCCGCGGAACCATGCCGTTTCTGGTGATGGAATTCGTTAACGGCAAATCGCTTCAGGATATTCTCGCTGATGAAAAGATCATGCCGCCTGCACGCGCGCTGGATTTTATTTGCGCGATGGGCGCAGGAGTGGCGGCAGCACACCGTCAGAACATCGTGCACCGCGATCTGAAGCCGTTGAACGTGATGACGCAGTCAAATACTCCGGTGGCAGAAGGTCTAAAAATCCTCGACTTCGGTTTGGCAAAGATTAAATCAGGAGAGTTGTTGGGTTCGTTTGTCCAGGCCAAGACAAGTGGCTTGATGGGTTCTCCTTTTTACATGGCGCCGGAGCAATGGTCAGACGAGGAACCTGACGCGCGCGCCGACATCTATAGTCTTGGAATAATTCTCTACCAGATGCTGGCCGGAGACGTTCCTTTCAAGGGTTCGTCAATTCCTTCCATCATGAAGAAGCACCTCACGCTCCCGGTGCCGAGTTTCAAGTCGATGGGAGTCGAGGTTTCCCCCCGAATAGAAGAGGTGGTCCGCACCGCTCTGGAAAAAGAGGCTTCAGAGCGAGTGCCTTCAGTTGAGCAGTTCCTATCCGAATTCAGAGAGGCAGTAGCGGCCTCGCCGGGAGGTGGCCGGGACACAGTTTCCATTGATGCCAACCAAACACTGCTCTCGCCGTCTACTCTTTCGCGATTGTCCACCGCGGGTGGTTCGGCACAGCAGACCGGGGAAGAGAAGTCGGATTCATTTGCTGGAAAGATTAGTTCGGCAGCCCTGAGTCCGGGAGAACAGCAGATGCTGTCGGCGTCGCGAGCTGATTATGAGCGCGAGCAGACCGACCGCGATCGCGCTGCGCGCGAGGAACTGGCGCGCGACGCAGAAGCTCGTCGCAAACACGCTGAGGAACAGGAAAAGAAAAAGAAGCAGGCGGCGGAGAGTAAAAAGCAAGAAGAAGAACGGCTGCGAAAGGAAAGTGAAGAACGGATCGAGCGCGACCGTCAGCAACGCGAGCAGATAGAGCGGGTAGAACGACAGGCAAAAGAACTTGAAGATCGGCTTGCTCGCCTCGCTACCAGCATGCCTCCGTCCGTGGGAATAGCAGATCCGGAAGCCACTCAAGTCAGCCTGGGCAGCAAAGCGCAGCTCGTGGGAGACAATAGTTTTCCCCCAGGAGTCTCCGCCACCGGTTCTTCAGCGCGCCCTCATCTCGAGATCTCAATTCCGGGTAAGCAGAAGAGTAATTCGTTGCTGATGATCGGTGGAGCCGTCTTGTTGCTGCTGCTGGTAGCCGGCGGAATCGGGGGATATCTCTTCTTCCGCTCTACCCCCGCCCCTAGCGTTACCAACACGAACGCAAACACAACTACCAACACAAACCAGGGAACAACCAGCGACGTTAACGCAACGATCCAGGCTGATCTCGTGGCGATTCCTGGTGGCACATTTCAAATGGGCCGTAATGACGGGCCACCCCAGGAGCAGCCGGCCCACTCGGAGACCGTCAAAGACTTCCTGATGGATCGAACCGAAGTTACTAATGCCGAATACGCAGATTTTGTTCGCGACACAAAGCACGAAGTTCCTGCCCACTGGGTAAACGGAAAGCCTCTATCAGGCCAGGAGAGATGGCCGGTCGTTAACGTTTCACCGCGAGACGCCGCAGCGTTCGCGATTTGGCGCTCAAAAAGAGACGGCGTTACTTACAGGCTGCCCACCGAACAGGAGTGGGAATTCGCGGCTCGCAACGGTGGAGACTTTAAGTTGTATCCGTGGGGCAACGAATGGCAAGACCGCCGCGCTGTCGTGAGAGAAGCGAGTCCCCGGCCGGTAGGGACGTATCTGGAAGGAAAGAACCGTTGGGGCGTAGTGGATTTGATCGGCAACGCCTGGGAGTGGACCTCTTCCAAGGCCTCTATCTATGGCGGCGCGGCGGAAATTCCTGCTGATAACCGCGAATGGGTAGTCGCTCGTGGTGGTTCTTACGCGAGCGATCCTAACGACTTGCGCATCCCTATTTCGGCAACGTATCGCGATTGGTTTGAACCCACCCTAAGACACCCGAATTTTGGTTTCCGCCTGGTGCGCGTTGCGCAGTAGCGCCTTGTGCTTCAGCTTCCCCGAGTTCTGTTGTTGGGCAGGTTTTGGTTCCGAATCATCACATCAGCTAACGCCCTCACTGCTTAAGAATCGCCATTAGCCCATATTCTCCAAACTGGGCTACAATTCGCCCTAGTCCGTTCGTGATTTGCTGTTTCCCCAAGCCACAGCCTGGGTGGCTACGCACAATAAACTGTAGACCGGGAGGATCGATGAGAGGTTCTTCGATTTTTCGCTCTGTTTTCACGGCGCTTGCACTTCTCCTATGCACGGCGCTTGCGAATTCAATTGCTTTGGCGCAGGACGTAGGCGCGGATGTCGGCGGCGGCGCCGGAATCTTCCGACCAAAAAATCCTGAGACCAAAAAACGCACAGGAAAACCCGCACCCGTAACCAGACGCAGCCCGACGGCGCGCACTCCGGCGGCGCCCGTAACTCCGGCTGTCAGCGAACGCGTGGAAGAGCTGCTTGAAAAGGGAAACGAGTTTCGCGATGCGCGCCGTTTCGCGGAAGCTGAAGATTCATACCAAAGCATTCTGAAGATTAGCCCGCGAGATGGCCGAGCTGCATATGGACTGGGAAATGTCTTTGCAGATCAGCAGCGCTGGGAGGAGGCGGAGGCTGCCTACCGTAACGCAGTAACGTGGAGCCCATCTGACGTGGACGCGCTCGTCGCTCTAAGCGTGGTACTGGTTCAGCCGCGTACTGGCGCAGGCAACGCAAAGCGCCTGGCCGATGCTGAAACTTTCGCGCGCCGCGCGATAACACTGCAACCCAAAAACGCCGTGGCTTGGGACCGGCTGGGCGTGGCCCTGCAAGCACGTGGTCTGGTTAATAATGAAACGGAACATGCATATCGACGCGCCTCGGAGTTGGATCCGAACTTCGCCGTTGCCTACGCTCACCTGGCGCACGTTATGAACAAGCTGGGGCGGCGAACAGAAGCAGCACCGCTGTACGCGCAAGCAGCACAGTTGGCGAAAGACCCAGCCACACTAAACCTGATCGCAGAGTCTCTGCAGTCTGAGCAACAATGGGAAAATTCGGGGCCGATTTTGAAGCGAGCACTGGAACTGGACGCGCGCAATCCTAATGCTCTCTATTTACTCGGTCGCATGTTGGTGGTGTTTAAGCGCTACCAGGAAGCCGAACCGCATCTCAAGCTTGCCACTCAGATTAGTCAACGCGCATTCCAGCCTTACAACCTGCTGGGTCGCACTTATCTCGCTCTGGATCGTTTCGAAGAAGCAGAAGTCACATACGAACGAGCCGCCGGACTCGCATCTCCCGGCGATCGCAAACAACTATCCGGGGCCTTTGGCTTCGAAGGTGTCGGTGACGGTTACATGAAAGCTAAGAAGAAGGCGAGTGCGCTTCGAGCGTATCGAAGGGCTCTGGAGCTCGACCCCGCAAATAAGGAACTGGAACAAAAACTTGCCCAAGCGCGCTAGAGCCACCGCGGTTCAATCAAAATTGCAAAGACAAATCTGGAGTGCGACTTCCAGCTCGCCGATTGTCCATCAGAGATCAACTCCAAACACAAGGAGCGGACCTATCTCATGAAGCGTTGCCCGAAGTGTAACCGTGTCTATCCGGATGAGAACCAGCGGTTTTGCACCGTCGACGGAGGACTGCTAACTTCCGAAGCTTTTGATCCCAACGCAACCATGCAAGGCGGGCCGCCGCCCGCGGAAAGAACACCGGTCGCTCCGACCAGCCGCGAACTACCCAATTTGAATGAGACGATCGCTTTAACGGACGCTCCCACGGAAGTGCTTGGCTCTCCCACAGGACCAACCGGGGCGGCCACCGTTATCGATCGCTACACGCCGCCGCCGCCTCCTCCTAAGCCACAGAGTGCACCATTGACTGCGACCTCCGGGCCGCTAGCCCCGTCAGTTGCCTCGGCGCCACCGACGGCGACGAAGGCCAAGTCAAAGCTACCGATGGTTTTGGGAATCCTCGGTCTGCTTTTGGTGCTTGGAGTGGGCGCGGTGGTTGCGGTGTTCTTTCTGGTTATCAAACCGCGGCTTGAGGAGACGCAACGCGAACAACCGATTGTGGCGACGTCGAATGAAAACCAGAATACCAGCGTTCCGGAAAACACAAACAGTAGCGAGGCGCCGCCGCAGGCTGAAGACGAGTTTGTTCCGCCCGCCGGCGCCGTTAAGTTTGCTAACTCGCAAGACAAACTTGATGGCAAACTTGCCGAGCACTACATCGACTTCTCGTTCTACTATCCCAGTACATGGGAACCGGATCCCAAGGCAGGCGTTCCCGGCGCGAGCAACTTTGCCAAGGTTGAGCGAAGGCTGCCTCCGGATTTCACTCAAGAGAACTTTGCAGTCGGCTGGTATAAAAGCAAGGGTACCTTCGAGGCCGACGCGCCAACATTTCCGCAGTTGGTTGAGGTTCTGGAATCCAACCTCGCCAGAGGATTTCCTGGTTATCGCAAGTTGTCGGAGGGGCCCACGAAAATTAATTCACTCGATGGATATGAATTCCGTTTTGAAAGCGTTTCCAGGAACACCGAGAAGGGAGATCTCAATCTTTGGGGTCGAGTGGTTTTCCTTCCCACTGGCGTAGCCGGTGATCAAACCGGGGCGACTTTGATTATGCTGGCGACATCTTTGGCGCCGGAATTGTCGGGAGTTGAGGATGTCGGAACAAAGGGTGAGCTGCCGGTAATTCTTGACTCCTTTCGCTTCGGAAAACGTTAAGAGTCATAAGTAAGAAAATGGAAAAAAGAAAAGAAAACGAGCCGAAGCGAATGTGGACCCCTGCACGTCTGGCGTTTACGATCCTCGTACTCTCGCTTTTGGCTGCCTTCGGTATTTCAAGTTGTTCGTCTGGGGACGAAAAGCCCACCGCGCCGAGCGAGCCTGCGGCGAGGAAAAATCCTGCTGCGCCCCCGAGTGGACCTGCGCCGCCCGCAGCGCTCACCGCGCTTCCTGCAAACATTACGGAGACGGAATTAAAAGCAGTCTCCGGCGGGCCGATAAAACTTTCGAACTACGCGGGCAAAGTCTTTGTGGTTAACCTGTGGGCCACCTGGTGTGGGCCTTGTCGTCTGGAGATTCCGGAACTGCTCAAGCTGTACAAGCAATATCGGCCGAAGGGTTTGGAGGTAGTTGGACTCTCAACCGAGAATCCTGAGGCTTCAGCGGAAGGCGTCAAGAGATTCGTTCAGGACTTCAACATTAACTATCGCGTCGGCTGGGCCACGCCGGAAGTAGCTATCACCTTGATGCAAGGTCGGGAGGCGATTCCACAGAGTTTCGTAGTGGGCCGCGACGGCCGGATTGTAAAGAGACTTGTAGGATTTAATAAGGCATCGACGCCGGCCTTGCTGAAGGAAGCTATCGAGCAGGCACTCAACGAGCAGACAGCTAAAAGCAATCAACAGTCGGCGGATAGTAAACAGCAGACAGCAAGCAGTAATTAGTTAGTGGTTAGTATCAGTTGTCAGTTGTTTGAGTTTTCAGTATGGCCATTACAAATCACAACTACAACTGACCACAGACAATCTAAACCTTCAACTCCTGATTCGCTCTCACCAGCTCCGTTAAGTGGTCCACCGTATCAATCGTAAACCATTTCTTCGGGTACACCCGGGAAGCGATAACCTGCTCCTGCTTGATTAGCTGGCTCCAAACGGAGTAAAAGTCGCCCTCGTCGCGCGTTAGCATATTAACCTTATGCGGGTTGATGATCTGAATGCCTGAACAGTAGATGTCTGAAGGCTTGAAGCGGTTTAGCTCGGTGACGACGTTGTCCCGATGAAAAATGTAATCGCCATCGAGACCAGGCACCGGTTTGACGGGAACAATCATGCAGGCGGGCTGCCCGTAGTGCAGATATTCCGATTCCAATAGATCGAAATCCAACTCTACGATGTTGTCGCAGGTCAACACGAACATCGGCTCGTCAAGCGAACGCAAGAGTGTGTTGTAAATCCACCATGAATTGCTGTGACCTTCGGTGTTGAAGACGGAAGTAACGCCGTGGTAAATGACATGCTCCGCCAGCATGGCCCCCTTGTAACCGACGGTGATGTGGATGTTGGAAATGTGCCGTCGAATCAGGTCAATACCCTGAGCTATCAGGGTTGAACCATTGTAGGGAGCCATCGCCTTGGGAACGTCCTCGGTAAGCGGCATCATCCGAGTCCCCCGTCCCGCGGCCATGATTACAGCGTGGTTAATTCTCGACATCATTCAGCCGGACTGTTGATCAGTTGCAACATTTCTGGTTCCGACAATCGCTCCGTGTTAGCGCTCGAGAGACTCACTTCCAACGGTCGTTCGACCTTCTGGTTGAAGGAAATAACATAATGAGGAATGCCGTGATATTCAACCTCATAAGTATAGGGAAGCTCGATTTCACCGATTAAGAATTCGTCATCGCGCTCACCCGGCCGCCCCTCCATTCGCTCCCACGAGCCGCTCTTGTGAGCGATCCAGACAGTCAACAAATCCTCGATTTGCGCCGCCTTCATCTTTCGCGACAGCACTTTCCCTTGCACCGTCTCAATCTCATCGATTGCGGTGCGCACCAACTTGACGGCTTCATCGACCGTAAAAAAGAACCTTCGCATCTCCGGACCGGTGCTTCTGATGACGCCGGTGTCGTCGTGCATCTTCTTCCAAATGGGCAGCACCGACCCGGTTGACCAGGCGACGTTGCCATAACGGACGCAAGCAAAGCGTGTGTCGCTCTTTTCGTTCATCGCACAGAACATGCGTTCCATCAGCGCTTTCGAGAGTCCGTACGTATTTCTAATCGGAGGCGCCGCCTTATCGGTCGAAATGCCGATGACGGTTTCAATTTTCTTTTCCAAAGCAACGCGCGCGACATTTTGCGACCCGAGGACATTCACATCAACGCATTCCATCGGTTGTTTTTCCGCCAGGTCAACAAACTTGGTCGCCGCCGCATGGATTACAATCTGCGGCTTTGTTTCAACGAACACGTCGCGAACGGCTTCAATGTTTGTCACGTCCATCGGCAACACTGTACAGTTCGTCTGCTGGTGCGCCAGCATGTTCTGCTTGTTATTGCGAGCTGCCAGGATCACGTTATAGTCCTCACGCAGCGCATGGCCCAGGTTCCTGCCCAGGAATCCCGTCCCCCCTGTAATCAGCACCGTCTTCTTCATCAGAACCCCTTATCTATTCTCAAAACTGCCAAGCCCAACACTCTCATAAATTTGGTCGAGGCGGTCACGCGGAAATCTGTGGCCGCTGCTCGCAGCAGGCATTTCAAGGCTTCGCGATGTTGGCGCGCGGCGTTGGCAACCGTCGCCATGTAGAGCAGCGAGCCTGTCTGCAAGCGCTTCAGATGCTTGCGGTAGATTGCACTCAGGTGTGGGTCGCCGGAAATCTTTTCGTTGATATAGTCCAATCGCTGCTGCAGTCTACCTAAATCCAGATGCTTGATGGTGCGCCCGCCGTGGTGCACGATGCCGTTGTTGATCTTGTCGATGCGGCCCGGCTTGTAATCAGCGGTCACGCGCAGCCAGAACTCCCAATCCTCTGAACCAGTCAGGATAGGGTTAGTATCGAACCTATAACTTTGGTAGATTTCCCGGTGAACAAAGACTCCAATGCAGCTATAGAAATTACCGTCGGCGATCGCCCCAATCGGGTCATCTAGAGTGGGAAATGTGAACTTATACAGCACATTGTCGTCAGGGTCTACCAGCTGATAAAGATTGTGAAAAAGTTTTGTTTCCGGGTGAGCACGCGCAAAGCTTGCGGCGTCCTGAAGATTGTCGGGGTACATGAAGTCATCGGAATCGAGAAACGTGACAAAGTCACCGGTAGCATTTTCCATCCCAGTATTCCGCGATTTTGCACGCTCGTAATTCTGGTCATGTTTGATGAAACGAATCCGGCCCGACTCGACAAGCGGGCGCAACACCTGTTCGGAGTCGTCGGTTGAACAGTTGTCTATTACCAGAACCTCATAACGATCATAAGTCTGACGAAAAACCGTCTCGAGGGTTTGAAGAATCATGTCCGCTCGGTTGTAGGTTGGAATGACGACAGAGAAGGAAGGACCAGGCTCTACCAAAGCAAATCTCCCCAACTAAGTTTAGGCGTGCTTGTTTGTGGTCGCTGTTTCATCTGGGAACAGAAACGGATGCTTCTAATTAGCACCGGGCTTAAGCTAGGGCTAATGAGCTCGCTTAAGGCTTCGTGAATCTCGATTATCCTATGCGGTTCGGAAGTGAGGCGCAATGTTACCAGTGGTAAAGGCGTCCTTATTCCTGGATAGTTGCACAAAGTCTCCTCGCTTTCGTCCGCGTAGCTGACGATACGAGAATAGGCCAGCACTTCAGTTCTGGGTGCGAGTGCGGTTAGCCTCTTAGTCCGCGAAGCGGATGACTGAAGAGTGTTTGATATTCCAACGAATTTCAACCGTCCGCAGACGCGGACTGACAACTTGTCGCTCGTCAGCGTCCCCAGCACTAAAGTGCTGGGCTATTCTCATATCGTCAGCTACGCGGACGTCTTCATTACTTTTTTGCAAAGCCTCAAGGATAACTGCCTGACCATTCTTCTGACTCTTCTGACCATCCACGACGATTATTTTTTCAAGTCTCTCTCACCCTCTTTTTTCAGTCGTTCCCCTTCACGAGAGAGTGCTTCGTCCTGCAATCCGTCAGCTACCTGAATCTTCGCTTCGCCCTCGAGCTTCTTCATTTCGGCTTCCACGCGATCTTCTACCTGGTCTATTGCGGCGGGTTCACCAGTTTCTTCCTGTGTGCGAATATTGTCCTTGTCTAGATCCATTTTTTGCTCCCAGTAATTAATTCAATTTTAAATAGCGCCACCATCTTAACCTCGCCCAGTTTCAGAAGTGCTGGAAAACCGTTACTTTTTTGGTCTTTTTTAGGTTTGCGAATCTGCAACGGCCGCATGGGAAACTCTTTGGCTCGACAACAATATTGCTCAGAGGTAGACTTTGCGCTGATGTGGCGACTCTCATCTTCTAGAATCCTTCGACTTACGCTAGCGCCTGCTTTAAGCCTTTGGGTGGCTGGCGCCGGTTGCATGCTCGGCTGTGAAGGGATGGTAGCCACGGCTGCTGCCGAGCTTTCGGACGCAGCGTCCCATCACGAAGAAAGTTCAACTATTGTTGCCACAGGACACGCGTGTTCATCTGGCGACGTGGCCCAATCCCACGATTGCTGCAAGGGAACTGCTAAGTCGCAGCCCGCAAGTGCTCGTGTAACTGACGCCGCGCTTCCGTCTGCAACTGAGTCCCACTCAAGTACGATGAATGCCTGTCCGCTTGCGGTCAGCAGAGCGGCGGTTGCCTCGAAGACCAGGGTTGGCGACACAAGTGAACCCGCGGCGGTGCAGCAGTCGTTGCTTTCATCAGACCTCATGCGGGAGCAGACAACTCCGCTCTCGCCTCCACTGCGGTTACCTAACCGCGGACACACCTACCTTCGCTGTTGTGTTTTCCTGATCTAAAGACCACGAGGTAGGACAGACACTCCCGTCTGTCCTTAAGAAGGCAGACACCTAGTCTGTCAAACTCGGGTATTAGTGTGCTCATCGGCACCTAAGCACTCATATTTTTAGACAGGAGAAAAAATGAAAAATATCAGAGGATTTGCCCTGGGCGTTGCGCTCGGGTTGGCCACTGGCCTTTCCACCGTCGGCATTGCCCAGAATACAAAGCCTGCCGACAAGAAGAGTGAGTCGTGTTGCGCAATGGCAACGTGTTGCTGCAAAGGCGATTCATGTTCAATGAGCCATGAAGCGATGGGTCAGGCCATGAAAGAACACGCCAAGACCCACGGATCCGATCACGGATGCTGCTGCTGTGGTGGCGATTCATGCAACGTTGAAATGAAGAACAAGGAAAAGGTTAACTAGTAGAAAAGCGTGGCGCGGGCGTTTCGGATCTTTCGAACGCCCCGCGTCATCGCCCAAGGGCAAGTTTATGATTAAAGTAATTTCATCACGTATTTCACTCTTAGCTTTATTGTTGCTTCTTCCTTTGGCGAATGGCGAAGTTGTGCTGTCGCAACATGAGGGCCATAACATGCCGGCTGTGAAAAAACCCGCGAAAGCCAGGGCGAAGAGGAAAACAGCAGTTCGAAAGACGCGGGGTGCATCTCGAAAAAGGAGAGTAGCGACCAAGCCCACAACACCAGTGCCGCACATGCACCCGGCGAATGTAACACCCAAGTCACAGCCTGCTGCGTCCCCACAGGCTTCACCCGCGGCAGCGCCGCCGCATGCAACTCATCAGATCGAAACGAAGAGGGCGGTGCCAACGCAGTCACCAGCGACGCAACCGACGCATGATCATATGCCGGCAGCTCCGGCTTCACCTGCTGCGTCCCCTGGTGCAACGAATAAGCAGGCTCCAACCGCACCAGCAACTCCGCCAACTGGCGCGCATCCGCATGGTCATCAGCCAGCCGCAACGCCGGGCGTAGCACCCGCCAGCGAGCCTGCGCATGACGCCACGAAACACGCATCTCCCGCGACAGGCGCCAGCACCATGAACATGGGCCCGCTGTTAGTTATGGCTAACGACACGATGAATATTCGTGTTGGCTCCAGCGACACCAACTTGATGCCAATGGGGCAGATGGCGTCAGGAACGGCCTGGGCGCCCGCTTCCACGCCCATGCATATGATTCATAAACGGTCCGGCGACTGGTTAATGATGTTTCATTACAACGCTGTCGTTGGCGTCAACGCCCAGGGTGGACCGCGAGGCGTGACCAAGTTTGAATCGGCAAACTGGTTTATGCCGATGGCCTTCCGCAAGGTAGGAAACGGCACTCTACAGTTGCGCGGGATGTTTAGCTTCGAGCCGTTTACCTTTCCGCCGGGCGGTTCTCCGCTGTTGTTTCAGACCGGTGAAACCTATCAAGGGCGCCCCATCATCGACGCGCAACACCCGCACGATCTTTTCATGGAGCTATCAGCTTCCTACACCGTTCCGATCGGCGAGCGAGCTACCTGGTTTACTTATTTCGGCTATCCCGGCGAGCCGGCGCTTGGCCCACCCGCGTTTATGCACCGGGCTTCCGCTGCTGAGAATTCTTCGGCGGTGCTATCGCATCATTTACAGGATTCATCGCATATATCGTTTGGTGTGTTGACCACCGGCTTCACTTATCGGTGGTTTAAGATTGAGGCTTCGATCTTCAATGGACGCGAGCCGGATGAAAACCGTTACGACTTCGACGCCCATAAGTGGAATTCACGTTCCGCGCGCTTGTCATTCGCACCAAACAGCAACTGGTCTCTGCAGGTAAGTCACGGTTTCTTAAGAGACCCGGAATCACAGGAGCCCGGGGATGTACGCCGCACCACGGCATCGATTAGTTATAACAAGCCGTTGACGCGCGGGAATTGGTCGACGAGTCTGATCTGGGGTCGCAATCACGAAAACCATGGTGGTGAAATCTTCAATCTTAATGGCTACGTAGCGGAATCGACGGTTAACTTCCTTGACAAGAACTACCTCTACACGCGCTTGGAGCTTGTCGATAAGAATGCCCTCTTGCGAGACGCCGACCGCGCGCTGCTCGGCATCGCCGATCATCATCCGTCGTTCCGAATTGGAGCCTACACGTTTGGCGGGGCACGTGATATCTGGACTAGGAGCAAACTCTCGGTCGCTGTTGGGACTGATCTGACGTTCTATTCCAAGCCTGCCATTCTGGATCCGATTTACGGACGTAACCCAGTTTCGTGGAAAGCCTATATGCGTTTCCGTCCCGCTAAGATGGACATGTCGGCTACGCATGAAACGCACGGCTCGAAATAGGAGAGCAGGTCATGACAAAGCGTGGCGTGGGAATACTTTTGGTGGCAGCGATTCTCTTTGTAACCGTCATCACAATCATTCGGCACAACAAAACCAGTGAGACACGAAGCGAACATGTGTCTTCACCGGCCGAGGCTCGGCAGGCGCCTGCCCAGGTTGTAGCGAAAGTGCCGGCGCATTACGAGAGTGCGCCTGACCCGGCCAGCCTGGCGCCAACACTGACACCAGCGAAGTTCATCGGAAAGACCAGGGACGCGTACGAAGTGGCCAGGAAAATTCCTGCTACGCTTGCGCAGTTGCCCTGTTATTGTCACTGTGACGAAACTGTGGGCCACAAGAGTCTGCACAGTTGTTTTGCAGACGAGCACGCGGCGAGTTGCGCTGTTTGTGTGGACGAAGCGTTACTCGCCTACAAGCTGGAAAAGAGCGGGAAGACACCGTCGCAGATACGTGAACAGATAATTGCCCAATACGCAGAGACGGCACATTGATCGATCACCGGGTTATATGGATTTCAAACTAGAAATCTCCTTGAAGAAAGACCTACGCATGATCGCCCTGCGAATTGTTCTGGGCTGCGCGCTGATAACCTCAGCGTTTGTAGTGCCTACTCTTGCTGAGACATGGCGCAGCATTGTGCCGCTAAGTTCGAACCGCTCGGATGTCGAGCGGCTGCTTGGCTCGCCTGTACCAGGACAGTCAAATCTCTATACCACTTCGAGCGAACAGATTAGGGTTACCTACGCCGAGGCACATTGCGCCTATGGTTGGCAGGTGCCGCTTCAAACCGTAATTAGTGTGATGGTCTATCCCAAGACCAGCCCAAAATTTGCGGATCTCAGGTTGGACGAGAGCAGATTTGAGAAGCGACGCGACGTTGACAATGAGGCCCGCTTTTATTACGTCGATCAAGTGCGGGGAATAAACTACACCGTCGATGCTGGATTCGTTACGACCATCGAATATTTTCCGTCCGCCGGGGATAGTTACCGCAAGTGTGTTTTGAGCACGACTTCGAGTGGCAGCGACGGAGCTTTAACCAACCCGATCAAGTCTGAGGCAGCCAGGCCAGTTCAAGATCAAAAAGCCTATGCTTGTCCGGTGCACCCTGATATCACTTCCGCTGAGCGGGGTTTTTGTCACCGCTGCGGTCGAAGGTTGCGCTTGCCGCGAATCAGACCCACTAAAAAGGGCACTCGCGCCCGTACGCTGCCATCGGCGTTCTCCGCTAATACGTCGCACTCGGCAACAACTGCTCGAGCAGAATCTGGCCCGCGGCCATGGGCCAACCTGTCGCCCGCGGAACGCCTGGCGGAAACCGAGAAACTTGCGGGCATTTCTGAATACACGTGCGTGATGCATCGAGACGTCCACGTCGCTCAGGAGGGCCCTTGCCCAAAATGCGGCATGCAACTCATCCCAGTGAATCCATCTGTGCGCGAGGAATATAAGTTGAGCCTTGCGACTCAGCCGCTGAAACCCCGTCCAGGGGATAACCTACAGCTACGCCTTTCAATCAAGCACCCGCACACCAAAGCTCTTGTCAAAAAATACGTCCTGAATCACGAAAAGTTGTTTCATCTCTTCATTGTTAGTCAGGACCTCGAAGAGTATCAGCACATTCATCCGCAAATTGCGGCTAACGGCACATTTTCAATTTCGACGGTCTTGCCACGTGCGGGACTCTACAAACTTCATGCTGACTTTTTCCCGGTTGGAGGACTGCCGCAAGTGATTCACCGCGATTTGCGTGTGCCGGGGCACCATCAGTCAAATGCAGCGGTGCCGGTTCTCACTCCCGACACGAGTCTGGTGAAAACGCTGGATGGGATGAGGATCATTTTGGACGTGGGAAGTGATCCTTTAACCGCTGGCCAACTGGTTTCGCTTAAATATCGCCTCGTTGAAGCGCAGAGCGGCGAGCCGATTCGAGATCTCGAACCATATTTGGGTGCCTGGGGCCACACCCTAATTCTGAATCCAGATCAAAGTGAATATCTTCATTCGCACCCGACTGAAATGCTGGCCAACAATGTAGACGGCGCTAGGTTGCGAAGTGGGCCCGAGGTCAACTTCAAAACTATATTCCCAAGCAGCGGCCCCTACCGCATCTGGACTCAGTTTCAGCGTGCAGGGAAAGTGACAACAGTTTCATACACGGTGAACGTCAAATAGATTAACGGCACGGCAAGTGTGAATCGCGGTGGACATGAATAATCTGCGCATGATTCGAATAGGCTCGTTGCTGCTAGCTGCTATCGTGGCTTGCGGTTGTAATCGAACCGCGCCCACTTCGAATAGTTCACCTTCGGCGCCCTCGACAGATTCACCTCTAATCATCCGCGCGAGCGACCCGCCGACTGATGGTGACAGCCGCGAGCCGGAACTAACCACAACTCGTGACGGGCGAATTATCCTCAGTTGGGTAGAAAAAATTGGCGCTAAACACTATGCCCTGCGTAGTTCCATGCGCGACGCAACCGGCTGGTCCGAGACCCGGACCGTTTCCGAAGGCGAAAACTGGTTTGTTAATTGGGCGGATTTCCCGTCCGTAATTGCGTTGCAGGATGGCTCTCTGGCCGCCCACTGGCTAGTGAAAAGCGGGTCTGGAACCTATGCGTACGATGTGAACCTCGCCCTGTCAAAAGACAGCGGGCGCACGTGGAGCAAACCAATCGTGCCGCATCGCGACAACACTAAAACCGAGCATGGCTTTGTTTCCCTGATACCGCTAGCTGACGGCCGCCTGGGTGCGGTTTGGCTTGACGGTAGGAACATGGAAAACATGAATGAAGAAAGCGAAGAGCATGCGCCGGCCGCTCAAAGCATGACCTTGCGATACGCGGCGATTGATAGCGACGGCAAACTGTCTGATGAAGCCCAACTTGACGAGCGAATCTGCGAGTGTTGTCAGACGTCTGCGACAGTCACCAGCGAAGGTCCGGTCGCGGTTTACCGCGACCGCTCGGCGAGTGAGATTCGAGACATATATTTGGTGAGACAGAACCGCGGCGTGTGGAGCGGGCCGCAACCGGTGTATGCGGACAACTGGAAAATAAACGGCTGCCCGGTTAATGGTCCTGCTATCGCCGCGGAAGGGCGACGCGTGGTTGTCGCGTGGTACACCGAAGCTGACGATGTGCCGCACGTAAAGTTAGCTTTTTCTGATGATGCTGCCGCCACCTTCGGCGAACCAATAATCGTAGATGACGGCGAGGCGGCTGGCCGTGTCGACGTATTACAACTTCCTGATGGATCAGCCCTGGTCTGTTGGATGGCCGGGAACGCCGAACGGGGCGCCGTCAAAGTGCGGCGCGTTGAAGCGAACGGCAAGCTTGGCCCACCGTCGGAAGTTGCTGCAACTGACATCTCACGTTCGAGCGGTTTTCCGCGAATGGCGAGACTTGGTGATCAAGTGCATTTCGCCTGGACGGAATTCGGCACGCCTGCAAAGGTTCGTATGGCCACCGCCAACGTCGGAGCCTACAAATGAAACGCCTTTCAAGACGATAGGGGAATGATGTTGATGAGGCGATTACTTGCATGTTTGTTGTTCTGCCTTGCTGTTGCCCTACAGGCCATGGCGCAAAGCAGCGTTCGGCTCGAGGGTCAGGTTGTCTGCTGCGCTGACTGCTGGGCCGAGGCGGACCGGATTAAGGTGGAATTTGGCACCGCCGAAGATTTGCTTAAAGCCAAGTCGTGCGTCGAGGGCCGAGATCCGACCTTGCTCGTAGTACGCAGGGACAACGCCTTTACGTTTTACGAGCTCGAACAGGGGAAATTTAAACTGCCGCAAAAGAACTGGCTGGAGTTTATTGGCAAGAGAGTTAACGTGAGCGGCGAGGTGCGCGAGAGAAAAGGCAAAAATATCCTGCGCGTGCATGCGTTGGAAATAACTGCGCCCAGTCTAGCGGAGCGCGACGCCGCAAACGTGCTTGGACAAGAGGTCGAGATGACGCTGCGAGATTTATCCGGAATCGAGCAGCGTTTGAGTTCGTTGAAAGGCCGTTTAGTCATCCTTAACTTTTGGGCCACCTACTGCATTCCCTGTCGCAAAGAAATGCCGGACCTGACTCTGGTTCAAAATGATTATGCAGCTCTCGGCGTCCAGGTTATTGGCGCGTCGACCGACGAAGCTGCGGATCGGCCGAAGGTCCTGCAGTTTGTTAAAGAGACGAAACTCAATTTTCCGATCTGGATGGGAGCTAGTGTCGCGGACATGGTGCGCTTTGGATTGGGGAGCGCTCTGCCCGGAACGGTCCTCATCAACAAGGACGGTAAGATTGCTAAAGTCATCTCGGGACCGATCAATCCCGCCGCAGTGCGTAAGCAAATCGACGCGATGTTGGCTTCTACGGAAACAGTCGCGTCGCTTAAGAAGAATAAATTGCCCAGCTCGACAACCGCCGCCGACAGTCATGCTCACGAGGTTTCTTCAGTTCCCAGTTGACCGCTTTGACCTGGCGAGGGCCGCGCCGTGAGCGGGGCAGGACATGACATTCAACACCGTTGGACCTTAGGCGTGAGACTGCTCGCGAATCAGATTCCGCGCGCCGCGGTTCGCACTACGCTCACATACAAATTTCATCCGCGCGTACAGGCGGGCATTGAATATAATCCGCGCGCAAGCGAGGTCGCGCCGCTCGCAAATATTCTGATTTTGACGGAAACGAAACGCCGGCCAGCGCTCATGATTGGCACCAGCACCGATCGCATCGGCACGCCGTCTGGCCAGTCGTTCTACGCCACCTTTAGCAAGAACATCCGGCGAGAAACCGGACTTCCGTTCGCGCCTTACATCGGGGCCGCGTATGGCACTTACGACGATCGACTGCGACCCATCGGCGGCTTAAACATTTTTCTGAGTAAGAAGTTTTCGATCCTGGCCACCTACAATGGTGTTAACGTTCATCCATTGCTCAATTTCACTCACGGACGTCACGCGCTTTCTTTGATCATGGTCAAAGGCCGCGACCCGGGCATGAGCTACAGTATTACTTTTTAGACCGGAGACACTTTGAGACGCTGACTAATACCTTGAGGGGAGGGACAAATGCGACGAACTCGAGGTGTTCCGAGCTCGCCGCACCGGGAAGAAAATTTTTGGTGTACTCAGAAATCATTTCAAAGGGCAGAATAGCCGGCAACGTTGGTTGCTCAATTTACGAATGCGAACTAACGTTCCAGCGAAATCAATTTGGATAGCAGGGGAGTCGAACTATGAAGCCAGTTCTTGGCGCGCTCGCAATAACAATTATGCTTACCTCAATGGCCTTTGGTCAGGTCGCTCAAGCCGAACAAAAGCATGAGATGACTGAATCAACAAGGGCAGAAATGAAACTTTATCCAACCGCAGGGATTCAGTGGAAGGATGGCCCAGGCTCGTTGCCTGCCGGGGCAAAGTTTGCGGTTCTGGAAGGGGATCCCAGTAAGGAAGGCTTCTTTACTATGCGACTATGGCTTCCAGACGGGTTTAAAATTCCACCGCATTGGCACCCCAAGGTGGAGCATGTGACCGTTATCTCGGGGACCTTCAATATCGGTATGGGAGATAAATTCGATCAAACGGCGACCAGGCAGATGCCCGCCGGAACTTTCGGTTTCTGGCCGGCCGATATGAAACACTTCGCCTGGGCGAAGGGTAATACCGTTCTGCAACTACACGGAACCGGGCCATGGATGATCAACTACGTGAACCCCGCGGATGATCCCCGCAAGCCGAAGGACTAGTCTCACAAGAATATGCCGGGAGGTAGCTCTGAAAAAATATATGCTCTCTATTGCGACGTTAGTCTTACTGGTGCCGGCATTTCTGGGCTGTGCTCGAAGCTCTGACTTTAAAGATGCAAAACTCGCCAGCGTTACGTTGCCGGAACTTCGTTGGAAGTATGAGACCGGTGGCTGAGTGTTCTCGACCCCTACGGTCGTGGGGGATGTGATGTTCATCGGTTCCTGTGCGGGGGCCTTCTACGCCATTAACAAGAACTCGGGCCAATTGCAGTGGAGCTATGACATCCGCAAAGACGGCAATCAGGTGAGCTTCCACGGAAACCCGTTAGTCTCGGGTAAGTTGATTCTCATTGGAACGGATCGCAACTGCACACCTGACGGCATCGGGCACGTGTACGCTTTCGAGCAGGACAGTGGAAAAGTGCGTTGGAAATACCGTTCGACCAGCGTCCCCACAGATATCATTCAGCTCAACTCAACTGTGTACTTCGGAAGTTTTCAGGACATTTGGTCAGCGGCCGATCTTCAGACTGGCGCATTAAAGTGGAGCTTTTCCACGGGCGCATCTAATGAGGCCTGTGACATGCCCAAGGGTGCTGTACCTTACAAGAATCGCCTGTTCATTGCCGGACTGGACGGAGTAATTTATTCGCTCGATGCAGTATCCGGTAGGGTGATATGGAAGCGGAAGCTCGCGACAGCTCCCTCGACGACACTGGCCCTCAGGGACAACGCGCTTTACATCGGCACTATCGGGAAAAGCATCTATCGCCTGAACATCGAGAATGGGGCAGTTGAATCCGAACTCGTAGTGGAAGCAAAACCAGTGGGAAGGTTTGCCTTCGAAGGGGAGTCGCTCCTGGTGTTTCTGGAGAATGCTGCTGAGCGAGTCGGTTACATCATCTCTGTGGATCACAAGTTAAAAAGCGTGCGGTGGAAGCAGAAGTCTTCACCTGATTGGGCCTCGGAGCGTCCCCACCTTTGGAAAGAATACGTTGTTGCGGGCAACTGTCGTGGCGAGATGGCAGCGTTTCGGGTCACCGATGGAGAACCGCAATGGAAGCTAAATCTCAAAGGATGCATCCGAAGCATAGGAAGTTCGGGGAATATGCTGTTTGTAGGCGTGCAGGAGGGAACGGTTTACGCATTTGAATCGCGTTAATTAAAAAATTTTGATGATGTACTAGTGGGTCGATCAAATGGTGAGCGTAGCAAACTTGTTTTCGAAGCATGGGTAATAAGGAACGCGTTATCAAGAATATCCGCGACGCCTTTGCCGCTAATGATTATCCCGGAGATCAGTATCTGCAGGGCAGCTTCGAAGGGTGTGAGCCTGCAGAAGAGGCCGGACCCTTTCAAGGCCTGAAAGAATGGCAGACGGTCGAACCGGCTTTTTTAGACGCGCACGCCGCGGCCCTTAGTTTTTTCTCGGAAGCGGGTTTGAGGTTCTTCCTGCCGGCTTATCTCATTGCCGACTTACAGAACCGGCTGCTTTACGCCGACCCATTGTTTCAGTTGACGCATGGATTTTTTGACGGACCGACTGAGTCTCCGATAGCTGCCTTTTCGTTGCCGAGGTCAGGGAAGGTTGCCCTCCTAAACCCGCGGAGGTATGGCGCGATGACTTTTTACGATTACGCGCGTTACCGATTATCGATCTTCACGAGGGAAGAAGCGGCAGCAATCGTGACCTATCTAAAATATAAGCGCGACGTTGCCGATAGCAGCTTCGAGAAAGATGGGATTGAAGCGGCTCTCAAACTATTCTGGTTGGAGAGGGCGCAAACCGCACCGTCCGCAGAAAGCCTTAAGCGATACCTCGTCGAGCAGGAACAATTCCTCGCATCGATCAAAGACGGTGGACTGCGGGGCAAGGATTGAATCCTGTTAGTCGTCTACTTCTTCCGGCGAAAGCGGGTTTCCGAATAGGTTGTAAATGCTTTCCCAGGTCCAGCAAGGGCAAACGTTTCTATAAACTCATCGTCGCTCAGAAACCGGTATATTTCCCGCGCCTGCCAACCAGGGCTGATGTTCTCAATCGAAGTGCTGGTGAACACGAAGCTGCGGCCGTCCTCCGAGATACTCTCCAAAGAGTATTGGACCACGAACCCCTCAACATGAAATTGGCGATAAGTAAGTTTCTTTGTCGCTCGGTCATAGCCAAAGAAGCCTAAGTCCTCGTGCGTTTCACCTTTAGGATTTTTCTTTTGCGGTGGATAGATTGCCGTGTTTGAGACTTGCAGAAATCGATCCCTCAATACGAAGGCATAGATGCGCTCCATTGTGCCCACACCTGGCTCACCTTGCGAATCCCCTTCCCATTTGCCGATGAAAGGGCGCAGCGGTTTCCATGGGTCGGTCTGTACAGCCGGTTTGGTTTGTGCGGTGTCCTGACCGTCGGCTGCATAGGGCATGAAAAGCAACGAGCTCAAAATTACCGTTAACGGAAAATATCGCAATGTCGGCCTGACCATCGACATATGACGCTCCTTCCTTGAAAGAACTCGAGCCTCCGTGAGCAGGCGGATAGAGTGTTAGCCCCAGGCGAAGGCGAAGCCGAGCCTGGGGTTGTTTGAAGGGAGCCCATTCCAGCCCGCGTAGCGGGCGGCAGGAAAATGTGTGTCATCTTCCTCTCGCCGCTCCGGCGGGCTCGGTTCTAATTCTCAACGTCTCTTCCAGGCTCCGCTTCGCGTCGCCTGGGGCTACTACTCTCTCCGCTGCTCACGCAGGCTCATTGCGCGTGTGTGCGTGAGCCAGCACGAGTAGTTTTAGCCAGTGGTCCTGCATTACTTTTTGTGCAAGCTGTATTCTGATGACTGTCGCTATTTCAAGAGTTCCTTCGCGAAGGGTAAGGTCAGAACCCGGCTCCAGGCTTCAAGCGGAATCTTGAGCCCTGCGTTTCCCGCAGCGCGATTCAGTCCCGCCACGATCGCGCGGTTGTTCACGAGGATGTCCTCGCGCTTCTGAGACTTTTTGATCCAGACGAAAGACTCACCCAGCACTCGCTCGAGCAAAGCAGTGCGATCGCTCTCCTTGGCGATGGGCGGAGAGCTTTTAGGATCGGAAAGGAACAGCAGCGCGATGCGCATGAAGTCAGTGCAGGTCTCGTGCTTCAGGATCGCCGTGCCACGCCACGTTGAGAGTCCTTCGCGACGAATCTCCCCAACCCACTCCAAAATCTTTGGTACCCAGTAGTCGAAGCTCAGGCTGGTCTTCAGGTATAGAGACGGCAACGGATCGGCGAAAGAAAAAACCCCTTCTTTTTGGCAGGCACCATAGGAACCTCCTCGAAGGATTCAGGCAGTTCGTCCGCTTCGAAGTTCACTTTATGCGAAGCATTGAAAACCGCACAGACCTCCGCAATCTGAAGGAAGATCTTCTTGGTGTCATTGCGCAAACTCGACGGCATCGCAGAGAGCGTTCGCAAAGTGATATTGCCGCTTTGATAGTTTCCCTGTTCAGCGAGATAAACAGAAGTCAGTTTTTCTATCGTCGCCTTCGACCAGAGCTTGTCCTTTGGGTTGACCAGGTGGCCGAAGAGGCTGTCGACCCTGCGCGCCGCACGTGGCCAATCGGGAGTTTGGGTTAGTGCTTGGCGCACTTCTCCTTCATGCTCTCGCAGAACCGCGGCCAAAATGTCATTACGACCTTTCATCCTCTGGATTGCGATAATAGGGGCAAGGGCGAGAGCGAGGCTTGTAAAAATCGGCCACCGTCAGAAGACGGCATTGGGAAAGGTAAAAAATTCGCCGGGCGCCATGCCGGCCATTTCGCGAAACTCGTGATTAAAATGAGCCTGATCGAAATAGCCGCACGCCATCGCTGTTTCTGTCAGAGTCGGAAGCTCACGTCGACTCAAGCAGCGAACTACCTCAAGAAATCTGCTGACGCGTGCAAACTCCTTCGGGCTCAATCCTACCCTTTGCTGGAACCGGCGTGTGAGTTGTCGGCCGCTGACGCCTAAGTGGTTAGCGAGTTGCGCGACATCCACCTGCCCACGGCTTGTCTCGATGAGTTGGAGACAGCGATCGACGGTGCGGTCGTAGCGACCGTTGTTGCGTAACAGGCCGAGCAGCGCCGCCTCAATCAGCTTTACGCGCGAAGCCATGCAACTAGCCAGAGCGATGCGCTCCTCCAATTCGCGCCCTCGATCCTTCCAAACGTCTTCAAGCTCGACGATCCCTGCCGCCACTTCGCTGAGCGGGCGTTGAAGAAAAAGATAGGCTCCACGAGCTAGAAAACGAACCGCAATGAGTCCTATTCGGCCGGCGGGCTCAATCTCCAGGAACCGCTTCATTTGTCCGACAACAAAGCCGTGCGGTTGCAAGGCGCTGGTGCCGTCCGCAAAACGGGTGAGGAATGGATCGCGAAAATGAATTACTAGTTCGACGCAACTGTCTGGCAGGATTCGCTCCCGCCCTGAATTAAAGATCGCCCGGTCACTTTCCTGAGACCAGATGCATTTAACGAACGGAGCCAGTGTCGGGTGAATTCGATACTCACGAAAACCGATGTTGGCGTCTTCCGTTGGGGACTCGTTTGCCATTAGCAGGAGGCGGCCAGGAGAAAATTAAGTAGCGCGGTCTGGTTCGGCAGCGGGCCGTTTCATCCCCGCGCCGATCAAGATGCCGGCAGCTCCGAGGAAGGGGTTAATAAGTGCGACCCAGCCCGGCGTGCGCGCGCTCTGCATCGCTTCCATATTCGAGACCGCGCCGGTGCGAACGTTTGGCCGCGTGTCAGTACCTCTAAGTGCGGGAATAGCGAGCAGCAAGCCGAGCACCAGGACCAACCCCGCCAATATCTGCGCCGCCCTAGCGTTTTTGCTAAGTGCGGCGCAAACAAATCCTCCCACCACCGCTGCGATGAATCCGAGCACAAAACTGATAATGATCCAAACCATTGACGGATCATATAAGTTGGGTTTGAAAACCGTGTCCGCACCCATCAAGAGATACGCGCCTGAGAAGGTCGCGAAGATAAGTACCGCCATTACCACGTAACCGACTATCACGCCGGCAACTGTCTTAACCATCGTTTCTCCTCCGCTGCTTCCGTTAGTTTAATGATTTTAATCACGCGTTCCGAAAGCGGAACACTTTACCGACGTCGTTCTTCTTCGTTTATCCAAATCTCACAAGACTTTCCTGCAACAGCCTTCACTTTTCGCAAGATCTGCTTCACACCAACTTTCGCTGATCGAACTGCACCCTTCTACCAGCGCTAAGAGTATTTGCGCAACCCCAGGCGGCATCGCTCTTGCACCTCCTCACTACGCAAGGCATGGCAAGCAGAGAAAGTGTTCCAACTTCTGAACACCTCGTTGCTTTGCTTCGCAGGTAGATCGCGCGGAGGCCGGGAATGGACCAAGGCGCCGCCAGCAAAACTTAGGAGGAGTATATGAGACGCTTTCCTTTTACGCTCGCCATCCTGCTTGTCATGATGGCAGCAATCAGTTTGCCTGCTCTCGCGCAAAGCGCCGGCGGCTCGATTACGGGCACCGTAACCGATCCGCGATCCGCCGCTATCGCCGGGGCAGAGGTAAGCATTAAGAACGATGCGACGGCGCAGGAGTTTTCGGCAACAACCGCCGACAACGGCACCTTTTCCGTGCCCGCGCTTTCGTCAGGCACCTACACCGTGACCATTACCGCGCAAGGCTTCAAACAGATGGTGGTGCGCGATGTCAAGGTCGATGTAGGTTCACCGTCAACAGTCAACATCGCACTCGAAGTTGGGGGCGCACAAGAAACTGTGACCGTGGTCAGCACGGGCTCTGAACTGATCAACTCCCAGGATGGCACCGTGCGTACGACCATCACCGGGCGGCAAATAGTCGATCAGCCACAGGCCTCACGCGATGCGCTTGACCTGGTTACTTTAATGCCGGGCGTACAAACGACCGGACGTCCGCGAACGTCAACCGTCAATGGTTTGCCGAAAGGTGCGCTCAACATCACGATCGACGGCACCGACGTGCAGGACGGTTTGATCAGCTCCAATGATGGTTTCTTCACTTTCGTCAGGCCGCGTGTCGACGCCATCGACGAGGTGACAGTTTCCACTGCTACGCCGGGCGCTGAAAGCTCCGGTGACGGCGCGGTGCAAATCAAATTTGTGACCCGCAGCGGCTCAAACGACTTGCGCGGTAGCCTCTATTGGTACCACCGCGAGCCTTCAATGTCCGCAAACTATTTCTTCAACAATCAAAACCTGGCGCCCGATCCAGGCACCGGCAAAGCACCAAAAAATCGCGTGCTACTCAATCAACAGGGTGGCCGCGTCGGTGGTCCCATTTATATACCCAAATTGTTTGATGGGCGAAACAAGGCGTTCTTCTTTGTTAACTACGAAGACTTTCGTCTGCCGGAACAGCAACTGCGCCAGCGCGTGATTTTGAATCCACTGGCACAGCAGGGAAATTTCCAATATGGAAACCGGACCGTTAACTTGCTGACGCTCGCGGCTGCGAACGGATTCCCGTCAACCATTGATCCAACCATTGGAGCGTTGCTGGGCGAGATTCGCGCTTCAACTACCCAGGGCGGCGTTCAAGACGTTCCGGGTTCAATCTTTCAGAACTTTAATTTTGTGGGCCAGGGTGGACAGCAGCGAGATTTCACTGCCGTCAGGCTCGATTTCAACCTGACTGACAATCATCACCTGGAAAACATCTGGAACTATCAGGAGTTTGGCGGAAAGCCGGTCGACTTCCTGAACAACACCGATCCTTCGTTCCCAGGTTTTCCCAACACTGCAGGCCAATCGTCGCAACGCTGGACCAACACCACTGCCCTTCGTTCGACTCTGACCCAGAATCTCACTAACGAAGCGCGCTTTGGCATGCTCGGCGGCATCTCGCTATTTGGCGGGACCATTACCCCGGCGGCGTTTCAAAATCAGGGCGGCTTCGATCTCAACCTTTTTGATCTCGGCCTTACGGATGCGTCAGCAGTGATCGCATTCCCGCAAAGGGGCTTGCGACTTTTTGGTCTAGGGCCAAGCCGCCGCAACACACCGAGCTTCAACTTCTCCGACACAGTAACGTGGGTTAAGGGTTCCCACAGTTTGAACTTTGGGGGCAGCTATAACCTGACTAAGTCGTTCCAGGAAGACATCGATTACGTGGTGCCGAGGGTAAACTTTGGTATTGCTGACGGTGATCCGGCGGAGAGCCTTTTCAACACCACAAACTTCCCGGGCGCTTCAGACGCGGACCTGTTCCTCGCCAGCCAGCTTTATGCAACGTTGACTGGGCGTGTAACAGCCGTCGATCGTAACGCGAACATCACGAGCGGTAGATTTGAAGTACCGGGTTTGCTGGTGGCTCGCTTCCGGCAGCCCCAGTATGCGCTCTTTGCCCAGGACACCTGGCGCGTTCGTCCCAACCTTACGCTGAATTTCGGCTTACGCTGGGAGCCGCAGCAGTCAGCCACGTCTGATACTGAAGACTACGCGAGAGTTAGTTACGCGGATCTCTTCGGTGTGTCGGGTGAAGGGAATCTTTTCCGACCGGGGACTTTAACCGGCCGCCCGACGCAGTTCACCAAGTTAGGCGCTGGCGAAAAGTTGTTTGCAACTGACTACAACAACTTTGCGCCGACCTTTGGTTTCGCCTGGAATCCAAACTTCCAAAGTGGATTGTTGGGACGTCTGTTTGGGAGCGGCGGCAAAAGTGTGATTCGTGGCGGTTATTCAGTGGCCTTTGTTCGCGAGGGCCTGGCAAACGTCATCACCACAACACAAGCCAATCCCGGCGGCTTCCTAACTGTTAACCGGGACACTGCGGATGGCACGCTGCCAATCGGCACCTTGTTCCGCGACCGCGCTGCGTTGGCCACGCCTGCATTCCCGAGCACCCCGAGCTTCCCATTCGAAGGCGAGTTGTTCGATGCAGCCTTTGGCTACGATCCAAAACTGAAAACCGGACTGGTTCATTCATGGACCATCGGTGTGCAGCGTGAAATCTTCAAAGACACTGTCGTCGAGGCCCGCTATGTTGGCACTCGCGGCGTTGACTTATGGAGACGCTACAACCTGAACGAGATCAATGTCGTTGAGAACAACTTCCTCAACGAGTTTCGACTCGCGCAAGGTAATCTTGCCGCCAACCGTGCCGCCGGCTTAGGCAACACGTTCGCCTTTACCGGTATTCCCGGGACGGCGCCGTTGCCCAGCATGCTCGCCTTCTTTAGCGGGGTTCCAACCGCTTTGGCAGGTAACCCGGCGCTTTACACATCGGGCCAATTTGCAAGTGCGGCTCGTATCAACACGTTGGCGGCCCAGAATGCCAATCCCATCGGACTCGCCAACACTCTTAACCAGGCTTTCCTGCCAAACGCCGTCGCGGCGGGGTTGCCGGAAAACTTTTTCGTAGTTAACCCCGGCAAACTCGGCGGGGCTTCGCTTACAACCAATGACACCGCGACGTGGTACGACGCAATGCAACTGGAACTGCGTCGTCGCTTCTCAAACGGTCTTTTGTTGCAGGCGAACTACACCTGGTCAAAATCGCTGACGAACTATTTCTTCTCGAGCCAGACAGTTCTGGGCCAGCCGCTAACGTTGCGTCCTGACAATGAAAAACTCGAGAGGTTTAGGGCTCCTCAGGATCTACGCCACGCCTTTAAGGTCAACTGGATTTACGAGCTGCCTTTTGGTCGCGGCAAGATGTTCATGAGTGGCGCCAACGGTTTCGTGGACCGTGTTCTCGGTGGCTGGGAATTCCACGGCACCGGACGCGTCCAAAGCGGTCGCCCCTTCTCGCTGGGCAATGTCCAAGTGGTGGGAATGGATCTCGACGAGCTGCAGGAAGCAGTGGATGCTCGACGCCAGCCGGATCGAACAGTCACTTTCCTGGCCGACGACATCATCCTGAACACAAGGCGCGCATTTAACGCCTCAGCCACCAGTGGAACCGGATATTCGGCGCTTGGCGTACCAACAGGACGTTACCTTGCGCCGGCGAACAGCCACGGCTGTCTGCAGGCGTTCCCGGGCCAATGTGGATTTTCAAACCTGATTCTGGAAGGGCCGCGCTTCGTTCGGTTTGATCTAAGCGTCGTCAAAAAGATCAGGTTCGGAGAAAGGACAAACCTTGAACTGCGTGGAGAGTTTCTCAACGCGTTCAATAACATCAACTTCCTCGTCGGCGGCAGCGCCGCGGTCGACGTGGCAGCCATTGCCAACTTTGCGCAAGCAACATTTGGCAGGGTGACAGCCGCTTATCAGGACATTTCGACCACGAACGATCCTGGTGGCCGGCCGATTCAATTTGTTGTGAGGTTTAACTTCTAACTTCACATTTCAATAAGGGGAGTACGGTTCTGCCGCACTCCCCTTAATTTCTGTAAACGCTTTCCCCGCATTCTCAAGCGCCGAAGGCGCGAACTGTAACAGCCTGGGCCACCGGGCCAACTGCGGACTAAAGGTTGCTCAACCTGAATCTAGCCAGTGGGTCGACAAATGCAGAACCGGAAGCGGTAGCGACCGGAATTCAATTGGCAAGGTTGAATTTGTCGTGGGGTCGACGAATTCAGAGCCGGGCGCGGTAGTGACCGGAATTCAACTAGCCCAGGTTGAATGTTGTCGTGGGTCGACGAATTCAGAGCCGGGAGCGGTAGCGACCGGAATTCAAGGTGAGATATACACAGTTCGCGTTACGAGGATTTCAGGCGGGAAAGCTCGCGTCTTGCTAATGCGGTCGGTTACGTTGAAACGATCAAGGTGAACTGCTGTTAGACACGTTAGAGTTGGGCCAGTTGAATTCCGGTCGCTACCGCTCCCGGCTCTGAATTAGTCGAACCACTATGCCGCGATTTGGACAAGATGAGTCCGGTCGCTACCGCTCCCGGTTCTGAATTAGTCGACCCACAATGACGGCAGTTTGTAGAGTTGAATTCCGGTCGCTACCGCTCCCGGTTCTGCATTTGTTGACCCACTGAAGCGAGTCGTAAAAACTATGAAGCACTTGGCTGTTATTTTAACTTTGATTGCCAGCGTTTGGCCGCCTGTCTACGGGGACCAGAAGAAGTCAAAGGCCTGGAATGAATGGTCGAAAAAAGAGGCTGAGTCGATCCTCAACAACTCCGGTTGGGCCCAGACCCAGGTGGAGACTGACACCTCAGAGCTTTTCTTCCGGCCTCAGTCAGCCACTAGTGTGGAGCCACTTCGCGATGAGCGGGGGGGCGCCACTAACCAGGCCACCAGCGTCAAGTATTACATTCGCTTTCTCTCAGCAAAGCCTATCAGGCAGGCAGTCGCACGACTGATTGAGCTCAAGCAGCCGGACGCAAACGTAGCCGCTTCGATGAAGGAGTTTGTTGAACGCCGCTTCGATCGTTGGATCGCCGTAACCGTCACGTTTGAGTCGCGCGACCAGCGCTACTTGAGCGAAGCCACCCAGATTTTTAACAGCGCCGTAGCGGAAGTCCTAAAAAATAATACTTACCTTGAACGCAAAGACGGTACTCGTCTTTTTCTTCACACCTACCAGGCTCCCAGTCTGGATGGACTCGGCGCGAAATTCATCTTTGTCAGACAGGTTAATGGACAGCCCTTTCTCCATAATGGAAGCGGCGAGGTTAGATTTGTCTCCGAAGTTTCGAAGAACATTAGGTTGGACAGAAGATTCAAGGTCGCCGACATGATCTACGACGGACGACTCGAGTACTGAGCGAGAAAAAGGTTAGAAGGTCCGAAGGACCGTCAGTCAGTAGCCACGACCGTTAGGTAGTGGATCATGGTCGCAAGAAATAACGAGGTCCGAAGGACCGACACGTGTGGTGGCGGCCTTCGGGCCTCAGTCCAACCGGGACTATTCTCCACGCGCTTTCGCGCGTGGCTATTGAATGCCGGTCTTTCATGCCTGAATCCGCGACTTCCTGGGATTGAAAACAGGTTGAAGCTCGCGGACGGAATTCAAATCGTTATCGTTTGGCTGTTGATTGTGGCCGCAGCCGGTGCCTCTCATCAACTCGTTGCTGCAAGTCTTGAAACCGAGGGTCTTGGCGAATTGGGTTTAGCTTGTCGCTGTAACGAAAGTCGGGTAGCAGCAGCCTTCTCGTCTCAAACGCATTGTTCAACCACTTGAAGGCTTCATCCGGTTGGCCGAGCGCAACGTAGACTTGAGCGATACTGTAAGGCGTCATGCTTAGCGATTTGCGCTCGCGATAGGCCTTCTCCACCTCCGCAAGCAGTTTGCGTGCTTCAGTTTGTCTTCCCGAAACAGCGTAGAGGTAAGCCAATTGCTGATTTGAAAGGACGGCTAGACCGGGTAGTTCGCCAATCTTCTTGAAATGGGTCTCGGCCTCCGCATACTTGCCTTGAGCCTCATACGCCTCAGCCAAATTCACTCGCGCTTGCCAGGTTTCCGGATTCGTCTCGAGCGCAAGCTTGGAATGCTTCATGCTTAGATCGTACTGACGTTTGAAAGAGTAATACGCCCCAAGATTGACATTTATCGTGGCCGAAAGTGGATCGAGTTCATGTGCCCGCTGCATCTTCTGGATTGCCTCGTCCAGTCGTCCTCGATTCGCCAACAAATAACCATATCGCAACTGCGCGGTTCCGCAATTGGGGTTGAGTTCAACGGCGCGCCGGTACAGTTTCTCCGCCTCTTCATAATCTCCTTCGAGCACCTTTGCGACGGCCATCGCCGTTTGCGACTCCGCGAGGGTTGGATCCAGTTCAACGGCTTTCGTTGCCGCTGTCTTAACATTTGCCCGCACTATCTCAGGCGGCACGTTTCCATAACCGTAAAACCCGATGAGCATGTGGGAATCGGCCAGGCTGGCGTAAGCGAGTGCGAAGTTTGGATCCTTTTCCGTCGCTTGCGTGAAGTACTCGATAGCTTTGTTCAAGCCTTCCGCCGTTCGGCGATTCCAAAAATAGAGCCCACGCGTGTAGAGCTGGTAGGCTTCAGCATTGTGGGTAAATCGTTTCTTCAGGTGCTGGTTGGTTGGGTCCGCTACTTTCAGGCTCAACGCATAGGCCAGCTGCTCCGATACGGAATCTTGCACCACAAAGATGTCAGCGAATTGTTCGTCAAACTTGCCTACCCACAAAGTCTTTCCGTCTGAGATCCTGATCAATTGCGCAGTGACCCGCACGCGGTCGCCCGAACGCTGCACGGTCCCGTCGAGCACGCCCTCAACTCCCAGTTCGCGCCCGATTGTCAGGGCGTCTGACTCGCGATTCAAAAACTTGAATACTGAACTGGTCGGCAGGACAGACAGTTTTTCCAATTGCGCCAGCCGGAGGATTAAAGCGTCGGTCATTCCCAGACCCACAAGGTCGGGTTCGCTTTGTTCTCCCAGCGTCTTAAAGGGCAACACTGCAATTGATTTCACCGGTAGGCTGGCGTCTGCATCAGCGTTCTTCCAGCGAGCTTGCCAAAGAGAGAGTCCTGCAACCACACCGAGTACCGCCAGGGCCGTTACGAGGTATCTGCGCCAACCGCGGAGTGGATTCACCGATGGAGGTAAGGCATTTTCGGGGGCGTGGATCGCGACAGTTTCGGTTTCTTCCTCCTCTTCAATCAGGAACTGCGAATCTGTCCGCCGTTCGACAAAGAAAGCGCCACCCTCTTTGCGTACCTCACGTACCTCGGCCATGAAGCGGTAACCACGACGAGGAAGTGTCTCGATGTACTGCCGGCCGCCGTGTTCTTCCCCAAGGGCCTTGCGCAGCAATGAGATATTCTGCGCCAGGCTGCTTTCTTCGACGAAACTGTCCGGCCAGACGGCATTCATCAGAGCGTCCTTCGCCAGCAGCCTGCCGCGGTTTTCGATCAAGACCAGCAGCGTATCCACAACTTTCGGGGTTAAAGGAACAGGCTCCTGCGCACGAAAGAGCAGGCGTTCTTCAGCGTCAAGACGGAAAGGGCCGAATTCGTAGATATGCAGTTTTTGCTCAGGAATAGCCGACATCAGGACACCCTCAACAATTTGTCAGGAACCTATCAGGCTATTTTCAAGACATGAAGGCTCGACCCACTTAATGTGGCTGGGGAGGTGAGCAACTGCCGATAGTGTTGGATGTCGTTAGAACCGATTGAGGATGCTATCGGTGGAAGCTTGCCTCCACAAATAGCTGAACTGTAGGAAGCGGTGGTCTTCCCGATGGTTGCTTGATTCGGGAGCAAACCAAAATTTCGGATCGTTGACTGGCGTGAAGTCTGAGACTGGAGTTTGTCAATGCAAAATCAAATTAAGAGGAGACGCCGAAGCTTGATGGTCTCCGTCTCTGAAAGAACTCTTGCGATCAATTCTCCAGGAGTTCCGGCATCGTCCTGGTGCCCTGACTGTGCCGAGCAGGTTCACATGATGCGACCAGACGAAGCCGCCTTTATCGCCGCGATCACGCCACGCACCGTTTACCAATGGATCGAGGCAGGCAAGGTGCACTTCGCGGAAGAGCCGGGGGGGTTAGTCAGGGTTTGCCTCAATTCGTTGCCGGGCAGCGAGACCGCGCGCGCCGGGTTTTTTTAATGGAACTTTGCAAGGAGATCGAAACAGATGATGAACGAAGAACGCTTAACAAGCTCGACTCACTTCGCCGCGTCTAACGGAAGTGTTATGAGTCTGAAGGTCTTGAAGGATTTATCGGATGCTCTTTCCGGCGCTTTGGAGGTGATGGATAGTTTTAAGCCTCCCGACGTCAGCCACGGCATCAGCTTCTATGATGAGGTGAAACGTTTTGAAATTGATCTCATTCGCAAAGCGCTGAAGCTATCGGCAGGAAGCCAGAAGCGCGCGGCACAGTTGCTGCGTATTAAACCGACGACCCTCAATACAAAAATCAAAGGCTATCAAATCGATTGGAGGAACGGTTACGACGCCCGCGCAGAGACTAAAGAACGTTGACGCGCTTGGCGCACGGGCTGTTTGCTGAGTTGCCTTGGATGCAAAGTAATATTCTAAAAATTGCGCCGAAGCAGATACCTGCACCGCTGCCTGCATTGTTGCCCGAAGGCGAGAGTGACGCGGCGTTGAGCAATCGTATCGAAGCCTTAAGAATGCTTGCCATCGCCATCCTCAAGGAGATAGATGCTCTGCGAGAAACGCGGGCAATAGAAAGTGTAGGCGAGTTTGATTTAAAGAATGAAGTGCACCGCTTTGAAGCTGAGAACATCCGCTATGCCCTGATCCGCACCGGTGGCCGGCAACGCCGCGCCGCACGCCTGCTTAATATGAAAGTGGCCACCCTCAACGCCAAGATCAAACGCTACCAAATCGATGCGGAAAAACTGATCTAGCCTCCTTCGTTGTGGCAGGCGGCAACTCTTCGGGCCTCCACATGTCGCGGCTTTGCATCAAGAGTCCGAAACAGTCCGACGCGTAGCGTCGATATGAATTTAGCCCGGCCTTTCAAGGGGCTCAACATACTTGACTTAGTGCCTTGGACTATTTGTTTTCAAGCGCCGAAGGCGCGAAATGTAAAAGCCTGGGGCATCGCCCCAGGAACGCCAAGCTTTCGACTAGAAGAGCGCTGGAGGCGCGAAATGCCTTATACAAGTACTGAGGGCTAACGAATTGTATGTCGCGCCTTCAGCGCTCAACATTTGGTAGCGGAACATTCCCTGGGGCGTTGCCCCAGGCTGTTGCATTCCGCGCCTTCGGCGCTGCCTACTAACCTCAGGGTTCACAGGCGCCTTCCAAATCTCGACCATGGTTGCGATAGAATCGCTTACCAAAATCAATGTCGGGAGACAAGACTATTCACGCCGAAGGTACCCACCAGATCACGCCGGAGCAGCCAGCCATTGACCCCGTGTGTGGCATGACGGTCGACCCCCCATCATCTGCCGGTTCTTTTCAGCATCAAGGGGAGACTTACTACTTTTGCTCAACCCACTGCCTCACAAAGTTTCGCGCTAACCCCGGAAGTTTTCTTAGTCGTCAGTCCGTACCGATTCAACCGATTGGAATTCAGCGGCGAAGCCATTCGACTGTGGTGGAGTCCGTTAAGCCTAGTGAGCCAGGAATCCCGCCTGCTGGTTCAGTAAGAGCCGAATACACCTGTCCCATGCACCCGGAAGTTGTGCGTGACGGGCCCGGTAGTTGCCCAATATGTGGAATGGCCTTGGAGCCACGCACCATATCCCTTGACGAGGAGGAAAGCTCCGAACTCAGCGAAATGCTCCGGCGTTTTTGGGTGAGTGCCGCGCTAACCATTCCGGTGTTCGCAATCGGCATGAGCGACCTGATTCCTGGTCAACCGGTACAACAAGCGATCTCCACGACGGCGCTGGCGTGGCTGCAGCTAGCGCTTGCTACGCCCGTTGTCCTCTGGGGTGGGTGGCCCTTCTTCGTACGCGCCTGGCAGTCTCTTATTAATCGCAGCCTGAATATGTTTACCCTGATCGGACTCGGTGTGACTGTCGCTTACGGGTACAGCGTAGTGGCGACAGTTTTCCCGGATATCTTTCCCCATTCGTTCCGCGGACATGGCGACGCCGTTCCTGTCTACTTCGAAGCTGCAGCAGTTATCACCACACTCGTGCTGCTCGGCCAGGTGCTCGAGTTGAAAGCGCGCGGAAAGACCAGTGCGGCAATCAAGGCCCTGCTGGGTCTTGCACCGAAAACCGCCCGCCGGTTGAGTGAAGATGGAACGGAGCAAGATGTACCTCTCGAGGAAATTGTGAAAGGGAATCGTGTACGAGTGCGGCCGGGCGAGAAAATCCCGGTCGATGGAGTTGTTCTGGATGGGTCCAGCACAGTCGATGAATCAATGATTAGCGGTGAACCAATGCCCGTCGCTAAGCGAGCAGGCGACGCCGTGATAGGAGCAACTGTGAATGGGACTGGCTCGTTTGTTATGCGGGCCGAGCGTGTGGGCGCAGAAACGTTGTTGTCGCGAATTGTTCAAATGGTGGCTGCAGCACAACGAAGTCGTGCGCCAATCCAAAAACTTGCCGACCGAGTCTCTGCTTATTTTGTGCCCGCAGTGATCTTGATTGCGTTTCTCACTTTCATTCTCTGGAGCCTGGTAGGCCCGGAGCCAAGGTTTGCCTTCGCACTAATCAACGCGGTGGCGGTTTTGATTATTGCGTGTCCGTGCGCACTCGGCCTCGCCACGCCAATGTCCATCATGGTGGCCACGGGCAAGGGCGCCCAGCTCGGCGTCCTTTTTAAGAATGCCGAAGCGATCGAAATCTTAAGAGATGTTAGGACAATTCTGGTTGACAAAACCGGTACGCTGACCGAAGGCAGGCCCAGGGTGGTATCGATCTCAGCCAGTGGGGACATGAATGACCAGGAGTTGTTGCGATTGGTAGCAAGTCTGGAGCGCAACAGCGAGCACCCTCTCGCATCGGCCGTTGTTGCCGCGGCCGCGGAACGCGGAATCAAGCTGGCTGAGATTTCAGAATTTGAATCAATCACCGGCAAAGGCGTTGTCGGTCGGGTTGATGATCAACGCGTGGCGTTAGGAAGCCATAGTTTGCTACAGGACTTTGGAATCGATTCCGGAACATACGCGACGAAGGTTGAGGCCCTGCGCGCGGAGGGTCAGACGGTTTTGTTCGTCGCTGGGGGGCGCAAGGTCATTGGGTTCCTCGGGATTGCAGATCCGATTAAAGAGACTACTCCGGCTGCGATTCAACAACTGCATGCTCAAGGAATTCGGGTTGTAATGCTTACTGGCGACAACCGGACTACTGCCAATGCAGTCGCGCGAAAGCTCGGGCTCGATGAAGTGGTTGCCGAAGTTCTGCCGGATGAGAAAGCCGAGATTGTAAAGAGATTTCAGGCTGAGAGTGGCGCTCGCGTCGCCATGGCTGGGGATGGAATTAACGATGCCCCCGCTTTGGCGCAAGCGGATGTTGGTATTGCCATGGGGACGGGCACAGATGTGGCCATGGAGAGCGCCGGAGTAACATTAGTTAAAGGAGATCTTCGCGGGATTGTACGGGCGGTAAAACTCAGCAAAGCAACGATGTCTAATATCAAGCAAAATTTGTTTTTTGCTTTTCTGTACAACGCACTCGGTGTCCCGATAGCAGCCGGCCTCCTCTATCCATTCTTCGGAATCCTGTTGAGCCCAATGATCGCCGCGGCCGCGATGAGTTTCAGTTCGGTTTCGGTGATCGGCAACGCCTTGCGCCTAAACGGCACACGTAGTTCAGAGTGACCTTTAAGTTGCGCTCGGCTTTTGCACAAAGAGTTCTCGGTTTCGTCCGCGTAGCTGACGATACGAGCGTGCTGTCATTACTGTTGAAAAAGTCGGTGCACTCTCTCGGCGCGCAAGCTAACGTGTGATTTCTCAACGGCGAAACTTGTTAGTTTATGAAGAAATTCTTGTCCCAGGGTTTTGTTGGCGTTGTGGATTTCAAATTGCCTTATTTTTGTTCATCGTAAATTGTGTCTCGATTCGCTTCATTATGTTGGAGTAGTACGAATGATCAATGAGAAAGGCAACTCGCCGGAAAAGCCTCAATGGGATGTCTTATTGTTGCCTCCGCGATTTGACGAACATACCGCCTCCACTGCAAGGCCGGTTGAGCCGCTACCGCATAGCAGGTTAAACGCCGTGGGCACGAGCATGCGTTCACTGTTCCATGGAAGCAATGCAAGAGCTCTTGTATTAATCGTTATTCTTGGCCTGGGGATTGGCGCTCTAGGCGGCCTCGCGCTCGTCAAGACGAACGAAGAGGATAGGCCGGCTGCTCATGAGACTGTCTCAGAACTAACCGGAACAAGTTTTAAGGGGGAGGGAGCGGGCGCGGCCGTTTTGGGTACAACCGAATCACCAAAATCGTCACAATCTCTGACGCGAAGTCGACGTGGGCGATCGCGTGCAGCAAGCACGAATGGAGCTCCCAGAGCGTACCGTGTGGCCGTCATTAGATAATGTTCCAAATCAAACCGGCTTTGTTGCTGTTCATACCACTTTCGAGTATTACTTCTCCCGAAATCACAAAGATTAGCTGGAGGCTGAGATGAAAAAGTTTTCCCGTGTATTTTGCGCAGCGTTGAGCATCCTGTTTATTTCCTCCCTTGCTCCAGGCGTTTTGGCTCAAAAGAAATCGCGAATCCAGGATGCCAGCCGGCATTCGCGCGAAGCGGCCGAAACTTTTACTGAGATTATGAACGTGCGTGAAAAGGCGATTCCCAAAGAATTGCTCGATAAAGCTGAAGCCATCGCCGTTTTCCCGGGTGTCATCAAGGCAGCTTTTATTTTCGGTGGGCGCGGCGGCCAGGGGGTCATCAGCACGCGCACCAACAAAGGTTGGTCGGCTCCTGCTTTCTTCAACCTTAGTGGTGGAAGTTTCGGCGCTCAGATAGGCGCGCAGAAAAATGATTACATCTTTCTGATCATGAATGAGGATGGTGTTAAGGGCTTGCTCGAAGATAAGTTTGAAATGGGAGGCGAAGCCGGCCTGGTTGCTGGTCCAGTCGGTCGCGAAGCTGCTGCCTCGACTAATGCCACGCTTGATGCAGGTATTCTTTCATACTCACGTAGCAAGGGCGCTTTCATCGGTGCTGCGCTCAAGGGGGTCTCAATTCGGCCGGACAATGATCTTAATCGTGCCGTCTATGGCATTAAGGCTAGCGAGCTCTTAATGGGCAAGCCAATGCCGGTCGGCCAAATGCCTGTCGCGGTGCGCATCTTTCCTCGCACACTTTCGCGTTACTCAGTTCGCTGAGGTCTGGACTGCTGCCTGGACCAACCAGTTGCACCACTCGGGTCGCTTGGCGTAGTTGGCGACACCACTAGTGTGCACAACAAACACTTGACGCTTTTGATGTCGCGCCATAGAATGCCTCGTCATCTCAAGCGGGCCAACTCCAAGCTTTCGTTCTCTGAATGGTCGAATCAATGCTCCCTCGTACCCAGCGACAAAAAGATATTCTCGATTACATCACCCGCTTCTCCGAAAGGAACAGGTACGAACCCTCATACGCCCAGATAGCGAGACACTTCGGCGTTAAGTCGCGCGCCACTATCGCAAAACACATCGCAGCGCTCGAACGACGAGGCTTGCTCACGAGGAAGCATGAGGATGGATCCTTTGCTCTGTCGGTTAAGGTCGATGATGCGGACGCGCTCTGTGAGGTGAAACTGCTCGGCCGGATTGCTGCGGGAACGCCGCTCGATGTCGTTGAGTGTGATGAGACAGTGCCCGTGCCACGGTTCCTTCTCGGCCGAGTGCGACCTGAACGTGTCTATGCGTTACGTGTAAAAGGCGACTCGATGATCGACGAGCACATCTGCGACGGTGATATCGCGCTAATTGAGAACCGCACTGACGCTCGTGATGGAGAGATCGTGGTGGCGTTGCTGGTTGAAGACAACCAGGCAACATTAAAGAGAATGTTTCGCCGCGGCGTGAATGTCGAACTCCACCCGGCCAATTCCCAGCATGAACCTCTCACCATTCCAGCCAATCAGGTTGCCGTTCAGGGCATCTTCCGCGGGCTGCTCCGGCCCACCAGCTAGTCGTTAAAAAAACTCGAATTACTGAGGATAACCACCGGCTTTCGGACTTTTCGAGGGCAGAGTTTCGGCTTGTTAGATGAAGCCGTGGAGCGGGTTATCCGGTGGCCTTTGCAGCCAATTGTTTTGCGGATAATGCCAGCCGGCGCCGATTACGTGCAGCGTGTACGCATGCCGCGACTTTAGCGAGCGATTGGCCAGGCTCTTATGAGGAAGCCGGCCATGCAAGACGATCAGACTGCCTTTCTGAACTTCGAGCGGAACAACCCTGTCCTCCGGCCAGGGCGTGTCGTCAAAAACGTCAAAGATCATTTCGTCCGTTTCACGCACCCAACGCGATTTCAAACCCATTGTATGCCCGCCGGGCAGTGCCCACAGACAACCGTTCTCCAAAGTGGCATCCTCAAGCGCGAACCATAGGCCGATGACGTCGCGTGGTTCCGTGTAAAGGAAAGTACTGTCCTGATGACAACTGACTTCGCCGCCAATCTGCGGCTGTTTGAAAATATACATCGACTGCAAGAGCAAAGGCCGGTCGATACGAAGGTCGTCGACTAATTGTCTGATCTCGGGCGTTCGCGAAAATTCACTGAACACAGGATCGAGTTCGTGAAGCGAGTGTCCGATCTTGTTAATTGAGCGTTCCTTGGCATATTTGAGAGTGCCATCAGTTTCAAAAGCGTCCTCTTCGAAGAAGAAGCGAATCCGATCCCCTGACTCCAAAAAGTATTTATCCCTCAGCCGGTTTTGTTCTCTCGTCGAGAAGATAGAAGCCACTCGTTCAGGATTGAATTCGGCCACGAGGTTTTCAGCACGCGCACGCAACCCGTCGCAGGCCTCACCCGCTACGAAGTCGCGCAGGATCACAAAGCCATCGCGTTCATATTGGCTGACCTGGTCTTGAGTGAGCGGCATTTAGCGGAGAAGGTTATCACGGCAAAGCTTTACGCTTCTTCGACAACTGGTGAAGAGCTTTGCCGCCATCGATTTTGAAACCTATACTGTTTGGGAAGTTTAACTTTTGGAGCCGGCTGCCGGAATTGAACCGGCGACCTTCTAATTACGAATCAGACGCTCTACCAACTGAGCTAAGCCGGCTTTCAATCTGATAGCGGGACGCTATTAAGGTTTGCAATATACGAACGCAAACTTTGCGGTGTCAAGGCAGGTCAAATCCGGGTGATGTTGCATTTCGAACTTTTCTCTCTGCAAGCTCTGGTACCACTGTGCTTTGTGGTGAATATTGCCAACGAAGTAACTCAACCACAGAGACTCAGACAACACCGAGAGCGCACAGAGAGATCCAATTGCGACACCCTCCAAACCGAGGCAGTTATTGAAACTGGGAGGAATAGGAATCATGGGTAGGGAGCAAATGAGGAACCTCGAGGTTTTTCGCTCGAACAACACGCAGATAAATGAGTTTGAGTATCAGAAACATCAGGGCGAGATGACAGATCAGGAACACGCGGGCAAACAAGGCGGCGCTGCTAAGCGGCCAACGCAAGCAGAACGGGTAAAACAGGTGATGGCTGCCGCCCACGAGAAGGTGGAAAAGAAACGAAAGAAAGAAACGGCCAAGGCGGGTGCAGCTAAAAAACCTGCGAAAACCAGGCGGAAAGCAAAAAAATGACTGAGCGACTACCTCGTTTTGTAAATCAGGTTGGCACAAAAGCAAGCCGCCTGCAGTACGTATTGCCGGCTTTGTTTTGTTGTCTGGTGGTGTTTGGCAACGTTTCGGTGGTAACTGCCCAGGCAGGAAACGCCGCCTCCGTTGTGGCTGCTCAAGCCAGGACCAAGCCCAGAAAGTTGCCGTCCGCTGAGAAGGTTGTGGATGGTTACATTAATGCGCTCGGCGGTAAGAAGCGGGTTGCGTTGATCAAGGATGCGACTTACGAATGGGTCGTTCAGCTCAATAATCAAACGGTAGGAACAGCAAAGACCCAAATTCTCGCGCCGTCTTCCGCTCGTGCTGAGTTGCATCTTCAGGATGGGCGGCTGTTGTATGCAGCAACCGCGAGATCAGCGTGGATGCGCGCGCAAGACGGGAAACTCCAGACGCTGACAAATGCCGAGGCGGCGGCAGCCAGACTGCAGGCCGTGCTGGACGCTAATCATCTGGTTGATTTCAAAAAGAGGAATGTTCTGGCGCGGGTTATTTCCTATAACGAGACCGAGCGCACGGGACCGGCTTACATCGTGGAATTCTCTCTGCGCAGTGGTGCTCGTCTCAAGTATTGGTTCGACGTAACCACGAAGTTACTGCGACGAATTGATGACGAGGATCTGCAAACCGTAACGCGATTTGAGGACTATCGACCTGAGGGCATTATCCTCGAGCCTCATCGCGTAATAATTAATAACAGCGGCACACGCGACCTAACGTTCGTACTGCAAAGGACGAGATACAACACCGGACTGCATGACGCGGTCTTTGATCCGCCGCGCAGTGCTGAAGCTTTGGACGTTGTCGCGCTCCTGCGGGACGTTTCTCGCAATCAGGAGGAGCTGGAAAAACGCTTTGCGGAATATTCATTCATGCAAAAGCAAACTGATCGGGAGATCAATAGTAAGGGCGAGGTGAAAAGGCAGGCCGTCAAGGTTTACGAAGTGTTTCCGATCGCGCATCGCGGATCCATCATGAAGTTGATCAGTGAGAATGGCGTCCCGCTCTCAGGAGAGCGAGCCATCAGGGAACAGAAGCGTGTCGAAGAAGAGTTTCGAAAGGCTGAACGCGATCAGGAAAAGGACGCGCAGAAGGCTGAGAAGCGCCGCACTGAACGGGAACGAAAGAGGGCCGAAGGCAAAGAAAACGATGAAGACCTGGAGGTTTCCCAGTTTCTGAAGGTCCATGAGTTCGTGTCACCGAGGCGTGAACGCTTTCGCGAGCGGGATGCTGTTGTTTTCGATTTTCGACCGCGTCCCGGCTTCAAGCCGAGTAATCGTGAAGAGGATTTGATTTCGAAACTTGTTGGAGTGGTCTGGATTGATCCCGCGGATAAGCAAATCATGCGGCTCGAAGCGCGTTTGTCAGAAGCGTTCAAAGTTGGTGCCGGTATTTTGTTCTCATTGAGACCGGGCGCGGCATTTGTAATGGAACAGACGCGAATGGCGCAGGGCGTTTGGCTGCCGCGGGAGGCACAAATAAATCTCTCAATGAAGTATCTATTGTTTGGCGGCGGCGATTTCAACAAGACATTAGAGTGGAGTGACTACAAGCATTTTTCTGGTGACGTTGGCGACTACAAAATAAGCAATCCTACGGATGCTCGCAGCACCGACAAGAAGCCATGATTTCGCGAATCTGTGGACATGAGCGATATTAACGTGATTGGAGGTGGCTTGGCCGGTGTCGAGGCAGCCTGGCAGGCGGCCCGCGCCGGCGCCCACGTGCGCCTTTTTGAAATGCGTCCGATCAGCCAAACCCCCGCCCATCGCACCGACAAGCTGGCCGAGATCGTCTGTTCTAATTCCTTAAAATCCGATGAACCCGGAACGGCTTCTTATCTTCTGAAAGAGGAACTGCGGCGCGGTGATTCATTAGTCATGAGAGCAGCCGCGGAGACGCGAGTCCCCGCAGGCGCCGCTCTCGCCGTGGACCGAGAAAGGTTTGCTTCCTTCGTTACTGAAGGGATTCAGAGCAATCCAAACATTGAGTTGGTTCGGGAAGAGGTGCGGGAGATTGATTACGACAAGATCAATATCATTGCCACGGGACCGTTGTCGGCTGACGCGATAACCACCGAAATCATGAAACTCACCGGCAGCGACCAGCTTTACTTTTATGACGCTATCGCGCCAATTGTGTCCGCCGACTCAATCGATCGCTCAATCGCTTTCAGCGCTGCCCGGTACGGGAAGGGCGGCGACGATTACCTGAACTGCCCTTTTGATGAAACTCAATATGAGCGGTTCTACAACGAGTTGATTGAAGCCAACAGCGTTCCCTTGCAACGATTCGAAGAGACGCGTTGGTTTGAGGCGTGCTTACCAATTGAGGAACTTGCTCGTCGCGGCGTGGACACGCTGCGGTTTGGCCCGATGAAGCCGGTGGGGCTAATTGATCCCAGAACCGGACGTCAACCTTACGCGGTGGTGCAGTTGCGACAGGAAAATTTAATGGCTGACGCGTACAGCCTGGTGGGGTTTCAAAATCATCTACGTTACGGAGAACAGGCGCGCGTGCTGCGATTGATACCCGGGATGGAGAAGGCCGAGTTCCTACAGTTTGGCCAAATCCATCGCAACACTTACATCTGTTCGCCGCGCGTTCTTTCAGTCACTATGCAGATGCGAGATCGTCCGAGGCTCTTCTTTGCAGGACAAATCACCGGCGTCGAGGGTTATGTGGAGTCAGTTGCGATGGGCTGGTTGGCGGGACATAACGCGGCCCGCGTTTCGCAGGACAGGGAACTAATCACGCCGCCCGGCCGTAGTGCGGTTGGGGCACTGGCGCGTTACGTTTCCGGAGCCGATGCGAAGAAATTTCAACCGGTAAACATCACTTTTGCGCTCCTCGAGCCACTCCCCGACGCGGCGCGCAAACAAGTTCGCGGAAAACGTGAACGGCATCAACTTCAAGTGGAAGTGGCCCTTAAAGAATGGGACACCTGGCTTCAGGGAATTGGTTATTTAGAGCCGGCTTATCAGGCTTCAGCATGATGCTAAAGATTCTGACTATGGCCCGTTATGCGGCGCCTATTCTCACGTTGTCTTTCCTCCTGACAACGTTTGCTTTCGCGCAGTCCGGACGCAACAGGGAAAAGACACCGAAAGCGTCCACTAAACCTGCGGGTGCCAGGAGCGAGACCGGTCGTGGTGCCGGGCCCGCCAATCCCAAAGCCACCCCCAGCAATCCTTCGTCTGACTCAAGCGGTGAGGAGGTTGAAGAATCGGACGTTGTTCGAGTCAGCTCAAACCTGGTGCCTATCCCGGCATCAGTAGTCGATACGCGGGGCATTGCCATCACCGGTCTCAAGCTGGAAGATTTTGAGTTGCTGATCGATGGACAAGTAAAGTCGATCAGCGACCTGACCAGATCGGAAACCAGCGTTCGACTGGTGATGCTGTTTGATAACAGCGGCAGCTTGAGCAGTGCTCGTGAATTTGAGAAGCGAGCTGCCAGGCAGTTTTTTAGAACGGTGCTGCGTCCTTCCGACGAGGCGGCGATCTATGCGGTGGAATCGGATAGCTATCTCGCTCAGCCTTTGACTAAAGACCTGGCACTACTCGAGCGAACCATTGACGGCTTCGGAAAGCCGGAGGGATCAACCTCACTCTTCGACGCAATTATTGAGGCAGCGGCTTATCTCCGTCCTTATAGCGGCCGTCGCGTGCTGGTGATCGTTTCTGATGGCATTGAAACCACCAGCCGAAATGACTTTGCCACGACAATGCAACGTGCGTTAGCAGATGATTGTCAGATTTTCATTGTTCAGACAGGTTTGTACGATGGTGCCAATCTCCGGGCCCTCGCCGCTGAACGACGAATGGAACAGCTTGCCGGACAAACAGGCGGAGCCGTTTATATTCCAAAGACTCCGGAAGACCTTGATCACGCGTTTCAACAGATAGCTGCGGATCTCGCGCAGCAATATGTGCTCAGCTATTATCCGAAAGACGAGCGGCGCGATGGCCGGTTTCACGTAATTAATCTTCGTCTTCGCTCGCGAAAAGATGCGCGGGTGCGCGCGCGCAAAGGGTATTATGCGCCCAAGTCCGCCAGCGTGGCCGCCAGCGGTTGGTAACCTAATTAGTCGGGTTGGAGTTGAATTACTTCCGCCGATATGGAGTTGCTATTAACTCAGTTTCTCGACCACCTGCGTTACGAGCGCAATCTCAGCGAGCATACCCTGCGCAATTATCAAAGTGATCTGGAACAGTTTCTGGACCACATCGCTCCCGCCCATCCCAAGACCGGCAAGAGGAATTTGCCGCCGCCGCTGAATGAAATTGATCACATCACCATCCGCGAGTGGCTCGCCACGCTCCACGCTGCCCAGAAGAGAAAGTCGTCAATCGCGCGTAAGCTGGCCGCGTTGCGAACGTTTTTTCAATTCCTGGTGCGCGAAGGGATGCTGGAATTAAATCCCGCCAAACTGGTTTCCACCCCCAAACTAGAAAAGAAGCTTCCCAAACACTTGTCCGTCGAAGAGGCAATTAAGTTTATTGAGACTCCCAACATCGACACAGCGCTGGGGAAACGCGACCGCGCCATGCTGGAGCTGATGTATGCGACAGGCGTGCGTGTAGCGGAGCTAACGAAACTCAACCTCGGCCAGATTGATTTTAAGAACCGCTTAATAAGGGTGATTGGGAAACGGCGAAAGGAAAGGATCGTTCCTTTCGGTGAACCGGCACTTGAGGCTTTAAGGAATTATCTCGACGTCCGCGACGGCTTTTTGGACAACGCGCCGATTTCCGAACGCGAGCCTGAGGCGCTTTTCCTTAATTACCAGGGCACGCGCATCACGACCCGATCCGTCGGTCGCATGGTGGAGAAATATATCAGCATCTGCGCCGGCAAATATGATATCAGTCCTCACGCGTTGCGCCATTCTTTTGCCACTCATTTGCTCGACAGCGGCGCGGACCTTCGGGACATACAGGAGTTGCTGGGCCACGCGCGTCTTTCAACTACGCAAATTTACACGCACGTTTCGATGGAGAAGTTAATTGAGGTTTATGACAAGGCGCATCCGAAAGCATGAGGGATAAGTCTAAAGTCCTAAGTCCAAAGTCTGTGCACCCTACTTAAGATAACCACGTAGTGCCTGGTTCTATAACTTACTGCAAGTCTCGCTACACAGACTTGGACTTTGGACTTTGGACTAGTTCAAAGTGTCGCGTGCTCATCTTCACCGTTGGCACTTTCGATGGCTGCCTGGCACACTGCGTCATATCGCGCGGTAGGTACTGCTTCAAGCCGATTTTCGTCAATTGTCTTGCCGCATCGAGCACAAATGCCGTAGGCGCCCTCCCGCATCCTAAGTAATGCCTGGTCGATATCCGCAACCATTTGCGACTCGCGCTCGCCCAAACGCAAAGCGATCTCCTTGTTGACATCCATGACGGATAAATCAGCCGGATCCTTCACTCCATCATCGGAAAGCTCCAGTGCGGTGGCTTGACCCTGGCGTATATGTTCTGAATGTTCGCGCAGTTGATTCACTAACAGGCTGCGGAAATGTTCGAGTTTGTTTGCGTCCATCGAGAGTGCTTTTCCCTTCGGCGCCGCGAGCGCCCGTCGATTAAAACTAATTATTAAACCGGAGGCAGATTATAACCCACGACCGAAAGAGAACGTTATCGAGGCGTGATGAAGAGTGGCAGAAAAAGTCGCGCCCCGGGACGGCAGGAGCGCGATGTTAGTTGAAACGGTACCCGCTAAGTTCAATTTGCAAACTGCATAAGAGTCTAAAACTCAAACTTGAAGCCGGCATGCACGGCCCGAGAAGGTCCGGGCAGCAAGCCACGCGCGCGGTCGGCTATGTAAAGACGGTCAAAAAGATTTTTTGCCGTGACAAAGAAGGTGGTGTGAAGCTTCTCCACCTTGTAGTTAACGGTAGCGTTCCAGATTGTGTAACTGGGAATAAGTCCGGTCTGGCCATTGGCGGTGATGGGATCGATACGGTTTAAGTCCTCAGAAAATTGCGAACCTACATAAACGCCTTCCAAAAAAGTATCGAGTCCGCTGGTGTGGGAAAAGCCAACAGTCGCATTAACGAGTTGCTCAGAAGCGTAGGGCAAACGATTACCAGTGACACTTGTTGACGTAAATCCAGGTACGCTGCTGAAACGGACGCCGCGAAAATCGGCGACTGGCAAAAACGTGTAAGCGGTGCGGAAATAAAAACTGTATCGCCGCCGTAGTAATGTGGCAGTGTCAAACACCGTAGACAGTTCGATGCCCTGATGTAAGGTCGCGCCTCCGTTGGTAAAGGTTGAGCCGATTCCCCCAGCCAGGCTTGCTGGAACGATCTGGTTTTCATAATCCATGCGGAAAAAGGTCGCTTCAACACGAAGCGCGGGATGGAACCGCGCGCGCAGGCCGGCTTCGTAATTCCAGCTCAACTCGGGATCTAAGTCTATGCTTCCGCCCGTCGTGTTGTTGATGATGTCTTCTGTCCGTGGCGGCGCGAAACCGCGATGCACGCCGGCAAATATCGTTAGCTTTTCGTCGGGATTGTAGGAAACACCGATGCCCGGAACGGCTTGAGTTATCTGAGTTCTACCGGAAACATTTGAGAGTCGATTGGTACGTTGGTATCTGACATGCTCAATTCGCAAGCCGGGTGTCACGGTGAAATCCCCAAACATCAACCGGTCTTGAATGAAAGCCGAGTATGCCTGGTTGCGCCGTTCGTTGTTCTCGACGATCAGACCGTCCCTGGAGGTAGGGCTGGGGCCGTTCTTTTGCAATCTCTCCTGATCTTCAAAATGGACTCGAAAACCAATTTCCGCTTCATGACGGCGCCCAAACAATGGCTTACTGATTCTCAGTCTGGGTTCCACGCCGGCGAAAAGATAACGCCGCAGGCGCCCTTGATTGCCGCAGGTCGTGTTCAGGTTTGCCATTCCGCCGCACTGTGGATCAGAAGAATCATTCGGACGTTCATTTGAATTCGAAGATTGCCGCCACCAATGGCGGCGGAAGTAGGACCCGTACAGGTTTGTGGTTAAAACCACTTCGGGATCGATCACAAATGCGTGAGTCAGCGAAGTGCCTACGCGGTCTCCGTAAAAGAAATCGTTGCGAAAAGGATTTTGGCGGGGATCCGTGCGAAATTCGTCCTCGCGTAAACCCGAATAAGCCACATTAGAGTCCTCTCCGTAGTAATTGAACTTCAAAGTCAATGCGTGGCGCATACTAAAGTTAGTTACCGACTTAGCATTGAAGTCATTTAGCCCGGACCTGATATTCTCGCGCGACCCGTTCCCTTGCTTTCGCGTAAACCCGAACATGAATCCCGTTCGCCCAATCGTGTCTCCATAGTTGACGTGTCCGTTAAAGTAGTTGCGATTGCCACCAGTCAACGAAATAGAGCCCTGCCGATTTGCAGGGGGCGCGGGCGTAATGTAATTGACGACTCCACCGATCGTCTGCGGCCCATAGACAATCTGCCCGGAGCCTTTTAATACTTCGACACTTTCGAACCTATCAATGGGAGGATGATAGTAAGAGGCGTTATCGCCATACGGCGCATAAGTGAGCGGCATGCCGTCTTCCAGAAGTAACACTTTGCTTGAGCGCGTGGGGTTCAAACCGCGTATCCCGATGTTTGGTCGAAGACCAAAGCCCTCCTCGTCGCGAACATTGACTCCCGCGACCTTCCGCAGAACTTCGGTTGAAGTAAGAGCGCGGCTGTTCTCGAGTGTTTGAGCGTCAATTACATCGACAGATCCTGGAATCCGCTCAGCTACTTCGGTAGAAGTCAGAATATGACTACTGGTAATGATGACTGATTCGGCGATTATTTCAGGTTGGAGCACACAGTCCACTGATAGCTTGGGATTAAGAGGTGCGTCGATGCGTTTTTCGAATTTGGCGAATCCGGTGTGGTTGATGGTCAGCCAGTAGCTACCTGAGGGAAGAGCGCCGAAGCGGAAGTATCCAGCCCCATCGGTTACCGCAGTTTGTGCGGTAGCGGCATTGGACGCGCGCAAGTGAACCGACACGCCGCGGACTATCGCTCCGGTTTGATCAAACACATGACCGTCAACCGCCGCGGTCGGCGATTGCCCCAGCGTCTCGGGAGCGAACAACACAAACGAAAGGACAGCTAAAATAAACCCTGTAAGAACTCGCTTGAACATGATTTCCTGGCCTGAATAAAGGTAAAATCAGGGACTAATTGAAAATGATTTTCAATTTCGACATGGGATTATTATGCGCCGAAGACAAGCTTGTCAAGTGATTGGTAAGCGTTTGCGCGGTATCTAGGAGGAGGAGATTAATTGTGCGGCCAGCAGGGGAATCGTAAGTTCGTGATGGCCGGTAATTGAGAAACCGCGGCCGGCGCCATCAGCGGTGGGCCTGCGAACCACGTTCGTAACCGGCCTGTACGATTGGATGAAATCGAAATTTGCAGTCGTAATGTCGTTTAGATCGTGGCCGAGGTTGTGCACCAGGGTGACCGCCTTCAGAAAGACTTCGGGCAGCGTCACCGCGGAACCAATGTTCAGATAGACGCCGCCGCCATTCATCATGCGTACGAGTTGTGAAAGCAAGCGAAAATCTGTGTGCGTGGTAGCGCCCAAAGCGGCGCCACTAGCTTGCGGATGAAAATGACCGATGTCACCGCCAATTGTTAAATGCGCGGTGAAGGGCACACGAGCACCATAAGCGGCACAGACGAGCGAAACGTCGGCATGTTTGGGTTTAAGTGCGAGTAGTGCACGACCCGTCGCTTCCCCAAGTCCGATACCATCTTTCGCACCTTCCTCTGCCGCGTGGTTCAGAAGTTTTCCGGTTTCATCCGCGCCGCCGAAAATGCCTTCGCCCAGGGTTGCGTCTACATCCTCAGAAGTTGAACCAACCAACGCGACCTCCGAATCATGAACCAGCACTGAGCCATTACCTGCGATGGCACTCACGAAACCGCGTTTCATTAGATCGATGATGATTGGAGCGAGCCCAGTCTTAATAACATGCCCACCCAGTCCCCAGATGATGGGTTTCTTGAGTTCACGCGCGCGCTGCATGCGTGAAGCAATCTCTCTCAAATTCTGAACGGCGAGAATATTTGGCAGACTGGCCAGAAAATCTTTGAGCGCCACATCTTCTTTTATTGGGCTGGCGAAATCCCTGAGTGTGACTTTACTGGGACGCGAGGCAAGCGGATAGGTGCTTACATCATCCAGCGAGAGCGGCTGCAAATCGTCGGAGTAAATTGACATGAGCCGAAGCAATCCGTGTCCGGGTTTGAGAACGCGGCGGAGTATATCACGCGATCTTCTTGTCTTCGCGGCGCGAGTTTCCGTTGCCGTTGCGCGCCAGGCGGCCGTTAAGTAAAGGCCGCAGCACTTGCCCCGTATGCGAACGACGGGAGCGGGCAACTTCTTCCGGCGTGCCGGCAACGACAATGCGACCGCCCTGTTCGCCGCCTTCTGGACCAAGGTCAACGATGTAGTCGGCTGATTTGATGACGTCGAGGTTGTGCTCGATCACCAGCACTGTATTGCCCATCGAAACGAGTCGCTGAAGCACGTCAAGAAGTTTATGCACGTCGGCAAAGTGAAGACCGGTGGTTGGTTCGTCCAGCATATATACTGTCCGGCCGGTCGCGCGTTTCGACAGTTCTTTGGCTAACTTAATACGTTGGGCCTCGCCGCCGGAAAGTGTGGTAGCAGACTGGCCGAGTTTTAAGTAGCCCAACCCAACATCCGAAAGCGTTTGTAGTTTCTGCTTAATCTGCGGCACGTTCTCGAGCAGCGCCAGCGCCTCTTCCACCGTGGTATCCAGCAGTTCGGCGATAGACTTTCCTTTGTACTTAACTGAAAGAGTTTCCCGGTTATAACGCGCGCCGCGGCAGACGTCGCACAATACATAAACATCCGGCAAGAAGTTCATCTCAATTCGCTTCATGCCATCGCCCTCGCAACCTTCACAACGGCCACCTTTTACGTTGAATGAAAAACGCCCCGGTTTATACCCACGCTCCCGAGATTCCGGAAGCATGGCGTACAGTTCGCGCAAGGGCGTGAATAGCCCGGTATAAGTTGCGGGATTTGAACGTGGCGTGCGCCCGATCGGCGACTGATCGATCTCGATTACCTTGTCCACGTATTCCAGTCCCTGAATACCAGCGCAGTCGCCGGGCTCAGTTAGCGAACCGTAGAGGTGACGGGCGAGCGCGGGATAAAGAATGTCGCCCACCAGAGTTGACTTGCCTGACCCGGAGACGCCGGTAATTACAGTTAACAAACCGAGCGGAATCGAAACGTCAATGTCCTTCAGGTTGTTGGCGCGCGCACCCTGGACGGTCAAATACTTTCCATTTGCGGCGCGCCTTTGTCCAGGCACTTCGATTTTCATGAGACCGCGTACATAAAGACCTGTGATTGAGCCTGGGTTGTTTGCCACATCTTCCGGCGTTCCGCTAGCTACCACTTCACCGCCGTGAGCGCCCGCACCGGGCCCGAGATCTACTACATAATCCGCCCTGCGAATGGTCTCCTCGTCGTGCTCAACCACGAGCACTGTGTTTCCCAGGTCTCGCAAGGCGGTTAGTGTGTCCAGCAGTTTTTGATTGTCGCGAGGATGCAAGCCAATCGACGGCTCGTCCAGAACGTAAAGCACTCCGCGCAACTGAGAACCGATTTGCGTAGCAAGGCGGATACGCTGCCCCTCGCCACCGGAAAGAGTCGCAGATGAACGATCGAGAGTTAGATAACCCAGGCCGACGCTCTGCAGGAAGCGGAGCCGGTTTCTAATTTCGCGAAGTATCTGACCCGCAATCTGCTCTTCGCGCGTGGACAATTTGATGGCTTCGAAGGCGGGGACCGAATCTTCAATCGGCAGAGCGGTGTATTCAGCAATGCCCCTTCCGCCGAGCCGGACTGAAAGCGAGTCCGCGCGTAGTCGTTGCCCCTTACAGTCCGGACATGAAGTGGGTGAAACAAGTTCCTCCAAAGCCCCTTTAACTTTGTCGGAGGGCGCATCGTTTAGTCTCTCGCGAAGCCAACGCAGCGCGCCTTTCCAGGGGCTCTGGTAAGAATAAAGTCCTTGTCGGAAAGTTAATTGGCCGGTAACGCCATGCAGGAAACCGTCGCACACTTCCTTCGCTAACTTAACGAAAGGCACTCTAGGATCAGCATTGTAATGTTTGGCGACGGCCAGCAGAGCGCTTCTTAGGTAAGCCGAACCCTGCCGATCAATTGTCCCCATGAAGTTGATCTTGTCAGCGGGCGTATTTGCATCGGGAATCAATTTAGCGGCGTCGACTTCCTGCACGGTGCCCAAACCATGACATCTTTTACAGGCGCCGTAAGCGGAGTTGAATGAAAACGAACGAGGCTCCAGTGGCGGCACGTTGATGCCACAGATAACGCACGCCATCTTTTCCGAGTAGAGTTTCTCTTCTCCGTCTACCACTGAGACCAGCACCGCGCCGTTAGTGAGTTTTAATGCCGTTCGCACAGATTCGGTGAGCCGCTCCTTGATTCCTGCCTTGATTAGCAGCCTGTCAATCACTGCTTCGATTGTGTGGTTCCGTCGCTTGTCGAGCCTGATCTCCTCATCAAGCGATAACAGTTCGCCGTCAACGCGTGCGCGCAGGAAACCGTCCTTTGCAAGTTTTTCGAGTTCCTTCTTAAATTCACCTTTCCGGCCGCGGACGATGGGCGCGAGAATCATCACCCGTTCACCCTCAGGTAGTCCGAGCACGTTTTGCACGATCTGCTCGACACTCTGCCGAGTAATTGCGGCGCCGCATTGATGACAATGAGGAACTCCAATCGAAGAGAACAGCAAACGCATGTAATCGTAAATCTCAGTAACCGTGCCCACGGTTGAACGTGGACTTCGCGAAACGGTTTTCTGTTCGATAGAAATTGCCGGTGAAAGACCTTCAACAGAATCAACGTCGGGTTTCTCAAGTTGGTCGAGAAACTGCCTTGCGTAGGCGGACAATGATTCGACGTAGCGGCGCTGGCCTTCAGCATAAATGGTGTCGAAGGCAAGGGATGATTTACCGGAACCCGATAGTCCGGTAATGACAGTGAACTGATCTCGCGGAATTTCTACGTTTATGTTCTTGAGATTGTGCTGGCGTGCGCCCCTGACGGTGATGTGATCTATAGCCATGAGATGAAACAAAGTGGGCAGCCACAGTTGAGAATATCGGCCTGTAGCGAACCAGTTATTCTAGACCAGCACATGAAGGGCGGCAAGTGGCCTCGTTAGCCTCGTCGATCTTTTGCGCAGTGACGCTAACGTCATTGCAATACAATTCTGAGTTTAGGTTTCTTGACACTATTTTTATGCGAACCTACACTGCGAATCATTCCAAGCTTGTGGCAATTCTTAAGGCTTAACTGGTGTTGAATCTACCAAATGCACTGACGCTGCTGCGGATCTTCATCGTTCCGTTGTTGGTGGTTGTGCTGCTCACGCCATTTTCAGAAAACTGGTTGGGCTTTCCGCGACACATCCTGGGAGTGGCGTTGTTTCTTGGCGCCGCACTCACTGACTATCTTGACGGGGAACTGGCGCGACGCCGGCAACAAGTCACCCGGATGGGCCAACTGCTCGATCCGATTGCAGACAAGCTCTTGATATCGGCGGCCTTGATTTCGCTGGTTGAGAATCAACTCGCTCCCGCATGGGCGGTGGTAATCATTATTGGGCGCGAGTTTGCTGTAACCGGGCTGCGATCCATTGCTGCAGCTGATGGCGTGGTGATCCCGGCTTCAAAAATGGGAAAGTTCAAGATGCTGCTACAGGTGCTCACGGTCGCGTTGCTGATTGTTTCCAGTGTTGGAGGGAGACCTCCGGTAGCAAACTTTGGACTACCGTTTCCCGCGATCAAGTTTTGGACAGTGCCGGAATTGCGTGCCGCCTGGGAACATCTGTTCGGCGCGGGCACAGTAAGCGGTAGCGATTGGCAAGTGTTGCTTTACACAGCCGGTCGAGCGTTGCTTTGGCTAGTTGTGATCTCAGCTTGTCTATCGATGTATGGCTACTTTAGAACTTTCTATGATTCATTTGTTCGGTCGCGAACAGGGTTTGTGCCCAAGTCGACCAAAGAGGCGCCCATTCAGTAGTGAAAATCTGTTTTAAGACCTTCCGATTGAGCCTTCCAGTGGCTGGTTAGATTGCGGCCACGTGCATCAGGAACGACTTACTTTCCGCCAACAACTGATAAGATATCTACAATACTGAGTGCGACTTGCGTTTTCGTATACGGATTGTTAGTATCCGCATTTTGTCGGAATGCGCTATTTGCACACTATAGCGGGCCGGCGTAGCTCAGTTGGTAGAGCATCTGATTTGTAATCAGAGGGTCGGGGGTTCAAGTCCCTTCGCCGGCTCCACTAAGCACTTGACAGGGCATGCAGGGGTGGTCGAGTGGTTAATGGCACCGGGCTGTAAACCCGGCAGGCTAACGCCTTACGTAGGTTCGAATCCTACCCCCTGCACCAAGCGAATGGTTAGGGATGAAGGCGGAAGGATGAAGGATGAAGTGCTCGGGAGCGCGCATTCTTTCATCCTTCATCCTTCCTACTTCATCCTTGAAGGGCGGGTGTAGCTCAGTTGGTAGAGCATCAGCCTTCCAAGCTGAGGGTCGCGAGTTCGAATCTCGTCGCCCGCTCCAAACGCAAGGCTGAAGGATGAAGGCGGACGGATGAAGTGGTTGACTGGAGTTGGTGAAGTTCATCCTTCATCCTTCAGCCTTCATCCTTGTGCTGCCCGCGTAGCTCAGGGGTAGAGCGCCTCCTTGGTAAGGAGGAGGTCATGAGTTCAAATCTCATCGCGGGCTCCATTATTTGCTCGCGCGGAAATGATTGATTCTATTAAAGAGGCCAATTAAGAGATGTCAAAGGAAAAATTCGACCGCAGTAAGCCGCACGTGAACATCGGGACAATTGGGCACGTGGATCACGGGAAGACGACGTTGACGGCAGCGATCACGAGGGTGTTGGGGAAGAACAATCCGAAGGTGCAGTTTGTGGCCTTCGACCAGATTGACAAGGCGCCGGAGGAGAAGGCACGAGGCATCACGATCGCGACGGCGCACGTGGAGTATGAGACGGCGAACCGGCACTACGCGCACGTTGACTGTCCGGGGCACGCTGATTATGTGAAGAACATGATCACGGGAGCGGCGCAGATGGACGGAGCGATCCTGGTGGTGGCGGCGACGGACGGGCCGATGCCGCAGACGCGCGAACACATTCTGCTGGCGCGGCAGGTGGGCGTGCCGGCGATGGTGGTGTTCATGAACAAGGCCGACGCGGTGGACGATGCGGAGCTGCTGGAGCTGGTGGAGCTGGAAGTGAGAGAGCTGTTGAGCGCCTATGAGTTTCCGGGAGACGAGATTCCGGTGATCAAGGGATCGGCGCTGAAGGCTTTGGAAGGCGATGCGGAATGGGAGAAGACGGTGGAAGAGCTGATGGCGGCGGTGGACAGCTATATCCCGACGCCGGAGCGCGACATAGAGAAGCCGTTTTTGATGCCGGTGGAAGACATCTTCACGATTCAGGGACGCGGGACGGTGGCCACGGGACGAGTGGAGCGGGGCAAGGTGAAGGTGAACGAGACGGTGGAGGTGGTAGGAATCAGGCCGACGCTGAAGACAGTGGTGACGGGCGTGGAGATGTTCAAGAAGCTGCTGGACGAAGGGACGGCGGGAGACAACGTAGGGTTGCTGTTAAGAGGAGTGGAGCGCAAGGACATTGAGCGCGGGCAGGTAATTGCGAAGCCGGGTTCGATCACGCCGCACACGAAGTTCAAGGCAGAGGCGTATGTGCTGACGAAGGAAGAAGGCGGGCGGCACACGCCGTTTTTCACGGGTTACCGGCCACAGTTTTACTTCCGGACAACGGACGTGACGGGAGTGGCGAGTTTGCCGACGGGAGTGGAGATGGTGATGCCGGGAGACAACGTGGCGATGGAGATCGAGTTGATCGCGCCGATTGCGATGGAGAAGGGGTTGCGGTTCGCAATTCGCGAAGGTGGACGCACGGTGGGAGCGGGCACGGTGTCGGAAGTGGTGGAATAAATTCATTGCCGATTTCCAATTGCCGATTGCCAATTGGAAGACAGCGGAGGTCAGGTTACCTGTCCGGACCAATCGGCAATTAGCAATCGGAAATCGGAAATAGCAGGATGCCACGCGATAATATTGTTCTTCAGTGTAACGAGTGCAAGAGCCGCAACTACGTAACGACCAAGAATAAAAAGACCACGCCTGATCGGCTTGAGTTCAGCAAGTTCTGTCGCCGTTGCCGCAAACACACTGATCACAAAGAGACCAAGTAAGGATGAAGGATGAAGGCGGAAGGATGAAAGCGTTGTTTTCGTCCTTCGTGACCAACGGCTAAGAATTTCATCCTTCATACTTCTGCCTTCATCCTTTTTGTGGAGGGGTATAGTGTCAACGGTTAGCACGTCGGTCTCCAAAACCGAAAGTCCGGGTTCGAATCCTGGTACCCCTGCCAGCGCATTCAGGAACGTGTCGAGTAGTTAGCAATCATGGACGACATAGAAAATCCAGGCACTCCTGCGCCACGCGCGGCTCGCTTCGGCGAGGGCGCTGAAGGGCGAGGAGCGCGCCGCGAGCGAGGACTTAGCGGTCCCCGGGTTGGCCCTTTTAATCGCCTGGCGCAATTTCTGCGCGACGTGCGCGCAGAGATGAAGCGCGTGTCATGGCCGACGCTCAATGAGGTCAAGAACACCACTATCATCACCCTGGTAGCGGTTGTCTTTTTCGCAATCTATTTGTTTCTGGTAGACCGGATATGGTTGTTTCTATTGGTTCAACTGAATATTCTCTTGAACTGGCTGACCGGGGCCTAAGGGCAAGGAAGCACTTTTAATGCAGCACTGGTTCATACTTCATACTTACTCGGGACACGAGAAGAAAGTTCGCGACAGCCTGAAGGCGCGCGTGCGTGATACCGATCTGCAGAACGAAATAACAGAAGTGCTGGTGCCGACAGAGACCGTCGTGGAGATGCGGGGTAACAAGCGGATTGAATCCTCGCGCATGTTCTATCCGGGCTATGTGCTGGTTCAGATTGAATGTGATGAGCGTGGCCATATTCCCGACAACGTTTTTCACATGATCAAGTCGACGCCGAAGGTGACCGGGTTTGTTGGCGGCCATAATCCGACGCCGCTGACTCCGCAGGAAGTTGATCAGATAGTTAATCAGCAGGCAGAAGCTGCTGAGAAACCGAAACCGAAGTTTTCTTATGCGGCCGGCGAAACGGTGCGAATCAAGTCCGGACCGTTCCAGAGTTTTACCGGGAAGGTTGAAGAGGTTAACGAAGATAAGTCGACGCTGAAAGTGACGGTCACCATTTTTGGCAGGTCGACGCCGGTTGAGTTGAATTTCCTCGACGTGGAGAAGGTGACCTTCGCGGAAGAAGAATGAAAGGCGGTGAATAGTAAATGGTAAATAGTGAATAGACGCCGTTCGTCCTCCTATTTACGATTTACCATTTACCATTCACGAATTATGGCAAAGAAAATAACAGGCTACATCAAACTGCAGGTTCCCGCCGGTAAAGCGAATCCGGCGCCGCCAATTGGCCCGGCGTTGGGCCAGCATGGCGTCAATATCATGGAATTCTGCAAGGCGTTTAACGCCAAGACGGCGCAGATGGATCCGGATCTGAAAATTCCGGTGGTTATTACGGTGTTCGCGGATCGCTCTTTCACGTTTGAAACGAAAACACCGCCTGCTGCTGACCTCTTGAAGAAGGCTGCCGGAATCGCGAAGGGTTCGGGGAAACCGAACCGGGAAAAGGTGGGCGCGATTTCAATGGCGAAGGTTGAAGAGATTGCCAAGACAAAGTTGCAGGACCTGAACACGACCAGTTTGGAGTCCGCGATAAAGACGATTGCCGGTACGGCAAGGCAGATGGGACTGACCATCGAGGGATGAATTGCTGTTGCGAATTTCGGATTTCGGATTGATTCGATTTCGGGTTCGCTGTTTTGAGAGGGAGAGGCAGTGTCGGATGAAGTTGCAGTTTTCGATTTGAAATTCGAAATCCGCAATTCGAAACCCGAAATTCCTCGTTTGCACCTCAGGAGTAGTCCGATGAAAAAGCACGGAAAGAAATACAACGCGGCGGCTGAAAAGATTGAAGCCGGGCGCAAGTACAACCTGGACGAGGCCGTCTCAAAAGTTAAAGAGATTGCGTTCGCAAAGTTTGACGAAACGGTTGAACTAACGGTTTGGTTGGGCGTGGATCCACGCAAAGCCGATCAGTTGGTTCGCGGCACGATCGTTTTGCCGCATGGTTTAGGTAAGTCGAAAAAAGTCCTGGTCATCGCACAGGGCGACAAAATTCGAGAAGCCGAAGAGGCGGGAGCGGATTTTGTTGGTGGCGAGGACATGGTCAACAAGATCAAAGAGGGATGGCTCGATTTCGACGCCGTCGTTTCGACGCCCGACATGATGCGGCTGGTTGGCGGCCTGGGAAAAGTCCTTGGCCCGCGAGGGTTAATGCCCAACCCCAAGACCGGCACCGTGACCTTTGACGTTAAGACAGCTGTGAACGAAACCAAGGCGGGCAAGGTTGAATATCGAGTGGACAAGACCGGAGTGATCCACGTTCCCGTTGGCAAGGTTTCTTTTGACGCCGACAAGCTTCGCGACAATGCAAAAGCACTTGCTGGAAGCGGTAGTAAAGGCAAAGCCATCTACGGCGAAAGGGAAGTATGTGAAGAAGGTTAATCTGGCGGCTACGATGAGTCCCGGGCGTGCTGCTCGATGAAGCGGCTTACGTCAAGTAGGGAGTGAGGAGCGACCGCGATGAAAACAAAAGCACAGAAACAAAAAGATTTGGAAGCTCTCACCGAGCAGTTTAAGAACGCGAAGGCGGCGATGGTGGTTGGGTTTCAGGGAATGACTGTTCCCAAGGATCAGGAACTGCGGAATCAACTACGCGAAGCCGGCGTAAGCTACGAAGTGGTTAAGAACACCCTGGCGCGCAAAGCCGCCGAGGGTACCGCACTTGAACAGGCATCCGATCAGTTCACCGGCGTTACTGCGATCGCATTGAGTGGACAGGATCCGGTTAATTTGTCCAAGGCCATTGCAAAGTTTACCAAGGCAAATCCCGACATTTTCAAATTTAAGGTTGGGATCGTAGAAGGCAAAGTTGTAGCCCTTAAAGATGTAGAGGCGATAGCGAGCTTGCCTTCGAAGGAAGAATTGATTTCGAAGATACTCTTCCTGATTAATTGCCAGGCGCAGAGGCTGGTGACGGTGTTGTCAGCGGTGCCGCGTAATCTGGCCGTCGTGGTTAAGCAGATTGGCGAGCAAAAAGGCGGAGAGCCCGCCTGAGAATTTCGGATTGCGGATAGTGGGATTCGGGTTGAATGAGTTCCCGTCGCATTCCGCATTGAAAGCACAGGGCCGGGACACGGCGAAAAGAGCTTGACGATTGTCAGGTCGTCTATGGCTCCAACGTTGCTCGGAATTGCGATGCAAACAATTCCCGGTAGCGTCCGTGGGTTCTCCTGCTGCAGAAAAACAAAAGCAATCAGCTTAACGGCCACTCAGGCCAATAGCTGAAAGCTAACAAACAGCAACCAGGAACCCTTTGTTGAGGAGGATAGAAAGGCAATCATGGCAGCAACACGTGAAGATGTAATTGAGTTTTTGAAAAGCATGACGCTTCTTGAGGCTTCGCAGCTCGTGAAGGAGCTGGAGGAGACATTCGGCGTTTCAGCAGCGGCGGCGGCTGTGGCAGCTCCTGCGGCTGGCGGTGCTGGCGGTGGCGAAGCCGCAGCTCCGGCAGAAGAGAAGACTGAGTTTGATGTGATCCTACAAGCAATCGGCGGCAACAAGATCAACGTGATCAAGGTTGTTCGCGAGGTCACTGCGCTTGGTCTGAAAGAAGCCAAGGATCTCGTCGAAGCTGCGCCGAAGCCGGTTAAGGAAGGCGTATCGAAAGAGGAAGCCGAGACAATCAAGCAGAAGTTAACTGACGCGGGCGCAACGGTCGAAGTGAAATAACTCTCAGTCTGGAGTCAGAAGTCTAGAGTCTGAAGTCCGCGCCGCTGGTCTTGACTCTGGACTCCAGACTCACGACTTTAGACTCTTTGATTGGCTTGACACTCGCGGTTTTGGTCGGTAAGTTAAGAAAGTCTTGAGGCGCTGGCGTTACTCCGGAACAATTTGACGAAGCAATCAGCCGCTTTTTGAAGCTAAAGCGGTCGGGGCATTCTGCGCCCTGACCGCGCTTATTCATTTTCGATTGCTGATTGCGATTGGCTAGCGTCGAAATCGAGCATCTGCAATCGAAATTGGCAATTAAGAAGGACCTCTCATGTCTGCAAATCTGCTCCAAACAGTCAACACAGGATTAGGAAAACGCACCAGCCAGGCGCCCGAGCGCGTGGACTTCTCGAAGATCTCCACCGCAGTTCGGATCCCGAATCTGATCGAGATTCAGCGTGAGTCTTATAACCGTTTTCTGCAGATGGATTTCTTGCCTGAAGAACGCGAGAACACCGGACTTCAGGCTGTCTTCCAATCAGTTTTCCCAATCTCTGACTTCCGCGGCACGGCTACCCTCGATTTCGTCGAGTATCAAATCGGCAACTGGCAATGTAAGTGCGGCCGTCTTGAAGGCCTCAACTACCTGAGAGCAAACTGCAAGCACTGTGGTTCCACGATCAAGGTGAACCCGTTGGCAGCAGGCGAAACTCTTTGTCACAAGTGTGGCACCTTCAACTCGGTTCGCCCGCAACTCTGCGAAAACTGCGGCGAGCCAGTCGGTCTCAAGCACAAACACGATCAGCAGGAGTGTCAGGAACGCGGCATGAGTTACAGCGTCCCGTTGAAGGTGAAAATCCGCCTGACTGTTTACGACAAGGATCCGGAAACGGAAGCGCTTTCCATTCGCGATATCAAAGAAGAAGAAGTGTTTTTTGGTGAAATTCCGTTGATGACCGACAACGGCACTTTCATCATCAACGGCACTGAGCGCGTGATTGTCTCTCAGCTTCATCGTAGCCCCGGTGTCTTCTTTAAACGCGGCGCAATTTATATTGCCAAAATTATTCCCTATCGTGGTTCGTGGGTTGAGTTTGAATACGATCAAAAGAACCTGCTTTACGTTCGCGTCGGCAAACGCAAATTTCTGTCGTCGATTTTCCTGCGAGCTTTGGGTCTCTGGTTTAGTCACGAGGCAGACGGCAAGTTGGTGAAGAGCGACGCGGCCCTGGAAGAGCGCGTGAAAAATGCGTCTTTCGGGGACGAGGACATGTTGAAGGCGTTGTACGTCACCGACGAGATTCGCGTTGAGGACGGGCGACTTATGTTGCAGGTTCCTGAAGAAGGCCAAACCAGCCTTGTCGGCATGAAGGTCGATTTCGATATCAAGGGAAGAGGCGAACCGATCGTCCGTTCGGGCAAGAAGGTGACCCCCAGCGCCCTCGATGCCTTGCGGAAATCAAATATCGGCGAAGTCGAAATCGAAACTTCCCAGTTTGAAGGCGCCTTTGCCGTTGCCGACGTGGTCAACAAAGAAAGCGGCGAGGTCATACTCGAAGCCAACAACGAGATCTCTCCGGCGAAGCTGCAGGAAATCATCGAGGGCGGAATTGATTCGTTCTCCGTGTTCTTCCCTGAGCGCGACGATATCGGTTCCATCCTTTCGCAGACACTGAAGAAGGATGTGATCACCAAACCGGTCGACGCGTTGCTGGAAATTTACCGCAAGATGCGCCCGGGCGACCCGCCGACTGTGCAGACGGCTTACAAGCTACTCGAGGCGATGTTCTTCGATCCACGCAAGTTTGATTTCTCGCGCGTGGGACGTTTGAAGTTCAACATCAAGATGGGCAAGCCTGAACGGGAACGCATCAACGATCCGCTGCTTTCGGCAAAGGACTTTTACGAAGTCGTTTCTTACGTGCTCAAGATGCGTAAGAACCCGTCCGAGTTTCAGGCTGATGACATCGACCATCTTGGCAACAGACGTGTCCGGGCTGTCGGCGAGCTGCTGGAGAACCAGTTTCGCATCGGTCTCGAGCGAATGGAGCGCGCGATCAAGGAGAAGATGTCGATTCACCAGGAAATGCAGACGACCATGCCGCGGGACCTGATCAACGCAAAGCCCGTGACTGCTGCGGTGCGCGAGTTTTTCGGATCCAGCCAGTTGTCCCAGTTCATGGACCAGACCAATCCGCTCTCGGAAATCACCCACAAACGTCGTCTATCGGCACTGGGACCGGGCGGTCTTTCGCGCGAGCGCGCCGGATTTGAAGTCCGCGACGTGCATCCGACCCACTATGGTCGCATTTGTCCTATTGAGACGCCGGAAGGTCCAAACATCGGGTTGATTTCGAGCCTCTCCTGTTTTGCGCGCATCAACGAGTTTGGTTTTATCGAAGCTCCATACCGCAAAGTCACTGAAGGAAGCGTGGTCGAATATGTCCGCGTCTTGAATGGTGGCGACACGAAACTCAAACATGGCGAGCACCTGCCACTCGAGGACGTTGAAAAGGCAAACAAGCGTGTCGGGTCGGACGGACGTAAGGCGGAGTATGAGCCGTGGCCGTTTTACCTGACGGCTTGGGAAGAGGACAAGCATGTAGTCGGCCAAGCCAACATTGAGTTGGATGAATCCGGTTACATCGTGAACGAGCGCAACGCGGCTCGCAAAGCGGGCGAGTTCATTCTGGCTTTGCGCAAAGACATTGAATATGTCGACGTCTCGCCCAAGCAGTTGGTCTCAGTCGCGGCCTCGTTGATTCCGTTTCTCGAAAATGACGACGCCAACCGCGCGCTGATGGGTTCGAACATGCAACGCCAGTCAGTGCCTTTGCTGCGCGCGGAGGCGCCATACATTGGCACCGGCATGGAGCAAACAACTGCGCGCGATTCCGGCGCGGTCGTGGTGGCCAAACGCGACGGCGTGGTCGATTACGTGGATTCCGAGCGCGCGATTATTAAAGCCGATCACAATGTGGACGGCACGATTTCGCGTGAAGTGACGGCAGACATCTACACGCTGATCAAGTTTAAGCGTTCGAATCAGAACACGTGCATCAATCAGCGCCCGATTGTGCATGTCGGTGAGCGGGTTGCCAAAGGTCAGGTGATCGCAGATGGCCCTTGCACCGATCGCGGCGAGCTGGCTCTTGGTCGAAACGTGCTGGTGGCCTTCATGCCCTGGCGCGGTTACAACTTTGAGGACGCGATTCTGGTTTCCGAGCGCTTAGTGAAAGAGGACTATTACACCTCCATTCACATTGAAGAGCTTGAAATTGAGGCACGCGACACCAAGCTCGGACCGGAAGAAATAACTCGAGACATTCCCAACGTCGGCGAAAACATGCTCCGCGATCTGGACGATAGCGGCATCATTCGCATCGGCGCGCAGGTTAAGCCGGGTTCCATCCTCGTGGGTAAGGTCACGCCCAAGGGTGAAACTCAATTGACCGCCGAAGAGAAACTTCTCCGCGCCATCTTTGGTGAGAAGGCGGGCGACGTGAAAGACGCGTCGCTTGTTTCTCCCCCAGGAATCGACGGCACGGTTGTCGACGTACAGGTGTTCACTCGTAAGGGCCAGGAGAAGGACGCTCGCTCGCTGGCAATCGAGCAGGAGGAAGAAGATCGTCTGCGGCGCGACCTCGAAGACGAAATGCGCATTCTGCGCGAGCAGCGCGACCAACGAATTCATGAACTGCTCGAAGGCCGAAAGCTTTCGGCCGATCTGACCGTAAATCGCGAAGTAGTTATTCCTAAGGGCGTCGCGATTACGCGCGAGATGCTCGAGGGCGTCGAAGCGAAGGCACTAAGAAAAGTTCAGATGGCCTCCTCGCGCGTCGATGTTGGCGGCGAGATCAAGGAATACGAAGACCGCACCGAGCGGCAGATAAAGATCCTTTCAGACATTTACGAAGAGAAGATCGCGAAGCTGCGGCAGGGCGATGAGCTCGCTCCCGGAGTAATCAAGATGGTCAAGGTCTTCATCGCCATGAAGCGCAAGCTTTCAGTGGGCGACAAGATGGCCGGCCGTCACGGTAACAAGGGTGTAATTGCACGCATCCTTCCCGAAGAGGATATGCCTTATCTTCCGGACGGAACCCCGGTCGAAATTGTGCTGAATCCACTCGGCGTTCCTTCGCGTATGAACGTGGGCCAGATCCTGGAGACGCACCTTGGCTGGGCCGCGCGTGTCCTGGGTCTCTACTTTGCGACGCCGGTATTCGACGGAGCCACCGAGAAAGAAATCAAGGCCAAGTTAGAGCTTGCCGGTCATCGTGCCACCGAACTGGGTCTGCCTGAGATTGTCAACGAATCAGGGAAAGCGATTTTGTACGATGGGCTTTCCGGCGATCCATTCGAGCAGAAGGTGACGGTCGGCTACATCTACATGCTCAAACTGTCGCACCTGGTTGACGACAAGATTCACGCCCGATCGATTGGACCGTACAGCCTGATCACTCAGCAGCCGCTGGGTGGCAAGGCTCAGTTTGGCGGCCAAAGATTTGGAGAAATGGAAGTGTGGGCGCTGGAAGCCTATGGCGCCGCTCACATCCTCCAGGAACTCTTGACTGCTAAGTCGGACGACGTCGCCGGACGTTCGAAGATTTATGAAGCCATCGTCAAAGGCGAGGCCGATTTCGATCCAGGGTTACCCGAGTCGTTCAACGTGTTGGTGCGCGAGCTGCAGTCTCTTTGCCTGGACGTTGAATTGATCAATAAGAAAGTCGCAGGCAATGGCGCCGGCGATGAAGAGGGCGTGGGGGAAGCGCTGATAACCAGCGGCGTCGAGGGATAAGTTTTGTTTAAAGTCCAATGTCCAAAGTCCAAAGTCAGGATGACTTAAGGGACCTATGAACATTTAGGCTTGCACTTTTTCGGAGAAAAAATGTTTCGATTTCAAGAAAAGCAGCAACTAGCTCCTGACTTTGAGGCAATCAGAATCTCGCTGGCTTCACCAGACAAGATTCGGCAGTGGTCCCACGGCGAGGTTACCAAGCCGGAGACCATCAATTACCGCACCTTTAAACCAGAGCGCGACGGGCTGTTTTGCGCGCGTATCTTTGGTCCGGTAGCCGACTGGGAATGCTTGTGCGGAAAGTACAAGCGCATGAAGCACCGTGGTGTGATTTGCGATAAGTGCGGCGTCGAAGTGACGCAGGCAAAAGTGCGTCGCGAACGCCTCGGTCATATCGATCTGGCCAGCCCCTGTTCTCACGTCTGGTTTTTCAAAGGTCTGCCATCGCGTATCGGCCATCTGCTCGACATTCCGCTGCGTGAGCTGGAAAAAGTTCTCTACTTCGAATCCTACATCGTGATCGATCCCGGCGATGTTTCGGGAATTAAGGAGCGCGAGCTTCTTTCCGACGAACGTTATCGCGAGCTGGTGCGCGATTATCCGGCCCAGTTTGTAGCCAAGATGGGCGCGGAAGCGATTAAGGAACTGCTTTCGATGGTGAAAGTCGAAGAGCTGGCTACCGACCTTCGCAAACGGATGCGGGAAGAGACTTCGCAGCAGAAGAAGCTTAAGTATTCGAAGCGTCTGAAGGTTGCCACAAGTTTTCTCAAGTCGGGCAATCGTCCGGAGTGGATGATTCTCGACGTTATCCCGGTTATTCCACCTGAGCTGCGACCCCTCGTGCCGCTCGATGGCGGACGCTTCGCCACCTCAGATCTTAACGACCTCTATAGACGCGTCATCAACCGCAACAATCGTTTGAAGAAGCTGATGGAGTTGCGCGCGCCGGAAGTGATTGTGCGCAACGAAAAACGCATGCTTCAGGAAGCGGTTGACGCGCTGTTCGACAATGGCCGTCGCGGTCGTGTGTTGCGCGGAGTTAATAACCGCCCGCTCAAGTCTCTGAGTGGAACGCTCAAGGGTAAACAAGGTCGTTTCCGCCAGAACCTCTTAGGCAAACGCGTCGACTATTCCGGCCGTTCGGTAATCGTCGTTGGTCCGGAACTAAAGCTCCATCAATGCGGCTTGCCGAAAAAGATGGCACTCGAGCTGTTCAAGCCGTTCATCTACAACCAGCTTGAAAAACAGGGGCACGCAGCCACTATTAAACAAGCTCGCGAGATGGTGGAACGGCAGGAGCCTGTAGTCTGGGACATTCTCGAAGAGGTAATCCGCGAGCATCCGGTTCTTTTGAACCGCGCGCCCACGCTTCACCGCCTGGGAATTCAGGCGTTTGAGCCGGTGTTGGTTGAAGGCAAAGCGATCAAGATTCACCCGCTTGTTTGCACCGCATTCAACGCCGACTTCGACGGCGACCAGATGGCGGTACACATTCCGCTGTCGCCGGAAGCCCAGATCGAAGCGGCCGTGTTGATGCTTTCCAGCAACAACATTCTTAGCCCGGCAAGTGGTCAGCCAATCGCAGTGCCTTCACAGGACATCGTGCTGGGGATTTATTACCTGACGCGCGACAAGCCCGGAGCGAAAGGCGAAGGTCGCGTGTTCGCGTCGCTTGAGGAAGTTCTGCTTGCGCTCGATGCCAAAGAGGTGACGACGCAGACGCCAATCAAACTGCGCATCCAGGGCGATCTGATCGACCTGACCCAGGAACACGATCCGCAAGACATCCTTCGTGCAGCAGTGCAGGAAGATGTACGACGCGTTATCGACACCACTGTCGGACGAGTGATTTTTAATGATTCGATTCCGCCCGGTCTGCCTTTCTTCAACGGCACGCTCAAAAAGAAGGGCTTGCAGTCGCTCGTCAACTATTCGCACATTCGTCTCGGACACGAGATGACTGTGAAGATGCTCGACGATTTAAAGAACCTTGGTTTCCTGTACGCGACCAAAGCAGGAATATCGATCGGCATCGACGACCTGGTTACTCCGGATAGCAAGAAGCCGCTTGTAGATAAGGCCGAGAAGGACGTAATCGCTGTCGAACAACAGTACCTGGACGGTGTGATCACCTCCGGTGAACGCTACAACAAGGTCATTGCCGTCTGGTCTGAGGTCACTGACAAGGTAGCCAAGGAAATGTTCAAGGCTATGGACGAGCGCGAAAAATCATCGGGTGAACTCAATCCAATCCTGGTCATGAGCGATTCCGGGGCACGCGGTAGCGCCCAACAGATTCGCCAGCTCGCCGGCATGCGCGGTCTGATGGCCAAGCCTTCGGGCGAGATTATCGAGACTCCTATCAAAGCGAACTTCCGCGAAGGTCTCGACGTGCTGCAATACTTCATCTCCACGCACGGCGCTCGAAAAGGTCTTGCCGACACCGCACTTAAAACGGCCGACTCCGGCTACCTGACTCGTCGACTCGTCGACGTGGCTCAGGACGTGATTATTAGCGAGCCTGACTGCGGTACGCTTCGTGGAATTTCCGCGAGTGCTATCGTCGAGGGTGGCGAGGAAATCGAATCGCTGCGAGATCGCATCGTCGGCCGAATCGCATTGGAAGACGTGATCGATCCGGTGGAAGGCAGGGGAATCGTCGAAGCCAATTCCGAAATCGACGAGGATCTCGCCGCTGAGATTCAACGCTCGGGCGTGCAGCGCGTACGCATTCGCTCGGTATTGACCTGCGAATCCCGCCGCGGCTGCTGCATCAAGTGCTACGGTCGTAATCTGGCCACTGGCCGCCCGGTTGAAATTGGAGAAGCGGTTGGCGTGATCGCGGCGCAATCAATTGGTGAGCCGGGCACGCAGCTAACGATGCGTACGTTCCACATCGGCGGTACCGCTCGTTTGGAAGAGTCTTCGAAACACGAAGCTCGCCAGGACGGGACAATAAAATATTTAGACCTCCAGACCGTAAAAAGCCGCAAGGGCGAACGCATTGCCATGAACCGCAACGGTTCGTTGACAATTATCGACGACCGCGGCCGTGAAGCCGCCCGTTATCAAATCGTATACGGCGCTCACATCCTCGTCGAAGATGGCGCGCGTGTGACGCAGGACCAATTATTGGCGACCTGGGATCCGTTCACATTCGCGATTCTTACCGAGGTTGCGGGTCACGTTAAGTATCAGGACCTGAAGGAAGGCGTTACCTTCGACGAGGAAGTCGACGAAGTAACCGGCCAATCGCGCATGGTGGTTAAGGATTCGCCGGACGAGAAAAAACAACCTCGGCTGGAAGTCCGTAACGCCAGCAATAAACTACTGAAGACTTACCAGATGCCGGTACGCGCCAACCTAATGGTGGGCGACGGCGAAAACGTGGAGCCTGGCGACATCATCGCCAAGATCCCGCGTGAGACTACCAAGACGAAAGATATCACTGGCGGTCTGCCGCGCGTCGTGGAGTTGTTTGAAGCGCGACGGCCGGCGGAAACCGCTGTCATGTCGGAAATCGACGGCACGGTTACACTTGGCCCAATCGCTAAGGGAAAACGAAAGCTGATCATTACCGGCGACGATGGTGAAGAGCGCGAGTATGACATCCCGCGCGGCACGCACATCAACGTACAGGAAGGTGACCGCGTTCGCGCCGGTGAAGCGCTGATGGATGGCCCGCTCAATCCGCACGACATCCTGCGCGTGCTTGGAATGCAGCGTCTGCAGGAGTATCTCGTCAATGAAATCCAGGAGGTCTACCGACTCCAGGGCGTGAACATCAACGACAAGCACATTGAAGTTATTGTGCGTCAGATGTTGCGCTGGGTGAAGATCAAGGAAGTTGGCGACACGGATTTCCTTCTCGAAGAGCAGGTGGATCGTTTCCGCTTCACTGATGAAAACGAGCGAGTCGTAGAGGAAGATGGCGAAGTTGCCCAGGCCGAGCCGCTTTTGCTTGGTATTACCAAGGCCTCTCTTTCAACCGACTCGTTTATCTCAGCGGCGTCGTTCCAGGAGACCACCCGCGTACTTACTGAGGCTGCAATCTCGGGACGTATTGACTACCTGCGCGGTCTCAAGGAGAACGTGATCATGGGGCGGTTGATTCCGGCCGGCACCGGCATGGAGTACTACCGCAATGTCGATATCGATCGCGATGAGACGATTGATCAGGCGCGCGAACGCGAGTTGGAAGAGTTTCCGGACATCGTCGGTGGCCACGATATCCCGGTCCCTCCGGTGCGTGAACCGTTAGTAGCGGCGGCTGGTGGCGACGGGGACGTCGAGGAAACCACGGAGTAGCTAAAGGTAGCGCAAGCTGTTAGCTTGCGCAGCCAATGCAAACTAACAGTTTTGCGTTACAACAAAAGAGGGCACGGCATGCCGTGCCCCTACTTTGCTAAGTAGGACAGACTTTCCAGTCTGTCCTTTTTCTTCGAGCGACTAAAAGAGGACAGGCAGGAATGCCTGTCCTACTGATTACTTGACGGCCACCCCCGCGGAAAGATTTGCGAGAGCGTTGATGCGCTTGCGCAATGCTGCCGCTAATTGATCCACCTCGGCTGGTGCGTAGTTGGCTGATCTGAATGCGTCTTTCAATTGTTCGTCGCTTAGACGGTTTAGCCAAGAAGCCATCCACTTCGCATCCTGAACGGTCACGTCAGAGAAAAGCTTCTGGTTCTTGCCTCCGTAGTTGAAATCGACAATGTTACCGTTGACCGCTTTGATGAACTCCGACTTGGCGTAGTCGTCAGGTTCGTTACGAGAGCGTGAAAAGAAACCGCCGGTCTTGCCGAATGAACCACCCAGGTCGCTGATGATGTGGCGCCGGTCCGAGTTGGCATCCCCACGGGACACAAGGATTTCGTTATTGTCATCCTTGAGATCCCAATTGTTAATGAGAGCCATCATTATCTTGAGTCCCTGAAACTCAGGCTTGCCAAGGAAGGGATTACTGGCCCAGAGCCAGTTGCCGATGCGGTTGATACTCTTTGGGCGAGCTTCGAGTCGCACATTCTCAAAGGCACCCTTCCCTTCGATGGTCAACTGGGGAATGAGGTAAGCGATTTCGGGCTCATAGCCGACAGCCCAAAGCAGACGATTGGCGGCTGTATCAGGCTGCGCTTCTTTTCCGATCTTGGCGATCCACTCGATTCCGGAGGCATCCCGCACGCGATATTTTTTGGAGAAACCGCCCGGCTTGTCTTCGAGGAAGACCACGCGGCTGAGATTCGGTTTCATAGTTTCACCGCCCGGCCCGAGCAAAAGATTGCGCGTGGCGATGTCTTCAGGCGCACGCCAAAGAACCGGCGCGCCGTTGTAGACTATCTTGGGCTTCGTGCTTTTATCTTTCTTGTCATCTTTCTGGGCGTTGACGGGAAGAGCCACTGACAGAAGAATCAGCGAGAGAATTGCCAACATCGTTGCTTTGAGTTTCAACATACTGCCTCCTCTGGATATGATTTTGCCTTTATTTAAACGTTAAAGATTCTCAAGTTCAAGTGCGGAATTATGGTTCGAATAGACCCGAAGAAAATACCCGGCGCGCGTAAGGCTGCGATGCCTGAATTCCTGCCGCCCCAACTGGCTACGCTGGTAAAGGAGCCGCCCACAGGAGAGGGCTGGCTTCATGAGCTGAAGTTTGATGGTTATCGCATGATCTGTCACCTCAATCGAGGGAAGGCACGCTTCTGGAGCCGCAACGGTAAAGATTGGACTGAGAAGTTTGCCAGTCTAGCCAAGGTGCTTAAAGCGCTACCGGCCAAATCCGCGATTCTCGATGGAGAAGTTGTCGTCGTAGACCAGGCCGGACGCAGCAGTTTTCAAAGGTTGCAGCAATCAATGGGAACAGGGGCCGGCGTCTTCATCTATCAAATTTTCGACCTGGTTCACCTGGATGGATACAGTCTGGCGAGAGCGAGGTTGAAGGAACGCAAGGCTGTCCTTGAAAAACTACTCAACGCCGCCGGCAGCAAGAGCCCGCTTCGTTACAGCGATCATGTCGAAGGAAACGGAAAACAGTTTTTCGCACAGGCTTGCGAATTTGGCATCGAAGGCATTATCTCCAAACTCGCTGACTCGCCTTACGAGTCGACGCGGAGCAAGAGCTGGCTGAAAGTGAAATGCAATAAGCGACAGGAGTTTGTCGTAGTTGGATACACGCCTTCGAAAAAAGGCTTTCCAGGTTTTGGGTCGCTAATCCTCGGTGTTTATGATTCAGGAAAACTCGTTTACTGCGGGCGCGTTGGCACCGGCTTCAGCATCAAACAGCGGCTGGCGCTGCAGGAAAAGCTGGATCGCATTTCACAAGCGGCGATGCCGTTTGCGACGAAGCCAAAGGACCCAGGCTTGCGCGATGCACACTGGGCTAAGCCAAAGCTGATTGCAGAAGTCGAGTTTACTGAATGGACTGCCGACGGTTCGATCCGTCATCCATCATTCCAGGGTTTGCGGGAAGATAAGAAGCCGGCAGATGTTGTGCGCGAGGACTTCAGTTAACGTGAAATGCAAACATTCGTGTTCAGAGTACAACCTTTAGGTTGCTGATTTTCCGTTAGCAGCAAGCCTTCGTGTTTAGAGTACAACCTTTAGGTTGATGATTTCCGATTGCAGCAAGCTAAAGCTTGTACTCTGAACTCTTGAGCTTTTTGGTGGATTGTATTATCAATTCCCAAACAACGCGGTCCACGAATTACTCGAAATCACACCAACCAAGGCCGCTACTCGCGAGCTTGCGAGTCATTCGAGGTCTTCTTTCATCAACTCCTTGTTTATTGCCACCGCGGCTTGAGCGCCCTCAGCGGCGGCGACCACTACGAATTGCACCATGTGTGAAGCATCGCCTGCTACGTAAACACCCTGAACGTCGGTGATCTCGTATTCTCCAGTCGCCACACACCCATCGTCGGTGAAGCTACAGCCGAGTTTTTTTGCGAGATCGGAGTGTTGGCGCCAACCCGTGCTGAAAAACATTGCGCGGCGGGCAAGCCGGTCGCCATTCTCAAATACAACGTGTTCCAGAATGCCGTCTGTGCCTATCAGACGTTCGATTCGTTCTTCATGAACACGGATGTCGTGCTGCGCCAGGCGCTCGAGTTCTCTACCTGTTAATTTCGAGGGCCCGTCCGTACATAGCACTACGTCGGCGCTCCATAGTTTTAGCTCGAGCGCCAAGCCCGAACCCCCTTCCCCGCGCCCGTAAACGACCAAGGGCTGGTCGCGCTGCTCCCAACCGTCGCAGTAAGGGCAATGAAATACGCTGCTGCCGTAAAAGTCAGCGAGTCCTTCGATCGGTGGCAGTTCATCCACAACGCCAGTTGCCAGTAGGAGTTTTCGCGCCGACAGTTCCTGGCCATCGTCAAGGGTGAGCACAAAGCCGGTTTCACTGCGGTTTGCATCGACCACTTTGGCTGTTCGCAGCTCAACTGTTTCATATTTCCGCAGTTCTTCTTGTGCGATGCTGAGAAGTTCCTGAGGATCGACTCCGTCTCGGCTAATAAAGCCATGAAGCCCGTGCGAGGCTGCGTTGCGTGGCTGTCCGGAATCACAAACCAACACGCGGCGGCGGCACCGTCCCAGTATCAACGCCGCACTTAAACCAGCCGGCCCACCGCCAACGATAATCACGTCTAACATGGAATTAGTCTTCATCATTCCTGACTTGCGGGCGCACACCCACAAGGCATTTATTGCTAACGGCACTGCTCAGGGGAAGTTGGGGAACTTGGTTTGGAGGAGCAGGAGTATAACAGGAAAAGACCGGCGAAGGGTGAATGCCCCTCGCCGGCCTTTTTGTTTAAGAAGTGGAGTCTTCTTACGGAACGACTGGTGGCTTCGTGCCTTGCGGGCAGAGCCACAACTCTGTCAACAGAACGTCCCGCGTCGGCCCAACCAAAGTAATGATGCGCTGAGCGCTGATGCCGCGAGCGTTAACCAGGTAATCGACGGCACGCTTCATGTGCCTATCAACATCACCAGCTCGGCCGCGTTGTCCTGGATAAACAATGACGTAGGCTGTCGTTGTTGGATCGTTTTGTAATTCGATGGCATAGTTGTCCAGCCGCGCTTTTTCATCGTTGTAAGCGATAGCCGGGTACTCATCAAACTTTCTACACTCCACCGGTACTGGAAACTGCACCGCGCAAGTCGCCGAACATTCGAGGGTGTAACCACCCATCGTGAGAGTAGCCGTTACTGTCTGACCCGCGAGTCCGGTCGTGTCGACACGGATTGAGCTAGTTCCCTGACCGTCGAGGATGCGGCCCGCGGAAACGGTCCAGTTGTAAATGGGAGTGATGCCAGGCGTACCGCCGGTAAGGTTAGAACTGAAAGTTAAAGGTTGACCTACCTCACCCCGTTCCGGACAAACAATAGAAACATTGGGGCAGACGGGCTGCGGCGGTGGGCACCGGTTCACCAACACTGAAGTTGAAGAAAACGCCTGACAAGCGTCATCGCCGCTGCCGGTGTCAATATCGACATACGCGCGGTGATAGCCGGGTTCCGCGCCTGAAAGATCCCAGGTCACGTTCGCTCCGTCGCCCTCGATTCGGCCCGAACTGCTGGTCCAGCGATAACGAATCGGATAGTCAGACGTGGCCCGAGCAGTCAGATTTACAACCACTGGTCCGGCCCCTTCACAGACTGTGACCAGACGTGGTTCGGCGGATACATTAAGGTTAGGCGGCGTAAATGCGCGTGTCTCCACTCTCACCTTCTGTGCGAAGGCTGAGGTGGCAAAGGCAAGCATTCCTACCAGGGCAATTGGCAGAAACAGAAGGGTAAAGTAGCGCTCGTGTCTCAACATTTCCACTCCTTGCAATTCGTTTTCGAGGTCCGCGAAGTCCGGTAACTATCACCGGCCGGACGATTTTAGAAGCAGCAGTTGATAGGGAAATATAGGGAATAGCGCATCGTTTCCACAACCCGATACGGGTATCTCAGGGGATTGCTGCATTTTTCGGACGTTGGCAATCGTGTCCCATCAGACTCAACCCGAGTGGTTTGACTGATTGGTTGAATTCAAGTAGATAGAAGGGTCAGCCAAACATCTCCCTTAACTACTTTGCGGTCTTTATTGGTGCACAGAATGAAGCTGGCACTTTTGATCGTCATTGTCTCGCTCGTGCTTGGGCAAGCCGCGTGTTTCCGCCGTCATAGTAATGAGGCGAATGTTGACGCCTCGGCCGGAGCGGTGACGAGCACCGAAGGCGAACGTTCGCAAGCCCGAGTCTTTTTGGATGAAGGCAAAACGCTTTATCGCAACGATGAGGACGAAAAGGCCCTGGAGGTCTTTCAGCAGGCCGTCAAGCTGGACCCTGACCTGGCTGAGGGACACTTTCGTCTGGGTTTGACGTTTGATGCGCTCGGCCAGGAGCAGGAGGCTGAGGCGGCCTACAAAAAAGCGATTGAAAAATACAAGAGGCATCTGGAGAAGCACGAGGATGACGCGGATGCTCATTACAACCTGGGCCAAACATACGCGGGTCTGCGTCTACACACAGAAGCGGTGCGGGAATACCGGCAGGCGACTAAATTAAAATCAGACGACGCTGACATGTTCTACGACCTCGGAATGTCGTTGAGTAAGCTGGCGCAATATGACGAGGCAGTCGCTGCTTTCTCGAAGTCGCTGGAGATTGACCCGGAAAACTATCGTGCTGAAGATGCGTTGGAAGAGGCCCGTGAGGGAGTGAAACGAATTCGGGCCGGCAAGAAGCACCAGGAAGACCTGGCAAAGAAGAAGAAGGCAGAAGAAGAGAAGAAGGCGGCAGAGACTGTGTTTCCTAATGTTTCACCGTCTGCAAATTCAAATCGCAAGCCGTGAGCGTTTAGAGGCGGGCACCGCCGCCGACGATTCCAGTTTAGAGGTGGGCACCGCCCGCCGCCGTTCGATAAGTTTAGAGGCGGGCACCGCCCGCCGTTTCAAGTTAGGAGCCCCAATGGCCACATACACACCGCCACCATACTTCCCCCAAGGTTCTCTGGCGCCTCCAGACAGGAATCGCTATCGGAAATTCAAGCTGGTTATGCTGGGAGTGGCATTGCTCCTGGTGTTGCTCTTGGGAGGAATAGCGTGGGCTATTTGGCGTTTACTCGCACCGGCTACTTAGGTGTCTTCCTGTCGGCTCAGGTACGCTTGACAGTTTCAGCCCCAATCAATATATTCTCTCGTTTCGGACTAACAGTCTGAAGTCAACAAAGCAACGTCCGGTAGGTTCTGTCGGTGTGGAGGCGTTGCCCGGCTGAGTTTTATGCAGCCGGATTGACAATTATTGTGGCGTAAGTGGGCTGCGTCGCGAAGGCTTGTGCTTCGCTCCCCCGCAGTCGCGCGTCGAAAGGCCCCGGGCCTTCTCGTCCAGAAAATGCGACGCCACAGAAAAGTCGGCTAAAGGGAAGCCAAAATCCGCACCCGCCAAGCAGCGTAAGTCAGAACATCCCTAACTAAAAATTTTCAACAGGGCAGCTCGCCTGCGCTGACTGCCGGACGAAGCAGAGTTCTTGTAATTCTGCGCACCACAAGTTCCGGAAAGAGGCAGGTAACGCCCTTTTGCGCGCTTTAGCTAAGCACGCTTAACAAAAGAGGACGCAAGTGCCGACGATAAACCAATTAGTTCGCAAAGGGCGCGAGGCAGTCAAATACAAGACGGCCAGTCCAGCACTGCAGAGCTCGCCGCAGAAGCGCGGGGTTTGCACGCGCGTGTATACGCAAACTCCCAAGAAACCGAATTCTGCGCTGCGAAAGGTCGCGCGCGTGCGATTGACTAACGGGATTGAAGTAACGACTTACATTCCTGGAGTTGGTCACAATTTGCAGGAGCACTCGATTGTTCTGATTCGTGGTGGGCGTGTGAAGGATTTGCCGGGAGTACGATATCACGTCATACGCGGCACGCTCGATTCCGTTGGCGTAGCCGATCGCAAACAGGGCCGTTCAAAGTATGGCGCGAAGCGGCCGAAAGCCGCAGGAAAATAGAATTTCGAATTTGAGGGATTATGCCAAGACGAAGAGTTGCTGAAAGACGAGAAGTCCTTCCGGACCCGATTTACAACAGTCCGCTGGTGACGAAGTTTATCAATGGCGTCATGTTGCAAGGCAAGAAGTCCGTCGCGGAGATCATCTTTTACAGCGCCATGAAGCAGGTTGGCGATAAGACCGGAGAAGAGCCGTTGAAGGTGTTCAAACGCGCGATCGACAACGTGAAGCCCACCGTTGAGGTTAAGTCGCGGCGCGTCGGTGGTTCTACTTACCAGGTGCCGATTGAGGTTCACCAGGAGAGACGAGGCGCGTTGGCGATTCGCTGGATTGTTTCTTATGCGCGAGGACGCGGTGAAAAGTCGATGACGGATCGATTGGCAGGCGAGATTCTTGACGCCGCCAACAATCGCGGAAACTCAGTGAAGAAGAAAGAAGACACGCACCGCATGGCGGATGCAAACAAGGCGTTTGCGCATTACAAGTTCTAAAAGAAGCACTCAGCAGTCGGTAATCAGCAGTCAGCCAAAAGGGAGCGCTTGCTGATAGCTAATTACTGAGAACTGATTACTCGAACATGGCGAAGCAGGATTTAAAACTTACCAGGAATATCGGCATCATGGCCCACATCGATGCCGGTAAGACCACCACCACCGAACGTGTCCTTTATTACACGGGCATCACGCACAAGATTGGCGAGGTGCACGAGGGCACGGCGACGATGGACTGGATGGAGCAGGAGCAGGAGCGCGGTATTACGATTACCAGCGCTGCGACCACCTGTTTCTGGGAGAGGAATAGTGTCGACCACCGCATCAATATCATCGACACTCCTGGACACGTTGATTTTACGATGGAAGTCGAGCGCTCTTTGCGTGTGCTTGATGGCGCGGTAGCGGTGTTTGATGGCGTCGCCGGCGTGGAACCCCAATCGGAAACTGTGTGGCGTCAGGCCGATAAGTACGGCGTCCCGCGTATATGTTTCATAAACAAGCTTGACCGTGCAGGCGCATCGTTTGACCGTTCGTTTGAATCCATCATCACCCGCCTTGGCGCAAATCCTGTCGCAATTCAAATCCCCATCGGTCTCGAAGATCAGTTAAAGGGCGTCGTTGACCTGATCACGATGAAAGGGTTGATTTGGAATGACGAGAGCAAAGGCGCCGAATACGAAACTGTCGAGATCCCGGATGACTTAAAAGAAGCAGCGGCTGCGGCGCGAGAAAAATTGGTTGAGGCTGTGGCGAGCGTCGACGACGGCCTGATGCATAAGTACATCGAGGGAGAAACTCTTAGCGAAGAAGAGATTCGCAAGGCGCTTCGTCAAGGGACGATCGAGCTCAAGCTCGTGCCCGTGGTGACCGGTTCAGCATTTAAAAACAAAGGCGTGCAAACGTTGCTGGATGCGGTGGTCGATTATCTGCCTTCCCCTCTCGATGTGCCTCCAGTCGAGGGAATCAACACCAGGACCGAGGAGATCGAAACGCGCCCTCCGGACGCCGCGGCGCCGTTTGCCGGTCTGGTTTTTAAGATCATGGCCGACAAGCATCTGGGCCAGTTGTCTTTTGTGCGCATCTACAGCGGCACTATCAAGGCGGGCTCTTACGCATACAACCCAACCAAGGACTCGAGAGAGCGCGTGGGCCGGTTGATGCGAATGCATGCCAACAAACGCGAAGATATTGAAACAGCCAGCGCGGGCGAAATCATTGCTATCGGCGGCATGAAGCAGGTGACTACCGGCGACACGGTTTGCGATGAGAATAAGCCGATCATCCTCGAGAAGATGGAGTTTCCTGCTCCCGTGATCCGAGTGGCTGTTGAGCCGAAGACGCGTCAGGATCAGGACAAACTGGGTGTAGCGTTGAACCGCCTCGCGCAGGAAGATCCGTCTTTCAATGTTTCCACTGATCAGGAAACCGGTCAAACGATCATCGCCGGAATGGGTGAGCTTCACCTTGAAATTATTGTCGATCGCATGAAGCGCGAGTTTGGCGTAGAAGCGAATGTGGGTAAACCGCAGGTCGCATATCGCGAAACGATTACTCAACCAGCGCCGGGCAAGGAAATCTATAAAAAGCAGACTGGCGGCCGCGGTCAATTCGGCCACGTTGAGATTGAGATCGAACCCGCGCCAGGCGAGGGCTTTGTTTTCGAGAATAAAATTACAGGCGGCGCGATTCCCAAGGAATATATCAAGCCCGTTGAAAGCGGAATTAGAGATGCCATGGAGCGCGGCTTCCTTGCCGGTTACGAGCTGGTCGACATCAAGGTGCGGCTGCTAGACGGAGGCTATCACGAGGTTGACTCCGACGAGCGCTCTTTCCACATCGCCGGGTCGCTGGCATTTCAGGATGCCCTGCGAAAAGCGAAGCCTGTTTTGCTGGAGCCCATCATGCGGATCGAGGTTGTTACCCCCGACGACTATATGGGCGCTGTCAACGGCGACTTGATGCGCAGACGTGGGCAGATTGAAAAGACCGAGCCACGACCAGGTGGCGCACAAGTGATTACGTCATTCGTGCCGCTTTCGGAAATGTTTGGTTACACGACCGACCTGCGTTCAGCGACACAGGGTCGGGCGACATCGACGATGCACTTTGAGCGATACGATCAGGCGCCGAAGAACGTGGCTGAAGAAGTGATTGCAAAAGTTCAGGGTGTTGCAAGTAAGTAAAGGAATCAGTTTAGAGGCGGGCGCCGGCCGCCTGTCGCTTAGATAAGGAGCGAAGATGTCAAAGGAAAAATTCGACCGCAGCAAGCCGCACGTGAACATCGGGACAATTGGGCACGTGGATCATGGGAAGACGACGTTGACGGCAGCGATCACGCGGGTGTTGGGCAAGAACAATCCGAAGGTGCAGTTTGTGGCCTTCGACCAGATTGACAAGGCGCCGGAGGAGAAGGCACGCGGCATCACGATCGCGACGGCGCACGTGGAGTATGAGACGGCGAACCGGCACTACGCGCACGTTGACTGTCCGGGGCACGCTGATTATGTGAAGAACATGATCACGGGAGCGGCGCAGATGGACGGAGCGATCCTGGTGGTGGCGGCGACGGACGGGCCGATGCCGCAGACGCGCGAACACATTCTGCTGGCGCGGCAGGTGGGAGTGCCGGCGATGGTGGTGTTCATGAACAAGGCCGACGCGGTGGACGATCCGGAGCTGCTGGAGCTGGTGGAGCTGGAAGTGAGAGAGCTGTTGAGCGCCTATGAGTTTCCGGGAGATGAGATACCGGTGATCAAGGGATCGGCGCTGAAGGCTTTGGAAGGCGATGCGGAATGGGAGAAGACGGTGGAAGAGCTGATGGCGGCGGTGGACAGCTACATCCCGACGCCGGAGCGAGACGTAGAGAAGCCGTTTTTGATGCCGGTGGAAGACATCTTCACGATTCAGGGACGCGGGACGGTGGCCACGGGACGGGTGGAGCGGGGCAAGGTGAAGGTGAACGAGACGGTGGAAGTGGTAGGCATCAGGCCGACGCTGAAGACAGTGGTGACGGGCGTGGAGATGTTCAAGAAGCTGCTGGACGAAGGGACCGCGGGAGACAACGTAGGGTTGCTGTTAAGAGGAGTGGAGCGCAAGGACATTGAGCGCGGGCAGGTAATTGCGAAGCCGGGTTCGATCACGCCGCACACGAAGTTCAAGGCAGAGGCGTATGTGCTGACGAAGGAAGAAGGCGGGCGGCACACGCCGTTTTTCACGGGTTACCGGCCACAGTTTTATTTCCGGACGACGGACGTGACGGGAGTGGCGAGTTTGCCGACGGGAGTGGAGATGGTGATGCCGGGAGACAACGTGGCGATGGAGATCGAGTTGATCGCGCCGATTGCGATGGAGAAAGGGTTGCGGTTTGCAATCCGCGAAGGTGGACGCACGGTGGGAGCAGGCACGGTGTCGGACGTGGTCGAATAGATCTCTGACAAAGCACAAAAGAACGAAGTACAAAGTACAAATCTATGCTGAACGAAAAGATCAGAATCAGATTGAAAGCTTACGATCACCGCGTGCTGGATCAATCCACTGCGGAGATCGTCGAAACTGCGAAACGCACGGGCGCGCGCGTGGCTGGTCCAATACCTTTGCCCACTGTCAAAAACAAGTGGACGGTGCTGCGTTCGCCGCACGTAGATAAGAAGTCGCGCGAACAGTTTGAGATCAGGACGCACAAGCGCCTGATGGACATTCTGGATCCCACGCCGCAAACAGTTGACGCGCTGATGAAGCTGGATTTGCCGGCAGGCGTAGACGTTGAGATTAAGGCGTTCGGCAGGCAATAGGACGGAAGTAAAGAATCAGCGAAGTTTAGAGTACAAGCTTTAGCTTGCTCCTGTCCCGGATCGACCACCTAAAGGTTGTATTCTGAACGTTTCAATCGGAAATCGAAAATGATTAACGGAATCATCGGAAGAAAAATTGGCATGACGCAGATATTCGCGGCCGATGGCGTGGTTACGCCGGTCACCGTGATCAAGGCTGGCCCGTGCGTTGTGGTGCAAAAGAAGTCTTCAGCGGGCGCCGACGGTTACGACGCCGTGCAGCTCGGTCTGGTTGACGAGCGACCGCCGAAACTCAAAAACGTGACCAAGCCTATGCGCGGTCATTTCGAAAAGACTGGTGCAGGCACTCCGCCCACGAGAATTCTGAAAGAGTTTCGCCTGGATGCTTCGGCAGGTGAGATGAACGTGGGCGATAAGATTCTGGTGGATCAGTTCGCGGATGGCGACCTCGTCGATGTGGTAGGACGTTCGAAGGGTCGAGGTTTTGCCGGCACGATCAAGCGTCACAACTTCAATCGGGGACCCGAATCGCATGGCTCAATGAACGTGAGAGCGCCTGGCTCGATTGGCGCTTCGGCGTATCCCTCGAGAGTTATCAAGGGGACCCGTTCGTCAGGCCACATGGGTGATGAACGCGTGACGATAAAAGGACTGACGGTCGCCAAAGTTGATACAGAGAACAATCTTTTGATGATACGTGGCGCCGTTCCCGGAGCAAACGGGAGCGTCGTGATAGTTAAGAAAGTTGCGGGGAACGAAAAGAAACAGAAATGACCGACGGTTTTCGCCGGTCAACGGTTGTCCGTCATCGGTCGGTTTGGAGTTGATTATGCCCACGGTTAAGGTGCGCAATCTAAAAAATGAAGAGGTCGGCGAACTCGAATTGTCTGACGCCGTTTTCGGCGCGCCCTTGAACGAGGGCCTGATTCATGCCGCCGTAAGAAACTTCATGGCCAACGCCCGGCAAGGCACGTCGGCGACAAAAACTCGCGGCGACGTTTCCGGCTCCGGCCGCAAGCTTTGGAAGCAGAAGGGGACCGGCCGCGCGCGCATTGCCTCTCTACGTTCACCGCTTTGGAAAGGCGGCGGTAATGTTCATGGCCCACAACCTCGCGACTGGTCATACAACATGCCCAAGAAGATGCGGCAGGGTGCTTTGCGATCCGCGCTTTCGGAGCGAGTTCGCGAAGGCAAGGTGACGTTGATCAGCGGTTGGGATCTTGACAAGCCGAAGACGAAGGAATTTGCCGGCGCATTGAAGCAACTGGGCCACGAAGGCAAAACGCTGGTAGTTGATTCGCTGGATAACGAGAACCTGATGCTTTCGTCTCGAAATCTGCAAACTACGAAAGTGGTCAACAGTTTTGGTTTGAACATCTACGACCTGCTTTATCACGAGCAGTTGATCATCTCTGAAGCGGCGGTCAAGGAGCTGGAGCAGTTGCTGGGGCCGAAGACCGAGGCGGCTGATAGCGAAGAGCCGCCCGCCGGAGAGAAAGCGGAGGCGGCTGAAGCGGCGCCGGCGAAACCGAAACGCGCGCGTAAGCCGGTAGAAAAGAGCCCTAAGGTCGCGCCAAAACGGAAGAAGGAGGCGGCTTAAAGTAATGAGAACAGTTTGGGACATTATCAAGTCGCCCGTCATTACCGAGAAGGCTTTGGTAGCGAAGGAAGAGTCGCAGGACACCGGCCAGTTGCTGACGTTTCGAGTTGATCGGCGAGCAACTAAGCCTGAGATCAAGTCGGCAGTGGAGTCGATCTTCCAGGTGAAAGTGGATCATGTTCGCACGATCAATTTCATGGGAAAGACTGCCCGACGAGGTCGATTCGAAGGACGCAAGCCTTCATGGAAAAAAGCTTACGTGACGTTGAAGCAGGGCGAGAAGCCGGTTGATTACGGTGAGTCGATCTAAGGATGAAGGATGAGGGCTGAAGGATGAAAGCGATGTCATCCTTCCGGCTTCATCCTTACGAAGAAGATTATGGGAATTAAGAAACTAACCCCAACATCCCCGGCGCGACGCTATCAGACTTATCTCACGCGAGATGAGCTGACCGCCGGAGCCGTTCCTGAGAAGTCGCTGCTCGAGGCGAAGAAGCGCATTTCCGGCCGTAACAACGATGGACGGATCACGGTGCGCAGGCGCGGTGGCGGTCACAAACGTTTCTACCGGGTGGTTGATTTCAAACGTGACAAGGAAGGCGTGCCCGGCCGCATCACGCAGATTGAGTATGACCCTAACCGGTCGGCGCATATCGCTTTGGTTACCTACCTTGACGGCGAAAAGCGCTACATCATTGCGCCGAGCGGTATTGAGGTTGGCAAAACGATCATGAGTGGCGCCGAGGCCGACATCCTCCCGGGCAATTCGCTGCCGCTGATTAACATTCCTTTAGGAACGCAGATTCATAACATCGAGCTGCGCCCTGGCAAAGGCGGACAGATGGCCCGCTCAGCAGGCGCTTTTGCGCAGCTGGTCGCGAAAGAAGGCGACTACGCTCAGCTCCGTATGCCGTCAGGGGAAGTGCGCCGGGTGCCTTTGGTTTGCAAGGCGACGGTTGGTCAAGTCGGGAACATTGAACACGAAAACGTTTCTTACGGAAAAGCCGGCCGTTCGCGCTGGAAGGGCATTCGCCCGCACGTGCGAGGCGTGGCAATGAATCCCGTGGACCACCCGCATGGTGGCGGCGAAGGAAAAACGTCAGGCGGCCGAAACCCGGTGACGCCATGGGGTCAACCGACGCGCGGCTATAAGACGAGGAGTAATAAGCGAACGCAGAGAATGATTCTGCGCGATCGACGTACTAAATAGGGTGTGGGGTTTAGGGTGTTGGGCGAAGCAACTTAACACCACAACACCTAAACCCGATTCGAGCGAAGCGAGAAACTATGGCACGTTCAGTTAAAAAAGGTCCGTTCATTGATCCGAGTATCCAGAAAGCCGTCGAGCGCGTGCGCGCAGGCGGCAACCGGCCGCCGGTGATCAAGACCTGGTCACGCCGGTCGACGATAACGCCTGACATGGTTGGGCTCACCTTCGGCGTGCACAACGGCAAACGGCATCTGCCGATCTACGTGACGGAGAATATGGTCGGCCATAAGTTGGGTGAGTTTGCTCCGACGCGAACCTTCAAGGGTCATTCGGGTACCAAGGTCGAGAAGGCAACGAAGTTAGCGCCAGCGGCAGCGGCAGCGCCGGCCAAATAAGTGGTAAATGGTAAATGGTAAATCGTGAATAGAAGAACGATTTGCGATTTGCGATTCACGATTCACTATTCACGAGGTTGAGATGGAAGCGATAGCAAGTGCGAAATATCTACGAGGCTCGGCCCAGAAGGCGCGGCTCGTCGTCGATATGATTCGCGGCAAAGACGTTAACCAGGCTTTGGCGATTCTGCGTTATTCGACCAAACGCGCTTCAAACTTGATTGAGAAGTGCATGCGTTCGGCCATCGCGAATGCAAACGAGGCCGCGGAAAAAGCGAATGTAGCTATCGACCCGGATGATTTGTGGGTGAAGACGGCATTCGTCGATCGCGGGCCTACCAAGAACCGGCGTCGTGTTCGTCCCGCACCGCAGGGTAGAGCGTATCGGGAGCAGCGCCACTTTTGTCATGTGACCATTCTGCTTTCGAACGACGAGCGTCCTGATCCAAAGGCGAAAGGGAAAGGCGACGGCAAGGATTCCGCCACCAAGCCGGCGAAGTTAGCCGAAAACAAGGGCCGCAAGCGCGGTGGCGCGGCGGCTGCTCCGCGCGCGAAGCGTGTGGCGCCTAAGGCTGGCGCTAAATCCGAAGCCGCGGCGGGCGAGGCCGCGCCAAAGAAAGCCGCCAAGCGGGCCACCAAAAAGAAGGCGACAAAGTCAGACGAAGACTAAACGGTATTAGCCAACGATAAGAACTAACGACTGGAGAAGATTGTGGGTCAAAAAGTTCATCCCTATGGATTCCGCCTTGGTTACAACAAGGATTGGCATTCGCATTGGTTTGCGAAAAAGCAGTACGGCGAATTCTTGTTGGAAGACCTGAGGCTGAAACGGGTGCTGAAGCAGCGGTTCGCGGGCGCGGGTGTGTCGCACGTTGACGTGGAGCGCGCCGCTAATCGACTGAAGATCGTCATCTACACTTCGCGGCCGGGAATCATCATTGGCCGGAAGGGCGCCGAGATCGATAAGTTGAAGAGTGACCTTTCGGCAAAGACCGGCAGAGAAGTTCTGGTGTCGATTCAGGAGATCCACAAGCCGGAGCTCAACGCCCAGTTGCAGGCAGAAAAAATTGCGGCCCAGCTCGAGAAGCGAATTGCTTTTCGCCGTGCGATGCGAAAGGCAGTCGAAGAGTCGCTACGGTTTGGCGCTCAGGGAATCAAGGTGAAGGTCAGCGGTCGACTCAACGGTGCTGAAATTGCCCGGAGCGAGTGGCACCTGCAGGGGCAGCTTCCGCTGCACACTCTGCGAGCGGATGTCGACTATGGCCTGGCAGAAGCGCGAACGACATTTGGGCAGATCGGCGTCAAGGTTTGGATCTACCGCGGTGAGATCCTGGATGCTAAGGCTGCGATGGCGCGTGGCACAGGATCAGACCCAATCAACGAGACACGAATGGGCGAGCGTGAGCGCCGTCCACGCACTCGACGCGAGCGCGAAGGTGGTTCGGATGGCAGGAGACCGCGCGGGGAAGGTGGTCAGTAGTCAGTTGTCGGCTGTCGAAGTTTTTTGAAACTGACCACTGACTACGAACAACGGACAGGAACGAACTAGCTATGTTGATGCCGAAAAAAGTTAAGCACCGAAAGCAGATGCGCGGACGCATGACCGGCGTCGCGACTCGTGGCAGCGAGATCAGCTTCGGTGAATACGGGCTCAAGTGCATGGAGCCGGCTTGGATAACTGATCGTCAGATTGAGGCGGCCCGCATCGCGATGACGCGTCACATCAAACGAGGCGGCAAAATTTGGATCCGTATGTTTCCAGATAAACCGGTCACCAAGAAGCCGGCAGAAACGCGCATGGGTAAAGGCAAGGGCGCGCCGGAATATTGGGTGGCAGTCGTTAAGCCAGGACGAATTCTCTATGAGATTGAGGGAGTGGACGAAAAGACTGCTCGCGACGCAATGAGACTGGCAGCCCAGAAGCTTCCAATTAAGACCAAGTTTGTTACGCGCGCGGATCAAGAGGGAGGCGCGATCTAGATGAAACGACGCGAAGAGCTCGACAAGTACCACGATTTGTCTCAGGAAGAGTTGCGGGCAGAGACCGCGCGTCTCAAAGAGTCGCTGTTTCGCTTGAAGTTTAAGCTGGCGCTTGGCGAAGTGGATGCTGTCAAACGCATTCGCGAAGAGAAGAAGTCGCTTGCGCGGATTCAAACGCTGACGCGGCAACGCGAGGCAAACGCAAGCTAGTGCATAGACTTTCGTCTGTGCTGGAAAAGAACTAATCACGGACACAGTGTCTGTGCGACTAAGTGAGAAATATGGCAGAAGAGAATAAAGAAGAGAGCACCGCCGCAGAAGTTAATGCTGGTGACGCAGCCGCCGCTAACGGGAACGGCACCGGCGCCAAGCGCGCGCACCGTTCGCAGAAGGTCGGCGTGATCACGTCTGACAAGATGCAGAAAACGGTAGTCGTTCGCGTCGATCGGCTGGTGCGTCACACGAAATACCGCCGCTATGTGCGACGAACATCCACCTTCATGGCCCACGATGAGCTGGGCGCCACGATAGGCGATAAGGTGCGGATTGTGGAGACGCGTCCGATGTCGGCGAGAAAACGCTGGCGAGTAATTGAGATAGTGCAGAAAGCCGCGAAATGAAAATTCGAAATTCGAATTTCGGGATTCGAATTTCCGAGGTGTAGTCATGATTCAGATGCAGACCTCATTGGAGGTCGCCGACAATTCAGGCGCCAGACGAGTGGAAATGATCATGCCGATTGGCGGGTCAACCGGCAAAATTGCCAGCCTGGGTGATCGGATCAAGGTGACGGTAAAAGAAGCGTCACCCGATGGCACGATTAAGAAGGGCACCGTTCAGGACGCCGTGATTGTACGAACTCGTAAGGAAGTGCGACGAAAAGACGGCACCTACATCCGGTTCGACCAGAATGCCGCCGTGTTGATTAAGGAAGACGGAACGCCGATTGGCACGCGCGTCTTCGGGCCGGTAGCGCGTGAGTTGCGCGATAAGAATTTTATGAAGATCGTCTCGCTCGCGCCGGAGGTTATCTAAGTTATGCCTGGTACAAAGCGTTCAAAGATTAAGAAGAATGATCAGGTCGTGGTTATCGCTGGTCGTGATAAAGGCAAGCGTGGTCGCGTGCTGGAAGTAACGGCGCGGGAGGGCAAGATAAAGGTTGAGGGTGTGGGCGTGATTAAGCGGCATCAGCGAGCCAATCCACAAAGCAATCGGGGCGGCGGGATCATTGAGAAAGAAGCTTTTATCAACATATCCAACGTGCAGTTGATTGATCCGCAGTCAGGTAAGCCGACGCGTGTCAAGTATTTGATCGAGAGCGACAAATCGAAAACTCGAGTCGCTGCGGGCAGCGGACATTCCATAGAGAAATAAGAACCAGTAAGCACGGTTCACGAGGTTGAGATGGCAGCACGGTTAAAAGAGCGTTATCAAAAAGAAGTTGGGCCGGCAATCGCCAAGGAGTTTGGGATCAAAAATCCCATGGCCATTCCCCGTGTCAAAAAGGTCGTCCTGAACATGGGCATGGGTGAGGCTATCGCCAATGCCAAGATACTGGACACTGCGACCGAGGAGTTACGGACGATCACTGGTCAAAAACCTGTCATCACCAAAGCCAAGAAATCGATCGCCTCGTTTAAGCTGCGACAGGGAATGCCGATCGGGGTGATGGTCACGCTGCGCGGCGATCGCATGTATGAATTTCTGGATCGGTTCGTTTCGATTGCCCTGCCGCGCGTAAGAGATTTTCGCGGCGTATCGCCGAAGGCGTTCGATGGTCGCGGCAATTACACAATCGGCGTGCGCGAGCAATTGATTTTCCCGGAGATTGATTTCAACAAGGTGGACAAGCTGCGGGGAATGAATATCACCATCATCACCAGTGCTCGTAACGACGAGCAGGCCCGGGCGCTTTTGAAAGGGTTAGGAATGCCTTTTCGACAATAGGACAGAGGTCAGAGGTCAGATATCAGATGTCAGTGCATCTGGCCCATAGCTGTAGCTAACCTCTAACATCTGACATCTGACATCTGGATTGTTATGGCAAAGAAATCATTAATTGCGAAATCGGAACGGAAGCCAAAGTTTGCCGTACGCGCCTATACGCGCTGTAAGCGCTGTGGTCGCGCGCGCGGTTACCTGCGGAAGTTTAATTTGTGCCGCATCTGTTTTCGCCAGTTGGCGCTGGAAGGTCAAATCCCCGGCGTCGTTAAGTCTAGTTGGTAGCAAGAAGAAGTCAGAAGTCAGATGTCAGAGGTCAGTCCTCAGATCCTGACTGACCTCTGATATCTGACCTCTGACATCTGGAGTAAATATGACTGATCCCATCGCTGATATGTTGACGCGAATCCGCAATGCGATAGCGGCAAAGCACTCGCGCGCGGACATTCCGGCTTCGAAGCTGAAGCTGGAGATTGCGCGCATTCTCAAGGAAGAGGGTTACATCAATAACTTCGTGTTGAAAGGTGAAGGCCTGAAACGCACGATTCGAATTTTCCTTCGCTACGACGCGCGTGGCACTTCTTCCATTACGCATTTGGAGCGCGTATCGCGTCCCGGCCGCCGCGTGTACGTGGGTTCCGGTGAGATACCGAAAGTGCTTGGCGGTTATGGAGTGAACATTGTGTCCACCTCGAAAGGCTTGATGAGCGGAAAAGCGGCTCGCCGGGAAAACATCGGCGGAGAGCTATTGGCGCAGATCTATTGAGACCAGATATTAGATGTCAGATGTCAGATGCTAGTGAAAAGCGACCAGCATCCAGCCTCTAACATCCTTTTAACCGAAGGTTAAAAACCATGTCGCGCATAGGCAAAAAGATAATCACGCTACCTAAGGGCGTTTCGGTCACTATTCACGAGCGAACGCTCGACGTTAAAGGGCCCAAGGGTACTTTGCAGACACCAATACCTGAAGGCATCAGTTTCAAGCTCGAGGGCGACGAGTTGAAAGCCGAGCGTACGTCTGACGAGCTGGCGCCGCTGCATGGCTTGGCGCGCGCATTGGCTAACAATGCAATTGTGGGCGTGACCGAGGGCTTTAGCCGGCAAATGGACGTGGTGGGTGTCGGTTATAAGGCTGATGTGCAGAGCAAGAAGATTGTTTTCTCGCTGGGTTATTCGCATCCGATTGAGTTTCCTTTGCCAGAGGGAGTTGAGGCCAAGGCGGAACGATTAACGACCAAGGGAAGCATTCAGCAGTATCAGACCACCTTGACGTTGACCAGCATCGACAAGCAGAAGCTGGGCCAGGTAGCCGCTGAAATGCACAAGCTGCGTAAGCCAGATGCTTACAAAGGAAAAGGGATCAGGTACGCGGATGTGCCGATCAAGTTGAAGCCGGGCAAGACTGGAAAATAGTAAATGGTAAACAGTAAATGGTAAGTGGTGGTTCTCCTATTCACCATTCACCATTTACCATTCACGAGTAAAGCAATGGCAAACACGAGCAGAGCAGTAGTTAGAGAGGCGATTCATAGACGCATTCGCCGCAAAGTCAGAGGCAGCGGCGAGCGGCCGCGTCTGGCTGTTTATCGCAGCCTAAATCATATCTACGCCCAGATCGTTGACGACCAGCTTGGTCAAACCATCGTGTCCGCTTCGACTACTGAAAAGGACTTGCGCGGTTCGACCGGCGGCAACATCGATGCGGCCCGCAGAATAGGTAAAGCGATTGCTGAACGCGCCCTCGAAAAGGGCATCAGCAGCGTTGTATTCGACCGCGGCGGTTATCTCTACCATGGTCGAATCAGGGCCTTGACTGACGCGGCCCGCGAGGCCGGTCTAAACAAAGAAGAACTGGCAGCGCGAGCCGAGGAAGAGGCCGCGCCAGTTGCCGAAGCACCGGCTGAAGAAAAGCCGCGCAAGAAGAGCAAAGAAAAGAAATGAGACAACCCAAGCAACGCATTTCGTCACAGGGCCTTGATCTGAAAGATCAAGTCATCTCGATCAATCGTGTGACCAAAGTAGTTAAGGGCGGCAAGAATATGTCGTTCGCGGCTTTGGTGGTGGTGGGCGATGAAGGTGGTCACGTAGGTTTTGGCACCGGCAAGGCGCGTGAAGTGCCACTCGCCATCAAGAAGGCGGTCGAGGCTGCTAAGAAGAATTTGATCAGAGTGCCGCTAATCGAAAACACGCTCCCGCATCAGTTGATTGGAAAGTTTGGCGCCGGCCGTGTGCTGGTGAAACCTGCTTCACAGGGGACGGGCGTAATCGCCGGAGGCGCTGTGCGTGCCGTTATGCAGGCAGTGGGAGTGCACGACGTGCGCACGAAGGTGCTCGGCTCGACTAACCCACACAATGTGGTCCGCGCGACTTTCGATGCGCTGCTCCGGATGAAGGATCCGATGGAGCTGGCGCGGTTGAGAGGGAAGCAAGTAGAAGAGATCTAAAGAGATTTTTCATTTCTCATTCATCATTTGTCATTTTTCACTTGAGAGGTGTTATGCCGAGAAAAGCAATGAGTGCGACGGCCAAAGAAGAGCGAAATGCGTCAGGCGCCAGTGCTGGCACGGGCGCTGGCCGGATTCGTATTCAGTATTACCGAAGTTTCATAGCGGCTCCGAAAACGCATAAACAGATGGTCCGCAGCCTGGGTCTAACAAAGCTGAATCAGATTGTTGAGCGGCCGGATAATGCGTCAATGCGTGGTGCAGTCGCGAAGGTGCCGCACTTGTTGAGGATCGTTGAATAGGGAAAAGATCCATTTTCCATTTCTCATTTGACATTTATCATTTGTCATTTCAAACCGGTGTCCTCGGGTGGTCGGCGCTGAACGAAGCGACCAAATGACAAATGAAAGATGTTAAATGATAAATGAAAAATGGAATGGTTTTGGGAGAAACGATGGCACTCAGTCTTAATACAATTCATCCCACTAAGGGTTCGGTTCACAAAAAGAAACGGGTTGGCCGGGGACCGGGTTCGGGACTAGGCAAGACAGCGGGCCGAGGAGAAAAAGGCCAAAAATCGCGCTCGGGCTACTCGGCCAAGATTGGCTTTGAAGGCGGCCAGATGCCTTTGCATCGGCGCCTTCCGAAGCGTGGCTTCACGAATATTTTCAAGAAGCGCTGGCTGGAAGTAAGTTTGGCAGCGCTCGACCGTGGCTTCAAAGCAGACGAGGAAGTGACCCCGGAGCTGCTGCACGATCGTGGCATCATCAAGAAAGCAAAGCATGACGTGGTGGTGCTGGGAAACGGTGAACTATCGAAGCCGCTACGTATTTCTGCGCACCGCTTTACGAAGAGCGCCAGGGAGAAAATTGAGAAAGCCGGCGGCGCAGTGACAGTGGTTGAATCGAAGTAGTCATTGAGATCTTCGCCCGTCGAGAAACCCTATGGATAAGTTTTTTGCCGCAGTTCGCAACATGTTCAATGTGCCGGATCTTCGCCGGCGCATTTTGTTTACGCTCGGCATGCTGGCTGTCTACCGCCTGGGCGCGCATATCAGCGCACCGGGAATCAACCGGGAGCGTCTGGAACAGGTTTGGAACGACGTCGCCGGAACATTGCTCGGCGTGCTCGATCTGTTCTCCGGTGGAAACTTCCGCACCATCTCTGTCTTTGCCCTGGGTGTCACTCCTTACATTACCGCTTCCATCATTCTGCAGTTAATGACTGTCGTCTCGCCTCAATTGAAAAAATTGCAGGAAGAAGGCGAGATGGGGCGCAAGAAAATTAACCAGTGGACCCGATACTTGACTGTCGGCCTCGCCGCCATTCAAACATCTTTCGTGGCCCATTGGTTACAGGTCAACGGCGTGGGCGCTCCAACCTGGGGGTTCCTGTTAACGACTGTGTTGACGCTGACAACTGGAACAATGTTCGTGATGTGGTTAGGCGAACAGATCACCGAACGAGGCGTCGGAAACGGAATATCGCTCTTGATTTTTGCGGGCATCGTCATCGGTCTGCCGAGTGGCGTACAGCAGGTCTTTGAGCGCGTACGTGGCGGCGACACGCTGGAAACGATCGGCGTTATCGGGCTGCTTGTGGCGATGATACTGATCATCGCTTTCATCGTCTTTGTTGAAGCGGCGCGTCGCAAAGTTCCTGTAAGTTATGCTAAACGCCACGTGGGCCGGCAGGTTGTCGGCGGACAGCAAACAACCATGCCGCTAAAGATCAATATGGGCGGCGTGATTCCGGTCATCTTTGCCTCTTCAGTGCTGTCGATGCCACAGAGCTTGTTTGCGGCGTTTCCGCCGGATCCTAATCAGGCAGGTTCAACCTGGTCGAAGGTTTGGACGTTCTTCCAGACGTTCCATGCCAGCGATCCCTACTACGAGCTGATCTTCCTGGCCCTGATCGTTTTCTTCACGTTCTTCTACGTGTCGATCGTATTTAACGTGGAAGAGGTGGCGGACAATCTGCGCAAGCATGGCGGGTTCATGCCGGGTATTCGTCCGGGCAAAGCTACCGCTGAGTATCTGAATAGCATTCTTACGCGACTGACGGTTGTTGGCGCTGTTTACCTTGCCCTGGTCGCCTTTGTGCCACAGTTTATGTTGAGTGGGTTCAAAGTGGCGCGGCTGCCGTTGATTGGCACCTGGCTGGATGCATTTGTCAGTGGCACTCCGGGACTTTCATGGATCCCCACCGGAATGGGCTATCAGTTCTATTTCGGTGGCACGTCTCTGCTGATCCTGGTGGGCGTGGCCATGGATACAGTGGCGCAGATCGAGGCTCAACTGGTCATGAGAAACTACGAGGGGTTCCTGGGAGGCGGCGGCCGGCTGCGAGGACGACGGACCTAAACGGATGCCAGATGCCAGGTGTTAGATGTGAGTCGGGCGCTTATCTAGCATCGAACATCTAGTAGCCAGCATCTTTCTGCATGTCAAAGATCATAGTGTTGATGGGGGCGCCTGGTGCTGGAAAAGGCACGCAGGCGCGATTGCTTCAAGAGCGCTTGAATTTGCCGCAGATATCAACCGGCGACATGTTTCGCGCTTTGAAGGAACAGAAGACGCCACTGGCAGAACAAGTCAGAGCTTTGATGGAAGCCGGGAAGCTTGTGCCCGATGATCTCACCATCCGTGCCGTTCGTGAGCGGACCGCACGCGATGATTGCAAGGATGGTTATATTCTCGATGGCTTTCCCCGGACCCCGGCACAAGCTTCCATGCTGGAAAAGCTTGCAGTGGAACAGGGAAACAGAATTCAGGCGATTGATATTGAAGTGCCGCGCGAGTTACTTGCAAAGCGAATGACTGGGCGTCGCAACTGCCCAATATGCGGCGAAATTTACAATATCTATTTCAAGCCGGCGAAGGTCGACAACGTCTGTGACCTTCATCCCGAAGCCCAGCTAAATCATCGCGCAGACGATAATCCCGAGACGGTGCAGGCCCGACTCGCGACTTATGAGGAGAAAACGCGGCCATTGCTCGATTATTACCGGGCGGCCAATCTACTTGATGTTGTCGATGGCGCCAGGGAACTTGACGCCATCTACAAGGACATTGAGAGGATGGTAACCCGCGACCAGTGATAAGCTAGCTTCGCGGGAGGCGTCGCGAATAGAGATATGATTATCGGGAAGTCGAAGAAGGAACTCGAAAAGATGCGAGCGGCGGGTCAGCTCGTTGGGCTTGTTCTTAATGAGTTGCGGGCCATGGTAAAGGAGGGTGTGACAACCCTTGAAGTGGATCGCGCAGCGGAGAAGATGATTCGCGACGCGGGCGCATTGCCTACTTTCAAAGGCTACCACGGCTTTCCTTTTTCAATTTGTGCTTCAGTCAATGAGCAGGTCGTCCACGGCTTCCCCTCAAACTATCAATTGAAAAGCGGCGACATCTTCTCTATCGATTGCGGTGTGACCCTGGATGGTTTTGTTGGTGACACCGCGACCACGGTGCCGGTGGGCACGGTGAGCTCTGACTGGCTGGAACTGGTGCGTGTTACCCAGGAATGCCTGGATCTGGCAATCGAGGAATGCCGCCCGGGTAAACACCTGGGAGATATTGGTGCGGTGGTGCAGGATCACGCCGAGTCACATGGCTACTCTGTCGTGCGGGATTATGTTGGGCACGGGATTGGACGCAGGATGCACGAGGATCCCCAGATCCCGAACTACGGCAAGCGCGGCCAGGGCCCGAAAATCAAAGCAGGCTACGTTTTCGCGGTTGAGCCGATGATTAACCTGGGAACCCAATACACCAAGGTTCTGGCAGACGGTTGGACAGTGGTAACGCTGGATGGGAAGCCCAGCGCCCACTCCGAACATACGATTGCAATAACCGAAGAGGGCCCGGAAGTGCTTACGAAAATCGTCGCTAATCGGCCTGCGGAGGCCCTGGTTACCAGTTCGGTTTAAGGCGTAAACCTAACACCTGGCTCGCCTTGGCAAAGGCAGGTCAGCATGGTACTATTTGCAGTTTGTCGGTACAGGCAAAATTTACGCTGAGAGGATATGGCGAAGGAAGAAGCTATAGAGGTTATGGCCAAGGTCCTGGAGACTTTGCCTAACGCCATGTTTCGAGTGGAGTTGGAGGACAACCAACATCAGGTGCTTGCGCACATCTCAGGAAAGATGCGTAAGCATTTCATTCGCATTCTTCCCGGTGATCGAGTTCTGGTTGAGTTGTCGCCCTACGATTTGAATCGCGGACGAATTACTTACCGCTATAAATAATAAACAGGACGCTTGAGGGTTGTTTAAATGAAAGTCCGTGCTTCAGTAAAAAAGATGTGCGACAACTGCAAGATCATCCATCGCAAGGGCGTGGTGCGAGTGATCTGTGTCAACCCCAAACATAAACAGCGGCAGGGTTAGTTCGTAAACATTCTGAACCTGCAATCGCATTCTAAACTGGAGAGTATTTACTAAACATGGCACGCGTAGCTGGCGTCGATCTTCCACCGCACAAACGAGCCGAGGTCGGACTGACCTATATCTACGGCATTGGCCGTTCGCGGGCGAGTTCAATTTTGAACGAGGCCGGCGTGAACCTTAATAGCCGCGTCAGCGACCTGAATGAGGATGAGCTGAGCCGCATCAGGGCGATCCTCGAAGCGCAAGGTGAAATTGAAGGCGACCTGCGTAAGCGCATCCAGATGGACATCAAGCGGTTGATGGACATTGGCTGCTATCGCGGTCTGCGGCATCGTCGCGCGCTACCGGTGCGCGGTCAGCGAACACATACCAACGCCCGTACGCGCAAAGGACCGAGACGCGCAACCATCGCTAAGAAGAAAGCGCCTGGTAAGAAATAGCACGGACACTGACGACGAACTACTGACAAAGTTATGGCAAAAGCGACTGGCAAGAAAAAGGTTTTTCGGAAGAAAGAGAAGAAGAATGTGCCCGTGGGAATTGCACATGTGGCTGCTTCGTTCAATAACACAATGATCTCGATTACCGACCTCGAGGGTAACCTGATCGCGCAATCTTCCGCCGGCGCGCGCGGCTTTCGCGGTTCGCGCAAAGGGACACCGTTTGCAGCGCAACAGGCAGCTTATGAAGCCGCCAAGAAAGCACACGAAGCAGGGATGCAGCAGTGTGAGGTGCGCGTTAAAGGGCCAGGAGGCGGTCGCGAGTCGGCCATTCGAGCGATTGCCAATGCAGGCATCAGAGTGACGACAATCCGCGATACGACGCCGATACCGCACAATGGCTGCCGGCCGCCGAAGCGTCGCAGAGTTTAGGGATTTTGAGATCTGAGATTTAGATCTCGGATCCTGGATTTGAAAGTATTGATTCAACAACCTAAAGGATGAAGGGCTAAACGAACAAGATTTAAGATTTCAGGATCTCAAATCTCAGATTTCGGATCTCAGATCTAAAATGTTGGTAGCCTGTAAACTTTTCCGTCGAATTTAGACTGGAGGCAGAAACAGTTGGCTAGGTATAGAGATGCGGTGTGCCGGTTGTGCCGCCGCGAAGGCGCAAAGCTTTTTCTCAAGGGTGACAGGTGCTACAAGCCTTCTTGTCCGATCGAAAAGCGCGGCACACAGCCGCCCGGACAACATGGCAACTCCATGCGTCGCGGCAAGGCGCTGGTCGGCTACGGCCAGCAGTTGCGCGAGAAGCAGAAAGTCAAACGCATTTACTTCATTCTTGAGGGACAATTCCGTAACTATTTCGAGCGCGCCGCGCGCATGAAGGGAATCACAGGTGAAAACCTGTTGTTTCTGCTTGAGCGGCGTCTGGATAACGCAGTGTACCGCGCCGGGTTTTCAACCTCTCGGCGACAAGCTCGTCAATTAGTCAACCATGGACACGTTCTGGTAAACGGACGCAAGGTAGACATTCCCTCGTATCAAGTGAGAGCCGGTGAGGCGATCAGCATCAAGGAGGGAAGCCGGAAGAATCCGCATATCGAGAGCGCATGGCAAACTGCGTCCGGGCGCGGACGCCCGTCCTGGATCTCGCAGGACGGCGGCGAGATGTCAGCGCGTATAAGCGGTCTGCCGGCACGTGAGGACATTGATCGTTCAATCAACGAACAACTTATCGTTGAACTTTATAGTAAGTAATTTACAAACCGCGAGAGCTGCGTACATCACGCAGCTCCGCGGCTAACAGCTTTTCTAGATCGGGACCAAAAAACGCTATGGCTATGGACCAAAATAATCTCTGGACCGGCTTTCAAATGCCTCGTCGTCTGGCTGCGGACTCTGAAACACTTACCGAACGCTACGGTCGTTTCTCAGCGCAACCTTTCGAGCGTGGCTTCGGCACGACTGTTGGTAATTCGCTGCGCCGGGCCCTGCTATCGTCGATTGAGGGAGCAGCGGTTACGGCCGTTAAGATTGACGGGGTAGAGCACGAATTCTCATCAATAAAGGGCGTAGTCGAAGACGCTACCGACGTTATCCTGAATTTGAAACAGGTGCCCTTTAAGCTTCACGGTAACGAGTCAAAGACTCTCAGAATTTCGAAAGACTCCGCAGGCGAGGTAACCGCCGCCGATATCGAGGCGGACGCTGATGTGGAGATTCTGGACGACGCGGTTCATATTGCCACAGTCAGCGAGGGTGGCTCATTAAGGATTGAGATGCGGCTCAAGCGCGGGCGAGGTTACGTCTCGGCGGATCGAAACTTTGACGAAGACCTTTCGCTGGGCTACATACCTATTGACTCGGTTCACACCCCAGTTAAGAAGGTCAACTACACGGTTGAGGCTGCGCGGCTGGGGCAAAACACCGAATTCGACAAACTCACTATCGAGGTTTGGACCGACGGTTCGGTGAAACCCGAGGACTCAATCGGATTGGCGGCAAAACTGATCAAAGATCACATGTCAATCTTCATCAACTTCGAAGAAGACACCGATGACTTCGCTTATTCGAAGATTGAGCGGCCACCGTTGCCGCGTAACGACCAACTCGATCGTTCGGTCGATGAACTTGAGCTCTCGGTGCGTTCGTATAATTGCCTGAAGAATGCCGATATCAGGACTATTCGCGACCTGGTCCAGCGCAGCGAGCGCGAAATGCTCGCTACGAAGAATTTCGGCAAGAAGTCTTTGAACGAAATCAAAGAGATTCTCAACGGCATGGGACTGGACTTCGGGATGGAGTTTGACGAACAAGGCAATCCAATTCCTGGTACCGGAGGTCGCGATGGCGCCGATCTAAGCGACTTCGAGGGCGACGAAGAATAAACAGGTACAGTCATGCGACACTTAAAAGCACATCGAAAACTTGGCCGTACCAGCGAACATCGCATGTCTATGCTTCGCAATCTCGCAGTCTCGTTGATCAATTCTCGCGACGAGCGCATCGTTACCACGCTGCCGAAAGCAAAAGAGTTAAGGCCCTTTGTCGAGCGCGCAATCACGCTCTCGCGCAAAGCTGTTCACCTTGAAGGCGACGATGCGGCTCCGCGTGCACTGCACCTGCGCCGCCAGGCGGCGGGATTTTTCCATGCGGGCAACATGCAACAGTCTGCTTTGACTGGAAAACGCGGCCAACTTCGGCCCCCGCGCACCGCAGGAATGGCAGCGTTGAAACGTTTGTTTGATGAACTGGGCGAACGTTACAAGGATCGTCCGGGTGGTTACACTCGAATCCTGAAGCTTGGGCATCGGGCGGGAGATAACGCCGAGCTTGCTATCATTGAGCTCGTCGATAATCAAAGCGAGCGTGAGGCGTTGGAAGCGGCGAAGAAACGAAAGACGGCAGGCCCCAAGAAGAAGAAGGGATCAACGCCGAAGGCTGAACGCGCCGAAGCGGCTGACAAGTCGACAGCTGATGCCGTGAAGACTTCACCGAAATCGACTGAATCCGACACCGCAACCGCCGAAAGCGCGAAACCTGCGGAATCGGAATCAGCCAAAGAGCAATAGTTCTTAAACGAGTACTTGTCACCGAATGCCCTGGAGCGCACTCGGTCGGATTTGCCCCAATTGACTGCCGGCAGTAACCACCGAGTCCATTGGGGCTAAACACTTTTGATGGCGGCGAGGATCTCGCGAGATGGAACCCGCGAAAAAGATGAACGATCAGGAAATTCAAAAGGCTGGAGATGAGCTGCTGGCGGAAGGCGAAGGCGCGATCGAGGTGACGCGAGGCCGGCGTCGTCGCACTCGCGCTACCGGCACCGACGTCTCTGTGAATATGAATGAGCTGCGCGAGCTGGTGCAATTGATTCGAGAGAACGAATTCACCGAGTTCGAGTTGGAGCGCGAAGGTTTTCACGTGCGCTTTCGGCGCGGAGGCGAGTCGGTTCCAGCCGGCGAGGCAACGTCGCCCCAGACATCCGCCCAGAATGCGACTACCTCCTCTGAGACCAGAGTTTCAACCACATCCGCCCCCGCTCATCCAGGATCGAAGGCACAAGCTACGGCTTCGGAAGATCAGAACCTTCATATAATCCCTTCGCCAATCGTCGGTACCTTCTACCGGGCCGCGTCGCCTAGCGCCGAATCGTTTGTGAAGATCGGCAGCACGGTACAACCTGATTCGGTCGTCTGTATCATCGAGGCTATGAAGCTTATGAACGAGATTCAAGCTGAAACGAGTGGCGAGGTCGTTAAGATTTACGTCGAAAATGGCCAGCCGGTCGAGTACGGACAACCGCTGTTCGGAATTAAGCAATAGTCCAATTTCCAAAGTCCAAGGTCCCAAGTCCATCCGGACTAAAAGGACTTTGGACTTTGACTTTGAGACTTTGGACTACGAATGCCACCCGAGATAAGAAAGTTTAAAAAGATCCTGATCGCGAATCGCGGTGAGATCGCCTGTCGCATTATTTGGACGTGCAAAGAGATGGGCATCCGCACAGTTGCGGTTCATAGCGACGTCGATCGAGACTCTTTGCACGTGCGCTTTGCTGACGAAGCTGCCTGCATCGGTCCCGCTCCTTCTGCCCAGAGTTATCTGAATATTCCCGCAATCATCAGCACCGCAGAGATCTTCAACGTCGATGCGATTCATCCCGGGTATGGTTTCCTGGCCGAGTCTTCCTACTTCGCTGAGATTTGCGCCGCTTGCAACATAAAGTTTATCGGCCCGCCCTCAGGCATCATTCGTTTGATGGGCGATAAAGTCGAAGCGCGGCGAGCCATGACTGAAGCGGGCTTGCCCGTGCTCCCCGGAAGTTCTGACCCGGTTACTTCTGAAGCGGATGGTTTAAAGATAGCCCGTGAGCTTGGTTATCCCGTGATCGTCAAAGCATCCGCAGGTGGCGGTGGCCGCGGCATGCGCATCGTCCACACCGAAGACGAATTGGGCAAAGCGCTGGAAACAGCATCAACCGAAGCGGCGGCTGCCTTCAAGGACGGCAGCGTTTACATCGAGCGCTATATCCAGAATCCCCGTCATATCGAGATTCAGGTTTTGGCGGATGAGTATGGCGACTGCATTCACCTGGGCGAACGTGAATGTTCGATTCAGCGACGACACCAGAAGCTGTTGGAAGAAGCGCCATCGCCGGTCCTGTCGCCGGAGCTGCGTAAACAGATGGGCGACGCGGCCGTGGCTGCGTGTAAAAAGCTGGGCTACGCCAGCGCGGGCACGGTGGAGTTTTTGCTGGACCAGGACAACAAATTTTATTTCATGGAAATGAACACGCGCATTCAAGTCGAGCATCCCGTTACGGAGATGGTGACGCTGGCTGACATTGTGCGAAATCAGATCAGGATTGCCGAAGGGGAACGGCTTGGTTACACCCAGGACGACCTGATGATCGTGGGTCATGCGCTCGAGTGTAGAATCAATGCCGAGAACCCCGAAACCTTTGCGCCGTCCCCGGGGGTTATTACTGCGTTCAACTTGCCGGGCGGTCCCGGCGTTCGTGTGGACACTTACGTCTATTCAGGCTACCGCGTACCGCCGTTTTACGATTCGATGATCGCGAAGGTGATAACCCATGCGCGAACACGTGACCTTGCAATTGCGCGCATGAAGCGGGCTTTGGAGGCAATGGTGATCGAAGGCATCAAAACGACCATCCCGCTTCACCTAAAAATCATGGATGATCCGAAGTTTCGCGCGGGCGACATTTCTACAAGTTTCATGGAGTATTTTTTGGCGCAAAACGGCGCAAAAACAGCCAAAACCCAAGGTGGCGTCTAGTTCTTCCGCGTTTGTCCGCGAGCGGTTGCTGTTTCATAAATAGCCGCCTATAATATTCGACTTTTGTATGGCGGATGGTGCCGTCTGAGAGGTAAAGCCATGGGATACGCAGTCATCAAAACGGGCGGCAAGCAATTTGTCGTTGAAAAGGGAAGTACGGTTCGCATTCCCTCAGTAGAGGCCGAAGCCGGCAAGTCAATAGAGCTGGACGCGCTACTGACTGCGGGAGATGGTTCCGATTCGGACGGGCCGGTGGTTGGCGCCGCGAAAGTTTCAGCAACGGTAGTTGACCATGGCCGCGGTGCAAAGATTGTGGTGTTCAAAAAGAAACGTCGCAAACACTACAAGCGCAAACAGGGTCACCGCCAGGGATACACGACGATCACGATCGATTCGATAGGCTAGGAGTTGTCAGTAGTCAGTGGTCAGTAGTCAGTAGGAACTTGAAAACTCCTATTCTGAATTCTGTCTCCTGAATTCTGACTCCTCGAAAGGGAGTTGGTTCATGGCTCACAAGAAGGGTGTCGGTTCGTCTCGTAACGGACGCGACTCGCAGTCTCAGCGACTGGGACTTAAGAAATTTGGCGGCGAGAGCGTTCTCGGCGGCAACATCATTGCGCGCCAGCGCGGCACCAAATGGAAGCCAGGAAAAAACGTCGGCCGCGGTAAGGATGACACGCTTTTCGCGTTGGTAGACGGCGTGGTGAAGTTTGAAGACAAAGGACGCACCGGGAAGTTTATTAGCGTATACCCACAGGAGCAGGCATCCTCAGCATAGACTGTGCAAACGAAACACCGTTAACCGCGACGCCTGAGCCAAGCCAACCACTTAGCTTCCGGCGTCGCTTTCGATTTAGATGTTTATTGATCGCGCGAAAATACGAATCCATGGGGGCAACGGAGGCAACGGGGTAACCGCGTTTCGCAGAGAGAAATTTGTTCCGCGCGGGGGCCCTTCAGGCGGTGATGGCGGACGCGGTGGCGACGTTTGGATTGTAGCTGATGCTTCACTCAATACTTTGCTTCATCTGCGCTACAACCCGGAACACGTTGCTGAGCGAGGCAGGCACGGAGAGGGATCGAATTGTTCCGGCCGGGAAGGTGAAGACTTAACGATCAAGGTTCCGGTTGGTACTCAGATCTTTGATAGCGCGTCGGGAGAGTTTTTGCAGGATCTTGCTACTGATGGAGCGCGCTGGCTGGCAGCGAAGGGCGGGCGCGGAGGTTTTGGCAATGCGCGTTTTGCAACGTCAACTAACCGGGCGCCACGTTATCACCAAAGCGGGAGCGAGGGTGAAGAACGCGAACTTCAGCTCGAGTTGAAATTGTTGGCTGACGTTGGCCTGGTAGGGTTTCCCAATGCGGGAAAGTCGACACTGATCTCTACAATTTCAGCCGCGAAGCCCAAAATTGCCGACTACCCCTTTACGACCCTTGAGCCGCATCTGGGCGTCGTAGATCTTGGCGATTTTCGAACTTTTGTGGTCGCTGATATTCCGGGTCTGATAGAGGGTGCGCACGAGGGCGCAGGTTTGGGCCATCGCTTTTTGCGGCATGTCGAGCGTACGAAACTGCTTCTTCATCTCGTGGATGTTTCTTCAATCTCCGGGCGAGATCCGGTGAGCGACTATCTGACTGTGAATCGAGAACTACGAGCCTATAACCCTGAGTTGGCAAACAGGCCTCAGATAGTAGTTGCCACGAAGATTGACGCGCTGGACGATCCGGAAAGGTTGGAAGCTTTACGTAGCCAGGCGATGAAGGATGGTCTGCCGTTTTACGCGATTTCCTCGGTCGCAAACAGAGGAACTAAGGACCTGATACTGGCAGTGGCTGCAAAACTCGACGAGCTTCGCGAAGCGAATAAACATCCGGAGACGATCGAGCTGGCAATGTAATTTCCAGTTTGGGAGCTTGAGATCGAGGCTTAAGCGGGGAACAGACAACGATGTCTGTCCTACGAAGATGGATCAGCGAAAGCGTATTGCGATCTACGGAGGCACGTTTGATCCGGTTCATTCGGGCCATCTTCAAATTGCCAGGCGCGTCACCGAGTTGTTTGAGATCGATCAATTCTTATTTGTGCCGGCACGGGTTGCTCCGCACAAACAGGATCGGGAAGTCTCAGCCGGCCTTCATCGTTACGCGATGTTGACTTTGGCCACTCAGGACGACGAGCGGCTTTGCGTCTCCAGCTTTGAACTCGATAGGCCTGAGCGACAGTATACGGTTGATACGTTGACACATTTTAGCGCGCGTTTCGAAGATGTGGCTGAGCTGTTTTTCGTGATGGGAGCGGATTCCTGGGAGGAGATTACGACCTGGCGAGAATGGCAGCGGCTGATGGACCTGGCGGACCTAATCGTTGTCACCAGACCGGGCCATGAGGTTTCAACAAAACACCCGTGGGGAAAAGGCGCGGTTGTTGTTGATGCTCGCGGGTTAGCCAAGGATGAAGTGGCCGCCATCAAAGCGGAAGATCACAAACGAGTTTTTATTTCGGATGCGGTGATGGTCGATGTTTCAGCAACCAAGGTGCGTCAGGCGGCGCGGGAAGATCGAACTAATGAACTGGAGCGGTTAGTACCGTTGGCTGTGGCTAATTACATAAGAAAGTACAGGCTCTATAGAAATACGAATGAAGCATAATTCAACTGCCAAGGAGCAATCCTTGCACCCGGAAACGAGCGGGCATTTACAACTTAAGACCGAACCGACTAGCGCCGGAGTAGACGAGCTTGATGAGAGATTAATTACGGCCATCAGCGCAGCCAGCGAGAAGAAGGCGATTGACATCGTCGTACTGGACTTACGTGAGATCGCCAGTTTCACCGACTACTTTGTCATCGCCAGTGGATCAAACGAACGCCAGGTACAGGCGATATCCGACGGAGTGTTTGAGACTCTTAAAAAAGCAGGCTCACCCGCTGCGCGCGTTGAAGGCTACAAGGCTGCGGAGTGGATTCTGCTCGATTACGGCGATTTCATCTTGCACGTGTTTGACGAAAAGGCACGCAAGTTTTACGACCTAGAGCGGCTTTGGCGTGAATCCAAACGGGTTGCACTCCCCGCGGGATTCGGCGACGTGGCCGGTAGTTCTTTGAGAAGCGAATCGTGAACGATCTGGTGGCGCACTCAGAAGCGATGCGCGAGGCTCTTCGCCTCGCCGAGCGAGTGGCGACCACCGATGCGAATGTGCTGATTACGGGGGAGTCGGGCGTGGGCAAAGATTTGCTCGCTTTCCACGTCCACTTAAAGTCGAAGCGCGGCGCACACGCATTTGTAAAGATTGATTGCGCTACCCTGCCGGGAAGTCTCTTGGAAGCAGAGCTCTTTGGTTACGACCGCGGCGCCTTCACCGGGGCCAGTGAAGAAAAGCCGGGGCGTCTCGAGGCCGCGCATCAGGGCACACTCGTGCTGGACGAGATCGCTTATCTGTCGAGAGATTCTCAGGCGAAGCTTTTGCGGGTGATCGAAACGAGAGAATTTGAACGACTCGGCGGCCGGCGCACCATCAAGGTGGATGCGCGGTTGATAGCATTAACCAATGTCGATCTGGACGACGCCGTTGGGCGTCAAGACTTCCGCGAAGATCTTTATTACCGGCTGAATGTGGTGAACATCAAGGTTCCTCCGTTGCGCGAGCGCACGGAAGATCTTGAAGAACTCGCCCAAAAATTTGCAGCGTCGTTCGCTCGTAAACATGGGCGCGAAACAAACGACGTCTCACCAGATGCGTTAACGCTGCTGCGAGCGTACGAGTTTCCCGGTAACGTAAGGGAACTGGCGAATACGATTGAGCGCGCCGTGATCCTGTCAACGGGCAAGCGCGTCGAAGTTGGCGACCTGCCCGACTCAATTCGTGCGGCAGTATTGATAAAGCGCCGGCGCGAACAGCCGTTATCGCTTGCGGAAGTTGAGGCAGAGTATGTGGCTGATATTCTCGAAGCCAGCAAAGGAAATAAGACGCAGGCCGCGCGCGTGCTCGGAATAAGCAGAAAGAATCTCTACGAGAAGCTGGCGCGCCGGAAGAAAAGGGACGAAGCGGAAAGCGATGCGGGTCCGAGTGATTTGGACAGGCAGGACGAGAGACGCTCACCTGAAGGAATTAATAGGTGACTATTTCAAACGACTTTCGCACTTCACCAAATGTGAGATTACTGAGTTGCGGGAAAGCTCAGGGGCGGAGAAGCGTACGGGCATCGATAGGGATTCGAAGCGCATCTCAGACGGGCTGCATGAGGGCGCCATCAATGTGTTGCTGGATCCCGAGGGCGTTGAATGGACGTCAATGCAATTGGCTGAAGAGATAAAGAACTGGCAGAACAACGGCACGAAGGAAGTGGCATTCATCATCGGGGGGCCCAGCGGAGTATCTGCTGAGCTAGCAGCTCGCGTAAGCAAACGCTGGAGTCTTTCGCGATTGACACTGACGCACGAGATGGCGCGGTTAGTATTGCTGGAACAACTTTACCGGGCTTACACGATCATTCATGGTTTGCCTTATCAGAAGTGAAGCCTAAACGAATGCATTTATCATTGGCAGTACCAAGTGGGTTGGAGGAAGTGACGCATAATGGATAAAAGAAGGGTTAGAGTTTTTCGAGACAAACTTTTGGATCGCCGGGAAAGCCTGGTGGGCCAGGTGCAACAAGCGGAGTTGTATAGTCGCGAGCGCGATTCTGAAGCCACGCAAGATCCGGCAGACATGGCGGCGAATGCCTATACCAAGGAACTTTTGGTTTCCATGTCTGACAATGATCGGCAGATGCTTAATCTCATCGACGAAGCGTTGGAGAGGATGGACGACAGCGGTTATGGCAAATGCGTTCGCTGCGGTCAGGCATTGCCGGAGAAGAGACTGGAGGCGGTGCCCTGGGCTCGTCACTGTGTGCGTTGTCAGGACCTGCACGAGCGCGGGATGTTGATCGAAGACGAGGAATAGGACGGCAGCTTGTTTGCTGACATAATTACGGCCCCCGGGTTAAGGATTCCCGGGGGCCGTTCGTCTTTGGTGATGAACCTTAATCAAGCCACGAATCTCGCTTACGACGCTCTTCTGGCGCTGGTCTACCCACAGTCATGTGCGGTCTGCAATGGCAGCGTTGAGGCGCGCGCTTACGGCGTGGCTTGCGCGAGCTGTTGGCAACAAACTCGTGTCTTTAGCGAGTCGTCAAGCTGTTGTTATAAGTGTGGGCGACCCACCGAGGCATCGATTCCAAAGGAACAACTTGAACAGGTTCGCTGTCGGAGCTGTGAGCTCGAGACTTTCACAGCGGCACGCGCCTGTGGTGTTTACGAAGGCGGCTTGCGGGCGTCGGTGCTTTCGCTTAAACGAGAGCCATATGTTTGTCGCAAGCTGATAGATTTGTTGGTTGAAACACAGCGACGGCCACCTTTGCGCGAGGCGACGCTAATAGTGCCGGTGCCGTTGCATGCGGAGCGGGAGAAGGAGCGTGGCTTTAATCAGGCTCGCTTGCTCGGCCGTGCGTTATCAATGCGTACGCTGATTCCCCTTGACGAAGTAAGTCTGGTTCGCACCAGTCACACCGAGCGGCATCGGGCTGGCATGGATGCGAAGGATCGACGGAAGACGGTCGAAAGAGCATTTCAGGTTATCCACCCGGCTTTGATTGCCGGTGAACGCGTGCTGCTGATAGACGATGTCTTTACGACAGGGGCAACTGTGTCTGCGTGCGCGTCCGCTTTATCATCGGCGGGAGCGGCTGAGGTATTTGTGCTGACGCTGGCTAGACCGGTACGGTATTAATCGCCTCGCTGCCAAAGTCTTTGGGTCTCAAGAAATAATTGAAACATTCGCTGCTGCGGACTTAACACAAAAGGTGAAAGGTCTCGCCTTGTGTCGACGAATTCAGAGCCGGGAGCGATAGCGACCGGATGATCCTTTAGAAAATTAGCCGGCTGGAGTCGCTTGATACCAAACCAATTATCCGTCCGCACGTTGAAACCGGTCGCTATCGCTCCCGGCTCTGAATTTGTGGACCCACTACCAACGACCATCGGGTAATGTGATCCGTTGCGTGGGCAGCCACAATTACGGGAACCCATCTACAAAGTTCCCTTCGGAGTTCTCATCATCTTGAGCCAGTTGGTAATTAGTGACTCAGAATACGTATCATGCTGCCTATGAAGACACTATATCCACCGATTGAGCCTTTTGACACTGGAAGACTCAAGGTCTCTCCAATTCATGAACTCTATTATGAGCAGGTAGGTAATCCGCAGGGGAAGCCGGCGGTGTTCTTGCATGGCGGACCCGGAGGCGGTCTGACCCTCGACTATCGCCGCTACTTTGATCCGAAAATCTATCGAGTGGTTCTTTTTGATCAACGTGGCGCCGGCAAAAGCACGCCGCATGCAACGCTCGAAGAGAACACGACCTGGGACCTGGTGGCCGATATCGAACGCCTACGCGAACACTTTGGCATCGAACGCTGGCTGGTGTTTGGTGGCTCCTGGGGAAGCACGCTGGCTCTTGCCTACTCAGAAAAACATCCTGAGCGAGTCACTGAACTTGTGCTGCGGGGAATTTTTCTTTGCCGGCCCAGGGAGATTCGTTGGTTTTATCAGGAAGGCGCGAGTTGGATTTTTGCCGATGTGTGGGAGGAGTACTTGAGAGTCATCCCTGAGGATGAGCGCGACGATATGATGCGCGCTTATTATCGCCGGCTTACCAGCGATGACGAGGCAGCTCGCATAGAAGCGGCGCGCGCCTGGAGCATTTGGGAAGGCAGCACTTCCAAGCTCCTGTTTGACGCCAAGTCAATTGAGCGGTTTGCCGACACGCAATTCGCCCTTGCCTTCGCGCGCATCGAATGCCACTACTTCATGAACAATTGTTTTTTCCCGACGGACAACTATCTGGTTGAAAATATCGAATCGATTCGCCACATTCCTGCGATCATCGCCCAGGGACGTTACGACGTTGTCTGTCCCATGACCAGCGCCTGGGATCTTCACCGAGCCTGGCCGGAAGCAGATCTGCGCATCATCCCCGATGCCGGTCACTCCATTAGCGAGCCTGGAATTGTTGATGCTTTGGTGGACGCGACTGACCAATTCGGAGCTTCCGGAAAAGCCCTGAGCGGCCAGCAAGGTTGAGCGAAGCACGGCGCCACCTGATCAATCGTTAAGCCAATCGAGGGTTGCGGTGGGCAGTTTCGAGTGCGGCGGATGCCCCTGGTTGAAAGGATTTTGACACATTCCGACGCGCTCGCGTACTATCGGGCTCTATATGACTGGCCGAGTCTTAGTGTTAAATGCCTCGTTTGAGCCAATAAATGTGTGCAACGAAAGGCGCGCAGTGGTGATGATCTTTAAAGGCGTGGCCCGCGTGGAGGAGCATAACGGCCACATGCTTCATTCCGCCAAGCTCACGATTCATGCACCGTCAGTTATCAGGCTAACGGAGTATATCCACATTCCTTTCGAGCGGCGTTCGCTTTCACGCAAAAATATTTTGTTGCGGGACCACTCGACCTGCCAGTATTGCGGGCGACAGTATCCACCCTCTGAATTAACATTGGATCACGTGCTGCCGCGTTCGCGGGGAGGGGAGTCGGCCTGGGATAATCTGGTTGCCTGTTGCAAGAAGTGTAATCACCGCAAAGGTAATCGCACTCCGGAGGAATCCGGCATGCACCTTCTGCGACGGCCGCGCGGCTTCTCGCTCCATGTGAATCGTCAAATCATGCGCTATCTCGGCCGTGCGGATGAAACCTGGCGAAAGTATTTATTCTACGAATCTAATAATGGCGAGTGATGACCGATCTCTCGTTTGTCGTTTCTTGGTATCTCAGGAAAAGAGGAAGTTATGAATGAACCTGTTTTAGCAATCGGAGGATTGGGTACACCTGAACTTCTGGTGATTGCAGTTGTCATTTTCCTGCTATTTGGCGCGACTCGTTTGCCGCAATTAGCAAAGTCGTTGGGCCAAAGCAAGCGCGCCTTCAAAGAAGGTTTGGATGAAGGGGAGAAGGAAGCGCAAAAGGAAATCAAAGACGCGAATTCGTAATCACGCTCCGCACGCCTTCACGAATCACTGGATTATCCCCTTCCTGCCCACTACCAGCGTCGCCTTTACAGAAAGTGCGAATTCGGCCTGGTGCCTATCCTCGTTTATCAAACGCTCGATTTCTCCTGAAACTCGATCGTGGGATGCTTCCGGGAGGCTTTCCAACCAGTTACGCATTAGGAAGTCTGAGATTAGTGGTGAATTGAGAAACTGCTCGCCCGAGTCGTAATCAAACTCTTCGATTGTCGTCCAGCTTTCGATCTCCTCGAGACCAGAGCGTTCAGCCATGTCCTCGACCGCCGTAACCGAAGGCAGCGTTATGATCAGCTTCTCCACGTCAGATTCGTGGTCGAGCAAGCCGCAGTTATGCAGGGCTTCCCAATAGATGGAAAAGAACTCGCCAAAACTGGAAAACGTAGGAAGACTCAAAGCCACCAATCCACCTGGCATGGCAACTCGAGTCATCTCCTTTAACATCCCCGGAATTCTTTGACTCGTTATGAGAGAGCCGTCGCCAATCACGACGGTGTATCGATTATTAGGCAGTGTTAATGAATCCACCTGCTCGCGTTTAAATTCCGCACTGTCCTTTAGCGCCGTAGCCTTCGCCCGCGCTAATTCCACACATTCTTCGTTCTCATCTGTCGAAAGAAATTCAAGCGCCTGGCTGCACCGCTCCTGCAGCGCGATCGAGTGTCCGCCGGTACCAGAAGCGAGATAAAGAACACGGCCCTCTCGGGGAAGAGTTACGTGTTCGTCAAATAATTCGGCAAACCGTTCGCCCCAATCGGTGGCGACGAAAAGCTCATGCAGAAAGGCCAACTCCTTTTTAGTCTTCGGGGTCATCTAGTAAGGGTTGTTGATTGGCGGTGACTAGGCAATGTTTATTAAAGAGGTTGAACCGAAGATTTATCAGTTGTCATTTGACATTGATCATTAGTCATTTTCGTGGTGCTTAGTGTATTTCGTTGGATCGGGCCTTGTAGATCGAAAAATGCTATCCCCGAATAACACGAACCTACACGAATCACATGAAGCCTCCACTCTAACGAACGCAAATTAAGCCCTGCAAGTGAAATTGAATTCGCAAACAACAATCTGTTGCACTTCCAAATTGAATCTGCGAATGACAAATGGGAAATGTTTGTCTTTGCAATCCTTCACGAATCTTCCTCAAAATATTTACGCCCGCGCAGCGTCTCCGGTAAACAGATCATCTCATCCCTCGCTTTAGGATCACTATGAACATAGCGATAGCCCTCGCCGTAACCGACATGCTTCATCAGGGGTGTAACGGCATTGCGTAAGTGTAGCGGCACGGGCTCGCGCGATGTTTCCGCAGCGTCAGCCATGGCTGCATGGTATGCACGTTTCACTGCATTCGATTTAGGAGCTTTGGCAAGATAGATTGTCGCCTGGGACAGTGGGAACAAACCTTCGGGCAGGCCAATGAGTTGAACGATATCGGCCGCAGCCGCTGCCTGCACCATCGCCTGCGGGTCAGCCAGACCGATATCTTCGGAGGCGAGTATGCAGAGTCGCCGGGCAATGAATATTGGATCGGCGCCTCCCTCAATTAGCCGCGCAAGCCAATAAAGCCCGGCGTCCGCGTCAGAATTGCGCAATGATTTTATGAGGGCCGAAACTAGATTGTAGTGGTCCTCACCGCCCTTGTCGTAGGCATAATGAGCCCGACCCATCGCCTCGATAATTGTCTCCAGCGGGACGTGACGTTCGCCGTTCTTGTCAGGCTGCGTTGACTCGACAGCCGCCTCGAGGGCCGTCAACGCCACCCGCGCATCTCCGGCCGACGAATTTGCCATTCGCTCCAACACCGTCTCGGACAATTTCGGCTTAAGGTGGGCCAGTCCTCGTACGTCGTCGTCCAGTGCTCGCTGGAGAATCGTTTTCACTTCAGTTTCGCTCAGCGGGTTTAGCAGCAATACGCGGCAGCGGGAGAGAAGCGCCCCGGTAACTTCAAAAGAAGGATTCTCGGTGGTTGCTCCAATCAACGTTAACGTGCCATTCTCCACGGCGTGAAGTAGGGCGTCCTGCTGGCCTTTGTTGAAGCGATGGATCTCATCGATGAAAAGAATTGTGCGTGTGCCAAACTTCCGTTCCTGCTGGGCCTCGGCAATAGCGGCACGCAAATCTTTAACTCCGGAGAAAACAGCCGATAGCGCAATGAAGCGAGCTTCAGTCTTTTCCGCCAGCAGCCGGGCCATCGTCGTCTTGCCGGTTCCCGGAGCTCCCCAAAGAATCAAGGACGGCAGACTCGACGAGCCGTCCAGCAGGCGGCGCAGTATCCTGCCCTCGCCGACGAGATGATCCTGCCCGACAAATTCCGCGAGCGTCTGCGGGCGCATGCGCTCAGCCAATGGCGCCGAGGGGTCACCGGTCTCGGGCGCAGGAGATTTACTAAACAGATTTCGTGGAGTCGGATACGGCATAGCTCAAGGGTTATGGAACAATTATCCCCCAAACTCGTACAACACGCGACTGGCTGGGATGGTCGGATTTACGGCGCAAAATCACGAGTTATCTTAATGGAACGCGAGGCAAACCGTTTTCGTATAGTCAGGCAGGCTGAAAGAAGCGACAGAATATTGAGGGCCACCGGCAGAGGAGTTGGAGTGAAGAAATGAAAGAAGCAGCAGACGTCCTGAGAATAGTTGGCATCATCCTTCTCGCGATCTTTGTGATCGCCGTTGGCATTCCCATTGTACTTACCGCAGCCGGCATTACGCTTGGCATTATTAAGATTCTGTTCGGCATCGCCGTTCTGGTTATCAAGCTCGCAGTTGTGCTGGCGATAGGTTATCTCATTCTCGTTGGCATACGCGCCGTGCTGCGTTGAAATCGCCCGGCCCTCTGGACACGAAAAACCAAGACAGCTGAGACCAAATCAAATGAAACGGCTCGGAAGAGGTTCTTTCGAGCCGTTTGTCTGCGCGTGCGACATTAACGTGGGTTCGGTAGCGATTCCATTTTCAGTCAAGGCCCGTTTCCCAGGGAGCATTACTTCCACTGCAAAAACTTCGGTAAAGATTTGTGGGGAGTATGATTCGCCATCTCTTGACTGGTTTGCGGAATCAGCCAAGCATAGTTGAACCTACCAGAGAACGAATCTCGAATGACATCAGAACAAAGACTCGACCGGTTAGAACGGGTTGCCAAATAATGGTGAGAGCAGGTCTGCGCGCCCGTAGTGAATTCCGTCAGCGGATCGATATTCTGATCGACGCGCAGATGCACAATGAAGAACGGTTTGCCAGACTAGCACGTTCCCAGATTCATACGGATCAACGGCTCGACGCGCTTATTGACATTATTCGCGAAGGCCGTCATGGAAACTCCTCGCCAAATACCTGAACACTTTCAAGGAATGACACCAGAGCAGAAGTTGGATCGGTTGGAACGGATGGCCCGCTCGTTGTACGAGGCGATCGTGCGTGATAGCCGCGACTCTCGTAAACGAATCGCTAAGTTGAAGCACTATTGGGCCACCCTATCAGAACATGACGCGGCAAAGCTAGCGGCGGCAGAGAAACCCGATGATTTGGAAACGAATGAAAACTTGCGCCTATGTACGGAGAGACTCAACGAGGCTCGCCACGAACTTAAACGTTCTGTCCAACACAAGCCAACTCGCCCTCCCCAACAGCTTGATGAACTGAGTTAGACGTTGAAGCGAAAAAGAACCACATCGCCTTCCTGCATAATGTAGTCCTTGCCTTCCAATCTCGTCAGACCTTTTTCGCGCGCGGCTGCGTGCGAACCTGAGCGAACCAGGTCTTCATAGCTAATCACTTCGGCGCGGATGAAGCCGCGTGCAATATCGGAATGGATGGCGCCGGCAGCGTCTTGTGCTCGTGAGCCCTGCGGAATCGTCCAGGCGCGCACCTCCTTTTCTCCGGCAGTCAGGAACGACATTAAACCAAGCACGCGATAGGCGCTCTGGATTAGTTGATCTACGCCGCTACTCTTAACGCCAAGCGATGCCAAGTACTCTCGCCGCTCCTCAGGGGCCAATCCGACGAGATCCGCCTCCAACTGCGCGCAGATAACAATGCACTCTGCGCCTTCACTGGCAGCAACTTCACGAATGGCACGCAGTTGCTCGTCGTCGTCCGGCACGCTTAGTGCGGCTTCATTGACGTTGGCTGCGTAGATTGTCGGCTTCATAGTCAGCAGGAAATAGTTACGTGCAATGGCCAGTTCATCTTCATTTAGGGAAACGCTCTTGGCCGCCTGAAACTCCTCCAGTGCCGGCTGCAATTTGTCGAGCACCTCGAGCTCGGCCCGCGCGGTCTTCTCCCCTCCTTTGGCTCCCTTTTGGACTCGCTCACGTCGTCGTTCGACAGTCGCGAGATCGGCCAGGGCTAACTCAATCTGAATGGTTTCAATATCTCGCCGCGCATCGATCGAGTCGTCCACGTGAACAATGTTCTCGTCTTCGAAACAACGCACCACCTGAATCATGGTATCGGTTTCTCGTATGCTCGCGAGAAACTGGTTCCCCAGACCCTCGCCCTTCGATGAGCCGCGGACGAGCCCGGCAATGTCTACAAATTCAACGCTTGCGGGAACGATGACCTTTGTCTTCACGATCTCAGCGAGTGGCGCCAGCCGTTCATCGGGCACGGTGACAACGCCAACATTGGGCTTGCTGGTGGAGAATGCGTAGTTGGCGGTTACGGCAGACGACTGCGCAGTAACCGCGTTGAAAAGCGTGGTCTTGCCTATGTTCGGCAAGCCTACTATGCCGGCTCTTAACATTGATTGACCCCTCGCTCTCGAAACTAACCGATAATATTCCACACAGCAAACGCGCAAAACCGTAACGCAAGTTACCAGCTTGAGCCCCGCAAACTAATGAGTTTGCGCATCGACGGATCGCTTCGCGTATAATCCGCGTTTTGACCGCTTGAGTGGAACAACAGAAAAGGACCAGACGGGCGGGGTTCAAGAATTAAAAGTCTGCCGTCTCTGACTGCGTGATCACTTCGCTTGCGCTAGTGCTGCTGGCCACCGGCAGCGGCACCTTGGCCAGCTACCTCTACGACGCAAGAGCCGCCTTCGCTGCCCGGCTGTGCGCCGGTGCTTGCCTTGGAGTTACCGCGCTCGGACTAATTTGCTTCCTGTTTGCATCCTTTCTCGGACTGACGCCCCTCGCTATCGCGCTTACTGCTCTCGTGCTTCTGTTGCCTCTAGCAGCGCTCAATAACCACGATCGCCGAAAAATGGTGAGGCAGGATTTGATCGCGACCCGCGGCGCCCTTGGCGATGCAATTTCACAACCCCGGCGAATGCCTCTCGGTTACATCCTCTTCTATCTCTTCACCGCCGCAGTCCTCTGGCAATGTTTTCAAAAAGCCATGATGGAACTGCCGGAAGGCATTGTCACAGGAGTTTTAAATAACTTTGGAGACCTCCCGTTTCATATCAGCGTCATCACCAGCTTTGTCTACGGCAACAACCTCCAACCGGAGGATCCGACATACGCGGGGGTGAAGTTTACCTACCCGTTTCTGACCGATTTCATTTCTGCGATTTTTGTTCGCTGTGGCGCGAGCTTGCGGCAGGCAATGTTCATCGAGAATTTCGTGATCGCGCTTGCTTTCGTCGGGCTGATTCACAGTTGGGCGCTGGTGATGTTGCGCGATCGCCTGGCGGCGTTGTTGACGCCATTGCTGGTTATCCTCAATGGAGGCTTCGGTTGGATCTTATTTTTCCAACGGGCGACAGAGACCCATACTAACTTTGTAAGCTTTCTAAAAAGTCTACCGGTCTCTTTCACGGTCATCCCTGATACGACCTGGCGGTGGGGTAACGCGGTCTCATCCCTCCTTATTCCGCAGCGTGGCTTTCTACTTGGTTTGCCGCTCGCGCTGATTGTGTTTACGCAATGGTGGCTAGCGGGCGATGAAGACCGAAACGGGGAACAACCGGAAGGGAAAAAGGCTAAATTCAAAAAGGGTTCTAAAAGACAGAAGTCACGCACGCCTTACGCTTCCGGAATGAGCGATCCCGTCGTCCGCATGGTTGCTGCAGGCATCGTCGCCGGGCTTCTCCCTTTGGTACACGCCCACAGCTTTGTTGTGGTCATGACGGTTGGCGCGGGCATAGCCCTGCTGCAAAGGCGTTGGCGCGCCTGGTTTTGCTTCTTCGCGGTCGCTTCTGTGGTCGCTTTGCCGCAAATGTTTTGGTCCACACACAACAGCGCGGTTGACGCAACAAAGTTTTTTGACTGGCAATTCGGATGGGACCGGGGCAAGGACAACGCTGTCTGGTTCTGGATAAAAAACGCCGGGCTGTTTATTCCTTTGACGATTGCCGCTTTGCTTTGGAGAAATAGTAAACCTCTGGTCTCACATAAGTTGCTAATTTTCTTTTTGCCTTTCACGCTCTGCTTCATCGTACCGAATGTTCTGAAAATGGCGCCCTGGATTTGGGATAACATAAAAGTGCTGTTTTACTGGTGGCTCGCTTCCGCGCCGTTGGTTGCGCTTTTGCTGGCGCGTCTCTGGCAACAGGATTTGGCAAAGAAGGTTTTCGCGGTAATTCTCTTCGTTTGCGTTACCGCCGCCGGAGCACTGGATGTGGCGTCAATTCTTCTGCGGCCTACGAAACATCAGGTGTTTGATGCGCGAGGAATCAGCTTCGCCGAATCAATCAAGCAACAGACGCAACCGCGCTCCCTCGTAATGCACGCTCCGGTTCACAACCACCCGGTGTTCTTGACTGGACGGCGTTCACTGATGGGGTATCCGGGACATATCTGGACGCACGGGTTGGAATATCAGCAGAGGGAAAGCGAGATCCGGAGAGTTTACGCAGGCGCGGGCGATGCCCAAGCGACGCTTAGCAAGTATGGCGTGAACTACGTAGTTGTGGGACCACACGAGCGAAATATCATGAGCGTGAACGAGCAATTTTTTGCAAAACATCAACTTGTGGGAGAAGTAGGTGAATACCGCCTCTTTAGGATCACGCAGAAGTAAACAAAACCGAAAGGCGGTTGGTTCGTCCGTTCAAGCCAGGATCCAACCGGCCGAGACGTCGAGCACGGTCGAGCTTTCCAAGCAAACCTGGGTCATAGCCAGCGTCTCGATTCTGCTGGTGGCCGCAATCCTTCGCTTCTATGATTTGAACCTCGTTCCCCTTCATCATGATGAGGGGGTAAACGGAAATTTTCTCGTCAGGCTCGTGAGGGATGGGTTCTATCACTATGACCCGGCTAACTACCATGGGCCAACGCTATATTATTTTGCGGCATTGTTTCCCCGCGCACTGCGATTTTTATCAGGTGTGCCCGCTCAAGACAAATATGGGCTCACGACAATTGCCGTACGTGCCGTGACGTCCCTATTTGGGCTGGGGACAGTAGCCCTCATCTTTCCGCTGCGCCGGCAGCTTGGCACTCTGGCCACTCTTTGCGCCGCAGGTCTACTGGCTATCTCGCCCGGAGCTGTCTACCTGTCGCGCTATTTTATTCACGAGACGATATTTGTATTTTTCACGCTCGGAATAGTCGTCAGTCTGGTGAAGTACTACGAGTCGCGGCGACCAGTTTTCCTGATAGTGTGTGGTCTATCTGCGGGACTGCTCTTCGCCACTAAAGAAACCGCCATCATTTCCGCCGTAGTGCTCGTGATTGCCCTGGTGCTAACTCACGTATACCAGTTGTTCTGGCGAGAGCCTGCAACCGTTGATATCCGGTCAAAGAAAAACAAGCGCCGTGAGTCTCCCCCACCAGAAAGCCTGGTAGAAACCCTGAGAGCGGAGCTGCAAACGGTCTTTTGGGTCGTAGCCGCCCTGGCGGTGTTCTTCGCGGTGAATGTCGTTTTCTATTCTTCTTTCTTCACCAACTTTCCCAAGGGTGTCTGGGACGCGCTCAGGACGTTTGAGTTTTGGCGTAAGACCGGCAGACAAGCGCACATTCACCCGTTTATTACGTACTTTTGGTGGCTTCTTCTGCAAGAGTCTCCAGTGTTGATTCTTGGCGCTGTCGGAGCCATCTTCGCAGCGTTGAAACCTTCGAAGCCTTTCTTGCTCTTTTCGGCGCTATGGTCTTTTGGTCTCATCACAGCCTATTCCTTAATCGCATATAAAACTCCGTGGCTTTGTTTGAGCTTCATTGTTCCGCTGGCGCTCACGAGCGGCGGCGCCGTCCAGGCGATTTATGAGGAACTTGGCGAGTGGCAACTTGACGCTCCAGCGCGGGCCGGCATCGTAGCGTTGATTTTAGTAATGGCGACTGGGTTGTTGCCAGGTTTAGCGCGAGCTCTAACCGAGAAGAAGTTGCATGCGATGACCTTCATTCCGCTTTATCAGGTGCTGGATCTCAACTTTCGTAACTACGACAATGACAACCGCTATTATGTTTACGTTTACGCACACACGCGGCGCGAAACGCTGAAGCTTGTGCAGGAAATAGATCGCATTGCAGAACGCACTCGCCTGGGCCGGCAAACAGGCGTGACAATAGTCTCGCCTGATTACTGGCCGCTACCCTGGTATTTGCGGGATTACAACCGGGTGGGTTACCACGGTCGCATGGTCACTTCGAATGAACCGATTGTTATTGCTTCCCAGGGTCAGGCCGAAGAAGTGGAGATGACTTTCGGCAATCGCTATCAGAGGGTTCATTCGGGTTTCAATCTGGCTGGTAACTTCCCTTTGCGCCCCGGTGTCGATCTCCTGCTGTTTACCAGGAGAGAGCTCGAGCGTTAGCAGCGATCCATTTTTCAAGAAAATTAACCATCATGCAGAAGTACAGTCGTCTCGCAGTTGTCGCTTTGGTGGTTGCCGCGGCTATGTTAGCCGGCTGGTTATTAGTAAGAGGACGCAATAATCCCAATCCCGGCAGTAGTACCGCCAATTCTCAACGCCCGCCTCAGGAGCAATCGAAACCGCCTGATGACTACGTCGTGACCGTCGAGGAGTTTGGCGACTACCAGTGTCCCCCTTGTGCCGAATTGCATCCGATCCTCAAGAGGCTAAAGGGCGAATTTGGCGTGCGGCTCAACCTTGTTTTCAGAAACCTGCCACTTTCCAGCATTCACAAGAATGCTCTCGTGGCGGCGCAGGCCGCAGAAGCGGCCAGAATGCAGAATCGTTTTTGGGAGATGCATGATCTACTCTATGAGAATCAGAACCTTTGGAAGGATGAAGCGAATCCACGGCCGAGGTTTTTGAAGTTCGCCCGGGATCTTGGCCTGGATACTGGTCGTTTTGCCGCAGATATGCAGAGCGAACAGGTGCAGCTTAGGATTCAAGCTGACCGGGACGCGGCTGTTGGAAAAGGAATTGACGGCACCCCAACTGTCCTAATCAATGGACGCCAATTGCGCCCCGAAGCTACCACCTATGACGGGATTCGCCGGGGAATCGAGGCGATGAGAGGTCGGGGCACAGCCTCGGATAGCTAAGACCCGGTGGAGTTAAGGACATCTGAAGCTGGGCTGAACCATGGGAATCTTAAGCGTGGAAGTTAACTTTGCTGACTGCAGCATTAAAGTTACCTAACCTCAAGTTTTAGTTGACATTCTAAGCAACCCGCACTTATATTGGCACACCCTCGCGGGCCCTGCCGACTGCTCGGTTTTTGGGGTCGAGGCGTGGGAGAATAACCAAATTCTCGCATGTTCAAACTCAAGCGCCTCGAAATCACCGGCTTCAAATCCTTCGCAGATTACACAGAAATTCTCTTTACCGGGGACGGCATTACCGCCATCGTGGGCCCAAATGGCTGCGGTAAGAGCAATGTCGCCGACGCCATCGCCTGGGTTTTGGGCGAGCAGCGCGTAAAACACCTGCGCGGCGGGGAGATGAAGGACGTCATCTTCCAGGGTTCGCGGAACCGTCCGCCCAGCGGCATGGCCGAAGTGGTTATGCACATGGTGCGTGACGAGGTTATTGAACACGAACCCGATATTGAAGATATCGATTCAACCCTCGAAGAGATTGACGACCACACGGTTGAACTTGACGATCTCCTTCCCGAGAGCGCCTCGAGCCAGGACACCCCAGCAGACGCCTCAGCTACAGTGGGCGAGCCCAAGGTTTCGGAAGCCGTTCTCGATCAACCCGCAGCCGCGGCAGTTGTAACGGCCAAGCCCCATTCGCATAAACGACATTGGCGGCGTCGCAACCTGGCGCTCGAGTTTGCTCCCGGTGAGGCAGTCTCGGTGACTCGTCGTCTTTTCCGTTCAGGCGAGAGCGAATATCTTCTCAATGACAAACTCTGCCGGCTAAGAGATATACAGGATCTCTTTTCCGGGACCGGTCTGGCCGGCGGCCACTACGCGATCATTGAGCAAGGGCGCATTGGCCAGATTCTCTCCGCCAAACCGATGGATCGGCGCACGATCATCGAAGAAGCGGCGGGCATTACAAAATTTCGCGTCCGCCAGCGCGCCGCTGAAGCGCGCCTCGAATCAGCCCGAGGGAACCTCTCCCGTATCTCCGACATCATTTCCGAAATCGATCGTCAGGTAAACAGTCTCCGCCGTCAGGCTGCGAAGGCTCGACGTTATCGAGTCTTCAGGGAAGAGCTGCGGGAGTTGTTGCGGCATGTGTTCGTTGCCGAGGAGTGCAAGCTAACGAATCTGCTCCAGGAAACTGAAGCGAAGCTCCACGAGGTGAGCGCGAGAGAGCGCGAAGTCGCGGAACAGGTAGCGACACAGGAAAACGACGCGCGTTCGGCAACTCAGTTAGCTCGTCAAACTGAAGACGCCCTGGCCGGAGCGCGAGCAGAGGCTGCCGAGGCTGTGCTGCGTCGGGACCGGGAAACGCGCGAGCGCTCATATCAGGAGGAGCAGGTCGGTTCACTTGAGAAGCGAAAGCTGGAAGTCGGAGCTGACATCGAAGCCCTATCGCAGCGACTGGTGCTGGTGGAAGCTGAGTGCAAACGCTTGCAGGAAGACGACGCCCGGCTGCGAAACGAGGCCGATGAAAGCGCTGCCAGCCTAAGGACCGCTGAAGAATCGTACGCGGAGAAGATCTCGGTCGCTCTGAATGCCGAAACCGAAATAGAAAACGCTCGAGCCGACTTGCTTAAGCACACGGCTGTTGCCGAGCGGCTACGCGAGATTGCCCGCCAACTCGAAGGCACGCTTGAGCGCCTGGCAGTTCAGGCGGAAGGTTTGGCTCGCGAGGGCGAGCGTGCGGCAACTCAGCACGCCGAACGCCAGGCTGAAGCTGACGCGTTTAATAAAGAGATCAACTCGGCGAAAGCGCATATTGCAACACTAAACAGCGAGCGCGAGCGGGCCGTTGATGCAGTGGTTCAAGGGCATGAGGCAGTCAGCGATACCGATGCTGAGCTGACTCGAGTCCGTGACGAGTATTCGCGAACCCGGCATCGTCTGGAAAGCTTGAAAGAGCTCGATGATCGCCGCGCCTACTACTCTTCGGCTGTGCAGTTGTTGCTTGCTGAAGATAGTGCGCCTCGAGACTTCCACTTTATTGGCACCCTCGCGGACGCATTGAAGGTAGACGCAAAGTGGGAGCGTGCCGTTGAAGGTGTGTTGGGGTCGTCGCTGCAATCCATTTTGGTTCCCACACCTGACGACGCGGCGCGAGCCGCCCAATGGCTGCGCGAGAACAACGGGGGCCGGGCGAGCTTCCTGGTTGCGGGACTGCACGGCGGCAGCGATGAAAGCAACGCTCTCGCATGCAAGGTTGAAGAACGCCCGGCGTTGTCCATCTCATTTGCCAGTGAGCCGATAGCTGAAGATTTGAGGATTGCGGACTTGTTGGGTACGCCGCGAGAGCTGCTGTCGGTCCTTCAGCGGACGCTGCCCGAGAAGATGAACGCAAAGCTGGCTTCGAATCTCGATGAAGCAATGGCCAAGTCGCTGGCGACCGGCGAACTCTTTGTTACCTTAAACGGCGATTGGGTAGCGCATGGACAATTCGTCAGCGCGGGTGACGCACGGGATCTCGAAGAAGGCGCCGGCTTACTAACATTCAAACGCGAATTGCGAGAGCTCGAGAGTCGCGCTGGGGTTTTGGAGGTTCAGTCAAAGTCTGCTGAAGAAGCAGCCGCCCAGGCGCGTGCACGTCTCGTGGGACTCGAAGATGCTGTAGTTCTCTTGAATGAAGCAATTGGTCGTGAAGAGCGCGAGGCGATGGCGCGTGAGGTGACCAGTTCTGGCCTGGCGCATGAGATTGAGCGAGCCGCGCGCCACCTGAAGGTAGTCGCAGACGACACTGCAAGAGTGGATCAGGAACGAGTTGAAGTTGAGCGGCGTCGCGACGCAGCCATGACTGATGCGGAAGAGGCCGAGTCCTACCGACTAGCCGCCATGCAGACGGTCACGCAAGTGACCGCCGTCCTGGCTGAGGCGCGTCGCACGGCTGAAATGGAGAGTGAAGCGCTAGCCGTACAGCGAGCCTCGGCTGCAGGGGCTGCCGAAAGGCGTCGCAGCACCGCAGCCGAACTACGGCGGATGGAAGCCGAATATGCAGAAGTTGCCAGCCGCGTCGAACGTCATCGCCTCGAGCTGGTGGAAATTACCGAACGGGTCGCGGCTTTGCGCGAGTCTATAGCGGAGTTGGAGTTCAAAGCCGGCGCCATTGATGAGGAACGCGCCCGTGAAGACCAACAGATTGCTTCATTGACGGTGCAACTCGATGAGACTCGCCAAAAAGCCGACTCGCTGGCGGTCCAGCTTTCGGAACTAAACCGCCATGCTGCGGAGGTGCGCGATCAGCGCGCGGCAATTGAAGTGGAACGGGCGGAGGCCCAGGCCCGGCTGACTTTTGTGCGTGAGAATTGTGCCTCGGAGCTGAACCAGTCGCTCGAGGAATTAGCGCGCGAACAAACTTTCGACGAAGAGTTCGATCTCGAAGCGTCGCATGCGCGGGTGGAAGAATTGCGCACGCGTATCGAAGGCTTCGGCGCCGTGAACATGATGGCGCTCGAGGAGCTGGCCGAGTCTGAACAGCGCCTGTTGTTCTTGTCCACCCAGCGTCAGGACATAGTCGAGAGCATTTACTCAACCGAGGAAGCGCTGCGTGAGATCAAGCGCAGGTCACGCGAGCGATTCAGACATGCGTTCGAGCAGATCAACAAGAATTTTAGTGAACTCTTCCAGGAACTGTTTGGCGGCGGACGCGGCGAGATGAGCTTGATCGAAGCCGACGATGTGCTCGAATCCGGCATCGATGTGATTGCCCAGCCTCCCGGGAAGAGACTGCAAAATGTTCTATTGCTGTCAGGTGGGGAGAAAGCCATGGCGGCACTGGCTTTGGTTCTGGGAATCTTCCACTACCGGCCATCGCCGTTTTGTTTGCTTGATGAAGTTGATGCGCCGCTTGACGAAGCCAATGTCGGACGATTCACAGATAAGGTGGCTCAAATGTCGGCTGACACTCAGTTCATTGTCATTACGCACAACAAGCGGACGATGGAAATGGCGCGCGCCCTCTATGGCGTGACTATGGAGGAAGTCGGAGTCTCGAAACTGGTTTCAGTGAAATTTGAGTAGAACAGACGGCTGGGAGCACGAGCTGTTTAGACCACGGGTAGGGAAAGGGGCACGAGCGTATCGTGCCCCTTAAATTTTAGCCAAATGCAAATAATGTTGGCGTAGCCCGGGTGGTTTCCCTGTGACTAATCTTTCGCTTAGAATATGCGCGCTTGAAAGCTGGATGACAAATCGCACTCTAAAATATCGGCATCTTCTCCCCGCCGCGTTCGTATTGACCGCGGCGGTTTTTGGTAATGCGCAACAGCCGGCGGGAAATAAACACAACACACGTCCCGAAAACCCCGTAACTGCCGGCACGGCTAGCGCCAATGAGACGAACCCAGCGCGCTACGCCTATGAGTTTACCCAGCCGGAATTTAACGTACGTCACATACTGATCGAGCATGACGCCAGTGGGCGTGGTCAAATAACTTTCTCAAAACTCCATGAAGACACTCCCGTGGAAGAACCGTTGTCGCTGTCGCCCGCTGCGGTTTCAAGGATCTTGAATCTTTGGCAAGCCCTCGGCTTTCTCGAGTCGGACGAAAACTATCAGGCTCAGCGACAGTACCCGCACCTGGGAACAATGCGTTTGAAAATGGAGCAGGGGCAACGCAAGCGAACGGCGGAATTCAACTGGACGAATCACAAAAGTGCCTCACCTCTGATTCAGGAGTACCGGCGCGTTGCCGATCAGGCGATTCTGGTCTTCGATCTTTCAGTCGCGCGTGAGAGTCAGCCTTTGAATGCGCCGAAGCTGATGGGTTATTTTGAACAGTTGGTGAAGCGTAACGGCTTGTCTGATGCGAAGCAGCTAGTGCCGCTTTTGAAGGATCTCAGCACCGACGAACGCATCCCGCTAATTGCCCGCAATCACGCCCTACGCCTACTGAAGCAAATTGACAAGTAGACCTTCACTCTTGTCCTATGCTTCGGTCGCCAGCCTGCAGTAGTCCACAATGCGATTTTCCGCCCAAAAGCGATCCTCGTCTAAATCGTGAAGCGTAAGTCGTGAATCATCCTCCGAAGTAGCCGGTCTGCCTTCTCGCCGCTGGGATTCCTGCGCACCTGCACGCGACTTTGAGGAAATAAAAGCCACATGCCCCCCGCGTGCCGGGTCGATTAACAGGATGTAGGGGTTGTTTGTAACCAGTTGGTCCGTTAGTGGAGCGAATGGAATGAAGGGATCATCCTGAGCGTGGATGATAAGAGTAGGTATGCGAATTCGGTCGATCACTCTAATCGAGCTCGCCTTGTAGTAATAGTCCTCAGCATCCGCGAAGCCATGGGCCTTTGCGGTGAAGCGATTATCAAACTCCCTTAGCGTGCGAACAGAACGAAGACCGCTGATATCGTAGCGTTGCGGATAGAGCTTGTGCTTCAGTCGAATCCTTTTCTTTAAGCGGTAGACGAAGTCACGGTTATAGATCCAGTTTGAACGCTTCAAAATCATAGCGGCGCTGGCATTCAGATCGACTGAGGGCGAAACCGCCGCAATCGCGAGAATTTCTTTCGGAGGACTTGGGCCATACTCCCCGGCCAGTTTAAGCACCATGTTTCCGCCAAGGGAAAACCCAACCAGAATTATTCGGGGAAGTTGATCGAGTTCAATGAGCTGACGGACCACCTCCCGCAGATCATCGGTCAGGCCGCCGTGATAGATAGTGGGCGTTAGATGCTCAGTTCCGCCGCACGTTCGCAGGTTCATTCGGATTACATTGAAACCGGCTGCGAAAGCTTTCTCCGCGATGCTGAGCATGTAAGTTGAGGCGCTGGAACCCTCAATGCCGTGCCACATAACGAGGGTGGTTTGCGCTGCGCGGTCCTGCTGCCAGCGGCAATGCCCCAGGACCTTCACATCCTCAGCCACATGGAAAATGCGTTCTTCGTCGCGCACTGAACGGAAGCGGTGCCCCCGCGGCCACGCGAAAGCAGCCAGCGTTTGAGCATGACCGTTTTGAAATACGTAGTGTGGGTGAAAGGGTTGACGGGCGAAAAGGACCCTGGCGCGCGCGAGGAGCGCACGCGTCTTGTGGAGATTTGAATCAGCGTCGGCGACGGCGGTTTCCATTTAGAGTAAGCACTGTTAAGTTCGTCAACTGAGTACCGCGCGATAAAGTCTCGAGTTATTGAAACTCGAACGGCGCGCGCGAGTTAATTCTTAAACTCGAAAACAACGTCGGCCGTCAGGGCTTGCGCATTGCGCTTCACAGCCGATTCGATGCTGTAGGGTCGCATGCCCTCCTGCTGCCGCGTAAGAACTATCCGCTGCATAACATCACGCGCATCAGTGGCCAAAAAACTGTTCCAGTAACGAGTATTAAACGCCTCGCTCGGTCGCAGCTTCCAAACCCGCCGCAGTGCTTCTGCGTCAGCTTCTGACAGTCCTTTGACGATGAAATCACCCATTGTGTAGCGCGGCCCCTCAGAGACGTTAATCTTGAGAGTCACGCGGTTAGCGTTGTCGTCAAATTCGGGTTGCGCTCGAGTCGCCGCATCCAGGTGCCCAATCTGACCGTAGGCCTGGCTTACCGCCGTCAAGCCCTTGTCTACCTTCGAGCCCTTCAACACTTCGCCGCTTTTCATTTGCAGCGCTTCTTCGAGGGCGGCCTGCGATAGCACCTGATTGCCGATCCATACCGGCTTATCTAACGTGTACACAGCGCCTTCTTCAACCGGAATCGTAAGATTCACGCCTGACTTACAACTGCTGCTGTTCTCGAATTTTGCAGTGGGCGTAGTAAACTTCGCCCGCCATTGGCCCACCTCTCGGTAAAGTGGAAAAAGAATAAAGTTGCCAAATGCAATGGCCGACTTTTGCGAGTAGTCCGCGTCAGTTAGTTCCTTCGAGTTCTTCACCAGCGTTTCTTCCGAGATGTTCTTCGCCCCCGGAAAGCGAAGGCTGCAAATCGGAATCGGCACTCCGGCAACGCTGAACAAGTGCTCTTGCTTAGTGCTATTGAGACCAGATTGCCAGGGAGCATACTCGACCGTTCCGTTGATCTGTTTTTCACTCAGAAACTTTTGTAGCGCCGCGGTGATCGCGTCCGTCATCGTGCCTGAATTGGGCGCCGAGCCGTCAAACGCCGGCACCGACCGCCGTATTGCTGCCAACAGCTCTTCATTCGTAAACCAAACGAAGTTATCAAAGACCACCGGCGACTGGCCGCCTTTGCGTTCTTCCACATGAAATATAACCGTGACTTGAGCACCGTTGCTGCGGGTTCTATAACCAACCTTCCCAAACAAACCACTATCGATCAATCGTTGTGCGGCGGCGTCAGTCTCGCTTTCGGAAAACGCCGTCCCTGGTTTGAGCCCGCTGGTGGCGATTACCTCATCGGCCTTTAATCGTTCGAGCCCCTCTACCTGGATGGTGGAAACCTTCCGAGCGGGCTGCTGGGCAACCGCCACTGACGCAGTGATAATGAGAATTAAGACAGAGAGCGAGGACACGAGATTGAGAAGCTGTTGATTAGAAGTAGGATTGTAAGTTGGTTTTGTCATTACTTAGCGGAGAATAGAGTTTACCCCAGCTTAAAAGAAAACCGTCAACGCGCTGCCGCGCAGAGCGTTAGTTTTGACCCCAACGCTCCGCTTGCCCGCAATGAGCCGGTAGGTAGTTCGAAAACTTTCGATGACTAACAAACGGTGGCGCGCCACTACGCAACGAGAACTAATCATCGAGGTGTGGGAAGCACTCGACTGTGAATCGGTCGGAGCGCACGAGCTTAAAGAGATCCAGCACGCCCTGCGTGAGCGGTTTGGTGATGGGGCTGTAGCGAGCCCGGCCTCCATTGCGCGCACTGTCGCTGACGAAGGGGCTGAGCTGCGACACCCGGAAGTCCTGGATTCCGATTTCGAATGGCGTGAGCGTCGGCTTGGGAAGAACGATTTTTCAGACTTGAATTTCTCGAACGTTTCCCAAGCACGGCAATCATTTTTGAGACTGGCAGAAACGCGCCGAGCTTCAAACAAACCTACCGAGCGCGATGAATCCCGGCGCGCCTTCCTAGAGAGCGCGCGAGAGAATTCCCGCCTTGTCGCGCGGAGCAAGATCATTGATCCGAGATCGCGTGAGGAAGCGAAGGAGATCGCACATTGGCTTGAAGTCTGGCTGCAATCACCGGAACTGTTCATGGACTGGCTCGAGCTGCGCGTGCGCTCTGCTGATTTTAAAAAGAAGTTCAAGAATCCAAATGAGGACTAGAAGCGCACCGAAGCAAACGGTAAAAGCTCGAGCCTCGACGATTGAGGAAAATCCGATAGCGGCCAGTACCGACGCGCCCGCCAGATTTTGGAACTTTATGGAAGGCTCACGTGAATTAAGGCTGACGGCGAAATCGGCGATGGACGCAAACGAAAATCCTTCAGACAACGACCTTCTCCAAAGAATTCAGGCCGGGGACGAGAAGGCTTTCACAATGTTGTATCGCCGCCGCCAAGCGGCGATTTATCGTTTCGCGCTGCAAATGAGCGGTTCGCAAGCGGTAGCCGACGATGTGACTCAGGAAGTCTTTCTGGTTGTGATTCGCGGGACCGAGCTCTTTGATCCGGCCCGCGGTTCGTTGAGTGCGTTTCTTTACGGAGTGGCGCGAAACCAGCTACTGAGGCGCTTAAGGCGCGAACGTTTTTACGTTCCACTCGGGCTTGAAACTGACAACGTTTCGTCGGCAGACACGCCCTCGCTGCCGCTGGAACAGCTATCTCGTTCGGAAACGATCGAGTCCGTAAGACGAGCGGTACTGAGCCTTCCTGAACGTTACCGTGAAGTAGTGGTGCTTTGCGACTTAGAAGAAATGAGCTACGCGGAGACCGCCGAGGTTTTGGGCTGCGCCGTGGGAACCGTTCGTTCACGATTAAACCGCGGTCGATCACTCCTGGTCGAGAAGCTGCGCCCGAAGGACCGGGAGGCAGTGGCGGAGGTAAAGACAGCGAGGTGTTTCGCGTGAACTGTCAGGACTTTGAAAGAATACTACCCGACGTCGCTCGTAAGCAGATGATGGAAGCTGGTCTCCGCCGTGCAGCGATGGCCCACGCTGAGAACTGCGCAGCTTGTGCGTTCAAGCTGGAAGAACAGGTGGCGCTATGTATTGGTTTACAGGCACTCGCGGCGGAAGTGAAATCGATTGAGGCGCCCGATCACATTGAGCGGCAATTACTCGCCGGCTTTCGTGAACAAGCCGGCTCGTCGGCACGTCCCGGTTACATTCGCCCTTGGGCGTATGCAGCTACTGCTGCCGCGGCAGTTCTATTACTTGTGTTCGTTATCGTGGCTATGCAGAGTCGAAAACCCGCAAACGCGCCAGTTATGGCTGACGCCGGAAAGGATGTGGTTGATGTTGCTGCAAACGATTCACTTCCTCCCGTCGCACAGGTTACGGAGCAGGCCAAGCCAAACAAGAAGCTGACGTCCCCACGTGCGTCCAGGTCCAGAGCAAAGAGCATTGCTTCCAAGGTCGCAACACAAACTGCGTCCGCCCCTGACGCTCAGGTGACGGAGGTCACCTCGGCGTTCATGCCCCTGAGATATGTAAGCGCAAGCAACTTACAAGACGGAGGCCAGGTGGTTCGCGTGGAGATGTCGCGCGCGGCCATGGCCAGTCTTGGTGTACCCGTGAACATGGATCGATACGGTGAAAGAGTTAAAGCTGACGTCGTGTTAGGTGTTGACGGTTTGGCGCGGGCGATTCGGTTTGTTCAATGACATCTGGAAATCTTATACGAAGGGATCAAAATCATGAGAAACAAAACTACAGCCCTGGGAACCGCCGCGTTAATTCTCATATTAGGAGGCAGCGCGCTTCCGTCGCTGGCGCAGCAGCCGGCTGAACGCGTGTTCATAAGGCGCGAGGCGTCGGCCCAGGGACCCGAGCGCACGCCGGGACCTGAAGGCAAGCGGATTGAACGCGACATCATGATAGAGCGATCGCCGACACCAGCCCCGGGCGACTTTATCTTCCTGGCAACCGAGATGGGTTTTGGAGGCAAGCTGGTCAAAGGAGCGCCTTATTCAGCGCAGGCGGTAACCGAAAGTACCCAGACGCTCGGTGACGGAAATCGCATCGTTCACAAGTCGACTGCCACGCTTTATCGTGACAGCGAAGGACGCACTCGTCGCGAGCAAACTTTGCGCGCGATTGGATACCTCGCGAGTGGCGGTGAACCTACGGAAACAATCTTCATTAGCGACCCAGTCGCCGGCACCAGTTACACGCTCGATGTCAAAGCGCAAGTGGCGCGCAAGATGCCGCCACTCCGGTTCAAAGTTAGTTCGCCCCCGGGACAGGTTGAACAACTAAAACAAGAACTGAGTTCGCAGCCGCAGTATCGCATTCGTCGTACACCCGGATCAGCGGAGACGCCGCAGCCGGGAGAAAAATTTGAAGTAGCTATCCAGCCGGATGTGCTGATGGATAAGCGCGCGGTTGAATCGGGTGTCGCCATCGGATGGCTCGACAAACGAAACCCTGGTGGACGGACAGAATCACTTGGCAAGCAAACAATCAATGGAGTGGAGGCGGAAGGCAGCCGTACGACAGTCACAATCCCCGCGGGAGAGATTGGCAACGAACGTCCGATTGAGATCGTCAGCGAGCGTTGGTATTCACCGGAGTTGCAGGTGATGGTGATGACCCGACATAGCGATCCACGCTTTGGAGAGAACAGCTATCAACTGACAAATATTAATCGTACCGAGCCAGAGCGTTCACTGTTTGAAGTTCCTGCAGGCTACACGGTCAAAGAGGCACCGCAGCCGACGCCGGCTCCGATGCAGATGCGTAAGCGCAGGTCGCCGGAGCATCTGGAATAAAGCGCCAAAGGCGCGAACTGCAAAAGCCTGGGCCAACGGCCAAGGATGCGAAACCCATGAAACAACAAAGCGCTGAAAGCGCGAGATAATCGCAAATCCGGGACTTCCGCATATTTCGCGCTGTCAGCGCTTAATAATGTCGTTAAGATCGGTCTCCTGGGGCGCTGCCCCAGGCTATTACAATTCGCGCCCTTGGCGCTCAAAACTCTCTAAAAGTTCTTTTGTTCGGGCCCACTCTATTCTTCGTCCTCGCCGCCGCGAATTCTACCTTCAGCTTTCGATTGTTCGATTACCTTCTGGGCCAGGTTCCCGGGCACCGGATCGTAATGCGAAAACTGCATATGAAACGAGCCTCTCGCCGCCGTGATCGAGTTAAGCGTCGATTGATAGTTCAGCATTTCAGACATTGGCACCTGAGCTTTGATCACCTGCAACTTGCCGCTTGTTTCCATACCCTGCACGCGACCGCGGCGTGAATTGAGGTCGCCCATGATGTCGCCGCTATTCTCCTGAGGCGCGAAAATCTCTACGTCCATAATCGGTTCGAGTATCGACGGCTTCACCTTTTCCATGGCGGCGCGAAACGCCTTGCGCCCTGCAGCGCGAAACGAATGTTCGTCAGAGTCAACGTTATGGTAAGACCCGTCGATTAATTGCACCTTGAAATCAACCAGAGGATAACCGGCAATCGCGCCGGACTGTGCCGCTTCCACAATGCCTTTCTCAATAGCGGGACGAAACTGCTGCGGAACTGCGCCTCCAAAAATCTTGTCTTCGAAGACGAAACCACCGCCACGTGGCAATGGTTCAAAAACAACCTTGCAATCGCCAAATTGCCCGCGACCGCCCGTCTGCTTCTTATGGCGCCCCTGGACCTCAGCACGCTGCGTAATCGTTTCCTTGTAAGGCACCTTGGGCGGATGGAGCGTCACTTCCACGCTAAAGCGCTTCTTAAGTTTCTCCACCACCGTTTCCACGTGAAGTTGTCCTGAACCTGAAAGCAGAAACTCCTTGGTCTGAGCGTCGCGAGTGAAATGAAGCGCCGGATCTTCCTCGAGAATCTTGTGCAGTGCGACGCTGATCTTCTCTTCGTCCTGACGAGACTTTGGTTCGATAGCAAAGGCAATTGCTGCCTCTGGATATTCGACCGCATCGTAAACAATCGGATTCTGCTTGTCGGCGAGTGTGTCGCCAGTCTGGGTCTCTTTTAACTTCACACAAGCGATGATGTCACCGGCATGGGCCTCGGTGACTTTGTCCAGTTGTTTTCCCTGCACGGAATGCAGGACGCCCAGACGTTCCACGATGCCGCGCGTTGGGTTGAGCACGTTGGCGTCGGTTTGTAGTTTGCCGCTGATCACTTTCATGACATTAATGCGGCCCGCAAAGGGATCTGCCACCGTGCGGAAGCAATAGGCTGAGAAGGGTTCGTCATCGCTGTATTTGCGCGCCAGTTTTTCTGCATCGGCGGGCGCATCAACAGCGGATCCGTATTCGGCATTGTGATGCGCCGGGTCGGGAGCGTAAGCGACTATCGAGTTAAGCAATGCACGCAGACCAACCAGGGTTTCGCCGGACACGGCGAAGACCGGGCAAAGTTTGCTGTTGGCGATCGCTTTGTTGATGTTTGGCAGAATGTCAGCCTCTTCGAGCGTTCCGTTTTCGAAGTACTTCTCCATCAAGGCGTCGTCAGATTCAGCCACCAGCTCCACCAGTCGTTCTCTTGTCTTATCGAGGTACTCGCGGCCTTCGGTGGGAATTTCTATTTCCTTCGCCTGTCCGTCCGCGCCCAGTTCGTAAGCCTTCATGTGGACCACGTCGACCACGCCGCGAAAATTCTTCTCTTTTCCAATTGGCAACGTGAAAGGAATGATTGAACGGGCGAACGTCCTCTGTGCGCTTTCAACCGCCGCGCCGAAGTCGGCATGTTCCTTATCCAATTTGGTCACAGCCATTATCCGCGGAACGATAAACTCATTTGCGTAAGCCCAGGTCTTTTCAGTTTGCACTTCAACGCCTTTGACTCCATCCAAAACTACCAGCGCGCAGTCTGCGACGCGCAAGGCGGGGCGCGCATGGGCCACAAACGCGGCATAACCCGGCGTATCAATAAAATTTATTTTGGTATCCTGGTATTCTAAATGAGCAAGTGAGGTATTAAGAGTAATTTTGCGGGCAATCGAATCTTCGTCGTAATCGGTGACGGTCGTTCCATCCTGGACTTTACCCCAGCGCGGCGTGGCTCCGGCGACGTAGAGAAGCGAACTTATTAGTTGCGTCTTCCCTACGTCGCCGTGTCCGATGACCGCAAGGTTGCGAATGGACTCCGTTGGATAGGCTTTCATAACAGATAATTCCTTTCAGAGATGCGACGTTGGCAGCAGGCAGACATGCTCGTTTGTCCGGTATGAATAAAGAACAGGCAGGAACGCCTGGCTTTCAAGTTTCGGATTGGAAGTAATTTATCCGACGGAGAAGGGCTAAAGCAAGTACGGCCGCCGGTGCGACCGGGCCATCTCTTTGGGGAAATTTCGCATCAGACTAGTAACGAAAATCTATTCAGTTTTGGGAGTTAGAACCATGTTTTACCGCAGATTTATTTCCTTGCTTGGCATACTCGCGCTGACGGTAATGTCGTCTGTAGCGGCATTGGCAGCAAGATCAAACGAGCAGACAACCAGGCGAATCTACGAGCCTTTGAACCTCGCCATTCTGATTCAGGACGACGTCACTTTTCAGGTAAGTAATGAGTTAGACCTGACACGAGATTTTATTCTTTCGCTTCCGCGCGGCTCGCAAGTGATGGTTGGTTACATCACTGCCGGCAGCCTGCAGGTTCGTCAGTCGTTTACGCCCGACCTGGCGAGGGCTGCACGCGCTTTGCGCATCCCGGTATCCAGCACGGCAGCGTCGCCGTATAACCCATATGTCGAGGTTGTAGATGCGTTGCGCAGATTTGACGGCAATGCGAAAGCTAAGAACGCTGTGCTACTGATTTCTGATGGCTTGGACACGTCACGAGGTTTCGATGTAAGCAGCGCGGGTCATACCATGGACCTCGAACGGGCCATCAAACATGCCAACAATAAGAACGTCTCGATTTACGCTTTCTATGCACCGTCTGTTGGTTTGACCGGCAGCAACCGGCTCGCCGCCAGTTATGGTCAAAGCGCTTTGAATCGGCTGGCCGATGAAACTGGTGGAAAAGCTTTCTTCCAGGGAACAACTGGGTTCGTCAGCTTCGATTCACATTTCAAACGATTGATACGGACTTTGAATGAACAATCCGCGCGGATTTCATAACCCAAGGCCGCAACTTTCCAGACCGCCCGTGAGTTAAGGTTCACGGGCGGTTTTTGTCTTACCACCCAATTCTCATCCCACCAACTTCTCTACAGATTATTTTCTTGGTTTGAATAGAATCGGAGTGATAAAGTTAGCCTCAGGTTAGCTGCTTATTTTCCGGAAAAGCTTTGAACAAACCCGCTCGCGACTCACTTATGGCTCACCTCTAACTTGGCTGACAACGTGCGTGAATATTGTCTAATCGTCGAAGGGGCGTATTTGTCGGAATCGGAAGCCGAGCATGCCCTACGCGATCCTTTCATCGAGGATTGGGTCGAGCAAACGGGACGATTCAAGATTCATAACATGGACGAAATCCAGATTTCGCCGGGAGTGACCTTAGGTTCTCTCGGCGTTGTCATGTTAGACGATCGTCTATTTGAAATTGCCAGCACGGATGGTGAGCATCCGCTTACGGAGCTGAAGGCGAAAGGTGTGGCTGAGGCCCTGCGCCGGCAGGACATGTTTGATGAAGTCAACGTCAAGCCCCGCGATGAAGTGGTGGATGATGAAGGAAGCGGAGAAGATGTTTAAGGGTCGTATCCTAGTTCCACTAAAGGGCTGGCTGCATTCGCCTAGCAAGTCTTCACACGAATGAATAAGCCTACGAAGTTTCTCATCCTAGCAGTCACATTACTACCCTTCGTCTACATGTTCATCTTTCTAGCTCTTTCTTTCAAAGCCATGCTCTCGCCGCCGCCAAGAGAGATACCTGAAATATTCGGGTACTCTTTCATAATAAATATCTGGTTGGTGGTGACAATAGTCTTTTATTCCGCTCATGTTTTTCGAAACGATAGGCTGAGCAAGAGTGTGAAATGGATTTGGGCAGTCTTAATAGTCATGTTCAATATGTTTCTTATGCCTGTTTATTGGATCCTCTACATTTGGCAGGAGAATCAAGCACCATCAACTGGTATACAGAACCGCTCGCGATAGCGAGCGGATGCAAGGGTAATGCTGAATTGAAGGCACTAGAACAGTGCGCCGACCTTGGGAGCTAGCATCCGCTCGCTACCGCTCGCGGTTCTGCATTTGTCAATGCTGTGGACCATCGAACTGTGAACGCTGAAACAGAACATTCATTTCTCGGCGGCCGGGTGATAATTGCAGTCGGTGACATCACACAACAGCAGGTTGACGTAATCGTTAATGCAGCCAATTCTTCGCTAATGGGCGGCGGCGGAGTTGATGGTGCGATTCACCGCCGCGGCGGCCCTGCGATCCTCGAAGCTTGTAGAGAAATTCGACGGACAAAGTATCCGGATGGTTTACCCACCGGAGAAGCCGTCATTACCACCGCCGGAAATCTTCCAGCCAAACATGTCATTCACACCGTTGGGCCAGTCTACGGCCAGCACAACGGGCGGGAAGCCGAGCTGCTCGCCGCCTGTTATCAAAATTCCCTGCGACTAGCAGCTAGTTACTCGCTTGCGACGATTGCGTTTCCTGCCATCTCGACTGGCGTTTACGGGTATCCATCAGCCGAGGCGGCCGCGGTTTCCTCCGAAGCCATCAAGGATTATCTTGCTTCTGACTCACATATGAAGGAAGTTCGCCTCATTTTCTTCCAGCAGCGTGCGGCGGATACGTTTGTTGCGCACCAGAAGCTCTAAACTTCAGAGAACCAAACCATCCACGAATCTGTTCGTAGGGGCGAAGGTCGGTAGCAGTGCGTGACGCCGCGCGGTGTGCTATAAGAACCGCTTTGTTTTCATCCTGAGCAGCAGTCTTTATGCACGCAGCGACACCATGATTGAAGCTGTCGAACACCCGACTAAGAAAACTGCAATCGAACGGCCGACGCTACCGTTTCCGCTCCAGGCACTCGAGCGCATCTCATGGAACTATTGGTGGAGCTGGTCTCGTGACGGAGCGAGCATCTTCCGCGATCTCGATGCGGAGGTGTGGAAAGAGTGCCAACACAACCCCCGCCAACTGCTCTCACGAGTCTCCCCCTATCGTTTGGCCCAGATGGCCACTGACCCAAGCTACCTTGAGCGAGTCAGCAAGTTAAGCGCTAATTTTGACCGGTACATGAATAGCGCCTCACGCTCGTCAATATCTTCAAACATTACTACTGAACATCCGGTCGCATATTTTTGCGCGGAGTACGGCATTCACAACTCTCTGCCGTTGTACTCAGGCGGTCTGGGCATACTGGCAGGCGACCATCTTAAATCCGCAAGTGATCTCGGGTTGCCCCTCATTGCAGTCGGATTGCTGTATCACTTCGGCTACTTTCGCCAACGCCTCAACCGCGAGGGTTGGCAGGAAGAACACTACGGCGAAACAGATCCGGACGAGCTTCCGCTCAAGAGAGTGGTGGGAAAAGATGGCTCCGCTTTGTTGGTCGAAGTGATGATTCGCGAACGCCTGGTACGTGCGCAGGTGTGGCGCACCGAGGTCGGCCGCGCGCCGCTGTATCTCCTGGATACAAACATATCTGATAACGAGGAAACCGATCGCTGGGTCACCGGACATCTTTACGGTGGCGATCGCGAAACGCGCATCGTCCAGGAGATGTTGCTTGGTATTGGCGGTGTTCGGCTGTTGCGAAAGCTGGATTATTCGCCTCATGTCTTTCACCTGAACGAAGGACACTCCGCTTTCCTTACGCTCGAGCTGGCGCGGGAATTAACGCAAAGCAAGGGTTTGAGTTTCACTGAAGCGGCAAAGCAGGTTAAGAGCCAGTGTGTGTTTACAACTCATACACCAGTTGCTGCCGGAAATGATGAATTCGACGTGGAGTTGCTTAGCCGCTCGTTTGGAACAAGCTATGAACGGGAGCTTAGCCTGGCTCACGAAGAATTCATTGCCCTGGGCCGTACGGATTCACAGAACGCAAAGGAGCCGTTTGGACTAACGCCACTTGCAATAAGTATGTGCCGCTCGACCAATGGGGTTAGCCGGAAACACGGCGAAGTGTCGCGCGCTCTGTGGCAGAAACTCTGGCCGGGGGAACAGCCCGAGCAGATTCCGATCACTCATGTCACCAATGGCGTACATGCGCCCACCTGGGCGGCTTCATTGCTGCAGGCTTTGTACGAAAAATATGTTGGCGAGAACTGGGCAAGCGTAGTGCGCGACGCGAGCGAATGGAAAAAAGGAATTGAACGAATTCCAGATGGGGAACTCTGGGCCGCTCATTCTCTTTTGAAGGAGCGCCTGGTTGCTTTCATTCGCCAGCGTGCATTTCTTGCGCGAGCTAATCGTGAAGAGACGCTCGAGTACACAGAAGCGGCGCAAACAATGTTTGATCCCAACGTACTGACAATTGGGTTTGCCAGGCGCGTGGCTGGATACAAGCGCTGGAACTTGTTGTTAACGGATTCCGAACGTCTCCTGCGAATCATTAATAATGAAACGCGGCCAGTGCAGTTTGTGTTTGCGGGAAAGGCGCATCCCCAGGATGCCGAGTCGAAACTGGTGCTGCAGCAGGTTGCGCTGTGGAAGTATGACAAAAAGGTGCGCGCCCGCGCGGTGTTCCTCGAGGACTATGATCACGAGATAGCCCACCACCTGGTGCAATCTGTTGACGTGTGGCTCAATGTTCCACGCAAGCCTTTAGAAGCGTCGGGAACGAGCGGCGAGAAAGTTGCCATGAACGGTGGTCTTAACCTTTCGGTGCTGGACGGCTGGTGGCTCGAGGGATACGACGGCACGAACGGATTTGCGGTTGGCAATGCGACGGCGGGCGCCGATTCAGGCGAGATAGACAAGAGCGATGCTGAGTCGCTGTATAGCGCCCTGGAAGAACAAGTGGTACCGCTTTACTACGATCGCGATGACAACGGCTTACCGGGCAAGTGGATCGCAATGATGAAGCGGTCAATTATTACGCTGGGGCCGGAGTTCAACAGCGATCGCATGGTGGAGGAATACGCCAGGCGAATATATTCCCACCCAGCAAGCTAATCAAGGACCGCTTACCAAAAATACATCCCAAGCCCAACGACCAAGCGGCGCGCCATCTACGTCTGCTACTCTCGCGCGATAACGAAACTGATTGCCGTACTGATCAGTCAGCTTAGATTCTTTGTATTTCAAATAGAAAGTTGTGACACCGAGCTGTGTCAGATTGTGCAGCTCTGAAGGCTCAGATATGCCGTTGTGGTTCAGGTCTTGCCAGAGCCGAAGGGATGAGAAAATCGCGTCTCGCTGGTCAACAACGTCGTCACCGTTTCCCCCGTTAAATGGCTTATCGTATTCTGCAAGACCTAGAAAACCATTCCTTGATTCGTCTGCGGATGGCTCAGGCTGCGGGTAAAGTTACCGAATAACTCCGCGCCGTTGTCGATAGTTCCGCTACCGTCTCGGTCGAGCGCTAACCAGGTGTCGTCTGAGCCAATCGCAGTCCAAGCCAGCCGTTCCCGAGTGCCGTTAATGTCGAGATCAAAATTCACACCGTTTGTCATGTTCGTCAGGTCAAAGCCGTTGCCTTCTATATCGACTACAATCGGACTCATATTGCATTGGTCTTCGCTAAGGCAGGAGCACCGTCGGTCGCACCAGGGCTGGAGAGTGTTCTCACAATCCCACGGCTGCGAGGCACCGGGCGGGCAAGATTCTGTGCAAGTACTAGTGAGAGTGTTCCAGTGCCAACCCGCTGAATAACATGCTTGTTGAGTAGACGGTGATGGAGTTGCTTTAGGGCACTGTCCAGCAGAACCGTTTTGGGAGAATCTGAATTCTCGGACAAAATAGACGCCACACCCAGGCTCCTCAAATTCCGGAAAATAAACATTCATCTCCTTGACCTTGTGGACCATAAAGCTGTAATCGTAAGAACTATCCGAGTGTGATGCCTCCTTATAAGGTTTCTCGAAACCTGGCCAACACTGCAGAGCACCATAGCACTTACCTCGACCATAAGTTTGACCATCAATTTCCAAGAGCCGCCAGGACATCGTAGTCCACTGCGACTTGAAGAGGTTCGGGCATCCAATCGTATGCTCGTTATAAGGCCAACTATCGTTAGGGCAGACGGCTGATATTGAGTCAGCTTTCAGGAGGATTAAAAGTACACAAAAACAGAGAGGTATAACTTTGTGCATGGGGACTCCTCAAGCCTTCGCTTCATTAAAGGCTAGCAATTCGTCTCCCGATGCTTCTTTTTAGCTCTAGCAATCGACTCCTTTGGTTAAGGGCCCCGTGACGCTTAAACCTGTCGCGAAGCCCCTCCACCGCACTGATGAGGTCGCCCTTGGCGGAGCGCGAGCCGCTAGCCGAGTGTGCCAGTTCACCATTTGCATCCACCGAGAGAGAGGAAAACTGATATTCAAGTCTGTCCAGCGCCTTGGTCGTATCTACATCCGGGGAATTCATGACAGCCTCCAACAATGGCAGAGCTCGAAGAAGCTGTGTCTTTAATCCCAGTCGCCGCTCTTTAAGGATGTTCACAGCCTCTGGATCCCCTTCAATACTTCCATCCGTAAACATTGCAGCAAGAATCCAGATTTCGTACGACGCATACTCTGCTGGAAACTCAATGTCATGGGTGGCTCCGGCGGGTATAGCCCAGTCGCCAGCAGAAATATCGGTTGTGACACGGACCTTGCCGTGAACATCGACTTCATATCCGTTCAGGTTCTTGGAGGAAATATTCTTAAGCTGAATAACGATCATGTTGGGTTCTTTGGGATGAACAGCTGAGACCTCAAGAGTTTTCGTCTTATTAATGATCTTGATCTCGCTCTTAGTTAACGATTGCCGCCTTGTCGGCTCAATGCCTCCGACTAACAATCCAACACTGAGTGGCACAAACGCTGACGCAAGGAGAAGCGACCCCCTCGATTTAGCTAATCGGAAAAAAGTTTTCATGAAACCTCCGAATCTGATTAGCGAAGACAACAGGAGTATTGCACTTGCTAAGTATGAGTGTACTGGCTAAAGATCTGCGGAGTTACTCGTGATTCCTACAGCTACCACGATGATCCCTAATACCAGTAATGCTGCCTTTATAGCGCGTTCCTTTTTACCTGAGGCGAGGAATTTTGACGCTGGTTGAGACTTTTTACTTCTACACCCCAACGTAGGTAGGTGTCAATCTTTCGCCAAGTACGCCGGACATGCAAGCACTTGCGCATTGAATCCCAAAAATGATGAGGTAGCAAATCACAACTGAGCACCCCGTGTGTTAGACTACTCCGTCCAAACGTTTTTGAAGTAGCAACCTGCAACGCGATGAGCCTCGTAGACCTTCAAGTTAAACGTGCCGCTTCGAAGTAACCCCGCATGAAGTACTGCACCGTTTGCAAAACCAAATACGAAGACAGTCTGAGCTTTTGTCCGGTTGACGGCGAGGTGCTGGAGGACGATCCGTCCTCGATCGTGGGCACTGTGCTCGACGGCCAGTACAACATCGAGTCTTTACTTGGCAAAGGCGGCATGGGCGCGGTCTACCTGGCGCGTCACATCCTGTTGGGCGATCGAGTGGCGATAAAAATCCTGCCACCCGAGGTGCGCAACAATGCCGAGTGGTTGCGACGCTTCAGGCGCGAAGGCCAAGCCGCTCGCCGCTTTCGCCATCCCAATGCAGTCACAGTCTACGATTTGAGAACCTCGGCTGACGGCACCATCTACATGGTCATGGAGTACGTCGAGGGGGTCACACTCGATGCTGAGCTCAAGAAACGAGGCCGATTCACACCAGCAGAAACGTTTGAAATTCTTGAACCAATCATGAGCGTGCTGAACACGGCGCACGCGATGGGTGTAGTTCACCGTGACCTAAAACCCGAAAATATAATGATCGGTAAGGTGACCACGGGAGGCGCATCATCGATAAAGTTGCTTGATTTAGGAATTGCCAAGATGCGCGAAATTGCGGGGGTGGAAAGTAGTGGCACCACAGAACTCACTATGGCCGGACAAGTGTTGGGAACTCCTTATTACATGTCTCCGGAACAGTGGGGAGAACTGTCACGGGACGGCAATTTTGAGATCGACGGACGTACGGACATTTACAGTCTGGGCCTGGTGGCTTACCAAATGATCAGCGGCAAGCGTCCTTATTCCGGCGCGACCTTGCATGAGCTAAGACGGGAGCACCTCTCGGTCACTCCGCCGGCCCTGCGTGAAGTTGTGCCAAACGTTCCGGAAGAATTCAGCAGCACCATCGAGCGCGCAATCTCCAAAGATCGTTCTGATCGTCAAGCGACGGCGGGTGAGTTTGCTACGCAACTCAAAGCGGCATTGGACGCGACACTTGAAGCGCCCACGAGACCGCTCGGCAGCGACAGAACCGCTCCTGACATACCTCACGTTGACGGCTCGTCGGCCCATACACACGGAATCACCGAGGCGGCTGACACAAAGTCAGACGTGAACGCGCCAACCATCA
>CAVSKU010000004.1:0-620687 GCA_963728625.1 Pyrinomonadaceae bacterium
CTCGGTGATGATCGTGGTCGCGAGCAGAACAACACCCAGGGAAGCAATTCTTCTCATTGCGATCTTAACCTCCGAATAGCGTTGGGATTTTATGGGTTAGCCGGCTACTAACTTTGAGACGTCTTACTACGGACGCTCTCCGCCAGTCGCTTGGCGTCAGGTAGAGCTTCGAGCGCCCGCAGTACCTGCGGATCACTGTCAAGTAATACGCGAGCCCCTGCGTCGTTGGAAAACGCTGCGGTGACAATCTCTTCTCGCAATCGTAGTTTTACGAAATCGATGTCCTCTTCGATCTGCGCGACGCTGAGTTGCGACTCAATGTCTGTTCTGATGAAATTCCGAAATGCCTCCATCACCCGATCTGTTAACGGAAAATCACCGGACTTTGGGTTGCGGCCATACTGCACCTGTTCGACCTTATAACTCTCCAGTCCCGGTACCAGTCCGGCCGCGAGGCGGCGAGTGAACTGGAATGCTGCCTCAACCATGCGATTTCGCACTGGCGTGAAGGTCAATGGCTTGACGTCAATATCCGGAGTGATCCCGCCGCCGCCGTAGAACACGCGTCCGGCTGCAGTCTTAACCGCCGGACCACTTTGCACCGGGACAGTCGGAGCCAGTGGTGCTTCACCATTCCTTGTCCCCGCAGGGTTCTGGTTCGCCGGCTCTTCCTGTGCTGGGTGTAGTAATCGTAAAGAGAGCCGCTTGAATAATCGCGCTGCAACGAGCGACCGTAAGGCGTGTAGTAGCGCGCGGTGGTCAGCGTCAGTCCGGTATTAAAAGGCAACTGAAAAACGTGCTGCACTAAACCTTTTCCAAAACTTGTTTCACCAACAATCAGCCCGCGCCCGTGGTCCTGGATCGCTCCCGCGACAATTTCCGATGCCGAGGCCGAACCGCGATTGATCAGGATAACCAGGGCACGTCCTCAGGATTAGACCCACTCGACTTGTAAACGATCGGGTCACTGTAATCCGTGCGCCCTTTAACTGACACGACCACCTGGCCGCGCGGCAGGAATTCACTCGCCACGTCGATTGCCTGATTCAGCAAACCGCCGGGGTTGCCACGCATGTCCAGGATTAGCTGTCGCATTCCCTGGTTCTTAAGATTCTTGATCGCATCCCGCAGTTCTTCGTCACTGGTTGATTGAAAACCGCCAGTCAGGCCGACATAGCCGGTGCCGGGACGCAGTATGTAAGCGTTGCGAATCGAAGGCAGCGGAACAGCATCGCGTATGAGTGTGAATGAGAGCGGCGCTTCCGAGCCGGCTCGCTCAACCTTTAAGACGACCGCTTCGCCGCGGGCGCCGCGTACTTTCTTGGAAACCTGTTCGCTGGTCCATTCACGCGCATCCTGCCCATCTACCTCGAGAATGCGGTCGCCGTAACGCAGGCCGAGCCGTCCTGCGGGCGTGTCTTCAACTGCAGATTGAACATAAACGCCATCTCGATGCTGCGTTATCGTCACGCCGATGCCGTAGAAACGTGAACCCTGGTCTTCTTTAAGTTTCTTAAATTCGCTGTACGGGAAGTACATCGAATGAGGATCGAGAGTCGAGAGCATGCCCTGAATGGCCGCCTGCGTGGCTTTTTCGTAGTCGACGGCTCCGGCATAACCATCGGAGATAGTCGCCACGGCCTCGTTGTAATCCTTCTCTATGTCGGATGCCTGCGTATAGGAGGTGGCGTTTGACGGCGCGTTAGTACGGAAGCGCCGCGAGCGCCCGATGGTGCCGCCAACCACGGCCGCGATCAGAATGATCGTGCAGGCTGTAATGATAAATCTTCTCGACATAACTTTTCTTTGGCTCTTCGTCGTCAAAAAAAGGATTTGACAGGGAAATCTTAACACAGCCTCGGGCTTTCGTCCTTAAACGATACGGCGCGACGCCTGTGATATATTCGCGCTGAGATCTCGGATGATTAATTCGCTGTCAATTGTTGTTCCGGCCTATAACGAAGGCGCGCGCCTGGGCAAGTCGTTGCCTGCAATCGTGGCTTATCTGGAAGACTACGGCGCGGATTGCGAGGTGATCGTTGTGGACGACGGATCGACAGACAACACTGCAGACGCAGCCCGTGAAGCCCTTTCCGCTTCAGCAAAAGTTCGGACTTCGGTCATCAGCTATCAGTCTAATTTAGGGAAAGGGCGGGCTGTTAGACTCGGCTTGCTCGCTTCACGTGGCTCGATCGCGTTGTTTATGGACGCGGACCTGTCGACGCCGATAACAGAAACTCCTCGTCTGGTTGATCCTATTGCCAGCGGTGAGTGCGACCTGGCTTTTGGTTCACGCGCGCTTGACCGTAGACTGATTGGCGTCCATCAACCGTGGCGGCGCGAGCAGGGTGGCCGGGTTTTTAACCTCGCCGTGCGGCTCGCCACCGGGCTTCCCTTCTGGGACACGCAGTGTGGGTTCAAGGCTTTTCGGATGAACGTTTGCCGTCCCATTATCGAAGGGGCCACGATTGATAGGTTCGGATTTGATGTCGAACTGCTTTACGTGGCTTATCGAGCTGGCTTGCGACTGAAAGAGATTCCAGTTCGTTGGGATCACGCGGAAGGAAGCAAGGTAAGTGTCGCAAGTGACAGTATTAAAATGCTTAGTGAGGTAGGAAGGATTCGCCAGCAAGCGCGGCGTGGCGTCTATGACCGCGCCATCAAATCAGTGCATGATACGCAGGCGGGGTAACGCAAACTGTTAGTTTACGAGTGATGCTTTAGGATTTACGCAAACTACCAGTTTGCGTTACTAGAAGAAGAATGGCCGCTCGACTCAACGTCAACATCGATCATGTCGCGACTGTGCGCCAGGCGCGCCGCGCTCCCGAACCAAGCGTAGTGGCCGCGGCGATGATGTGTGAACAAGCCGGGGCTGATGGAATCACTATTCACTTGCGCGGGGACCGGCGTCACATTCAAGAGCAAGACGTAAAAGCACTGCGCGAATCAGTCACCACTTACTTGAATTTGGAGATGGCGGCTACCGAAGAGATGTTGGGAATTGCCCTCGCCCATCGACCTGATGCTGTTAGTCTGGTCCCCGAAACTGCCGAAGAGATCACTACTGAAGGCGGCCTCGACGTGAAGGGCAACATCGCTATTGTGCGGGCGACTGTCGCCCGCTTGCGACAGGCCGGCATACTTGCCAGCCTTTTTATTGACCCGGATCCAAAACAGATTGAGGCGGCTCATGAGGTGAACGCGCAGCAGATTGAGCTGTGCACTGCAGCGTACGCTGAGGCGACGCTGGGCGCCCGAGGTTTTCACGGCGAAGGCGCCTTGCACGTGGGACAGGAATTGAGACGTTTGCGAGAGGGCGCTGCACTTGGTACTCAATACGGCCTCCTAATTGCGGCCGGTCATGGATTGACTTACCGCAACGTTGGCGCAGTCGCGGCGATTTCTGAAGTCATGGAATTCAACATCGGACACAACATTGTCGCGCGTTCAATATTTGTCGGTTTGGAAAGCGCCGTGCGGGAAATGCGAGCAGCAATCAGGACGGGAAGTTAGTTCAGAGTAGCTTGTGTTTAGAGTACAACCTTTAGGTTGCTCACTTGGAAAAGAAAGCAAGCAAGCTAAAGCTTGTACTCTAAACGGGGGGGTTAATTTCGCGAGGTGCTGCCGGCGAGTTGTAAGCGAACTACGGATCTTTCCAGTTTTGCCCGGGCCACCTCAAAATCCTCTTCAGTTCCGCTCCAGGCGTTCAACTGTTTCTCAATGTGTTCACGCGCCAGGCGAGCGCGGGCTGCATCAATCTCTTCTGGTCGTTCGGCGACTTCAGCCAGAACCGAAACGTGGTCATCCTTCACCTCCACGAAACCACCGGAAACATGAAGCTGCACAATTTTGCCGCCGATCGAGTACGACAGGACACCTGTTTGCAGTTGAGAGATGAGCGGTGTGTGGCCAGGGAGAATGCCAAGTTCGCCGCCAAGACCCGGCACAGTCACCATGTCTACCGCTTCCGACAGCAGCCGGCGTTCGGGTGTCACTACTTCAAGTTGCAATTGAGCCATATCCACTCGTTCAGAGTACAACCTTTAGGTTGCTCGTCTCGATAAGGCGCAAGCTAAAGCTTGTACTCTAAACCTTCATCCTTCCGCTACTGCGCGATCGACTTGCCTTTCTCGACCGCCTCTTCAATGGTTCCCACCATATAGAAGGCCTGCTCGGGAAGATCGTCATGCACGCCATCAACTATTTCCCGGAAGCCTTTAATTGTGTCCTCGAGCTTCACATACTTGCCTTCGAGCCCTGTAAACTGCGCCGCCACAAAGAACGGCTGTGAAAAGAAGCGCTGCACCTTGCGCGCGCGCGAAACGATAAGCTTATCCTCATCCGACAGCTCGTCGAGACCCAGAATCGCAATGATGTCCTGCAGATCTTTATAACGCTGCAACACGCGCTTCACGTCCTGCGCCGTGTTGTAGTGTTCTTCGCCAATTACGCGCGGGTCGAGAATGCGCGACGACGAAGTCAGTGGGTCAACGGCAGGATAGATTCCCAGTTCCACGATTTGACGCGAAAGAGCGGTGACCGCATCAAGGTGTGCAAACGTGGTTGCCGGCGCCGGGTCAGTGTAGTCGTCAGCCGGAACGTATACCGCCTGAATAGAAGTGATCGAACCCGTCTTAGTTGAGGTGATCCGCTCCTGCATCTCGCCCATCTCCGACGCGAGGTTTGGCTGATAACCTACCGCCGAAGGCATTCGACCAAGGAGCGCCGATACTTCCGAACCTGCCTGCGTAAACCGGAAGATGTTGTCGATGAACAGCAGAACGTCGAGACCCTTGTCGCGGAAATACTCGGCGACAGTCAGGCCCGAGAGCGCCACACGCAAGCGAGCTCCGGGAGGCTCGGTCATCTGGCCGTAAATGAGCGCCACCTTCGATTGGCCTATGGCATTCATGTCGACCTTAGTCATGTCAAACTCGCCGGTGTCGTGAAAGTGCTTGTTGAAAGCGTCGCCAAACTGAATAACTTGCGACTCCACCATCTCGCGCAACAAGTCGTTACCTTCGCGAGTTCTTTCGCCCACACCTGCAAAAACCGAAAATCCCGACCGGGCTTTCGCGATGTTGTTGATTAGCTCCATCACGATAACCGTCTTGCCGACACCCGCGCCGCCGAACAGCCCGATCTTGCCACCGCGAACGAACGGTTGAATCAAGTCAATAACCTTGATGCCGGTCTCAAACATCTGCAGCTCGGTGGATTGTTCTTCGAAAGTCGGTGCGTGGCGGTGGATGGGATAACGCTCTGTATGTTTGACGTCGCCAAGGTTATCTACCGGCTGGCCGATGACGTTGAGCACGCGACCGAGGGTTCCCTCGCCGACAGGCATGGTGATTGGACCACCCGTGTCGATCGCTTTCATGCCGCGCACCATGCCGTCAGTAGGCAACATAGAAACGGTTCGCACTCGGCCCTCACCAAGATGCTGTTGCACCTCGGCAATTAGATCGATCGGTGTGGGGACGTCGAAACCCTCGGAAACAATTCTCAACGCCTGATAGATCGGCGGTAGCTGTTTCTCTTCGAACTCGACGTCAACCACGGGTCCGATGATCTGCACGACGCGGCCTGAATTTTGGCCATTGGTGGCCGTGGCGTTTGCGCTGGACGTAGCCATACTCTCTTCTCAACTCCTCTTTGAAGCCAATGACGGCAAAAACTGGAAGGATTAAAAGCCAGAAAAGATAACACCGAACCAAGTCCAAAGTCGAATCTTGATAGTCCAATGTCCAAAGTCGGAACGGCGTTCAAGAGTTTAGAGTACAACCTTTAGGTTGCTGACTTTGGTAAGAAGCAAGCTAAAGCTTGTACTCTAAACTTTGACTTTGGACAAAATTCCCGAAACTTATTTGTACTAGCATCGTAGTACAAATATGGAATGACCGAGTCGTTTTTCATTAGCTCGTCGGATCCCACCCCGCTACACGCCCAATTGAAGCGAGCCATTCAGTTCGCTATAGCCACTGGAAAACTAAATATTGGCGAGCAGTTGCCAACCGTGCGCCAACTCGCGGTCGAGCTTCGTATTAACGCCAACACCGTGGCCAAGGCTTACGCTGATTTGGAACGCCGAGGCGTTGTCGAGACTCGGAGAGGAGTGGGGACGTTTATCAGTGAGCGCCGTTGGGAGACCAAAGCGGGTCATCGGGAGGAGCACCTGCGCGACCTCGGGGACCGCGTTATCGCGGAAGCCGGCGCGATGGGATTTTCCCTCGATGACCTAATCGAGCACTTAGGACGACGGCGCATGAAGGAGAAGAAACATGTCTAGTGTAATTAGTAGTCTGGCTGAAAGGCGTAGCAACCTGCCGGCAACGAATGCACCGCGGCTGAATATTATTGCTTCCCTCGCATTCCTTGGCGCTGCGGGTATCGGAGGGTTGATATCGCTGATGGCCTGGAGTCCAGCCGCGCTCATCGTCGGCGCCGTGCTGGGGTTGTTGTTAGCACAGGCGCCTAAAATTGCTCGCCAATGGGAGCGCGCGGTGGTGCTGCGACTCGGCCGTTACATTGGTTTGAGAGGCCCCGGGCTCTTTTGGATCATCCCGTTCGTTGATTCAGTCACCGCGCTGGTAGATCAACGGGTAATCACCACCAGCTTTGCCGCTGAGGAAACCTTGACCTCTGACACTGTGCCGGTGAATGTCGACGCCGTGTTGTTTTGGATGGTTTACGATCCGGAGAAGGCGGCGCTCGAAGTACAGAACTATCCGCAGGCCGTAAGTTGGGCGGCGCAAACCGCTCTGCGCGACATTATCGGTAGGACTTCGCTCACCGATTTGCTGCGCGGTCGCGAACGAATCGAGGAGGAACTACAACAGCTAATCGACGAACGCTCCAATCCCTGGGGAGTCACGGTGCAATCAGTGGAAATGCGGGATGTGATAATTCCTGCGGCGCTGCAGGATGCGATGTCGCGCGAAGCGCAAGCGGCGCGGGAAAAGCAGGCGAGAATTATCCTGGGCCAGGCTGAAGTCGAGATTGCTCACTCTTTCGAGAAGGCAGCAAGGTCATATCAGGATAATCCCACCGCACTCCACTTACGAGCGATGAACATGCTCTATGAAGGGCTGAAAGAGAAAGGCGCCATGATGATAGTGCCGAGCACCGCGGTGGAGTCAATGGGCATGGGCGGATTACTGGGCTCGGCAGCACTGAGACAACAATCGCTTGCGGGGAGCGAGGAGCCACCGGAATAGAGGGGAGCAGCGAGTCCGCGAAAGCGGACGAAAGCGTAAAGCCTGGGGCGTAAGCCCCAGGAATGATCGGAGCTAAGGATTAAGGAGCGCGCGAAGCGTGCGCCAGGTGTGAGTCTTTCGCCCACTTTCGCGGGCTAAGGTCATGCATACATCAAAGCCTGGGGCTTACGCCCCAGGCTTTACGCTTGCGTCCGCTTCGCGGACTTCACTGGAATAAGGTCTTACTGCTTCTCTTCCGGATCGATGCGAATTTTCATTCGCTGAAGAACCTGCACATCCTCGTCGGTAAGGTCGAGAGTTGCATCACCCGCGTCGCCGTCCTCACCAGCGTGGGGCCGAAGACCGATTTCCAAACGCAGCGTCAACTCCATTTCATAGCCGGCATCTCGCAGCCGTTCGATTGCTTCAGCGACTTTTGCCGAGTTCTCCACCGACTCATTAATCGCCGTGCCAATGTCGCGAACGATCTCTTTTGCGTCGTCGTCTATGTCCAAGCTGGAAACGCCTTTGTTCTAATAAATCCGGCCGCGCTGAATCCGATTACGCTGCGCACATGCTACGCGAGCGATTCGGGAGGGTCAACCATCAACTTTCCAGCCTGCAGGCGTTACAACAACGGTCGCGGTTGAACTATTAAGGACTATTCAATTACTCTATCAGTGCAATACGAACAACTTTGTACAGGAAGAACGGAGGGATTATTTTATGCCTGAGGTTGGAGATGTTGCCCCGGATTTTGAGTTGGGAAGTCACCTGGAAAAAGGAAAGAAGGTGAAGCTTTCAGATTTCCGCGGCAAGAATAATGTGGTGCTGGCGTTTTACCCGCTGGCCTGGACGCCTGTCTGAACGGCGCAGATGCCTGCGTACGAGGCTGACCTCGAACGCTTCAAAGGCTACGATGCCCAGGTCCTGGGCATATCAGTTGACAGCGTCCCATGTAACACCGCGTGGGCCAAGAGTCTCGGCGGTTTGTCTTACGATCTTTTAAGCGACTTTCATCCGAAGGGTGAAGTTGCCAAACAATACGGAGCGTATCGCGAGAGTGACGGAATCAGCGAACGCGCTCTGTTCATCGTGGATAAAGAAGGCAAGATTGCTTTTGCAGACATCCACGATATTGCAGACCAGCCAGACAATGAAGAGTTGCTGGAAATTCTGAGAAAGCTGTAAGAGACAGAGGTCAGATGTCGGAGGTCAGAAGTCAGAGGTCAGAGGTCAGAGGTCAGAGGTCAGGGGTCAGAAGTCAGGTTGTTCCTCTGACGTTAAGTGTATTAAACAATCCGACGTAATCTTTGATTGCGAATCTGACCTCTGACTTCTGACCTCTGACTTCTGACCTCTGACCTCTGACCTCTGACTTCTGACTATGACCATCTCTCGCAAATGTGTTCCGTTCACGCCGTTTGACGGGGAGCTCGCCAGGAGTACGGTGGCGATCGTTACCGCTGCCGGTGTGCACTTGCAGGATCAGGAACCATTCAACATTGCTGATGAGTTAGGCGACCTCGGTTTCCGCATCATCCCCGAAGATGTCGATTCTTCACAGTTAAAGGTCACGCACCATCATTACAACCATCGCGATGCTGACAAGGACATAAACGTCGTCTTCCCGATTGATGTGCTGCGTGATCTTCAGGCGGAAGGTTTTATTCGTGGCATCGCCAAAAAACATGTCGGGTACATGGGCTACACCATGCAGCTCAAGGCGATGTACGAAGGGACGGCCCGGGAGATTGCCAATGAGATCGATAAAGGCTCTCGAGCTGATCTGGTTGTGCTGACCGGAGGTTGACCAAGCGTCTGTCACCGGACGGTCGTCGCGGTTCAACGGGAAATTGAAATGAAGGGGATACCGACGGTTTTGATTACGGTTAGCCCCGAAGTTTCGGGACAGATGCGCCCCCCGCGCGCGCTTTATCCGAAAGGTTTCAAAATCGGGAATAGCCTCGGAAAACCCGGCATGCGCGAATTGCAACGCACAGTATTAAAAGACGCGCTGTCTCTGCTTACCGAAGATACGCGGCCCGGACAGGTTGTTACTCGCGATTACCCCGATTACGGCGAATATCACGAACCCCCACGTGTGAAGGCGTTGTCGTAAACTGAACTTCTAATGCCTAAGACTATAGGAATATTGACGGGGGGTGGTGATGCGCCCGGCCTAAATGCTGTCATCCGCGCCGTGGTGACGACAGCAACAAACACCTACGGCATGAAGGTCGTCGGGATCGAAGACGGGTTCGAAGGCTTGCTGGGTGAAACACAGACACGGCCGCTCGCTGCCGCTGATGTCAGAGGTTTGCTACCACGCGGTGGCACGATTCTGGGCACCCGCAATCGCGGAAAGTTTGTTGAAGTAAGTGCCGAAGGCGCCACCACCAAACCTGACTCCGTTTACAAAGAAGCAGTCGAGAACCTGAATCGTCTCGATATCGAAGCACTCGTCGTTTTAGGTGGCGAAGGTACGCTGGGTATCGCCATGGAGTTTGACAACCTCGGCATTCCAGTTGTCGGCGTTCCAAAGACAATTGATAACGACCTGGCCTGCACCGAGCTTACGTTCGGCTTCATCACGGCTCTTGATATAGCGACCGACGCCCTCGATCGATTGCACACCACGGCGGAGTCGCATGAGCGCGTAATGATTCTCGAAGTGATGGGACGTCACACGGGCTGGATTGCTTTGCACTCCGGGATCGCCGGTGGCGCCGACGTGATCTTGATTCCGGAGATACCCTTCACGATGCAATCCGTTTCAGAAAGAATACGTGAGCGGGATGCGGGCGGATCGAATTTCAGTATTATCGTCGCTGCCGAAGGCGCGCGTGAAGCCGGCCACGAATTGATTTACCAGGATAAGGGCGATCAGCAGCACGCGCCGCGGCTTGGGGGCATTGGCGCTTATTGTCAAAAGGAAATAGAAGCCCTCACGGGTAAAGAAACCCGTTGTGTAGTGCTGGGGCATTTGCAGCGCGGTGGCCGGCCAAACGCGTTCGACCGCATGTTAGCTACCAACTACGGTTCCTGCGCCGTGCGTGCAGTGGTGGAAGGAAAACGAGGAGTGATGGTCGCGCTCCAGGCAGGCGATGTGATCACCGTTCCTATCTGCCAGGCGCTCGCCAACGTTAAGACCGTGCCGGCAGACGGTCAACTGGTTCGCACGGCACGCGACACCGGGATATCTTTTGGCGCTGCCGATGAAGCCAGATACCATAACCAGCGCTAACTCATGTTGGGCATCAGCCGGGGTATTTAGAAACTGAAAGCGAGCTGGTAAATGTCGAGCGACATTAAGACAAAACTTCAGACGGAGTTGGATGGGCTCGAAAGCGAGTTACGCGTTCACCTGCCTAAGGAAATCAAGCGGGCACTCGAGTTTGGCGATCTGCGCGAGAACTCGGAATATCGCGCGGCGCTTGACCGTCAAAATGTCGTGAAGGCACGTATTGTCGAGCTGCGCCAGAGAATCAGCGAGATTGCCTCAATCGATCTTTCCAAGATATCGCAGGACAAGGCAGGGTATGGCTCAACCCTCCTGCTGTTCGATGCTGAGAAAGATGAAGAGGTGACATACCGGCTGGTGACGCCGGAGGAGAGTGATCCTCAGCAGGGTTTAATTTCGACCACCTCTCCGGTTGGTAGGAGCTTGATGGGCAAAGAGGAAGGCGACGAAGTCATCGTTCGAACACCCGCCGGCGCCCGCAATTTCGAGATCAAACGACTCACCACCATTCACGACGAGATCAAGAATAAGTAGTTCAATTGGGTTGCAACGATATTGAAGGCCCGAAGGGCCGTCAGTTAATAGCCACGCCCGTGAGGGCGTGGAAAAGTAACCCCGAAAGCATCGAGCACCGAAGGTGCGACAGTCCCAACCATTAGGCGTAGAGTTTTCCAAAGGGCTCACCACTGTCGCACCTTCGGCGCTCCGTCATATATAAGGTTAAGGGCCGCGAGGGCAACTTTACTCGTAATTATTAGGGTGAACGCCATTGAGTCGCTCAACCTCAAACTGCATCAGTGCGGGCGGACCCGAAATCCTTGACCCCCTCGATTCCCCTCTTTAGAATTTCCCGTTTGTTCGCCGAAGGCTGTTAAGTACGGATAGTTTTCGGCATAATGCCGTCAAGGAGACCCGGACCAGAGAATGTTTGTAGGTGGAATCGGCCGCGGTGCGCAACGGATCATCGATGCGATGGTGCGCTGGCTTGCCGCCGGCCATATCAACCCCAACCTCCTGACGGTGATTGGCGTTGCGATAAATGTCGGGTCGGGTTTGCTCTTCGGATTGGGTTGGTTTTTCTCGGCCGGGATCGTTCTGATCGTGGCCAATCTTTTTGACATGCTGGACGGACAGGTGGCCCGCCTTTCGGGACGAGTTACTCGGTTTGGGGGCTTTTTGGATTCATCCCTGGATCGACTGTCGGACATGGTGGTTTTTGTTGGTCTGATGGTCTTTTACGCTCGTGACACGCAGTTTCATTCAACCCTAAACGTTTTTCTCGCCGGCGCAGGACTAATGGGGTCAGTTATGGTAAGCTACGCGAGCGCCCGGGCGGAGAGCCTGATTCCAAAATGCGACGTCGGTTTTTTACGCCGTCCCGAGCGAGTGGTTCTTTTCATAATTGGCGCCTTGAGCACTCATCCGGGTTCCACAAACTTCTTCGCTAACCGAATGCCGGCGGTGCTGTGGGTGCTGGCGGTGGGATCCTATTGGACCTTCGCCCATCGCATGTATCACACCTGGCACGAGTTGAACAAAGCAAAGGCTTTAAAAGAAGAATCACAACCGGACATTTCTGCATCTAACCCCGGGCCTGAACGACGAGCTGAACAGCAACTGGTAACTAAAGCTGGTTAGACGGCACCCGACGACGTAAACGAATCCAGTTTTATTTATCGAGGTAGCAAAACGTGACAATCTGCCCCTGCTGCGGTTTCAAATCTGTTGCCATAATTAGCTCCACGTTTAGCGAAGGCTGCCAGTCCTGCGGAGCGCGGCCAGTCGGCGAACCTTTACCGCGACCTGAACACGAACTTCCCTCGTTCGGACGTTCTCTAGTACTCGCCGTAAGCGGGGCGCTTGTGGTGCTGCTGTTCATTGTTCAGGTAGTCAACTCCTTCGCAGAAAAACTGCCAACTTCAAAAACGACGCGAGAGGCCTTCTATGCTGCCGGTGTGGTTGCGTTTGATTACCTCCAATGGTGGAGCGCTGCGCAGATCGCTGCCTGGCGGCTTAAATGGGTGATGATTCCTGTGGCGCTGCTGGTTCTTTTCGGAAGCCGTAAGCTCTATCGCTCGATCGCCGAATCACCCGCGCGTTTTTGTGGCCTTCGTGCAGCGCGCCGAGGATACCTTGCGACCGCCGCCGTTCCCTTGCTCGTAGCTATATTGATCGGCGTAACCGTGCCGCGACGCTTGAGCGATCACCAACTGGGAATTGAAGCTGAAATTAACGCGCATGGTTACAGGATTGATCGCGCCTTGAACGACTATCACCGGGAGTATGAAACGCTTCCCAGCAATTGGAGCGACTTGAAACGTCTGCCCGACGCCGATGGTTCCCTCGCGGCAGCGTTGCTGACTCTGGATGAGAACGGATACAAACCAAGTGCTGATCTGGCTGCGGCGCCCACCAAAAAGCCTCGTCCGTTGCGCGGCGGCATTATTCTGAATGCGTCAAGTGACCTGGCGGAAGATGTGCCTACCGAGCGTATATCGTTTACGAACTATGAGCTTCAGATGCCCGGCCCGGACAAGCTATTGGGAACGGAAGACGACTTAATCATGCGCGACGGTCTAATTACTAAAGCGTCTGAAACCTCGAGGCGACCTGGCAGTGCTTCCGTTATTAAGCCGCTCGGCAAACGCTGATTGGCGCGCGCGAGTTTCACTAACCAAAAACCCCTCTTCGGATACCGAGAGGGGTTTTCGCTTTGTAGTATTATTCTTCGCGCTTGACGTCTTGGATAAAAATAGCCCCTTCGATTACCGGGCTGAAGCCCGCTGTTAATAAGAATGCTGTTTACTGTTTACTGTCTACTGTTTGCTGATTGCTGACCGCCGTTTGCTTCTTTGATGTTTCGCAAAATCTTAATCGCCAACCGTGGTGAAATAGCGGTGCGGATAATTCGCGCTTGCCGGGACCTTGGTGTTTCACCAATAGCGGTCTACTCCGACGTCGACGCCGAGGCAATGCACGTCGCGCTTTGCGATGAAGCTATCAATATCGGCCCTGCGCCCTCCGTCCAAAGTTACCTCGACATTAACTCCATAATCCGGGCCGCAAAAGAGACGGGAGCCGAGGCGATCCACCCCGGTTACGGGTTCCTGGCGGAGAACGCCGATTTTTCAGCCGCAATTGCCGATGCTGGTTTGAAGTTCATCGGTCCCGGCGCCGAGGCGATGCGGATCATGGGATCGAAGACGAGTGCGCGTCGTGCCGCTGTTAGCGCAAATGTGCCAATCGTTCCCGGAACGGTCGAGGCGTTGAGTTCACTGGCGGAAGCTGAACGAACGGCGGCTGAGTTTGGTTATCCGGTGGTTCTCAAGGCTTCAGCGGGAGGCGGCGGCAAAGGAATGCGACTGGTTGCGTCTTCCAAAGAGCTGCGCTCGGCATTTGACAATGCGAAGTCGGAAGCCGCTGCAGCATTTGGCGACGATTCGCTTTACCTCGAAAAGGCGGTTGAACGGCCACGACATATCGAGATTCAAGTATTTGCCGACACGCATGGAAATGTTGTTCACCTTGGCGAACGCGAGTGTTCCATTCAACGCCGCCACCAGAAAGTGATCGAGGAATGCCCGTCGCCAATAAACGACGTGACGCTCCGCGAGCGGATGGGCGCGGCCGCGGTTGAGCTTGCCCGGGCCGTCAACTATGTGGGAGCCGGCACTGTCGAGTTTCTGGTGGCGGACGCCACTCGAGAATTCTACTTTCTTGAAATGAACACGCGTCTACAAGTGGAGCATCCCGTTACCGAACTGGTCACAGGAATCGACCTGGTGCGGGAGCAAATCACGGTGGCGGCCGGGGCTCGCTTATCTTTCACTCAAGCCGACGTCGGCTGGAGAGGACACGCCATCGAATGCCGTGTCTATGCGGAAGATCCCGACAACAACTTTTTCCCTTCGCCCGGCACGATCAATTATCTACGGCTGCCCTTTGGGCCAGGGATCCGTGACGACAGCGGCGTTGGTCTCAACTCGGAAGTCTCCATCTACTACGATCCGTTGATTTCGAAACTCGCGGCGTGGGGCCGCGACCGGGCCGAAGCGCTGGATCGGTTACGACGGGCATTGGACGAGTATGAAGTGGGTGGAATCAAAACAACTCTGCCTTTCTTTCGTGAGATTGTCCGCGACCAGGAATTCATTTCGGCTCGACTCGATACCGGTTTCATCGCGCGTTTCCAGGAGCGTCGCACAAAGCCGGCGGGGCGGGAATCTCTTGATGATGAACGGACGGTTCAGCAGGACATGGTCATGATTGCCGCTTCGATTCACTACGCAAAACTGCAGAAGCAGGCATTGCAAGGAACTTTCACCGGCGATCAAAGCCGATGGAAGATGTCAGGTCGTAATGCTCTGCTTGAGAGCCGCAATGTGTTAGGGGCGCGCGGCAAGAGATCTCAATGAAGTTCAAAGCCAGACTATTTGATCAGGAGCACGAGGTCAGACTTGACCCCGGCGAACCAACGGTCGCCGAGGTGGACGGCCGCGGCTATCAAGTAGGCATACAAGAGCTTTCGAATGGCGAATATCTGCTAATGAAAGGCACGAAGGTTTTTCGTTGTCGCATTGAGCCCCAGCATGGTTCAAATGCATCGATGGACGTCTTGCTGCAGGGGCGTTCATATGAAGTCACCATTACTGATCCCAAACGCCTGCGCAGCGGTGTAGTCAGTGCTAGTCACGACCACGGTTCGGCTGAGATTGTTTCTCCAATGCCGGGCAAAGTTGTAAAGGTCCTGACAGAAGTGGGCGCAAAGGTTGAAGCGGGCAGCGGCGTGATCGTGGTGGAAGCGATGAAGATGCAAAATGAGTTGAAGGCGCCCAAGAGCGGCGTGGTGATATCAATAAACGCCGAAGCGGGCGCCACGGTGAACGCCGGCGATGTGCTGGTTGTGATTGAATGAAAAACGAAGGAAAGGGAGAAGGGGTGATGGGGAGACACGGTGAGGGGAGGACGTCGCCGCTTCCCCCTGTCTCCCCGTCCCCGCTTCTCCCCCTCTCCGACTTGCGTGTGCTGCTCTGGGACATCGACGGCACACTAATTCGTGCCACCAAACCCGGCTCGTTTAAGGACTACACAATCCCGATGCTTGAAGAGGTTTTCGGCACGGCGGGGCGTCTACCCGAAATGAAAGTCTCGGGCATGACCGACCTGCAGATCGTTGGCGAAGCTCTAAAACATGAAGGTATCACCCACGAACACATACGTGAGCGGGTCCACGAGCTGCGCGAGAGTTACATGAAGGCAATGCATAAGTTCACCGGGAATGGCGATGAAGTTTTTGAAGTTTTGCCCGGCGTGCGTGAAGTTTTACAAACAGTGACGAACCACCCTCGTTACTATTCGGCACTGCTAACCGGAAATATCGAACCAGCCGCCTGGTTAAAGATGGAATTAATGGGCCTGGCAGAATTCTTTCCGTTGCCAGGAGCCTTCGGGGATGAATCGCACGACCGGCGCGATCTTCCGGCTCTCGCGGCCGCGCGCATCAAGGAGCACCTGCAAGCGGAACTTCAGCCCGAGCAGTTTATCGTCATTGGCGACACGCCGCGCGATATTGAGTGCGCCAAACACTTTGGGGCTCGCTCGCTGGCGGTGGGGACCGGCCGTTTCTACTCAATCGAATCGATTATGGATTGTAGCCCTGATGCGTTCCTGCCGGATCTTTCCGACGTCAACATCGTGATGAAAACGTTGGCGGAACTGTGAAGTTGGGCTTTGCCTCAAAGTCGCGTGTGGCGCGTAGCGCCGCGGTGAATTTAGCCCGGCCCTTTCAAGGCCGGGAAGTGAGCGCGCGAAGACCGGTGGTCGCGTAGCGACCCGATGACAGGATTACCAGTAAGCTCATCCCGTCGCTGACGCGACGGGCGAAATGAAAATGCTCTTCTCATCCCGGCCTTGAAAGGTCGGGCTAAACTCAACGCGACGCTACGCGTCGCTTTGACTGCGATTTTTGGGGCGAAGCTTCGGAGTTGATAAGCGCTAAATTAACGTCGTCAGATTTTTGTTCGAAGCCGTTAGGGGTTCCTGTTAAGCGCCGTCAGCTGCAAGCTTAAGAGCGATTCCTCTTCCAATACCTCGCGAGCTCCCGGTGATGAGCGCGTGCTTGCCTTCGAGTGACATATAAACCTCCGGCTGAGATTTTAAAGTTAGGATTTACTTGCGAGGTGGCGCACCATATTACAAAGAAGTGGAAGCGTCAACTCGTGCGTTCAAGATGACTAAGTACGACCTCTACGCTTTGCTAGATTCGGTGAAAGCCTTTGAGGATGTCGCGGGTCGCGAGGCGCAGGATTACTGGACGCCCGTGTGGGCAGGTCGTGGGCGAGGATGTTTTCAGCAGTCGATCAATTAGCCAGCGCATCTTCTCTAAGGTCAGCGGCATGTTGACCTTGATTGCTGCGTGACACTCCAGTGAGGCAGCGATTTGGTCGCGTAGTGTCTCTCGCGCGCTTCTCTTCTTTTCGGCGTCTCCCAGTACCGAGTCAAGGAAATTGACTGCCAAAGGTGGGCAACCAATTACAGCAACCGCACCCAAGTAGAAACCGTGCTGAAAAGGTCGCTCAGCCCGACGCAGGGTGGCTCGAAGCATCAGGAAGATAACTGAATTTCCGGCGGAACTTCAGGGTTCATCAGCGATGCGCCCCCATCCGCGTAGATGACCTGACCCGTTATCCAGCTCGCTCTTGGGTCGCAAAACAAGCTCACGACCTCACCGACGTCAGCTGGAGTGCCTAAACGTCCCATTGGTGTCCAGCCTTGTTGGTGCCAGTTTCTGATGAGGTCTTGCGCCGCCTGCGGGAGAGTGTTCAATACACTATCCTCTGTCCAACCCGGACTTATTGCATTTACCGTAATCCCACGCTTTGCCAGAGCGACTGCGAAGTAGCGAACCAGCGACTCAAGCGCGGCTTTAGCCGAACCCATACCGGCCCACGGCTGTAAGCCTCCAGTTCGGCTGCCTTCGGCATAGGTGAGCGCAAAAATTCTCCCGCCATCATTCATTAATGAAGCCGCTTGGCGAGCCCCAACCAGGAAAGCCTTCGCCTGACTGTCGAAGGCCGCGTCCCACTGGTCCAGGCTGACGACCATTGGTGGTTGAAAAAATGAAGGTATCTCAGGCCTGGCGTTGCTCACAAAGATATCAAGCTTGCCAAACTTTTTGCCGACCTTACCAACCATGGCTTCAATCTCTTCAGGCTGCGAGACGTCAGCCTGTACCACCAGACCATCTGACCCAAGCCGACGGATTTCGTTCAGCGTCTCATTCGCGGCGTCAAGGTTCTGATAGTAGTGCACAGCCACCTTAGCGCCGTCAGCTGCAAGCTTAAGAGCGATTCCTCTTCCAATACCTCGCGAGCTCCCCGTTATGAGCGCGTGCTTGCCTTCGAGTGACATATAAGCCTCCGCTGCGATTTGAAGATTAGGTTTTATTTGCGAAGTGGGGCGCACCATATCAACAGAGAAGTGAGAGCGTCAACTCGTGGGTTCAAGGACGACTAAGCACGACCTCCTTGCTTTGCTAGATTCGATGAAAGCCTTTGAGAATGTCGCGGGTCGCGAGGCGCAGGATTACTGGACGGCCGTGTGGGCAGGTCGTGGGCGAGGATGTCTTCAGCAGTCGATCAATTAGCCAGCGCATCTTCTCTACGGTCAGTGGCATGTTGACCTTGATGGCGGCATGACAAGCAAGTGAGGCTGCGATCTCATCGCGCAGTGTTTCTCGGGCAGTCCCCTTCTTTTCGGCATCTACCGTATCCAGAAGTTCAGCGAGCATGTTGCGCGCTTCGCCTGCAGGCAAGTCCGCCGGAGTGGCTTTGATCGCAACGGTGCGGCCCGACAAACGCATTAAGTTGAAGCCGTATGTTTCGAGCTCGGTTGCCAGGTGATCGAAGATCGATACCTGCGCAGGTGTCAGATCAAAGGTTTCTGGAATCAAGAGTTGCTGCGATTCGGGAAGGCGCGACGACTCAAGCGCGCGATACTTATCAAACAAAACTCGTTCGTGTGCGACGTGCTGATCGATCAGCAACAAGCCATCATCGTCAGTCGCAATGATGAAACTCTCGTCGAGCTGGCCCAGCGGCCGAATGTTATTTGAAAGCGAGTCAACGGAAACTTCGCGGGCAAACTTCTCTGCGGAGTTGAGCGGCGGAAGTGTAACTGCCGCAGTTTTCGTCGTGTCGCCTTCGCTCTGTCTTGTTGCCGGTTCGAGAGTTCGCTCTGTGCCCGCTTCTTTGACATCCTCAACCAATGTTGGGCGAGGATAATTCGCGAGGGAGTTGCGCAGGATCGCGTCAAGATCCCGAAGCGTATCCGGCTTTCCCGATGCGACTTCAGCAGCCGGCTCAATGAAACTCTCCTCTTCGTACAAAGGATCGGAAATGAATTCAATCCGATTTTGGCTGGCACTGGTGGAAGAGCCGCGTTGTGGTTCGATTTCAACCTCAGCGGAACCCAGCGTGCTACTCGAAACGTCGCTGGCAGCGGCTGACATGGCCACCTCCTCGGAGCCCTCCCTCACGGTCGGGCTACTGCCCCGCTCAACTGCCTCCTGCCTCCTGCCTTCTGCCTCCTGTAAATAGCCGGCGCTGGCGAGCGCGTTGCGAACGGCTTCGCGAACAGCCTCAGCCACCGCGGCTGCGCGGCGAAACCTGACTTCTGTCTTCGCGGGATGGACGTTGACGTCAACCTCTTCGAGCGGAGTTTCAATAAACAAAAGCGCCGCAGGATAAACGCCATGCGGCAGCACCGCTCGATAACCCTCTGACAATGCGCGCGAAATCAACCGGTCACGCACAAACCGTCCATTGACGAAAAGATACTGCGCATCGCGTGACGTGCGCCGGTCGCGGGGCGCCGAGACAAAACCACTCACCTCTGCGACTTTGGGATGTCCACCGCGCACCTCGAGAAGGTTGTCCAGGAATTCAGCGCCAAAAACCTGGTAGGCTCGTTCGCGCAGATCCTTTGCCGGTCCAACTCGCAAAACCTCTCGGCCATTGTTGGTGAGCGTGAAAGCGATCTCCGGGTGGGCGAGTGCGTAGTGTGTTACCAGGTTAGTTAGATGGAAACTCTCGGTAGCTTCTGAGCGCAAAAACTTTCGGCGCGCCGGCACGTTGAAGAACAGATCACGCACGACGATGGTGGTGCCTCGCGGATGCGCAGCGTCTTTAACGTCGCGCATCTTTCCGCCTTCAATAACTACGCGAGTGGCCGCTGCGGCGTCTTCCGTTTTCGTGGTTAGTTCAACCTTCGCTACCGACGCGATCGAAGCGAGGGCTTCGCCACGAAAGCCCAGGGTTGCAATTGAGGCGAGGTCTTCTGACTGCCTGATCTTGGAAGTCGCGTGCCTTTCAAACGCGAGCACAGCATCATCGCGCACCATGCCGTGGCCATCGTCGGAAACCTTGAGCAGCCGGCGGCCACCGGTTTCAACGTCAATCGTAATTCGCGTTGCCCCCGCGTCAATCGCGTTCTCAACCAGCTCCTTCGCCACTGAAGCCGGCCGCTCTACCACCTCGCCGGCGGCGATTTGGTTTGCGACGTGATCGGGAAGGAGGCGGATGCGCGACATAGATGTCAGATGTGAGATGTCAGATGTTGGATGTTGGATGTTAAAGCTCAGAATCCACTGACAAGTATTAATTCCTATTCAATGAGCGCATCAAACCGTTTAATAACTTACGAACCTCCGTTAACATATCCATTAGCTTTTCATGGTTAGCAACTTCCAATATGCCAAGACGAACCGCAATTTCAAGATGCGTATCCAATTCCAAGAGCGACCCTCTGGCGTTACCTAAGAATTGAAGATATTCGCCACCTAGCCGCCTACCTTGACCCTCCGCAATATTGGCAGGTATCGAAGCAGCCGCACGCCTAACTTGGCTAGTCAGTGCGTAAGTTTCAGTCTTGGGAAAACCTTCTGTGGCTTTGTAGATCGCCACAACTAAATCCATCGCTTTCTGCCAAACGATTAAATCACGATGACTCCTTATCTGTGTCGCAATGTTCCCCAAGTTTTCACTGACATCTGACATCTGACATCTCACTTCTACAAATACACCACCTGATGATCGTTGGAGCCGATGTTGATGGCGTTGTAGATCCAGTCGATGACGTAGCGGCCATGACGTGCAAGCAATGAAGTGATGTTGATATGGCGCTCCTGCAATTCCTTGTGTGGATACAACTGCTCGAAAGCGCGTAGCAGTTGGCGTTGGGCCGCTTCATCGCGCGTGAGTTGTGCGCGGTGAAAACGGGTACGCAGTCCTTCGAGCTGGTAGTTGATTTTCCGGCGGCCGGTTTCCAGTGCATCTGCGAGCGTCGGGTCAATCGTTCGCAGTTGCTCGCGCAGATTGTCGAGCTCTCCATTCACCAACTCTTCAGTCTTTATGAAAGAGGTTGCTGTTTCCTTTCCCAGGTGCTCTTCCACTACGCGCGCCAGAACCCCATCGAGACCGCCAAATAGATCCGGCAGGCCCAGTCCATAACGCTCAAGCACGCGGCCGGTATGTGTCTCAATCATTGTCAAACTTGAACGCGGAAGGATCGGCGTAATGGGCCGCTGCAACAAGCGGTAAACTTCCGCTGTCTGAGCAAAGTAAGCAATCTCAGCGGCCCCCCCGTAGTAGGCGATTGTCGGCAGAAGGTAGTCCTGGACTACGGCGCGGAGTGTGACGTTAGGACTAAACCGCTGGGGTTGTTCGAGTGCAAGGTTGGACAGTTCCTCAACCGTGTAAGCTGCGTCGCCTTGCCTCGTCGAATACTTGCCATCCTGGTTGCGCGTCATCGCGTGACGCGCTCCATCGGCGTCGTGAATGAATAGTGGGAATGAATTCTCCGACGGCGTGACCTGGGCGTGATAACCGGCGTCAACCAACTCCCGGCTGCGTGCTTCGATGGCCAGGGCTATTTCATGCGCCTCAAGAGCGGCGCGCGAGTAAAGCGGTGCGGCCATTGACTTCAATCTTTCATCGAGAGGATCGAGGAAAATCAAGCCGTGCAGACCCAGCAATGAAGTCATCATGCGCGCGAACGATTCACCATAAGCGCGCCCTGAAGTCCAGCAGTCGCGAATTATGGCCTCAAGGTCCGGCAGGAATTCAGAGCTGGGCAACAACTCAAGCGCCTGGTCGAGGACGGCGTTGATCGAATCGTCCAACAACACGCGACCAACTGGTTGCCCTTCTTGATGTATTGATGCTGCGACTTCGACGTTTGCCAGGCGGCAATCGCGACCAATGAATTCTGACTTCGCAACTTCGGGGAAGTCGTGATCTTCCGTGGCAATCCAGAAAACCGGCACTGCCCTGGTGTTTCGCTGTGTCAGACAACCGGCTAGCTTAACTGCCGAGAGCGCTTTGTAGATTGTATAAAGCGGACCGGTGAATAAACCGGCTTGCTGTCCGGACACAACCGCGAGGCAGTCTGCCTCGCGCAACATTTCAATGTTCTTGAGCGTCTCGGCGCCGGCGCCCCACTGCTGGTTCATGTCGAGCAAAGCGTCGCAAAGCGCATTTCGTTCGACCTCGTGTGCGGATAAGACTTCGGCGGCGCGCGCAGGCAACTCGTGATGAAAGCGCACTGCGGAAGGATAAAACTGTCTCAGGCTTAAAGGGTCGCGCAGGTAATCAAGAAACAGTCGCGACTGGTTAGGAATGCTTTCGAAGGACAGGCTTTCAACGCGTAAGCCGGATTCTTCCGGAGTGCTGTAACAAGCAGGTTCGGCAGTGCTCAAAGTTTGGTTGCTCCTGGAAAGCATTTTACGCGGGTGGCGGGCCGTCTACCAGCGACAATGAATACTAGATTCCAAGGTGGCTTCAGACGGGCTAATCAATCAACTAAAAACGGAGCGATCCACGAATTGCACGAAATATCACTAATTACATTTTTCGTGTTGATTCGTGTGATTCGTGGATCGGCTGTTTTCGTCCGAAGGTTAATTCGCAGCTACTAGCGGTGCTTTGTCGGATCCGCCCAGCGCCTGATCCGCCTGCACCAAGCACCTGCGGATCTCGCTGAGTGCTTCCTCATCGGGCATTCGCAACGGCGCTCGCACCGTGCCGCCGGCATAACCAATCATCTCGAGCGCTGACTTCAGCCCACCCAGGCCATAACGCGTGGTGACCGCTGCAGCCAATGGTGACAATTTCGCTTGCAAGCCCACAGCGCGATTGGAATCGTTTGCACGAACGGCCTCGATAATCGCGAGGCAAAGCTCGGGTGCCACACACCCGACTGCCAAAATGGCGCCGCACGCGCCGGCGAGCAAACCGGCGTCGAGCACAGTTCCGTTGCCGGTTAGCACGGCAAAATCCTCGTCAACAAGTTCAACAGTTCGCCGCAACTGTTCGATTTCAGCAGAACTGTCCTTGATGCCAATGATGTTTTCATGCGTGCTGAGCCGCGCCGCCGTTTCCGGTTCGATCTTAATTCCCGTGAGCGGCGGCATGCTGTACAGAACCACCGGCACAGGTGAATGATCGGCGATTGCCCGATAGTGTTCCACTAAAGCAGACTGCGTAATTCCAGGCTTATAGAAATAGGGAGTGATGACAAGGACCGAATCGATCTTTTCCAACCCTGCCACCCGCTTGATTCCATCAATCGTGCCCCGCGTGCTTTGTTGACCGGCGCCAACAATAAACGCGCGCTCACCCGGAACGACTGCGCGTGCTGCCTCCACCACCTGGAGATATTCACGCTCATCGAGATGCACGCGCTCGCCAGTCGAACCAAGCACGACGTAGCCGCTGATCTCTGTCGCGTTCCATCTCCGGATATTCGAACGCAGACCCTCCAGATACAACGCCCCGTCGTTTTGAAAAGGGGTAGTGATGGGCAACAGAAGGCCGCACAGCCGATCCTTCAACGACTGTGCGGCTTCTGAATCTTTGTGCTTTAGCTTGTCCAAGACCCGGGCATTATAACGGCGTCTTAATCAGGCGAACAAAGCTTGCCCTGGAAATACTCTCTCACGTTTTTGGATGGCCCGCGCCGGGCTCCTGCTCCACATTTTGAATGTCACCGCGCTTACGAAGGAGGTTCTTTACACCGAAGAGGGTTTCCAATGTGTCGTGCCAGAAGGGTGCGCCGATGCTGAGCAGGGCAGCCATCAGCACCCAGCCAAACAGCATGTAAAGAATGTGACGGAGCGCTTTGCGGAATCCACGCTTATCATCCTGATACAACTTGCCAATGTTGCGAATGTCGTCTCGCAGCGGCGTGAAGCCAAATTGAGTGTAAGCAGCTGCGCTCTGATTAATTTCCTCTTTCTTGGCTTTTATTTGTTCGGCTAGTTTCTTTTGTACCTCTTCGCCTTGTTTATCGACGATCGCTTTGGCTTGAGCCTCTTCGTAAGCCTTCAAAGCCTCGGGCCCGTATTGCAGTATCGAAGCTCGCTTTCCGTTATTAGTGGTGGAAATGTCGCGATAGAGACCGAAGACATTGGCGTTAAGCCAGACGACTAAGACCAGGCTGATGACGAAGGCGTAAGTTTTCATTCCGCGCGTGTAGCGCTCTTCAAAACTATGCATCACCGTGTCATACCAGTTCTCAATCTCAGTAAGCTTCAGCCGCAACGACGTCATTACCACATCAAACTTCTGGCGTAGTTCTACGATATTGGAGGCGATAGTCTTAAGTCCGTTATCTACGTCTTGCAGCCCCTTCACTCTCGCTAAGAGCTCTTCGGAATTGGACCCGGAGGCCGCTTCAGTCCTGGCAGCGGTCAGGTCTGCACCGACCTTTTGCTGGATTTCCCCAAGCAGGTCGAGAACTTCGCTCAGCTTAATTTCCCGAAGGTTAAGAACATCGGCGAGCAGCAACTCCTTATTGAAGCTCTGGTCGCCCCTGAATAGGTATTGAATGTCGTTAATCAGCGGTGTCAGTGATTCTTGTAGTTTCGCGAATTTGGCACTTGCTTCACCACCTAAAGCGCTGGTGTTTTTGGCCACCGCATCGACGGCGGTCTTTAACCGTAAAACTCCAGCCGACGCGGCCTCGAGGCGGCCCATGAAATCAGGAATTAGAGTCTCAGGGCCAACCTTTCTCAGAACCTTCATCAGGTCTTCTTTGGAGATGGAATCCAGCATGCGCCTGCCCGTGCTGGCCACACGGCCTATCTCCTGAAACTCTCCCATCACCGCGGTAAAGACTTTTTGCACCTCTGGAGAAGCATTCTTTGCAGGGTGTTTGGTGAAGACTTGCAGCGTCGGTAATCTTTTCCTTTTAACTACGCCTTCGACCTTGCTACCGACGACGTTTTCGAAAAGGTCGACAATAGATTCTTCGAGCTGACGCGACTTGATCTTTAGCAGTTGTTTTATTCCTGCCTGGATCGATTGCACGATCAAGCTTAGTCCGAGGAGAACAATGACGATGGCGATTAGTGTGTCAAGGGTGTCGAGATTAAACATAAGGGGTCTCCACGAGTGGTGCGAGCGGTGTTATGGATCCGATTTTTGAGGATGAGTTTAGAAACTCTTCAAAGCTCGTAGACGTAGAACTTCGGCTTTGCGGGCGCGGTGCTCGCTGAAAGTTAGGGGTTTGGCCGGGCCAACAATAGTTCGAAGAGCTTGTCGGTATCGAGGCGCATGCCAAAGTTAAAGCGGACGTTCTTCTTCTTTTCTTCTTCGGTAGCGTTCGAGTAAGAGAGCGACAAAGGCAAGCTAAACCCTTTCAAGAATGGAATCTCGGTTACAAACTGAAAGGTGCCCAAGTCGGGCTTACGGTTCGCGGTTTGCCTATTTTCAAAGAACCGCTCGTAGCGCCCCACGAAAGCGAAGGTGACCTTGCTTTGATTTTCGTCCTCGGTAAACGGGCTGCGGGCCGTTCCTTCGAAAGCTAACGCGGCGGTGAGATCGCGGAGTTTCTGCTGGTTAATTGTTCGGTCCGGCCGGTTATAGAAACTAACGCCGAGATTGCCCGTCAGCTTTAAGGGACGAAAGAAACTCTTGTCCTGTTCGAACAGGAATTTTGTCTCGGAATAATCTGAACCGCTGCTGGTGCGGTGATTAGTGAAAGCAAACGTTCCCAGCGGTCCCTTCGCCAGATCTTGAAGCTTCTTTTCAATCTCTCCCTCAACGGCCGTAAGATTTTCAAGCGCGAGCTTCAGGTGGGGCACGTACTGAGTTTCAATGCGAGCGATCATGTCATCCGTGAGCTTAAAGTCTCCTTCGCGAATTCGCTGAAAGACGTTCGTTTGTAAGCGGCTTAACATTAGGTCTCGAAGCATGACCACGCGCTGAGCGTCAGTGGTGCTTGTCGCCTTGTAATCCGGTTCTTCCTTGCGGGCATTTACCGCGTCGGCGAGACACTTCTCTACCTGCACGCGAAAGTTCAGATAGTCGGGATTATTTCTGGTCAGATCGAAAATTGGTTTGCCGACAGCTTCGAGCCGCGCGTCAATGAGGGGCACAACCTCCTCATTCCAGAACTTGGTGAAGCCCGCTGAGCGAGTGCTCCTGTCACCAAAGAGCCTGGCCTTGAGCGACCATTCCGTGAGGTTCTTCCGGCGCACTGCGGCAAGATCTGAATTCTTATTGTCTACAGCGAAGCTCGCCGCTAGTCCGATCCGATTTAGAAATCCGGCCTGAGCATAGGTCTCAGACGTGTCTTCACGATTCAACGTGTAGAGGGAATAGAGCGAGGTGCTGAGCGTTAGATTTGTGCCATCGTTCTTCTTGTTAATCGCCCCATGCTCAAGCGCAAATCCCAGTAGACGAGCGAAGCCGGGTTTTTCAATGGCATTAACCGCACCATCGGATTTCGCCGAAGCGCCTAACTGCTTATCGGTGCGAGCTGTTTCGCTTAAGTATTGATACGGCTTGAGCCCACGCAACAATTTTGAGCTGGAGGGCGAGGCGGCATCGAGCGTCGAGTAAAGCAACATCTGCGGTAGTCCGGAAAGATCCCCGCCAAAGTCACCCTGGACGACGCCGTCCGCGGCCTTTGTAACTATGTCTGTCAGAAGTAACGGTGGGTTCGCATAAGGCGCGCCTGCGATGCACTCAAACCGCCGTGGTGTTGCTGACGGTTGTGGCACAGACGGGACCAAAACAGCATCGGCCTCGGCTGGCGCAGCCGTCGCACCGTCGCGACTATCACCTGCGGCAGGCTGAGGATCCGCGATGCCTAATGCCGTCCGCAACGATGCTAACTTGCTGGTAGTTTTGAGTTGCTCCTGCGAAAGCGCTTTGAGTTTGGTTTCCACCGTTGGCGCCGCATCCGTGCCGGCGACAGTGGTCCGCATTTCGCTGACAATGGCCAATTCTTTTTCGATACAAGCCTGCAGCGACCCATACAGTTTAAGCAACGCTTCCCGTTGGACCTTTTGCACCGAGGGCGACATCGACGTGGTATTCATCTGCTCCAGGTCTGCAGTCTTCAGGCGCAACTGATCGCAATCCAGGTTGGATTGGGCTCTGACCGTCGCTGAGACGACAATGCAGAGGGCTAAGGAAATGACTGCGCGCGAGAAGACTTTCATAACCAAGCGGTAAAGGTCAGGGTGATAGTTTTACTTTACGAAAAATTCTATGGCCGGCTCTTTATTAGCCGTAGCTTTGCGAACCTTAAAACCACAAGGACAACCTTCGTCATTCTCTCCGGTAAGATCCACCTCATAGACAGCTTTTGCCGGGGTCCCGCTAATGAAGTTGAATTCTAATATGAGGGTATGAAGTAAGATGGAGTCGTCGATGGTGACATCGTAGACTGGTGCATCCTCTGTTCCGTCTCGCGGTGGTAGTCCCTCACCGTTCAGATTCGCCCGGACTGAAATCTTAGAATCCTTAAAGTTTTTGGGCGTTACGGTAACGACAATCTCTTCATCGAGCGTGACGTCGTAGGAGAGCGAGTTGTTCTTTTTCATAAAACACTCCGGCAAGAAGAGTGTAGTTCGACCTGGGAATGCTACAGGGACCGCGAGGACCAGCGGCCTATGCGTAAGAGAACAAGTGAGAACGCGCGCAGATTATTCCAAGGGATAGGGTTTGTCAATAAGTTTGTCGGCGCACGTGAGACTGATTTGTGCTGGTGAACCGGCGTGGAAACTACCTGTTGCCGCACGTAAAAACCCACTCGAAATGCGATTCGTTGCCTCATCTAAAAACCCACTCCAAATGGTTATGCGAAATTGACTGTCGTTAGCGCTTGGGAAGCTGTTTTGTGCTAGGTTACCGGTCGCCTGCACGGAGGATAGGGCAACGCTGGAGAGCGACCCGAGCGCCAACGCAGGTGAGTATACGGATGGGCAGGGCGCTGCGCTCTGCCCTTTTTCTTGTGGCCCATCTGGTACTCCATAAAGCGATAAACTCATGGCTTAGCTACAGACCTGTTGGGGTTGTCAAAGTACTGATGATTGTTGCACTGCCGTGGGTGAACGCGCACGCGTTTCGCGCTGCCGGCTGTTTTCAATAACCGTTCTTGCAAACGAGTGATCTTTCGCTTCAAGGCGGCCGGGTTCAGGGTTTCATATTTGACGCGCAGCAGTTCCTTCTTTGCTTTGGCAATATGAGGCGAAGTTAGCACTCGCTGGTAAGGGGTTTGAGCCCGGTCATAACGCTTAGTTACTTTGCTTCCCACTCTCTGCTTGAACTGCAACTTCATCGTCGGTTGGAAGAAGTTAGTGTAGAGCCTGAGCGTGGCATAGATCTCATTGAGCAGATGCAACTGTACTGGAGTGTCATAACGCTGGTAACCGACCGCCCGCCGCACCACCGAGTAGTTCTTCTGTTCTACAAAGCAGTTATCATTCTTGCGATAAGGCCGAGCGCGAGTGAAGCTCAGCTTCTCTAACTTACAATAGGCTGCCAGATGCTTGTTAATGAACTCCGAGCCATTGTCACTATCAATCCCCAGCAACGGAAAAGGCAGGTTTTTCCTCAGGTTTTTCAAGGCTTCGAAGACCCAGGTCTGCGCTTTGTTAGGCACCGCTTCGGTTTCGGTCCAGGTCGTGGCTACGTCTGTTAGATCCAGGGTCTGGCAGTAATCTCCGGCGGCTGTCCCGCCATCATGGCCCACCAAATCAATTTCAACAAAGCCTGGTCGCTGGTCATCCCATTCGGCGAAGGTACGAATCGGTATTTGCTTTTTCAGCAACGTCCCCGGCTTGGTCCCTGAACGACCGCGCAACTCGTGTTTGCGCCGTTCTGGTTTCAACATGCGATCAATGGTCGCAGCACTGATGCGGAGCAGCTTCGCCCTGGTCTCGCGATCGCACCGGAACTCATTGTGCCGCTCGAGTACGGTTACCAACTCGGGCAGCATGGGCTTCAATCGCTTACCACAAATGTAATCCATTATCCGCCACAGCTTGAGCAGCGCCGTCAGCACTTTCTCATCGTAGAGCCGCGGTCGCTTCCTGACTCTGCGTCCACTCCTGCTCCTGACCGCCAGCACGATCGTCTGCTGGTCTGCTTGGACGCGCCGGCCTTCATGCCGCAACACGAAGCGCGCGTACCAGCGACTGTATCCCGTGGTGCTCACGAACTGATCCAGCAGCACGCGCTTTTCCTTCTTGCTCGCCCCGCGGTACTGGCCTGCCGTGACTGCGGTAACTTCCTGCCTCGCCTTCATCTTTAACCTCATCCTCCACCTCCAATGTTTCCCGCAAACATCGAAGGTAAACTGCCTCTTATTTGGAGTGGGTTTTTAAATGAGGCAACGATACCCATTTGGAGTGGGTTTTACATGAGGCAATTCGAACTATTGACATTCAAGCCTTACCCGCAATACTGTGCCCACGTACCTGAAATGTCACCGCCGGAGTCTTGCTGGCAACTTCAGAGTGGCCCAGACAGCCTCAAGCAAGTGATGTTGGTGTTCTCACATCCTGCTCAACAGCCCTAAGCTTCGGCTCCGCAATCCGTCTGGTTATTCGGAGGCTTGATGATTCAAGGTTCGGTTTCCTCTTTCACTCCTCAACGACCGCATTGAAGACTTCCAAGGAGCTGCCATGTCGCCCTCGTCCCCCACACCCAATGAGTACACGCGAGAAGAACGTTTCGCCGTCGTGATGTATGGTGGAGTCTCGCTCGCTATCTACATCAACGGAATTGCCCAAGAGCTATTGCGAATGGTTCGCGCCACTGCTCCCGCAGTTAAGGATGGACCGGCGCTCAAATACGAGGAGCTGCGCGGTTCAGAACGCGTTTATCGCAAATTGAGTTACCTGCTGGAAGGCGAGGATCCCGACAAACAGCTTGCCCAGGACGCGCATCCACCGGCGCGTTTTGTGATCGATATCATTTCGGGGACATCTGCCGGCGGCATTAACGGTGTTTTTCTGGCTAAAGCATTGGTCAATGGCCAGAACATAGATCAACTAAAGCAACTGTGGGTGCGCGAGGGCGCGATAGAAAAGCTCATCAATGATCGATTTTCTGTCGATGCGCCACTGACCCTTCAGGATCCACCGACCGCGCTTCTCAATGGCCAGCGCATGTACTTCGAGCTGCTCAAGGCATTTGTTGGTATGAGCCCCGGCGGCAATACCGCTCCCGCCTCCCCCTTAATTAAGGAATTGGATTTGTTTGTGACCACCACCGATCTGCACGGGGTTACTTTGCCGATACGGCTTACCGACGATGTGGTCTATGAGCGGCGCCATCGCAATGTGTTCCGTTTCATCTATGAGGAAGAGAGCGGCAAAAATGATTTTACCGAAGCGCACAATCCTTTCCTTGCCTATGCGGCGCGGTGCACCTCGGCCTTTCCCTTCGCTTTTGAACCCATGACTCTCTTCGACGCGGACATGGTGCTTGAACGATACGGCGTTTATGCAGACGACCCTGACTATCGCTCGGATAGCGAGAAGTGGAAGCCTTTTTATCGCACTTACGCAAACGCCGCCGGCTTTAAACCCGTTCCCTTCCCCAAACGTGCCTTTGGTGATGGCGGTTACCTGGACAATAAACCCTTCACTTATGCGATTGAGACGCTGACGCGTCGGCAAGCGAGCGTTCCAGTGACGCGCAAATTGATCTACGTCGAACCTTCGCCCGAGCATCCTGAAGACACCGTAGATGTCGAGCGTAAGCCGAACGCTATCGAAAACGTTCTTTACGCACTGCTGACGCTGCCGCGCTACGAAACCATTCGGGAAGACTTACAACGCGTGGTGGAAAGGAACCGGCTTATCCAGCGTGTCAACGCAATAATCAAAGGCGTCGAACAGGATGAAGTCGCGGCGCGTCGCATTATTGAAGAACAAAATCTCGATCGCGGGGCTCTGCCCGAGCACACCGAGACTGGGCAGCTCTGGAACAAGAAGGATTTAAGTGATTCAGAGTGGGCCACGCTGGATCTAACCGACATGATCCGGCGAAAGGGCCGTGCATACATTGCGTATCATCGGCTTGAAATGTCGGCGGTGACCGATGAATTAGCGAAGCTAGTCGCGCGGGTCGGTGGACTCGATGAGCAGTCAGATTATGCGGTGGTGATTCGTAATCTGGTTCGGGTCTGGAGAATTAATAAGTATGTGGAACGCCGGCGGCCCGGGTACCTCACGGTAAACGCGTTCATGAACGCGTTTAATCTCTCGTATCGCATCCGTCGCCTCGGTTTTCTGCAGAGGAAAGCTGACCAACTTCACGCCCTCGATGCACAGGCAGTTGAGATTCTCGGAAACTACGACTCTTCCGGAGAGCTTAAATATCCACTCACTCCTCAACAGCAACAAGACATCAGAGAAGAGCTTAAAGAGATCAAGGTGGCCTTGAAACGAGGTCATGACGCTTTGCGAAAACTCGCGCGCAAGATTCGTTCGCGACACGTTTCGGACAAGCAACTTGTGAGCACGGGAGAGGAAACAATCATCGCGGGTCCAGCTGAAACAACCGCCTCCGCTCCAACCAACACGGGTCCAACTGAAACAACCAACACTGGTCCGACAGAAAGCCCGTTATATGGGCAGGTAAAGAAACTGTTTGAAGCGATTAGGAAGACTGAAGAAATTCAAAATACTGCCGTTACGGCCGGAGTCGATCCAGTACTCCAGTATTTCCTGGGTAATAGTCAGAATGGCACATCGTCGGAAGCTACCAAGTTTGCCAAGGACCCGGTAGGCGAGGCCGAGAAGAGTCCTGAACAAAAATCAATTGACCGCGCAGAGGCTTTCGTCGAACGCCATGCGGACATAAGGACCCTCTTCGAAGAAGTGGCGGACGGATTAGAAACAGCAATTAGGAAAGAAGACGAGTTCCTAAATCCTACATGCCTCAAGCTGTTGGATGAAGAGGTTCAACCTCCGAATTCTGCCCGAACCGTGGCGCGCACCTGCATGCGGTACTACTACAAACACTACGATGACTACGACATGATCATCGTTCCCATTTTCTATGACACCGAGGTGGGAGAAGCAGCGAAGGTCGAAGTTTTCCGTATCAGTCCCGAGGACGCCACGGGTTTGATTGACGAGCGGGCGACCGGGAGCCGAAAGCTGGCTGGGACCGTCTTAGGAAACTTTGGCGCTTTTCTGGAAAGACGCTGGCGCGAAAACGACATACTTTGGGGAAGGCTGGATGGTGCAGAACGCATCATCTGTTCAATCCTCCCGCCTAAGCACCCACAGTTGAAAAAACTTATTGGCGAGGCCCAGGCCGCGATTGTGCATGAAACCATTGTTGACATGGGTGAGCAGGAAGCGCGCGAGTTGCTGTCAGAATCGATGATTCGGACGGGGTCACGCACGGCCGAACCGGATCTGCTGGGCGAATTTATCAGCAACTTAAAAAACAACGCTTCGGCAGATGATAAACAGGCATTGGAAAAATTGATCGACGACCGCGCACTCAGACAGTACTACCTGGACACCTATAACAACCGCCGCCAACCTGATCCGCAGTTGACCCTATCAGCGGCGGCAAGGGCGACCACGGTCATTGGGAAGATACTCTCCACTCTTTCCGAAGAGCGAAATATTGATACGCGTTACGTAAGCTGGATCGCGAGAATCGGACAAATCTTCTGGTCGCTTGTCGAAGTCGCGGTGCCTCGCAGCATTCCTAATTTGATGTTTCGACACTGGCTGAAATTGGTTTACCTGTTCGAGGTGGTGCTCATTATCGCCAGCACCTTGCTGGTAAGTCCGACAATTCAAAGGTTTGGCATTCTCACTTTTGCCATCACCGTGGCAATTCATTTTGTTGTTTGGGTCCTGGGCGACATCATTAAGGTGAACCGAAGGTGGACTCAAGTACTGAAATACCTGGGTCTCTTCGGTGTCGCAGGATTTGTAGTACTCGGGATAATTTTTTTAGCAGCTTTGTTGGGAATTGACCCTCCTTGGAGATTCGTCAACTACATACGGGGTTTGTTCGACTCTCAGCCCAAGGACGGTGTGAACCGGGAATGGGCGGCGCGCATCCTTGCCAGCCTGGCCTTTTTCTTGTTCTTCATTTGGGTCATTCGCGATGACCTGTGGTCAATGTGGGGAAGGGGGTTCAAAAAACCCGTGCAAACGTATGAACCCATCGAGATCATGCCCATATCGATCGATGATATTAACAAGGTCAAGGTATTGAAGTCTGGAGATCGTTTTGAAGCTTCCTTCCGTTTGTCTGGGATTCCCCCAAAACAATGGGCCACGATGTTCAAGCGTCGCCGGCCAGCAGGAAGTTCTCTCACTGACCGTGAAATTCGATTGGTGTCCCACCCGGCAGAAGTAGAAGCTGTGTTTGCGGGCTTGCAGCAAGCAGTGAACAAGACGAACCTCGAATACGAGCGGCAGCTAGAACAGGAAGAGCGACAAGCTGCCGAACTCAAACAACAAAGTGAGGACCTACGGCATAAAGCATTAGAGAAGGATGTAGCAGTCAGAGCCGCCATTAAAGACGCTTTGAACAAACTCAGGCAGCAGTAAACGAGTAAACGCGATTTTAGCCGGAAGGCTGAAGCGACGCGTAGCGTCGCACGCGACTCTTGAGGCAAAGCTGTTCTGAGACTTAAAACCGTCGTGGACTTTGTACGTCAGGACTTAACTTCATTGGATCAACTACTGGATTGGATGGCATCTGAAACTGGAATTCGCATGGTCGGCTTTATCGGCTTGGGGTTCATTCTCTATTCAGTCTTCTTGCTGATTGGGAGTGTTAAGTCGAAAGAGTTGCGAAGCGGCTATGTAAATCCGGTCTTGGCGCTTGAGCTACCCAAGGACAAAGAAGAAATTGAGGCTATTAAGAAAGCGGACGGCGGCAAAGTGGCCGCGTTCGTCCGTAAGAATGTGCACCAGGACTTTGGTTACATTCCGCTTTACGTCCTCTTTTTCGCCTGTTCCAGTTTGCTTGTGGCGCGCTACAGCCACACTTCGCTGGCGTGGCTTGGCTGGGCAGCCACAGTTTCGATTGTGATCGCCGGACTTTTGGATCTGGTCGAGAATCGAGGAATGCTGAAAACTCTAAATACGACTTCCGGGGCGAGCGATTCACTGGCGGCCTGGATCCGTTATCCATCGCTCGGCAAATGGGCGCTGCTCTTTGTGTGCTGTCTCTGCTTAGGCGTGATGCTCTGGGATCAACGTGGCTGGCTTCGAGTACCCGGCATTATTTTTAGTCTGTCAGCTTTCAGCGGATTGGCTGGAGTGGTTCTTAATCTACTAAAGCCAAGGGTCTACCCGATGTTTCCCTGGGCGATAGGTCTGATCGCGCTGGGAACAATCCTCACAACTACCATCTTCCTCTGCTGCCCTCACTTTCTCAGCAACAGCGACCGTTTATGATCTCTGCGCTCGCCCACGGTAGTGTCCTATAATTCAGCCTTACTCTGAGCAATCTTTGTGCACTTGCCTCGGTTTTGTAGACAACTAGTTTAGGCTGCTAACCGCAGCCCTTGTTCAAACTGCCAAGGACTTTGATAGCCCAAAGTTGAGTGACGACGTTGCCGGTTATACCAGATTTCGATGTACTCAAAGATAGCAGTTCGTGCGGCCGCTCGAGTGGACCATTGCTGACGTTCCAGCAATTCCCATTTGAGGGTCGCGAAAAAGCTTTCAGCAACCGCATTGTCATAACAGTTGCCACGTCGACTCATACTCGGAACCAGCTGGTGCGTGGTCAACAACTCGCGGTAATCGGTGGCCACGTATTGGCTGCCGCGATCGGTATCCGCACTGCCTCCAACTTGAATTCCCTTGTAAACTGCCTTCGCTTTTCTGACATGAACACCTCCTTGGTCCGAAGTATGATTCGGCCCTTTCTTGGTGTCCACAAAATCAAGGCAAGTCCATTGTGTCCTCTGTGTCTCTGTGGTGAACGACTCTGAAGGAATACTCACCACAGAGTCACAGAGAGCACGAAGGTTGCACAGAGAAATCCAGGCTTAGGACACTACTCTCACCCACGCTCGCCTTGACCCCAATCGCAGTTACCGCCGATGATTTGAAAGCTTTTCCAACAACTTCAACTGGTACACACGATGCGCTCCTATCGTTTCGTTCAACTCGACGTTTTTACCGACCGTTCTTTTTGCGGCAATCCGCTCGCCGTCTTTCCTGAAGCAGAAGGCATCAGCGACGAAGAGATGATGAATATTGCACGTGAGATGAACCTCTCGGAAACCGTGTTCGTGCTCAACCCGGAAAAACCAGGTAAAGCTTCCGCGGATGCCCAAAAAAAGGAAGAAGACGGAGGTAAGAAGGACGCCAAAGTCGAATTAGAAGAGCGGCCTTCCGTCCTGCGGAAACTTCGCATCTTCACTCCAACACGTGAGATTCCCTTCGCGGGGCATCCGGTGGTCGGCACCTGGAACGCCCTGGCGCGCGAAGGTATCGTTCCTTTGCCTGAAAATGGAAATGGCTTCACGCGCATTTATCACGAGGTTGGTATCGGCGTTCTTCCGGTAGACATTGAATTCAAAGACGGCGAGCCGGTGCAGGTTGTTATGACCCAGGGCAAGTTTGAGATTCTGGCCGAGATTGATGATGGGCATGAACAGGCTGAGCTGGCGCGTGCACTTGGACGCGCACGCGAGGATTTGGATGAGAGCCTTCCTCTGCAAGTTATAACCACCGGCTTGTCATGCCTGGCCGTACCGATTCGTTCCCTTGCGGATTTGTCCAGTTGTCGGATCAACTCCAGCATGCTGGCTGAGATCTACACCCGCGTCGGCGCGACTGGGATGTCTTGCGTTTTCTCGCGAGACGGTTGAAATCGGCGAGTCGCGGGCCCACGCGCGATTTTTCGCGCCCGCGGACAACATCCCGGAAGATCCGGCGACCGGGAGTGCTTGCGGAGCGTTGGGCAGTTACCTGGTTCATCACGGCGCCTCAAATGCAGAGCTAACGGACGGAACATACCGCTTCGTTATTGAGCAAGGCGATTTCATAAACCGTCCCAGTCGCATACGACTTGAAGTTAAAGGTGCGCCAGGCGCGGTTGAAGAAGTACGCGTTGGCGGCCCATCAGTGGTTGTCGCTCGCGGTGAAGTGGTTTTCTAAGTCCAATGTCCAATGTCCAACAAAGAAGTCCAATGTCCAATGTCCAAAGTCCAATGTCTGTCTTTCGAAGTTTGAGAGCCTTCAGGGAAACCTTGCGCGACGTTGTGGTTTAGATTCAAGCTTCACCAGCGGACTTTGGACATTGGACATTGGACTTTGGACTTTGAACATTGGACTTTGGACATCTTGTTGGACTTTGGACATCGCCTAAGACTTTTTAGCATATGCACTCATCGCTCGACCTACTAATCATCGGAGCGGGGCCAGCGGGCCTGTCCGCTGCGCAGGCAGCGAAGCAGGAAGGATTGCGATATTTGGTAATCGAAAAAGGGACGATTGCCGACACCATCCGCCAGTATCCGGTCGGCCGCACTCTCTTCTCGACCCCCAACGAACTGGAAATGAATCCCGGAGCGCTCAAGCCTTGCCGCGAGAAACCGACGCGTGAGGAGTTGCTTTCCCACTATATTCATTTTGTTCTCGAGCATGATCTGCATATCAATCCTGGCGAAGAAGTAGTAGACGTTCGCAAGGAGTCGGCGGAAGGATTTCTGATTAAAACAAACAAGGCCGACTATCAGGCTGCGCGCGTTTTGTTTGCGATAGGCGCGATGGCCCATCCGCGTCGCTTGAATATCCCAAGCGAAGAACTGCCTAAGGTGCATCATCTTTTCATCGAACCTTACGCTTATGTGCGCAAGGATGCGCTCGTCGTTGGCGGCGGAAATAGTGCGGCTGAGGCGGCCTTGTTTCTGTCAGAGGAGGGGGCTCGCACAACCCTGGCAATCTGGCGCGAAGATTGGGAAAACCGTGATCCAAAAGCCGGCGCAATGAAACATTGGGTGCGCGGGCCCGTCGAAAAAGAAGTTGAAGCAGGCCGGCTGCGCGTGGTGCTTTATAAAGATGTCACCCGGATTACCGAATCAGACGTAACCATGACGACCGAGGAAGGTGAAACGCTGACTATTGCGAACGACGTCGTGTTCGTTTTGATTGGCAGCGACGCTGACCTTCGTTTGTTGAAACAATTAGGCGTGAACACCGAGCCGGGCAAACTGACGGAAGTGCCGGTTTACGATCCGACCACTTTTGAAACGAATGTTAACGGAGTCTATGTCGCCGGCCACTTCACTCATGCACGGCACATCAAAGAGGCGATTGACGTTCCTCGACGCATTGTCCCCCTAATAGCGCAAAGCCTTCGCGCCGGTGTCGTAGACTAAACTCTCAATTCGGAGAGCTTTGTCCCGAAATGAAAGTTAAGCGACGCGTAGCATCGCCCGCGACTCTGAGGCAATCTGATCGGCTGCCTCCTGCCCACTGCCTACTGCCCACTGCCTACTGCCTACTTACTTGATTCCCACCACCATCGAGTCGGGACCAACCAGATGTTCTACTCTTGTCGAGCTGAACCCGGCTTCGCGCATCCAGAGACTGCAATCTTCGCCTGTGTAGTCAAAGCCGCCGGGCGTTTCAATCAACATATTCAGGCTCATGAGCAAGCCAAATGTGTTGTGACGTCGCTCGTCATCAATCAAGGCCTCGAACACAATCAACGCGCCTCCGATGGGCAACGCCTGGTGAGCCTTGCCGAGCAGCATCCGTTTCTCATCCAGGTTCCAGTCGTGGAGGATGTGGCCCATTGTAATGACATCAGCCGGCGGTAACGGGTCCTCGAAAAAGTTGCCCGGCATGAATGACAGACGATCACTCAAGTTGTTTGTCGCCACATATTCGTTGAAGATTGGGCCGACCACTGGCAGATCAAAATTGGCTCCGCGCAAGTGCGGATGCGCCAGGCAGAGTTGGACAAGCAATCCTCCCTGCGCCCCGCCGACATCCACAACCGTCTGATGATCCTTCCAGGGAAATTTTTGGGCCATCGCCACGGCCGCGCCCATACTCAAGCCGGTCATGGCGCCGAGGAAGAGCCGCAGCCGCTCCGGGTCTCCATAAAGTGATTCAAATAGACCAGCGCCACCAGTCTTCACTTCATTTTGCGGTAGACCAGTGCGCAAGCCTTCTGTGAGTGACCCCCAGAACGGATAGAGACGCTCGTTCGCCATTTCCAGCAGCCCTCCGATATAACTGAGCTTGCCACGCACCAGGAACTGTTCCGCTTCTTCTGTGTTGCGGTAAACACCTGCTTCGCGTTCGAGTTGACCAAGGGAAACCAATGAGTCAAAAAAATCCCGGGCACTGCGGTTATGAAGTTTCAATTTCGAGCTTAGCTGCTCAGCATTGAGCGGGCCTTGCGAGAGTTCGGTGAAAACGCCCAGCTCGATTGCGCTCAACAGTGTCTTTGACCCCATGAATGCGAGCCCAAGCTGCATCACTCGCTCGGGCGTCACGGCCGGTTTGCTTGTCATTAAATGATTTCCTCACTTTTCCTCATGGCGTTTGATAGCTTCGACGAGAACTCCAGCTAATGTAGTCTGCGTTGACGCGTCAGACAATGGCCTGCCTAAGAAGTGGTGGCCCTGCGTCACAAGTTGCGTGCGGCGCGTAGCGCCGCGGTGATTTTAGCCCGGCCTTTCAAGGCTGGGGTCGTGAGCCCGCGAAAGATTGGCAGTCGGGTGCGACGCAATAACAGGAATTGAGTCAGTCTCACCGCGTCGCTAACGCGACTCGCCCAAAAAAACGCTCTTCTGGTCCCGGCCTTGAAAGGCCGGGCTAGAATCAAGGCGACGCTAAGCGTCGCTTGAGCGCGATTTCGCCTTGTTGGGAAAGCTAAAATGTGTCGTCATCCCACCTGGACGAAAGATTGTTTTTGTTCAATGCCGCCCGGTAATCGAAAACTTTGAAGAAAGATACGGCTTTCCGTCCACCGCTAACTCGGCGCAAAACACTTTATTTAGTTAGGCATTTGGTGTTATAGAAGTACTCCCCAGACTTCCCTGTCAACGCGCCTTTGGCGCTCGAGTTTGTCCAATTAATAGGAGTACGAAAATGATTAACTCTCTTCCCCTTTTCCACCCCCAAGGCGGGCCTGCGCTCTCCACTCATATCAATCATAAGGCGTGGTCTGGCGCATTGAGACTTCTGGCTTCCGTTCTTTTTCTCGCCGTGATCGCGACACCTGTGGCGGCCCAACTACCTACGGTCACCACGCTGACGATCAAGTCCAACGTGCTTGGTGAGGACCGCGTCATTCTGGTGCGCACTCCGGCTGGGTATGAAACCAACAAAGTGGCCTACCCGGTGATGTATCTGACCGACGGGAATGCTCATATCGGCCACACGTCGAGCACGGCCGAGTTTCTGGCGCGCAATGGGCGTATGTCGGAGATGATTGTTGTCGGCATCAATAACACCGACCGCACGCGCGATCTCAGTCCCAGCCGGCCCAAGCATGCCGGAGCGACAGGTGCACCGCAGTTTCCCACTGCAGGCGGCGCCGACAACTTTCTCAAGTTCATCGAAACAGAGTTGATACCCGAGATTGAGAAGCGTTACCGCGTCACACCGTATCGGGCTTTAGCGGGCCATTCGCTTGGCGGCCTGTTTGCCGTTCACGCTATGGTCACTCGTCCGGAATTATTCAAGGCCTATGTCGCTGTGAGTCCCTCCCTCCAGTGGGACAATCAGTTCGCAGTCAAAAAGGCCGAGGATTTTTTCAAGACGCGAAAAGAATTTAATGCAACTTTTGTCATGACTCTTGGTAACGAGCCCGGCGAAATTGACGATGCGTTTCATCAGATGAAGGTCGCGCTGGAGAGAAATCAAGCCAAGGGTTTCGCCTGGGAGGCGCAGGTGTTGCCGGATGAGGATCATGGTTCTGTGGTCCTGCGCAGTCATTACCTTGGTCTGCGCAAAATCTATGATGGCTGGCAGATACCGCGTGATCCTGACTCCGGAAGAGTTGCCGGCGGCATGAAAGATGTCGAGGCGCATTACGAAAAGCTGAGCCAGAAGTTTGGCTATACAATTCCGATCCCCGAACCGTTGATCAATCAGATGGGTTATCAGGCGCTATTTGCCAACCAGATGGAGGAAGCCGTCCGCACGTTCAAGATGAATATTGAGCGATACCCGAATTCAGCGAACGTCTATGACAGCCTGGCCGAGGCGTATGAACGAGACGGAAAGATAGATCTGGCGACGCCTCTTTACGAGAAAGCGCAGGCGTTAGGTAAGCAAAATAACGATCCGAACGCAGCGCTGTTTCGTGCCAACTACGAAAGAGCGGCTGAGAAACTGAAGCAAGCGGAGGCGGCTAAGAAGGCGGGGACGGAGCCGGCTAAGAAGACGCAGTAGTTAGAGAAGCAGGGCCGAGTAGGAAAAGAAAGAAATTTGACATTGATCATTTGTCAATTGGAATGCTGGTAATTTGATTTCGGGTAGTGCTCCGTTATTAATAGGAGTACTACCTGATTTCGTATCTAATCGTGTTGTTTAGTGGATCGTGATCTGTTGTTACGTTGAGGAAGAATTTACGAACAACACGAAAGTACACGAAGTCAGGCGAAGCCTGTTTCAAATGACAAATGATCAATGTCAAATGACCAATGACAAATCTTTCTTTTTCCTTTTACGAAGACACATCCCCACCCTTTAGCCTTGATGCGCATGTCGCTTGATGACTCCACCTTCAGCGTCAGCGAGTGGGTGCACTAGAATAAATGCATTCGCATCAATCTCATGAACCGTGGTCTTGATGCGGCCAATCTCCAGCCGGGTTACCACACAAAACAGGATGTCCTGATCCGCACCACTCATCCCGCCTCGCCCTTTGTAAATGGTTACACCTCGCCTTAGGTGGCGAACAATCGCATGACGGATATCCTCACTATGGTCAGAGATGATGATGACTGCAGTATGTTCTTCAACGCCATGTATCAGGAAGTCGATCGTCTTGGAGGCGGCAAAGTAAGTCAGCATTGAATAGAGGGCTGACTCAATGCCCAAAAAGAATGCCGCCGCCGAAAAAATAACAATGTTCAGCAGCAGAATCACGTCCCCAACTCTCAATATGTGAGTGCCCTTACTTATTAGTAGCGCAGCTATCTCAGTTCCATCGAGCACAGCTCCACCACGAATAGCGAGTCCAATACCGGCGCCGATGAAAAAGCCACCGAACACGGCGGTCAAAAGTTTGTCGGGCGTCACGTCGGGATATTTCAAAAAGGCCAGCACCAGGGACAGGCCGGCAATCGCAAGGGTGCTTTTAATAGCAAACGCCCGCCCGATTTGACGATACGCAAGCGCGATGAATGGAAGATTGATTACGAGAATGAGAATCGCGAGTGGCCAGCCGAGGATGTTTGAAAGGAGCATCGAAACGCCGGTGACGCCGCCGTCAATGAAGCGGCTCGACAACAAAAACCCCTTGAGCCCCAGGCCGGCAGAGAGAATACCCAGGACGATCAGGAGAGTATTAAAGCTCGCTCTTGCGATTCTTTTTAATGACATATTCGAACTAACGGACCAACCTTGAACTTAGCTGTGCCTCGGATCTCGTACGGATTTGGTGGAGTTAATGTACCAGTCGGTCGGTGCGGGGCTAAAACGCCGTGAAGCGATTTTTTGCAATAACGCGATAATACTGTTTCGATTCCGTGCTCTTAGCCATTACCCCTAACCAATACAACCGCCTTAATTAACCAGTCAAACAGGGCCGAGCATTGGGGCACAACCCTTGCCGTGAATTGTAAGGAAAAAGTGGGTCTGGAAGTGTAGTCCTACATCTTGGTGGAGATTGAAGATTTGAAAGGGGCGCTATGAAGTCAATAAAGGTTTGGCCGCACATAACTGTGTTCGGCCTTTTAGTCGCATTGCTTGCAGGGCTGGGAGTGGCCTATTGGTTAAAGCATGAGCCAGCAGCCTCCGCAGAGGAATTGCCTTATGCGGCGCGCATCCAGCGCGTGGATGGAGAGGTTGGACTCAACGACAGTCTTTACAACAGCGAAACTGGACAGTGGGTGGCAGCCACACCCAATCAGTCGTTCTCGGTCGGCGACCGTATCTATACGCGGGATAACTCACGCGCGTCGCTAGCCTTTACCGGGCGTAATTACGCAAGGCTCAACCCAAATACATCGCTTGATGTCTTGACCTTTGACGACGCGCGCACGCAGCTCGCGTTACGCGAGGGCTCGGCAATCTTTGAGGTTGGCCATCCCGGAGATCTGTTTGAAGTCGCAACTCCATACGGCGCGGTCGACTTTTACGAGCCAGGTCTATATAGCGTAGGGCTCGACAGGGACAACGGCAATGCAGTTGTTTCCGTTCTTAGCGGCCTAGCGCAGGTGGTCGGCCTGGCGGGTTCAGGTCAAATCGGTAAAGGGGAAATCTTAACGCTCGCAGGTACCACTGCCGCTCAGGTTTTGTTGTCCCGTCTGAATAATGACGACGCCGGTTACCTCGTTGACGATTACTATCGTTACCAGTATCCAAACGATTACGACGGGCGCTACGTCTCTTACGACTCTTACCTGAACGATCCTTATTACTACGATCCATATCGTCGCAACGCCAGCTACCAGTATGTGACGAGCATAATCCCCGGAGTAAACGACCTTGATTACTACGGCGATTGGCAGAACGTGGACAGCTACGGTCACGTCTGGCGTCCGCGCGTGGATACCGGTTGGGCGCCTTATCAGCAGGGTTATTGGGTCAACGATTATCCGTATGGCCCGACTTGGGTCTCGACTGAGCCCTGGGGTTACGCGCCTTATCACTATGGCCGTTGGGCGAATGTAAACAATCAGTGGTTCTGGGTTCCGGAAGGTGTTAACAGCACGCCAACTTATTCACCGGCCCTGGTTGCCTTTGTGCCGACAAATGATCCGAACCAAATTGGTTGGGTGGCCTTGGCGCCGGGCGATCCGTATGTGCCGCGCTACTACGACGCCAACTGGCAGCCGCATTACTTAACCAACAAAGATCTAGTCGTTTCACAACTGGTAAACCTTGCGATACCGGGAGCGGTGGCGGTCTTGCCGGTTGATCAATTTGGACGCGTCATCGATCCAAGGAGCATCAGAAGGCTTGACCAGCAGATGCTAGTAGGCGTGCGACCCGTTTTGGATCCGCTCATGTTGACGCCGCTCAGAAACGCAGCGGTGCATTCGGCGTGGGGTCGAGGAAAGATCGACTTACCGCCGGGCATTGCGAAGAAGCTAGTGGACACACCAGTGGTCACGAGTTTCGTGCCGCCTTCGCGGGGATTTAGAAAAGACCTGGCAAAGTCGATGAGAGTCGAAACGGCTTCTGACAATGCTAAGAAACAGAAACTGAACTTTAAGGATGAACGGCAACTGCCGGCAGTGGCTTCTGACCAGGCGCGTAAACAGCAAATAGACAATCTGTCTAAGGAAGCTGCGAAGGGTAACAAGGAGGCGCGCCAGCAGATGCACCAGCTTCAGCAACAGCAGCGTGAATCGGAGAAAGCGGCGCGCAAGGCTGCCCAGCAACCGCAGGGCGAGCGCGTAGGAAATCCTGCGCAGCCCAGCCAACCGTCAACTTCGCGCGGCCGTCAGGACGTGCCGAAGAAGCGAGAGCCGCAAGGTCGATCGCAAGCGGTTCAGCAACCAACGCATGTGACCTCGGAGCCGCCGCGTGGGCGCACTGATGTTCCCAAAGCGCGTGAGCCACAGGGTAGGCAGGTAGATCACTCAGCCGGTCATGGCGCGGCTAAGGCCCAGGGCGCAGGACAGGGACAAGGCGCTGGCAAAGCAAAAGGCAAGAAGCCTTAGTTCGACGCTTCAGTAGAAGTCAGGGCAAAGTCAGGGCAGAGGGGCACGGCATGCCGTGCCCCCTACAACTTTTACATCACCACTACTCAGCTTAGCTTCAAAAGGTGTGGCGCGTAGCGTCGCGGTGACCTCGATTTACTATTGGGCCAAAGTCACTACATTCCGTCCTGCGCGGCGCGGTCGCGCCTCGCGACATGCGTTGCATAAGCCGCTTCTTCAACGTCGCGCGCCACCGCTTCGGCGACGCGTTTATCAAATACTGACGGGACAATGTATTCCGGGTGGAGTTCGGCGGGAGTGATGATGCCGGCGATGGCATTGGCGGCGGCCAGTTTCATCTCTTCATTGATGCGCGCCGCGCGGCAATTGAGCGCGCCGCGAAAGATGCCGGGAAAGCAAAGCACATTATTAATCTGGTTCGGATAATCAGATCGTCCGGTGGCCATAACAGCAACGTAAGGCGCCGCGTCTTCCGGCATGATCTCGGGCGTAGGGTTGGCCATGGCAAAGACGATTGGCTTTTCGGCCATTCGTTTTAGATCCTCGACATCAATCACGCCCGGAACGGAAAGACCCATAAAAACATCCGCTCCTGTAATGACATCGTGAACCGTTCCCTGCTCTTCGTTCGGGTTCGTATTCTGCGCGTACCAGTCTTTAACCCGGTTCATGCGCTCGCGCCTTCCGCGATAAAGCGCACCGTGCTGGTCGCAACCAATAATGTCCTTAACGCCGGCTGCCATAATGATCTTGGTGCAGGCCACACCCGCAGCGCCGACACCATTCACCACCACCTTAATGTCGCCCATCTGTTTGCCAACAATCTTCAGTGCGTTGATAAGCGCAGCCAGAACCACCACCGCAGTGCCGTGCTGATCATCGTGAAAGACGGGGATGTCGAGTTCTTCCTTAAGCCGATCCTCGATTTCGAAGCAGCGCGGCGCCGAAATATCCTCGAGGTTGATTCCGCCAAACGCGGTGGCAATGGCCTTCACTGAACGAACAATCTCATCTGGATCTTTCGTGCTCAGGCAAATGGGAAAGGCATCGACATTTGCGAATTCCTTGAACAGCATTGCCTTGCCCTCCATCACGGGCATTGCTGCTGCCGGACCGATGTCACCCAGGCCCAATACTGCTGTGCCGTCTGTAACAACAGCCACTGTGTTCTTCTTGATAGTCAGCGTAAATGCTTTGTCGGGATCGTTATGAATCGCTTCACACACGCGGGCGACACCCGGGGTGTAGGCCATCGAAAGATCAGCGCGAGTTTTCAAAGGCATCTTGGGAACGACCTCAATCTTCCCGCCCAGGTGCATCAGGAAGGTGCGATCGGAAACGTTAATGACCTCGATGCCGTCGATATTCTTTGCGGCTTCAATGATCTTCTCGCCGTGCTCGCTGGAGATGGTGTTGACGGTAATGTCGCGGACGATGTAATCGCTGCCCACGCTGACAATGTCGATGGCCCCAATATCGCCGCCGGCTTTGCCGATGGCGGTAGCCACCTCGCCAAGTGTTCCCGCTCGCGTTGAAAGCCTGACGCGCAAAGTCAGGCTATAACTGGCGCTGGGCATTCTTTCCACTAGCGAGATTCTCCTTCGGCGCTCGGATTGATTGGAAAAAACTCTAACCTGTAGGGTTGGATGGGGCAAGTAAACTGCGAGTATGAATATCGCAGCTAGTCATTCTTCGTGGGTCGACAAATTCAGAGCCGGGAGCGATAGCGACCGGATGAGCTGTGCGCTTAAAACGGCGTCATTAGAATAGTGTTGACTGGCTTTCGCTGAGTTGAGAGCTAGCCAAGTTGTATCCGGTCGCTACCGCTCCCGGCTCTGAATTTGTCGACCCACGATCAAGCTGTATCACCAGCGTTTGCGGGGGCATTCCACCTACTATTATCTCAGCTGCTTTCTAATCGCCTCTATCAACTTCGGGTCGAGTTTTCTTTTTTCTGCCAGCCGCAGTGAGCGCATTCCCAATAGCTTGTAGAGCTGCAACGCTTCGGCGTGCTGTCGTCCAGACAATGCCGTCAAATGCATCTTGACAGTGGCGAGGTCGCCGCGAGCGAATGTCCCGGTTAACGCCTGCGCCGGTGTGGCGTGTTTCAGGTTCTCCACCGTACTTTCAACCAAGGGCAGAAGCACTGCTCGAGACTGCTGCGCATTTAATCCGCACGCTTGCAGCATCTCGGTAGCGAGATCGAAAAGGGCCACCAGGTTTGGAGAAGCCATTACAGCCGCCGCATGGTAGAGAGCTTTGCTTTCAGTATTGATTGAAAAGGCCGTGCCTTTGAGGTCACGAACAATTCGCTTGGCTTGCGTTACTGCCTGTCGCTCACCCTCAACGCAAAAGTACGCACCGCGCAGAGCTTCTGCCCCCGCGCGAGCATCGCTAACGGATACAAGCGGATGGATCGAGCCGGTGCGAAATCCAACGGCTGCGAGCGGCGCCAGCACCGAGGACGAAAGTGCACCGCTGGTGTGTAGTACGACACCGTTTCCCCTCCCAAGGCCAGTTAGGTTTCCAGCCACCACGGATATCGCGTCGTCTGGGGCGGCTATGATCAACAATTCTGAGGACGGTAGTTCTCCGAGCTGATTCGCGCCCAGCCCGACAGGCTTCTTCCCCGCCAGCATCGCGGCGGCTTTCTCGGCCTTCTGTGGGTGTCGCGCGACTAAGGCGACAATCGGGTAACGGGCGCGGCTAAGCGCCAGGGCGAAAGCCTGGCCGAGCCTCCCGGCGCCGATTATCGAGACAGTGGGCTTTCGGAGATTGGACTTCATTCTGGATGCAAGGGTTAGGTTCCTTTTGTGTATTTGGTGTATTTCGTGGATCGCATTATTCCTCTGCCCAACACGCAATCCACGAAAGCGACCAAATCACACGAACTGTGGGCCGCCGGAGCCACCGATTCTTAGGGCTTTTCTTCTGACGGTGCACTATAATGGGGGCTATCCCCGCTATGGTCAAAAGTTGGGCTCGCTCTTCAGAACGAAGGTGCAAGGTTGGGTTTTTCCCGGTTTTTTCAACGCAACCAAGCGACTGGCAGCGGGCATCATAGACAGCGCGCCTTAATTGCGAAAACATCGTGCGTCGAGAGATTTCGAGCAGGCATCAGTAGGAGTTTTCGCGGCGTCGAAACCCTCAAATCCATTAACCTGGAAAGTATTTCCCCAGAATTCTTTTCAGAAAAGCATGTTTTGAATTTCTGGAGGTTCTTCCAAATGAATAGCTTCTCCCGCCTTGTGACCGCACTGGTGCTGGTGTCGTCGTTGCTTGCAGGCTCAATTGCGTCCCTTGCTCAAACGACGCAAAAGGCAGAACCGTCGGCCCCAGCTAAGGAGCAGACGGCAGCCACCGCAACGACAGCCAAGGACCAAAAGCAGAAGGCGTCAACTACCACCACCAACAAGAAGCCACTTTCGGTGAACGAAGATCCGAGCCTAATCGGCAAACGCAACATCAATAAGGGCATCGTTGCCAAGATGAGCGGCGGCACCGAAAAGGAAGTAAAGATGGGTCGTGAATATGCGGCCGAGATAGATCGGCAGGCGAAATTCATCGAAGACCCGGTGATTACGGAGTACGTCAATCGCGTTGGCCAGAACATCGTTTTGCATTCTGACGCTAAGGTTCCCTTTACTATTAAGGTAATCGATTCAGACGAGGTGAATGCGTTTGCCCTGCCGGGTGGTTTTTTCTACGTCAATAAGGGCCTGATTCTCGCAGCAGACAATGAAGCCGAGGTGGCGGGCGTGATGGCGCATGAGATTGCGCACGTGGCCGCTCGTCATTACGTTGAGAATCAAACGAAGGCAAACTTGCTGCAGTACCTGGCTCTGGGCACGTCGATCTTTCTCGGCGGCATCCCGGGGATGATTTTTCAAAACACCGCAGGACTCGGTTTACTGGGCGCGTTCATGAAGTTTAACCGCGGCGCCGAGGAAGAAGCGGACAAACTGGGAATCCAGTACATGTGGGCTGCCGGCTACGATCCCGGCGCTATGGCGACGATGTTTGAGAAACTCGAGGCAAAGAACAAGAAGAAACCGGGATTCATTTCCCGTGCGTTCGCCTCGCATCCAGCTCCACCGGATCGCCGTGCTGCTTCAATCGCACTGGCGGCGAGGTTTCCCGAGCATGAAGAATACGTGATTAGCACCTCTGAGTTTCAGCGCGTGAAGTCTCGCCTCCTGAGACTCTCGAATGCGCGCGCGTCGTCAGCCGGAGCACTTCCGGGAGCCGAGGAAGGCGTGCCAGGACGGCCGACCTTGAAGAGACGTCAGCCGACCCCGGACGATCCGACTACCAATCCTGATGGGACAGAGGTGAAGCCCGCAGAAAAGCAGGAAGCACCAAAATTGAAGAGGAACGACGGCGAGAAGCCGGCGCAACCTACGCAACCTTAATCAACAAAGGTCCCGCTTATAAATTAGGCTCCTCGGCGACCAAGCCGGGGAGCCTTTTCTATTCCTTTTAGCTTTTCCTCAAAAGGCTGGTCAAAGCGACGCGTAGCGTCGCGCTGATTTTAGCCCGGCCCTTTCAAGGCCGGGCTCAACAAACTTCACTCAGTGCCTTGGACTATTTGTTTTCAAGCGCCGAAGGCGCGAAATGTAATAGCCTGGGGCATCGCCCCAGGAACGCCAAGGGTTTCGACTATAAGAAGCGCTGAAGGCGCGAAATACCTTATACAAGTTCTGAGGACTAACGAATTGTATGTCGCGCCTTCAGCGCTCAACATTTGGTAGCTGAACATTTCCTGGGGCGTTGCCCCAGGCTGTTGCATTCCGCGCCTTCGGCGCTGCTTACAGGTAATTGAATGACATTCTTGATGAGTCAAGTATGTCATTACGCCTGAAAGAGCCGGGCTAAAATCACCCCGGCGCTACGCGCCGCAAGCGACTTTAAGGCAAGGCTACCTTTTTGTGCTTGCTACCGATCACGACTCAAATATACCCAAGCCTTCGTACCTGACTTCAGTTGCACCAGTACGCGTTGATAGTCGGCGACCTTCTCGTAGGCGTCAGCCTGTTCAAGTTCTTTTCTGGTCACGGTAAGGACTGAGCCTTCAACCAGATCTGACTCGGAACCGGTGAAGACTATGTTGCGGTGCTGGGAAGCGCCGCTTAACGTCTCGAACTCCGGATTTTGGACGCGAATCATAGTCAGCTTATAACCAGCCAAAGTGTCTGCCTCACCTTCCAACCTTCTCCCAAAAGTGGCCAGTTGAGTTGGCTCGGTCTGCAACGTTCCATACGAGAATAGGTTCTCAGTGTCTTTCTCGCTTGACGTCATGCTTAGTAATGTTCACTTTGTAGGGGCACGGCATGCCGTGCCCCTACTTTCGCTAGAGATTTTTTCGAAAGAGGTTCAAAATGAACCACCACCGCCCGTAAGTCCTCAACTTGACACCTTTAGGGGCGTTCGCTATTCTAACCGTTCGCGTTTTATTCGCTGAAAACAGAGATAGTTAACCATGTCAACATACTTCCCCAGCGGCAAAGATCTCGCTGGCAAACGCAAATGGTTTGTGGTGGACGCCGCCGGTAAAACGGTGGGTCACCTCGCGTCTGAAGTTGCCTCTATCCTTACCGGTAAGCGCAACCCGGCGTGGACGCCGTTTATGGATATGGGCGATCACGTGATTGTGATTAACGCCCGTAAGGCAGTGCTGAAGGGCAGCAAAGTGCAGCAGAAAGTATATCGCCGTCACACGCTCTATCCAGGCGGGCTGCGAGAGGTTTCCGCGGCCGAGATGTTTGCCAAGCGGCCCGATCGGGTAATCTCGCTGGCAGTTCAGGGGATGTTGCCAAAGAACAAGCTCGGCAAGGCGATGGCTAAGAAGCTTAAGGTCTACGCCGATGCCGAACATCCGCACGCCGCCCAGCGCCCACAGGTTCATGAACTCACCGCCCGATCAAATCAAGCACAATAATTGAAAAGTTACTTAAGAGGTAGATATAACTGTGGCTGAAATTCAATACTACGGGACGGGACGACGAAAAACTTCTACGGCCCGAGTTTATTTGCGCGCCGGCGGTGGCGACTTTCAAATCAACCGCAAGCCGTTTGATCAGTATTTCCCCAACGAAACGCTGCGCATGATTATTCGGCAACCGTTGCAGTTGACCGAAACAGTTTCTAAGTTTGACGTTTTGATCAACGTTCGTGGTGGTGGGCCGGCGGGTCAAGCAGGCGCCATTCGTCACGGTATCACGCGAGCGCTATTGGAATTCAATGCCGACCTGCGCCCCGCTTTGAAGCAAGCAGGTTTGATTACGCGTGACGATCGGATCAAAGAGCGAAAGAAATACGGGCAAAAGGGTGCTCGTAAACGCTTCCAATTCTCGAAACGCTAATATTTTTTCCGATTGCCGATTGTCTCTGGCAACTGAAAATCGGAATTTTCACAACCCCATTGCCGTAGTCCGGATTGGTTGCTCTTCCTTCGGGAAAGCTCCGTAGCTATGGCGAGTACATAAACCAATTCACTGCAAAGGAGACTAAGTTTGGTTTCGGTAACAATGAAAGAACTGCTGGAGGCCGGCGTACACTTCGGTCACCAGGTACGGCGCTGGAACCCCAAGATGAAGGAATACATCTTCGGGGAGCGCAATGGCATTTACATCATCGATCTGCAGAAGACCCAACGAATGTTTCGCGACGCAATTGCGTTTGTCACTAATGCGATTGCTGAAGATAAGGGCAAGACTGTGTTGTTCGTTGGCACTAAGCGACAGGCACAGGATGCGGTTCGCGAAGAGGCCGAACGCTGTGGGCAATATCACGTTAACCAGCGCTGGCTGGGTGGACTGCTGACAAACTTCCAAACGGTGCAGAAGTCTATCAAGCGTCTGAAGGACCTTGAGGCCATGCAGACCGATGGCCGGTACGAAAAGCTGACCAAGAAGGAACGCATCAAGCTTGATCGCGAACGAGAAGGCTTGAACAAGAACCTTTCCGGCATTAAGACGATGAACCGGCTGCCGGACATGGTCTTTATCATTGACGTCCGGAAGGAAGAGATTGCGGTCGCGGAAGCAAACCGGTTGGGCATTCCCATCGTGGCTGTGGTCGATACCAACTGTTCACCTGAGGGAATTGAGTATGTCATTCCCGGCAACGACGATGCATTGCGCGCTGTGCGACTTTTCACTTCGCGCATTGCAGACGCCATCCTGGAAGGCCAGCAAATAGCCACGGAAGGCGGCGTTGCTGCTCAGGACGAGGCGGGTGAAGCGGCAAGCGGCGAAGCAGCCGAAGCTGGCGAAGCGGGTGCGGGCGACACGGCTGAGGTCGAACTTGCTGAAGAGCCGGGGCAGGCGGCGGAGTCGAGTGGCACTGAAGTAGCGGCTACGGCGGTTGAACCGTCAACTGCGCCGGAGCCTGTCAAACCCGACAACTCCGCCGGCGATACCAATCAGCCCGCGGATCAAAGCGCTGAGTCGGTTGTGGCAGCAAGCTGATCCAGACGAATAAAGACTTCTACTATCGGTGAGCGCAGCCTATAAAGCGGGACTCCCGCCGAGGCTGCGCTTTTTATTAGTTCCGGCAAGCCAGCGGCTTGTCGCATTAGAGTAGCGGAGAGATTTGTGATTATGGCAGAGATAACTGCAGCAGCTGTGAAGCAGCTACGCGAAAAGACGGGCGCGGGCATGATGGAGTGTAAGAACGCGCTGGTTGAAGCTGAGGGAAACGAAGAACGCGCAGTTGAGATTCTGCGCAAGCGCGGTCTGGCCTCCGCAAAGAAGCGTGAAGGCCGGATAGCCGCGGAAGGTATCGTTGGTTCATATATCCACATGGGTGGCAAAGTGGGTGTGTTGCTGGAGGTAAATTGCGAAACCGACTTTGTGGCCCGCGGCGAAGAGTTTCAACAGTTAGTCAAGGACATCGCCATGCACGTCGCGGCTGCGGAACCGCGCTACGTCAATCGTGAAGATGTCGCGACCGCCGAGCTCGATAAGGAACGGGAAATAGCGCGTGCGCAAGCCAAAAACGATCCCAAGAATGCGAACAAACCCGATCAGGTGATCGATAAAATCGTCGAAGGCCGCCTCAACAAGTTTTATGAGGAATCAGTCCTGATGGATCAGCCGTTTGTTAAGGACCCGGCCAAGACGGTCGCCGAACTGGTCACCGACAAGGTGGCAAAAACCGGTGAGAAGATTACAATTCGTCGCTTCACCCGTTACAAGATGGGCGAAGGGCTCGAAAAGCGTGAAGAGGATTTTGGTGGCGAAGTTGCTTCACTGGCCGGCGCCTGATAGTTTCAAATCTCTGAAATGACTGACCGCTCACCCGCGAAACGAAACGACCTGACCTACCGGCGTATCTTGTTAAAGATTTCCGGTGAGGCGTTAATGGGTGGAGAAAACTATGGCATCGACGTGGCTGTCGCCCGCCAGGTTGCTGAGGAGTTGAAGGCAGTCCACGCGCTTGGCGTGCAGGTGGCCGTGGTGGTGGGCGGCGGAAATATCTTTCGCGGCGTATCAAAGAGTGCCGGTGACATGGACCGTTCGGCTGGCGACTACATCGGCATGTTGGCGACGGTGATGAATGCCGTGGTGTTGCAGGACGCGCTCGAAAAACTAGATGTTCACACCCGCGTGATGTCGGCCATCGACATTCCGCAATTGGCTGAGCCGTTTATCCGCAGACGGGCGGTGCGTCATTTGGAAAAGGACCGGGTGGTAATCTTTGCCGCGGGCACCGGTAATCCTTACTTCACTACCGATTCCGCCGCCGCGTTGCGAGCTCTTGAAATCAGGGCCGATGTTATTCTCAAAGCAACCAAGGTCGAAGGCGTCTACTCCGCCGATCCCATGAAAGACTCGACTGCCACCCGGTATGATCGCATTACTTACCAGCAAGTTCTTGAGCGACAGTTGAAAGTGATGGATGCTTCTTCTATCTCGCTTTGCATGGACAACGATCTTCCGATCGTGGTGTTCAATATGAGACAAGCAGGAAACATAATGCGGGTAGTGACCGGAGAAGCCGGCGTCGGCACGATGGTCTCTGTTTAAGGTGTCCAAAGTCAAACTAAGTCAAAGTCCAATGTCCAAAGTCCGCGGGTCAGCCTTGACTCGTTCTTATATGCTTTGAGTAAGGTGTACGGTCAAGCATCGTAAGCGGACATTGGACTTTGGACATTAGACTTTGGACATTGGACTAATTCGGGGAGTTGAAGGATGAGCGAAAAGGACGTAATCAAAGACACGAAACCACGTATGGAAACGGTCATTGAGGACTTTCGCCGGAAGCTGGCAACCGTTCGCACCGGTCGCGCCGCCGTAAGCCTGCTCGATACCGTCATGGTCGATTACTACGGAACTCTGACGCCGTTGAACCAAATGGCCTCAGTCCATGCCCCGGAGCCGCAGATGTTAACAGTTCAGCCCTGGGATCAAACCCAGTTGGGTGGGGTGGAAAAAGCGATTCGCGCCGCTGACCTGGGCCTCAACCCTTCGAACGATGGCAAGCTCATTAGAATTCCTATCCCTGCCCTCACCGAAGAGCGCCGCAAACAACTCGCTAAGCAGATTCATGAGATTGCAGAAGATCACCGCACCGCCGCGCGTAATATACGGCGCGATGCCAACGAGCGTTTGAAAAAACTTTTGAAGGACAAACTTATCTCGGAAGACAACGAGCGTGACGGTCTGGAGGAAGTGCAGAAGCTCACTAACACCTACATCGGCAAGATCGACGAGCTCTCAAGGTCGAAAGAACACGAGATCATGAACGTGTAGGACAGGCATTCTTGCCTGTCCTTGGTAAATCGTAGCCCAATAATTGAAATGCGTAGTTGGTGTGCCCACTCCGCCCAGACAACTGCCCCGCGTGGTTCAAGATTGACTCCCACTCAGGTCTCTCATATTATTCGCCCACCTCGCAGGACCGGTCTTGAAACGAGTTCCCTCTAACTCGGAACCTGGAACTCAAAACTCGAAACTTGCATTTAGGCTGGTTTTTCGGAGCGAACGCCTCCACAGACTCGCCTCCAGCCGCGTGCTTGTCAAACCATGAAGGTCAGTTCGACTCATACCATTATCTCTGTCTTGGCAGCCGCACTCGTGTGCAGTTTTTGCGTCAGCGCCCGAGCGACTAGTTTTCAAGAAGCGTTATATGGCCTGGAAACCGTTCTAGTTGAAACAAGCGGCAAATCGCAGAGACCTCGGCTATTTAACTTGGTCGTGCAAGGCGTCAGCAATGACTGGGTTAATGTCAGCACGCCGTCAGCAACTCCCCGAAGCCGCTTCGCCGAGATGAAAGAGCTTATCGAGGTGGTGGCGTCGGGCCTAACGCTTTTGGCCATTGTAGTGGGCGGTACCTGGAGCTACCTGCTTTTCATACGCACCAGGCAAAAATATCCTTCAGCCAACATTAACCAGGAAATCACTTACCGCAGGATCACTCCGGACCGAATCTGGATTCGCGTTACCGTGACATTGCAAAACACAGGCAAGGTGCTTCTTTCACTGGTTAGCGGGCTAACGTGGGTTCAACAAGTGTTGCCCTTAGACACGGAGATACGTGAAAAGATTGATAAATTAGAGGATCCGGTACTGAAGCATGAGAGTCAGATTCGCTGGCCGCTTGCCGAGCCCGCTAAGGAATTGCTTTGGAAGAAAGGGGAGCACGAAATTGAGCCGAGCGAAACCGACCAGGTTTATTTTGACTTCATTGTAGATTCGGAGATTCGCACGATAGTGGTGTACACATATTTTTCGAACGTGAAAAAGTTTAGACGTAGTAGTCTGGGCTGGCAAATCATCAAGGTATATGATCTGGGCCCAGACGAGAAAAGCATAGTCAATAAGGAGAACAATGATGCCCCAAGCCCAACCGCAGGCGACGCAGCAGAAAAAACAGCCCGTGTCAGCGCAAGCCAAACAGCAAGAGAAACCCCAACAGAAGCCACGCCGGAAACCAGCGAAAAAGAAATAAGGTTCGACTGACACCTGCTAAACCCCTTGAGATGCCCGTCGCCGAATAGCAGGACAATGCACGTTCAGTGTTAGCTACTTACAACGGCGAGGGCAGTAAGGTTTACAATACAGCCCCGATTAGCGCTTGTTGGTCATCTTTGCATACTTACTTGGAATGCCACGGATAACTCGAACTCTTAACGGCTTGATAGTTGGCATCTAGCACGGGTTCGAGGAGGAGGATTGCGGCGATGCGGCGGGCGATGTTCATTACTTCGCGCGCCTCGTCGGTGCTCAGGGGGCGACCGAGGAGTTTGTGCTCACGATAGCTCAGCCATTTCTTGATGACTTGATAGCCGCCAATCGTATAGTCCCACACGCGTATGGGGATGTTTCGCCAGTAAGCAACATCATTCAAATAAACGTTACAAGTTCTCTCGCCGAGATGCGCGAACATCTCTTCGGTTGAAAGTCCTTGGAGCTTAGCTGCGTCTTCAATTGCCCTGAGCTCGTCTGGCCTGTAATCGCGCTCAACAAGTTTGCCTTTGCCCGGCATGGTGATGCCGCCTTTGCCTCCATGTCCCCAGCCAGCCGTAATCCTCAACTCACTTGTTTTCCCTTTCGGCTCATCTTCTTCAGTTTGAAGCTGACCACCGCCAAGTCTCGCTATGACGCCGATGGTATCCAAGGGCTTCTCAATCTTTCCTTCGGTGACGCCAGCAATGCCGCGTTCAGTGTCAAGCAGGGCCGCAACTTTGCGACCGAGTTCCGCCGAGTGGAGCAATGCTTCTTTGGACGACGGCAAGGGTATGCGCGGCCAGTCGTGGTGAAGGCCCCTCTTGTTTTCATACCTGTATTGCGGTGACTCGAGTATCGCCAGCGAGTGATAGAAAAGTTCTCTCACGTCACCGCCGATTTCGGCTAAGTAACCCTCACCACGCCGTGTGAGGTTCGCATTTGGCTGATCGTGATCCTCAGGGAAAAGTCCCGAAGCATCAGGCCGAAAGTAGATGGGAAAGCCTCGAGCGCCGCTATCCATTGAGTTCAAGTCACATAAAAGCCCGGTAACCAGCGCCGGTTCAATTTCACTCTTCCTGGTACGTGCTGTTGTAAACAGAAAAGAGTTGCCGGGCGATATTTCTCGAAAATATTCCGTTCTCTTTTCATCAAGTAATTTTGTTTCAGGTTCCCAGTAGAGCCATCGAATATCGAAAGGTCGATAACAGTAGCGCACTATATTCTCGGTGAGGAAGCCACGTTTCTGCAGTGTGTCACGCACTGACTCCGCCTTGAATCGGGCTGTGCTCTGCATCACGTTCGGCTCGATCTGGCGCATTGTTTCGTCACTAATATCCGGATCAAAATATTTCTGTAAACGATCAATCAGGCAACTGCGATCGATATCGACGAGAAAATCATCGCGGCTCGTCTTCACGCCAGGAAACGACGCGGGGAATAGCTCCGGCAATAAGGGCCACTTCGTGTAATCCGCGTTTGTTAGTCCTTGCGTGAAAGGCAAGCCCAATTCGAGAATTGGCTGAACTTCGGCGTATAACGCTTCTAACTGACCTTTTGCGTTCGCAGAGAGCTCGTTGCGTTTCTCTTTTCCCCAAAGATTCCGAAAGCGCACTCCCTCGGGAGCCTTGTGCTTTTCTTTCCTTACAAGCAAAGCGATGGCCGTACCAACCTGAATGCCTTCGCGGTTCCATTCTGTTGAGAAAATGCTCGGATCTGGTTTTCCCTCTGGTGTGAGTTTCCCAGTTTTATATTTGTCGCCATTCAAGGAATCGATCCAGATCTCATCAAACGCTTCAAGATAACGTTCGCGCATTCCTGGGAATGAAAGTCCGTCAAGCCAGGAGTAGTTGGAGATAAAACAGACGACTCCTTTGTGTGTCTGTTCGACGATCTTCCTTTCGGCCATGCGGTAGAAACGAATATACAAGTCATTCAAGCCTTGCCCTTGCGGCGAAGGGGCTCTCACCGTGGTTCGGTATGCATCGCTCAGATCTCGTTCCTCTTCTACAGCCACACCCGCGAATCCGTTGTAGGGCGGATTGCCAAGGATCACCAGGATTTTCTCCTCACGTTTCACCCTAACAGCAGCATCGTGCTCGTCTTTCAACTCTGCAAAGGAAAAGGCCAACTGTTGCAAGCGCTTTTTCACTTCATCCGTTGGGGGTTCCCAGGCAGTTAAAGCATTCGTGAGATAGACGCCGGCGCGCTCGTTACCTGTTTCGCTCAAAGGCGCGCCGATGTTTTGTAGCAGCAGGCCGAGTTGCAAGTGGGAAACGACGAACGGCGCGGGCAGGATCTCAAAGCCGAAGACACGTTCCATCGCGGCGCGTTTGACCGTGTTGCCCGTAAGCGCGTCCTCACCTCTTTCCTTTAAGGTCTCGTTAATGCGCTTCAATACCTCGACAAGATAAGCACCGGTCCCGCAGCAGGGATCGAGCACATACACTCGTGGGTCGGCCAGGCCATCAGCGAGAGCAAGTTCTTCGCGCAACACCGTGTCCACGCGCTCAACCATGTATTGCACAACCTCTGTGGGCGTGTACCAAACGCCGAGTTGCTTGCGCAGCTCCGGATCGAAGGCCTCAAGGAATGGTTCGTAGAAGTATTGGACGGCGTGCCCTTCTTCAAAGTTTTCAAAGAAGGCTTTGCGATCGACGCGATTCAGAACGCCTTCTGTCCAGTCGAGTACTTCGGTCAACCCCAACGGCTCCAGTTTGGTTGGTGTGGCAACCTGCTCATACAGCGCTTTGATCATCGGCACGTGCAACGTCCAAGCCGCTTGGCGCCAGTTGAAGTGAATTCGCCTTTCGGTTGGTGGATGTTTCTTGCTCCAGAGCACCCAGGCGGAAAAGACGCCGTAGAAAAGTGTCTGCACAAGGGTCGAGCGGAAGAAGTGTTCACCTTTTTCCCCTTCAAACTTCAGGCCGAGCGCTTCTTCCAGGGCAGCACGTACAGCGGCCAGCGCGGGTAGATCGCTCTCCTCAATTCGCATCTTCGCGTCACGCGCATACGAGGCAAGAAACCAAGCAACATCTTTTGGTAAGGCTAGCGGTGCGGCATGCAGCATCATGCGTTTGAGATATTCAACAAACCTTTCGCTCTGCTGCTGGGCCGTGGCGCGCGGGCGTGCTGCGGCGAGCCAGAACTCCTTCTCATTCCGAGCCAGACTGAAGCTCTCCCGGTTTGTGACTTTGCCTTCGTGGTCGACACCCACAAGCACGAAGTCGCGGTAGTTTGTCACCAGCACCTGCTTGTAACGGTTCACATATCGCAGCACCTGTTCGCTGCTGGCGATATTTTTAATTTCTTCGCCTGTTGACTTGACCTCAATGGCGCCACGCGCCGGCAATTGCCCTTCGCGGAGTTCAGCTTTGGATTGCTTCTGAAATTGTTCGGCGGTGTAGAGGCCGCCGTCGGGCAGTCCCGCCCCTGCGTTTTGAATATTGATTATGCAACGAACTCTGGGCTTGAGGGTTTTGCCCACTTCGTTCAGCAGATTCGAGAGCGCGGGATAGTACGAAGTTTCCTTTACTGCACCCCCTGAGCTACGAATCTCGTTAAGCTCGCTGAGATAGTTTTCCAGGGGACTGGTCAACGAGGCTGACTCCTAGGTGGGTTTGAGGTTCGGATGAAAAGGCGCACGCCATTCTTATAGCTCAGAATTTGGTGTTCTATGAAAGAGAGTCGGGGTTAATGCGGATCTGCATTGACTCCGATCCGCTAGTTCTCATATCATTCGCCCACCTCGCAGCAACTCGATCCTGAATTTGAGTTCCCTCTAGCTCAAAACCTGGAACTCAAAACTTCTACCCGGCTGGTCCTGAGCGCCTGCGCCCGTCGCACACTCGTCTCCAGCTTTCATCTTTGCCTGAACACGAGCCCTGCAGTGGGTTAGTTTTCCATACAGGGTTGGGCGCGGTTCAACGAACGCATCTGTCAGCTGAAGCCGAAACGCGAAAATCGACCTTTCTCACGTTCTTCGAGGCGAACGCGAGGCATTCACGCCACTCCAATCCCCAGGGATAACTCGCCACGCGGTCGAAGAAAAGGAGATGCGATGAAAACATTCAGTCTCTTCTTTGGTTTGCAATTCCTTCTCTACCTTCTGGTGACAGTGAATTTTCGTGCAATAGCTCAGGCTCGCTACGGTTGGACGATCTTGACTGACACGATGATATCGGCGGCTCAGTTCTGGATCATCGGAAAGGTTGGTAGTAGCGCCGAGAATCTGGTTGCATTGAGCGGATTCATCTGCGGCGGCGCGGGCGGTTCCACGTTGGGAATTTATCTGTCGAAGAAGCTGTTTAGGAAGAGGGCGTCGGATGATTCAGAAGTAGCACACGATAATAAGAGTGCCCCAGACAGGGAGAATGAATAACGACCCCGCCCCAGGTCCGGATTGTAAAAAGCTTGGTGGCTTCACACCTATAAGACTGGTTGGGGAAGAACAGGAGGAAATATGTGTACTCACACAGTATCCGGGTGGCAAAAAGCCGCGACGGTGGCAACTTATATCCAGGTGGTGGTTGTTGGATTTTCCTTATTCTTTATTTGGTCTCAACTGAAGAACCAAACTCGCCAGCTCGACCAGCAGGTAAAGTTAAGCCGGGCCAGTAATACCCAGGCAATGGTTCAACTGCTTACGCCACTCAATTTACGAGTTACTGATCGCACAATGGCTGAGCTCTGGGTCAAAAAAGATAGTGGCATAGACCAACTGCCTGACCTGACAGAACGAGCAGTACTGCGTGAACAGTATCAGACACTATTGGCCAGTTACATGGTGTTCTATGAGAACGCATACTCGCAATACTGCGCCGGATTACTCGAGCAGGAGATCTACGAAGGATGGGACAAGGATTTATCCCACTTTCTCCAGGAACATCAGATAAGCAGAAACTGGAACGATTGGAAAACTTTATACCGCAAAGATTTTCGAGATCGTGTGTCGGCAATGATTGCTAGCGGTAACCTGGGCCCTCCCAAACTACCCTGTCCGAAATGAACGATGGCAGTTTCTATTTCAAACATTGGGGACTGACGATTTGCCTCACTACACGCAATTGGATCGAAGGCGGGCAATCCAGCGCGGGGTTAATTTCGTTTATCGAACCGCCTGTGACGCGGAGAATTTTGAAGCCTATGGCTTCGACTATTTGTCGTTTTTCAGTTGCATTGCCTTGACGTCAAAAGATGAGTGTTTGCGCAAGACAGCTATGAACATGGGTCAGGAACGGGTTAGTTACTGGCGCAAAACCCATCCGACACTGCCAAACAACATCGATGCGGACACTGTAAGCCACTACGTCACAGCGAGCGCGGCCGCCGAGGGGATGGGCCTGCCCGATGACAAAATGAAATCGCAAATACGGCGGGCGGCCAGGATATTTAGAGCAGAGGATTATTTTTGGTTTGATCCGACCATTGAAGCGCCACCCAACGATATTCCGCAGAGTTGCGAATGCGGCAGCGATAACGTGCGCGGAAGCATAAGGTGCGGCAAATGCCGAAAGCGTCTGACAATGATGAGTCGCTACGAGGTGTGGCTGGTAGCACTAATAAGAAGTTACATAGGCGAGAAGCATGGCATCACTCTGGGAGCTCGCTATCCAGACGTGCTGCATTGGATGCCTTCAATGCGTCCGTATTGCGACTCGAGTATCAACTCTTATGACGACTTTATCTGGAGCCTCTATGCCGTCACCCACATTGTCTATACCCTGAATGATTATGGCAGGTACCAGCTCTTGCCTTCCTGGCTGCCTGAGGAATTCAAATTTCTCAAAGACCACGTGCACGAAGTAATTGCGTTGGATGATCCGGAGACCGTCGGCGAGATCCTCGATTCGTTAAAATCATTCGGGCTGACGGAGAGACATAGTCTGATTCAACAAGGCGAGGAACTTATCTTATCGCGGCAGAATCCTGACGGCAGTTGGGGCGAGGACGATGTCGATGACATTTACGAGCGTTATCACCCTACGATTGCAGCCATAGATGGATTGCGGCGCAATGCGTGGCTCGGTCCGGGGATAAGTTTCAGAGCAGTGAAACCTCTTTTGCAACAGTGTGCGTAGTCTTGTCAGGAAGCCTAACAAAAAGCCGCTCTGAGGAGCGGCCTTTGGTAATCGGGACTTAGAATTTGTTAGTTCGGTATCACGAAGACGTCGTCGCCGATCGGGTTGTTTAGCTTGATGTCCTTTACTTTGTATTCAGCAAAGAACGCGCCCTGAGGCATCTCCAAACGTTGCGTGAATTCTACCGGCACCAGGACCCCATCCATTTCCTTGAACTTTTTGTTTTCAGTCCCGAAGGTGTAGTTGTTGTAAGGGATCAGGAATGACATCACGCGGCCCGTAGTCGCATCCACAAAGAAGTCAGTGGTGTTTCCCTCAGAATCTACAATCCGGAAGGCTCGCTGTTTCTTTTTGTCGGGCAGAGCTGACACCGTATATCCCGCTTGATCAAATCGTCCCAGGACAGGTAAACCAAATTTGCTTGCCGGAGGCAACTCCACTCCAGGCAGCGAACTATAGGCGCGTTGACCGTCAAAGATTTGTTTGAAGCTAACCGCGGGACGCGCGTCAACCTCCAGCCGCACTTTGTCACCCGCGATTACCCAGATAAATCCGCCCGGAATAGATTGAGTTGAGTTGGGTGCGTAGAGATCTACTGAACCCCGCAATACCATGCTCTTGAGCGTTTTGAATTTCTCGCCACCTTGTGCCGCTAGTGCCGCGCGCGCTAGATCCATCGGCGAAGTAGTAGCGGTAATCGCTGCTCCGGGTGCCGCTGTTTTCGCCGGCTCTGCTTTGGCGTTCGCGTCAGCCTGAGCTCGGGCAATACCCGCGAGCGAAATCATTAGGGCCAGTGAACAAAGCGTCCCCGTAAAGAATTTCTTCATCGACTTTCCTCCGCAACCCGCTTTGCGCGTTGCTGTAACCAACGATTAAAGCGTCTTAGAAGTTGAAGCGCAGTTGAGCCGTTATTCGGCGATTGCCGGTGCCGCTGCCACCGAATCCGCCGCCGCCTCCGCCACCGCCGGGTCCAAAACCTCCGAAGCCGGCGCTCAAGCCAAGACTCTGACCAAAGAAGGGAGACGATAAATTACCGACTGGAGTTCCAAGATTTACGTGATTGAACAGGTTTTGGAAGTTCACCGAAAACTGCATGCTGTAGCGCTTAGCTTCAGCTCCGCCGCCGCTAACTGGGCCACCGATAGAAGCTAAGCCACCACCACCTCCGCGAGGGCCGCCACCACCTCCGCCACCACCGGCTCCCGGGACGCGTGGAATGTTACCGCCCGGTCCTCGTCCACCACCCACTTGAGCGGCCTGTTGCTGGCCGCCCGGTTGCGAACTATTGGCTGCCGAGCCCGAACGGATCGTGCCAAAGTTCCAGGTCTTGCTGATTCGCAGGTTTACTGAGAAGAAACCGGGACTCTCACCAAAATTACGCGGAATCAATGCTTCGCCCGCTGCCGGTCGGAGGTTGAAGTTTCCAAATGGCGTGCAGACGATGTTTGCGCCCGGGTTGTTGCAGTCAACTCCCGCAGCAGCAAACGAAGGGCGCTCCGTAAACAGCCGGTCGCCATTAACGTCCTGACCGGTGATGATGTTGAACGGTCGTCCTGAAGTCGCGATGATGAATGGATTCAGACTTACACCCCACCATGGCAGATTTACAGTTCCGGCGAAGGTAAACCGATGGCGCACGTCAAACGAAGCGCGGCCAAACTCCCCGGTTAAGTCATATGAATTTGCCGGGAAGAGACCGCTTCCCTGCCCATCAGTGTCGTTCGTCGTTTTGCTCAACACGTAACTCGAAAAGAAAGTCAGCGTCCTGCTAAACCGATTATTGAAACCGATGAACAACTGGTTCATGTTGAACCGGCCGCTCGATTCATACTGATAAATCTCCCCAACGTTCCCGAAGGGACGAGCGCCATTTGTTCCCGGAATAGGAGCGTTAATGTCGCGCGCCCGAATCACGTGCTGGATGCGCATCATGAACAAGCCGGCAAACATCGTGAACCGGTACGGCAGTTGCCGCTCGACCTGGGTGCCTCCCATGTAAACGACCGGCGCCTGCAGATTGTCAGCTACGCGCCACGTAATCTGAGATACGCCCGTCAGGTTTCCCGGCGTGGGCCGATTGGGAAATGCATCGAGCGCCGAGGCTACCGGCGGCACAAACTGGCCATTCGCGTTATAAAGCGGAATTTCACTGACAAAGAACTGCTGCTGGTTTACTCCGTTGAAGCGATTAGCTTGCAGCGTGTTGTTTTCAGAGAAGCGGTTGTAGAAAACTCCGCCGCCTGCGCGGATCACCATTGTTGGCGGCTTGGTACTGTTTGCCGCGCCGGGTGACCAGGCAACAGCTAACCGAGGAGCAAAATTGAACTTACTGCTAATGTTTGACTGTCGCTCGTATCGCAAACCGTAGCTCAGCGTTAGATTTGGTCGAATACGCCAGTCGTCCTGGGCGTAGACGCCAACGTCCGTTTGCGAAACGCTCGCATTTGGATCCCCTACCGAAATGTTAAATTGTGAGGCGCCACCGCCTCGTTCGCGAATTTCAACCGCAGTCAGGCCCGGGCAGTCGCGCTGCAGCACGAGGGTGCGGCGATAACGCTCGAGACTATCGACGAAAACAGGCTGGTTGGTAAGAGGGGCGCCACACCCGTTGAATGTCGGCACGAGACTACCGGTAAACGTGTAGCTACCACCAAAGTTGTTGGGATTGATATCAGTTATCCGCACATGACGGAGCCGGCCGCCAAACTTGAAGGCGTGATTTCCTCTTTGCCAGGCAAGGAAATTCTGCAGGTCGAAACGCTGATTGGTGTTACTAACGTCACCTACCTGTGAACCGCCGGAGGTAAACGCGCTGCTCACATTGAGTGTCGGTATGCTTATGTCGCCGAGACTCTCGGCGCTGTTTCGCGAGTACTGAAACCGCGTCTCATTAATCATCGATGCGTTCAGCACCGCAGTTTCAGTCAGTTGAATTTCCTGTTGCGTGAACGATGAGACAAAGGCCCGCTCCGGCAACGAAAATCCGCCCACTCCGTTGTTGTCGGTGCTGGAACGGTTGAAACTGTAACGAGCGATCAGCGTGTTGTTTGGATTGAGCTGGAAGTCCAGACGCGGACTAAAGGTCAACGTTCGGCGCGGCACAACCACTCCGAAGCCGAGATCGATCGGAATAAGATTGGTATCCAGTACTGTCGCCCTGACTAATTCACTGTCGTCAATCTCGCGTCGCTCAACGTCCACGAAAAACGACGCCCTCTTCTTTACTAATGGACCGCCGAAGTTTCCCCCAAACTGTCTCACCTGGAAAGGCGAACGTTTTGAAGAACTGGTGGCGAAGGGGTTACGTGAATTGAAACTCTCGTCCTGGAAGTTGCCGAAGATGCTGCCGCGAAACTTGTCAGTTCCGGGACGCGTCAAGATATCGATGCGGCCGGAAGGTTGATCGTTCTCAGCCGCAAACGGGTTTTGATTGATCCTGATCTCGCGGATCGATTCTTTGGGAGGTAACCGGCCACCCGAGAAACCGTCGACGAAGATCTGTCCGCCGTTTGGGCCGACGGAAGGTCCCGCAAGTGCCTGCAACGCGGCCGCCAATTCATCCGGGTCGTCGGGTAAAGCGTCGAGGTCTTTGCCGGTGATCAGTGTCTGATTGGCATTGTCGGTTGACTCAGTGCTCAGCGGCGTCTCGGCGGCAATCGTGACCTTTTGCTCCTCGATTGTTACGCGGAGAGTTACGTCGTGCGTGGTCCTTTGACCGGACACGTCTACTTCCATATCGTCCGAAACCGCGAAACCGGCAGCTGAAACGCGCACAGTATATTTTCCCGGTGCGAGACCGCTGACGAGGTAGACACCCTCACCATTGGTAGTTGCTGTTTTTTCCACACCGCTACCGTCGATGAGTGTTACGGTCGCACCGACAATGGTGGCGCCAAACTCATCCGTTACTACGCCGCGCAGTGTTCCCCGCGCTTGCTGACCAAATGCAAAGGTTGCGGCCAGTAGTACTACTAAAGCAAACCCACCACTGGTTTTGAAGAAGTTCTTGAGAACGTTCATAAGATTACACTCGGAGAACTAGGAATGTTTGTTGCCACCCCCGATATTGCTGAGGCTGCAGAATTCGTGAAATGTTACGGCAACCCAATACCAAACTGGATGCCACTGCCTAAGCCCGCCGACGGATTCGGCGCTGATGGGCCAGCCGTCTGTTGCTGCCGGGCCGCTAACATGTTCAGCAGCGTGTCCGCTCCGGAAATCAGACTGATGGCAGTCAGTCGCGTCGGATCGGCGCCCTTGGTGCTGGAAACAATTATTGTGTCGCCAACCTTTACATCCGCTATCGCAATTGTCGGCAAGCGTTCCAGCACGTCCTGAATATTCATCCCACCCCCACCCATGCGCGGACCGCCCTGACCTCCCGCCGGCGGGCCTGATGGATTTTGCGCTCCTGGGCCAGCGCCTGGACCGCCGCCGCCTGGCCGTCCCATCATCATCATTCCACCTTCCCCAGCAGCGGGGAACTTGCGCAACACTGAATCCGGTCTGACGACAATGGTTAATGGCTGTTTCGTCTGCAGGTCATTGATTTTCAACTCGCCAGTTGCGGCGTCCAGTGCGGTAACTGTTCCTGCCACAGTCTTAAATGAACCGGTGACCACTTTCTCAGCATTAAACGATGCGCCATCAGCACTGCGTTCGCCGAGTGCGCGGACCTGATCGCCAACCTTAAGCTCATCAAATGTGGAAGGCTTGGCGTCGGCAAACTTGATAGAGTCAGGAGCGTAGCGTCGCATTTCCACTTTATCGTTGACCGGAATCACGATGCTCTGTTGGCCGGTTGGGGCAGTCATGGTGCGACTCGAAATCGTGACTTCCTTAGTGTCGGGCTTGAGCGCAGTGATGACGCCGAGGACGCCGCGACGGCGCCATTCAGCACGTTCGGCCTCCTGCTTCTTCGCAATGTCCGCCTTGGTCATGACGACCACAGCCCGCGCCGGGACAACCTTACGGTCGTCAGACACTTTTCCCCTGGCCAGTACGCGGTCACCTTCGCCGACATCCTTGAATGCAATGGTCGTCGCATTTTTTAAGGACGTTTCGCCAGGCGCCACTCGCATATAAGTAGTCGCATCGCTCACCACCGCAGTGACTAAAGCACCGGCGTCCGTCTTCAGCACCAATTGCTTCGCGGCAGCGTCAATCGCTTTGACTTCTCCGATGACTCCGTTTGGGGTTATTGAGGGATCGCCGGCAGGCGCCGGAGTTGGGGTCTGGGCAAAGGCAGAACCGGCCGGTACAAAAAACAGTACAAGCGCGGCCAAGAAAAACGCTTTCATTACTCCTCCTGTGGATTTAGAGAACACTGCGAGCGGTCCCCCCGCTTATTTTTGGACGTTAGAGCTTATGTCCCGGGACCTCGCAATCTGGTACGCGTAAATTGATCCGAATGTTCTTGTTAAGTTGCTCGTATGCACTAATTTATCCAGTAGGCGTCGCATCGGTTTCACGCCCAGTGTCCGGAAAAGTTGCAGAAAATCGGCCTCCGGCAAAACCGGGAAGAGCTTTTGATGCGCGAAGAGGCCAAATCGTCGAAGTTTTTTCGGCAGGTTATGGAGGGAAGATGTCCAAAGTCCAAGGTCCAATGTCCAAGGTCCGCTAACGAAGATGGAGGGATAATTACAGCCTTATCGCTGGATCGTACAGTTGAACCAACCTGTAAGAACGAGTCAAGGCTGCCCCGCGGACCTTGGACTTTGGACATTGGACTTTGGACTAGGTTTCCTGGCGCTGTTTCCAACCCACGCGATAGCGCGCCGTCAGGGCAAGGCCGAGGCTGGTAACTAAGAGGACTGCGACCACAATCGGCCAGATATAAGGCAGGGATGAAAGAATAATCCAAAAGGTCGTGCCTAACAGAAGAGCCACCGATTCCGAGTTTTGTCCAACCTTCAAAAACTTCCGTTGCAGCCAACGGCCAGTGGACGCATAAATAATCACGCGGCCAAATAGCCAGGCTATTACGATCAGCAACAGAGCCATCAATCCGACGAGGACGCTGATTGGCGACGGCAGAAAATGCAGCGAGAACGGAACGCCGACAGCGATCACCAGAGCTCCGAGGAAGCCAATAATGCCGACTCTCAAACTGCTTAAATGTAACCGTTCAATCCCACGGCTGATGGTGCCGGGCATTGCTGCCGTTACCGCCAGTGAGACGATGAACCAGAAAAGAATAGCCAGCAGGCGAAACCCAATGTAAGCAGGCGACCATTGCGGCGCGAGCAGATCGCCCGGGTTGCGCATGACGTTGCGCAACTGCTGCTCGTATCCGGCGTACATCACCGTCATCGCGGCCGGATTTCGATTGGGCACCTTGTCTTTATGCCGGAATGCACCACCCACAACTATGACATCGCCACCGATTCGAGCGCCCTCCAGCTGAATAACTGAGCCACCTATTGCCGCCACGTCCCCTTCCACTACACCTTGAACGATTACGTCTCCGCCTAAAGCTATGGCGCCGTTCCTTACAGTTCCGTTAATTCGCAGTGAACGACCGAGCGCGTAAGCCATGGTGTCGCTGGCGCCCTCCACTACATGAGGGTTGTCGGGTGTTGCTGCCGGAGTGGGACTCTGTGCTCGAATGGCGCTGAACATCAGCGTCATACAAATCAAAGACAACACAGCTCGCGAAAGGACCTTCAACGAAGGCAGACAAGTCTCGTACTGACAAACCGATTCAGTCACAATTGATGCATTCATCAACGCGCTATTCGCGTTCGGTGATAACGTGAAATAAGGAGGGAAAGCAGTCCGATGGCGAGTGCGACAAGCAGAAGAGCGGTTAAACCTCCGAAACGTGGATCAGCGACTAATCCACCACCCAGCACGCGCGAAATTATCGTAAAGCCCGAAGCTAAATCAAAAGTAGCTTTCGTTAGCAGCTCTAAAACACCAAGCGCCTTGGTTGCTATCGATTGCAAACTAAGGATCAGAGCTTTGCTCGCGGTGGCGCCAAGCAGTGCAAAAGCGACCAAACCGAGGATGACACAAAATTTTAAGGCGCGCCTGCGCTCAACCTTTCGACGCACACCCCGCATGTCGCTTTCCGCGCGCACCGCCACCACACGCGCAAAATCTCCAGGTACATCAAGCTCAAAAGGACTGGCCAAAACGGAGTCCAATTCACAAACGAACTGGCGTTGGGCCTGCAATTCAGCACGGCAACTTTCGCAAGACTCGACATGCTCCTCGACCGCTAAACGTGCGGCCGGCTCGAGGTCGCCATCTATCAAGGCGAAAATATTTTCAGTCTGGCAAAGTTGGTCGTGGTTAGGCACAGTGTTCTAGATCCCCGAAATGCCCCTATTTAGAAATTGCTGTCTCATCATTTCGCGAGCACGGAACAAACGATTCTTCACGGTACCGAGCGGCAGGCCGGTAACCTCAACGATTTCATCGTAGGTAAGGTCTTGTGAATGGCGTAAAACGATCAGTTCGCGATAAGGCGTTGGCAGCGAGCGAACTACGGTCTCGATTTCAACCCGGCGCTCCTCACGTTCACTCTGCTGTTCCGGACTGAGGCCTGCACTCTCAAGTGGCAAGTCGTATTGTTCGCTTGCGTTGCCATTAATGATTGATCGGTCGCGCCCCGCGGTTCGGCGTAAGTGATCAATGGCAGCGTTATGCGCGATCTTGTAGATCCAAGTCGAAAATTTGAATTCAGGACGATAACGTGACAGCGAAGCGTAGATCTTGATGAAAATTTCCTGGGTCAGATCCAGCGCCGCTTCATAGTTACCCACCATCCGGTAAACATAGGCTGAGATTGGGCGTTGATAGCGCCGGACCAGTTCCTCAAAGCCGCCTTCGCTTCCGCGAACCGCACTGTAGACAAGATCGCGGTCAGCCGCCGCACTGAGGTTTAAGAAATCGGGAGTTGCTGATTTGCTCATTATGCGCAGGTATTACGTTAGGAATACCGAACAGGTTTCAGAGGAGTCTGGAGTCGAGAGTTTGGGGTCGAGAGTCGAAAACCGCGGACTCCAGACGCCAGACTCTTGACTCCAGACTCCCTATTGCCACGAAAGCGTAGCCAGACCCGCGGGCGCCGCAATGGAATCAAAACTCAGGTCGCGTGTAGAGAGTTGCAAGCCAAGGTCAGCCGCTTCAAGTGGCTGCAGGCTCGCGCCGAGTGTTTCATTGACGATTTCGCCGACTCGTTCCTTGCTAAACCGGTCGCCCACGACCAGCATCCGCCTAAGTGTTTGCCCGGTGGCCTCGCTATTTCCCCCAGAGCGATCGCGATAGTAAAGCAACAAACGATAAAGCTCGTCTTCGCATTCCGAAGCATCACAATTGACCGTGCGGACCAGCAAGGGTTGTTTGTTGCGGAACACTACGGCTGTAAAACCTGTATCTCCGGAGCTGAGCAAGAGCGCATCTTCGACCGCGCCATTCCTGGTCAACCACTGCCCTTCACCAATATGTCGCGGCAAGATTAGGCCGGCGCGCCAACCCAGCCCATGCAGCACACTCTCAAACTCGTACAGCGTCGCGGTGCGGGTAACAACCGCGATGTAGCGATCGCGGCCCTGCGCATCCGGAGGCAGCCGGTCACGCGAAACCGACAGTTCGTCCAACGAGTAACCGAAACTTCTTTCAATTTTCCATCGCAGTATTTCTTCTAGCTCGTTGTTTGAAGCCGGACGCGATTCGAGCGTGAGAATTTGCGAGCGACTCGCCGCATCTGGCAACGTCACGGACCATCGCTTTTGTTGCAACAAGCCCGCACTGGCCGCCAGCTCGTGGAGTGCGGCGACCATTTCTCGCGTATCACCAATGTTTGGCCCATCGAAGCTGGGTTGAATAAGTGATTCGGGCAATGCAACCGTCGCAGCCCGCCGCAGGGTACACGCGCCGCGGCGATCGCGATCGAGTTGCACCATTGTCGCCAGGCCCTTTTCGAAACCAAGGGCTGTTGACGGGTACCAGGGCTTGGTGAGTTTTGCTAAGAAAGGCATAAAAGAATCGGGGCGCGATTGCTACCCTATTCACCACTCGTTATACGGGGTTCCTTCGGAAGAGACATCGGTGGAGGCACTGTGCACATTGGTCACCCCCTGCTCGCCGGAAGTCGAATTTGGATCTTCCCCTGTCACTACGGTCCAATCCGCCTGGCCTGTCATAGGGTCTTTCGGTATTTCGCGCAGGTAACCTTCGCTGACGAGGTCCTCGAGCGACTGTGGCAGCTTTTGTTTGTCCGCGGCGAACTGATCGAGCAGGCGACGCATGTTGTAAAGGTCATCACGCAAAACAGCTTCGCGCGTATGCATGATCGTCTTCTGATATTGGGGCAAGACAACGGCCGCGAGAATGATGATCACGGTAATGACAATCATCAATTCCAGCAGAGTGAAGCCCGCGCGCTGACGCGCACGGGGGAAAAGGGTAATGGGTAAAGGGGAAACGACCATTTTACCCTTTCCCCTTTCCCCTATTCCCCGGTTTTTACCAGTCACTGTATTTCTCACCATTCAAGGCGATGCCTTTTGACTTGGATCGAACATCGAAAACGTTTTCGCCGCCCCAGGAGCTGACATCCGGAGAGTCGTAACAGGAACGCAAGTCCCAGTCAGCCTCTCCTGTCATTGGATCGACGGGAATGCTGCGCAGATAAACTTTCTTCTTAGTTGAAAGCTGACCGCCAACTTGCGTGGCATCTACCCCCGGTTCTCCCCGGCCGCCACCAATTCCCCCTCGAGGAATGACATTCACGCCATTAACCAGTGTTTCAAGATCCGGCGGGTACCGATCCGGGTTGTCGACGCCGAATATGGTGCAATCCGAGATTACGACTTTGCTGCGAGGATCGATGTATGCAGGTATGCCGCCGCGCCCCTGATCTCCACCGGGCTGGCCACCGACCAGGCCAGTACACGACATGCCGTTCGTATCACGACGAAACTCATCGATCGCTTCGCGCATGTCGCGCAAAGCGGCGCGGAGTTGCTGTTCCCGTTGACGTTTGACGGAAAGCTTGAGGACGGGCACGACACCAAGCGTCAATATCGTAAGGACCGTAATCGTAATCACTAGTTCTATGAGGGTGAACCCGCCGCGTCCCGTCGCAAGATGCGAACGCCGCCAGCTATCGAAGCGTGACAAAGTTACGCGGCGACTGGGAAGCTCCATTGCCTTCACCTCATCGCCGCGTAATGTTTTGATCGAGCGTTGCTCTTCCAGGTAATTCACACTATTGCTTGACGGTGGCGCGAACCGGAAAGGCATCGAGAATTACGGCCCGTCCATCGGCCGCTATCAAATGCATCGCTGCCTTATCAAACATGAATCCGGCATCGCCGCCCGCAACCGCCTCCACCTCGATCAGCAGTATCGTGCCCGGCGCAGACGACTGCGCGGCCACGAGGTTAGAAAGAGTAACCAGGCAGAGCCCGCTTGGATCGATCGATGTGGTCTGACCCTCTTTACCACTGACGGTCGCGAGCGAAACGCCCGTTACCTTGACCACCTTGGGGTTAAACTTAAGAGCCACAACCGCCAAAGCAAGTGATGTATCACTCTTTAGCTCAAATGCAAACTTCCGCGTCTCGCCTACTTTGAGAGTCTGGTCTGCCGGGTTCAGACTGATGCGCGCGCTGCCGGCCTTATTCCCGACAGGACCGAGCGAAGCTTCTATGGGCTTTGGTTGACTGGTAAGTATTGCCTTCGCATCGGTGTTGAGATTCGTATTAACTGCAGCGACTTGCGAGGCAGAGGTATTACTAACCAGCGACTTAGGCGCGGGCACAAAGGCTGGTAACTCTTCAGCCGGTGCTTTGGTTGCAGGAGTGTTTGTTTGCGTCAGAGCCGTAGTCGGTTGAATGGAAGCAACCTGACTCTCAGTTGGCGCGGTATTGTTTGCGGTTGCTGTTTCCGTCTGCGGAGCGGCTTGGGTGTCCGCAACAGTCGCGGGGACATACGTGGGTGCTGGTTGAGTTGCTTTTGCTGTTTGCTGTCGCTTTTGCAACTGCACCGCCGCCAGATGCTCTTCACGATCAGCATCTCGCAGCATCGCTTCGAGCGAGCCTGTCGTCGGCGATTGCAAAGTTCCGCTCGGACGCATCTCTTCGTCACGCGGCGTAATTGCCGGCGCGCGAAGTACTCTCGGCGTAACCGCGATTACGATATCAATGCGACGATTATCGCGCGTCGGTGAAGTAAACAGTCGGCCTAGCACCGGAATTAAGCCCAGTATCGGCAAGCCCTGGCGTCCCGACGCCTGTACGTCCTGCGCCACGCTGGCCAGCATCATTGTGCGATTGTTTTGCACACGCGCCGTACCGGTAATCGTTCTTTCTGTAAAGGTGGGCGTCAGCGTGCCGGCGCCAAGAACGTCCTTCGATTCGATGGACATCTTCACCTGCACGTCATGATTGGGAAACACCTGAGGCGTGAATTTCAGGGTCAGACCGGTCGGCTCATAATTGATGACAGGAAAACCGCCGGTCGGGAATCCGGTCGTATTGTTTGGTTGACCCGTTTGAATACCAAACGGATAAGCCTGCGCAGTCTGCACAGGAACCCGCTGGCCGATGCGGGCGGTTGATTCTTCGCCATTAAACGCGTGCACCTGAGTTGAAGCGATCAGCCTCGTGTTGTTCCGGCTGTTGAAGGCGGTTAACACTGAGGGTGGAATCACGAGGGCCGCGGCCAAGGCCGTGGGCGCGCCGCCGACGATGCTCGCGAGACTCACCCCTCTTTGGGCGGAGCTGAGAACACCGTTATCTGTCAGCAAAGAGAACCCGGGGCTGCCCCCGATATTAAAAACGCCGTTGGATCCGGGCGTTCCTATCTGATTACCAAACTGCAGGAAATTCGTTTTGGAAACCTCGTAGATGTTCACGTCCATCACAACTTCGGCGCGGTCCTTGTCGATGCTTTGAATAAGCTCGCCAATCAAACGGACGTTCTCGGCAGTGTCACGAACGGTCAAGCTGTTGGTGTCCTTGTCCGCCACTACGATGGTTTGCGGACGGCCAACCGACGGCGGTATTGCCTGGCCCACCAGAGCCTTCACCTTATCGGGTTCGCTGTTAGCGAGGTAGAAGGTACGCAGAACGAGCTGTTGATACTGAGGCCGGCGTGTTTGGTCGGCAACCAGGATAGTTCTGCGGCTGAGCTTCTGGAAAAACAAACCTTCCTGAAGAAAGATGTAATCGAGCGCCTGCGAAGTGGTAACGTCTCGCAGATTGATATCGATGTTGCGCGGTTGCACAAACGATTGGCGATCGAAAACGACGTTTAAGTTGAGCTGCTCAGCCAGGCTACGAATAAAAGCTTTCAAGTCGCCACTGTAGCTGATGACGCGAAGCTGTTCCGTCCTCGCCGTGGGAATTCCAGTGTCCTGCGCGCTGGCCGGGCTGATTGTGCCGTCATGCAGTTCGCCGTTTCGCGTTCCATTCGTCCCGCCGGCACCGTTGGTTCCTTCCTTGATCCCCTGGAGACGTAACATGCGCTCCATTTCAGAAACAGCTAACTCATTTACCGGGTCATAACCATAAGCTTGCCGAAAGGCGTTGTAGGCTCCTACAAAATCCCTTTGCTCGGCGAGAGCCCGTCCCTGCTGCATGTATGCCTGCGAGGCATTAAAACTGGCGCGGCGAAAATGCAGTTGGTACTCGACATTCGCGGGGTCAGCGGCCACCGCCAGAGTGAACTCCTGGGCTGCTTTTTCCCATTGCTGCGCGGCTTCATATTTCATGCCGGCTTTGAAGTTCTTCTCGCCTTTTTTAGCCAGCGCCGTTATCGGCAAAGCCAGCAGACAAAAGGCAAGTAACAGGGAAACAACCACACGACCTTCGGTTCTAATTTTCATGGCAATTCTCTCAGGAGTGGACTATCCGACGTGGGCTAATAATGCCGCGCGAGCGGAAATTACGCAACCTCCGCGGACTGCTTTTCTTACACGCCCGCGAAATTCTTCGGTTCCCCAAAACCGCGAGAATTCAGAACCGGATTCCGCCGAAACTAGACGTTTGCGCTAACTTCCTCAACAAATGTGACTCGATTAATTTCGTGCAGGGTGGAGACGCCCGCAAATACTTTCTTTAAGGCCGACTCTCGCAAGCTGGTCAACCCTTCAGCCTCCGCGGCGCGGCGAACTTCAGAACCCGGCCGTCGTTCCACGATCATTTCTCGAATGTTGTCGGAGAGGTCGAGCAATTCGTGGATGGCGGTGCGGCCGCGGTAACCCGTGTGATTGCAGGCGTCGCAGCCCACATTCATAAAGAACGGTGTCTGCCGATGATCTTCCGGCCGGAGACCCGACTCGTTTAGCTCGTCATCCTTCGCCTGATATTGGCGCTTGCAATAAGGACAAAGCATGCGAATCAGCCGCTGGGCCAACACACAGTTCAAACAGGAGACGAAGTTGTACGGCTCCACGCCCATGTTCAAAAAACGTCCGATAACGTCGATGACGTTGTTTGCGTGTACGGTGGTGAACACCAGGTGGCCGGTCAGTGCTGATTGGATAGCAATCTGGGCAGTCTCCGTGTCGCGGATCTCCCCAACCATGATCTTGTCCGGGTCGTGTCGCAGAATAGATCGGAGGCCGCGATCAAACGTGAGCCCCTTCTTTTCGTTGACGGGAATCTGCGTAATGCCGTGTAACTGATACTCGACCGGATCCTCGATGGTGACGATCTTGTCTTCTTCGTTTCGTATCTCGTTAAGCGCAGCGTAAAGAGTGGTGGTCTTTCCTGAACCTGTCGGACCCGTCACCAGGACCATGCCGTAGGGTTCGGCAATGTAGTGACGAAACTTTCTTAGATCCTCGTCCGCGAAACCCACCACGTCCAGATTCAAGTTCTTGAACGATTCGTTTATCTGTTCCTTATCGAGAATACGGATTACCGCGTCCTCACCGTGAATGGTAGGCATGATGGAAACGCGGAAGTCCACATTACGTCCTTTGTAGCGCACCCGGAATCGACCGTCCTGCGGTACGCGGCGTTCGGCAATGTCCAGCTCCGACATTACCTTGATGCGTGAGATCAGGGTCTGATGATAGGCGAGGTCGATCGGATCAACTTTCGCGTAGAGCGCGCCGTCGATCCGGTACTTAACCTGCACTTCCGTGTCGCGTGTCTCAATGTGAATGTCGGAGGCACGCGACTCCATGGCGTTGTAGATGATTGAATCGACCAGCTTAATGATCGGCGACATTTCCGAGTCAGTAGCCAGCCGATCGAGATCGAGGACCTCTTCGCCGGTTTCCGTTTCCCGAACCAGCGAAATGCGAAAGCCCGAGGCAGCTTCCTGTAAAACGCGTTGAGTGGCGTCGCCGCGACGCAGGACCACTTCGATAGCGCCGGCGGTGGCCACGTAAGGCACGATGCGACTCCGCAAGGCGCTGCTGAGCTCATCCAACTTTTCCAGATCGGTTGGATCAGCCATCGCGAGATGCAGGCCTTTATCATCGCGCTTAAGCGGGAGGAATTGGTAGCGGACCATCAAGTCTACGGGAATCTCCTGGAAGATCTCGTAGTTGATGGGGGATTCCCCTTCGGTGGGCAGCAGTTCCACAAACGTCAGGCGGTAACGCCGCGCGAGCTCTTTCGCGCTGCGTACCTCCGGCGGCTCGTGAATCTCCTCCGACTGGGAACCAAGCGGGTGTTGCGACGGCACTGTGGAGGGTGTGTTTTCGGTAAACTGTTTCATTTAATAATTACAGACTGACTTTTAACGATGTCCGGTGACGCCCGCTCCACTGGAAATGGATGAGATTATGGGTAGGTAGATTGCCAGGAGAATAGTCACGACAATTCCACCCATGACGATAAGAATCGCAGGCTCCAGCGTGGTCGTCAACTGCTCCAGTCGCACCTCCGATTCTGCATCATAAAAGACAGCAACTTCATCCAACATTTCTCTTAGACTGCCCGAGCGTTCTCCGATTCCGACCATATCAACGGCCAATAGCGGGACCCAATCCGCAGCTTCAAGACTTTCAGTGAACGACCTTCCCTCCCGAATCATCGGCAATATCGCAGAGCTGCGACGACGGAGCTCGCGGTTGGTAATCGACTCGGCGGCTATTTCCCAGGACTCAACAAGCGTGATACCGCCAGCCAGGAGAGTTGCCAATGAGCGCGTAGCCTGGGCGACCGAAAGTTGAATCACCAAACTACCGGCCAGCGGTAGCCGCAGAAGCAACGCATCGATTCGCATTCGCCCGGCATCGGTGCGCGACCAGAGAAACAAGGCCACCGTGCCGCCAATGAATAAAGGACCGAACCAAATCACGTTTGCCGAGAGCCAGCTCGATAGTCCCACAACGATCTGCGTTACAGTCGGCAGTTCGGTTCCAAATCCGGAGAACAGGTCTGACATGCGCGGCACCACGTAAACCGTCAGAAACGTCACCATGCATGCAGAGGCAAATAAAAGGAACAGCGGGTAAGCGAGTGCGCCACGAATCTTGCGACGCAGGGCGACGTTGCGGCGCATGTAAGTGACGTAACGATTAAGCACTTCATCAAGCGCGCCAGACCGCTCGCCCGCCAGAATCGAGGCAGTGTAGATCCGCGGGAAGATACTGCCCTGCGCGGCAAATGCCTGCGACAGCGCCGCGCCGCCGCGAATCTGTTCTTCGACGTCGCCGAGCACCGCGCGCAGGCGCGCTGATGCTGCTCGTTTGCGTAGCATGGAGATAGCCTGGAGGATTGGAATGCCGGCGCGAACCAGGGCTGCGAGTTGTTGATTGAATAACAGGAAGTCGTTTGCTTTGACTCGCGGCTGACCGCCACGGCTGCCCAATCGCGTGAGGGCGGTCACGCCACTGGCTTTGGGAGGCGTTACATTGAAGACACGGAAGCCTTCGCGTTCCAGACGCGCGCGCGCTTCATGAACACCAGTCGCCTCGATCGTGCGAGTTACTATTTCGCCCGCAGGCGTTCCTAAACGACAAACAAACTCAGCCATAATTTGGTTTCACAGCCTCAGGTGAGCGCGAAAGTATAGCATGCGGCCAGGCACGCTCCTGGTAGCCCTTGGTTCACGCGCGTGGAGCGCTAATGTTCCCACTATGGATCCCGCAGCCCAGATTATCTGCGAAGGAGATCCGCGTCTCTTCTCCGGTGTTGCCAGGGCCCTGCAGCCGGATGGCGAGTTTCATGTGGCACATTGACTGGTCTAACCCACGAGAATAGTATACGTGTATTATTCCGCACTCTTAGAGAGTCGGGAAAATCAAAGATGGTCTAAAGACTTAAGGAATTTTTCGAGTCAAAGGAACTATCTAATGAAAAAGACTATCCTTACTCTCGTCTTGGTCCTTTCTGTCGTTGCTGTTCTACAAGTCCTGAGAACTAGTTCAAAAATTCAGGAACCCATACGATATCCTACGCAAGATCGACTTCAGTGGTACGCCAAAAAGACCAAAGATGAAGGAAAAACGCGGGTAAGAGTGCCTGGACCAATCATCGACTATGCGGGTGTCGACATAGGACTTGAGGAAGCACTACGAAATTACAGCGCTGTTGTCGGAGAAATAATAGGTAACGCGAGTTACATTGTTAACTCCGAGGATGTAATGACCTGGTACAAGTTCAAAACCCTGGATACGCTCTCACATAAGGGCTATGTTTATTGCCATACCTGCGCCCCCATTCCCGATGTCCCAGAGGAAATCGGCCCTGTTTCTCATGATGAATTTCTCTTACCTGTCTCTGGGGGAACGGTAATTGTGGACGGCGTGGAACTAACCATGGAGAACACTTCAATTCCACCGTTCGAGACCGGCAAGAAATACTTACTTTTTGTTACATTGACGCCCTCGAAAGTCGCTGTTCTGGCTGCGGGGCCCTCGGGTATTTTTCAGGTCAACGACGATCATAGTCTTCAAAGTGTTAATACGAAGCCTTCGCCGCTTCAGACTCAGATCAAACAACGATTCAACTTCAGCCTTTCGAAACTCAAGGCTCAGGTTAAGGATTTATCCAGGTTGAAAATGCCATAATGCGCCGCCTCCTCCTCTCATTCGACGCTCATAGACTATTGCTGGTGTTCATAATTCTTCTGTTGAGTTATTTCATCGCGAACTCCGAGTGTCCTGAATGCTTTTTTAACACCACGCCTATGGCGGGACACGGAGCCGCGGAGGACGGTTCTGGGCGTCGAACGATTCTTATCCAGATACACAGTAGTTGGGGAGCGCAGACCAATCCTACGATTTGGAACCGTACCGAGGACGCCAGGGTTGATTGGAACAATACCACGGACCAATACGGCAATAGAACTGGTTATTAATTTAAAAGTAAATCAATCAACCTCAACACCAGACATAATCATAAAACAAGGTACTGTGCCGAGTGGTACATGCAGCACTATCACCGCGGTGGGTCCACCTTACATTGTAACGTTACCTTCAAGCATACTGAACTTGAGTGACGCTGAAATTCGGGGAAGAATAGCCCACGAAATGGGCCATCCGTTAGGATTAGCGAACGCCTCAAGCTGTACAAGCATAATGAACACCTCAACCCCGGGTTGTCACCGAACATCCAATAACGTGACGGCCTCTGACATTAGTTCCGTAAACAAGAATTTTGGACCAAATCGCGGATCTGACTGTAGTGCTAACATTAATACAGCAGGCACGGGCGATACCGAACCAACAGCAACTCCTGATCCGAATGGGTGTGCACCAGGAGCTGGTGATGAATGTCGGAATCAAGGAAATGGTTGGAGATGGGACCCGTCAGAATGCCTATGTTGGTACCAACAGCCCATTTCACCAATATTGGTCGATATTGCTGGAGATGGGTTCAGCCTCTCAGGCGCTGCCACCGGAGTGCATTTTGACCTTACTGCTGATGGCATAAGCGGCGGATCTCGTGGACTTCAGCCGGCTCGGACGATGCATGGCTAGCAGTTGACCGCAATGCTAACGACTTGATAGACAATGGAGCAGAACTGTTCGGCAATTTTACACCGCAACCCAACCCGCCTGCCGGCGAAGAAAGAAACGGCTTTCTTGCGCTCGCTGAATTTGACAATGCGACAAATGGTGGTAACGGCGATGGCGTGATAAGTCTCCGTGACAGCATCTTTTCCTCTTTACGTTTGTGGCAGGATACAAATCACAACGGCATTTCGGAGTCGGGAGAATTGCACACTCTGCCGTCACTCAATCTGGAGAAGATCTCATTTGATTACCGGGAATCGAGAAGGCGAGACCAATACGGAAATGTTTTCCGCTATCGGGCCAAGGTGACGGATACACAAGGTTCCCAACTCGGCCGTTGGGCGTGGGATGTGTTTCTTGTCAGCGGGCCATGAAACGATCCTCAAGCGATTAGCGTTCATAGGTGGGGTGCGTCACGCTCTCGGCGACGAGGCCCTGCGTTCCTGGACGCGCACCGACGGTTTCGGTCGCACAACTGAAAGCTGGATCCGCGACCCGCAGGGGGATGTGAAAGTCGTAACAATCTACGATGCGCTGAGTAGGGTAAGTAAGGTCAGCAATCCGCACCGGCCGTCGCTTGGCGAAAGCGCCGCTCATACAACCACTATTTATGATCTCGCTGGTCGCGTAACCTCGTGACGACGCCGGACAATGCCGTGGTCACTACTGCTTATACAGGCAATCAGGTTACGGTGACGGATCAGGCCAGCAAAGTCAGGCGCAGCCTAAGCGATGCACTGGGCCGACTCAGCCGTGTTGATGAACCGGATGAAAATGGCAATCTGGGCGCTGTAACCTCGCCTAATCAACCCACAAGTTACAACTACGATGCGCTCGATAACTTAACTTCAGTATCTCAAGGCAGCCAGCAGCGCTTCTTCAGGGGCGACTGCACCGCCGTCAACCCCGAATGTTAGCTGGACGAATATGGTTGCGGTGTCGGCAGCGGGAAACTCGCTGACGCGCACGGCCACGGGCGATAGTTGGGGGACGGCGGGCGCTTCATCCACACAGCAGATTACTTCCGGGGACGGCTACCTGGAGGTGACTGCGACGGAGACAAGTTCCTATCGCATGCTGGGGTTGAGCAATGGAGATGCGAATCAGAACTACGGCGAGATTGACTTCGGGTTTAACCTGGCAACGAGCGGCATGCTTTACGTTTATGAATCCGGAGCGAGCGTCGTAGCCTCGTCTTATGCGACCGGCGATGTGCTGCGAGTGGCGGTGGAAGGCGGAGTAGTCAAATATCGCAAGAACGGCACGGTCATTTACACCAGCACGGTCACGCCCACCTACCCACTACTGGCCGATACCTCGCTCTACACCAATGGTTCGACCATTAGCAACTCAGTCATCTCCGGTAACCTGAGTGGTGGCAGCTCTGAGGTGAGTGTCAGTTGGGCAAATGTGGTAGTAGTGTCGACTGCAACCAACAATCTCACCCGAACCGCGAGTGGAGACAACTGGGGCAGTGCCGGAGCATCGTCGACACAGACGCTTGCTTCCGGCGATGGCTATGTGGAGTTCACCGCGACGGAGACAAGTTCTTATCGCATGCTGGGCCTGAGCAACAGGGATGCGAACCAGGGCTACGGTGAAATTGATTTTGCGTTGGCGGCATGCTCTATGTCTATGAGTCAGGTGGCAGTGGGGCAACTTCGGAGATGGAGTCAACCGAACTTATTGGCTTTGCCTCAAAAGTCAGGATCAGACCTCGGCGACGCGTAGCGTCGCGCTGACTTTAGCCCGGCCTTTTTAAGGCCGGGAGAAGCAAAGTCCTTTCTCCAGCAGCGTCGCGTTAGCGACGCAATGATTTCATTAGCTATTTCTCATTCATCGCGTCGCGACGCGACGCGCCCAAATGGAACCGCTGGCCGTCCCCGGCCTTGAAAAGGCCGGGCTAAATTCATATCGACGCTACGCGTCGGACTCATCCGGACTTTTAAGGCAAAGCTATTTTCATTCGGACCGCTACGGCGGACCCCAAGAAACGCTTTAGCAGCAGAGCCGCGAGACTCCGTGGAGTAATTGGCAGTCGATAGCAAACAAGCTCTGCTACCGGCGTTTTCGCTTTACCATATCCGGCGCCCTGTCCTACAATGCACTCAAGTTGACACAGACTAAATTTGGAAGTAATGACGTCCAAGGTCTCCCGCGTCAGCCATTCCTAAATTTATAAAAGTCGCAGATCTCGGGCATCAGTCTTCCCCGCTCCCGCATCTCTGTTGGCAGCACCTTCTGAGTCAACACCATAGAAATCGAACGCGAGGGTCATATGCACCAACCGTCTGGACGCGCCGTCGAGATCGCTCCCATCACCTTGCTGGCGATTCTCTTCCTTATATATTCCCCCATTTCAGCCAACAGCCAGCCTAAACAAGAGCAAAAGCAAACGAACGTAGCGATCGCAGCGAAAGACGACCCTCCGGCCAGCCGACAGAAACCCGGAAATGAGCTGGATGGCCCGGTAATCATCCACACCGATCTAATTACCTTCACCGTAACCGTGACTGATACCTACGGCCGGTTCGTCTCAGGCCTCACTAAAAACGCTTTTACAGTGCTGGATGAGAAGAAGCCCCAGGAGATTACCTATTTCAGCGACGACGACGCCCCCGTCTCCGTGGGAGTCATATTTGACGTTTCCGGCTCGATGAGCGGCGATAAGGTCAAACGCGCGCGGGACGCCCTGTCGAAGTTTATTCAGACCAGCCACAACTCAGACGAGTACTTCCTGATTGCCTTCAATTCGCGGGCGCAAATGCTGCTGGACAAGACTCGAGACGGTAATGCAGTGCTCGACAAACTTACTTTTGTAGAGACCAAAAATAACACGGCCCTCTACGACGCGTGCTATCTGGGTGTGGAAAAAGTGCAACGCGGTACCCATCCGAAACGGGCTTTGCTATTAATTAGCGACGGCCAGGACAACAATTCTCGTTACACCTTCAATGAGCTGAGACGTTTGCTGAAGGAGTCAGACGTTGTGCTTTATGGCATCGGCATTCTCAGTGGGGGAGACGCGGGCAGCGCCCTGGGCATGGAAGGACAGGGAATACTCGATGAGCTTTCGAGCGTTTCGGGTGGCAAGGCATTCTTCCCGCGGAGCGCCGCTGAAATGGACGATATCTTCGAACAGATTGCCCTCGAACTGCGCCACCAGTATTCGATTGGTTATAAGCCAACCGATTTCAGCACCGATGGCAAATGGCGTCGCGTTAAGGTGAAGGTGACACCACCGCGCGGATTACCGCGTCTTTTCGTTAGATCGAAGGAAGGCTACTACGCGGTGCCCCCTTCCCTGAAATGACTCCCGCATTTCGGCAACGAAATAACTCTTCCAAACATCCTTCTAAGTGCTAAACCGGGCGTGAAAACCCGGTTGGCAGCTTCGCATGCTCAGGTCTGAAAAGGTAAACTAATTTTGCAACGGTCGGGCTATTCGACTGGCGCTTGATACAAATCATTCAGCGGGATTATCCAGGCAATGAAAGTTAGCAAACATCACAAGAGCAATTGGACCAGACGCCGGCTAGTGTTGGTGGCGGCATTTGTTCTGGCATCCATCAGCGTCCTCGGCTCAGATTTCGGTTTAGCGCGCACGCAGGATTCGAGGCCCAGAACGTCAGTGCCGACGCCGACTCCTACTCCCGCAACGCCGCGCCCAGCCGGAACCACGCAAACGCCCGTTACGCGGCCCGCGAGTCCAACACCTACGCCTACGCCCCGTCCGCCTTATGATCGCATTGCTCCCAATCTGGGCGAGCCGCCACCACCACCCGTGCTCAAGCCAAAGCCCACGCCAACTCCGCCCGATGAAGACATTGACGAGGGCAGTATTGTTCGGGTCAACACAGAGTTGGTTACTCTGAACGTGCGCGTCATCGATCGAAACAATCGGCCACTCGATAACGTGCGACAGACCGACTTCCACGTTTTCGAAGATGGCGTTCCTCAACCGATAGAGTCGTTTTCGCGTGAAGAGGTACCGATTAGTTATGGATTAGCAGTGGACACTTCCGGCTCGCTCCGTTCCCAGTTGCAGAGCGTTATTGATGCCGGTAAGACGATCGTTAACAGCAACCGCCCGGGAGACGAAACGTTTCTGGTGCGGTTTATCAGCAGCGACAAGATTGAGACGGTGCAGGACTTCACGCCGAGCAAAGACCTGCTGATCGACGGACTGGACAGCCTGTATGTTGAGGGCGGGCAGACGGCAATCATTGACGCTGTCTATCTCACCGCCGAGCACGTCGCTGAATATAAGAAGGGCGACGATAGTGACCGCCGGCGCCGCGCTTTGATTGTTATTACGGACGGGGAAGACCGCGCCAGTTTCTATTCTCAGGAGAAGTTGTTTGCGAGGTTACGTGAGGCTGACGTGCAAATCTATGTCATTGGGTTCGTGAATGAGCTCGATCGCGAAGGCGGTCTGATACGAAAGAGCCCGCGCGACAAAGCTGTCAATTTGATCAATAAACTCGCCACCGAGACCGGCGGCCGCGCCTTCATGCCGACGTCGCTTTCCGAGCTGCCACAGATCGCAAATGAGATCGTGCGCGACCTGCGGACACAGTATGTGCTTTCCTACAATCCGACCAACAAGGCGCGCGATGGCTCCTTCCGCTCAATCAGAGTTACCGTTGATGAGGGTTCAAGCCGCGACAAACGCATCGCTCTTACGCGCAATGGCCGCATAGCACCCAAGGGAGAACCCGCGCCGGCGAAACTTCCCACCAAGACCGCCACTAAGCCGGTCGGAGCGAATCGGACACCGTGAGCGGTTTTTGAGCGGTTTTCAGCGGGAGTATGACCGACAAGTAGATTTGACATTGGTCATTTGACAATAGTCATTTGTCATTGCTCCTCGTCATTTCATTTCTCATTGGCAGTTGATATTGGTCGTTCGTCGTCTCATTTGTCGTTAACGGATTCTCTCGTGTCAATTCGTGGATCGTCGTTTACCTACGGACTTAATAAACCAGCCCCGCCTCAACAAACCGGCTCTGTCTAACGGCTCTGACTCAACAAACCGGCTCCGAACCAAGGAAACCTCGGATCCACGAAGTACACGAATTACCACGAATGGAATGAAAAATGAAAATTGGTGGATTCAACTTGAAGTGCAACTGCTGCGAACTAAAGGTTACTCACCCTGAATCTTAGCCAGTGGGTCGACAAATGCAGAACCGGGAGCGGTAGCGACCGGATGCCAACCTCCATAGCGCCCAAGTACAAAAAGTCAGCTCAACATAAATACTTAATTGACACTGGTGTTTAGCGCACGACTCATCCGGTCGCTACCGCTCCCGGCGCTGTATTTGTCGACCCACTGACCGGGTGGTCACCCCGTCCTTGCACCTTCCGCAGCGCTTGCCGCGGTTCACTTGTACTGTGTTGCACTTCCAAGTTGAATCCGCAAATGTCAAATGACCAATGTCAAATGACCAATGTCAAATCTTCTTAACGCTTCTCCCTATCTATCTAATACAACCCAACCCAATTGAGCATCTGCCCACCCAGCATAACTACCACCGCTGTTGTAATCAGCACCAGTGTGCCAATCGCCAGCACGTTGTTACGGCGCGTGTTTTTGAGGTTACCCGTCAGGCGTTTGTCGTTGATCAGCAATAGAATGAAGACGAGGATAATAGGAAGCAGAACGCCGTTTAATACTTGCACTCCCACTAATAATTGAATCACCGGCACGCCTGGGATTAGTGCGAAGCCCGCGCCGATGATGACGAGCGCAGTGAACAAGCTGAAGAAGACCCGGCCGCGGCGAAAATCGAGATTCACTCCTTTAGGAACCCCAAAGGCTTCGCTTACTGCATAGGCAGTGGCCAACGGCAACACTGCTCCGGCGAGCAGTGTGGCGCCCAGAAGCCCGATGCCGAACAGCACGGTTGCTGCGCCGCCCACTACCGGCTCGAGCGCACGCGCTGCGTCCGCTGCAGTCTCGATATCCCGTTGCCCCACGACATACAGCGTCGCCGCGGTTGCAATGATCATCGAGATGGACATCAGGTTGGAGAAGACGGCACCGACATAAGCATCTACTCTTTCAGGTCCATAATGAAGCCGCGCTACGCCCTTCTCTACCAGCGAGCTCTGTTGAAAAATCTGGATATACGGCGTGATGGTGGTGCCAAGTAAGCCCACGATAATGATTAGGTAGGCCGGATCGCTTCGGAATGTTGGGACGAATGCGCCCCTGGCAACCTCGCCCCAGCTGGGTTTGGCCATGAAAGCCGCAACCGGATAGGCGAAGAAGACAAGCGTCATCAATAAGAGAATTTTCTCGACCTTTGAGTAAGAACCAAAGATCACGAGGTACCAAATAAGTAACGCGCCGACGGGAATTGCCACATACTTGCTAACTCCCATCAACTCCATCGCGGCGCCAATGCCTACGAACTCGCTGACCGTTACACCAGCGTTGGCGATCAAGATAATCACCACGGCAAACAGCGCCCATCCAATTCCGAACCGCTCGCGAATCAAATCAAGCAAGCCACGGCCGGTGGCGGCTCCCAACCGCGCACACATTTCCTGCACCACTGCGAAAGAGAGCGTGAGGATCAGCATCACCCAGATCAGTTCATAACCAAACTTCGCTCCCGCCTGGCTATAAGTGGCGATCCCACCGGCGTCGTTTCCTGCAGAAGTCGCTATTAATCCCGGTCCAAGTATGGCGAGCCAACGCAAGAGTCCGGTGGGACTGCGCCGCAGGCCTCTCAACTGCACGCTGCGTCCTCGGATATTCAGCCTCAGGCCGCGACCGAGATGCCGAGGTTGAACCGGCAACGCGTTCGCATTTACCTTCTCAACAGGCTCGAGCCCTTCCGCCGGTTTGCTCTTCATGAGAAAATCCTCGGGGCCTGCGCGCGCCACTTAGGGGGAGCAACGTGAGAGATGGCCGCATCCACAGTGACTATCCCCAGTAGTTCCCCGTCGTCGCCGACAACCGGCAAAGCAGCGACGTGGCTATCAATTACTTTGTAAGCAGCTTCACGAGCGGGAGCGAGCGCACTTAGCGACGTGACGTAAGGATCCATGATCTCTTCCAGGCGCTGATCATCCTCCGCTGTTAACAGAGTGCGGAGAGAGATGACGCCGCGCAGCAATTTTGATTTCTCATTTTCGACAACGTAGACGAAGAAAACGAAGTCAGGCTTCTTGAGAGGTTGGCGCAATTTTTTTCGTGCCTCGGAAACTGTCAGGCTGGCGCGTGCGCAAACCACATCGTTGGTCATGATTCCGCCCACGGTGTCTTCCGGGTATCTTAAAAGTTCGATAAGTCGTTCAGCCTGTCGTTCCGGGAGCTGGTTAAGATAGCGGCGCATAACTCTCGTGGGCAGTCGGCCTACAAGATCTGCGGCAATGTCGGGGGCCATTAGTGTCAATAGACCAACCGCCTGCTCCTCTTTGAGTTCTTCAAAGACTTGTAGTTGTCGTTCCGGAGATAGCGCTTCCAGGGCATCGACCGCTTTACTATCAGGAAGCAGGGTTATGAGCTCAGAGGCATGCAGATAGGGGAGCATGTCAGTCAGCCGGGCTATCTCGCCTGGGGGCAAACGAGCGACGCGCAGATGATATCCTTCTCCGTTTCTTACTGCGTCCGGATCGCCACGCAGGAATTCAATGTACTTCCAATCGTAAAGTGCGCTTTTGGCAACGTGTCCGTAAACCCCACGCGTTAGCCGGCGCAGAATTGCGGCAAAACTAGTGTCTGCTGCCGATAACACCAACTCGCCTTTCTTTTCCTCCAACCAAAGGTCGTTAGCGCGCGTGGAACTGCGGTTTTGCAGGTCGAGGATTAGTGCGTCCAATATGTCGTCACCAAGCAACACTTCCTTTGTGTCTGCTAGAGATGACGAAGTCTTATCAGCTTCATCCAGGTCCGCTACTTTGATCCGGCGCTTTGCAACGTCGATCTGTTTGACGAGTTTCCAGTCTATTGAGCGTTTTTGATTACGGGAGTTTAGGAAATAGACAGTGGTGACCGGCGGGTAATCGGCGTCAAGCAAAGCGACGCCGAGGTCCACCAGGGTGCCGCGGCGTTTTTGATCATCAGTGAGGTCGAATCGACGTACCTCCGAAAACATCACCATGATGCTGAACCTCGTTGATGAAGCGCCTGGATAGTCGCGTTCCTTATGCGGATTGGAACCACCCGCGTATTTGATTCAAAACGTATATTATAATTCGTCGCCTTTTCAAAATTATGCGCGCTGGAGAAGAACCATAATGCCCTGTGAACCCGGTTTTCTAACTCATATCAGAATGTTCGATCACCTGAGTGCAGACGACCGCGTCGCGCTGGCGAACGTCGTCGATGAAATGAAAATTGCCGCCGGCCAGACGCTATTTCACGCCGGCGATCCGGGTGATTCGTTGTTCATAGTGCGTAAGGGGGAAATTGAACTGTATATCAAGGACACTGCGGGACAGAAGATTGTGCTGACCAATGCACTGCCTGGGGACATGTTTGGCGAGCTGGCCATGCTTGATACCGGGCCGCGCACTGCGACCGCGCTCGCCCTCACTGATTGTGAAGTGCTCGTGCTCGACCGGGGAGATCTGGTGTTGCTGTTTCAGCGGAAACCGGAAGCTGCGCTTCATATGCTTGCGTCTCTCAGTGGCCTGACCCGCAAAGCAGATGAATTATTGCGCACGCGCGTGTCACGAAATGTAAACGAAGAGATGGAGGTTCACTCGACGCCGCTACAGAAGATCGCTGACTGGATTGCGTGGTTTAGCGGCAGCATGGCTTTTCTGATTATCAACGGAATATGGTTCATGATCTGGATTTCTCTTAACACGCTTCCAATCGGGATTGAGCCGTTTGATCCTTTTCCCTTTGGTCTGTTGACGATGATTGTTTCGCTCGAGGCCATCTTCCTCTCATGCTTTGTGCTGGTTAGTCAAAACCGGCAGGCCGAAAAGGACCGCGTGCGATCGGATATTGAGTACGAGGTAAATATCAAAGCGGAACTCGAGATTGCGCATTTACACGAAAAGACCGACCGACTTTATGAAACCATGATGGCGCGATTCGAGAAACTGGAAAGAGCCGTCGCATCGTGAGTTCATGTCCAAGGTCCAATGTCCCATGTCCAAGATCCAATGTCCCATGTCCAAAGTCCAAAGTCCAAACTTTCGAAGCCCAAGGTAGAGTCACGCTTGTCAGACCTTTCATCACGTCGGCAAGTTTCGATCTTCTGTGATGGGTGGCAAAGCGAATCAACTTACCGCCTTCCTTCGACGCTCGGAAGCGGACATTGGACTTTGGACCTTTGATTCCTTTCAATGCCGGTGCGTGCCGTGCTTGACGTTATGTCTCGCCTCCGCCTCTTCAATCGAGTGACTCTTGGTTAAATTAAGGTCTTTCTTGGCCATTTCGACTAACCGTTGATAGTGCTGGTGTAAAGTTTTGATCTCCTCCTCAGTTAGATCTTCCACGTCAATCAGCCGATTGCTGGCGCCCTCCAGGGCGGCAACTATCTCGTTGAGTTTCAGATGAATCGCAAGCGCGTCCTTGTTCTGCGTACGCTGAATCAGAAACACCATCAGAAAGGTGACGATCGTGGTGCCCGTATTGATGACCAACTGCCACGTGTCTGAAAAATGGAACAGCGGCCCGGTAGCGGCCCACACGACGATTACCGAGAGCGCGAGCATGAAGGCTGGGGAAGATCCGGTCGCTTTGGTGGCCCTTAGCGAAAATCGCTCTAACAATTGGCCGATGGGGTTCTTTTTGAATGGCATTGGTAGCCTCCAAATTAAGGATTCGAGTGGTGCGTAGCATATCGCACGATACAGTCATGCGGCTGACGTTTTCGTGTTGTTTCTCATTCCTTGTGAGCCGCAAACTGCGGCTTTTTCTAACGATTTTAAGGGCAGATGCTGGCACACCAGTTGTTACTTTGTTTCCGGCTTGCGAGGACAATAGAGGACGGGATTTGAGAGTAAGGAAGGACGAAGCACAATGTTCAAGATTTTTCGAAGTTTGGGTGTAGCAAGTTTGGCGTTGGCCTTTGTACTGGTAGCTTCTGGATCAGTCAGTGAAGCCAGGGCCCAGCTGCGTCTGCCCGGTGGGCTCGGCGATTTGGGACGTATCGGAGATGCGGTCAACGTTCAGATCAAAATTGGCGAAATTACTCTTGAGTCGATCGACTTCCGGAACCAAACGGCGGACTTGAATCTTGGCCTTGACGTGGCCAACGGTCTAATTCCCGTCAGTCTCAAGGATTTTGACTACAGCTTGCGGCTTGCCGATCGCGATCTAATCGAAGGACGGCACAACGGGACTTTAAAAGTTGGCGGCCGCAAAGCTTCGCGGGTTAATTTGCCGATAACAGTTCACCTGCGGTCGATACCGGGCGTGGTGTGGTCGGCCTTCTCGAATCGTGGTCTTTTGCGTTACCAACTCGACTCCGCGTTCACTCTTCCGCTGTTCGTTACGGAGAGACGTTTCGACCAAAGCTTCTCCGGTGAAGTGCCGTTGCGCTCTGTTGTGGATGCAGCTTCAATACTGAGAGCGAGGAACATGGGGGGCGGAAGTTCGGCGGGCCGCATCTGGGATGCTCTTCCCTGGTAATAAGCGGCGAGGAAAATGCTGTCAGCGACGCGTAGCGTCGCGTTGAGTTTAGCCCGGCCTTTTCAAGGCCGGGACAAGTCGGAGGTTTTCATTTGGCCGCGTCGCGTCAGCGACGCGATGAGATTTACTCTCAATTCCTATTCATTGCGTCGCTACGCGACTGCCGGTTCTTCGCGGGAGGCCTGAACCCGGCCTTGAAAGGCCGGGCTAAAATCACCGCGGCGCTACGCGCCGCATAAGTCCCCGCTAGAAGTCTATAGAAATGCCGAGTTGTAAACCGGCCCGCGGGCTGCCGTCGTATTTTCCCACGATGGCGCCGAAGTCGAAAGACGACTTGCTGCTGAACTGATAATTCCCACCCAACATGGTTTGTAACTGGCCCTTGCCAAGTTGAGAATTCCTCGCGCGTGCACCGGTCAACTCCACCCCCAATTGCAGCTTCGGACGAAACTGTCTGACCAATGAGCCCCCCGCAGTGAGCACGGTGCCACGCGTCTTGAGTCCGATCACACCCGTGGTTGTGTTGCCTGAAAAAAGAACTCCACTGTTGATTCTCAGCGTCGTTTTATTCGTGAGCGACTTCTGCATGATGCCGTTTATGTAAACGTCGGCGAGCCCTGACCCAAGCTGTCGTTCAGTGTCGCCGGTCGGCAGCTCGAAATTGATACTCACCGCGAAGGCTGGAACGTTTGAACCATCGCGTTCTTCACGAAGCTTGTATTTGACGGAAAGGTTCATGTCGCCAATGCCTGTCACGCGTCTCGGGTTCGTGCCGGCTGCGTTGAAAATCGTGATCAGCGGCGCGGCAATTCCCAGCTCGAGTCTATTGAATAGGCCGTAGTCGATTTCGAAGTCAGCCGTGTTTTGCTTGAGGCTGGGAAAGGCAGACTTTTGCAGCAAATCGAATTCATTGCTGAACTCAAAATGGAACTTACCTTTCGGTGTCACATCTGAGTCGTCGGTAACGAACGGCTGTTGCGCGTGGACGGTGGCAGCAATGAAAACCAGCAGTGGCAAAACAAGCAGTATGTTTGGAGTTCGCGGTGGGAGAAGTTGGTTAGACATGCACGCGTCGCCGGGGTGGTTTTTGTAAGAGGACAGAAAGCATTCAAACAGCTTGCGTAGCAGACGGAAGAGTCTAGCCCAGGATTCCGCTCGCCGCTCGCTCCACCTGGGCAAAATCCCCAGAATCAAGTACCAGACAATCCTCGCAAGCTTTCAGTCAAATGTGCGCGGTCAGCTACTGTGTGAAGCAATGGACCCTGTGCCGTTAGCTCTACCCTGCTGACGGAGCCTACCGGACATCCCAGCCGGTAGCGAAAGCGCCCGATATCAATACCCAGGAAGCCACAGAGAACAATTCTGATCGTTGCCTTATGAGAAACCACCAAAACATTGCCATCAGGAAATTGATCTCTGATTTCTTCAATCACTTGTAAACCGCGGCGAGCGATTTCAACAGCCAACTCTCCTCCAGTTGGCGCATTCCAGGCCGGATCCGCCAACCAACGTATGTAATCATCATGATACTCCTGGTTGACTTCTGTTTTGGTTAGTCCTTCCCAGTCGCCATAGGCAATCTCATTTAGCTCGGAGCGCACCTGCATCGCTACGCCTAGTGCGTCGCAAAGCGGCTCAGCGGTGGCAATGCTTCGTTGCAAACTACTTGAAAAAATCGCGGACCAGGGTTGGCTTCTGTATGCGGAGGTAAAGGCCTGAGCCATTTCCAGGCCTTCCCGGGTAAGCTCAGGATCAAGCCCGGAACCGCAGAATTTGTCTTCGCGACTCAGCTCTGTTTGTCCGTGTCGAAGAAGATAAAGACTAAGTGCCATTTGGAAGGAGCAGGTTGGCAGACAGGACGAACAAGTTTGCGACCTTACTTCGCACGAACTGAGCCGCTGATTTTCTTTTTTGTCGTCTCCCCAGTTTTCAAAACCGTGAGCCCCTCGTCAACGTCGGCATGCGGCTGAGGAATAACGTGCGTTGCTACCACCACCCCGACCTTTCTGCCAGCGGCGGCGCCCGCATCTACTGCGCTGCGAACAGCAGCGACGTCGCCACGCACAATCGCAGTGACCAGGCCGGCGTCGATCTTTTCCCAACCTACCAGCCTGACGTTGGCTGCCTTTACCATTGCATCAGCGGCTTCAATCATGGCCACCAGGCCCATGCATTCAACCATTCCCAGTGCTTCCGGCATATCAGCTCCTCAAGATTCGGCTAATGATAACACTGAATTTTTTGAAGGTGGAGACTAACTTGCAGCTCGTCAATTTCGCAGAGAATGTATCGGCGCGGGAATCCGTCCACCGCGGCGAATGAAGTTTGCCGATGAAAACTTATTAACCGGCATGATCGGCGCACTGCCAAGCAGTCCGCCGAATTCAATCATCTCGCCTACTTCCTTTCCCGGCACCGGGATGATGCGAACGGCCGTAGTCTTGTTGTTCATCACTCCGATGGCCATTTCATCGGCAATGATTGCAGCGATCGTTTCAGCGGATGTCGATCCCGGAACTGCCACCATATCAATCCCGACAGAACAGACGCTGGTCCAGGCTTCAAGTTTGTCCAGCGAAAGCGCGCCGAGCTGCGCGGCTTCTATCATTCCGGCGTCCTCCGAAACCGGAATAAAAGCACCGCTCATCCCGCCGACGGACCCACTTGCCATAGCGCCGCCTTTTTTGACCGCGTCGGTTAACAAAGCAAGTGCAGCCGTTGTTCCATGGGTACCCGCCCTCTCGAAACCCATCGCTTCGATGATGTTTGCCACCGAGTCACCGGGAACCGGCGTCGGCGCGAGTGACAAATCGATAATGCCGAAGGGGATGCCTAGTCTGCGCGCTGCCTCGCGTCCCACTAACTCGCCCGCCCGCGAAAGTTTGAAGGACAACTTCTTGATGATTTCCGCGAGCTCCTGCAAGGGCAGATCGGAGGGCGCGCGACTGACTGCGTAATTCACCACGCCTGGACCGGACACCCCGACGTTGATTACTGCCTCCGGTTCGCCGACGCCGTGGAAAGCGCCGGCCATGAATGGATTGTCTTCAACCGAGTTGGCAAAACATACGAATTTCGCACACGCGATGCCGCCTTCAGCACTGGTTCGTTCCGCGGCATCCTTGATGATGATTCCTACCTGCCTGACTGCATCCATGTTAATGCCGGCGCGCGTGGTCGCGACATTAACGGATGAGCACAAGCGTTTGGTGGTCGAGAGAGCTTCGGGAATGGAATTAAGAAATTCGCGTTCGGAGTCGGTAGCACCCTTGTGAACGAGGGCAGAATAACCGCCAATGAAGTCGACGCCGACCGCCGCTGCCGCTTCGTCAATGACACGAGCAAGGTGCACGCGGTCGCCAGTCGCTCCCTCGGTGATCATCGAAGCAGGCGTAATCGCAATTCTCTTGTTGGCAACGCGGATGCCCAATTCGTCACCAATCTGATCAACGGTTGGCACCAGTTGGTCTGCGAAGCGATGTATTTTTTCCGCGGTTCGTTCGGCAGTGCGTTCGATTGATTCACTCGCACAATCTCGCAAGCTCAGGCCGAGAGTCACCGTGCGAACATCGAGATGCTCCATCTCGGTCATCGCAACGGTTTGTAGAATTTCTGCCTGCGAGTATTCCATTTATCCGATCAACTTATTGAGCAAAACGATCACCAGGAACAAAATGAACAGGGCCGCTGCGACCAGCACAAAGCGGAGACTGGGATCGTAGACTGCTTCATCCAAAACTACGCTGGAGATCTCACGAAATTTCTGTACCCGGTGAACGACGTTGCCTTCAACATCGCGAGCGCGGGTGGTAGCTCGCTGTATCCGTGCACCGACCTCTCCCACCGCTTTCTGACGCGCTACTCTGGGTACAGTAGGTTTACGAGGCTCGCTAGCCGAATTTTTCTTCGCCACCGGTGCTTGTTTCTGAAAGGCTGCTTCAGTCAGAGTCTTGTTGTCGTCCCTGACTACATCCTCGGTGTCATGAATTGAAGCAGACTCGTCGCTGGCCGGCTGCACTTTCTGTTCAATGCCGCATTGGGGACAGAAGGCGGCTCGCTCGCGAATAGAGGCGCCGCAGGCAGGACAACGTCGAGCGATTTCGGGTTCAGGCATGTTGGTAAATAGTAAATGGTAAATAGTAAATAGTCATCGGTTGAATTAGCGGCGACTCTTCAATCGCTTTGTCTATTTACCGTTCACCATTCACCATTCACTAGATCCGGTGCATTGCGTTGAATAGATCTTCGCGCTGGGCATAAATGCGCACGCCCAGCGTTTCGCCTTCCCGTCGCAAGCGCTCTTTGAGTTCCGCTGCGTTCTCACGCGCCCGTGCGGTGTTGGCAATAATCACCATGGCAAACTTACCCTGCACCACCGTTTGATTTATATCAACAATGCTGCAATCAGCTGCCGCCAGAATCTGAGAAACTCCGGCCACAATTCCGGGATGATCCACGCCAAACACGGAGATAATCATTCGGTCGGAAGAGCCTTCGGTCTGTGAAGCAATGCCACTGGATTGAACTGACTGGTAAGGGGAGTATGAGGTTCCATTCGCACCCAGATAGGGTTCAACTTCACGATAGAGCTCGGTCACCAGTTGTTCCACCGTCTGCTCGTCTGCTGCCGCGCCCAGACGGCCGTAAACAGCTTTGGTAATTCGATAAATTAGATCTTCATTAGCCATAATAAAACCGACCGAGGACAGCTGACCGGAGACAGCAGTAGGATTGTCCTTCGGTCGCCGGTCTTCGGTCCCCGGTCGATCTATGGTCTGCCGTTGTCGCGAGCCAATTGCAAGGCTGCCTCACGCATCTCATCAGAAACAGTGTCGGTGATGTCCACCCGATCGACGATCCCGACGACCGCTGCTTCAATCGACATCTCCTGATTGCCGATCGCTGAACGCGCTGCTTTCCCGAAAGCGCACATCACCATGTCGCCGGTGCCGGCGCCTAAGCGATCGGCCACCACGACGATATTGCGAGTTGGCTCTTTCTCGAGATCGTATGGGTGGACAACCAAAAATCTGACACCCTCAAGATCGGGTGTCTTCTTGGTAGACCAAACTGTGCCGACAACTTTTCCCAGGAACATGATTGAGTAAATCGTGAATGGTGAATGGTAAATGGTCAGTGGTAATCGCAAATACTGTAATTGTGAATAGGCTTTCGCGGGTTAACTCTCGAGCTGCGATGAACAACCATTCACCATTTACGATTTACCATTTACGATTCTCTTTTTACCATTCACCCTTTAGCGAACACTTCCCCCGGCTCGCCAATATCGCGGGCTGCCGGCGTAATGATTGTCTTAGCGTTGATATAAATCTTTTCGCCTTTTTGAATGGCACGCCGCACATCGTCTTCGCTGACAAAATCAACGGTCTTCGCGCCATTCGCGGAAGCCGACGCGCCACCTCGTCCTGACTCACGGCCATTTCCCGCTCGGGGAGTTTCTTCGCGAGCGCCCTGGCTTGGCCCGGTGTACATGCTTCCAGCTTCCGTTTCGACTGTAGCGCTTTGCGGCTGGTTCCGCGCCGGCGTTTCAGTGGCAGGAACGTCAGGTCCGCGCCCGGCTAAGAACTTATCAACAATCGCCGCAATCTCTTCCCGGTTGATTTTGCCGCCCGCGCCTACAACTGCCGGAGCCGGTCGGGTAGGTTGCTGAGATGCAGTTGTCACAGGTGCGCTAACGGTTGAGGCCGCTACTGCCGGCCGCACACTCTTTACCGGTCTCGTTTCGAAAGCCACTCGCTTAATGTCCAACAAGTGAAGCGGCGAAACATTGTCGGAGGTCACGTTGCCGCCCCACGAACCGCATCCGAGTGTCATCGAAGGTGGCAACGCAGTGGAGAAACCGATCGCACCGTGTGTAGTCGGTGTATTAACAGTAATTCTGGACGCTGGCATTTCACCACCGAAGCGCACTGCAGCTTCTCGCGAACGCGTGTGGACGCCGGCCGTATGGCCCATGCCGCCGTAACGCAGCACTTCATAACTGCGTTCGGCCCCACGCGCGATTCCGTCAACCACATAGAAAGCTAGTATCGGAGATAATTTCTCCATCGATAGTGGAAAGTCGCGTCCGACACCGCCGACATCTGCAAGCAAACAGCGCGTTCCGGGCGGTACACTCAATCCCGCCAATTTGGCGATCACTTCGACAGAACGGCCGACGATACCGGGATTCAATGAACGTTGCGGAGTCGCGACCACCTTGCCCAACTGATCCGCCTCAGCAGCCGACAGAAAATGCGCACCCTGATCTTTGAACTGTTCCCGCACCGCCTTTTCAATAGGCGCGTCGCAAACCACTGCCTGCTCCGAAGCGCAGATGGTGCCGTTATCAAAACACTTACCGGTTAGAATGTCCTGCACCGCCTTTGGTACGTCAGCAGTACGCTCAATAAACACCGGCACATTGCCCGGTCCCACACCGAACGCCGGTTTACCGGAAGAGTAAGCTGCGCGAACCAGTCCAATTCCGCCCGTGGCGAGAATGACTGCGGTTTGCTTGTGTTTCATTAAAGCTTCGGTGCCTTCGATCGTCGCCAGCGTCATACAGGCAATTGCCTCTGCCGGTAGACCTTCTTTGACCGCCGCCTCGCGCATCACGCGCACGGTTTCATTGATGCAGCGAGCCGCCGAAGGATGGGGCGACAGCACGATTGCGTTTCGCGACTTGATTGCGATTAAGACCTTGAATATCGCGGTTGAGGTGGGATTGGTGGAGGGAATGATTCCGGCTACCACGCCGCGTGGGCTGGCAATTTCTACAACGTCTTTCGACTCGGAGACCACTCCGACGGTGCGCAGCCCGCGAAAGTAGTTCCAAACATCTTCCGCTGCAAAGCGGTTCTTCTCGCGTTTATCATCGGGAACCCCGTAACCCGTTTCTTCGACGGCCATCGCGCCCAGTCGCGCAGCCTCGCGCAGAGCGGCTTTGGCCATGGCTTCGCAAATTCGATCGATCTTCGCCTGATCAAAACGCGCAATCTCCGCCTGGGCCTTGGATGCATTATCAACCAGGTCCCGCGCCTGCTGTACTGATATAAGATCTTTATCAGCTGACATAACAAACCTCCGACATTGTCAGTGGTTCGTGGTCCGTTGTCCGTTGAAGGTGCCCGAAATGATTATTGACTACGGACTACTGACAACTCTTACCGAGCTCTTTCCTTGCTACCCTCGCGCGCACCAGCCTGAAGCGAACGGCCTTCGCCCTGTCCCAATTGTCCTCGAGCGCCACCCTGCAACGAACGCTCATCCGGGCTTAAACCCGTGCGGCCATCAACCGGTAATACGCGTTCAACTTCTGCATGAGGACGGGGAATGACGTGTACGCTAATTAACTCACCGACGCGCCGCGCCGCCGCCGCACCCGCGTCAGTCGCCGCCTTCACCGCACCGACATCGCCGCGCACGAAGATCGTCACATAGCCCGCGCCGATATACTCTTTTCCGAGTAGTTGGACATTCGCTGCCTTAACCATGGCGTCAGCCGCCTCTACGGCGCCGACAAAACCTTTGGTCTCGACCATTCCGAGTGCTTCTAAGGGCATCTCTTGTCTCCTCACTTTTTCTGATTGTAGAAATTAAAGCTGGTGATTGTTTTCTCTCGCCAACCTATCACCGCGCGCTCGAAGAATCAAGAGAAGCCCCTTCTTTTTAAAGACTAAAGTTTGACACCGTTAGCCACGCAAGATATATTCGCCCAAACAGTTAGGTTGATCTTTAAGAGCGGGTTAAACGCCTCCGATTCCAGAAAAACTAAAAGTCAGTCTTCATACAACTGGCATCCAACGAGGCACACATCCACCGGACAGCAGGCGCGAAGGCTGACGGAATTGGTGATGGCAGCGACTATAGGTGAACAGTTGCGACTCGCACGTGAGGAGCGTGGCATCCCTTTGCGCGAAATCTCGGATCAGACTCGCATCTCCGTTCACTATCTCGAGGCAATAGAAACCAACGACTACAAGCGACTTCCGGGTGGGATTTTTAACCGCAGTTTTGTTAAAGCCTACGCCCGTTATGTCGGTTATGACGAAAAAGAGGCGGTCGAGGCGTACACGCGTCATATGCGCGATTCCGGAGAGTCGTCGGAAGAGGTTTCGAGCACCCCGTACCACTCAAAGGTTTACACCGATACACCCACAACAAGATCACCCGTCCTAACTGTTGTCTTAACGATTGTCATCCTGGCAATTCTAACCGCGGCCGCTCTAGCTGTACTTAAATGGTTTCAGCAGCGAAATGCCGAACTGAAACCCCAGGCGGCGCCTACTGAAATGATCGCTGGCGGTGCGGGACAGTTGGTTGGTTCGGAGGTTGTTGTTAGCCTGAATGTTTGGAAAGCTGATTACGAACAGGTTTTGCAATAAAGGTTGTCTGGAAAAGCAAGATTGTGCCACGAGGCACAGCATGAGCGTGTGTGCGTCATCACGCTGTCGAACTGCCCGCTGCTGAAGGCGGGCAGTTTTTATTTCTGCAACGTTGTCTGTTAACTATCTGGAGTCGATAAAGCCCTTATGATTTCACCTAACATAACTGAAGGTCTTACCTTTGACGATGTCCTGTTAGTGCCGGCCCGTTCTGACGTGCTGCCGTCCGAAACTGACACCTCGACACAGCTTACTCGCAATATTCGCTTGCAGATTCCATTGTGTTCAGCGGCGATGGACACCGTGACCGAAGCCGCGCTGGCGATCGCATTGGCCCAACAAGGCGGCATTGGTGTAATCCATAAGAACTTAAGCGTCGCGCGCCAGGCGGAAGAAGTTGATAAGGTCAAACGTTCTGAATCGGGAATGATTGTCGATCCGGTGACGATCCTTCCTACCAAGCCAGTGCGCGAAGCTCTTCAGGTAATGGAGCGCTTCCACATTAGCGGCGTGCCGGTGGTTGATGAAGACGGACACCTGGTCGGCATTATTACCAATCGCGATCTGCGATTTGAAACTCGGTTTGATATTCCTGTGTCTGAAGTCATGACTGCCCAACCGCTCGTCACAGTGCCGGTCGGCACCACGCTCGAGCAGGCGAAGTCGGTGTTACAGAAACACCGCATCGAAAAGTTGTTGGTCGTAGACGGCGACAAAAGAATCAAAGGCTTGATCACGGTAAAAGACATTCAAAAGGCCATCAAGTATCCCACTGCCGCGAAAGATGACCTCGGGCGTTTGCGTGTGGCGGCGGCGATTGGCGCGACCGGTGATTTCCGAGAGCGCGCCGATGAACTGGTTAAGGCCCGCGTTGACTGTCTGGTGATCGATACTGCGCACGGTCACTCTTCACGCGTAATGGAGGCAGTGCGCGAAATAAAACAACGACATCCTGATACGGATTTAATTGCAGGAAACGTCGGCACGACCGAAGGGGCCGAGGAATTGGTTGATGCGGGTGTCGACGCCGTGAAGGTTGGTATCGGACCGGGTTCTATCTGCACCACCCGAGTGGTGACGGGCGCGGGCGTGCCCCAGATCACGGCGATTCAATCCTGTGTGAAAGCTGCCAGCAAAGGTGGTGTGCCGGTCATCTCTGACGGCGGCGTTAAATTTTCGGGCGATGTTGCCAAGGCGATCGCTGCCGGGGCCGACGTGGTAATGATTGGCTCACTCTTCGCCGGCACTGAAGAAGCACCCGGTGAGGTGATTCTTTTTCAGGGGCGCTCGTTCAAGACATACCGTGGTATGGGATCTATCGGGGCAATGCGCGAAGGCTCGCGCGATCGTTATGCTCAGGAAATGGCGGAGAGCGAGTCGAAGCTGGTACCTGAAGGAATCGAGGGGCGCGTCGCTTATAAAGGCACTATTGCGGAAATGACAACGCAACTCGTCGGCGGGCTGCGTTCCGGCATGGGCTACACCGGTTGTCGCTCTATCAAAGAGTTTCAGGAAAAGAGTCAATTCATTCGCATCACCTCAGCCGGACTCCGCGAGTCTCACGTTCACGACGTCATCATCACCAAAGAAGCGCCAAACTACCGGCTGGAATAATTACTACACGGGAGTTCGAGACAAATCGTCCGTTGCAGAACCGCTCGCGATAGCGAGCGGATGCGAGCGGATGCGAAACTCAAATTTGGTCATGCTTTCTACGCCACTCGTTCAATTCGGTTAGCGTAATGATATGGCCCTGGTCGATTATTCCGAATATCCCTTACAAACTTTTCGTGAATTGAATGCCGGCATCCGCTCGCTATCGCGAGCGGTTCTGCAATCCTGGTTTTCTTTCCTTAAAGACACAGGCTACCTTGCATTCCGGCGAGGCAATCATCTCGTTCCGCGTGACTCTCAGAGCTTAGCTTACGTGCACCGGACCGTGCTCATTCCGGTCTCAATAAGATTTGTGGTTGAAGCAGGCTTGAAATAAAAAGGCCCTGCTGAATTCCACGCTTGCTGATCGAAGCCTCGACGCGCGCCGCAGTTTATACAGACACGATACGTTTCTCCATGTCTTGAAAAAGGACGACTCATCTCCTTATGAGGACAGCCAAATATTCCGCTAAGCCAGTGCCCTAACGCCGCCAGATTTGAAACTCTTTTCTGTTGGATTGTTGATTGTTGCTCCAAAATTCCCAGTACCGCTTGCATACCGCCTCCAATGCTTCAAGTGACATAATTTGTCGGGGGCGTATTTGGGTAAGTCGGGTCTTGATGTGCGCGTGGGAACGGTGTGGCATCTGCAAGCATGATGCCGAGAGGCTGCGCAATGTTGTGGGATGACAAATTCAGAGCCGGGAGCGATAGCGACCGGATTCAAGTGATGTCCAAAGTCCAAGGGCCAAAGTCCAAGGGCCAAAGTCCAAGGGCCAAAGTCCAAAGTCCGCTTCGGAAGATCGAAAGAAACCCGATAAGTTAGATCCTTGGCAACCACACTCAATTGCCAAATGGTTAGCGATCCGACGGTGATGATCGGCTAGCGTATGATTCGACGTGGGCTACGCAGACTTTGGACCTTTGACATTGGACTTTGGACACTTGAACCCGGTCGCTATCGCTCCCGGCTCTGAATTTGTTGACCCACTACGTTGGCTGGTCTCACACCCCGGACTGTCACCGCCCTTTTAGCCACACCTCACGCAAACTTCGCTGGGCGGGAGTCGCCTCTTTGATCTCTTCGATTCGATATTCAAACCGTTCAGGCTCGCCGAGGACGATCGTAGCCGGAAATGTTCGCCGGTTTCGTTTCACAGTGACTGGAATCTTCGCACCTTGTTTATAACGACTGAGCGCGAGCAGCCAATTCTCTCTTTTGATGTTCTTTCCCCCGAGCGTGAGGATCTCATCGTCTTCCTGCAATCCGGCGTCTTCCGCCGGCGAACTATTTTTCACGCTGTGAATACGAAGACCTTTCGGGTCTTCCCAATCAAGAGTTATTCCGGCGTTGTAAGGTTCGCGCGCCACTGAGCGCACCAACCGCAACCCCACGTAACCGAAGGCTTGTTCATAAGGCAACCTTTCTACACCTCGAACATGACGCACAAAAAAATCGCTCAGACCCTCACCCACCAGCTCCGATGCCACACGGATAAGGTCTTCCGGGGTATAGCCTCGACCGCGCAGGTAATACGTAGCGTTCGGGCTCTTCAGGTAAAACTCGTCGTACATGCGGCGCAACACATCCTCTAGAGAAAACTTGCCGGCGGTCTTACCTCGAATAATTAGGTCAAGCACCATCCCGATGAGTTCGCCTTTCGGGTAGTAGCTAATCGCGGTGTTGCTCAGGTTCGTTCTTTGCGCGTGTGGCGCGTCATCAATGAAAGGCGCTGATTGCGAAGAAGCCTCGGCGCTCATTAAGTGACTACCGGGTGCGTTTTCAATTCCGGCAATCGTTTCGCTTTGACGACGCAGGAAGCTCGTGGTGTCCCAGATCCCTGCGCGATGCATCATGAGATGTCCAAAGTAGTTGGTGAACCCTTCAGCGATCCAAAGACTCCGCGTGTTGGCTGGTCGCGTAAAATCCCACGGTCCCAGCTCAAGCGGTCTTAGTCGCTTGACGTTCCACACATGAAAAAACTCGTGCGCAACTGTTCCCAACGTGCTCGCGTAAACACCCGGCTCCCCTAACGCACCCGGTTCTATGATCTGAGTTGAATTCAAATGCTCCATGCCGTCGCCCGACATATCGTCGGCCGCGAAATGAATTAAGAATGTGTAGCTGTCAAACTCAGGAGCGCCCCACATGGCAACTTCGGCTCGCACAATTTTTTCGATGTCGCGCACGAGGTTGGCGCGCTTCCCACCTTCATCGCCAAACGAATGAACCACTACACGGTATCGCTTACCATCAACTTGAAATTCATCCAGACTCCAGTCGGGGGCAATCTCGGTGGGCGTATCAACCATCTCGTCCCAATTTGGAAACATCCACTCGCGTTGCTCCGGCCGTTCAGTGTGCCCGTTAATAATCCGCCAGCCGTTAGGAGGTTCGATTACGAGCTTAACCGGATCGGATTTGTGTTCGACGACGTACATGAAGATTGAATGACCGTTATAGTTTGCGTGACGCGGATCCAGTTGAGAGAACGTGCCAGAGAGATCGTTGCCAAACACCTTGTAGCGAATGGTGAGGCCATGGCTGTTCCTCGTGGAGACGCGCCAGGTTTGATCGTCGAGGCGACTTACTGGAAGTACCGGCATTTTGCATTGAGCTGAAACTGGACAGATACCGCCCAAGCCCTCGAATTGCTGAACGTTTTTGGCAAAATCAAAAACAGCGTAGCGTCCCGGCGACCATTTCGGCATTTGAAAGTCGATTGTTTGCGGCGCCGGTCCTTCGGGCAGTTGAACTTCAATCGCTACCTCGAATAGATGGGAAACGGGCCGGGACATACTCAGGCGATAGGTGATCGAACGGAACGGTGCGGCTGGTTGGGCAGACGCGGTTGCGCTGGCGACGATCAGCAAGAGAAAGGAAATCGAAAGCGCGCGCTTCATGAATTCTAGGCTCCTGATCAGATGACGTAATTAAGTTTGGGGTCTCAAAATCCTTGGGTGATCAGTCTGGAGGTCGTGCGTGTAGCTGGTCAAGTCGCTTTAGGGCTGGACAGCATAAGAGCGGGGGCATGCCCCCTTCCTAACCATGAGACTGCGAAGCTGAGTAGTACAACCTGTCCGTAAGACTATGAAAGAATTCACAGGCACCAAGACATTGAGTGTTTGGACAGTAGACTTTGGACTTTGGACTTTGGACTTTGCTTTGGCATTATTGAATCATGCCTCCAACTGAACGGCTTTACTATCAGGATTCCCATCTGATCGAGTTTGACGCTCGCGTGATTGACAAGTCGGAGCGCGTCAGCGGATGGACGGCTGTTACTCTCGATCGCACTGCCTTTTATCCCACCGGCGGCGGCCAACCCAGCGACACTGGCACCTTGAGCGGCTTGCGCGTGGTCGAGTGCATCGATGACGAGAATGACAACGTGCTCCACGTGATTCAGGGACGCGCGCCCGATGTAGGCTCGCCGGTAAAAGGACGTGTGGATTGGTCTCGACGTCTGGATCACATGCAGCAGCACACCGGGCAGCACATCCTCTCGCAAGCTTTCGTCACACTTTTCAACGCTCCAACTCGCAGCTTTCGCGTGCTCGAGGATTCCTGCGAGATTGATGTAGATCTGCCAAGCGCTTCGGATGAAGTGATCGAACGAGCCGTCGAGCTCGCTAATAACGTTATCTGGGAAGATCGCAACATCACCATTCGAAACGTCAGCCCCGAGGAAGCGTCTGAACTTCCCCTGCGCAAGGAACCGGCACGTGAGGGCGATCTTAGAGTGATTGAGATTGAGGGGTTTGACTTAACTCCCTGCGGCGGTACTCATGCGTTTCGCACGGGTGAGGTAGGAATGATTACGGTGCGTTCGTGGGAACGGGCGAAAGGACTGACTCGAATTGAGTTCCTGGCCGGCGTCAGGGCACTCGCCGATTATCGGCGCGCAAACAAGACAGCGCGTTCAGTCGCCGGCCTTTACAGCGCGGCGCGCGACGATGCCGCCAAGTTGACCGCCCGCGTGCTCGAAGAGAACAAGGAATTAAACCGGCGTATTCACGCGCTCGAAGAGATTGCGGCTCGCGCTGAAGCTGATGAACTGCTTCGCGAGACAAACTTGATCGAGCCGGCCTCCCCGCTCGCCGGCATTCGCGTAATCGCTAAAGTCTTTCCCAACCGTGATCCCGACTCGCTAAAACACCTGGCCCAGGCGCTAATATCTCACGAGCGCACAATCGCGCTGCTCGGTTCGCATGATCAGGAGTTGACCCGGCTTGTCTTCGCTAGATCAGCCGACGCTCAAGGCGATATGAACGTTCTAATGAAACAAGCTTGTGAAGTGCTGGGCGGCCGCGGTGGTGGGAAAGCCGACATGGCCCAGGGCGGCGGCAAAAACGTGGAGAGACTCAACGAGGCGATTGAATTGGCGGCTAAGAGTCTGAGCTAACTTCACCCCCGGAGGGCTCAGACAAAATCGCCTGCCGTCGCAGTCCGGCTACTTCTGTCAACCGTTCGGCTACGCCCTTCAGTTTATGCGCGAGAATCTACAGGCCACAATCACGGCGTTAATGACGTCCGCGGTGATGTCCACGACAGGCGTGTTCACGAACAGGCCGGGCCCGCCCGAGGACGTGTAATAGAATATTTTCCGTTCCTTCCCATTCACCGGTTGCAGGAAGAAGTTCACGTGCGGTGGCTGAAATTGTGAGCGCCCGGCTTCGACCATCCTGATGTCCGTGCACTGAAGTGTCAGGTTCTTCTTGTCGTTCTTTTCAGAACGCTTTCTCACTTCAAAGGAGACGGCTCCGGGCGCCACTGTTAAGACACCTTCAGTCCGTCCTTCATCCTTAACATTGAACATCCGCGTATTCCTTGCGCGCTCTTCTGCGGCGGCATTGAGCTTTGCCATCTCACGCTCCCGCGTCTCCGCGTCCAAAGAAGCTATTCGGCTGTTGGCCAATTCCACGAACAAGCCGCCCGGAAACTTCGTGACGTAAGCACGAAAATCCGCTGCGCTCCGACTATCCTTGATTGCATTCCAATAAGTCATCTCCACCGAACCAGAACCTGGATCAGCGTAACCCGTATTTCCTACCGGTCTTGATGCCTGGGCGCGAGACTTAGCAAGCGCAGCAAACTGGCCATCCGGATATTTCTCCAGGTAGCCTTTGAAGTCTTCAGGGTTGGTGCTGTTCTTAATTGTGTCCCAAAACGCCAACTCAATCGCCGCCGGATCAACCATCGCTACGTTCGGCGTTGCTTCGGCAACATTCGAAGCGGAGTTGGTTACCGCAACGACCAGTTCATCCGCGCGGTAGCCCTCAATGATGGCAAACGGCCTTTGCTGTTTCGTCGATCCCAGATCGATCGCCAGCCGTTTTGGCACTGTGTCCTGTACGTATTTGACTAACTGCGAAAGCGTGATTTCTCCTTTGTCATTTGCTGCTGATCCCTTCAGCGCCTCCACCATGGCCCAACTGAAATATCCTTGTTTCTTTTCCGTGTACTCATAAGCGCGCTGGCCAATGCCGGTGGCGTAAACCGTGGCGAAAGCCTGCACCTCGCGATTACGCACATCGAAATTAAAGCCGTTTGTGTATGCTGTGCTCAGTTGATTTGGCGCATCCGCACGCCCGCCGGGATCGTTTCTGCAGGCATCCAACAACACGATCACCTGCCCGACACCAGTCTCTTTAATTCGTTCCTTTACACGGTTGAGGCTAATCGCAGTTTCTTCAAGGAAAGAGATTTGATCACTAATCTGCGCATCAGCAGGCAACAGAAACGCTTGTCCACCTCGCTCCATCCCATGGCCCGCGAAAGAAATGAGCAACAAACCATCCTTCGGAACCGCCGTGCTCAGGTTTGACAGCCGTCGCAGAATGTTGACTCGCGTCGGCTGGCGTTCGAGCGGCTGATTAGTCGCGAGCAGAATCACCTGGTCTTGAGGAAAACCTGCATATCGCACGAGTGCGTCTGCAATTAGGCGGGCGTCGTTGTCAGAACCTTTCAAGGGACTGATTTGCGGATCCTGGTATTTGTCGACACCGATTACCAGTGCCCAGCGTTTCGCTTTGACTGGAAAACTTTTGACTGTATCTGTTTGTGGACTCAATGAATTCGCCGTTGAGGACACTTTCGCTTGAGCCGACTCCGCAGTTGGCTTCTGTTCAATCTGCTGCAACTGCCGGCTGACAGGCGCGTTGGTTTGCGACCCTGAGGAGGCAGCATTCGCCGACGTGGAAGGTTGAACAGTTGCTACCGGCTGTTGCGTTGCAGCCGTGCTGGGTTGTGTTTCGCTCTGCTGCGGTGCTTTGGAAACATCCGCCGGCGACGTCACTGCCGGCGCGGATGCGACCGTTTGAGTTGGACCGGCTAGTAGATCCTTCTCCAGTTTGCGAGAGAGTTTTGCGTCTATTGCGGCGAGCTTTTTCACCTGGTCAGCGGCTAGATCGGACCGGCCGATACGGCCGTAAGCGAGTCCCAAATGGTAAGCCGCATCACCATAGTCAGGCTTCAGTCTTAACGCGTTCCTCAAGTACGTGAGCGACTTCTCCAATTCATCGATTCTCACGTAGGCGAAGCCGATCTCGTAATGCGCCTCAGCAAAGCTCGGGTCGAGACTGACGGCCTTGACCAGTGGCGCGAAGGCATCACCATGCCGACCCATCACGTTATAAGAGAAACCTAGTTCGAATTGTGCCTGGGAATCATTGGGCGCGAGCCGCACCTGTTCTGTATACGCCGTCAGCGCGTCTTTCCAGTTGCCCATATTCATGTAGGCGCTGCCGAGGCCGCCAAATGCGGGCGCATATCGCGCATCGAGGCGAATCGCCAGCTTGTAGGCGTCGATCGCTTCCGACCATTTTCTTTCGTCAGCCAGCTTATCGCCTTCGTCAACAATACTGGCGGCACGGCTCTCGGTTCGTCTGACCGGCTTCGAGCGGCGCTGGGCGAATGAGAGATTGGTCGTGAGCAGAGCGAAAGCCAACAACAGAACCCAGGTAGGCTTCAGAGGGGCAGGAACGAGTTTCATTATGGTCTCCTAAATCTTCAAACGCGGGAATGCTGGTCCCAGGACCAGCACCAGGATCGTGCAGTACCCAATAATGCGCATTAGGCTAGGACGGACTGCCGCCGTTGTCAATGTTTTGAGTGCGTGGTGAACGTTGACAAGGAATTGCGGGCAGGCCTAGTCTACTCCCACGAAAACTAGCTATCCGCCCAGGCATTATTAAACTGGGATTGTCGGTTCAGACCCTTAACAACTCTTGCGAGGAATACAGAAGTCGCAGGGACTTTCCTACTGACTCTAAACGATGAGTCACATCTGGATAGTTTGTTGCGTCATTCTTGAACCGCTCTCCGGACACTGATTAAGCTTAAATGCCAGACGATAAACCACGCGATACGTCGCCAGTTGAACCCGCACCCACCACTCTCGATCCGACCAGACTGGAGCCAACCAGGATGTATACGCCGGGTGTGCTCGTTGGCCAGGTAGTCAATAATCGCTACGAGATTCAGTCGGAGTTAAAACGCGGCGGCATGGGCGTAGTCTATCTCGCAAAGGATCGGCAACTACACTCGCGGCCGGTCGTCGTAAAAGTTTTGCTGGACGATGCGTTTCAAAGCGAATATGTGGTGCAAAAGTTTCGCCAGGAAGTTGAAGCGCTCAGCCGGATAGATCATCCGGGAATAGTCGGAATCATCGATGCCGGCGAATTGCCAGGCGGCAAGCCGTTTATCGCGATGCAGTATGTTGCCGGGGAAACTTTACGGTCCCTCATCACTGCCGAAGGCATGCAGCTTGAGCGTGCTGCTGACATCCTCAGACAAACCGGACGCGCCCTTTCCGCTGCTCATGCTCGCGGAATTTTCCATCGCGATCTCAAACCCGAAAACATCATGCTTCAGGATTTGGGCAAGGGAGAGGAACAGGTAAAGATCATTGACTTCGGCATAGCTAAAGTTAAGAGCTCCGTGGTTGCACCCAGCACGTCGCTCAACCTCTCTCCAGGTACGGTCGCCTATATGGCGCCGGAACAGTTGAGCGGGCGTCCCATTACAGCCGCGACTGACATCTTCGCGCTGGGAGCAATTAGTTATGAAATGGTGACGGGGCGTAAACCGTTTAATCCGGAGACTGGGTTTGAGTTGCTGCAGTTGCAACAGAGTGGCGTGCGGATCAAACCTACCGATTTGCGTCCCAGTCTGTCTCCGGAGGCTGAGGAAATAATTCTTAAAGCGCTGAAGTTCAACCCAAGCGATCGCTATGACGAACCACGCGCATTCGGCGACCGCCTTGCCAGCGCGCTAATGCAACAAACAGATAGTGCCCCCGTAGTGGCGAAACAAACCGTGGCGCCGCCGCCACCCACGCAACTCTCGAACGAGGAAACACCGCTCGCCCAGCCTCAGTCACCAGCAGCTAAGACCATTCAGGTTCCATTCCAGGCTGCTTCAACTCCGGTTAATCCCTCGGCCGCGCAACTTGGGTTTTCGCAAAGATCGGAACGGCGGGGTTCAAAAGGCAAACCAATTATCTTCACGAGCCTGGCACTGTTAGTGATCGCTGGCATTGCGATCGGAGCCTGGTATGCGCTGCGCAAAGGGGACACTACCGGAAAGAACCCGCCGCCCGGTCCGACCGTTGAACGCAACCTGAGTTATATGCTTACGGTGCAGAAGATGCGCAACGGCCGTCCCTACCAGGAGCCGTTCGATTCCTCGGGTCAGGAGATTTTCGAGAATAGTTGGAAGTTTCGCATGAACGTTAATAGTCCGCAGACCGGCTACTTGTATCTTTTGAATGAAGGGCCTGCGGCAGGCGGGGACACCACCTACAACATGCTGTTCCCTGCGCCGTCGAATAATTCCGGCTCACCTTATGTAGCTGCGAACCAGAAAATTGAAACGGGCTGGATGGTGTTCGATGAGAACCAGGGCACCGAGAAGTTTTGGATTATTTGGGCGGCCGAAGCTGTCCCCGAGCTCGAGGCTGTTAAGGGCGTAGTCAATCCAACGGACAAGGGTGAGATAAAAGACTCTGGACAATCAAAGGCGGTTCGCCAGTTTCTTGAAAAGCACACAAGTGCGCCCGCGGAAAAGGACAAGACCAAGAAACAGACGAACGTTAGGGCTAATGGAAACGTCCTCGTGCATCATTTGGAACTTGAGCATCACTAGTCGCCTGAAATCACGCTAGTAAAGTTGTGCGCGTCTGCCTCAAAGGGGGAATCGAGATCAGAGCGACGCGTAGCGTCGCACTGATTTTAGCCCGGCCTTTCAAGGCCGGGAAGCAAGAGAGTTTTCATTTGTCCCGTCGCGTCAGCGACGGGATGAGATATTACCGGCAATTCCGGTTCATTACGTCGCTACGCGATTGCAGGGTTTTCGCGGGCTCCTCAACCCGGCGTTGAAAGGCTGGGCTAAAATCACCGCGGCGCTACGCGCCGCCCGCGACTTTTTAGACAAAGCACGAGTTCGTCAGCGTCTCTGATGAAGAGGTAAAAACCAGTATGAGGCAAGTCTCCATCTTGACCGCTCCCAAACTATTAATATTAATCCTCGCGCTTGTCGTCGGGTGTGAGCTGGTCGTTGGTTTCTCAGCCATCGCTCAAACTCAAGGCGATGGTTCAAGGCAAATCGTACTGGAAGAGTTTACGAAGGCGCGTCCCAGTGACACCACGGCGAAACGCCCCAGACCTGGTCCGCGTCGCAAAGCCCCGGCAGGCGCCTCGGCCAGAATTCCAAAATACATTCGCAAGACACCCGCCCTCGTTGCTGCTTTACAGCCCGACCTTTCCACAATGGAAATCGGAGTCACTATCTGGCGCTTGCGTCCTGGTGCGGCTGCTAATGGCGGAGCCCGCGTGCTGGTAATGGAGAACGCGCAAAGCAGCCAATGGACTCCGCAACGTATCGAGGCCGACACGCCTTTACGCGTGGGTGAACGCGTTAGGATCACGATTGAATCGCCGCGTGATGGTTACCTGTATGTGATCGACCGGGAGCAATACGCGGATGGCTCGCTAGGCGATGCCTATCTTATTTTTCCTACTCTCCGCACTCGCGGTGGTGACAATCGAGTGCGGCCCGGAAAACTGATCGACATTCCGGCGCAAGAGGACAATCCGAGTTATTTTACGCTCGTCCCTAGTCCCAACAGGAGCGATCAGGTGGCCGAAGTCTTAACCATTTTGGTCACACCCGAGCCGTTTGACGATCTTCAACTGAGCAACAATCCGGTCAAGCTCTCAAGGTCTGACGTAGCCAAGTGGGAACGTTCCTGGTCCAGCCAGGTCGAACGATTCGAGATGGTGGGTGGCGCCGGTCAAGCCTGGACCAGAGAGGAGATGGAAGCGAGCTCCCGAGATTCGGCACGCGTGCTCACGCAGGAAGAGCCTCTGCCGCAGACCGTATATCGAATCGGCAGCAAGAATCGAAAGGCATTCCTCGTGACGGTGCCGCTCAGGTATGGGAGATAGATTTAACCGGGAACGCATTATTCAAGGCGAGCCCTCAAAGCGCCGAAGGCGCTACAATTAATAGCCCCGGCCGTGAGGCCGGGGGTTAGGTTTCAAGAAACAGAGCCCCGAAGGGGCGACAGTTGAATTTCCGACTTGTCGCCCCTTCGGGGCTCGCTCATTTTTGTTTCGCCACACCCCGGGCTGACGCCCGGGGCTATTACCTTTCGCGCCTTCGGCGCTGCAGTCAATTCAGTTCAAAGGATTCTTTATCGAGGTGCTTATTTCGACGGGTACCGCCCGCTTAAACTTGAACAGAAACTTCTTGAAATGCCCGCACACGTAGATTCGTCCCGTCACCGGCCACACCGCTTTTGAATTAAAGATTTCATCAACAGTTCTAACGAACGCCTGCGGCGTGCTTATGAAGATTCTGAGCGGCGGGTTCAAGGTCAGCGGCTCTTTATTTGGCAGCTTGAACTTATGTTCATAGTCCTCAATCGTCACGCCAGTCTCGTTAACGCTCATATTTTCGAACACCAGGCGGTCCACATCGCCTGACTGTTTCACCGCTCCTATTATCACCGGCACATCAAACGTAACTCCCAAGGGCGTCGCTTTCACGAGGGTTGGCTCGCCGAGCTGGACCAGTAAAGGCTCATCCTCTGTGTATTCTTTCTCGTCGGAAACTCGTCGCTTGCGATCGGCTTGCTCAGACGATTCGGTTTTGGCGGTCGCACCTTTCTTCAATTCGACGTCTGCGCGATGGACCTTGTAGCCACGCACCTCTTTCGGCAGTGGTTCGGTATCAGTTTTCATATTGGACTGCCCCATAGTCACTTGGGTAGAAAAAATGATTCCCAAACCGATAATGAAGCTATGTGTATATGACATCGTCAATCCTCGGAGGCCGGAATGGCCGGCATTCAATAGCCACGCTAGGGCGGTGGTGCTTATTCAAACGGACATCATTCGATGTTCCATAGTGGGTCGACCAATTCAGAGCCGGGAGCGATAGCGACCGGATGAGTTGTCGGATAAATTCAAGATCCTGGGCACAATTCTTGATGAACCGCCCTTTTGCGTGGCATTCGACAATCTTGGGTTGGTCCTTAAAAACTTGTAATAGAGCCGACGTTGGAGCCCGGTCGCTATCGCTCCCCGGCTCTGAATTCGTCGACCCAGGAGAAGTCAACTCAATTCCAACGCCTCACCCAATATCCTGTGACCGAAGCACAATGATCGCGCCTGCGGTAAAGCCAAAAAACATGAACAGTAGTATCGCAGGGTTAAGCCACTTGTGACCCCACGGATGCAAGAAGTCCACGTGGCCGCTTAAGTCCTCCGGCATTTCCACCACTTCCACGGCGGGCGGCGCCGGATCAAGCGTAGGTTTCGCGGGCTTCTTGGGTTCGGCGCCACGCCGACCGCCCATGTTCCACTTCTCGATCTTTTTTTGATAATCCTTCATCTCCCTGTCAAAGTCTTCAAACTTCTCCTGCGACGCCTCGCGATAGTCTTCAACTTCCTTTTGCTTCTGATCAATCAAAGCGTCATTCTTGAATTCGATCTCTTCGTATAGTCCTCGTCCCTCAGCTTTATTCGAAGGTTTCGCTTCCTCGTCTTTGCCTCGCAACACTCCTAACTCATGCGACAAGAGCTTCAGCTCATCAAACGCCCAGGTTGCGGGCATGACCGCGCCAACATACTTAGCCGCGCCCTTGGGCACGCCTACCAGGCCGCAGAAAATCATCTGAGGAATCAGCAGGAGCGGCACCAGGCTAGTAGCCATTTCCGACGTCTTTACCATCGCCGAAACAAACAGGCCAAGGGAGATACCCACAATCCCTGTCAACATGATTACCAGGAGCTGCGGCAACCCAAAATTGTCGCCCGGCAATTTCATAATTCCGGCGACATGAAATAGACGCAGTAACCCAAAAAGCAAAATGCATTGCGCGCCCACGATCAGCGAAAGGACTAAAAGTTTTGAGCCGACGTAAGGCAGCAGTCCAAGATTAACCATGCGTTCGCGGTTATAGACCGCGCGTTCACGGATGATTTCGCGTGCGGCGATTGAAGTGCCAAACCAAACTGCCACGAGCGCCAGCACGAAGTAGGGAAAGTCGCGCGGACTTTTACTGTCGACCACGAGATACGTGAGAAAGGCTACGATAGGCGCCTGGCCAAAGAGAATCAAAAGATTAAACTTGTCGAACCGCAATACTTCGATGTAGCGCTGCGCCAGGGTTTTCCATTGGCGTACGGCATCGGTAACTGTGTGATGATGCTTCGCTGCGGGCGCTGCATGTTGTTGGCCTTTGAGTGAACCAAGCGGATCCAGAATATTGAGCTTGTACTGCTGAGTTTGCATGAAGCGCTGCTTCCAATCCTCTGCCACCTGCTCAGCCGCCTGCTCTCTTTGTAGTTTGTAGGCTTTCTTTTGTTCGGCGCTCGCGTTCTTACTGAGCGGCGATAAACCGCGCAGACATTCGTCAATAGGCGCTTCCAATTTGTCGTAGAGGTCTTTGAAGCTGTCAGCCTGCACGTGCAGCAACGCCTCTGAAGGCGCTCCGTAAAAGACAAGTTTCCCGCGCATTAGCACGACAATCTTGTCGAACAGTTTGACGTTCTCCATGGCGTGCGTGGTCAGGATGACGGTGCGGCCCGACTCGGCAATGTGACGAAAGAGCTTCATGATCTTTTCTTCCGTCGCCGGGTCAAGGCCTGACGTGGGCTCGTCGAGAAAGATGATAGAGGGCTTTGTGATCAACTCGACGGCGATCGATACGCGTTTCCTTTGCCCGCCGGAAAGTTGGCCGACTGGAACGTCTCGGCGTTCGGAGAGGCCGGTGAGGTCCATTACCTCGTTAATGATTTGATCCATCTCCTGATCGGATAGATCGCGCGACAGTCGCAGGCGGGCCACATAGTGAAGCGTGCGGTAGACGGTGAGCTCGCGATGAATGATGTCGTCCTGGGGCACATATCCGATCGACTGCTTTAGCGAATCGAGATGTTCATACAAGTCCAAACTGTTAATCAGAACCAGGCCGCTGCTTGCCGGACGCATCCCGTTCAAAGCATCCATTAAGGTCGACTTGCCGGCTCCTGAAGGGCCGAGCAAACCTACAAACTCGTTTGGCTGGACCGCCAGGTCAACGTCGTCTAGTAATTTTATCTCGCCGCCTCCGGCCCGATTCGCAACGACTTTTGTAATGTCGATTGCATCAATGCGCGTCTTGGCGCGTGTGTCCCAAACAGCAATCGCAGGCTGCGGATTCACGACTAATAAGAACGGTCCAATCTGCACCGTGTCGCGCTCGCCTATGGGAGTTTTGCCAGTAATGCGTGCGCCGTTGACGTAGACGCCATTAGTAGATCTTGCGTCTTCGATAAACAGCGCTCCTTGAAGCGTGGTTACGCGCGCGTGGTGATTAGAGATTTGCAGGCCATTCAGTCGAATATCGTTTTCTGCCCCACGGCCAATCGTGATGCTCGCGCCTTCAGGTACGGGATGAAAATGGAGCGGCTGCCCACCGGTAGTTGCGAAATCCTGCGGCCCTTGAGAATGCTGGGTGTGGGGACGGGGCAATTCTCGGTGAACAGGCGGACTGGGAACCCTGATAGTGCCGGGCTGCGCTACCGGTTTCTGAGACGGGGCCTTATGTTCGATGTGGCGTGGTTGTGAAGACTCTCTGACTCCAGACTCAAGACTCTCCACTCCAGACTCGATCCGCACCACCTGCAGCACCGGACCTCCCGGTCCAAACTGCGCGCGTGCGCCAGCCGAGACTTCGGTTGGTTCAGAGATACGCTGGCCGTTAAGAAAGGTGCCATAGCGCGAATTGGCATCAACGAGTACATAACGGCCATGCTGCAGTCGAAACTCGGCGTGCTTCCGAGACACCATCGGCCACTCGACACTATCGAAAATGATTTCACATTCTGCTGCATCACGTCCCACGGCAAGGACAGGGGAATCAAACGCCCGCTCCGCATATCGTTGGCCGTTCTGTTCTTCAGCAAGAAAGATTGTCATGGTTGGCAGGGCTTTCAACTCTACCTGGGATCTTTAGAAACCTTGCAACAAATGTAGAAATGAAAAATGAAAAATGAGAAATGAAAAATGACAAATGGAAAATCTGGTTCTCAGCCTATCGCGAAACTCACACGCGAGTAGACGCCACAGCAAATATCCTACCGCCCAATAAAAATCAAGGAAAAGTTTGTTTAGTGTAATTTCGTGCGGTTCGTGGATCGTATTGTTGGCTAATGGCGGAAGGTGGTGTGTATTTCGTGGTGATTCGTGGATCGTATCTCTGCGACGGTTCACATAGGGTTTGGTAACTTAGTGGAGCATCTCGGCGACAATTCACGGAAGGGCTGAAATCGAAACTACGAAGCCGCAGGTCTGAAATGAAAAATGAAAAATGACAAATGGAAAATCTGGTTTTCAAACTATCCCAGCGGATCGCAACGCCCCATTTGACACTTCCTCTTCGCCTTCCTAATATTCAACCCGAAGTGGGGCAGTAGCTCAGTTTGGCAGAGCGCCGCGTTCGCAATGCGGAGGTCAGGGGTTCGATCCCCCTCTGCTCCACCAATAAAATATCGTTTAGTGCAGGGCTACCGCCACGGTGGCCTTTTCTCTTGCCAGCGTATGGCTTCCGGCGGTAAGCCGCAGACAGCCGCAAACAGAAGAATGCAACAAAGAAAGACAGGCATTTTGCCTGTCCTCCTTTTTACTTACCAACGCCCTTTTTACCTACGGACGCTAATAGTTATCTCGGGCTTGAAGTCAGGATCTGGCCCCACACTAGCTTCCAAATCGCGCGCGGTATTCAGTCGAATAAATGAAACCGAGCACGAGATGGCGGTAGTCGCCCGGCGCAATACCGGCTGATTGTCGTCCGTTAGTTAACACATCCAGCCAGTCGTCGTAGCCGGCAGGCTCGGGGTCGTCCAGATAAATTACGCGGTGCTGTACCCCGAGCTGGAGGATGCCCTAGCCTATCATCCCAAGATCTGCAACTGTACTTCCTTGAAAATCTTCGGCATTCCTTAAAGAAACTCAATCTTCGGTACGACCGAGTCCAGACACCACATGCGTCGGTGAAGACGAACTCTGGTGTCTCATAACTCTTGAGGCAAAAGCGGTTTCTATCCGTGTAATAAGATCTGGCAAATCCGCTCGAGTATAAATCGGCAGGTCCTCTACCGTTTTGCTCATGCCGGCCTCATTCGCCCAGCGAGCGAAGCTGGTTCGTTCATTCGCTTCCTCATCTGTAAAGTTCGAGAGGTAGATTGCCGTTGAACTGGAAAGGACGCGGCGGGCTGAGCCTTTTACTGTTCCCCCGGTTGATCTGGAGACCATCAATGCAACATCCGCATTTATGAAATCCAAAATACTGTTCCCTTCAATAAATACTCCTTCCGCGGTCACCCTTCGCAAGGCTTCTTGAATTCCCCGTTCAACTTGATCGTCAGTCACGATCACCCAATGAACATTCGCGGCGCCGGCGTCCCAATAACGCCCAGTGTCTTTCCCGCTTTCATAGTTCTGCTCACGACCGGAACGGATCACTGGTTCGTTGCTCAACAAATCGCTAACGCAACACGCATGAGGATCTTTGCCACAAGACCGGTAGTGGCCGCGCGTTACTTTGATTGCTTCCCAACCAGGGAACGAGCGCACGAGCTCGCACATGAGGGTAGTCTTTCCCACCTCCGAGCTGAATCCGCTGATTGCCACGATTGCCGGACGGGTCATGGTCTAATATTCCTGCATTAGTTTGACTTCCGCAACCCAACTGATGCTGACCGTTGACTACCGAGTGTCCTTCGTCTCCCTCGTCACCACCAGGCGAACGTCGGACCAAATGATTCCGCCCAGTTCGCCGCACGGAGGGCTTCGGCGTTCATACATTTAGCTTTAGCTAATGAACGTGGGAATCTGCAAGAAGTGTGAGAAGTGGAGCCTGAGGTTGAAAACAGCCTCCAGTCTTCACGCAAGCGGTCACGCTCGCGTGAAAACCGGTGTGTACTGATTAGGTGGTTTCGTTGTCTTTATCGACCACCGCTTTTAGCGCCTGAAATGTTGGTGGCCAGAGGCCAACAAAGATTCCGGCCTTCTGCTTACCGCTGAAGAACAGCGCGATTGAGGCCCCAATTGAGCCAAGCGTCAGAATATGAAACAGGCTGATACCCGTTGCTTTCTGCGTTGATTTGTCCACTACTCTCAGCATCGATTCTGCGGCGTCTCTTTTTGGAGTTGCTAGCGACCCGGTATTATCGTTGATTGCTGATTTAGTTCCTGTGAATGCTGTTTGTGTTGCTGACATGTGTCCCCTTTAATTGAAAATGATACAGCTTCTATGAGCTTTGACCTTGCGTTGCAATGGCTGTACCCACGCAAACTGCCAAAAGGAACAGACGGAACTCAGTGCCAGTTGAGGAAGCAATGAGACTGTTTCGTGTTAATTAGTGAGCTTTGGTGGATCTTGGTTTCGTGCGAATCGATTGAAGCAGAGAATTCTCCACCTTGTTTGCATCAGTCTTGTCTTCTCAACCATCCAGCGAAGCCCTGACGACCCGCCTGGTAAGCTCAGCTGTCACGCCATAAACAACATGTGAGGCGAGGGCATAAGCGTGAGTTGACGGTGAATACTCACTTGCTCCTTTTGATAGTCCCAGCGCCGGTACTACGGTTTCATCCGCGAGGATCCAAAAGATAACGCCAAAAGGCAGTCCGGCGGCTATGGTCACTACTGGGGTAGTCTCTGCGAGCGCACCGTAAAACCCACCAGTCGCGATGCCGAAGGCGTAATGCACCGCCTCGCCTGCTGCTCTTTTTTGACGCTCCGGTAACGGTCGATCAAGGAGCTCTTCGGAAATTGCCCTCGCGACTTTAACAGCAGCGTCGTCTTGTTGCTCTTTATCTGCCGGAGTTAAGCCCTCATGCTCGCCTTCGCTGGGCTGCATCGACTGGGCGCCGTGTGGTTTTTCAAACCCTTCAACCCTTTTGCTCCAGGCAGCTTGAAACTTGTTCATTGTCCAAGAGGCGACGAGGCCGCCGACCAATCCGGCGGCCAGGCCTTTCAATACATCGCTGTCCCGGTTTCCCATGGCTTTACCCTAAAGTCGCATCCTTGAGCGCGATTTCACCTCGGTGGCCTAACAGATTCACATGTGTACTGCCGTAAAATGTTTAGAACTTGTGGCCCATGATGTCAATCGTGCACTTTACGCGATTCTTGACACGAAGGCGTCGATATGAATTTAGCCCCGGCCTTTGAAAGGCCGGGGACGGCCACCTGTTCCATTTGGGCGCGTCGCGTCGCGACGCGATGAATGAAGAATAGCTAATGAAATCATTGCGTCGCTAACGCGACGCTGCTGGAGAAACGACTTTGCTCCCCGGCCTTTCAAAGGCCGGGCTAAAGTCAGCGCGACGCTACGCGTCGCCGAGGTCTGATCCTGACTTTTCAGGCAAAGCCGTAATTTCTGTCAATCCTTCGGGTTGTAACCCAACCTTTTATTGCTGAATGTTGGGCGTTATCATTCCTTCCGATGAAGCAGCGAATTTTTCAACTTGTTTGCGTCAACGCTGTCTTAATCACGATGTCGATTTCAATTTGTGCCCACACGCAATCCCTGCCGGCGAAATCGAAATCCACCAGCGATTCAAAAACCCGCCCCATCTTTCTTTTCCATACGGATGAATTCTGGCTGAACCTCCACCATTTTCTTTACGTGCTGGGGCGTGCCCAAAACAAAGAAAGGGACATAACGCGGGCAGCGGTGGCTGGGGCTCCCGCCGATCAGGAACACGGCTTTGCCAGACTGAATTCCAGGGAACAAAAAATCTGGCGCGAAGCTGTCAACTCGTATGCGGCTGGGCCGAGTAAGAAGGATATGGTGTTTGACGCTCCGCTTCCCGCACTTACAAATGCGCTCGCGCGGGCAGGTGATGCCCGCTCCCTCACTGGCTCCGCGGTCGATTCCGACATCGCCACAATTCTTCAAAGTGCTGCGCCAATCTATCGAAAGGTGTGGTGGAAGGAACATCGAGAGGCAAACCGGAACTGGAAGAAGTCAATCCAGTCACTTGTTGGTCGGCACGGCGCTACTGTTCTGGCTTTTATTACAAACGCTTACAAGATGGAGTGGCCGGCGGCTGGTTTCCCGGTGCACGTATCCGCCTATTCGAATTGGGCAGGCGCGTATTCAACGACCGGCGATCTGCTGGTTATGTCCAGTATGAGTCCCGACCTGCAAGGGCTATACGGTTTCGAAACCGCTTTCCACGAAGGGATGCACCAGTGGGACGAAAAGATTTTCGAGGCACTACGTCAACAGGCGATCAAAGTGAACAAATACTTTCCCCGGGGGCTGGATCACGCGCTGATTTTCTTTACTGCGGGCCAGGCTGTTCGGCGCGTCGTGCCGGATCATGTGCCCTACGCTGACAAGTTTGGGGTCTGGCAACGAGGCATGGCCCAGTTTAAGGCGCCGCTTGAAGAAATCTGGAAGCCTTACCTCAACGGACGTGGTGCAAGACATGACGCCCTTGCCAGGCTCATTACGCGCACGGCGATCCTCCGTCCTTAAGAATCCTTACTGCTTCCCTTCCAGCTTTTTCAACATGGCGGCGCCGCCAGTGTTCTGCGGATTCAACGCGAGAGATTTCTTGTAGGCCGCGATAGCCAGATCCTTGTCGCCGTTAGTCATATAGGCTTCGCCTAGACTGTCGTAAGTATTCCAGGCGTCTGGGTAAAGCTCGGTGTTGAGTTTGAAGATAGCGACCGCTTCAGGAATTTTCTTTTGGCGCATCAAAATGTAGCCCACCGTATTCAGTCGCTGCTCGCTCACGCTCGCGTTATCTGGTTTTTCCAGCTTGATCTTGCGATAGGCTTCAAGCGCTTCATCAAGTTTGCCTGCCAACACTAGTTCAAACGGGACGAGGGTCTCGGCATTGATTCGACGCGCCTCAAAATTGTTGCCGGGCACCTGAATCTGCATCGCGCTGAAAACGACGTTGGGAGCGGCTGAATCGCCGGTAACTCCGTTGCCGGCGGCCGCGCCAGGTCCGTGCGGAATAAAGGTGTATTTGACAGGTGCATCGCGCCGAATAAATGTCGTCTCGGATATGGGCAGTAGTTCAAATTGCGGGTCGCCGGTCGGGGAGGCAATGAGCTTGCCGTTCTCATTCTTAACAGTCATAACGCGATCGGGATTGACGAGATACCGCCCGGCGTAGTTGCTTAACTTTGCGGAGTCGAGTGCTATCACTTCGTGTGGCGCGGGCAGAAATTCGTCCCAGCCATACTCGCGCGCGATGCTGCGCAAGACCTCGCGCAGTAGCTGGCCATTGTCAGAGTTCGTCATTACTACTGCGCCATAACCCTTGTCACGATTGACCAGCAGCTCAGCGCGAAACCCTTCGTCCGCACCATCGTGACCGAAATAGAGAGCGCTGCCGCGCTTCTGAATGAAGAAACCCAAACCCGCATTGTCCAAAAACGCGCTGGTCATCATTTGCGCCGACTCTTTACTGAGTACCTTGTTTGATTTGCCGGCCAGCGAGAGTTGCATTTCAATCGCAAACTTCGCGAGGTCAGTGGGCGTGGTCCACAAACCGGCCGCTGCCATCTCGGGATACACATGCAGCTTGCCTGCTACTAAGGAACCGTCCTGTTTGTGCCCCGAAGCAGCCCGCTTACGCCAATCGCCCGGTAGCGGTTGGCTGTAAGTACTTTTCTTCATCTGCAGCGGATCCAACACAGTTTCCTTCGCAATTTCCGGATACGGTTTCTTCTCGATGTCAGTGATAGCGAGCTGAGCGATGGTGGTGCCGCCACCTGAGTAACGAAACTTTGAGCCGGGCTCAAAATCGACGCGGACCGCAGCGGTATTCGCGGGACTCGCGCCGTCCAATACCTGCACCACCGTTGGGACTTTTTCGTTTACGGCATAACCGGGAAATCCGTGCACCGTGGTTCCGGCGGTGTGGCTAAGCAAATTACGGAGAGTAACTTTTTTAGTCGCAGTAAATTCATTCTCCGGAAGCTTCCAGGAGACTAGTTTGTTGTTGATTGGCTCGTCCAGCGAGATTTTGCCTTGCTCAACTTTCTTCATCGCCACCATTGCATTAACCGACTTGCTGATTGAACCCGCCTGAAAAAGGGTCTCGGTCGTAACCGGCAGGTTCGTTTCGATATCCGTGACACCATATGCCCGTGCCCAATCGACTTTGAAGTCCTTAATGACTGCAATGCTTAGTCCCGGCGCTTTGTGGACTCTCATGCGCTCCCCAATCGACCATGACGGATCTCCTTTAATCAGAACCGCCGGCAACAAACCTTGCTCGACTCGCTTGATACGAGTTTCGATAGTGTCGTTGTTGTGAGAGGCGTTGGTCGCGTTATGTTTCGCATGTGATTGGCCCTGCGTCACAGCGACGTTCAGTTGAGCAAATGTTGGAGTAATGAAAGTGAACAACAGAACTTTGGAAATGAGCTGTTTCATAAAACCTCGATTTAAAAGCTTCGGAATGGTGAAGCGAAACTGCGGTTTGCGTTCAAGGAAATCTGGGGAAAGGGTTTGTAGCACAAGAGCAGGAAGGGTGTCCAGTTACCAGGTCGGGCGGTACTGGGGTAATTGAATCACCCCACTACCGGTCGGGCGGGGAGTCTAAATTCATCCTTACTCTGAGCAATTTTTGTGTCCCACTCCAGACGCTGCACGATCGCAACGATTCAATTTCTCGGATATTTTCCAAATGTCTCAACGTCTCCTGGCTTGGTGAAATTTAAAGCGCCCATTAAACAGATAAATTTCTGGCATTTATTGCTGGCATGACCTTTGCCAACTCCATCTCGCAATCTTTCAGTAAAAGATCCTCGCTGTCCCCCGGAGCGTCCCGACGTCGGAATCGCGTCGGCTGATTTAAGTCAGCCGAAGCGGATTCGTCTACTTCTGTGTGGGCTGTCTTTCATCCTTACGAGCAGCCGTACGTTTTGTTCTTCACTGTCTGAACCTGATAACCAGACTCGAGCATTGCTGCCCTTTTGGCTAGCCGACGAGTCTCTTTCCTGGAGGTCAACAAATGAAACGAGTTATTGCTATCGCGGTGATCGTTATTGGCGCAGCAGCCGTATCAGTGGGTTTCGCGGGCGGTTTCAAACAAATCAAGGAAATTCTGACCGGATATGAAGAAGTGCCTTCGGTCGTAACGACAGCGAACGGTGAGTTCAAGGCTCAGATTAACCACGATGACACGGCGGTCGCGTACTCACTTCGTTACTCAGATACGGAAGGCGCGGTAACGCAGGCACACATCCATCTGGGCCAGGTAGGAGTCAACGGAGGCATCACAGTTTTTCTGTGCTCGAATTTGGGAAATGGCCCAGGCGGAACGCAGCCATGTCCCCCAGCTCCCGCTACCATCACCGGCGTAATCACCGCCGCTGACGTAAGCCCCAACATCACGGCCACGGCAGGCGCACGAGCTCAAGGATTAGAGCCGGGCGAATTCGATGATTTTCTTGATGCCGTTCGCTCCGGCGTGACTTATGTCAACGTGCACACCACTAAGTTTGGTGGCGGGGAGATCAGGAGCCAGATCAGCCACGATCATGGCAATCACCAGAAGTAAAAGGTTACCAGGTGAGGTCATTGCGTCCCGATGAGGTGGTGAACGAAGCCCTGGGTTAGTTAGAGACCTTTTCTATCATCCAGATGTCAACGTTCACCTCTTCGGCGTAATGTACGATTGGATCGCCCGTGGGCGGCACAATTCCGTTGGCGTCGAAGAGAGTGGTACTGAACTCTGTTACTTCGGATTCCTGCAGTAGCCACGGTTGATGATGAATACGTGCGCGATATAGCTCGTCATGGTGCTGCGTGTAAAGCAGGTATCGCTCGGTGAGAAAAAACTCACGTGAACCAGGCTGAGCTATTGGCAGTTTCTTGCCGACTCGAAAAGCGGCGCTGAAATCAGCGGCTGGTTCTTCTTCTCTTTTCAATTCATATTCGAGCAACTCGCCATCTTTAGCTAGATCAATCTCCGCTGTGTAGTAAGGCAAGTGGTAGAGGGTGCGTGCTGCCACGGCTGCGATAGCGCTATCTATGTGGAGTGAGAAAAACCAGACGCCAGGAATGCCGTCGAGATGCACGTAAGTGCGGACGTTTAACTCGTGCATCGAACTCAGGCCCGGTATAGCTGGAATGAATGGCGGGAAACCTCGGACGTCCCACATGGTAAAGGGCGCAATGGCAATCCAGGCAGAACCATCGAACGTGTCTATATGTAGATCGCGATGAATGAGCGGTCGAAGTATGTTTTCATTGATTCGCCAATGCATGAAATGGAGTTTGCCCCAGTTCTGATGCATCACCGGCTGGCCCTCAGGCCGCCGGCGCGCGTCAAGTCGATCAGCTTCGGTAACGGTCTTCGGCATCGAAATTCCCTGTCGCCCCGCTTCCGGGCTTAATTTGTTTTTGCGTCGCTACCCAGGCTCGGCTTCGCCTTCGCCTGGGGCCACGAACCTGTCCGCCAGGTTCGCTTGCTCGTTGAATGGTTCAACCAATCGACGTTTTCTCGTTGGGGCCCGTCTGCGTCGTCGCGTGGCCCAAAAGCGAAAAGGCGCGACAGTTTTTGAACTGTCGCGCCTTATCTTATGTGGTCACTGTCCTCACCCCAGCAACCACGTGGATGGAAGGATTCACCAACCATCTAGTTGGGCATACTATATCGCGCAATCAAACGAAAGGCAACACACATAAAACTGCCGCGAAAAAGCCGTTAACCAGCTCCACGGCGTTTTCATGACCCGCTCGCGGCTTTCATTTGGCCACAACCTTTCGCCCGGCGTCGGCATCGGAGAAATGGCCTGCCTCTCCCGCTTGCAAAAGCACTCGACTCTTGTTAAACCTCGGATTTGGAAATGTTCCTCTGGAGAATCAGTATGAAAAAGATTTTGCACACCGTCTACTCGCTCGCCCTCATGCTGGCGCTATTTGTTCCCGGGCTCGCTGACACCATTCGACTAAAAGACGGCAGCGTGATCCGCGGCCAGGTGATTGGCTTTCGCGATCAGCAGTTCACCGTGTTGATTGGTTCAGGATCGCAGGGCCGCCGTAGCCGCACGCAGATCTATGTAGAGGATATCGAGTCAATCGAGTTTGATGCAGCCACCACGGCCGCGGTGTCTGCACTCGCGAACGAAGAACCGACTTCTCCAAGCAACACCTCTCCGGTTAATCAGCCGCCGAGGTCCACCTCCCCGTCGAATACGAATACCTCGCCGGTGCGCACAAACACCGGGCAGCCAACATCAAATACGCCAAACTTTTTTCAGATTAAGGTTGCCGTCCGTGCCGACAATACGAACAACGGCTGGACCAACACCGGGCTCGTGGTACGCCGGGGTCAACGCCTGCGCATCAGCGCGCTGGGTCGCGTTTCGCTGGGTGGCGGGCGCTTTTCCACGCCCGCGGGAGTCTCGGGTTCAGATAACGACAAACTGATGCGCACCGAGCCGACCGGCGCCTTGATCGCGGTAATTGGTGACGACAACGACGACTTTCTGTTGATTGGAACGCGCCGTGACTTTGTAGCGCAGCGGGATGGCGTGCTGTTTCTCGGCGTAAACGAGGGAAACCTGAACGACAATACCGGAACCTATGACGTGGTTATTGAAGCGGAAACGAGGTAAAACGGCAAACTTCGGCTTGCTCTTCCGCATCAGACCTAACAGACCAGCCGCAGTGTAATTAATGATTTTGTTTGTTAGGTGATTTTGATGAAACTCTCCATGTTCTTGCGTTTATCTATCAGTCTAATTGTCTTGTCATGCCTGGCGTTGGGTCTCACCTCCGGTTTAGCCGTCGGTCAATCCCGCCGTCAACCGCCTGCCAGTACCCAGAAGAAAAATAAGCGTCCCGGAGAAACTGTTCAGCCAGGCGAGAAACAGGATGACCCGTTGCCGCCGGACCTAATAGGCAAGCCTCAAGAGGCAGACAAGGTTACGATTTCCACCCAAATCGTGAACGTCGATGTAGTCGTTTATCACAAGAAGAGTGGCCAGATTGTTACCGGGCTCACCAAAGAAAATTTTGGTCTCTTTGCCGATAATGCCCAACAGGTAATCACCAATTTCGGCACGCCGGAAGCGCCCATAACGGTGGCGATGGTGGTCGAATACAGTAAGTGGTCGGAGCTCTTTGGGTTGTATGGGAGCGGTGGCTACGAACCTGGTACGTACGAAGTGATTCGTCCTACTGCCATGTTCCTGCAGCGTTTTATCAAGCCTCCTGATGACTACGTTTCGGTAGTGGCTTTCGACGCCCGTCCGACGCCGTTGACCGACTTTACCAATGACCCGTCCCGGATTAGCCAGGTAATCAGCCTGCTGCTCCGTAGTGCGCCCGCATTTCGGGAGACAAATCTTTTTGATGCCCTAAAATTCACACTCATTGGCGGCCGTGGTGACTCAGTTGTTCTGGACGATAACGAGAATTCCAAATCTGACTACGGCGGAATGGTCAGTGTGCAGGGCCGTCGGCGCGCACTGATTCTGGTCGCGTCCGGCATCGACACCTTCAGTAAGATCAACTACAGCAACGCGCGGAAGATTGCACAGAACGCCGGCATCCCGATTTATATTATTGGGACCGCGAATCTGTTTTTTAAGAAATATGAGGATCGGCTGGATGCGCTCGACGGTCTTAGCGGCCAGCCGGGGCGAATGACTTTTCTTCAGGCTCAGAACACACTTAAGACATTCGCAAATGAAACAGGTGGTGCTTTTTACCCGGTTACATTTGAAGGCGAACTGCCAAACGTGCTGAGCTCAATTAACTCTCTTCTGCGTAGTCAGTACAGCCTCGCTTTCAACCCCGGCGATGTGCGCGACGGCAAACAACATCGGATCAAGGTAAGCGTTGATGTAAACGGCGATGGCACTTACGATGACAAGGAATATGTGATTCAGGCACGACAGTTTTACAATGCCCCTAAGCCCGACGGGAGCATGAAGAACTGAATCGTAAAGAGATTAACACCCTGCGGGCGGCAGCCATTCGTTGGTTCGCCGCCCCTTTTGTTTGGTGAAATGGTCGGGGGATAGCTTGGCCCTATCAGTTCGCGAAAAAGATGTCGTGGTCATTGGCGGCGGAGCAGCAGGACTGTTCTGCGCCATCGAGGCCGGCAAGCGTGGACGCAAAGTGGTGGTGCTTGAACACGCGGACCGGATCGGCAAGAAGATTGCCATTTCCGGCGGCGGGCGCTGTAATTTTACCAACACAAATACACGTCCTGACAATTTCCTCTCTGCTAATCCCCACTTCTGCAAGTCTGCATTAGCTCGTTACACACCCGCTGATTTCGTCTCTTTGGTAGAAAGTCATGGCATCGCTTACCACGAGAAGAAGCTCGGTCAACTCTTTTGCGATGACAGTTCAGGACGAATTATTGACATGTTGTTGGCTGAATGCAGCGACGCCGCTGTCGAGATTGTTTGTCAATCGACTGTGCGCAATGTCACGAAGACTGATCACTTTGAAGTTCAGACTGATAAGGAAAAGTTTCTCTCGCAGTCTTTGGTTATTGCGACCGGCGGGCTGTCAATTCCGCCGCTGGGAGCGACGGATCTGGGCTATCGTTTGGCCACCCAGTTTGGGCTGGCAATTGAGCAGACGCGACCGGGGCTAGTGCCCTTCACTCTCGCGCGGGAGCAGCTTAATAAGTTAACGCCATTGAGTGGAGTTTCAACTCCTGCGGAGGTTAGCTGCCGGGGCAAACTGTTTCGCGAAAATATTCTCGTCACCCATCGTGGCTTGAGTGGGCCGGCAATTTTGCAGATCTCATCTTACTGGCAACCCGGCTTGCTAGTGACCATCGATTTGCTTCCTGATGGCGATGCTCTGGAGCTTTTGCAGCAGCCAGAAAGCAAAGAGATTGGACTGGCAAACTTGTTGGCTCAGTTCCTGCCGCGTCGCTTTGCACAAGCGTGGTGCGCCTTAAACTTTACCTCACTACCGATCAAGCAATACACCCCAAGCCAGTTAGCTGCAATTGCGGACAAGCTAAAACGCTGGCAGGTCAGTCCAACCGGCACCGAGGGTTATAAGAAAGCTGAGGTGACGGCAGGAGGGGTCTCGACTGCAGAGCTCTCGTCCCAAACGATGGAGGCCAAAAAGGTGCCCGGTCTTTACTTCATCGGCGAGGTCGTCGACGTTACCGGCGAGCTAGGCGGCTACAACTTTCAATGGGCGTGGGCATCTGGCTATGTGGCGGGGAGAGTTGTGTGAAGGGTTGGGAAAGAAAAAGATCTTCCATTTGTCATTTCGTCTACTGCCCACTGCTCACTGACACCGCCCACTGACAATTTCACCGCGAATGCAGCCGCAGGCGAAACTCATCATTAAACGTTGAAATCTCAGGGCGGCGATCCGAAAACTGGCGTCCCTCGCGTAGCACCATCGGCAAACCGCCGCCAAACAGTTTCACTCCATAAGCCGGATTCGAAAATATCGCCGACAGCTGCGGATTCAAGCGTTGCGGCACGCCATAGCGAATCGCTCTCTGAGCAGTGGGAGCGAAACCGTTCATGCGACGAGGATTAATTAGTTCAATCGAGTGCTCGAAGATATGCAACCTGGTCGGCTGATCACGCAAAGCAAAGTCTCGATGTACTAACATATTGCATACTGCTTCACTGACCACGCCGCGATGATAGTTTCCGCGCGCTGCCACCGGACTATTTTCAACTTCGGCGGCGGGAAATTTTCGCGGGCGAGCGTCCCATAACTCGCAGTAGCGCCCGATGAATCGTAGAGCAGATTCGTATAACGTCAGCAGATGGCCGGTTAGTTTCACATGCTCTACTACGGACGTCTGTAGAGAGTCGCCTGCGAAACGAGTCACCGAAATAGATGACCGCGGTAATAGCTCGGCAACGCGATCGTCGCGTCCAAAAAGAAGCAGTCCGGCTACGGTAGGAACAACTTCACCGTTGTACTCAGTTGCCAGAAGCAGGTCGCGTTGCAGTAAGGCGGCAGTGGGATATCCGCTGGCCCCGGCATTGTCGAAGGCGTCGCCCTCAAACTCACGCAGGAACGTCCAAAGGTGTGCCTCGTCAATGTCCGAAACATTCGCGCCGGGCACCGGTGTGTTTTCAAACCTGGTCGGCGGGGCCTCGTCCAATAGGGACGACAACTCTTCCCGTGTCGCTTCACGCTTCTCGGAACCCACACGCAAATAAAAACGGCCGTCACGTGTGCGATAAGGCCGGCGCTTGCCGGCAACATCGAGGGCCACGATGCGGCGTCCATTGTCGAACGAAATCCGATCGATATATGGGAACAGCGGAGGGTCGACATCCTCCCGGCATATTCGCACCAACTCGTCCTGTACGCTCTCAGGATCATCAACGCCTTCAATACGTAGTTGGTCGTTGACGCCGAAGACCATCACACCGCCGCCAGTGTTTGCCAAAGCCACCAGTTCCTGCGCAATTTTCTCCGGGTTTGAAAGCTTTACCTTCAGCTCGAGGAAAGTGTCTTCCCCACCACGAATCAGGCGAAGAAGTTCAGTTCGGGAAGTTTGCGGAGCGGGAGTGGAGAGGAAATACTCCTGAAGCGAGCGCTCAGTCGTGGGTTCGTGACGTTGGTTACTGCGAAATTTCCTGCGAGCCATTTGTGTATTGACGGGGCCGCTTCAAGTCTGCCCGCCCGGATGTCTCAACCTTGAGACACCACTGGAATATCGGTTGATCCAAACTCAATCGTTTCCCGGGTCGTTAACAGTTTCGAGTATTTCCAGCTCTCGCCTCTGCAACAAGTCGCCCTGCGAACGAATTACCACCAGATAGAAAACGATTGAAAAAACTGCCAGAACTGCGAGTGTAGCATACCCAACCGCGATGCTCTCGGCGATGTAACCGGCCGCCGCCGCCGCGAATGGCGGCAAAGCAAGCAGCATGATCATCGGGATGAGCAGTAGTCCGACGACGCCGGAAACATTGAGCCGCGTGCCAAACTTCATTCGTTTGGGAAATTTAATTGAAAACCAATTACCCAGGATAGACGTCAATCCCGCAAAAACTATGAAGCTTAGACCCGCGAACAGTAGTGCGCGAGGGGTCAGGTCTCGAAACACCAGCTCATTAACCAGGAGCAGAGCTGCGGAGAGAATAAGTGCGACTACTACCATCGCTATATTCTTCCCCAGCAGAATATCGCGGCGATCGATCGGAGAGAGCACCAGCGTGCGCATGCCGGCATGCTCAAAGGCGAATTGATTGCATGACAAGCCGGTCAGAATCAGAAATACATAGAGCACGCCGCCGGTAGCCATCAATCCCTCGCCGTAAGTTAAAAAGTCTGCGACTAAAGAACTTGTTCCGCCCGGGTTCTCTGAATCAAACCTTCGCTGGTTCATCAGACGGACGGCAATAAGTATTAAGGGCATCGCCGCCATCATGCGCAGCTGTGCGTTCCGCGTCGCATATCGAAGTTCCTTTTCGATCACTGCCGCCAGCGCGGGGCTTGTAAAGGGAACGTTCCAACCGGTGTACCGGCGGGTCGTCTCTTTTGAAGCGACAGTCGAAGCTTTCTTTTTGCTCTTGCCTCCACCCATTGCGGAGCGATGGGCCAGCCGGTAGGTAACGCCGATCACAATCGCCGTATACACACTGAGGATGGTGATTGCGAGCGCGTAGTTTCTCATCGCTCCTTCGCCCAATCCGCCCGTTAAGGCGAAGGCGATGGCGCCCGGCGGAGTCCAACGCAGTCCGCCAAACGATTCGGTATGACGAAAGACAGTGGGTGCGACCTGAGCGAATACAACACCTCCCAAACCGGCGACGGCGCCGATAAGCGCCAGCAGACTTTCACCGCGAGTCTGTTTCTTCCGCAGCAATGAGCCGATAGACGTGGAAACCCATTTCGATAAAGCGATTCCAAACACTGCCGCTAAAGCTGCGCCCAGGAGCGCCCATGCAACCTGGTTTTTCGCCAGCCCGGCGCCGAGGCCAATTGCCAGAATCGCCGGAATCGCAAATATCGACTGCAGACTCGCAATCTCGCTGACGAAATCCAGAGCGAACAGTCTTCGCAGACTGATCGGGTAAAGCAGCAAGTGGCCAGGATCAAACTGGCGATTGACGCCGATACTCAGCGGCAGAGTTGCCCACAGCAGATAACACATGGCGAAGATCGAGAAGAAAATGAACTCGGCTGACGGCAACTCCCGCCCACCCTCGCCGCTTGCTTGAAGGCTCAACTCTGGTGAGGATAGCGCATAGGAGACGGCGCCCAGCCCTAAGGCAATTAGTAGTGCGAACGCCAAAGCTGCAAGCATCGCCAGGATCGTGGCAATCCTGTTAACTACAGCTTTGGTAGAGCGAAGCGAGTTTCGGAACAGCGTCCACTTTAGCCAAAGGAGTGTGGTGAGTTGGGACATGCGGCAAAAGTCAGAGGTCAGAAGTCAGTAGTCAGAAGTCAGTAGTCAGTAGTCAGTAGTCAGAAATCAGAGGTCAGAAGTCAGTAGTCAGTAGTAGCCGTTAGCAAATCCAGAGCATATTATCCATCTACTGCTCTAGTATAGAATGCTTCTGCTAAAGAATGCCTCCGCGCAGAGCCAAATGTCGTATCGCACTACTGACTACTGACTACTGATTTCTGACTTCTGATTTCTGACTTCTGACTTCTGACCCTCTGTCTTTGTCTCCTGCTTTCCATGGAAAACGCCTACGTCAGTCTCGGATCAAATCTTGGTGACCGCGCCGGAAACCTTTTACTCGCCGTGCGCGGGTTGATTGATGCAGGGCTGGAAGTAACCCGGATCTCCAACATCTATGAAACCCAAGCGGTCGAGACGTTTCCTCAACCAGCGTTCCTGAATTTGGTCGTCGAGTTAAGAGGCAACACATTGCCTCGACCTGAAGAGCTGATGGCGCGACTGCTTCGAGTGGAATATGCGCTCGGTCGCACCCGGGAGATAGAAAAAGGACCGCGCGTGATTGATCTGGATCTGCTTTTGTATCCCGGCGTAACCAGTGATACGCAATTCCTGACTCTGCCTCATCCCCGGCTCAGTTGCCGGCGTTTCGTCCTGCAACCTCTCTCTGAACTGGCCCCGCAGTTAATCCACCCGAAACTTAACAAGACAATCGCGCAACTTCTCGAAGAATTGACCGATACTTCGGAGGTGCGCGTGTGGAAACCGAATTAGCAGTTCAGAGTACAAGCTTTAGCTTGATTTCGCGGAAGTGGGCAACCTAAAGGTTGTACTCTCAACTCCTTACTTTCCGTTGCACTTCTTTTTCAATTTGCCGTTATAATGGCCCCACTTGCTAACACTCCTTTTAGATATCCAAACCTGGCCGATAACTGGCAATTAAGATTGGCCGCCTCCGAGCGTGGCCAGAGAGCTGAAATATGCCTTATCTCAAGCCTGAACGTCCCGAAAAGGTTAATGCGCCCTCGTTGAAAGCCAGTAAGCAGAGGGGCGAAAAACTGGTTTGCTTGACGGCCTACGATTTCCCGACAGCCCGAATTATCGATGAGGCCGGCATAGACATCATTCTTGTCGGCGACAGCCTTGGTAACGTGGTGTTGGGCTATGGCAACACGGTGCCGGTAACCCTTGATGAGATTCTGATCCATTTGAAGGCAGTAAGGCGTGCGGTGCAGCGTGCTTTGCTGGTTGCCGATATGCCCTACGGATCGTTCCATACGGGAGCAGATGACGCCGTTCGAAACGCGCTCAGACTGGTCAAGGAAGGTGGCGCCGAGGCTGTCAAACTCGAGGGCGGGCACAAGCGAGTGCAACTTGTGAAGCGCCTGGTTGATGAAGAGATTGCTGTCATGGGCCACATTGGCCTGACGCCGCAGTCAATTAACAAGCTTGGCGCCTATCGCGTGCAGGGCAAGACCGCCGACGCCGCGCGCCAGTTGCTTGATGATGCGCGCGCACTTGAAGACGCGGGCGCGTTCGCCATCGTTTTGGAGGTCGTGCCGCGTGAAATCGCCAGGCTGATCACGGAGAGCGTCAGTATTCCCACCATCGGAATCGGTGCTGGTGTTCATTGCGACATTCAGGTTCTGGTGTTACACGATATGCTCGGTCTGTCATTTGGTAAACTGGCCCGCTTTGTTCGTCCTTACGCCGACTTGGGAAACATAATGACTGAAGCAGTGAGCCGTTATGCCGACGATGTGCGAAACGGAACGTATCCATCGAATGATGAATCTTATGGCCTTCCCGCAGAAGCCGCTGATGAGTTGAAGATCCCCACTTCCGTGAAAGACTCGACCTCAAAGGAGTCAAAAGTCAGGAAGTCCTGAATTCACTCCGTTAATCTATGGAAATAATCAATCGCCGTCAGCGTATGAGTTCCGTCGCGCGCAAAATTCGCCGCGATCAGGATCGCACCATCGGATTGGTGCCGACGATGGGTGCGCTGCATGAAGGACACCTGAGCCTCGTCAGAGAGGCACGACGCATGTGTGACGTGGTCGTAGTGTCTGTTTTCGTAAACCCAACTCAGTTTGGCCCCACCGAAGATTTTGCACACTATCCGCGCGATCTGACGAAGGACACCGCGCTGCTGACCGATTACAACGTCGATTACATCTTTGCCCCTGCGGCGGAAGAAATTTACCCGAAGGATTTTTCGACTTACATCAACGTTGAAGGATTGTCAGAACAACTTGAAGGAGCCGCGCGCCCGGGCCATTTTCGCGGCGTGGCCACAGTGGTTGCGATTCTGTTGAATACGGTTCGTCCCGACTTCGCTTTCTTTGGGCAGAAAGATGCTCAACAAGCACTCATTATCCGGCGGATGGTCAGAGACCTCGCCTTCGACACAGAGATCGTCGTCCTGCCCACGGTGCGCGAGGATTCAGGGTTGGCCATTTCGTCACGCAATCTTTACCTCACCGCCGAGGAGCAGCAGTCAGCCTCAGTTATTCACCTTGGTTTGTCGAAGGCCAAGGAAAGCTACAAGAAAGGTGAGCGACACGCCGGCAAGCTGGCGGAGATAGTGAAAACTACAATCGAAACTGAGCCGCGAGTGCGCGTCGATTACGTCAACGTCCTGGACGCTGAGACGCTGGAAAGACTCGATAAGCTGGACGAACGCGCAATTCTGATCGCAGTTGCAGCCTACGTCGGTAAGACACGACTGATCGACAACACCGTCCTGAATAAACTGAAGAAAGACCCAGCCAAAGCTAAAGCCTGACATCGCACACCTGCGGTTTGCTACCTCCTCTGTTAGAATTTCCCCGTCAAACAAAGTCAATTAATGTCAGATCTGACTAAACAAAAAGCCCACATCAGGTTCCAGCTCAATGGCGAAGCAGCTGAGGTAGCATTCTCACCCCACAAGACACTGCTTGAGGTCTTGCGAGAAGACCTGGGGTTAACCGGAACAAAGCACGGCTGTGAGCTGGGCGAATGCGGAACTTGTGCGGTGCTCGTTAATGGCCGTTCTATCCTTTCTTGCTTAATGCTGGGTCTGGACGCAGAAGGACAAGACGTAAAGACCATTGAAGGGATGGCCGATGGAGCGCAACTACATCCCTTGCAGGAAACGTTTGCCGATACGGGCGCAGCCCAGTGTGGTTATTGTTCCCCCGGCTTTCTGCTGGTTGCCGAAGAGTTGTTGAAGAAAGATCCAAACCCCTCGCGCGAAACCATAAAGGAAGCGTTGTCGGGAAATCTTTGCCGCTGCACTGGGTACATCAAGATTTATGAGGCGGTTGAATTGGCGGCTGCTCGCATGCGTGGCGAAGAGGCAGAGCTGCCGCGAGAGAGCGTTTATGGTTTGAGCTGACAGCCTTGTTGAGTTACCGCTGCAGATTAAGGGTCTTAGGTAAGAACCATCGATGGTAAGTCTTCAGTAATGAAGCTCTAAGTAATGTCTTAAGATTAAGAAGGTACATATCTTGAGCGTTCATTGGGTACTTAATGGCCAATAGCAATTCTAGAAACGAGAAACCTCTTAAAGTAGTCGGAAAGCCTTTCCGCAAGGTTGATGCACGCGCAAAATGCGTGGGCCAAACGAAGTTTGCCGACGATATCGTTCTGCCGCGGATGTTGTACTGCAAAATCCTTCGCAGCCACCTCCCTCACGCTGAAATCAAGTCGATCGATGTTTCCAAGGCGCTGGCTTATCCAGGCGTGCTGGCCGTAATCACCGGCAAAGATTTACCTGTCCCTTACGGCATCCTGCCGGTAAGCCAGGACGAACATGCTCTGTGCATCGATAAGGTGCGCTTTATTGGCGATCCAGTTGCGGCAGTCGCAGCGCTTGATGAAGACACGGCGTTCGAGGCGATGAACCTGATCGAGGTGGACTATCAACCGCTGAACACGATCTCTTCAATCGAAGAGGCGGTAATGATCGAAGAGCCTCGCATACATGACTACGGCGATCACGGCAACATACACAAGAAAGTTTCTTTGGAGTTCGGCAACGTCGAGGATGGCTTTGCGCTCGCTGACTTGGTTCGCGAGGACACGTTCTTCTACGAAGGCAATACTCACTTGCCAATGGAGCAGCACGCAGCGGTCGGTAATTTCGACTCAGATGAAAAGCTCGCATTGTGGAGCTCGACGCAAACGCCCCATTACGTTCATCGGGCGCTCGCAAAAGTACTGGCGCTGCCCGCCAGTCACATACGCGTCATTGCCACGCCGAACGGCGGAGGTTTTGGCGGCAAGAGCGATCCGTTCAACCATGAAGTCGTGGTTTGCAAGCTATCGATGATGACTGGACGGCCCGTGAAAGTAACGCTCACGCGCGAAGAAGTTTTTTACTGCCATCGTGGCCGGCATCCAGTCCTCATGCGCGTCAAGACCGGAGTAAAGAAGGACGGGGCCATCACCGGCATGCATTTCCAGTCGTTCCTCGACGGCGGGGCATACGGCAGTTACGGAGTTGCCAGCACCTTTTACACGGGTGCATTGCAGACGGTGACGTACGATGTTCCACGTTACAAATTCCAGGGACTAAGGGCATTTACAAACAAAGCACCGTGCGGTCCAAAACGTGGTCATGGAACACCGCAACCGCGCTACGCCCTCGAAGTTCACCTTGACAAGATCGCGGAGCAGTTGAAACTCGATCCCGCGGCGATGCGGCGCGAGAACCTGGTTAAGGCGGACACGGTCACTGCGAACTACCTGCGGATCGGCTCGATGGGTTTGGGCCAATGTATCGACAAGGTTGTGGAAGGTTCCGATTGGAAAGTCCGGTTTTCCGGTTGGAACCAGAAAAATCGCAAGCTGCCCTTCGGCAAGGGAATCGGCATCGCCTGCAGTTCCTACATCTGTGGCGCCGGTTTGCCTATCTACTGGAACAACATGCCGCAATCGGGTGTCCAGCTGCGGCTGGATCGGCAGGGTGGCGTTTGCGTGATGTGCGGCTCGACGGACATCGGCCAGGGCTCGGATTCAATCCTCGCCTATATCGTCGCCGAGGTGCTGGGGATCGATCCATTCGACATACGAGTCATCACCGCCGATACAGATTTGACGCCCGTTGATCTCGGAAGCTACTCCAGCCGCGTTACGCTGATGACCGGCAACGCTGCAATACAAGCCGCAGAACGCGCTCGCGAATTATTAGTAATGGCTGTTGCTGAAAAGCTTTCACTCCCCATCGAAAACATCTCATTGGCTGAGCGGCGCGTGTTTGATGTCGAGAACCCGGAGGTTGGAGTTTCATTTGCCGAAGCGGTGGTACTGGCCGAATCAAAGTTTGGCACGATTGGGACGGTTGGTTCTTATTCGCCGCCCAGGTCGCCAGGCAGATACAAAGGCGCTGGTGTCGGCCCTTCACCCGCGTATAGCTATTCCGCGGCAGTTGCAGAAGTTGATGTCGATCCGGACACGGGTATCGTTGTGGTCGAACGAGTTTGGATTGCGCACGACGTCGGCCGTTCAATTAATCCGATGCTGGTGATGGGCCAGGTGGAAGGCAGCGTCTACATGGGCCTCGGCGAAATTCTGATGGAGGAGATGGCCTACCGCGGCAATCGCAACGTTGTTCATAAGTTTCCATCAATGCTGGAATATAAGAGTCCGACCACGATGGAGATGTGCGACGTCAAGACATATCTAATCGAGGATACTGATCCCAATGGGCCTTATGGGGCCAAAGAGGTTGGGCAGGGGCCGTTGTTGCCCGTGCCGCCGGCGGTAGCAAATGCAGTCTATGATGCAGTGGGCGTACGTATTGATGAGGTGCCGATTACTCCCGAGAAAGTTTTGAAAGCGTTGCGTGAAAAGGCCAAGGGCCGAGAAGGGCGCTTTGGTTCGAGCGATATACCAACGGTTGAGTGGCCCGAGCCTTTGCGCGTGCTGACGCCTGCGGAAGGCGGCGACGGCAAGGAGATGCCGCGTGTGGCAGTGCATTCCTAGAGCGTTGCCAGAGACTTTGCATGATTAAGAAAACCACTCACCTCGAAGAGACATTGCGTTCCACACACGACCTCCGCACCATCGCGGCGCTAGCGAAGGAAGGCCAGGAGGGGAAGAAGCGCATGGGAGAGGTTAGGGTAAAAGTTAAGCTTACAAATGCGGTCGACGAGGCCCTGGTGCGGCGAGGCTTGCTGACCGCGGATAAAGTTAGGCATTACGAGGCGGACGCACTAGTCGATTCCGGAGCTATAAGATCAGTCTTGCCAGGTCACGTTGTGCAACTGTTGGGCCTCGAGATAGTTCGCACGACCAGAGTCACCTACGCAAACGACGGCGCCGAAGACGTTGATGTTACCGAAGTGGTCGGCATTGATATCAATGGACGCCGCACCACTGAGGAAACTTTGGTATTAGGGTCGGAAGTGCTTATTGGACAGACTGTCCTTGAAAGCCTGGACCTTATGGTTGATTGCACCAATCAGCGCGTGGTAGGCAATCCCGCGCATCCAGATCAGCCAATAATCAAGATTAAATTGACTCTGACAAACGGAAATCCAGCGATGAAAGGTAGCGCGAGTGCGATTTGAATGGGATGATCGGAAGGCGCTTGAAAATGTCGAGAAGCATGGCGTTACTTTTGGAGAAGCCACTGAAGTTTTCTACGACCCAAATGCAGTTGAGGGCCAGGACATCAAACACTCTCATAACGAGTCTCGCTTTTTCATCATTGGATATTCTAGTAGCCGGATCTTGTTTGTTGTCTTTGCCGAACGACTAGGCAACATAATTCGGATCATATCGGCCCGGCTGCCGACACCGTCGGAAAGGAAGTTATATGAAGAAGAAAGATGAGAAATCTAAGCCTACGCCCGGGGAGGTCGAACTTGTAGTCACGCAGGAGGATTATGACGCAGGCTTAAAGCGGGGTTGGACGGACGATGACATGCTCAAACCGGGCCGCTACAAAATGAAGCGTGGCGGATTTCTTAAGCGTCATCCGGAGTTGAAGCTTGAGGAAAAGAAGCGAGCCTAAGTCGGGAGACGACGAGAGAAGAACGCGCGCTGGTCGACCTATTAAGAGCTTGGAGCCTTAGAAGTTGGAGTTAAGCCGGCATTCGTTTGAACGTCAAACGCGTTGTGAAGCGAAGATGCGTCCGTTGGTTATCTTATGATGCGCCTTCCCAAATTTGAATATCGCGTGCCGCGAGAGATCGCGGAGGCGGCGAAGATTATGGCTGGGTCAGGGCCTGACGGGCAGTTTGTGGCTGGAGGCACGGACCTATACCCAAACATGAAACGTCGCCAGCAAATGCCACGAACGGTAATCTCCGTGATGCGTTTGCCCGAGCTGAATCAGATTACTGGTGACGGCAAATCAGGAATTCGCATCGGAGCTTCAGTTACTCTTACAGACATTGTCGAGCATCCGGTAATCAATCGCGACTATCCAGTCATCGCTCGCGCCGCGCGCACAATCTCCACTCCCATCCTGCGTAACATGGGCACTATCGGCGGCAACCTGCTGCTCGATACACGCTGCAACTACTACGATCAGAACTACGAATGGCGCAAAGGCATCAACTTCTGTTTGAAGAAGGACGGCGATGTTTGTTGGGTGGCGCCGGGAAGCTCGAAGTGCTGGGCGGTTCAGTCTTCGGATCTGGTGCCGGTGATGGTGGCAATCGGCGCGAAGTTTCGCCTTGCCTCAACACTGGGTGAACGAATGATAGAGGCGGCTGGTTTCTATAACGACGACGGCATCGACTACCTGAAGAAGCGGCCTGACGAGTTGTTGGTTGATATTCACCTTCCCCCACTAAACGGGTGGCGCGCTTCTTATCACAAACTGCGGCGCCGGGGAGCTTTTGATTTTCCCGTACTGGGCGTAGCAGCCTGGGTGCAAACCGAGTCTGACGGCGGGGGGAAACAGACTGAGCGCGTGAAAGACGCACGCATCGTCCTGGGCGGTATTGCGCCTTCGCCGGTAGATATCCCTGAAGCTGGTACCGCCCTCATCGGCCAACCTTTCGACGAGGAACGTATTCAGTCCGCCGCCGAAGCTGCGTACATCAAAGCCCGTCCGCTCGACAACACTGACTTCGTTATGAACTGGCGTAAACAAATGGCGCGTCAATACACCCTCCGAGCCCTGCGGGAACTAGTCTAGAGTCAGGGGTCTTGAGTCAGGAGTCTAAAGTTGGAAATTGAGCGGACTTCTAATTCAGCTCGAGCTGAGACGAGGCCTTTGTTTTGACTCCACACTTCAGACCCCTGACTCCAGACTCTTTAGCCGCCATCGTGCTTGCTGCCGGACGTTCGGAGCGTATGGGCGCGTTTAAGCCGCTACTTCCCTTTGGTGACCACACCGTCATCGACGAATGTATCGCTAATCTGCAAGCCGCCGGAATCGATTCAATTGTCGTCGTGCTGGGCCATAGGGCCGAGGAGTTGAAAGCCCACCTCAAAAACTCCCGCGTGACCTACGCTTTCAATCCCGACGCCGCGGGGGAAATGGCTTCTTCAATTACGTGCGGCGTGGGCAGCCTGCCGCCCACCGCAAGGGCCGCAGTGATAACTCCGGTTGACTGTCCAGCGGTTCCGGGAAACGTGGTCCTGGACCTAGTTGAGGAGTGGAAAAGGGGCTGGCGGCTGGTGAAGCCAACCTGGAACGGAAAGGGCGGACACCCAGTACTCGTGGACCTGACTCACCGGGACGAGCTGCTCGACCTGGACCCCAATCTGGGTCTTAAAGGGCTATTTAATGCTCACGCGGGCGAGGTCAAACGTGTGGCGGTGAACTCGGAATATATTGCACGCGACATCGACACGTGGGATGATTACGCCGCGTTGCACGAGGAAGTCTTCGGTTTTCCGCCTCAAATCACGGCTTTTGCACCGCCGGAGTAGACCGATCCAGGGCCGTTTGAAGACCAACTAAAACGCCAGGGGACTCATCTAATGCATTGCCCTGCACTCTGGAGCGGGCAAAGGAGAGAAATGTTCACCACAAGACCAAACCTTATGGCCCTGTTTCTGACGGTCATTATGGGCTCATCCCTCGCGCTGGCCCAGGGAGGCGGCCCGGTCGAATTCTCGCTGCGATCAATCCACGGCCAAACGATAACTTCTGATAGCCTGCGCGGTGAAGTCGTCGTCATGGCGTTTGGGGCGTCCTGGTTGCCGCTCTCGAAGGCCCAACTGCAAGGCGTGAGAAAGCTCGCTGACGAATACAGCAACCGTGGGGTGGTGGTTTATTGGGTCAGCACCGAGTCAGCCGATCCCAAGTCGAAGAACTATGCCAGCGATCAGCAATTGCGCGCGTTCTCTGAGAAGTATGGTCTCAAAGTAACCGTGCTTCGCGATCCAGATGGAACGACATCGAAAAAGTTTGGCATCGATCAGTTGCCTTCTATGATCATCCTCGATAAGGAAGGTAATCCGGTTGGCGCTCCCATCGGAGGACTCGATCCTAACGGCAATCTGGCGAATCAACTCGCCGCTCGTCTCGATAAAGTGCTGTAACTCTCTATCTCAACAGATTCCTAACGGGCCGTCTTTTAACGACGGCCCTTTGTTTTGGGGTAAGCACTGAACCGAATTATTGATTCACCGCCTGGATTTACGCTTGCTCCTTAACTCGGAATCTACTAACTTCTGTGCACTTTCAAGCTTAAACAATCATGCCATTCAGGTTGATCAATCCGGAATCGCTCGGCTCCCCCAGCGGCTACGCAAACGGTGTTTTGACAGAGCCCGGCGGCCGGCTGTTGTTTGTAGCCGGACAGATTGGCTGGGATGAAAAGCAAACAATTGTCAGCTCCGACTTCGTTGAACAGTTTGATCGCGCACTCGCAAACGTGGTCGCAGTGGTCACTGAAGCAGGCGGGCAACCAGATCAAATAGCTCGAATGGTCGTTTATGTGACAAACCGCGACGAGTATCAGGAACACAGACGTCGCATTGGCGAAAAGTATCGCAGCCACTTAGGCAAACATTTTCCGGCAATGGTATTGGTGGAAGTAAAAAGTTTGCTTGACACCGCAGCAAAGGTGGAAATAGAAGCAGTAGCCGTGATTAATCCTTAGATGGTGATGCCGACCCCGAAGAGTTTCCTCTACCAGCAAACCGCGAGCGGTGTAGCCACGATCACTCTCAATCGGCCAGACCGTTTGAACGCGTTGACTTTCGAGGTCTACCGCGAACTGACTGACACGTTCGCGGCTTTGAGAGACGACCACAGCGTGCGCGTAGTGGTGATCACGGGGGCGGGACGCGCATTCTGTTCCGGTGGCGATGTACATGACATCATCGGCGAACTGTTCAGCCGCGACATGGAAGGGCTGCTGGAATTTACACGCATGACGTGCGAGTTGATCCAAAACGTGCGCGCACTTCCGAAGCCCGTGATTGCCAGTCTCAATGGCACGACCGCCGGCGCCGGTGCCTGTATAGCCCTCGCATCTGATATTCGAATCGCCGCTGAGGCAGCAAAGATTGCCTTCTTGTTTGTGAAGGTCGGATTATCGGGGGCCGACATGGGCGCTGCATACCTGCTGCCGCGATTAGTGGGATTGGGAAAAGCCAGCGAGTTGCTTTACACGGGGGATTTCATTTCTGCTGCCGAGGCGGAACGAATTGGGCTTTATAATCGAGTAGTAACGGCGCCAGAGCTAGCGAGTGCCACCAGCGAACTCGCCGAGCGATTAGCGCGAGGCCCCGCTTTCGCACTCGCGAAAACAAAGGAAATGCTAAATCGTGAGCTTCATATGAACCTGACAGCCGCTCTTGAGTGTGAAGCGCAAGCTCAGGCGATCTGCATGCAGCATCCGGATTATCGAGAAGCTTACGAGGCGTTTGTTGTCAGGCGCGAGCCGCAGTTTGAAAGAAAAGCGATGAGTGACGAGTAATGACTGACAAGTTTATCGATCAACTTCCCTTCTTCAGCGCTGAGCATCGTGACCTTGCGACCGATATCAAAGCGTTCGTCGAACAGGAGATTGAGCCGCGTTCGATCGAAGAGGGCAATACTGAGGATCGACTGAGGGAGTATGTAGCCCTTCTCGGTGAAGCTGGCGTACTTGGTTATGCAGTAGTGTCGCCGGGCGCCAAACTGGATTCTTGCGCGTTATCTCTGGTGCGCGAAGCTCTTTCTTATTGCTCCCCGCTGGCGGATCTTGCGTTCGTTATGCAGGGTCTGGGCACGTATGCCATTAGTCAGTCCGCGCCCGAGCACGTTCGCGATTTCTGGGTTTCACGCGCAGCGCAGGGCAAGTCAATCGCCGCCTTTGCGCTGACTGAACCCGACGCCGGCTCCGACATCGCCGCGATAAAGACAACGGCCCAACGCGATGGCGATGCTTATGTGATCGACGGCAGGAAACGATTTATTTCCAACGCAGGGGTCGCTGATTTCTACACTGTGTTTGCGCGAACCGGCACCGACGATAATGGGCGGGCGGCTCTATCCGCCTTCGTTGTTGGCGCACGGATGCCTGGGTTTAGCGTCGTGGAGCGCACTTCGATGATTGCCTCTCATCCAATCGGAGAGATTGAGTTTAACGGATGTCGCGTGCCTGCCGAGGACATGGTGGGCGCTGAGGGCGATGGCTTTATTCTCGCGATGCGTACTTTGGATATGTTTCGGACGAGTGTGGGAGCGGCGGCATGCGGAATGGCGCGGCGCGCCTTGGACGAATCTGTTCGCTACGCAACTCAACGCCAACAATTCGGGCGTCTGCTCGCCGAACATCAGTTGATTCAAGACAAACTGGCGGACATGGTTACCGAGCTGGATGCCGCGCGGCTGTTGGTTTATCGCGCCGCTTATCTTAAAGACAACGCCTCCATTCGTGTGACCCGCGAAGCCAGCGAGGCTAAGCTTTATGCTACGGAAGCGGCCTGCCGAATCATCGACCAGGCAGTACAAATTCACGGCGGCACCGGCCTGGTGCGCGGCAGCGTCGTCGAACGGCTCTACCGTGACGTGCGCGCGCTACGAATATATGAAGGCACCTCTGAGATCCAGAAGCTCATCATTGCGAGCCAGTTGTTGAAGGAAATATGAAGTGCTACTAAGCCCTCTTCAGGCACAACGTTTGGAAGAAGAAGGTGAAGCAAAGGTCTGCAAAATGAAGCCGTTATCCTCAGATACGACAGACAAAGCTCAACAGATGCACTTTGAGATGATGCGCCGTCTTCCCGGTTGGAGGCGATTGGCGCTTGCTTTCGAACTAACTGACGCTACACGCCAGTTAATTCTGGCGGACATCCTTCATCACTTTCCTGACGCGAGCGATGGAGAGGTTCGCAGGCGGTTCATTGCTCGTGTCCTTCCACGCGAGGATGTGATCCGCGCTTATGGTTTTGATCCAAAGCAAGAAGGCTACTAATCAGAGCGGATGGAAAGCTCTCTTACAGTCTTGTCTCTGGTTGCGAGCATCCTGGAGCGACAACGACCTTCTGGAAAAGGCGTTTGACGAAGCACGGGACACATAAATCCACCAGCATGGTCTGTCCTGGTGCTTGTGGGCGCGGACAGGCAGGAATGCCTGTCCTACTTTTATGAAAATTAATATCGTCGGTGGCGGCCCTGCCGGGATGTATTTTGCAATCCTGATGAAGCAGGCCGATCCGGCGCGAGAGATTACAGTCTACGAGCGCAATGGGCCGGATGACACTTTCGGCTGGGGGGTGGTGTTTTCAGGGAAGACTCTTCGTAACCTGCAAGCCGCCGATAATGAAACTCACGCGGAAATCACACGGAGCTTCGAGGCGTGGGACAACGTCGATGTCGTTCATCGTGGTGAAAAAGTCTCGATTCACGGCAACAGCTTCTCCGGAGTGTCCCGCCTGCAACTTCTGAAAATACTGCAACACCGCTGCGAAAAATTAGGCATCATGCTGCGCTTCCGGACGGAGGTTTCGGATCTTGATAGCCTGCGCCGCAATTGCGACCTGTTAGTGGCTGCTGATGGTGTAAACAGCACTGCAAGAAAACTCTACGAGGACCAGCTAAGTCCTCAGTTAGACGTACGACCCAATCGTTACATTTGGTACGGCACGAACAAACTATTTCATGGCCTGACTCTAACGTTTCGCCAAAACCCCGCTGGGGTCTTTGCGGCACACTCCTACAAATTCAACAAGACGACCAGCACCTTTATCATTGAATGCGACCCGGAGACCTGGGAAAACGCCAACTTTGCGTCGCTTGATGACGAAGCCACGAGAAAATATTTAGAGCAGGTGTTTGCGGACGATCTGGAAGGCCAGCCTTTGCTATCAAACAATTCCAAGTGGATTAATTTCCTGCTGGTAAAAAATTCGAAATGGTCGTTTGAGAATGTGGTTTTGTTGGGCGACGCGCTACACACGGCACACTTCTCGATTGGTTCGGGCACCAAGCTGGCAATTGAAGACGCAATCGCGCTCCATCAGTGTTTTGAAAGAAGTCCTAACGTGGCGGAGGCGCTTGCCGATTTTGAGTCGAGCCGAAAGCCTGTCATCGAGGAATACCAGGCCGCGGCGTATGAAAGCATGCGCTGGTTCGAGACTGCGCCAGATTACATGGAGCTTGGTCCAATAGAACTTGCGTATTCATTGATGACCAGAAGCGGGCGAGTTGATTATGAAGACCTGAAGCGCCGTGACCCCGCGTTTATTGCGGCCTATGAGAGGCGCTGAGGAAATACAAAAAGCCGATTTCTTATTTGTCACTCGTGGATTGTTTCGTGTCCGTTCGTGTTATTTCGTGGATCGTGTGTTATGGACCCACTAACTGCAATCCACGAAATCGCGCGAGCCAGCACAAATAAAACGCGCTCCACGAATCAACACTAAGCAACACGAAAAATGACAAATGAGAAATGAAAAATGATAATGGAAAATGTGTGCTTGCTATACCGCGTCTATTCATTCCATTCCGGGGCTAGCAGCCTCCGTCGCCCGTCATCTACCGTCGGGATGTCCGGTTCAGAGAGGTTTACGCGGTCCCAAAGCTTGCAGGTTACGGCGCGATGGGCCTGGTCAAGCGCTTCACAATAGTTTGTATAGGTGCAGCGTCTCACCTCTTGACCGCGGCCCAGTCTGACTTTCACAAACCAATCAGGGTCGGCCAGCGCCTGCCGTGCCAACCCAACAATATCAGCCTGGCCATTTCTCAAAATCGCTTCCGCCTGTTCAAAAGTAGAAATGCCGCCAGTAGCGACAACCGGTGTCTGAAATCCGGCGTTGTTCACTGCCTGTTTAATATCTCCAACCAGAGGAACGCTGCGACCAAATGGTCCGACCTCGTCGGATAGCACCGTCGGCATGCATTCATAACCGCTCTGTCCGGTGTATGGATAGACTGCCTGGCCCACCTTTGGCTGTTGCGCATCTTCAAACTTCCCCCCCTTTGAGATAGAAAGAAAGTCCAAGCCTGCACGTGCGAACTCAACTCCAAAATAAGCTGCATCGTCAACTCGATTGCCGCCGGAGATCACTTCATCGCCTAGAAACCGAACGCCGACTACGTAATCCGAGCCCACGCGCTTGCGCACCGCTTGATAAACCTCCAGCGGCAGTCTTATTCGATTCTCTCGCGGCCCGCCGTAGCCGTCGTCTCTATCATTAAGAGCGCTGAGAAAGCCGGCCATGGTGTAGGCGTGGGCATAATGAAGCTCAACTCCGTCAAACCCCGCATCCTTCGCACGTCTTGCCGCTTCGGCAAAAATATCAGGTAAGACCTCCGGCAGTTCACGAATGTGGGCCAAATGACAATCATTGACTCGCTCGCGGTAACCAAACCGCAGCGCCTCCAACTCGCGCGCGTCTAATATGCTCTCGATGATTTCGTCTGATGCGCCCGTCAGGAATGCGCGAATCTCTGCCTTGTCTGCACCAAGCCAGACGGGATCTGAAGTAACCTGGGCCAATCGATTACGATGTTGTTCATTTATCTTCAGGAACTGTGCAAAATACTTTTCGGGATTGGGCCTTCGCTTAACTGCGAGAAAGTCGATAATTTGAATTAGAAGCCTCGTGTGACCGCCACTGGCTTCTCGAACGATTTCAACCAATTGGCGTAATCCGGGTATGAATCGATCGTGCCCGATTCGCAACAAAGGACCGCTTGGAATATCGCGCACGCCGGTGGCTTCAACTACCAACACACCTGGTTTTCCGGCTGCGAAGCGGCGGTACCAGTCAAGATTGTCCTGAGTAACAAACCCATCCTCAGTTGCCCGCCACGGCACCATTGCCGGTACCCACGTGCGAGTCTCGACGTCAATCGAACCTACCCTGATTGGTTGATAAAGCAGCGACCCTGCTGCTTCATCAGCGGTTGGCCACCTGGTTTCCGGAATCGAATGTCGAATTGGTTTTGCAAACTTCCACATGTTTTTCGCGTTCACTTTAGCATGAGGAGTCTGGTTGACGGTCTCTCGTTGACAACAACGTCAGCGGAGCAGGCTTTCAGTAGACAAGCTTGAGAGGAGGTGCGCTAATCGCAATAGACCGCGCTTGAATGGTTCGCTAATGGAAACTAACTGAGACCAAATTCTGGCCGTAGCGGATCATTCTCTGTTCTTATGGTAAATTAACTTACTTAATAAACTTCGACGGAGAAAGACTTGGCTGACGAGCTGCTACAGTGGCGAAGCAAGTTTCCCATTCTCGATAAGACTGTCTATCTGATTTCGCACAGTCTGGGAGCGATGCCGGAAGACACCTTTGCCCGCCTACAAGAGTATGCCGAGACCTGGGCCACGAGAGGGGTGCGCGCCTGGGCCGAAGGTTGGTGGGACATGCCCATCACTACCGGCAACGAGGTGGCTCAAATCATTGGCGCCGATCCGGGTACGGTGGTGATGCACCAGAATGTTTCGATTTGCCAATCGCTGATCCTTTCATGCCTGGAGCCCACCCCAAAGAGAAACAAAATCGTCTACTCGGAATTGAATTTCCCGTCTGTGATGTACGTGTACGAAGCCCACGCGCGCAACGGCAAGCTCAGAATCGAAACGGTTGCTTCAGATGACGGAATCACGGTTCCGCTGCAACGATTCCTTGATGCGATCGACGAAGAAACACTGCTGGTTCCTTTTTCGCATGTGCTTTTCAAGAGCGGATTTCTGCAAAACGCCAAAGCCATAACTGAACGCGCTCATGAGGTTGGTGCGATGGTGGTGTTGGATGCCTACCAATCGGCGGGGACGGTACCGTTCAGCGTTAAAGACCTGAATGTAGATTTTGCGACGGGAGGGTCCGTGAAGTGGCTCTGCGGAGGTCCTGGCGCAGGATATCTGTACGTTCGTCCCGATCTACACCAGCAACTGCAACCGAAAACCACAGGCTGGATGGCGCACGAACAGCCCTTTGCCTTTGATACTGAGATGCGCTACGCGCCAAACGTGGCCCGCTTTCTACACGGTTCACCCGCCATTCCCGCGCTGTACGCGGCGCAGTCGGGCTACCGCATCATTAACGAAATTGGCGTCGAACGAATTCGCGAAAAGAGTGTGCGGCAAACCACGCACTTGATTGAATTGGCTGAAGAGGCCGGGTTTCGTGTAACCAGTCCGCGTGACGCATCCGACCGTGGCGGCACGATCACCATCGGGCACGATGAAGCGGGCGCCATAACCAAGGAGTTGATTCGGCGGGAGTTTATTGTAGATTTCCGGCCAGGCGCGGGTGTCCGCATCTCGCCTCATTTCTACACCAAAGATGAAGAGTTGGAACTGGTTATCGCCGAAATGAAAGAGATTCGCGACAGTAAAGCGTTTACCGTTGAAAAGGTAGGCGCTGCGTTTTAGAAGGTTGCAAATGCGATGAAGCAATTTCTTGAATCAACCGACTTCTTGCAAACGATTATCGAGCAAGCGGAGAAGAACAGCGCTGACGCCCGGCAGTTAGTGGCCGGCCTTTCCGACGAACAACTCAATTGGAGCTCGTCGCCAGACAAATGGAGCATGGCGCAGTGTCTGGACCACCTCGCGACGACGACCAAACAATTCGAACCCTACTTGTCCAGTGCTATTTCGCGAGGCCGCGAAAAGTGGCTGGTTAACGATGCGGTGCCTTATAAGCCAAGCCTCGTTGGCGGCTGGCTGGCGAGACAGGTTATGCCGCAAACGAAGCGGGGTTTTCCCGCGCCCAAAGCCTTCCGTCCCGCGCAGTCCAACATCACTGGCTCTTTGGAGCGATTTCTAGAACAACAAGCTGCGTTATTAAACTTTGTGCGCGCTGCAAACGGCGTGAACTACAACAAGGTCCGGCTGCGATCACCCGTTACTCCTCTAATGCGATACAGCCTGGCCGATGCTTTTGTCGTGACCGTTTTTCATGCCCAACGGCACTTGGGCCAGGCGAGGCGCATGCGCGAAACACCGGGCTTTCCAGCTTAATAGATCATGTCCAAAGACTACGGCAAGAATACCCTGCTCTCGTACAATTCATACCTGAAGGTGCGGGATTTGATCGGCCTGCAGGAGTGTCTTTCGGATCCGCAACATCACGACGAACTCTTGTTCATTACGGTACACCAGGCCTATGAACTGTGGTTCAAACAGATTCTTCATGAGATTGACGCAGCGATAAGTCTGTTGGACAACGACCGGCTGGCCGCGGCGGCGCGAGCGCTGCAGCGAGTGGTGGAAATTGAAAAGCTGCTGATCAACCAGATTCACATTCTGGAAACGATGACTCCGATCAGTTTTCTGGGTTTCCGAGACGAGCTCAATCCGGCGAGTGGGTTTCAGTCAATGCAGTTTCGTGAGATTGAATTTGCGTCCGGGTTACGGCATGAGAATATTCTAAACGAATTCCAGTCGGATGAATTTGCTTATGACCGTTTAGCGAAGCGCTTTTCCTCGACAACTTTGTCGGATGCTTTCTATTTGGCGCTAAGAAGACGTGGCTTCGACGCTCCTGCGGCCGAGGCAACGAGTGACGAACGGGAAAGTAAGTTGCGCTACCAAAAACGTACTCAAGCGCTGCTGGAGGTGTTGACCCATTTCGAGGAGCGCTTCGAAGAGTTTCAAGTGGCTGAAGCTCTCCTGGAACACGATGAATACTTTTCACTTTGGCGCTCGCACCACATCAAGATGGTTGAGCGAATGGTGGGTACCAAGCGCGGTACAGGAGGCTCCGAAGGCGTTGGCTATTTGCGCACCACGCTCGATAAAAAGTTTTTTCCCGAAATATGGGAGGCGCGAACCTATCTCGACACGAAACATGGAGAGGGCGGGTGTCCTTTTGCTAAGGGCTGAAGCTCCGGCACTATAGTTAACTATGAGCAGCGAACGTCGACGAGCACCCCGAGCAAAGGTGAACCTGCCGGCACGTTGGGAAGGCGCATTAACTCAACAAGAGGCGAGTGTAACCAACCTCAGCAAAACAGGCTGTTTTGTTTTGACTGGGGGACAAGTGGAGCCGAAGGAACTGATCCGTCTCGAGATCACTTTCCCAGACGAAACCCAAATCTATCCGTGGGCGGAAGTGGTTGAAGAGGCTAACGAGATAGGTTTTGCAGTACGCTTTACCTCCATGAGCGATGACGAACAAGAGCAATTAGAGAAATTTGTCAGCCTTGCGCTCGCTGCTTCCTGAGGACCTGTTCTCGACACGCTTAACAAACTGTCACGGCATTCCGCCCATGAATATTTCCTTTCCTGAGCGCTTCAACATGGCCGACTACTTCCTCTATCACAACCTGGAGGAAGGTCGGGAAAATAAGATTTGCCTTTACTACGAAGACGACAGGTACACCTACGGCGAGGCGGCTCGCAACGCTAATCGCGCCGGTAATGTTCTGCGATCGCTCGGAGTAGAAATTGAAGATCGCATCTTGATCGCACTGCCGGATTGCCCAGAGTTTGTCTGGACCTGGTTTGGCGCGGCGCGCATTGGCGCGGTAATCACCATGGTCAATCCGCTGCTCCCGGCGGAAGACTACAAATACTATCTTGACTACACCCGCGCCCCCGTGGCGGTGATCCATCAGTCTTTGTGGGAAACATTCCGCGAAGCGGCACATAACGCGCGGTATCTGCGAGCAGTGCTGGTGACAGGAGCTGATGCTGGCCAGGCGCAGCCTTCATCGTGGTCCTCGTTTGACGAGGCGATGAAGGGCGTCTCTGACGAATGCACACCCGCTGATACTCACCGGGACGACATCGCCATCTGGCTCTTCACGTCAGGTTCTACTGGCAATCCAAAAGGCGCGGTACATTTGCAACATGATCTTCCCTTCAACACGGAAGTCTTTGCGAAACGCACCATCGGAGTTAGCGAGAACGACTTAACAGTTGCTGTGCCAAAGCTATTCTTTGGTTACGCTACCGGAACGAATTTGTTGTTTCCGTTTGCCGTCGGAGGCGCAACCGCGCTTTTTTCCGAGCGGTCAACGCCGGAAAAACTGTTCGAGATGATCGAACGATACAAGCCAACAATCCTCACCACCGTACCTACGATGATCAATTCGATGCTCAATGCCGGAGATCCGACCACTCGGGACTTATCGAGTCTTCGTTTCTGTTACTCGGCAGGCGAAGCCTTGCCCATCGAACTTTACGAGCGCTGGAAAAAAACCTTTGGCGTGGAGATATGCGATGGGATCGGCTCAGCGGAGATGTTTCACATCTACATCTCGAATCGTCCGGAGGATGTAAAGCCTGGAAGCCTGGGCAAAGTAGTTAATGGTTACGAAGCAAGAATAGTTGATGCGTCAGGCAATCAAGTTCCAACCGGCGAGATGGGCACACTAAAAGTTAAGGGCGACTCCACCTCACTCTGTTACTGGAATGCTCATGAAAAGTCCAAGGAAACTTTCGCGGGCGACTGGTGCACTACGGGCGATCAGTTTCATGTCGATGAAGAAGGATATTACTGGTATCACGGCCGCACCGACGACATGTTGAAGGTATCGGGGATTTATGTTGCGCCGGCGGAGATCGAGAATTGCCTGCTGCAACACGATGCTGTTCTTGAGTGCGCTGTGGTGGGGCATGATGGTGGCGATGGCCTTATTAAACCTAAGGCATTTGTGGTGTTGCGTGATGGCGGGCGCAGCTTGGCCACTAAAGAGGAAGAATCAAGTCAGCTGGTCCAGGAACTCAAGGAATTCGTCAAATCTCACCTCGCCGTATACAAGTATCCCCGCTGGGTTGAGTTTGTTCCATCACTTCCGAAAAATGACCGCGGCAAGATCGATCGCAAGAGGTTAAAGCAATGACTCCGGATTCATCATCCCGGTATGCCAAAAACCTCGTCGACGGGAAAAGAAAAAAAGGTTCGGCTTGAGGCGGGATCTTTTGAGTTTGGCTCGATGCGTTATCTAGGACGGCTTTCCAGATTGTAATCTCTGAGGCGGCGATAGAGCGTGGAAGGTGAGATGCCCAGAATTTCTGCAGTCTTACCCCGGTGCCAACCGGTCTGTTCCAGAGCAGAGAGTATTTGTTGGCGCTCCACATCCCGCAAAGAAGTTGGCGCAGAAGGAAGAGCAGCAACCGAATCCGTCGACACTGGAGGTTGTGTTGCAGCGGGGTAGAACATCGGCGAGGCAGCAGGCCGGGTGATTTCCGGAGGGAGCTCGCTAATAGTTACTCGGCCGTTGCTGGATAGAATAACCGCGCGCTCGAGCGTGTTCTTTAACTGCCGCACATTGCCTGGCCACGAATAAGCCTTTAGGGCATCCAAAACTTGCGAATCAAGCTCTGGCGGCGTCGGACTTCCAACCTCATTCAAGAGATATCGAGCAAGCGGTTCGACATCCTCAGGGCGCTCACGAAGTGGAGACAGATCTATTTGGAAACCGTTTATACGGTAGAGAAGATCGGATCGAAAGGATCCGTCGCCGACAACTGAATCCAAATTACGATTGGTGGCAGCAACAATACGCACATTCACCTCTACCTTGCGCACTCCTCCGACGCGGAAAAAGGTCCGCGTCTCAATGGCACGTAGCAGCTTCGCCTGCAGTTGCGCCGGGAGTTCCGTAACTTCATCAAGGAACAGCGTGCCCCCGTCAGCTAGTTCAATGAGACCCAACTTCCGTCCCTTTGCCCCTGAAAACGCGCCTGCCTCGTAACCAAAGAGTTCCGACTCCAGCAGCGACTCCTGAAATGCCGCACAGTTGATATCAATGAAAGAACCCTCTGCGCGATTCGACAAGCGATGAATGGCTTGGGCAATCAGTTCCTTTCCGGTGCCTGATTCACCCGTTATCAAGACCGAGGCGTCGGAGGGCGCCACGCGCTCGACCAGACGAATGGCCTCCTTCATCGCTTTGGAAACGGAAACGATGTTAGGCAGTCCGGATTGACGGGCCAATTGTTCGCGTAGGCGGAGGTTGTCGACCCGCAGGCGGCGCTTTTCTGCAGCCTGTTTTACCCGCACGTCCAACTCTGTAATGCTGTAAGGCTTGGTGAGGTAATCGTAGGCTCCCAACTTCATAGCCTCGACCGCGGTCTCCACCGTTGCCTGCCCGGTCAACATAATTACTTCCGGAGGGTTTGGCCGTTCATGTACACGCCGAAGTACTTCCATGCCGTCGATTCGCGGCATGTTGATGTCGCACAGCAGCACATCCACATTGCTTTCTTCGAGCTTGCGTAACGCGGCCTCGCCGTCAGGAGCAGCCTGGACGCGATAACCTAAACGCTCCAACTCCTTCTGCAACACGAGTCGAAGGTTTGCTTCGTCTTCGGCAATCAAAATTCGTGCTACGTTTTGTTCGTTCAAGCCTGCGTTTCTCCGTCGTGCTTTATTGCCGGGAGGGTAATCGTGAAAGTAGTACCAACACCAACTGTGGATTGCACATCGAGGCTGCCGCCATGCTCAGTTAAGATACCATAACAAACTGCCAGGCCAAGACCAGTGCCCTTACCCAATTCCTTGGTAGTAAAAAATGGCTCGAATATTTTCCCTGTGTTCTCAGGGGGAATCCCTGCACCCGTATCGCTAACTTCTACAAAGACGTTTTCTTCGCGCCGTCTGCTGGTAATCTTAAGGATGCCGCCGATGGGCATTGCGTCTATTGCATTACTCGCCAAGGCGATTATTACCTGCTGCAACTGGCCCGGATCTCCTGAAACGACAGGCAAGTCTGGCGGAGTGTCAATGCGAAATTCTATTCGGTCCCCACGCTTCTGGTGCGAAAGTAATCGCGCGGCCGATGAGATCACATTTCCCAAATCCACCTCAGTGTATTCAGTAGAGCGAGTGCGACTAAAATCGAGTAACCCATTAGTTATTGTCTTACAACGAAAAGCCTCGCTCCGAATCAAACCCAAGTATTCTCGTAGATCGTCAACGGCCGGTGACTTTTCAAAAACGCCTTCAGCTACGCGAGATTCGAGCGCTTCGGCACACGCAGAAATGGTGGCCAGCGGATTATTTATTTCATGCACCACACCGGCCGCCAGGCGGCCTATTGCCGCAAGTTTCTCTGCGCGCGCTACCGCTCTATTTGCTTCAACGCGGTCAGTGATGTCCTCACCAACCGTTATTACATGAGATACCTGACCGCTACGGTCAATCCACATCGGAATTTTGCTAATCAACCAATGGGTCACATCGCCATTCGCATTCAGAGTTTCGTGTTCAATCCGCTCGATTTCTCCACTGTGAAACACGCGAGAAAACTCGCTCTCGAGTAGTTCTCGTTTCTGCCTCGTCAATACGCTGAAAATATTCTTTCCTAATGCCAGGCCGCGAGGAATACCAAGTTCGCCCAGCTCGCGATTGCGGTTCCAGGCAACAATCTTGTATTCGCGGTCAATCGCGTAAAGGGACAGCGGGAGGCTGTCGATAATCGCCTCAATAAACCGGCGTTGTGCCTCGACCTGTGCGGTCTGGCGTTTTACTTCAACTGCCAGGTTCGCAGAAGCCTCGCGCGCAGTCTGATAAAGCGAGGAGATGTGCGCCGCCAAAGCCGCTTGTTGAGCAGCTGCATCGACCAGCCGGCACACCGTCTCATCGCAATCCTCTCGTTTGTCAAAGCCTACAATCAACGCGCCCTGAGCGCGCCCCCGAAACCGTAGCGGGGCCGAATACTCAACTCTATGGGAATCGTCAGTTAGAAAGAAGACGCTTTGATCGGTAATAAGAACCGGCTCCGCCGGCGAGGAGCCCAACCAACTTTGCAACAGGTCCGCGCGTAACAATGAAGAATCTTCAGCACTGCCTTCGCGGTCAAAAACGCACACTGCTTCATTCTGGTCGCTAAGTTTCACAACTGCCGCACACAACGTCGCGGCGGTCCCTTCGTAAGTAGCACCTGCCACTCGCCTCACCAACTGATCAGGCTCGAGTGCCCGCAACAGGCCCCGACCCAAATCAGCGAGAAACCTTAATTCCCGATTGGTATCGATTAAGGCCCACTCCCTCTGTGCCGATCTTAATAGGTCGCCGAGCGGGAAACGATTTCCTCAACTGAAGAACCATTGTTAATGGAATCGTCCGCTCCTGCTGCTAGGGCTTCAGCTTCCTGCCCGGCAACTGTAGGGTTCGAAAGCGCGATGATGGGGACTTTAGTTATTCCAGGTTGGGAACGAAGCAGCCGGCAGAGCGCCAAACCATCTAATTGAGTCATGCTCAAATCAAGCAAAACGAGATCTGCAGGCGTTTGTTGGAGCAGGCGTAGCGCCGATGAAGCATCCGACGCACTTACTACACGGTAACTGGCGCTTTCGAAACCGCGGAGAAGACTCGCACAAGCGTTATCGTCCTCACAGACAATTAGAACGGTCGCACTATCTCTCGCGGTAGTTGCAGGAGGCATGCTTCAATCCTCACCAAAGACGCTGGCCTGCGTGACGGTGGCCAAAAGCATGCGAGGTGCTCGGTCGCCCGAATTAAGCCGTGCAGCTTCTTTAACGATTGAAAGCGAAGGAGTAGGGGAATGTCAAGATGGTCGATTGGAGAGCACCAACTCAACAATAACCAACGCGGAAGGAAGGGGTGAGAAGAAAGGAAGAGTCAGTTGACAGAAGCGGAGCTGAGGTCGTCACCTTCGAGGTCAACCACACGGGCGACACTAAGTTCAGCCTGTTTCGAGATTTTTTCGAGCTTATGAGTAGACTTAGCGCGATACATCGCCTGGTCGGCTGCAACTAAGAGTTGATCCAGCGTTTCGCCCTCGAGACCAAAGGTGGCGGTGCCAATACTTATGCCGACGCGCGCGTGTCCGTTGCCACGCACGCTTAAAGAGAACTCTGACACAGCTCTTTCAATTCGTTGACGTAAGTCTTCCACTTGATTGCCAACCAGTTCCTGAACGACGGCGACAAACTCGTCACCGGCATAGCGTGCCAGGAAATCATACTCACGTAGTTGGCCCTGAATTATCCGGGCCATCTCGCGCAACATTTGGTCCCCTGTTTTATGACCGAATGTGTCGTTAACGATCTTGAAATCGTCCAGATCCAACATCACAACCTGGAAGGGCCGACTGGTGCGTCGCGCTCGCGACGCCTCCTCATCAAAACGAAGCGCAAGATAACGCGCGTTGGGCAAGCCGGTTAGCGGATCGGTTAGGGCATTCGACTCGGCTTCAGCATGATGCATGGCATTTGACAATGCGTCCGATGCCAGTCTGGTCACTGTCTCCAACAGACGCATATGATCGTCTGTGTAATGCCCAAGGTCGATAGAGTAAACGGACAGTGCCCCCAGCAACATGTCATCTTTGATTAACGGCAACGAGGCCATTGAGCGGTACTCGCGTTCAACTTCCAGTCCGACAAAATCAAGGCTCGGATTGAGTTGGTTAATCGCACTACGATTGGCAAGGGCAAATCCTGTGACACCTTCGCCGGGTGCGACTTGCTTCGCTGCCAACTGCTTCGCGTTCCTGCCCGCAACGTGTGCGGCTGTGGCATAGCCTTTCACTTCGTCATAAAGGTAGACCACGCAACTATCAAAAGGAACAACGTGACCCACCTTATCGACCAGAACCTCGAGCGTGTTTCGCACATCGAGCGATGAACCAAACGTGCGCGCTATTTCATATAGCGCATAAACCTCCTGGTGGGCACTCTTAATTTGATCATAAGCCATAAACGAGCCTCGCTCTCTTGTCTGGGCCATATCCACCTCATTTAGAGCGAATGGTTCGTGCGACTCATTTGCGGGCAATTGTTGTGGCAATCCAAGTGCGGCTATTTGCGCTTCGAAACGTGGCAAGTGTTTGATGAACAAATCGACGACGTGTGGATCGAAATGGGTTCCGGAGCCGCGTAGCAAGAAAGCCATTGCCTCATCGCGGGTCATGCCCCGTCTGAATGGACGGTCTTCTCTAACCGAGTCAAAACAATCAACGACTGAAATAATGCGAGCGGTAACGGGAATTTGATCTCCCTTTAAACCGTCAGGGTAACCGAGGCCGTCCCACTGTTCATGATGATGTCGCACGATGGGCGTTACGGGATAGGGAAAATCGATTCGACTGAGAATCTGAGCGCCAACCGTCGTATGGATCTTCATCTTTTCAAACTCGGCCGGAGTCAATCTGCCAGGCTTGTTAATGATGTGAGCGGGAACAGCCAGTTTGCCGACGTCGTGAAGCAACGCTCCTGCCTTCAACGCAGCTATCTCAGCCTTCGAAAGACCAAGGACCTCACCCATTCCAGCTGCGTACAGCTGCACTCGACGTACGTGGCAATGAGTGGTTTGGTCCTTCGCGTCTATTGCCGTGGCGAGGGCCTCAGCTGTTGCGAAATGTATGCGACTCAGGTCCTCCGTCTCGCGGGTCTTTGCGACGAGCCTGAACCAGGCGAGGTAAACGACCTGGGCACCGGCGAATATCGTGATGCTAAGTAGAGCTAGTGAAAATGCTTGACTAATGGCCCATGCCACGACAAAGGCGCCACCGGCCATCATGATCATCCGGTAACCCTTTGGGCGCATATGGGAATGGGAGATGTCGAGTAGGTTCATGCAAGCTCCTCGGCTGGCCTGACCAATCTCCAACAGCGTTTCGGTGCCGCGTTTCTTTGCTTTGCATTAGCAGACCATGGGCACGTCTGCGACCGGAAGCAAGGCTGGGAGCAACTCAGCCTGCTTCCGGTAGGGCTTGGGGGCAAGTCGGCGACGCTTGGGCTCGCCGTGCTGGGTGAGTACCTTGTCAAGATGGCGTTGCATTTCGCTCTTTTGCACATTGTTGCTACACCACTCTTAAGAAATTTGGGGCGGCTCGGACTCCGTGCGGAGAGCCCGTTGAAGCCTTGAGCTTCTCAGCCGCGCACTTCCTTTTTCAATTGTTGTGCCGTGTTGAGAAAGACTCTCGACATTAAGAAACTGCCGAGTTACTGAGACTTTTTTGGAAGCGCGAAAATTAGATTTCTGAGAAGTCTTTGTAAGAGGCAGTTTGACAGGTCACATTGGGCATTCAGTCAACCTGCTTAATCAGTTGGTTGACAATGTGTAAATGGAAGGGCAACCTCGGGATTGCTCTTCGCAAATACCGCGCAGATTGAAGCCGAAACTGACCGTTCAGTCATTTCGCGAGTCAAATAATTGGGCCGTTCAACCCGTAAACGACTAACGATCAATACCCCGGTGGGCTACAGGGAGCTGTTGCGAACTAATCGCGGCTTCCGACAACTGTGGCTCGGACAGGTTGTCAGCCAAATGGGCGATTGGTTCAACACAATTGCCCTTTACACAATCATCCTCAACCTAACCGGGTCAGGTCGCGACATTGGCTTGTTGATGGTTGCTCGATTTGTCCCCAGTTTTGTATTTGGCTCGCTCTCTGGAGTGTTGGCGGATCGTTTCAGCCGGCGGTCGATCATGATCGTCTCTGACCTGCTTAGGGCGGCGACTGTAATAGGATTTTTGTTTGTTCGCCGTGCCGATCAATTGTGGTTGATTTATGTCTTGACGGTACTTCAGCTTTCGTTTTCGACTTTTTTTGAGCCTGCAAAAACTGCGGCAATTCCCTCTATCGTTTCCGATCGGGAGCTGGTAGCTGCGAATGCCCTCTCTTCAGTCACGTGGTCCGCCATGCTGACTTTGGGTGCCGCGATCGGAGGTGTCGTAACCGGCTGGTTTGGTACCGATGTCGCCTTTATTCTTGACGCTCTCACTTATCTACTTTCCGCCGCCTTGATCGCGAGTGTTCGCGTGCCGAAACGGCCGCCGCGTGAAAAACGAAAACTGAGTCTGGATCGGGCGTTGGGAATTACCGAGACAGTTGAGGGCGCAAGATACGTCAAGCGGCGACCGGCCGTGCTCGCCTTGTTGCTGGTGAAACCGGCCTGGGGTTTAGGCGGTGGAATCCTGACGCTGCTGGCCGTCTTTGGAGAGAAGATCTTTCCCGTTGCTAATAGCGCTGCCACAGGAATCGGTGTTCTTTTTGCCGCACGTGGAATAGGTACGGCTGTCGGACCAATTGTCGCGCGCCGTTATGCCGGCGAAGGCAAACGGCAAATGCAGGTACTCATTGGAATTGCGTTTCTGATAGGCGGAGCCTTTTATATGGCCTTCGGCGCCGCCACGAATTTCGTCTTCGCCTTGATCGTCCTCGGGATTGCGCATTGTGGCGGAAGCATTCTTTGGGTTTTTTCCACCGTCCTACTGCAGCGCGGGGTAGAAGATAATTTTCGTGGGCGCGTGTTTGCCGCAGAGCTCGCGCTGCTCACCCTGACCATGGCTATTTCGAACTATGCGACAGGCGAATTACTCGATCGGTTTGGACTCTCCCCTCGTGCGGTTGCGATTGGAATTGGCGCGTTCTTCATGATTCCGGGCCTGATTTGGTTCGCCACCCAACGATGGTGGGATACCGAGGAGGAGAAAGGCCCGCTTAATGTCCAGCCTCCGGAACAAGTTGAAGGTGTCGCGCCCTAGCAATTGCGTTTGGCTCAACCGGAATCTATTTAAGTTAAAATGCCAAGCCGCCATATGAGGATCACGATAGGGCTTATGGGCTCCGCTGCGGAGGCCTCCCAATCTCGAGAAAGAGATGCTTTAGTCGAAAGAGCTGAAAAGCTAGCCCATGCAATAGCTTCGCGCGATTTGCGCCTCCTGACCGGCGCCACAACCGGCATTGTTTACGTTGTCGGCAAATCCGCGCATGACCTGGGTTGTTTCCACGTTGGCATTTCCCCAGCCAGCAATCCCCGGGAGCACGTCGAAGAATACAAACTACCGTTAGACGCGTGCGATTTAATTATCTATACCGGGTTTGGTTTAAAAGGCCGAAATGTTGTGCTGGTGAGGTCGTGCGATATCGTGTTGTTTATCGCCGGGGCGATGGGTTCGCTCAATGAGTTTACGATTGCTCATGATGAGGGAAAAGTCATCGGGTGTTTGAGAAACACGGGTGGGGTCGCTGACGAAGCTGACTATTTGCTAGAGAAGTTTTCTAAGACAACCAGCGCTCGAGTGTTTCAGGAAGAGGATCCGAACCAGCTTTTGGAGGCCTGCTTGCACGAGCTCCAGCAAAGAGTGAATGGTCCCCTTCCGAAATCTTAAGATAATTACCTTGAGACGCGTGTTGATTGGGCGGAACGCTAGTCTGGAGTGACGCAATGGACTTTGGCATTAAGGATCGAGTCGCGTTAGTGGCGGCTGCAAGTAAAGGCATCGGGTATGCGGCCGCCCGCGAACTGGCGATGGAAGGCGCGCGGGTATTTCTTTGTTCACGCGATGAGCGCCGAGCTAGTGAAGCAGCACAAAAGATTCATGATGAAACGGGTGCCAGCGTTGCCGGGATTGGGGCGGACGTTACCGATCAGAAGGCCATTGAACGTTTTGTGAGTCTGGCGCGGGAACGTGCCGACCACATTGATATCCTGGTGACCAATGCCGGCGGCCCACCTGCAGCAGTTTTCACCCAGACGGATCTGGATATGTTTCGCAAAGCCTTTGAGCTGAACGCGCTCTCAGCGATTCGGCTTGCGCAGTTAGTGTTGCCGGGAATGCGTGAACAGAAATGGGGACGGATCATCAACATCACTTCCATTTCAGCCAAGCAGCCCGTTGATGGGCTGATTCTATCAAACACCGTGCGGGCGGGCCTTACAGGATGGGCAAAGACAGTTGCCACCGAGGTCGCCGCGGACAGTGTAACGGTAAACAACGTGGCGCCCGGGTATACGTTGACAGAGCGCCAGGAGGAACTTGCCCAGGCGCGCAGCAAGGTGCTGGGGAAAACGCGAGAAGAAATAATCGCTTCGTGGGCGACGCAGGGACCGATGGGCCGAATCGGCCAGCCTGAGGAAATTGCCGCCGCCGTGGCCTTTCTGGCGTCGGAGCGGGCTTCGTACATCACCGGGGTTACATTGCAGGTTGATGGTGGCTGGGTGCGAGGTCTGCTGTGATGGCTGGAAAGGTTGTCACGGCGTATTTCTCGGATGACGACATTCCCTCTGAGGGCTTCGATCATCCTGCGTGGAGTCAGGCCGAACCAATTACGATCAAGCAACGCTGGTCAGGTGAGGAAGCCCCGTCAACTCAGCATGCCGAAGCGCGCATTGTTTGGTCACCGAACGCGCTCGAGGTGCGTTTTATCTGTAAGCAACCAGTCCCACCGTTAATTAACCCTCTGGCAAATGCCCGTACAAAAACCATCGGACTATGGAACACAGACGTCTGCGAAATCTTTCTCGCTCCAGATGCAAGTGCGCCTAATTCTTATTTCGAGTTTGAGGCAGCACCCAACGGCGCCTGGCTGGATCTAAGGATTCGCCTCCTACCCGAAGGACGCGAAACGGACTGGAATTTTCAATCTGGAATGACTGCTGCCGCTCGCCTGCTCGATGACCAGCTCACCATTCGCATAAGCGTTCCCTGGAGTGTTGCTATTCCAAAACCGAGTGAAGGCGACGACTGGCGGGTTAATTTGTTTCGATGTGTAGGAACTGGAAACGAACGCTACCTCGCCTGGCGACCAACGTACACTGAAGAACCTGATTTCCACGTTCCCGAGTTCTTTGGTTGGCTTCGTTTTGGTTGAGTACGACAGTTACGAGCCCAGTAGGTTGGAAAGGTATGCCTGGAAGCGAGTTTGCCCTTCCTCAGCGACCGCTATGATTCGCGCCCCGATCAGATAACCTGTCTCCGTCTTATGCTCGTCAAGACTCTCATAACGTATCGCGGCAACGTGCATCTCGACAGGGCCGTCAGGAAGGTCGAGGGTCACATTCAAATTGCGGTTTTCATTTACCAGATGATGTTCGCCGACAATTATCGTCGGAACTATTAGTGCGACTCCAGTGAGGCTCAAGTCCAGGGTATGTCCCCTAAGAATGTTTATCTTCTTAGATCCGTTTTGATTCTTGACCGCGCCGGCGATTGAAATTTTGAAAGGCAGACGAACCCGCACCCGCCTCGCCCGACGGCGATCACCAACAAACTGCCGTACTCGCGAGACTATTGAACGGGCTAGTTCCATTATCCACTCCTGAAGATGCCCTCTTATGAGGTCGAGACATAACCGCGGCCTTGGTCAAGATCAACTGTCAGTCTGCCTGGGAGATGAACTACTCTGTGGCCCCTAACTTATGATTTGGGGCTCGCCGCTATTGCAGCGTTTCGAACCAGAGTTGAGGAGGGGCACTAGGGACGAGTCGGGAAAGGTCGCAGATCCATTCTAGTGAGGACGAAGTGACCGCGCAACAGAAAATGTCGAGGCGCTGCGGCGGCTCCAGTCTAAAAGCTAGTCCAAGCGAAGCTCCAAACGCTTTTGTTCTCCTGGGGCAAGCACTATCCGCTGCGCATTTTGAGCCGCTGTTCTCACGAATTCCTCGGTGACAATCCCCGGAAGGTCATCCCGTCTACGCGCAAAGACAAAGTATTCACCCGGGGCTCCTGTGAGGGAAAAACTGCCATCCGCGCCAGGTCTCGAAGTGAGATAAGAGGTGCGGAAGCGCTGCTTTGCGGGGTCAACTGGCGCCAGCAAGACAACAACGTCGTCCGTCGGCTGGCCATTCTGAGCAATCAATCGCCCAGTTATGAGACCGACCTCTTGCGAAATCACTACTTGAACCGGCCCAGCATCTGCGCCCTCCTCAATTCTTAGCGGGACACGGAACAGATCAGATCCATGGGCACTAAGTGACTTAATGAAATATCTCGAGTTGGGAGGGAGAGCTAAGGCGAAATTCACCTCGCCGCCCTGAATCCCTGCCACTGCAAATGAGCCGTCTGGTCGAACGCGTACCGGCATGGGTGGTCCGGGCCGATTCGCCTGGCCCACCAATTCAAAGAAAATGACAAGATCCGACGGCAAGGGCGCACCATTGTCCGTCTCAACGCGACCAACAATCGAACCAGGACCACTAATGGCCATCGACACGCTGGTCACATCTGAGCCCGCGACAACGATTTCCTGTTGCGACACTAGAAACCGCTGACGCGATTCGCGAAACGCTTGCTCACGATCTGGAGGTTCCTCCCCTGGCAGACGCGGTGATCGCGACGTCGGCGCTAACGCCGTAACAATGTATGACCCTTCCATCACGTTGTTGAAGGACCAGCGACCTTCCGCATCTGTGCGCACTGAGCGTTGGCCCATGCCAGGAACAAGCGAGCCTCCAAGGTCAGCTTCCTTATTACGCAGGAGCACGGTCGCACCAACCAAAGGGGTCGCGTCTCGTTGCCGCATAACACTTCCAGACACAGCGAAGGTCGAACGCGGAACTAAAGTTACGTTTACACCTGCAGTTTCCCGCCCGGGAGCAATGTTTACGGCAATCGCGTCGCGGATTGAAATCGATGCGGGGTGATACGTAACTACCTGCGATTCCCCACGTAGCCGCGCCCGGATATCGAAGTTCGCACTCTTATCCTCAATAGCCGCGCCTACTACGTAGTCTCCCTCCGGTAGATTCTCAATTTTGTAAATACCGTCTTTGTCAGTGCTGGTTGAAAACTGCGACATGTATGGCCCATTGGAATTGCCACCCCTAGAAACCAGACTAACAGCCACATTTGCGACCGGGGCTCCATTTGGCCGGAGCACTTTCCCGGTGATCGTGCCGCCGCGCGCTATTTTGATTTCAACCTCAACGGTGTCGTTCCCGTCGACTGTGAACTGAGCGTCATGTCGCGGCACAATATTGTCGAAGTCTTCGCGCCTCGGAATCGCCGAAATCGGGATGGGTAGTTTCATTCCGAATCCACTCGGCTGAGCGATGCCCTTTCCTTCAATAGAGACGTAATACTTCCCGGCCGCAAGGTTTCCCACGCGAAACTCGCCCCGGTCATTGGTGACCGCGGTGAGCCCAACACTGTTACCTGAATCATTCGCGGCAAAAATTCTTACCCTGGCGCCCTTCAAAGGCTGGGAGTTGTCCTTGTAAACAACGCGTCCATTAGCTGATGAGTTGCCCGTCGAAGCCGGCCCTAGTGCCGGGCGTGGTCTGATTGGTGTATTCGAGCCGGATTGCGCCTGGGAAACAGCGACGGTCGCCAACAATATGACTGCGAAGAACAAGAACGCAGTCGTCTTTCTAAAATTGCTAAGGTTAGGAGGAGGAGGCGAGGACTTCATTGATTTAGTTCCCTGCTTGGAAATATCTAAGAATTGCTAATTCCTGGCCGTCGGTGAAAGAGGCTTACCCCCGGTATCACCACTTCTAACGCCGGAAGCATCGAGGTAAAAAGAGAGTTTGCCGGTGCGGCCATACTGCGCGGGCTCGGCCGCAGCACTCCAGCTCTTTCCTCCAGCACCTAAATTTACGCGAAAGCGATAACCCGTCGACTCGGTACCTTCAACATCTTTTGGAACCAATCCCGCGGCGATTAACGTGGCAAGATCACCAAACAGACCGTTGTGCTGTTGGCTGTATACTACTTGTGCGAGTGTAATCCGGGTCAACATATCCTGAACATCATTGTGATGTGCATCGATTCTTGCATTAAAGAAAAACTGCCGGCCCGCCTTCTTCACCAGCTCAAGATTCTCGCGGTCCCCAAGTATCCAAATCCCATCGAGCTTGATCAGCATCGCAGGTTCTATCTTCTCTTTGCCTTCCGCATCCAGCACTTTGATGAACACAGTCGCATCGTTGCCGTTGATCTTTTCACCGGTTATCTCGAGTTTTTCCGGAACTCTCTCGCTCACCGCTACCGACATCCTGTCAAAGTCGGGTTTTAGATCTTCAAACTCCTGGGGCTTCAAAGGATCGATGGCTGGCTTATAAATCGAGACTGCAAAGGCTTCGCGAAATTTCTTCTCGCGCATCGATTTGTAAAACTCACGCACCGTGTCCGACGGCGACCTCGTAGGAACCTGGGCCACCGCATCCCACCTCGGGATACCTTGGAGCACGAAGACAAGGAAGAGGAATAAAAACAAACGATAGAGAGTCATGAACTTACCCTGTTTAGTGGACTACAAATACAAGGCGCGCCCTCGGCTTAGCAGCGCGCCTTGCGAAAAACAATCAAAAGTTACACGATTCGGCTCGGAAGTTAAAGCCGAAAAGTGCTTCGCGATTTAGTCACTTCTGGTTGAGAAGGGTTTAGGCTTCAGGAGTACTTCTCGACCCACTAAGTACAAAACCACCGTAATAATGGCAAACGGAATCAGGGCCAAAAGACCAGCATTTGGGCCCAGGTAGAATGCGTTATTCGCTTTCGACCAGTCTTCAAATCCGTTCAGTCTGGCAGTGATACTCTCGCTAAGATTTAGAAATGCGTACGCTACTCCTGCGAGAGCCCCGCCCGCAATGTAACCGGACGCCAGCAAGACTCCTGGACTCTTGTCCGTTTCGGCTACGAACTGCTCTTCGGTCAATTTGTCGTTGGCAAATTTGCGCCGCAAATATTTATCTACCGCGAGACGGACCATGCCGCCCACGAATATGGGCGCTGACACAAAGACAGGCAGGTAAACGCCAACTGCAAAGGCAAGCGAAGGTATGCCCGCCAACTCCAGCACGATGGCAATGAACACGCCAAGTAAGACAAGCCCCCAGGGAAGTTCCCGACTAAGAATCCCTTTGATGATGTAGGACATCAGCGTCGCCTTAGGCGCGTTGTACTTGGCGACACTATGACCCTCTGGCGTGGTGGTGATGACTCCGTTGATACCGGGATCAACCAGAAATGCGGGCATGCCCTGATCGTTGACCAGGTATCGACCTGTGGTGCCGATGTTTGTGTCCGTTTGGTGACAGACGATGTAGCTGGCGCCGGCATGCTGTTCACGTTTTGGCTGACCGCCGCTCTGTTCACATCCTGCCGGATCGAAACGGTAACCGGCAGGAAGGGTGACATTCTTGGTATCAGTTGCCGGGACATAAACGGTCGACGCCTGGTTAAGCCAAAGCAGGATGTAACCAAGCACCAGTGCCGAAGCCAACGCGCCGATGAGGATAGCAATCTGCTGGCTCCTCGGGGTGGCTCCGACGAGGAAACCCGTCTTCAAATCCTGCGAAGTTGTGCCTCCGTTTGAGGCGGCGATGCAAACGATACCTCCGATTGAAAGCGCCGTGACGAAATAAGGCGGTGTGGTCCAGCCGATAATTAGAAATACCAAACAGGTCAGCAGCAGGGTGGCTACCGTCATGCCGGAGATAGGGTTCGATGAAGAACCCACTTCGCCCGTAAGACGCGATGACACCGTTACGAATAGAAAACCAAACGCAACTATGAGTAGCGCGCCGAGAATGTTGAATCGCAGATTAAGCTGCGGCGCCAACATGATTGCCGCGAGCATGACAATGATGCCGCCGATAACAAACCTCATCGACAGATCTTGATCGGTGCGTGAGGCGCTCGCCCTTGCAGCCTGACTGCCACGCAAATCCGCAAGACCGCCCTTAATACCGCTCCAGATAATCGGCATGCTTCGCACGAGGCTGATAATTCCGCCTGCCGCAACTGCGCCTGCGCCAATGTAAAGAATGTAGGTGCTCTGAATGCTGTCCTTCCCATCGATGGACATTTGGGAGATCGCCTTTGTTCCCGGCGGCAGCGGGCCCACCAAGCCCTCGCCGAAATACTTGATCATCGGAATCAACACTAGATAAGACAGCACGCCGCCCCCAAACATGATTGAGGCGATCCGTGGGCCTATTATGTAACCCACACCAAGCAAAGCTGGGTTGTTCTCGATTGAAATTGAGCCAGCCTGAAAAGGTGCCCCAAAAACCTTCTGGGGAATTTCTTTCCAGGTTTTGAAAATCTGCTGTAGCGCGTAGAAGACGAAACCTATTCCGAATCCAGCGACGATGGTTTTGCCACCGATAGTCGCTTGATCCGCCACTTTCGCAGATAACGGATCCTTGTGAGCAGCGTCCAGCGATTCTTTGGAAGCGCCGGCCTTTAACACTTCCGCGCAAGCAGTCCCTTCGGGGTATTTCAGAACTCCATGCTGGGCCACAATCAGAGCACGCCGCAACGGGATCATCATTAGAATGCCCAGCAGCCCACCAAGCACAGCGACCAACATTACCCGCATGATATCGAGGTCGAAACCCAGAATCAGAATTGCAGGCATCGTGACGCCAAGACCAAACGCGATTGATTCACCGGCCGAGCCGGCCGTCTGGACAATGTTATTTTCCAGAATGGTGGCGTTTTTAACTCCAAGCTTTGAAAGCACTCGGAAGAGCGTGATTGAGATCACCGCCACTGGGATTGACGCGCTTACCGTAAGGCCAACTTTTAAGACGAGGTAAAGTGACGACGCGCCGAAGACAATGCCGAGTAGCGTTCCTACGATGATGGCGCGAAGTGTAAGCTCGGGGATGACAACGTTCGGAGGAATGAAGGGACGGAAATTGGCAAGGTAAGGATTGTCCGGCTTCCAGCCAGTCCGATCAGGAAACCCCTGTGCTCGCGCAGCCTCAGCAGAGTCAACACCTTCAGTGGACATTCAAGTCACCTCCGATAAATTGTTAGTTCTGGGAGATCTTAGGGGTTAAAAACGCCGCTACTTTACACGGCTGGCGTGCGTCAGGGCAAGTTAGACTCGTGGAGGTTTCATATACCAGTGGTCCTGTCCGAACCGGGACACAACGGTGCCACTTCAAAGCGTTTTCGTTTACACTAACTTGTTTTCAAATCTTCCTGGGACGACACAAACTTAATGCGGATTCGCCTACGTTCTCTATTTCTTGTTCTCTCGCTTCTCTTCCCGCTCGTTTCACTTCCACTAGCTAACGCGCAACGCCAGCACAACCTGAATAGAACCAACGTCCCGGCAATAAATACGATCCCGGCCCCGGCGGAAGTATTGGGTTTCAGCCCCGGCGACGATCGAAAACTGGCTAGTTGGAATCAGGTACTTACCTATTTTGAGAAGCTGGACCAGGCCAGTAATCGAGTCAAATTCGAAGCTTTGGGCAAGTCAACGATGGACGTCCCTTTTGTAATGGCTACTATCAGCTCGCCCGCAAACCTGGCTAAGCTGGACTACTACAAGCGAATACAAAGCGAGCTGGCTGATCCCCGAAAGCTTGGACCTGCGGCCACGCGCGGCCGCAAAGCTGCTGAACTAATCCGGCTGGGGAAGACGATCGTTCTCATAACCTGCGGCATCCACTCAACCGAAGTCGGCTCTTATCTTTCGAGCATGTTGATTGCGCACCGGCTGGCATCCTCCAACGAGCCTGAAATTCAAGACATACTGGAAAACACCATTATCCTGCTGGTCCCATCACTAAATCCTGACGGCGTTGATATTGTCAAAAATTGGTATAACAAAACTCTCGGGACGCCCTACGAAGGCACCGGTCCGCCTGAGCTGTACCATAAATATGTCGGTCACGATAATAATCGCGACTGGTACGCGTTCACCCAGGTTGAGACAAAGATCGCGATCAGCAAAATTCATAATGTTTGGCGCCCGCAGATCGTGCATGACATCCATCAGCAAGGTGAATTCGGTTCTCGGCTCTTCTTGCCGCCTTACATGCCGCCAGTTGAACCAAATGTTCCGAAGCAACTCGTCGAAGGTTACACACAGCTGGGCAACTGGGTAGCCGGCGAAATGCGCCGTGCAGGTTTTGAGGGCATTACCACTGGATCGACTTACGACGCGTGGACGCCAGCTCGCGCTTATTCGCATTACCACGGCGGCGTAAGAATCCTTTCCGAGACGGCATCAGCACGGATTGCATCTCCGCTAACGGTTAAGTTTGATCAATTGCGTTCCCGCGAAGGTTACGACCCGCAAAAAGAATCTGAGAGGTTTGGGCCAGTCTGGCGTGGTGGCGAATGGGGCTTGCGCGACATCACGAACTACATGACAACTGCGGCGTTCACGTTATTAAAACATGCGTCCCAGAATCGACAGAGCTGGCTTAGTAGGTTTTATGCCATCAGTAACGAAGCTGTGCTGCGAACACACGCGCCACCATTCGTGATTTCCAACAAAACCGGTAATCAAGCTGCCACGCTTGGTTTAATAAAAATCCTCGAGGAAGGCGGAGTAGAGATTCACCAGGTAACTCGCGGAAGCACAAATGCTAATACCGGCGACTTCATCATTTTTCTCGATCAGCCCTACGGCGCATTTGCAAAGACGCTACTGGAGTCTCAACGTTATCCTAATCTGTTAGACCGCGAAGGACATCCTATTTCTCCTTACGACGTCACTGCTCATACGTTGCCACTCTTATATGGAGTTGACGTGAGACGGTTTACCGGTCCGGCGCGAACGTTGAAGTTAAGAAGATACAGCGTCGATCTCAACGTCTATCAAAGGTGCGGTTTGTTAAGTCCTTGTCTGCCCAGACCCATTGGACTTTACAAATCTTTCGTTCCTTCGATGGATGAGGGCTGGACGCGCTGGATTTTGGAGAGACATGTTTCGGAGGGATCGACGAATATGTTGGCGGGCTCGACGAGTTCTAAATTAGTTTCCCTCACTGACGGCATGTTGAGTTCACAGAGTTTGCGAAACTTCAATGCAATCGTTTTGCCTGATCAAAGTGCTCGTTTAATCCTTAACGGCCATCAGGCTGGCACGATGCCCAGGGAATATACCGGCGGTATGGGACAAGAAGGTGTGAAGCGTCTGCGCGAGTTTGTAGAACAAGGCGGGACGCTGGTTTGTTTGAATCGCGCCTCCGAGTTTGCCATCGAGCAATTCGAACTTCCGGTTCGCAACGTCGTCGCCGGTCTATCCGAAAAACAGTTTTTTGTCCCCGGCTCCATACTCCGAATTGAACTTGATACAACGCATCCGATTGCCAACGGTATGCCGCGAGAGTCCATTGCCTGGGTCGAGGACTCACCTGTGTTTGAGATCGGTCGGAAGGGGATCGACAGCGGCCGAGTGAAAGTTATTGCGCGGTATCCTTCAAATCGAAACCCTTTGTTATCTGGTTGGCTACTTGGCGCTGAGCGTTTGAAAGGAAGGGCAGCGTTGGTAGAAGTACGGCTTGGCAAAGGGCGAATTGTTCTTTTCGGGTTTCGACCGCAATATCGTGCCCAGTCACTGGCCACTTATCCGTTACTTTTTAATGCTGTCCGTGGCAGCTAACCGTCACACAAAAGAAACAAAAAAGAAGCGGTGCTGCAAGGCGCTCGGTAACGATTAAAGCTACCTTGAAAGCGGGCCCCGAGAAGATAAATCAAGGATGTTGTCAGGAGGTTCGAGATGAAAAATCTGCGTTACGGAATTGTTATTCTGTTTCTATTTTCTGCAGTTACGTGGGCGATAGCGCAACAAACAAAACATGGCGGGCGTCCTTTGACGGCCACACTCACCGGAGCCGCTGAAGTTCCAGGACCGGGTGATTCGGATGGAACGGGCACCGCAAAGATCACACTCAACCATGGCCAGGGCCAGATTTGTTATGAACTAACCGTTTCAAATATTGCCACCGCCACTGCCGCTCACATTCACCTCGGTGGGCCAACAGTTGCTGGCGGGGTGGTTGTTGGGTTGGCTCCTCCCGCGGATGGCTCGTCAGACGGCTGTGTGGATCTGGACAAGGCCAAGGTAAAAGCGATCATGGACAACCCGGGAAACTATTACATCAACGTGCATAACAGTCAGTTTCCGGATGGCGCTGTGCGCGGACAGCTATCAAAGTAACTGGTGACGTCCAAGTCTGCCTCAAAAGGCGCCCGCCTCAGACATCGAAGGGCATGAAAATTCTCTTTTTCATGCCCTTCTAACTTAGGCAAGTCGCTTCCTAAAGTAGGGGCACGGCATGCCGTGCCCCCAAAACTTAACCAGTAGGTAAGTACCAGGATCTGCCAAGTAGTTCGATCGGGTATTAAGCTTTCGACACGGCAATTGTGAGTGTCACCGCTCCCTGACAATTAAGAATGCCATTCACCTTCCACTTACCATGATAGCCCTGGCCGGAAAAGGTCGATTCAGCCTCATCCATTTCCGCGTCACCTTCGAGAAGCTGAAATCCCGCTGCGGGGAGCTTACTTTGGAAGAAAGCAACCGCGTTCTTGAACTCCATTGGACTAAAGCCGCTAACGACATTAACTCCCCTCTCATTGCGCTGGCTTGAGGTAATCACCGTACCGGGGGGAAGCGGGAAGCTATTCGGAAACTCGGATGGCAGGCTAACTGCTGGGCCAGCCTTAGCGCAGGGCGGTAAGTTGGCTGTAGTCGAGTCCCTCAATTCTTTTGAGCCTCCGCAACCCGTGATCATCGTGAACAGCATCACCAACATCAATGACTGGATCGCAAAAGACTGCCCAAGCATGATTTCCTCCCTTTGGAAGTAGAGATGGAGAGGCTGGCGCCATCGCCGGCCCCTCATATCAACTACCTTAATGGACCTGGATGTTACCGCGAGTTAGGGTGCCTGCCCGTGTGTACGAGCCGAACGTTATCGTGAACGTATCCGATGTACCTGGCTCGCCATTGTCCGTGACGTCCACGGTGAACGTGACCGGCTGTCCATGGTTTACGCCGTTACCCTTCACCTGGGCGCCGTTGCCGTTACACAAGATTGCGGTGATCTGTGTCGAGCGAAAATCGGCAAAGGCCGTATCGCGGTACTGTACCTTTCCTTTCAGACCGGGAAGTGCGTTCATGCTAAACCGCGCATCGGTCCCCGGAGCGGTTCCTGGGATCGCGCCACCGCCGGTGACCTTGCAGGTTCCACCACCGCCACCATTTCCTCCACCTCCACTCGGTAACCTGAAGTCGAAGGCCCGGGTCGCGTCGAGGTCGGAATAGACGTCAGTGTCGTTGCTACGACCGGCGCTGAGCGCGGTCACGTTATACAGCGTGTCGCCAAAAATCGGACGAGCAGCTCCGAATCCACCCTGCAAGGGCACGTCGATCGTGATCACGTTCCCGATGATAGTGCCCGTCGCTACCATCTCATTCGGATACTGCGCAATCTTGCAGTTCTCGGGCGTGGTGTTAACACAACCATCACCCGGGACACCGTTGTTGTTAGAGTCGCCACTCCCCGCGAAGAATGTCGGCATGCCACCGCCCACCGACTCGGCCCCCACGTAGAAGATGCGATACGAGTCTTCGCCCTCATCTCCCAGAGATCTGGCTTGAAAGCGAGTTAGCCAGAGAGACTTCGCCTCGCCGAGAGGGGGAGTCAGAAGGGCCAGGTTGTTTAGAGTCATTTGCACCCTCAACGTCGAGGGGTTCGGCTGGCTCAATCTTAGCTGGGTGAAGTCAAACTGCGGCAGGTTGGCGCCGGTTCCTGCCGGTGAATAATGCGGTGACTGCGCGTCGCCAGTCGGATCGGAGACAGGATTCGTTGGCACTGCCTTGTTTATGTTCGTTCCTATTGCGCTTGGGCCTGCCACCTGGCGCACCTCAAATACGTGAGCACCGTGGTGCTGGCTCGTCGTGTCGTTGAACACAATCCGCATGCTGCCGTCGCGGTCGAGGTATAAGGACATGAAGTCGGCCATCGTCCGATCTCCGCCAGAAACCGTGCAGAACAAACCTTGATCACAGATCTGACCAAAGTGCATCGGCTGGTCTGTGAACTTCGTCTGCGCGTAGGTCGGATTTGCGCTCGTCGCATTTCGGATTAAGGACGCATAGCCAAACCACTGATAGGCCGTCGCTGCCTCGCGGTTGTTGTACCACGACGGCATGTTGTTGCTGTCCAGGTCGGAGCTATTTCCGAGCCAGGCAACGGCGAGCTGGCCGGCGTTACCCGCCTGAGCCCAGATGAAGTTGTTCGAGTTGGCATCGTTGCCATTCACTTGCTTGACAGGAGTCCAGGTTTGACCCGCGTCCGTCGAAGCCGCGTAGTAAACGTTGTGATCCGTCTCGTCTATCCAGACAGCGTACAGGTTTCCCGCCTTGTCAGTGGCAATGGCCGGGAAGATGTCGCCCACTGGCCCACCACCCGGAGAAGTCGGAGCCTGCACGTTCGTGTAAACGATCCCCGTCCGCTGCCCGACATTCACGTGGCCGACCGTTATTTCGACATGGTCACCAGCAGCGCACGGGTAGTAAATATTCCGTTTGACCGGATCAAATCGCATCTGGCCACAGGGCGCGCCGTTGCTTACCGGATTTAATAAGTCGGCTGACGAGTTGACGTAGGCAACGCCGCCACCCAAGTCATTGGGGTCGTCAGCGCCCGGCGTCGAGTAAATGAACGACCCACGCGGCGTTTGCCGATAGGCTAGAAAGACAGTGTTATCGTCTGCTCCCGCAACGCCGACACTCGTATTCGCTCCGTTATCCACAGCAAACCACTGCCGATCAACTACCGTGTCGAGGACACAAGCTTGATTGGTGGTCCAGTTGTTCCCATTGTCCTCGCTCACCGCACAGCTCAGTTCTGCGAGGCCTTCAAGGTCCACAAAATAAGCATCGCCCTGATCATCGGCTATCACATCAGTATCCCCGCCGCCCGGCGGCGCATTCGGTCGCAAACCAGCGAAGCTGACGACATTGAATTGGTTTCCACCGTCGGTCGAGCGATGGATAAACGACTGGGCAGTGCTGAACCCGTACGGGCCCGACTCCCAGTAATTACCATCTTTGTCGATGAAGTTGAGCGGCTCACCTTCAGTACGTTGGGAATCAACCACTGTCGCAGGCGGTGAGAACTTGAGCCCGCCGTCACTACGAACGGGATTCGGCGCCGGCCCACCAGGCTGTGAAACAAAGCCTGCACTGCCGGAGTAGTCGGAAGCGACGACCAGGAAAGGGACTACTCGCACTTCGTAGGGACTCTGCGAGCTGTCGGCGCTCTGAACGAACACTCGCTCGGATGTCGTTCCGCCTGAGGCGGAGGATCCTACAAGCGCTCCGGAATTGTTATAGACGTAGAGATCGAAGTCATTGTCCGGGCTGCCCCAACTGATAGCGATGTCGGCGCCCCCGGTGTTGGTGGTCCAGTGGCTAGGCGGCACGTTGACGGTCAGCGAGAAGTGGTCGCAGGTCAGGTTGGCCGGGTCGACGGGCGCGCAAGCCTCCGGTACTGGCGTCGACTGCGCGGCGTAAAACATTCCCTGCCACGTGAACGAAGGCGTCGCCGGCCCGATTGTTCCAAGGGCGGGCGTTGCGGCCTTCGATGAGGGAACGGAAGCAGGGAGCACGGTTAGAATCAAAGTCAAGACTATTAATGAACCGATGAAACTCATTAAGGTAAGCCACAGTAACCTCTTAGGTAAGTGCCTGCCCTTTACTTCCCTGGCTCGATCAGTGCATTTAGCTTTTGAGGAAATGTGACCGAACCTGCTTGCGCCACGCTTCAAAACGAACTTCCAGTAGTAATTCATTTTTGCCTCCTCTGCTCAAGACAGTTGCGCCGCCTACCTGCGGGCCGGGACGTTCCCAATGAGAGTGTGGTTAACAGAGGCCGGCCCGACGCCGGCCCCTGGTTCAAGGTGACATCTCACTTGTGTATCTTGATGTTTCCGCTCCCGAGCGTACCTCCCCGGTCGTAACCGTTGCTGACTTGAATCCGGAAGAAGTCGGTCGAGCCTGATTCGCCGTTATCGATCACATCAACCGTGCAAGTGAACCCGGTAGCCTTGTTCACAGTACAGGGGCCGCTGAAAGTCGCCCGGTTGCCTGTGATCGAAAGCGAGTTGACGCTGGTGGTCTGGATTTTCATCTGCCCGGCTTTGTCGTCGTAGTTCAGATGACCTGAAGTCGAGATTCCCTTCTTCTTAGCGTTGAAACCGAAGTTTCCCTTGTCACTCGAAATGGGAATCCATCCTCCGCCGGTCACCTTCTGTTCGCCCGGCTTAGGACCACCGTCGTTAACTTCGATGAATAGTTCGGTGCTGGCTGTCTGACCGTCATTGTCGGTGACCGTCAGCGTGGCCCGGTAGGTTCCTGGAGCGCCGTATGAGTGAGTCGTAGTTGGGCCCGTGGTCGTCTGAGTGGCTCCGTCGCCAAAAGCCCAGAAATAACTCACAATGCATTTATTGGCGTTCGTTGATGGGTTACAGCTGACGGTGTCGTTATCTGTTGAGGCCGAACCGTCGAAGTTCACAGTCTGGTTGACCTCCGCGGGATTCGGCATCGCTGTGAAACTCGCGGTCGGCGCCACCGGTTGCGCTCCCCCCTCTCGATCCACCGTAATCTGGCGGATGTTCGAGTAAGGACCAACCTCAGTGCACGGGTCGCCAAAGAGACCGGCGATCCGGTAGTAATAGGTTCCACTCGCTCGATTGGTTACGTCGAACTCGAATGTGGAACCATTCACAGTCCCGATAGTGGCGAAGTTTGCCGTTTGGATCTGAATATCGTCGATAAACCACCCCAGGAAGAGCGGCGCGGAAATCAACTGGTCGCTGGTGAACCGGAAACGAACCCTTACTGCTTGTCCAGAGAAGCCGCTCAAGTCAACGACTCGCTGTCCGGAGAACGCACCGGTGTACTGCGCGAGCGGGATGAAAGGCCCGCCATTGCCGCTTGCCTCGACGATGCCATAGTCGAAATCCAGCTCAATATCTTCGAAAGACTCAAAAACCAGTTGGGCCTTAATGCCTGCCGGGATCGCGACGGCGTTAGTCAGCGTCAGCGACGTATTCAATTCATCTATATAGACCACCGAGTAACCAGTGGTACCCGTGTTTGGATGGACAGACGAAATCCATTCCGCATCGCCGGTCCATTTAGAGTTGCTTCCCACCAGTAGAGGCTCACTTCCGTCATCCGCAAACACAGTGGCGAACGAGGTTGCTTCCTCGATCTGGAAATTACAGGGCTGTTCGGCTGGTTCACCTGGGAAAGTCCAGGACAGCTTGTAGTATCCGTCCTTGTCGACACCATTAACTTGATCTGGAGAAGGAGGATTAGAGGTGTCATCCTGAATCTCATTCTGGAACGGCGACTCCCGATTGCTTACAGTCGGTTCTTCCGTTACCGCACGGTAGTAGAAGGGCATCCTGAGAACTTCTCCGTTCGAACCGGAGGCCACAACCCACCACAAGAATTCAGTGGCCTGAGCGCCTGTATCGTCTGTGCCAGCGATCTGCAGCCCTGTGGGGGTGCCATCCACCGTCACGTTGACATTGAAGGTCGCCTGATTGCCAGATACGCCGCCAAGGATTGCGGAACCTGAACCCAGCGACACCGAGAACCCGGCTGTTCCTGTGATTGGCCTTGTAACATCCCCTCGCAGAGCGCCACCGTCCACTAAGCTCAGAGAATACGTTCCGCCCCCCGAGGGTCCGGAGATGTTTTGCAGCGTGACGGTAATGGACTTGGATTGCGTCGCAACACCAGTGCCGATCACCTGGTTCTGGCCGAAGCTATGGGTCGGCAGAAAATCTGCGTTGTTCGCGTCGTCTGGACCGGTGGTCCCGTTCGCGTCGTTGGTGCCCATCGCCGCGCGAGCGTCGACTGCCCCGATGACGTGGATCAAACCCGAACCGATCTCGTGTATGAAGGTGCGGTCATCGGTGTTCGGAACCTGTGTCTCGCCGTCCGCCTCCCTTAAATTGGTTGCCGTGTTTGTAAGAGCTGCCCGGACAATGCTCTGGGGAACAACTCCGTTTTGAGTCTGTTGAGTGCCGGCACCCGCGCCGCTGCGAAGCATTAGTGCGGGAACGGGCGCTTGACCCTGGGCTTGAAGCAGCGCTTGTCTGACAAGGGCCGCAGCACCGGCCACATGTGGACCGGAGAAGCTGGTGCCTGACACACTGATGTACCGGCTGGGATCGCTCATCGTCCCACCCGCAGTGTTTGCCCCGCCGGCCGGAATCGTGGCGGCGTAGATGTTTTGTCCCGGAGCCGTAACGTCTGGCTTGACGGTCGCAAAGTTATCAATCGGACCGCGCGAAGAGAAACCAGTTGTAGCTGGCGAGAAGGTCGATGGATCGGGTGGATTGATCCGCAGCGGGAAGTCGGAGATTGTTCCCCAAGTCGCCGGGTTGTCCTTATCGAAAGTCGGCGACTGGAAGCCGAGCGCGTCGCGCAAGTATTCCCCGTTCGCCTTTGAGATTCCGTAAACTGGGATGGTGGCAGCCTGGGTCGTCGCTGCTTCAAGCTCCCCATCCACATTGTTAAAGATCAGCAGCGCGACCGCTCCTTTAGCCGCCGCTTCCGCAGCCTTATGCCCAAACAACCCCGTTCCTGCCGCCCCGCCGTCAACAGTACTGCCGCGAGCGGCCAGTGCGATCCGGCCGTTGACTGAGGCGGGTACCTGGTCCGGCGTGTCAGCGAATCCCACATAGACGTAGTGCTGCCCCAGCGGGAAGGTGACGTCAGGTGCGCCCCCCATGAGGATCGCTTTCATGAACTGGTCCTGGGGAGCGATAGGTCGGCCAGTATCATTCTGAGCGCCAGTGGACGTTCCGGCTACCGTGTAGCGCAACGCGCTTGGCACCAAAACGTCCAACTCGTTGGTTGATGCCCCTGGGTCGTTGGTCGCGGCTACACCGATGACCCTGCGACCTGCCCCGGGTGAACCGTGCGTATTCTCGTTGGGACCTGAGTTGCCGGCTGAAGCAACTGAAACCGCTCCGGCAAGAGCGGCGTTGCTGGCGGCGACGGCCGATGCGTCATTCGGATTTCCCGATGTGCCGCCAAAGCTCATATTGATGACTGTGGCTACTGGCTTGGGATTACCGGCCGGGTCGGTCGGAGAAACCGCATCCTCAAGAGCGGTAACAATATTGACCGTGCCGACACAGGTGAAGAGTGTCTCGCACACTTTGTAATTCATGAGGAGCGCCCCCGGGGCCACTCCCTCGATGATCTGATCGTCGGTATTGCCCGGGATCCGATCTAGCCCTGGTCCTTTAACTTTCAGACCGGCTGAATCGGCTGCACCGTGGGTGCCATGGCCCACGTCGTCCTCATTGGTAGTGGCAGTCAACGGCAGGAAATAAACGACCTTGGGATGATTAACACCCTCGACATACGGCTGGCCAGCTAAGCGCACAGGCCTCACGTCGCCCGTTCTGCTCAAGAAGTTGGCGTCGTCGAAGCGGCTGTCAAAAGTGGGGTGCGTATGTTCGATACCGGTGTCGAGGATTGCGACTACCTGCCCGGTGCCGTCATATCGCGTCGCTGCGCCCCCGCCCTGGGTGAAAATTGTCTTGTTTCCCGGTCCATCATTCGCTCGCACGTACCTAACGCTGTTGTCCAGGTGCGGGCGTACTGGCTCGTTGAAGGTTACATGCCGGACTTCAGCCATCGCCCTGATGGCCCCCACGTCAGAGGAGGAAACCTCGAGGCCGATGGCGTTAATTAGGTAACTAAACCGGTTTGGCAACGCACTCTTAACACCAGCGAGAAATAGAGGCGTCTCGGTAACTGTAACGTCTATCCCTTTACTCGCGAGCTTGGCCAGGAATGCATTCTGTCCTTCCTGGATTGCCCGTTCGTGGGCGGCTCGATCAAAAGCCCTTCTCTCCCTGCGGGCTTGATCAGCGGCCACCACGGTGGGTTGAAGAGCGGCCAGTTCAACTATGATTGATTGCTTATCAACGGCGCCGGCCGGATTCGGCAGCCACATCATGGCCGCCAGAGAAATCGCGATAATTGCGATTGGTAGCGACAACTGGAACCACTCGCGCCCTGTTCGGTTTCCTTGGCTTCTAATAGTCCGGAAAGGTTCGCTTCGAAGACTTAACGAGTTTTGGGTATTCGGCTTCATTTGGATTTACCTCGTCTGTCGGCGGTGATTCGCGTGGCAAGGTCGCGCCGGACGGCAGTGCCAACTTCGTGAAGTGGGTTTCACGGTTGCAGCTTGCCGGAGTAGGGTTGACTAATTCTTGAGGCGATCCTTGAGATTACCAACGCCGTTGTTCGTTTCCTGGAATAGTGGGCGTTTGCGGAGGGAATCTATCCGAAAACGCCAATGAAACGGGGGCCTGGTTGGAGCGAGGGTGGGGGTTTGTACTTACAGGTTATGAACTTGTTGTGTTTTGCAATCAGGCGAGGGGTTGTAACACTGGGAATTTTACGTCGGCTTTTTACCTATCGAGATACATCTGGGCAGCCATCCTGGTGAGCTTCCAGATGCGCGACCACTCGATTCGTCCGCTGCCATTTTCCCGGCCAGTCATTTTGTCCACAACCAGCTTGCGGAATGCATGGCCCTCACGCCGTAGCATAAACTCCTTGGCGTAAGGTTTCGCCGTTTCAAAAAAGCTGAAGCCAGGGTCAGTGACAATGCCGATTCCTTCCAGGGTCATCAAAGCACGCATCACATAAGTAAAGTGCGCCGGCAATCTGAAGGGATATTCATACACGACTTCCGCGAGGTCGTAAGTCAGCTCCTTAAACTTCACCTCGCCCAGCTTGAGATTAAGATAGAGCTTGAAGAGACTCTCCACCACTGGCCTCACTGTTTCAGGATCAACGCCGGGCTTGAGGAAGTTCAAATTAATTATGTCCTGACCCAAACCTTTCACATCACGAGCGACCACATGGAAGAAGGCATCAATCATTTGCGATTGCAGCTTGGGTGTGATGCGGCCGACCATGCCGAAGTCAAAGAACGCCAGGTGGCCCGAGTCCATCACCAACAGGTTTCCCGGATGCGGGTCGGCGTGAAAGAACCCGTCCTCCAGCAGCTGCTTAAGATAGGTGCGAACCAGCAAACGATTCACCTTCACTGCCGAAATGCGTCGCGCCCGCAGGCCTTCCAAATCGGTGACCTTAGTTCCGCGAACAAACTCAAGCGTCAGCACCCTGCGGCTCGTATGTGACCAGTAAATCCGCGGGACGCGTATCGCCCGCCAGGTCTTGAAGTTGTAACGGAAGCGGTCCGCGTTACGACCTTCCTTCACGTAGTCCATCTCTTCAAAGATGGTGTGATGAAACTCGTGAAGCATTCCCTCCCAATCGGCGTTCTCGTTGGCCTTTGGAAAGAAGCGGTTGGTCAACTTAACAATCTTGTAGAGAACCGCAATATCGAAGTTGATGATGTGTTCAAGGTTTGGACGTTGGACCTTGACGGCGACCTCTTCGCCTGAAGACAACCGCGCCCGATAAACCTGACCAAGCGAGGCAGAGGCGATGGGCGCACTGTCAATCTCCGCATAGCATTCCCTAAGGCTTCGCCCGAGCTCGGCTTCAATGCAGCAGAAGGCTTCCGCGGTTGAGAATGAAGGAACCTGGTCCTGAAGAAGTGCCAGCTCTTTCACGTAGGCCAGCGGCAGGAGATCCGCCCTGGTGCCCAGGGCTTGGCCAATCTTGATGAACGTTGGCCCGAGATCAATCAGGCTCTGGCGCAACCAGACTGCCTGTTTTTCGAGACGCGCAGTTTTATTGCTTGATCCATCGGCGCCGCGAAAAACAATCAGGCGCACTAAGCGGACCAGCCGGTCGAAGGTATAACTAATCCACTCTTGATAGGTTGTCTTGAAGCGAGCGAACCAGCCGCGTTCGGCTGACTCGGCCCGGCGGCGTTCCGCCATGCGCCGGTTGAAGCGGGCGCGAACGTCGTAAGTGTCAAGGAACAAATAGAGCGTAAACAGGCCCAGCACGCGCGTGACGTTGGCAACGCGTAACCAACCGCGCAGGCCGCGGCCCTTTAATATAGCGGCGACCCTTTCGTCATTCAGCGGCTCCGGCGCCTGACCCGGCTTCACTGAGGGCGGCACGGTTCTATGGTCAGGCTGAGTTCTGAGATTTTCAGAATTTGCCATAGCCGATAGCGGAATTAATGCCTGACTGTTCTCCATAAGATTCGCCGACGCCACTCTAAACCGTCATCCCGAGTTCAGAAACCTTAAACTTAATCACACCAACGACAGCATATGCTGCGAACCAGATCGGGCGAAGTACTGCTGCGCGCGACTAACATCCTTCTCGATCTGTTTCTTTAAATCACCGATGGAATCAAACTTCCGTTCATCGCGCAGGCGGTAGAGGAACCGAACACGAACCACATCCCCGTACAGGTCACCCGCCCAATTGATTACGAAAGTCTCAACCGAAGGTTCCGTATCGCCTCCGAACGTCGGCCGCAGCCCAATATTTGTTACGCTTTTCCTCCAGTGGCCATCTATTAAAGCGCCGGTGACGTACACACCGTTGCGGGGTATGACGCGGTTTTTAGGACGCAAGTTGGCTGTTGGAAATCCAAGCGTCGAGCCCCTTTCGGCGCCGTGCTCCACTCGACCTTCGACGCCATAAGGTCGCCCCAGTAGGCGACGGGCCAGGTTGACGTTTCCTGCGGCCAGCAGGTTGCGAATCCTGCTTGAGCTGACGCGCTGATTACGAAATCTAACCTCCGGCACTTCGTCAGCAAAGAACCCTAACTCCTGACTGACATGCCGGAGCAATTTAATGTTTCCCTCGCGCTCGTGGCCAAAGGCAAAGCCACGGCCGAGGTACACCTCCTTCGCATGCAGCCGCTCTTTAACGACGTCGCGCAAGAAGTCGCCGGCGCGAATCATTGAAAACTCCTGGGTAAAGCGAACGACGATAGTCTGTTCAACGCCGAGCACACCAAAACCCTCAACCTTTTGATCGAGCGTCTGCAAAAGTGGCGGCGCTGATTCGGGGTGGAGAACGGCTCGCGGATGTGGGTCGAACGTGATTACCGTCGGCACCGCACCGACTTCACGCGCGCGACTCACCACGGTGCGCACAATCAATTGATGGCCAAGATGAAGACCATCAAATACGCCAAGCGTGAGAACAGTTGGCCTTTGTATTTCGGCATTATCAGTTCCGTGGAATAGTCGCATGCGTTATTAGTCCAATGTCCAAAGTCCAATGTCTACATGCCACGCAATTGGTTCAGAGTACAACCTTCAGGTTGGCATTCTTCACAGAACACAAGCTAAAGCTTGTACTCTAAACGCATGGACTTTGGACTTTGGACAACGTTCTATCCTTCCACCTCCAGTCCGTCGTAGGCCCATTCCACTCCAGCAGGAAGTTTGGCTGAGTCGCGTTCGTGCTTCACATCGTGTGCGATGTGTGTGAGGTAGGTTCGCCTTGGTTTTAATTTTTCGACGTATTCGAGCGCTTTGTCTACCCAGAGGTGAGTCGGGTGTTTGGCAAATCTCAGACAATCGAGAACCAGCACATCCAGATTGGCTAATGACTTTTGCGTGGCCTCCGGAATTTCGCTGAGGTCGGTTGCGTAAGCGAAATCGTTGAAGCGATAAGCCATTACCGGCAAGCGGCCATGAATGACTTCTAGAGGCAGAATCTCGAGGTCTCCGCCCAAACAGAATGACGCTCCCGGGATGACGGTGTGAGGGATAACCTGTGGTAAGCCGCCGCCAAAGTGTGACGGCTCGAAGATGTATTTGAAAATGCGGCGGATATCGACCCAGGCGCGCTCGTTCGCATAAAGACCGACGGCGCCAAAGCGGAAATTCAGAGGACGAATATCATCCAGGCCAAAGATGTGATCGGCGTGGCAGTGAGTAATCAAAACTGCGTCGAGCCGTTTCAAACCGTAGCGCAGAGCTTGTTGTCGAAAATCTGACGAGGTATCAACAAGCACCGACTGGTCGGCATGTTCGATCATGACCGACACGCGCAGACGCTTGTCGCGGGGATCGTCGGAGCTGCAGGTTTCACATTCGCAGCCGATGGAAGGAACACCAGTCGATGTTCCCGTACCTAGAAACGTCAGCTTCATAAGAGTCTAGAGTCAAGAGTCTGGAGTCTGGAGTCCTTCACCGTCAAAACGTGACTTCAGACCCCACACTCTTGACTCCAGACTGTTTCTTAGCCGCCGGTGATATCACGACCGGTGTAGGAGCGGGCTGCTTTAGGTGGGTGTGCGCTGGTTAGCGAGACAAACTGCATTCTTAAGTCAGCCAGTAGCCCATCGAGAATTTGTTGCTCCTGCGGCAAAAGATTTCCGTGCGTCTTCTGTTGCAGCATTGCTATTACATCAATCCAATGTTTCCCCAACTCGAGGTCGACGTCTCGCTTACCGGTCACGGGGTGCTCCATCATGCCGAGCGACGACGCGGCATTTGAAGCAATTGACATCAAAAAACTCGCAAAACTCGCCGGATCGTCTGCGCCGGGCAAGTCTGACTCGGCACCGGAAAGTTCCTCCTGCATATCAGCCCGGGGCGCAGCTTGCGCATCTGCTGCAGTGCCGGGCCCCGCTGGCGTAGTTTCGGGCGCAGACGCCGTCTCAAGAGGACTTGCGGTCGCGGTCGGCGCTGTTTCGATCGCGGGTCTTTCGTCCGGCGGCACATCGCGCGGCGTGCCGTCCGCATTGAACAGCCTTCGATCAGTCACTTTGAAATTGGTTTGCTCCTCGCTCATTTTTTCCCCATTCACCAACTACACGCAGATTACTAATCCAGAGATCTCTAACAATTGTTTTGATTAAATTGATGGTAGCACCCTCATCACGCGCTCGCAACACAGCCTCATTTAGCGTCACTTGGGTTTCGGCTTTCGACTTTTGACCAGAGACTTTAGACTAGCCGCCATGCCCGCAAACTTCGACGATCTAATTAAACTCATGCACAAGCTGCGTTCACCGGATGGCTGCCCCTGGGATCGCGAACAAAACTACGCCACCCTCGCGCCGATGCTTTTGGAGGAGGCCTACGAAGCCTTCGAAGCTGTTGAAGAGGCGCGTGGGGGAAATCCTGGTGAACTCCGAGACGAATTGGGTGATCTGCTATTCCAAATTGTTTTCTACGCAGAGGTAGCCCGGGAGCGCGGTGATTTCTCTATCGATGACGTGACTAACGCTATCCACACCAAGATGGTGCGGCGACATCCGCATGTTTTCGGCGACATCACTGCCAACGACTCCGCCACCGTCTTGCGGAATTGGGAGGTGATGAAAGCGGAGGAGCGGCGGGCCTCGGGAAAACAAGAAGATAAGAATTCCCTGCTGGACGGGGTTTCGGCGAAAGCACCTGCGCTAATGGAAGCCCATCAGCTTTCAACTAAAGCAGCACGGGTCGGATTCGACTGGCAGCAGATTGAAGATATCTTCGCGAAGTTGGAGGAAGAAGTGGGCGAACTTCGCGCTGCTATCCAAACTCACTCGGCTTCAAACAGCGAAGGTGATCACACCTTCGTCAGAGAAGAAATAGGCGACCTGCTGTTTGCAGTCACCAACATCGCCCGTCACCTTCAGGTTGAACCAGAAGCGGCGTTAAAACTAACCAATCGCAAGTTTCGCCGTCGGTTTGATTTCATCGAGAGGAGACTGCGCGAGCAAGACCGCAAGTTCGATGAAACTACTCTGGATGAGCTGGAAGGATTGTGGCAGGAGGCGAAAGAAGGGGGGAGGAAAGGGGGAAATAGGGGGAAAAGGGAAATAGGGGAATAGGGAAAGGCTTGGAAAGGTCAGCGGAAGGATGGCGAAGGGTGAGCGAACGCCGAGAAGCGAGTTCTTGCTCTTTCCTATTTCCCTATTTCCCCATTGCCCTATTCCCTATTCCCCTTCCTTGATTCCACACAAAAAAAAAGCCCGCTGCGAAGAGCGGGCTGAAAGGTTGCGAGACGATCAGACAATCGTTAACCATTAATCTGAACCGAACGGAGAATGTTGCGGAAAGCATTCTGATAGGTCCCCGCTTCATTTTCCGGCGCAACCGCAATCATGTAGAAGAGCTGTCCATCTCGCAGTTGCGTTGTAATCACGGTCACAATCTCCGCTTGCCCCGTCGCTTCATTGACGTTGCTGAGAGAAGTGGTGACGGCTGTGCGCCCTGACAAAGTCGTACGCTGCATACCGCTTCGTTGACGCAGGTTTGAATTACCCTGCGCCAGGCCATTAAGGAACTCATTGGTGGCTTGTTGCAGGTTACGATTTTGCGTTTGCGCGACGCCGAAATTCACGCCGTGTGTGTAAACCACCTGATTCTGATAAGAACCATAAGCGCCTTCCGGAGCGAACCAAATCGAGTTGCCACTCGCAAGTTCTCGCCAGTTGGCCGGCACGCTCACGCGCAGACCGCCGCCAAATTCCGAGTAACTTTGATATCGAGTCGAAGGATACTCGACCCGGCCGCGGGGCGGGTTATTCGGGTAATTGCCGGTATTTTCGCCGTTAGGATAACGCTGACCGCCCTGAGCAATTTCTTGCATAGATGGGGCTCTGCCCATGCTACGCAAACGAGCCTGCACTCGTGAAAAGTCCTGAGAGCCACGAATTGGATTCTCAATACGCAGTAATTGCGCCTCCTGATTGATGCGGGCATACCGGTTTGCCGGACTTGGGTGGCTGCTCAAAAATCCACCGCTGCTGCCACCGCCTTGTTGCTCGATAGTTCTAAACATATTGGCTAAATCGCGCGGATCGTAACCGGCGCGGGCCATGATCTGAGCACCAAGAATATCGGCTTCGGTCTCGTACTCTCGACTAAACTTCAGGAAGTAAACGCCTACGCCTTGTCCTGCAATTTGAGCTGCCGCTCCTGCAGGCCCACCGAGGATGGCGCCGCCAATACCTAGTATTCCCGCGAGCAAGCCATACTTCTGTGCCTTTGATGCCTGGGCTGTGCCATGGCGCAACGCAACGTGTGCCAGTTCGTGCGCCATCACTCCTGCCATCTCGCCTTCATTGCGTGCTGATTCGATCATTCCCCGGTTTACATACATTGGGCCACCAGGCAACGCGAAGGCATTGATGTCACGAGCATTCACTACCTTGAAGTAGTATTGAAACTCCGGGTGCTGGTACTGAGGCGGGATCGACTGCACCAGACTCTGGCCCACTCGAGACACATACCCGGTGATGTCGCCGTCATGAAGAATCGGAAGTTGCTGCTCAGCCTCCTGAGCTGCTTGACGCCCAAGCTTCACATCATCGCTAACTTTGTACTTGTTGCTGTGATATTTGATCTGTGTCTGGGCCAATACCGAGACAGGCATGGCAAAGAACGCTAACATCGTCAGCGTCGCCAATATTTGTTGGATCTTATTGTAGTTCTTTCTGATCATCTCTTTCCTCCGTTACTGACGTTCAAAACTCCATTACAAGCGAGTTTGGACGCGGCCTAAAATAATTGAGCGGCTACTCCCCGGGGTCGCCGCTTATATATTGCTCGTTTCATCCTCCCCGGAATTAATCCTTCGCTCACCGTACTCATGCCTTTTAGGGAAGAGAGCCTTAGGCCTGGCTCGGGTTTGATGAGTTATCGGAAATGCGCGTTGGCCTGTTTTCTGTTGCCTAAATGTTGCGAATCGAAAGCTAAAGCTGACCCAAAACGCAACATCTTTGGCGTCGAGTAGCACGATTTCGGTTCGTAAGTTCCGCAAGCTGCTGTTGGCAAACCCTCCGACTATTGTCATAGCAAGGAAGGTGCCAGTAGCACGACTACGACTTGTTGCGTGATTCGATGTGCCTGTTAAACCACTGAGCAGGTTCTTCCAGGGCCGCAATTTGGTGGGGCTCGCCTTTCCAGACGCGAATCATTGAGACAATCAAAAATATAGTTGCTGCGACTTTGAAGAGAGTACCGCCAATGCTCGTATCCGTAATCGCGCCAATCACACTAAAAAGTGTCTGCACTACCAGAATTGCTACATGAACGGCTAATCCCTGGGCTGCGTGAAAACGGGTCTTTATTTCTTTTCTGGGGACTAGGAACAGTTCCAAAAGGGAAACAACCACCCCGATAAAAAAGGGAGTATACGGCAGCATCGTGGCCCACTTCTCGGGCAAACTTATTCCGGCTACCGGCCGGGAGCCTCCGCTCTGGTCCACAGCTCTAAACGGGACCGGCGGTGGTTGATAGACCTGAGGTTGCGAGTAAGTCGGTGGGACAAAAACTGACTGATAAGGCGAGTCGAGCGGTAGATTATCGTAGCGACGAGTAGGCGCCTCAGAGTAAGGATTGTTCTTAGCGCTCTCGTTCGATGAAGAGCCAATCTCGCGAGTAGCTCCCTTTACTTCCTGTGTAGCAGGGCCACTCTTCTCTTCTGACCACACCTCTTCCGTGTTTCTGACAAAGTCAGGATCAAGCGGGTTGGTGTCGTATTTGCTTTTCTTGGGCTCCATGGACAAGGCCGCGAACTATGCTCGCTGGCTAATCTTACTCGCCCGCGATCACATACTCAACCTCTTCCCATTGCTCTTCAGACTCAGAAATGCGAAAGGCCCGCATGACCGGCTTTGGGCCTCCCAACCCGATGATGAAATAGACGGCTCGTGGGTAGTAGGCGAGGCGTACATCCGATTCAGAAGGCTTTGGTTCGGCTGAGCGCGGATGAGAATGGTAGATTCCCAGAAGCTGTTCGCCGCGCTCGCGCATCTGCCTTTGCGCCGCAAACAGATCTTCAGGAGCCGCTTCATAAGCCACGTTTGGGTCCGAGGCTAGATTGCGAAGCGGATAGATTTCGGCTGAACTCTTATTGTCGCTGCCACCGATTAGTCCACAACACTCAGCAGGATTAGCCTGAATAGCGTGGTCAAAGAGTTTACTAAGATGAGCACTCTGAAGACTGATCATTGTGTCGGGTCGAAGGCGGGAGCGCTCTTAAGGTCGTTTGAGTTCATTCTTGATTACTGCCCCGCCCTTCATGACGAAGCGAACTCGTTCCAACTCAGTGATGTCTTTAAGCGGGTCACCAGTCACCGCAATCAAATCAGCGAACTTGCCCTTTTCGATCGAGCCAAAGAGCGCGTTTTCTCCGGCCAGCAAATCAGCCGCGTTAACTGTGGCAGCACGGATGATCTGTAAAGGGGTCATTCCGGCAGCTGCGTAAGCCCGAAACATCAACGCACTCGCCTGTCCCCGTGTCTTTCCGGGAAACTGATAGTACTCGTCCGAACCGGCGGCGATAGGAACGCCTGCCTTTAAAGCCCGCGCAAGACGTGCATGATTCGAAGAGGCCATACTCCTGGATCCCGCTTCCGCCTGCTGTTTCTGTTCTGGCGTGAGACTTCGGCTGGCGAAGACACTGAAATAAAACTCGGCAGGATAGTCGGTGGGAACGAGATAGATTTTCTTTTCCGCCATCATCTTGAGGACATCATCCGGAATGGTGTAAGCGTGTTCAATTGAATCGACACCCGCTTCCGCGGCCACTCGAGTGGCCAGATCGCCAATTGCGTGGGCCGCAACTTTGCGTCCCACCCGGTGGGCTTCGTCAACGATAGCCTTCATCTCATCCAGCGAAAGCACCCGCGGTCCCGTATTGACAATGACCTTTATTACGTCCGCTCCGTCGTAAAAGGCTTGACGCACGGCGCGCCTGGCTTCCTCGACGCCGCTAATCACCACATATTCCTGCTCGATTATCTTCTGTGTCTCGGGAGTGATATTCGTAAATTGTCCACCCGCTGCCGACAGCGCTCTCGTCGAAGCCACAATGCGTGGGCCAACCACCCAGCCTGAGCGAATAGCGTCGCGCAAGGCAACATCGCCGTTCCAACCCGAGTTGCCCAGATCCCTAACGGCGGTGAACCCGGCTTCCAGGGTTTCTCGTCCCATCGCCACAGCCAGCAAGGCCCGCTTGGCCGTGCTCATGGTAGTGACGGTGAGGATCATGTTGGGATCGTCGCCCCCGATCTCGCCGTTATAGTTTTGTAGCAGGTGGGTGTGGCTATCGATTAGTCCCGGCAAAATCGTGGCCTCGCCAAGGTCGATTACTTCGGCATCGCGGGTAACCGGCAGTTTGCTGCCCACTGAAGTAATGCGTCCGTTTTCGATCAGAATCACCGCGTTGTTGACGATATTCCCGGTCTTAACGTCAAGCATGCGGGAGGCTCGCACTGCGATGATCTTAGGCGCTGTTGACTGAGCACGAGTAGCGGGAGCGCACGAAACCATCAATGCTGCCGCGATCGCAACGAAGAAAAGTTTTCCAACCGAATGCCTCACGAGAACACCACCGATCATTGTTTGACTATATCGAGATGCAGTTCTTCCAGTTGCCTGGGATCGACTTCACCAGGAGCATCTATCATCAAGTCTGTCGCTGAAGCTGTTTTGGGAAAGGCCATCACATCGCGAATATTGTCGGTTGGAACGAGTACCATCAGCAATCGTTCAATACCAGGGGCGATGCCTCCGTGAGGCGGCGTGCCAAACTCAAGAGCATCCAGGAAGAAACCGAAACGCGCCCGCGCTTCCTCGGTTGTCATGCCCAGGGCCTTGAATACCAAACGCTGGACGTCGCGTCGATGAATTCGGATCGAGCCGCTCGCCAATTCCACGCCATTAATTACCGGATCGTACGCCTTCGTCCTAATCTTGCCGAGTAGCTGAGTTTCACCACCATCCACGGCACGCTCAAGCAAGGACAAGTCTTCGTCAATGGGCGAGGTGAAAGGATGATGCATCGCATAATATCGATCATCGTCTTCGTGATACTCAAACATGGGAAAGTCTGTGACCCACAAGGGCGCGAAGCTACGCTCAACAATAAGCCGTTCACGACGGGCGATCTCGTTTCGCAGCGCGCCGAGACTTGCCGCTACAGTCTTCGCCTTTCCCCCAACAATCAGGACTGCGTCATTCTTTTCCGCTCCCGCAGTCGCAGCCAATTGAGTAACCACCTCGATCCCGAGCGGTTTTAGCAACGAGGAAGCCAGTTCATCGCCAAGTTTTATCCAGGCGAGTCCGCCTGCTCCGTAGCGCTTGACGAATTCCTGCAGTTCATCGAGCGTCTTGCGCGAAATTCCCGCGCCACCTTTTACTACTATCCCCTTGACCTCGCCGCCGCTCGCGAGCGCGTCGGCATATGGAGTGAAGGTAGTATCTACAAGCGATGCCGAGAGATCCTGTAGCTCCATGCTAGCAATACGCAGGTCTGGTTTATCGGAGCCCCAACGTCGCATTGCTTCCGCAAAACTGAAGCGAGGAAATGGTAACGGCAAGTCCACTCCGATCAGCTTAAAGACGCGGGCCAACATTCCCTCGGTCAGAGAGTAAATCTGGTCGAGCGTGGCAAAACTCATCTCAACGTCCAGTTGAGTAAATTCCGGCTGACGGTCCGCACGCAAATCTTCGTCGCGAAAACAGCGGGCGATCTGGAAATAGCGGTCCAGGCCGGCAATCATGCACAACTGTTTGAAGAGTTGCGGCGACTGTGGCAAGGCAAAGAACTTTCCAGGTTGAACGCGTGAGGGAACGATGTAATCGCGAGCACCTTCGGGGGTTGATTTGATAAGAATGGGCGTTTCGATCTCGGTAAAATTCTGCTCGTGCATGTAACTGCGGATTTCCTGAAGCACGCGATCCCTGAGCCGAAGATTTGCCTGAAGCTGCGGGCGGCGCAGATCGAGATAGCGGTACTTCAATCTTAAATCTTCGCTTGCGAGCGCATCCGTAGTTGCGGTTTCTAACTGGAACGGAAGCGTGCGGGCGTCATTAAGCACCAGTACCTCGCGCGCATGAACCTCAACTTCTCCAGTCGCCAGTTTCGGGTTGCGCTGGTTCTCATCGCGCAGTGTAACTTCCCCCGTGATGGCAATCACATATTCACCCCGCACGTCCTTCGCCTTAGCGTGTGCCTCAGCAGCGTCATTAGAATTCAAAACGACCTGGGTTATTCCCTCGCGATCTCGAAGATCTATAAAGGTCAGCTCACCAAAGTCGCGGCGGCGCGCGACCCATCCCATCAGAGTCACCCTTTGCCCGACGTCTTCCTTGCGGAGGCCGCCACAGGAGTTTGTTCGCTGCAGATTTCCTAGATTGTCCAACATGTTATGTTAATACGAGCTTCGTTTGCGTCTTCTCGCAGAGCAACGCGAACGTTCGCCGGCTATTAAAGGCACTCGCAAACCAATGTTTTGGTCACGCATCCAGGTCATCAACAATCACTTGCACGCCCTGGGTTGACGGCAAGCAACTGATAATTTGCGCCCGGTCGATTCTTGTCATATCCGTGCCCACGGCATGCCAGAGCTTCACCCAAAACGTTCTCGTTTCACCATGGATGGCGAAGGTAGAACCGTCGAGCATGACCGGAACGGGTTCGGCAATTGTTCCCTGGCGTAAAGCGTTCAGCAGTTCCGGGACGAATGGCTTGATGTGATCAAACTGAACCAGAACAGCGCGGTCCGCGATCTCAGCCGGTGGTAACTCCACAGGCTCGCCTGATTCAAGCAACAAACGAGTCTCAGTCTGTTGGTTTCGTTTCTTGACTACGGGCATAAAAGCTCTACGAGGAACCTACGAGCTAATTGTTTAAGAGGGCGGGCGATGCCCGCCCCTAAACGGTTGTCTTTGGGCAATGCACACTCTACGTGATTGGTTTAGAGGCGGGCGCTGCCCGCCGTTTCAAGGATAACAATGTGTTGTCACATATGGAGCCGGGCGATGCCCGGCTCTAAACGGCGCCTTTGAGTTTCTTCGATAAATAAGGTTCCAGTTGCGCGACTGAAACTCGCTCTTGTTCCCAGGTATCACGGTCGCGAACGGTAACCGCATCATCCTCGAGCGATTGATGGTCAACTGTCACACAGAACGGCGTTCCAACCTCGTCCTGGCGAGCATATAGCTTGCCGATGCCCCCCGTGTCGTCATAGACAGCGCGCATTGTCGGCTGCAGCGATCGTTTGATTGTCTTGGCCAGCCCCACTATCTCAGGTTTATTTTTCGCCAACGGCAACACAGCAACTTTGATTGGAGCCAACTGCGCGTTCAATTTCAGAATTACGCGAGTCTCGCCCTTTTCATTTGTTTTTTCCGTGTAAGCATCCATTAGGACGGCCAGCACGGTGCGATTCACACCTGCAGCAGGCTCGATAACGTAAGGATAGAACCGTTCCTTCGTTGCTTCATCGAAATAAGACAGATCTTCGGTCGAATCTGGATTCAAGCGCTTCCCTTCTGAGTTTTCAGGCTTTTTGGAATGCGTGCGCAAATCGAAGTCGGTGCGGTTTGCAATGCCCATTAGTTCATCCCACTGCCGCTCATCTTCATCACGTTCCGGAAAGAAGCGATACTGAATGTCGACTGTTCTTTTTGCGTAATGGGCCAGCTCTTCCTTAGGCTGCTCGTATAAGCGAAGGTTTTCCTTTACCAGTCCAATGGAGGTGAACCATTCAAAGCATTGATCAACCCATTGCTGATGAACCGCCTCATCCTCGCCAGGGCGAACGAAATACTCCATTTCCATCTGCTCAAATTCGCGTGTGCGAAAAATGAAATTCCCGGGCGTTACTTCGTTCCGAAACGACTTACCGATCTGCGCCACTCCAAAGGGTAATTTGCGCCGGCTGGTCGTCAGCACATTCACAAAGTTAATAAAAATCCCCTGGGCCGTTTCGGGACGCAGGTAGACAAGCGATGACTCGTCGTCTTCAGCCGCAGCACCCACGTGCGTGCGAAACATGAGATTGAAGGGGCGTGGCTCAGTCAACTCTTTCGAACCACAGTTCGGACACTTGCCGTCGATCAACTTGTCGGCGCGTGACCGAGTCTTGCACTCACGACAGTCGACCAGGGGATCACTAAAAGTGTCTTCATGACCTGAATACTTCCACGCAAGCCGATTCAAAACAATTGAAGAATCGAGCCCCTCAATGTCATCTCGCTCATATACCATCCAACGCCACCACTCTTGCTTAACGTTGTTACAAATTTCTACGCCCAGTGGCCCATAGTCCCAGGAACTGCCGAGGCCGCCGTAAATTTCCGATGAGGGATAAACAAAGCCCCGCCGTTTGGCGAGGGAAACAATGGTTTCAATGTTGGGAGCAGACATAAGCGCTGAATAGTAAATGGTAAATGGTAAATGGCAAAACGCGTGAACCCGAGAACCCGTTGAATAAACGGCGAGCAATGACCTATGTCAAGTACCATCATTTGGCATTTACGATTCACCTTTGTCGTTGTCTCAAAAGTCCGAAAGAGTCGACGCGTAGCGTCGATTTGAATTTAGCCCGGCCTTTCATCAAGGCCGGAAATAGCCATGGCCACCATCTCGGCGTCGCGTTAGCGACGCGATGAAATGACGCAAACAGCTATCGGACTCATTGCGTCGCTAACGCGACGCTTGTGGGAGAAATAATGTTTCTCCTCCCGGCCTTTAAAAGGCCGGGCTAAAGTCAGTGCGACGCTACGCGTCGCCTCGAGCAATCCTGACCTTTTGCGGCACAGCCATTCCTTTATCCAAAGAAAAGAGGAGCACGCTAGCGCTCCTCGAATCCAGCAAAGTAATCCCGCGAAGATGCTACTTCATTTGCTCGGTGTTTGAACGTTGACGTCGATCTTCTGCGTTCCGCCACCTCCAAACAATCGGCCCCTAAAGGCAAAAACAACCACCAGCACGATAATCACGAAAATAACGAGCACCGCTACCACACCGGCGCTGCCGCCGCCACCATCACCATTGTCTCCCATGACGCGATTCCTCCTGTCTAGAGGTAAATGAACGGACCAGTTAAAGGGGGTTGCGAATTGATTGTTACCATAAGCACCCTGCATCGTCAATCTGCCGGGTAAAAAAAAGGGGAGACAAGCTCTAAACTTGTCTCCCCGGAACCTCAAGTATTCACTTGAGTGGTTGCTAGTCTCTACCCCGTCTCCGTCCCCGGCGACGCGGTGTACTGGGAGCCGGTCTTACATCACCGGCTGCCACGGTTGGGGTTGGTACCGGCGGAGTGGCTCCGCTTGGAATTATCCACAACTCGACGCAGTCTTCTTCGCGGAACCCACCGTTCAGAACTACGATGCGAGATTGATCGATGCCACGCTGGCCCACCAGGTAGTCGCGGGCTCTCGAGCCGAGCAAGTCGGCTTGCCCGATACGGCTGGTGCGACCGCCATAGGCGATAACGTATGTGGTGGTAGAAGGATCGTTTTGCAATTCGACGGCGAGATTGTCGAGTCGCGCTTTTTGGTCATCAAACGAACAACTGCAGCAAACGTCGAACTGCCGGGAGGGATTTTCCCGCGGCGGAGTCGGCGGAATGACGGTGGTTGCTTGAGCAGTTTGACGGCAATTTGCATCAGCGGAACCGTCATCCACCACTAAAGTTGCCGTGATCGTTTGGCCGGCAAGTCCAGTCGAGTCAACTGTAATTGTCGGAGTGCCCGCGCCACTCAGTAACCTTGCGCTGGCCGGGCTGACCGTCCAGGTATAGTTGAGCGGAGCAGCTCCGGAGTAAGCGACGTCGGCCGTATAGGTGATGACTTCACCCTCGTTCACTTGTGTTGGGGCCGAAAGGTTTACTGGGAAAGGGCAAGGAGATTTGGGTATGGGAGCCGGACGATAGTTGAGCGCCACGCACTTGATGCGACCAGCTTCCAGATCGATCTCTCTCGTCCACCTTTGCCCGTTAGGCAAAGTAACAACGACTGTGTGTAGACCTGGGTCGCGATCGAAACCGCGGTAATCGGTAGACGTCACGCCTTCAGACCGGCCGTCGATTTCCAGCGGGAGTCCCCCGGGCGTACTAAGAATTTTTATGGTTCCGTATTTCGCAAGCTTTCGCTTCTTGGCATAAGCGGTAGAAGAAGGATGGGCCATGCAGAACGTTAGTGCGAGCAATGCAGCAAAGGCCAACCTGCCGTAGGTTCTGTGTTTGGACCAGATTGCTTTCGACATTTGTTTAGCCCTCCTCCGTGTTCTGAATCTGCGTAGCCAATTTGCCTCTGGCATATCGTCGGCGCAGGCCGGCTCCAAAAGCTGCCAGACCAGAACCAAACAACAAAAGGGAAGCGGGTTCGGGAATCTCTGGCGTCGGCGGAGGAGTCGAAGGTGGCGTCGGCGTTTCACAGTCGTCGCAACCGTGGATAAAGAAGAACGGGATTGCCGCCAGGAAGAGCAATGGCCACTTCGGGAATCCGCCACCGGGGACCGTTATCTCACCGCAGTCGCAAATTGTACCTTCAACTTCACCCTGGTCAACTACATCGACACCGGCTTGAGGGTCAACACTGACGGCCACACCAGATAGCAAAGTACTGTCAATCGGGGCGCCGGCGGTGGTCGCATCCGCAACTGCCACAACGTCGCCAGCGGCTGACTCTTGCGCAGCTGATGCCACAGGCGATGGTCCTTCACCCTCTGCGACTAAAGTGCCGGCACTTTGCGAAACGCTGCGGAGCCGAAGCTCGGGAGGATTTTGGTAGCTGCCTAGTACCTGAATCACCTCGCTAATTGCCACCGGCGCCGCATGAGTGGGCACACCAGACAAAAGCAAGATGCTGAGGATCGCAGCAACGGGGCGAAAAGCTCGACTCATCATCGTTTTGAAGTTCCTCCTGGCTCTTTCCACGACGCCGAGTCACGGAAAGGATATACACCTTCTAACTATTGAAATGCAGCGCTGAAGCCCTTTGTTTACGTTGTGGCTAATTGAAAACCGCGGCGCTTTCGCTGGTTGATAGGGAAAGATGGCTAATGAAGAATGGATTCCAGTTTCGGAGAGGTGTGAGGAGCGTTCTAACTTCTGTAAAAAGGGAGGTTTGCGTCTAACGCTAAACCTCCCTCCAAGACAATCTGTTGATCAAAGTTAATCCGGTTCGCCGGCGCTGGCCGCTTCGGCTTTGCGGTCCTCATCGCGCAAGACCGCTTTCCGTGAAAGCTTAATCTTATTGCCCTCTTTGCCTATGCATTTGACCAGGATCTGCTGACCTTCCTTCAGTTCATCCCTGACATCTTTGACCCGCCGGTCCGCAATTTCAGAGATGTGTAACAGGCCATCAGTTCCCGGAAATACTTCCACAAATGCCCCAAAGTCCACTATCCGGGAAACGGTGCCCAGGTAGGTTTGGCCCACTTCGGCCTCGGCCGTGATCCCGCGAATTCGGTTTACCGCAGCTTCGGCTGCAGCTCCACTTGGTGTGGCGATGGAGATCGTACCGTCATCTGAAACGTCAATCTTCGCTCCGGTCTCTTCCACCAATGAACGAATCATCTTGCCGCCTGGTCCGATGACGTCGCGAATCTTGTCCGGATTGATTTTGATCTGGATGATTCGCGGAGCGTGGGCCGAGATTTCCGTACGAGCTTCAGGTAAGGCCTGTTCCATGACACTTAAGATGTACAGCCTGCCTTTTCTGGCTTGTTCGAGTGCTTCCGCCATTATCTGAGCATTGATGCCGGCGATCTTGATATCCATCTGCAGCGCCGTAATACCCTCTCGTGTTCCGGTCACCTTAAAGTCCATGTCCCCGTAGTGGTCCTCGGCGCCGGCGATGTCGGTAAGAATTGCGTATTTGTTACCCTCCATCACCAGCCCCATGGCGACACCCGCCACCGGAGACTTTATGGGTACTCCGGCGTCCATCAAAGAAAGTATGCCGCCACACACCGTGGCCATGGACGACGAACCATTCGACTCCGTAATGTCTGAAACAATTCGCAGCGTGTAAGGGAAAACAGAATCATCAGGCAAGACCGCTTCAATGGCTCGGCGCGCGAGTGCACCGTGTCCAATCTCGCGTCTACTCGACGATCCAAAACGCCCGACTTCGCCGACGGAGTAATGCGGGAAGTTGTAATGGAGCAGGAAGCGGCGCTTGACCTCTCCTTTTTCCAGGTCGTCCATAAACTGCTCATCTTCTTTTGTGCCCAGCGTCGTGGTGACGAGCGCCTGGGTTTCGCCGCGTGTAAAGAGCGCTGAGCCGTGTACGCGTGGCAGCCAGCTGACTTCGCAACTGATGGGCCGAATCTCGGAAAAGCGACGGCCGTCAGGACGTCGGCGATTGTTGAGAATGTCATCGCGAAATATGGTTTCTTTCAGATGATCGAAGATTCGCTTGGCCATCAACCTCTGCTCGACCAGGTCTTGTGGATACGACTCGACCACCTCTTTCTTCAAAGCATCTACTGCAGCGTAACTGTCGCGTTTTTCCTGATTGGTGGTGTCCAGGGATGCGCGCAGCCGATCGCTATAGTTACGCCGGATCTCTTCCAGCATCTCCTCGTTGAGAGGCATGGACGTCACTTCGCGCTTCTTAACGTCGAGCGCTTTGTACAGTTCCTTCTGCCAGCGGCAGAGTCGATTGATTTCCTTGTGAGCTAGCATCAAGGCTTCGACCATGATCTCTTCGGAAACTTCCGACGCACCAGCTTCGACCATCACGATCGCCTCTTCAGTCCCCGCCACAATCAAATTCAGACGCGACTCGCGCACTTCATCGTAGGTGGGATTGACGATGTAACGACCTTCAATCAAACCAATGCGCACACCAGCGATCGGATTCAGAAAAGGAATGTCTGAAAGGTAAAGCGCGCAGGAAGCGCCGGTTATCGCGATGACATCGGGATTATTGTCAGGATCTGCGGATATGACGCTCGCAATCACTTGAGTTTCATTCCGATAATCTTCGGCGAACAGTGGTCTACAGGGCCGATCGATCAGCCGGCTGGTTAAGACTTCTTTCTCGGTGGGCCGGCCCTCGCGCCGGAAATAGTTGCCGGGAATGCGCCCGGCTGCATAGTTAGCCTCACGGTATTCGACTGTTAGCGGGAAAAAGTCAATTCCTTCGCGAGCAGTTGGAGCACCAACCGCAGCTACAAGCAACATCGTGTCACCATATTGAATAACAACAGAACCATCTGCTTGCTTGGCAACTCGACCAGTCTCGACGGTTAAATCCTTATCGCCTAATTTTATCGATTCTTTGAGGTATTTCTTCACTGGCATCTTTTTGATCTCCTTCGAACGTTACCTGAGTTATCAGGTCGCGAGCGTCTCGTGCGCCTCGCTCTTTTTGAAATAGGTTTCAGTCTCTCCTTCGCGCTACGTGAAGCGTTGGGAAAAACTTTCGAGCCGCAACCACAAGAAAGGCGGCACGAGACTCTTGCCGTGAGCTCATGCCGCCTTTTTTGCGTTACGCTAAGGCCGAACGCGTCTGCTTGCCTGGGAGTATCGCCGTCACGTTCGGCACCGTCAGCAAGCTCTTCGATAGACGCGGGCTTTCTCTAAAATTTGAGATCGAAGTTCTCTTCCGACCAGGTCTGATCTAACGACGAAGGCCCAGACGATTCACTACCTCGTGGTAGCGCTCGATGTCTGTGCGCTTCAGATAATCCAGCAGACTCCTGCGCTGCGAGACCATCTTAAGCAGGCCGCGCCGCGAGTGATTATCTTTCTTATGGGTTTTGAAGTGTTCGGTAAGCTCGTTGATTCTTTTGCTCAGTAAAGCCACTTGAACCTGAGGCGAACCGGTATCCGCATCATGGCTGCGGAAGTCGTTAACAATCTGTTCTTTCGTTTCTTTCGCTAAAGGCACTACGTAAGATGATCCTCCTAAACAGCAGAAACGCCGTCTATCGACGGCAACCGCTAAGATTATGTGTCAGATTAAGTTAACACGCGATTAGGGGCGTGTCCAGCGAGCCACCACTAGTCTATCGTCGTGACTCTTCAAGGCGCTTCATCCATCCTGATAGAGCGCGGTGCTATTACGAAGTCGGTCTGCTACCATCACAAGAGGAAAGCCTATCTCATGACAAAATCAAATGCGCACACCGTCATCCTTGGGGGAGGTTTTGGTGGCCTGTTCACTGCGCTCGAGTTGGCGGGCACTGGCCGGGTCACACTAATTACAGATGCAGACCATTTTCTTTTCACGCCGATGCTCTACGAGTATCTTAGCGGCGAAGTTGAAGAGTGGCATATCGCCCCCAAATATACGGAATTGGTGGATCGGGACATCACGCTCGTTCATGCCAAAGTGGCCGCGGTCGACCTGAATGCTCGTTCGATTCAACTTGAAGATGATCCTACAACGATCTCCTACGAAGTGCTGGTCCTGGCAGTAGGCGGCGTCACAAACTATGCGGGAGTTGAAGGCGCAGAAGAACACTCAATACCTTTTCGCAAAATTGCGCATGCCGACCAACTGCGGCAACGAATGGTTGATGCTCTTGACCACGTGCCTCCAGACCTTCCGCCCCAGGACACGCGCAAAGCCTTAACCTTCGCGGTTGTGGGAGCTGGAGCCAGCGGGGTTGAGCTTTCCACCAAGATGGCTGACCTGCTGCGGGACGCCTTCAAGCGAAGAGCCCTTCGTGGCGAACCTCGCGTGTTGGTGGTGGAAATGGGTGACAAGGTGGTGCCAGGCATGGGTAATGAGATTCGAGAGTTTGTCGAGGACGCTTTGAAACAGTCGCGAGTCGAGGTTCATACTTTGACTCGCGTGGTGCGGGTAACCGAAAAGAGTTTCACGATTGAGCACAATGCGCAACAAACTGATATTGCAGCGGGCGCTGTCGTCTGGACCGGCGGCGTGCGCGTCAGTCCTCTCGTTGAGAGTCTGCAGCTGGATAAGAATAATCGGGGATTAGTCTTAGTCGAACCGACTCTACAAACCCGCGCGCACTCAAACGTCTTTGCCGTAGGTGATATCGCATTCTTCCCAGATGCTACCCCTACCCTCGCGGGAACAGCCCAATTAGCTTTTCAACAAGCCACCCTTGCAGCCCAAAACGTGAAGGCTTTCTTAGCCGGCGGCGAGCTGAAATCAAAACACTTTGAAGAGCTAGGCGAGGCGGTAAGCCTGGGAACTGAACGCGCCGCCGTGCTGGCTGGCGGAAAAGCCTTCGGCGGGCCGCTGGCCCGGCAGGCCCGCTTCGCACTTTACACGTCGCGATTACCAACCTGGCACCATCGTCTCCGAGTGGGCGCTAGTTGGTTTTTTGAAGGGACCACACCAAGGCCACTGTTGCCTTTGGGAATCCAGAGGTAGGCTAGTGGCGCTGGGAACAACAAGTCGGGCGCGAATCAGAGTATTACTGATTTTCTTTGTCAGCCTGATAGCCGTTACAGTCGTTATCTGGACGCGTAGCAGACGGCCCACCATACCCGACATCACCTCTGAAACCGCAACACCGGCGACACCCGCAGCTACCGCCAGCGCTTCGCTTTCCACTTCGCTTTCCACTTCATCGCCGGCCGCCACACCGACACTAGCTGAAACCCCAGAGTCTGAGCCGGGGCTGTCAACCACGACCGAGCAACCACCTGGCGCGGATTCAACTTCCAGTTTCGTGGGCAAACTGAAGTTGATCGTTCCTGTTGCCGGAGTGAAGCCTGAACAATTGCTCGACACGTTTGCCGATGCGAGATCTGAAGGCCGAGCGCATGATGCTATCGACATTTCGGCTCCTGCTGGGACGCCGGTACTGGCAGCCATCGACGGCGAAATCATCAAACTATTTCAAAGTGAGCGGGGCGGTACAACTATCTACCAACTCGCGCCAGACAAGAAACTCCTTTTCTACTACGCTCATTTACAGAGTTACGCCGATGGTCTCTACGTCGGAAAGTTTGTGCGGCAGGGCGAGCTTATCGCTTATGTGGGCGACACTGGGAATGCGGGCACCGGAAACTACCACCTACACTTTTCGATCTCGGTAATTGCCGATCCCAAACGCTATTGGGAAGGGACCAACATCAATCCCTATCCGCTTCTGCGCCCGTAACCAGTTGACAGACGGCAGCAGCAGGAGGCAGGAACATGATTCGTTCTTACTACTAACGCGTGAGCTGCTCCTGCTTCCTGCCTCCTGCTCCTGCTCCTGACTCTCCACTGTTCGTTAATCGTGCAAGCCTCAATTCAAGTGTGAGGGTTTCGGTGCAGGCATAGCGTGCGTGTCCATTGAAACGCTGTGGGAATGCCTGTTGCTGAGAATCTTCATTGCGGCGACTATCGACTCGCTTTTCAATCTTAAATCATCGAGGCAACAACCATGATCTCTACCAACAAAGGCTTGATAAACCATATTGCCGTTCTTCTGCTAACGGTTTCGGTTCTTTTCATCGCCGCGTGCCAGCCGGTAAGTAATTCCAATTCATCGCCGACGGCAAGCCCCACTCCCTCGGCTTCACCGTCCGCTACTCCGATCGGAGTTGGCGCGGTATTACCGGTAACTTTACCCGTTTTGGACGCCTTATTTTCCGATGAAGCGTTTAATGCGAAGCTCAAAGCGCAGGTTAGTCTCACCGACGATCAAATTGCACAGCTCAAGAAAATCTCCGGCGACGAGGTCTCCCGGCTGCGTGAGCTGAATGCTGAAGAACAAAGTGGCAGTGCCGAGGAATCGCGAGCTCGTGCTAGTGATGCCATTCGGAATGTAGTCGGAGAAGCCAAGGTGCAACCTCTGTTCGCGTTTGTCAGTGACTACTGGATCCGTGGTGGCGAAAACGGAGACGCGAAAACAGGCTTAACGGCTAACGCCCCGGCGGCCGGACCGAATGCCGTGCCGACCGATACGCGCGTTGTAGTTAACATTCCTGCCTACCGTATGGACGTCTTCCGCGAGGGATCGCTCGTTAAGTCATACAAAATTGGTATTGGAGTTCCGGAGTTCCCGCTTCCCACCGGACTAAGAAAAGCACAGACAATCATCTTCAATCCTACCTGGACACCACCGGACGAGCCGTGGGTGGCGAAGATGAAAGGCGTAGCAGTCGGCGAGAAAGTTGCAGCCGGCAGCAAACTAAACCCACTCGGCCCAATCAAGATTCCAATCGGTTTGCCTTCACTCATTCACGGAGGAAAATCACCCGCCAAACTCGGCACGTTTGCGTCGCATGGTTGTGTCGGCCTGACTACTCCGCAGGTGCAGGATTTTTCCAAACTGTTGGCCCAGATTGCGGGAGACGAGCTGAGCGACAGCGATCTGCAAGGATACCTGAAAGACAAGACGAAAACGCAGACGGTAAAACTTGATCAGGCGGTACCCGTAGAGCTGCGTTATGAAACTATTGTGGTGGAAGATGGCAAGCTGAAGATCTATCGAGACGTCTACGACCACGACTCAAACAACGAGGAGAATCTGCGAGCCGTTCTCAGTGCTAATGGCGTTAGGATGGAAGACCTAACTGAGGACGAGCGCGCCCGGGTTATGGACGCGCTTAACGCCATGTCGCGCACGCCGCAGAAAGCTGCCGCTACAAAACCCAGCCCTGACGCATCGCCGACTGATGCAAAGAAAAAACCTACCCAAACCAAGGCAAGGAAACCCATCGGTAAGAATCAGAAAGAAGTGGTGATAGAGATCGCGGCGCTGAAGGGAAAGGGTTATCCGGTTGCGGTGAATTTCGATACTGGAAGCGGAAAACCTGCAGGGACTGTGGCTGTCGCACGGCCCGCAAGTGAGCCCTCGCCTAAGGTGCGTTAAAGCCGTTGACTTGTATCAGTGCCGGGGGCGCCCTTGGTTTTGGCGCCGCCCGTGGCGAGCCGTGCGGGAAGTTTCCTTCCGCATTACTCCTAGTGTTTCTTTCGTCCACGGCTCGCTTTCTTGTGCTTCACACGGTATATCACCAACACGCAACCATTCTTGAAAGTTTTGCACTCCAGCAGTTCCAAATCAATCTGCCGTTTCATTTCGTGAAAGATCGGTATCCCCGAACCCAGTAAGACGGGATGGATATTGAACCCGATCTCGTCAATCAGGTCGGCCTCAAACAGCGACTTGGCCAGAAGCCCGCCGCCCATGACACAGATGTCTTTACCCTCTTGCTTTTTCAAGCGCGGCACAAAATCCGACGCGTCTTCAGACACGATCTGGACATTGTCCGTCTTACCGGCTTTCATCGTCCGGGAGAAAACGTAGTTTGCCACGCCGGTGTAGGCTGCATTGCCGCTGCGTGCTGCCACTTCATAGGTCCGCCGCCCCATGATCACAGTGTCGAACCTCTTCCAATAGTCTGCCAGGAATTTCGACAACTCGTTGCTCCACATCAGCCAATCGACAGCGTCATCCTTACGAGCGAAGTAGTTGTCGAGACTATTGGCGCCTCCAAAGACCACTTTTCTCATGCAGTTCCTTCCGGCGGATCAACGATGTGAGTGAATTAGTTATCGGGCGGCGCAAGCGTCGTTTCAGGCTGCGGAAGCAGCCTCGCAGGAATCGAGCTCAGGCGCATCTTCGGCAGGCACACCGGTTTCACCGAAATAGGGCCGGCCCGATTCAATCGCTTCGAAATACTCTTCGATGCGATTCAGTACTTCATCCACGGAGTGGGAGTGGTAAACGGAAGTGCGGAAGAGTGCGCCGCCCTGCAGCCCGCGCGTAAACTGTCCGGCAAGTTGCTTCATGCGGTTTATCGCTGGTGTCTCGGGCATGTCTTCGCGGAGCATGTCGAAATACTCAAGCAGGAGAGCGCGCTTGTCGGCCAGGGTAGGCTGAAAAACTTCGCGACCATGAATGGTGTCTTCTATCTGACGAAATATCCAGGGATTGGCCATCGCTCCGCGCCCAATCAAGACTCCGTCGCAGCCAGTCTCGCGAAATCGCGCTAACGCCTGCTCGATCGTGGTCACATCGCCACTTCCCGATACAGGTACACTGACCGTTTCTTTGATCTGCTTCACTAAATCCCAATTGGCCAAACCGCGATAACCCTGTTCCTTGGTACGGCCATGCAGCGCGATGTGCTCAACGCCGCAGGCTTCGGCAAGCTTTGCTGTCTCGATGGCGTTGATTGTGTGATCGTAAAAGCCCGCGCGGATCTTGATCGTCAGCGGAATTTTGATCGCCTTGCGAACTTCCTTAAGAATCGTTTCCAGACGCGAATGGTCCTTCAAGAGGCCCGAGCCGCCGCCGTGCTTGACCACCTTCGGCGCCGGACAGCCACAGTTGATATCAAGGATATCGGCACCGACCTCCTCGGCCATTTGCGCAGCCATGCGCATCCGTTCGGGTTGGCCTCCAAAAATCTGCACTGCAAACGGCCGTTCGTCAGGATAAAAACGCATCTGCCGTTTTGATTTGGGATTGTTCCGCGTCAACCCTTCCACTGAAATGAACTCGGAAACACTTAGACCCACCCCGCCTCGTCGCTTCAGCAGCCGTCGAAATGACACGTCGGTAACACCGGCCATTGGCGAAAGCACTAGTGGCGGGTTTATCTCAACGTCGCGAATCTTGAAAGGCTTGATGTCCACAATGATGATTAGGGTTTAATTGTAACCGGCGTGCCCACCGGAACCGCATCAAACAACTCCTTTATGTCGTCATTCTCCAACGCAACACATCCCCATGTCCAATCACTCTTCGCCCCGTTTCCGTGGATGTAAATATCGCCACCCAGGGCAGTGTTCTGCGGAGGAGTAGCTTTGCGTCTTATGGCTCTTACGATTGCATCGTGCTGTGCTCGCGAAATCAATTTATCCCGCAACCCGCGTCCAGCGTCTTCGATATTCGGATAGCTCAGCCCGAGGGACAAATAGAACGCGCTCCTGTTGTTCTTGGTAAATATATAGAAATCGCCCTCAGGTGTGCGGCGGTCTCCCTGGCGCTGTTTATCGTCCACTGGATTGAGGCCGAGGCCAATCTTATAACTCCGTATCGCAGCCCCGCCTGAATACAACTGCAATAGCCGCTTACTCTTTATAACGATGATTTTTGGGTCCCTCAGCGGGAGTCTTAACGGCTCCTTGAGCGGACCAGGTTCTAATCTCTTTCCAAAGTGGTGCTTGGAAGTGTCGTGGGCCAGGCCGTCGCCTTGCACGAAAAACGTCGCGGCAAGACCCGCCAACAACACGAGGCTTAAAATGAGTAATCGTCGCATGAGAAAAACGCGTTCGCTTCGGCGAACGGTAACCCAAAGAAATTTACGGTTAATCTGCTAGAAGGTCGGTCTCCAGCGTTTCCTCACTAATTGTCTCATAGAGGCCCGTAGCTTCCTGACGGGAAGTCTGGCTCTTTTGGGGGAGCGAAAGAACGCGAATTCTCTTTAGCGTCGATCGACTGCGGAGGACGATTTCGTCACCGGGTTTAATCGAGTGTGAGGACTTTGCTGCAGAACCATTGACTGAAACGCGGCCGGCTTCGCAAACTCTCTGGGCCAACGTTCGGCGAGAACAGAGACGGCTCGCTTTGAGGAAGAGATCGAGACGCATAGTAGCAATCGGCGAGTACTCCGTTCAGAGACTCACCATCGCTGCTTAACCCGACTAAGGCTTCGGAGCCTCCGAAACTTTTGCCTTCTTCTTCTCGTCAGATTTCTGCCCAGTCTGCAACATGCTGCTATCAGCAGTGTTCTCAAGCTTGAGCTTCAGTATGGGAGCGACGGCGGCGCGGTAAGTGTCCGAGATCTGTATGTAAGCATCGTCTCGCAGACCTTGAAGATACACTTCCCGTTCCTTATCGGTTCGTTCGATAGTGATGATTTCGCGAGCTTTGTTCTCACTGAACGTGGCCGTCGTGCTTCCTGGTGTGCGCTCATCTACGCGAAGAATTTGATAACCATCATTGTTTCGCAGCGGTTCGGTGACCCCACCCACCTGCAGCGTTTTAACAGCAGCCGCTATGTCCGGCCTGAGGAATGGCACTTCAAAGGTTCCGACTTTCCCTTTGTTTTGCGGTGCCAAGCGCACACCATTGACCTCACGCTCAGAGTTTGCCACTGCAAGCGCGGCAAAATCGGTTCCTGCTCGCAGTTGTCTAACCAACTCCAGCGCTCTCGCCTTAACTTCGGCTTCGTTCTTGCCGGCTGAGCTCAACCATATCTCGGAAAGCGTTATGTTCTCCGGTTTGCGAAACTTGTCCTGGTGCGCCTGAAAATACTTCTTTAGTTCATCCATCGACAGGCCGAAAAAGATCTTTCGATCCACTTCCTGCTGAATCACCATCTGCTTCATGATTTCGGTGCGCAAGGTTTGGCGCGTGGCGACCGGGTCGATCCCACTCTCGCGCATCGCCGCATCCAGCCTTTCAACGGTGGTGATGCCCTGCTCTTTTGCAACTTCAAGCATCCGGCGATTGACCTCGGCTTCGACCTCGCTAGTCAGTTCCAGTTCCTTGCCCTTTTGCATTAACAGCTGCTCGTTAACGAGCGTCGCAATCAATTCAGCTTGACGCTTATTGACCTCTTCGGTTGCCTGCTGCTCGGACATTCCGTTGTGCTTTAAACTATCGATTCTCTCTTTAGATTCTCGCTTTAACATCGAAAGAGTAATAACGTCTTCGTTAACCTGCGCGATAACCTCGTCAACTACCCGCAGCTCGCCCTCCTGGGCTGAAACTGAGGCCGGCAGCAAGGCGGCGGCGACCATTAAAAGAAGGCCCGCAATCGCGAGCGAAAAGGATTTCGATTTCACAATTAACTCCTAATGATTTAATTCAGCAATAGGCTGCGTTAGCAAGATGGCCGTTCTGAGGCTGTAGATTTGACCACACAGCCGGAGCGTATAACAAACGGCAAAGTGCAAAAAAAGGCCCGGGCTTAGACAATTAGGCTCTCAAGTCCTGCAAAATTCCCCTGGCAACGTCAAGCACGTTATCCTGCTCATCGTCATTTAAATTGACGCGCAGGACACCTGTCGGTGAAAATGCCCGGCCCTCACGGTCATGAACGAACTCAGCCAGCTTCTCAGGCAAAATTTTTGTTTTCTCAGAAAACTTAAGAGCTATGCCGCCCGGCGCTTTGTCAATTGAGAGCATGCCGTCTTCTTCAGCCAACCGTCGCAGCAGCGCATAACCAAAAAGCTGCTCAACGGTCTCCGGCAGGCGCCCATATCTGTCACGCAGCTCTTCTCGAATAGTCGAAAGCGTTTCTTCGTCTCGCGCCGATGACACGCGCTTGTACGTGCGGAGTCGCTGGCCCATGTCGCCAATGTACTCCTCGGGAATTGTCACATCGACCCCGAGATTGATCGAAACACTCGTTTCATCTTCAACCTCTTCGCCGCGTAACTCCGCTACAGTGCGTTCGAGCATCTGCGTGTAGAGGTCGAAACCGAGAGCGTCCATGTGCCCCGACTGCTGACCACCAAGCAGGTTGCCCGCTCCGCGCAACTCGAGGTCTAAGGCAGCGATTCGAAAGCCGGCACCCAGGTCAGAAAACTCACGTATGGCCGCGAGTCTTCGCCTGGCGATGGGTGATAATTCCTGCTCGCCCGGAATCAACAGGTATGCGTAAGCTCGTCGATTCGAGCGGCCAACCCGCCCGCGCAGCTGGTAAAGTTGAGAAAGACCGTATTGATCGGCGCGGTTTATGATGATTGTGTTAGCACGAGGGATGTCTATCCCATTCTCGATAATAGTAGTTGCAACGAGCACGTCGTGTTTATGGTCGATAAAATCGAGCATTACCCGCTCCATCTCCTTTTCATTCATCTTGCCGTGACCGACAACTAAACGCGCCTGCGGTACCAGACGTTGAACCAGCGCCGCGATAGTGTCGATTGTTTCGACGCGATTATGTATTAAAAAAACCTGGCCACCACGGCCCAGCTCCAGCTCAATCGCCGACTTGATCACGTTTTCGGAAAACTGAACTACCTGGGTTTGAATTGCGAGACGGTCGCGCGGCGGAGTCTCAATCAGAGACATGTCGCGCAAGCCGCTAAGCGACATGTTCAGCGTGCGCGGTATGGGGGTGGCCGAAAGCGTCAACACATCAACCTTTTTCTTTAAATGCTTCAACCTCTCCTTATGGGCGACACCAAAACGCTGTTCCTCATCGACAACCACAATGCCCAGCTCTTTAAAGCGAACGTCCTTTGATAACAACCGGTGGGTCCCGATGACGACGTCTATCTCGCCAGCCTCAACTCGTTTGGCGATCTCTTTTTGCTCCTTTGCTGATCGAAAACGGGAAAGCAGTTCAATCTTCACCGGAAACGGCGCGAAGCGGCTGCGAAAGGTGTCATAATGCTGATACGCGAGAACCGTGGTAGGCGTTAAAACCGCCGCCTGCTTCCCTTCCATCACTGCTTTGAAGGCGGCACGCATCGCGACCTCCGTTTTCCCGTAACCGACATCACCGCACAACAAACGGTCCATTGGCGTGGGTTGCTGCATGTCGGTCTTGACGTCCTCAATCGCCGTCTCTTGATCGGGCGTTAGTACATATTCGAAGCCGTCTTCAAACTCACGCTGCCAGGGAGTGTCGGCAGCAAAGGCGAAGCCGCCCACCAGTTTGCGCTCTGCATACAAACGAAGTAGTTCGTCAGCCATGTCGCGCATGGCCCGTTTCGCTTTCGCCTTCGTTTTTTGCCAGCCCAACCCGCCTAGTCGATCTAGCTGAGGTTGATGTCCTTCGGCGCTCGAATAACGTTGCACCAAATCCAACCGCTCAACCGGGACATACAACTTTGCCTCATCGGCGTAGAAGAGCAGCATGAACTCCCCGCTGCGTGTCCCGAGTTCGAGCGTTTGCAGGCCACCAAAACGGCCAATGCCGTGATCAATGTGAACCACAAAGTCACCCGGCCTTAAGTCACGGAAATCTGAGAGAAAGGCGGACGTCTTTGATTTCTTCCGTCGTCCTTCTCTGGAAGGCCTTCTTCCTTCCGGCGCGGCGCGGCGCTCTATCGCCTGCGATCCAGCTTCGTCAAACAGGTCCGCCTCGATGTGCGTCAGCAATCGAGCCGCGGGCATTTCAAACCCGCTGCTAAGGCGGCCCACGGTGATGAGCACTTCTGCCGAAGCTGGCGCAGTTGAGTTTTCTTCCACCAGCGACAACTTTGCAGCGATCCCGTATTCCGCAAGAATCTCGGCAACGCGTTCGGCAACACCGGAACTAGGCATGACAAACATCGCCACAGTCCCATTTTCGCGAGCATCAGTCAGAGCGGTAGCGAGGCTTGCCATTCGACCGTGATATTTCAACGTAGACTGAGTCTTCCATTCGACCTCGGGAGTTTGAGCAGTGACCGGAAAAAGGAATAGTGGCTTACGCGAGGTGCGGGTACGGCCGAGCTGGATTTTGGGAGTGTCAACATCCAACGCGAGACTTTGGTCCACTGCGGCCGCGCCACGACCAAGTGTTCTTAAATCCAGACGTTGTCGTTCGTCGATCTTGGAACGAAGATCTTCCGCCGAGAGATAAAGTTCGTCAGGATGTAACGCGAGGTCGTCGGCTGCATCAGTTTCAGCAAAGCGCTCCGCCAGGGTTTGGTAAACCTCGCTAAGGTAGGTCTCAAGACTCGTCGGCTCATCGATTACGAGCACAGCGTCACGCAGGTAATCAAACGTAGTGCTGGTGCGCGCGCCTAACATAGGAAATAGCCATTCCCATCCGGGAAAATCCTCTCCTTCATCAGCAAACACAGTGCGATCGCGAAGAGAACGATCAAACCGCTCATCCTGCCAACGCTCACGCGCGACCTCCGCCCACCTTTTGAAATCGTCACTGCGCACACTTACTTCACGCATCGGAACGATATCAATCGACTTCAACTGCTTCGTGGAGAGCTGACTCTCCGGATCGAAGCCACGGATCGAATCAATTTCGTCGCCAAAGAATTCAATGCGAATGGGCCGATCCTGGCCAGGAGACCAGACGTCAATAATCCCGCCACGCATTGAAAACTCCCCTACGGCGCCTACAGGGTCTTCACGCACATAACCAGCTGACACTAGTTGGTTGACGAGATCATCCGGCGAGTAATTCTCCCCGCGAGTCAGTCGAGCGCCGCTGTGAATGATCTCCTGCGGTGAAACGGTCCGCCGGGCGAACGCTCGGGCAGTCATGAGAACAAAATCCTGCCTGTGCTGCGCCAATCTCCACAATGTTAAGGCACGCTGTTCCAAGGTCTCCGGATGCGGCGATGAACCTGCGTAGGGATCGCTTTCTGAAGCCGGCAGCAACAACACTTCCTGTTCGCATTGCTGCGTGCCTGCGAGCGCGCAATACCAGAAGCGCAGGTCGGCTTCCCACGGTTCCAAGTCGCGATTCCCTTGAACAACTACGGCGAACAGTTTTCCCGTCTCTCTTTGCAGCGCCGCGAGCGCCAAGGCTCTTGCTGAACCTGCCACCAGCCCACTGATGGACACGACGCGCGCGCCGCTGTGTATGTCGGCGACGATGCGTTTGAACTCCGCCGTTTCTATAATCTTGCGAAGAACGCTTTGTAGAGAATTGGTTGTTTCGAAAGTACTGCTCATCTCAAAAGCAAATAGCCTGTATCATCGCTCGTTTGCGACGTGTCTTTTCTTCATTCGATCGATAATCGCAGTCGTCGAGGCACCCGCAACAAAAGGTAATGACACGACCTTTCCTCCTGCCGCCTCAACTTCTTCTCGACCGTGGATTTCATCCAGTCCGTAATCGCCACCTTTCACGAGCACGTCGGGTAATAAGGCGGTAATCAGCGAGCGTGGCGACAGGTGGTCAAACACAGTCACATAAGTAACCGAACGGAGCGACGCGATTACCTCGGCTCGTTCTGCCTGGCTCACTATGGGCCGTCCGTCGCCTTTGAGTTGGCGCACCGCCTCATCGCTGTTAATGGCGACGATTAACGCGTCGCCCAGAGCCCGCGCCTCAGCCAGGTATCGCACATGACCGACGTGTAAAAGGTCGAAGACGCCGTTAGTAAAAACCAAAGACCTGCCCTGGTTGCGCAGATCTGCGCGCACTCCGAGCAGTTCGTCCAGGCTCAGAACCTTATTCTTCATCGATGAGAACAATCTACCACGACGACTCATTGAAACTTAAGAGCGGACCAAACCTGCCAGCTGAAAGACCTGGTCTATTTACGATTTGCCAATTAGGATTTACGATGCATCTCATGTCGATTCCCTTCATCGAGGACAACGATCAAACCGTGGCGCGTCAGGAGCATCTGGACGCGCTACGCGAACTTGTCGGTAACGTCTATCCCAATAAATTCGAACGCAGCCAACAAATAGAAGCCGGACGGGAAGACACGGTGTCAGCCATCGTAGAAAAGTACCGGGCCTTTGAACCAAAGGCGCCAGAGGGTGGACGCCCGGCTGCTGAGGAGATCGAGCTTGCAAATCAACAATTGAATGAGGTCGTCCTTCGTGTTGCCGGTCGCCTCGCTTCGCCACCGCGAGTAATGGGCAAAGCTGCTTTTGTGCACCTGTCTGATGGCGTGACTCGCTTGCAGATTTATATAAAACGTTCGGACGTTGTCGGTCTCAGAAATGATTCAACGACTGGCGAAGTTGATGGCTGGAAACTTTTTGGTTTGCTGGATCACGGGGATTTTATCGGTGTTGAGGGTTACCTATTTATCACCAAGACTGGTGAACTTTCGATACATGTCCAAAAACTACAGTTTCTGGCCAAAGCACTTTTGCCGCTCCCCGACAAAATGCATGGCATACATGATCCAGAAATCCGTCAGCGGCAACGCTATGCCGACTTGATCGCCGGCAGTCTAAAGCTCGAACGTGAGGATGGCGAACTCACGCCGCGCGAGGTGTTCGAACGTCGTTCGACTGTCATTCGCGAAATCCGCCGCATCCTTGATGACCACGGGTACGTGGAAGTTGAGACACCGATGCTTACTTCGAAAGCAACGGGCGCGGCGGCGCGGCCCTTTCGTACGCACCATAATGCACTCGATATCGATCTCTACGCCCGTATTGCGCCTGAGCTTTATTTGAAACGGTTGTTGGTGGGCGGGTTTGAGAAGGTTTACGAACTAAATCGGAACTTCCGCAACGAAGGCATCGACCGCACCCACAACCCGGAGTTTACGATGCTGGAGTTTTACTGGGCCTATGCGGACGTGAACCAGATGATGGACTTCTGTGAAGAGATGATTAGGGCTGTAGTCTTTAAAGCGCTTGGGCATACGCATGTGAAATACGGGGAGCTTGACATTGATTTCTCTCAACCGTTTCGGCGAATGACCATGCGGGAGGCAGTTGAGCAATACGCAGATTCCGCAAACATAACAATAGACAATCTTGTCGATTTGTTTGAGGACCACGTCGAGCCAAATTTGACTCAACCGACGCTCATCTCCAACTTTCCGAAACCGATATCACCGTTGTCCAAGGCTTCGCCATCCGATGCCACCATCGCTGAACGCTTCGAGCTTTTCATCGCGGGCATGGAATGCGCCAATGGGTTTTCAGAACTGAACGATCCGCAGGAACAGTTTGAGAGATTTAAGGATCAGATGGTGCGGCGAGAGCGGGGTGACGAAGAAGCAATGGTGATGGACGAAGACTATATTCGCGCCCTGTCGTATGGCATGCCCCCGGCTGCAGGAATCGGTATCGGTATCGATCGATTCGTGATGCTTCTGACGAACCGATCTTCAATTCGTGACGTGATTCTGTTTCCTCACATGAGGCCGGAACGTAAACCAGAAGAGACGGGTCAGATTGTGGAAGAGGAAGGAATCGCGAATAGCGGGCCCTGATCCGAAGTTATTGCCGTAGTCTGGGAGCCTCAGGTCGACCGTAAGCGATAATTGTCCCGCCAAAACCGACTGCCCACCCGTGTAGGCGATCGGAGAAGAAAATACGTTCAAGGGTGTGAGGGGTATTGCTCGGCTGACTCTTCCATTGATGCCCGCCGTCATTCGTATACAAAACTGTACCTTCTGCTCCCACCGCCCAACCTTCCAACGAGTCAAAAAACTTAACGTCGAGCAAATCTGTCTCTACGCCCGAGATCTGTCGTTGCCAGGTGCGACCACCGTTGACGGTTCGATAGATTGATCCGCGACTGCCAACCGCCCAGCCCACGCGGGGGTTCACAAATGAGGCTGCATTAAACCTAATGTTGCTTGTGGCAGCTAACCGCGAATGGCGCCAGGTTTCCCCACCGTCCGTTGTTTGCAGGATCGTTGATCCTGCGCCTACCAGCCAACCGTTGGTATCATCGATGAATGCTCCGCCAAGCAGGAGGTAACGCGTGGGTGTCTGCAACCGCAGCCAGTTCATGCCGGCATCTCTTGAGACGAAGATTGCGCCACCTTCGCCAAAAGCCCACCCGCTTCCCCCTCGCGTAAAAATGGCGCGCATGATGCGTGCATCCATCTCAGCTCCCCGCATATTTACACGCCTCCAATTCTCACCGCCATCGACGGTCTTCATGAGATAAGCACGAGGCTCATCGTTGGACCTAAGGTCGTAAATATTCCGTTCGCAGACAAGCAGGCCGTTGTGTTCATCTGCAAAGTAGACGTCTCGAATGGTATCTTCGGTCGGTTGAGATTTCAGCTGCCAACTTTTTCCACTGTCGCGTGTAATCAATAAGGTGCCACGACTACCCGCGGCCCAACCCTTATGCTCGTTCAAAAAGAAAACGGAATGTAGCCACGCCAGGGAGCTGACTCGTTGTCGCTTCCAGGTGCCCGCCGCATTGCATGGAATGGAACAGCACAAGGCTGCTAACGCGAGTGCGAGGAATTTACCAAAGCTCCTGGACCAACTTTGTTTCCTGGTTTTCATACTTGCGTTACGACCTCTTGCGGGCGTTTTACGGAAACACACCGCCGGTGAAGATTCGGGCGAAGCTCAGGATTGGGAAGAAGCTCATAATCTTTTGGAAGCTCTTTAGCTTGTTGCCGGGAACGATTACTTGATCGCCGGGAACCAGATAAGTCACGTCGGGTGCCTTCCCTTTATAGATAGCGCTGACATTGACTCCGATTGGTTTCAAATTGCCGTCCGCCTGCTTACGTAGCACGACCACTCTGCTTCGATCGCCGGTTTGCAGCACGCCACCTGCTTCACCGAGTGCTTCAGTTACAGTCATCCGGCGCGTCATCAAACGGATGCCGGGTTGCGCGACGTCACCAATCACGCTGTAACGGTACGATGAGGCTTTATCCAGTGAGACAGAAACCTGCGGATCAATAATGTATTCGTCGTACCGTTTCTTGATTGTCTCGGCGACTTCCTCAACGGTCTTACCGTTAACGAAGACTCCACCAGGTATCAACGCAAGTGAAATGCGACCACTGGGCGGGATGGTGATTCCTCCGCGCGAATAGCGGTCTTGACCGAAGACATTCACAGAAATGATGTCCTCGGGCCCCAGACGGTAGGTGTTAAAGAAATTGTTGTAGTAAGGGACTATGTCAGCTTCTTCCGAAGACTGTTCATGCCTGTTCGCGAGGCTCTCCTCGGGAATATCCGAGTCCGGTGTTATGGAAGGAGATTGGTCTTTACTGCCCGCGCTGGGTTTTGCCGGGTCCTCCAACAAGACTGCGTCAAGGTTGTTGGCAGTGGCTTCCTTGGTAGGCGCTGGATCCTCGTTCGAATCCTTCTTGGAATTCTTTTTCTGGCCGCCTTCCGCTCCTTCGGGATTCTTCTCCACAAATCGTTGGCGGGTCTTGTTGCTGACGTCACCACCAGTCTGAGCATATACCCCGCTCGAACTGGCAAGTATCGTCAGTACCAGCAGACCCACCAGGGTTTTGTTTACTACATTCATCGCCTAACCTCCTCGAAAATTGCGATCAACGACCGCGGCCAAAGAGAATGATCTTTACAGTTTCAAATAGGATTATTGCGTCCAGCATCAGACTCTGGTTCTTGATGTAGTAAAGCTCGTATTGGAGCTTCTGGCGCGCATCTTCAATCGATGCACCGTACGGATACTTGATTTGAGCCCAACCGGTAAGGCCCGGCGCAATCAAGTGTCGCTGCTCGTAATAAGGAATCTCCTGGGCAAGTTGTGAGACGAAATGGGGACGTTCAGGCCGCGGGCCCACAAAGTCCATCTCGCCCCGAACGATATTCCAGAATTGGGGAATTTCGTCGATGCGAAGCTTGCGGATTATCTTACCGACCCGCGTCGCACGGTCATCGTCTTTGCTGGCCCATACCGGACCCGACTTCTCTGCATCAGCGCGCATTGAACGAAACTTCAACACCGTGAACGGCCGGCCATTTTTTCCTACTCGTTCTTGTTTATAAAGAACTGGGCCGGGGGAATCGACCTTGATCAGAATCGCCGTAACGAGAGCCAGCGGAAGAGAAAGCATCCCGCCCACCATCGCCACCAGGCGGTGCACAATCTTGCGCAAGATCCCTGAGATCCGCGCTTGGCGCCCTCGGCTTGAGAAAATCAGCCACGAGGGACGGACCATACTTAAAGACACGCGTCCAGTAACTCGCTCGTAGAAGGCAGCGCCCTCCTCAATGTTGACCTGGCCGGTCAGGCTCAACTGCAAGAGTTCGTTCGTCGGCAATTGACCTCGCCGCTCGCCCATCGCGACGACGATGCGGTCGATGCTTTCGCGCCTTACAACTTCATCCAGTTCCGAAGTCAGGCCAATGACGCGCGGGTTAATGAGACTCTTCCCAAGTAATTCAGGGTCGTTGCCAACGAAGCCGGCGATTCTGTATCCGGCATCAGGTCGGTCCAGCATCTCGCGTGCGACTTCGACCGCAAGAGCCCCGGAGCCAACAATCAGAATTTTTTCGCCGAAATCCGGATGTCCCAACAACCAGTGTATGGAGACACGCCAGCTCACCATTAGTCCCAGCGCCAGCGGCAGTGCGATGAGCGAGATGCCCCGGCCGAGCATGATTTGTGGAAACAGGTAGAAAGCGAACGCGAGCGCGATCCAGGCGAGACCAAGTGCTTGAACAAGTCGCAGCACGAGCTCACGCCGGTCGTGCATCACAATGAAGTCGTAGAGATCAAAAAGGTAGAACGCGGTCAGACAAAACGCGGTGGCAAGGGCGGCTTTTAGAAATCCCTGACGGTCTACCAGTTCAAAATAGGAACCGTCAGTTCCAACGCGCAGGTACACAGCTCCCACTATTGCGCCGAAGACGACTGCGGCTTCAGCCAGCAATAGCAGGATGGTCCGTGTGTTTGCACGTGAAGGTCTCAACTTGCGATCGCCACCTCATCTGCCACGTCAGATACCAGCCGTAACTTCTCGTCGGCTGGTAAGGATCGGGGTTGATAGTATCTTTGCTGATAATAGTAGGCGTTGGACTCAAGTTCCTCGTCAGCGCGATTTAGAACCACACCGAGCATTCTTTCGCGAGGCAGGCTTTCCAGAAGCTTATCAACAATTGCGTAGCGGGTTTTGCCGGCACGAACTACCATTAAGGCTCCGTCTGCACGGTTGATCAGCACATTGGCATCGGTGAAGATTCCCAACGGAGGCGCATCGATGATTATGAAATCGAACATGCTTCGAACTTCCGAAATTACCTTCGCGTAGGTTGGGCCGGAAAGCAGCTCGGCAACGTCATCACGAGCTTTGCCGCCCGGCAGTAAATAGAGTCCCGCGGGATCCAACCGCACAATTGCTTCACGCAAGTCAATTTCTCCACCCAGTACTTCTGAGAGACCTCGGGGCGCATCGATCCCTAGATAGTCCGTGGCGCATGGTTGGCGGAGATCGCTGTCTATAACGAGCGCACGTACGCCTTCGGTTTGAGCCAGCAACCAACCCAGGTTAAGCGCCGTTAATGTCTTACCTTCCCCCATTCCGGCACTGGTAACGACAAACGTCCGCATATGTTCACGTTCCCCTGCCTGTAGAATGCGCGTTCGAAGAGAGCGAAACTGTTCGCAATAGGCTGAGCGTGGTTGCGTAATCGCAACCAAATGTGGCTCGACGCGCGCCGAGTCAACGTCATAAGAGACGAAGCCTCGTGCGCGCGCCGGCCTGGCAGCGTTCAAAGTTGCCCCAGCAGCACGCGAAGACATTCCGCTGGGGAGTGCCTTCCCAGCGGATTCATTCGCAGTGTGCGCAGTGAACGCTGAACTTTTCACCACCTCGTCAGCCCTGGCGAGGATTGAAGAAGCGTTGAATAACTCTTCTTCAATCTCTCTTTCCGAAGGCACTCGGTGGTGATCGCGGCTATCGCCGCTGATTCGGGAATCAAGTGACCGGCGGGATGCGCCAAAATCAGAGTCGCCAGTTCCAGCACGTCTTAAAGCGTCATAAACTCTGCCCATTGGTTCTCCTTAGAGGTTTCACCGACTTCAAACCCGGTTCGACTAGCGATCAATTGTGGTCGCTACCGCCATTGCCGTTTCCCGCTGCCCAAAGCTCAGCGCGTCCGGCAGCCGAAAAAATTCTGGCCGGCGATTCCTTTTCTTCTCCTGCTTGCATCCCTCGCTCGAGGCTCGGCAGCATGTCAAAACTTTCGGCAACTTCTTCAATGGTTGCGCGTCCAATCGTGGTTTCGCCCGAGGCGTATCCAGCCAATAGAGCGTTGTCGCAAATGTTATTGATGTTGCGCGGAATGCCTTCGGTGCAGCGATAGATGTAATCAATCGCAGCAGGCGAAAAGATGTCGGTACGCGCTGCGCCACTAGCCAGTAGGCGTGAGGTGATGTAGCGGTCAGTCTCTTCTACGTTGGGCAAAGCCTTTATGACACAGCGAAGCGCCACCCTTTGTTTGAGCTGGCGCAAATCCGGGTTGTTGAGCACATCGCGCAGCTCGGGTTGGCCGGTGAGAACGATTTGAAGTTGCTTGGCCGTGTCCGATTCAAAGTTAGAGAGTAAACGAATCTCCTCCAGCACACTGGGAGAGAGTCCTTGTGCTTCGTCGATAATTAAAACTGTCCGCAGTCCACGCGAATGACGCGACTCAAGAGCTTGGCCCAGGGATGCCAGAAGTTCGGGCTTGGTCTCCCATTTTTGCACGTCAAGCAAACTGGCAACGTGTTGATAGAACTCAGTCACCGAGAGACGTGGATTGAAAATGTAGGCAACCAGGACTGTGCGATTTAGCCGTTGCATCATCCAGCGCAAGATAGTGGTCTTGCCGGTTCCGACCTCTCCTGTGACAACGATGAGGCCCTTGCCACTCTCGATGCCGTAATGCAGGTTGGCCATCACTTCGGTATGCGAGGGAGTGAAGTAGATAAAGCGCGGATCGGGTGTCAGCGCAAATGGCAACTCTTTTAGTCCGTAAAATTCTGCGTACAATTCTTTATCCTCCAAATCCGTCCGGGATCTACTCGCCTTTTAGACTGCAAACCTTTCAAAGACCTGACTTAGTTTTAGAATCAGGGCTAGCGCAGGGATAGCGAGTAGCATTGCGGCCACTCCGGCGGCTAAAAGCAGCCTGCGGCGCCTTGGAATCGTTCGAGCTTCTGCCGGCGACAATAATTCGGGCACAGTCATCAGCACGGGAAGAGCGGTGTAATGGGTGGCATCTTCGCTGGTTTGAATGGTTAGTAATCTGGGTACCTCAAAAACACCGGTCAGTAACAGGCCCACAGCAAGGCCGGCTGCCAGGCCCAGTCCCATCAACATGAGGCGCTTGGGAGCTACCGGACGGGCGGGTAAGTTCGCAGGGTCAACTACCTGGATGCCTTCGCCCTGTTGTTGGCTGGCGGCGTCTGCGCCTAAGCCGATCCGTTGGGCTTGCAGGAGAAGCTGGTCGTAAGCAGCTTTCTTAGTCTGGTAGTCACGATCCAACGCTCCGAGTGTTACCTCGGCGCCGGGGACATTGTTAATTCGTTCAGATACCGCACCGATCTGTTTATCAATCTGACCCAGCACCAACTGCTGGCGTTTTATCTCACCGTCCACGAGCTGGAGTTCGAGCTCAAGGCTGGCAACCGTCAAGTCTGGACGATCTCGGAGTTTGTCCTGCTTCTCCTTGATGCGCTGCTTCCACTCCATAATCATCTGATCCATTGCTTCATTAACGGAGTCCACTTCGGCTTGCTTGGCAAGTACGTCCGGATGTTTCGGTCGGAGTTCCGTAAGCATGCGGGTTAGTTGAGACTCGAGATCGGCTTTGCGTGAAACAAGTTGAGACCAGGCGAGCGTGGTTTTGGGATCGGTCGTATTCTCAGCTACGTCGTCCTTCAATTGTTCTGATGTCTTCTTCATCAACGCGAGCTGACTAGTTAAAGCGGAACGACGATCTTGCAAGCGGCCCACCTCGGAGATGTACGCCTTTTGCTGCTCGCGCAGTCCTGCTAGCTGTCCCACCAGTGAAGCGGCTTCTGACGGTAAGTTCCCAACATTCTTCTGCATGAAGTCGAGGCGCTGACGATCGACCGCATCGAGTTCTTCCTTGGTTTGATTGACCTGCTGGTCGATAAACTGTTTGGCAGAAGTCGTCGAGTTGATGGTGTTTTTGGTTTGTTCGTCTATGTACTTACTGGCCAACTCCGCGGTCACGGCTTGCGTGGTCTTTGCGTTTCGTCCGCGGTAGGTGATGTTGAAGCCATTAGTAATGTCGTTGCGGCTGGTGTTCACCTCTACTTTTATGCTGGCACGCATGTAGTTAATGAGCATTTCCATCGGCTCGCCGCGTTGCCGTTCGTTCTGGTAGAGGTCGTACTTCTCAATGAGCGGTTCCAGCGAACTTCGGCTGGTGACCACCTGGGCAATGCTATTGATTTGGCGTGTGAGGCTGTCCTCAGTGATTGTGGGAACGACCGTATTGGGAAGGGTCGAAGGCTTGACGACGATTAGCGTTGACGACTCATAAAGGTCCGGCAGTTGAAACACGACCCATGACACCGCGCTGGCAATAGCGATTGCGGGTAGGATGATCAACCACTTGCGCTTCCAGGCAATCTTTGCGTATTCGCTGGGGGTCCGCTGTCGAAATTCAACACTCATAAGACTCTCCTCGGTACTGGACTGCTTCCTAAAGCACGGCCAAGGCGCTACGAGCTTCGTCAGCTTCTGCGAAAGGCGACTTCTCGCTTAGGCGCACCGCTTGTTCGAGCGCGCGGCGAGCGGCTTCCTTTTCGCCTCTGGCCTTAAGAGCCATTCCCAGGTGGTATTGATAGTTTGCGGCGGGACTACCGCCTCCGTTTTTGGCGGCGCGTTCATCAAGTGCCACTGCTTTCTTTAGTTGTTCAACTGCTGGGCCATAGAGTCCTTTCTTGTAGTAGACCCAACCAAGCGTGTCGACAAAGCCAGGAATGTTTGGGTTCTTTTGCACCACTCCCTGGGCCAAACGGACCGCTTCGTCCAGATTGCCTTTGCCGTTGACGGCATAGAGCCAGGCCAGATTATTTGCGGCGATTACGGCGTTTTGATCTTTGCCAAGGGCCTTGCGATAACTCTCCGCGGCAGCGTCGTAGTTCTTGCGTGAATCATCGAGCATGCCGATTAAGGTGTGCGCGGTGGCATTGTCCGGCCGGCGCTCCAATATCTTTTGATATTCGGCAATCGCTCGATCCTGCTGGTTTGTATTGATGAATAGGGCCCCCAGAGCGGAGTAGGCGGCAATGTAGTTGGGATCCAACTCGAGAGTCTTACGGAGAGCGACTTCGGCTTGTCCGGAGTTTCGCTCGAAACCGAAGATTTGAGCTTTCAAGTAGTGAAGCGATGCATTAGTTGGATAACTATTGAGAACCAGGTCAATTCTTGCGTGGGCCTTAGCCAACTCGTTAGTGCGAGCATAGAGACGGATTAGCCCGGTTAAGGCATTGAAGTTTGTGCTTTCGATCGATAGCGCGTTTTCATAAAACGCGGCAGCTTCGTCCAGCTTGTTTTCGGCTAACGCCACTCCAGCGAGACTGATGTAGGGATAGGTATCATTGGGCGCGGCATCGCGAGCCATCATGAAGTCCTGCCGCGCGCCAACTGTGTTTCGCTGTTCAGCTTGCGCCGAACCACGCGCTAACAAAGTCTTCGCCTTAATCTCAGCCAGCATTTGCGGGGAGTTCTGGCGGTCGGGAGCAGTTTGATCCAGACGAACAAGTAGTTCGGCAGCTAGTCGATGCGCTCCTTTTGCATCGCCTGATGCCAGGCTGATCTGCGCCTGCATCAGCTTGGCAGGCAGATAGTCCGGATAATTTCTCTCGAGATCACCGGCGAATGCTCGCGCTTGATCGATGTTGCCAAGATTGAAGTTGGCCTGCGCCATAAAGTAGAGCCCGGGACGTGAATTCGGTTCCTGGACCAACACCTCTTTTAGGTCTTCTACTGCCGCTTGCAGATCAGGCGCCTGTCCCGATTGTGTTCGCACTCGCGCGCGTAGCAGCAGTGCTTGCCTGTCATGCTGGTCTTTTGCCAGCACTTCATTGATCTGGGCCATTGCACCTTGCGTATCCCCCCGCATCAACATGATTTCGCCCAGCCGGTAACGCCCTTGAATGAAATCGGGCGAGTTAGTCGTAATCTCCTGGTAAATAGCGATCGCTTCATCGAGACGATTTACTGACGAATAAAAGTCAGCCAGAATTGCCCGACTCTCCGGCTTGTCACGATCAAGGTCAGCCAGTGCTTTGTAGGCGACCTCGGCCTTGTCCAGTTGTTTGTTAACCAGGTAAAAGCTGGCGAGCACGAAGCGTGAAGAACGGTTAGAAGGCTCCACCTCAACCGCTTTGCTCATTTCAGCCTCAGCCTCGCCGAGCCGATTTAGCTGCGCCAGGTACTTTCCATATTCAGTGTGAGCCAGGCCGGAGTTGTAATTGACCGAGATCGCGCGCTGAAATGTTTCTTCGGCTTTTGCCTTGTCGTTAGTCACGATGTAGAAGCGCGCGAGGCTCAGATACGATTCAACCCGTTTCGGATCCAACTGAATGGCGTGGTTAATTTCGGCAAACGCCTTCTCGCGTTCGTTCTGAGCGTACAGGACGCTTCCCATCAGAATGTGACCTTCAACGTGGTTGGAGTTCTTCTCGAGAATCTCCCTGGCGAGCCGCCCGGCTTCAACGATCAATTCCGGGTTCCCTTTTCCGGCCGCAATGTAGTAGTTGCCGAGTTTGACGCGGGCATCGAGGTGGTCTGGATCCAGTTGAGTTGTTTTTCGTAACTCCTCAAAGGCTTCTTGAAAACGTTGGAGTCCTTCGTAAGCTCGAGCCAATCCCCAGTGCGCGGAAGCTAGCTTGTCGTCAATTTGCAGGGCGTTACGAAACTCCAGCGACGCTTCCTGAAACTTTTCATCCTTCAGGTAAACTTCGCCCTTTTCGACGTGGGCTAATTTCGTTTTTTCGGGATTGCTGCAGCCGCTGATTGCGAACAAGGCTGCCAGGAGAGCTGATAGAAGGGTGGCGCGGTAAAGGATAACTCGGCACTCAGTTTTCATTTCTTTCCTCTTGTCGAAGCCTTCCTGTAGCTGGTCCGCTTCGGGATTGTGGTTTTGTCTCTGTTCTCTCGTTTGGCATCAGCAGCGGGCAACGCCACTTGATGAATCCCGAGAGGGAGACACTGGGAGAAAAAGGTTAATTCAAAAGGGTTTCCGCAAAATCAGGCAATGTAAGGTGGGTCCGTGTGTGTCGTTCGAATAGATGGAGCGAGCTTTCAGTCTGGGATAAATTCGGGCAATTTGGTGGAGGCTTCGGCGGCTAGATTGGCGGCGGCCTGCAACGCCTGTGATTCGGAATTTCCAATCGGTGTGGTTACCCGCACCATCGCGCCGTCAGAACGACGAAGGCGAACACTATCAAGAACCGTATAAACCTTGCCCCAGTATTCGCTGGCAATTGCCCGGCCACGGCCCTGATACCAGTAAACCAGCAACTCCTTGTGGTCGCCGTTTTGAATCACATAGCGGTTCGCTTGGAAAGGCGCCCTGCCGTCAGGAGAGATGGTCAGTTTCCCGGGTTCGTTCAATACCCAACCTGAGCCCGGCAAACAATTCAAAGGACTATGATAGGTAGCTCCGTTTCGCTGACTAGAGTAGTAACCGACGTAGAAGTTGATCACTCGGCCGTCTGCACCGCGATAGTTGCGCAGGAGATAGTCACTGGCACGCAGAACCGCCATGGTCTCGTTATCAAACTTCTCGTCGCCGCCTGTTTGCTCCCATCCCCCTAAACGCTTAGGGAAACTTTTCAGCTCTTGTCGGGCGACCTCAGCGTCACCCAGGTAATCCCAGGCATTCACCACAATCCCCCCAGTAAGCAGAAGTGCTAAGAGAATTCCGACACGCCAGCCCTTCATTTATTCTCCTCCTTCTGCTTGGGCGAGTTGTGGCAAAGTGGCTCGCGAAGTTATCGACCGGTTGAGATCGGAACGAGAATCAAGGGATTTTCCGGTTTTGGGCTTGGCGCGATCCAGAAGCCATCCCACTCCAAATAACAGCATGAAAGCCACGATGTAGATCACCCATCCGGAGAAACTGTGGAAGAAGCCGTCTGCGACCTTTGTGCCGTAATAATGAGCCAGAACGCCGGTGCCGCTGACTCGTAACGCGTTGGTAAAAATTGCGATGGGAATGGCTGACAACACCAGCAGTGATGACCGCCAGAAGCCGTAGCTCTTTATCCTCGCCGCCATGCGTCCAGCGAAACTGCCTCTACTGGTGCCGTCGGATCCGCCGCGTGGGTGGGTGAAATAGGCAAAGACCACGGCCAGTGTGACGAGCGTCATTAGAGAGCGTATACCGCTACAGGCCTCGACGACTTCTAACTTCTTTGTCTCGCGCGCACCCAGAGGCATCAACTCGATCACATTCCCCTGTCGAAGCACTGGAATATCAAAAAGATTCATAGCCCCAACCGCACAACGGGAAGCAAACAGCTGTAACGGGAAGGCGATTTTGTTAAAAATAATTGCCGGAATCGGTATTGCCAGGAGAAGCAAGAAGACAGGAACAATAAGCAATCGGAGCAGGCTGAGTCCCCAGAAATAGACGACTATTCCTGAAAGCATCAACAAGAGCGACAGCCTTTGAATGTAGAGTTCAGCGCCGGCGGTCCCAGCCCACAAGGCCAGCAGGGCGAGCAACACCGCCGCGCCTCCGAACACACTTGAGGGATGTGCAGGGGCGCGTGCCAACCGGCCTCGTTGACTCCAAAGGATGTATCCGATGATGACCGGGACCAGGAGACCATGCGAATAGTTTTCGTCGTTCCACCAGTCCAGGCCGAGCTTCATGAGCACGGTCGCGTAGGTGAACGCAAACGCCAGAGCGATGGCAACCACTGGCCAAAGTCGTTTGAAATTGAAGGGGTTTATTTGGTGGCCGGAGCCAGTTGAAGGGACACTCATGAAGATTTACTCGGGGTGCTTATCCGATCAGGAAAGGGCAATTTCCTGAAGGAAACCAAGTGTTTGCTGAGTCGGGCAGCATTTTAACGGCCTGCCTGACTTTTCAAGTGGGTCACGGCAAAGGGGTATCCGCGTCACCCACTAAGAAGAAAGGCTTAAAGGAAGCTGGATTCCGCGATGAGGCTCTGAGCAGATGAGATTTCTTCCCCGTTTAAAAAAGAACAGCCCTACATTTCCAGTAGGGCTGTTCTGAAGCAACCTGAGAAGTCGCCAAGAGGAATTCAGGTAGTGAAAACCTTAACGTCTTCCAAATTGGAATGTTTATTCTGTGACGGCCTTGAGGGCATCAACGAGGCCTTTGCCATAGAAGTTATTGTAACCGGCATTACCCTGACAGCTCTGTGTGGGCACGACGTAAACGTCCGGGCAAGGCTGATTATTTGCCGTCTGTTGTAAGAGGGCCTCTACATGCTGCGGAGACATGTGTAACTTCTGAGAGTTGTCCGGCGAAAAGTCGCCGTGCTGCGAGATGATTAAAGCGCAGACTCCCGCCGCTTGAGGACAGGCCATCGAGGTTCCAGCGCTCAAGACGTATGAGGCACCGGGTAGCGATGTATTGTCGGGTGCCCAGGCGCCAAGCACGAGACCCAAATGAGGCGCTGGTCCGGATCGAAAGTCGCCGCCCGGCCCGCTGACATCCGTTTTACCCACACCGTAGTTGCTGTAAGCGGCCTTCAGATTGGTAAAGCCGGTCGCGGAGACGCCGATGACGCCGTCCACTTCGGCAGGCACGGTGATAAAGTCGCGGAAGAAATCGCCGTCGCTGACGTTGAAGCCGTCATTGCCGAGCGCGGCGACGGGCGTAACACCATTCGTGCGAGCATAATTAACCGCACGCTGAACGAGCTTAATTAGAATATGCGAGCTCTGATTGGAACGGCGGAGGTAGCCGCTGAGGCTCATCGAGGCGACATCGAATTTGTTGTTACCGGCGTAGATCAACGCCTGCGCGAGTGAAACGAAGCTGCCACTGCCGTTATCGCCTAAGACCTTCAAGGCGACCAGCCTCACTCTGGGCGCGACGCCCACCATGCCGATGCCATTTATTGGCGCGCCGACATTGCTCATACAATGCGTGCCGTGTCCGTTCCTATCATCCCACGCAGCCGGATTGGGGTCGCCGTTGGGACTAGCTTGCACTGGGAAGAACGCGCGACTGCGCGCGACATCAAGGTTTGGCTGAATGTCCGGATGCGGGTTGGGAAGAATTTGCGCGCCTGTGTCAAGCACGGCGACAATCACATCGGGGCGGCCCTGCTGCACTGCGTAAGACCCTTGATTGGAGGCGCGTATGCGCTTCTTATCCCATTGGAAGGGGTTATAGAGGGGGTCCGGGCCGGTCTGGGCGTCACTGCCCGCAGGCTCGACGGGGCCATCGCCTGCGGCGCTAGGGTCCACGGCTTGAGCCTGCAGCTGTTCCGGGGTGGGAATCAACTGCATTTCGACGTCTTCGGTGACTTCTGCAACTTTTTTGTTTTTTGCAATCTCCGTGGCGAAGCCAGGATTACTTGAGGTGGCGACGAGCACGCCGATCTCTGACAGTTCAGCTGTTACCGTGCCGCCTGCCAATGCGACGCTTTCATGGGAACCCGCCGGAATAGAACTGGGCTGGTGGAATATTACCACCCATCGTTTTGTCTCCCCTTGAGCCGAGACACGTGTAGCTTTGAAATCAAATGATGCGAAGGCTATAAACAAGCCGACAAACACGAATGAGGCATACGTGTAGATTCTTTTCATAGATACTCCTTGATCTTGATTAAGAACTGTCTTTGGGACAGTACGATGTTTTTAGGGTGAACTGGTCGAGTGAGGCAATAGAGCTTCCCGCGGGCCAGTTTGCTAACGTAGCTGAGGCCTTGGAAAATACCTTACTTTCAACGATCGGTCAAACTTCGATCGCAATCACCGCGGACATCAGAATATACCGAGATGAAAACCATAGTACTTTTCATTTTCCTTCTCTTCGCTTTTCCTGAAACTACTTTATCGCAGGAAAAATCGTCGGCGCTTGCCCCGGCCGATCGCGTACGTTTGGCAGAGGCCTTTCGCCTTGCTGATGCGTTGCAGGATCGACTCTGGAAAGGGTGGAGCAAAGCCCCTTTTGCGATCCTGCTGGTGACACCGGAGCATGAATTTCTGGTCCGACATCCTAAACCTTCCGCGGATTTCGCGCTCGTGGCTTACGACTCATTGTTGAAAAGCAACGTGTTTGTTCGCAAGAGAGTTTTTCGGCCGGATTCATTAGCAACCTTTCCGGCGATTCAGGGCAGCATTGTTTCCACCGTTGTTATGGGACAGGCTGAAAACACGGCTAAGAAGACATCCACACCATGGGTCGTAACGGTATTACACGAGCACTTTCACCAGTTGCAGAATTCGCAGCCTACTTATTACGAAGACGTCGCTGCCTTGCAGTTGTCTCGCGGAGATCAAACAGGCATGTGGATGCTCAACTTCCCCTTTCCCTACAAGTCGCCGGAAGTAGCGAAGCAATTTGAAACTCTTAATCGACAACTGGCGGTGGCGCTACAAACAACATCGAAGAGACAATTTCGAGGGCAATTGAAAACCTATCTTCAGGCGCGGCGGCAATTCGAGAAGATGCTCTCTCCTGATGATTTTCGATATTTCTCTTTTCAGGTCTGGCAGGAAGGAATCGCGAGGCACACAGAATATCGCATCGCCGAACTCGCTGCGAAAAGGTATAAGCCAAGCCGCGAGTTCCTAGCGCTAAAGGACTATGAGCCATTTAGCAAAGTGGCCGCAGAGCTGAAGCGAAGTCTTATCAATGAACTTTCAACGCTTAAGCTTGCTGATTACCAAAGAACGGCATTTTATCCTTTTGGCGCAGGCGAGGGTCTTTTGTTGGATAAAGTTAAACCAAACTGGCGAGACAATTACTTCAGTCAAAAGTTTTTTGTCGAGAGATACTTTGAGGGGGCCCCTCGCCTATTGACTCCGGCCCCGCGTAGGCATATTGTCCGTTCGCAATAGCGTTAACTCAAAAACTTAATCCCGACTTAGCGGTTTCGCTTCCCTTACAAAGTTCCAATGAAACTCAACATAGGAGAAGTCCCATGCGTAACTTACGAACCCTAATCGTCACCCTGATCTGTATCCTCGCGTTGGTTGCTTTATCAGCAGTCGCACTATCACAGAGAACCAGCGTGTCGCGCGATTTTCCTGTTTACGATAACGGCGGAAAACCAGATTTGACAGTCGACCCACAACGATTCACCGCACAGATGGAAATCGTCGATCGGTTGTTCAGCGAGAACGGCTGTGCGATTCAGGAAGGCGCGGTTGGCGGACCCGGGTACCGTCGAATCCTGCGTTTTGACACGGTCGTTATGAATGCCGGCAATGCTGATTTGATCGTGGGTGATCGCAGCGATCCGAACAATCCTTATGCTGACGCCTTCGAATTCGCACCGTGCCACGGTCACTACCACATCAAAGGCTTTTCGGATTATGAGCTGCTCGATTCCAGCGGATCCATTGTCGTGGCCGGGCACAAGCAAGGGTTTTGCTTCGAGGACTCGCTCAAGTATGACGGCGGCAAGAGTAACGGTTACAACTGCTCCTTTCAGGGAATCACATCCGGCTGGGGTGATTGGTATTTCAAGCAACTCACCGGACAGTGGATTGACATCACCGGCGTTCCTGAGGGTGATTACATTGTTAGAGTCAGAATTAACTCCGACGGCACATTTGATGAAGGCACAAACCGTTACACAAATGTAGTTACTACGCCTATCCACGTTCCTAATCCACGTAAAAAAGTCGCAATGGATGACTCGGCTGAGATAATCGATAAGTAACTGCTGACGCTTGGTGGAATCGTGCTTCAAGCAATAGACTCACCGGACGATAGACCTGCGCTTGGCATGTATCAAAGGCAGTGATCCAACACCGTCTGTCCGGGCATAAAGAGATGAAAGTGAAACTTAAACTCGCATTGCTACTATTTTTCTTGGGAGTCGCATCCCCAGCAGATCTGGGCTCGAACTTCCGTCTGCAAGCGGGCTCAATTCAACAGCGGGCAGTCTCGCTTCCTTCACATCCCTTGAAGTTTGGCGCCTTCGTCGCTCGTTTCGACCCCGGCGGAACGCTCACACTTCAGGGCCAGGGTTGGCCGTCTCTCAACGGGAACTGGAAGCTCACCGGCTCTGAAATCGAGATGCTGATGTCAGGCGGGCCAGGAGGTTGTGACGGGCCAGGCCGCTACCAAATTCGGGCTGGCAGTAACCGTTGGAGCTTCTCACTCGTTTCTGACGCGTGCCGCGTCCGCACAATGATTTTCGATCGTAGTACGTGGATGCCCGCTGATGAACAGAAGGTCATTCAACCGCGGCGCATCGTCAGAACTGCCGGCCACAAATTTCTGAGCAACGCAGCCGGCAGCGGGAATGGTAGTTGGCCATCATTCCGCGGACCACAAGCGTCGGGTGTTGCCGATGGCCAGAATCTTCCGGACAAATGGGATGCGAAGAGCGGTGAAAATATTCTCTGGCGGAAACCAATCCCAGGTCTGGCACATTCCAGCCCAATCGTCTGGGGAAACCGAGTCTTCATCACCAGCGCGGTGAGCAGCGATCCCAAGGCGACGTTCCGCCCTGGTCTCTATGGTGACGGTGATGCTTCGAAAGATACGTCACGTCATCGCTGGATGATCTACGCCCTGGACAAACGCACGGGCAAAACCTTATGGGAGCGTGTGGCCCATGAGGGCGAACCGATCGAGAAGCGTCACATCAAATCGACTTACGCCAATTCCAGTCCTGCCACGGATGGCCGAATCGTGGTGACGTGGTTTGGTTCACACGGTGTTCATGCTTTCGATGTCAACGGACGCTTCCTGTGGAAGGTGGACTTGGGACGGCTGGACCTCGGCGCTTACGACATACCCACTTACGAATGGGGACCCGCAAGCTCACCCATAATCTGGAATGGACTCGTCATTCTTCAGTGCGATACCCAGTCTGATTCCTTCCTCCTGGCGCTGGATGCAGCGACAGGAAAAACTGTCTGGAAGAGCGACCGCGATGAACTTCCCTCATGGGGAACGCCCACGGTGGCCTCAACCTCAAACGGGCCTGAGTTAGTCACCAACGCTTCCAACTTTATTCGGGGCTATGACCCTCGCACGGGTAAAGAGCTTTGGCGCCTGGGCCGGAGCTCGAAGATTACCGCACCGACGCCAATTTTCGCCGACGGCTTATTTGTAGTCGCAAGTGGTCGAGGACCGGAGCGGCCGATTTTTGTGGTGCGACCCAACGCTCGCGGTGATCTCACCTTAGCCGAGGGTAAGACTAACAGTGAGGCGATTGTGTGGAGCCGAACAGGACGTGGTTCCTACATGCCGACGCCACTCGTTTATGCTGGCAGGCTGTACGTACTTTCGAATAACGGCACCTTCGACGCGTACAACTTAAAAACTGGTGAAGAAATTTATCGCCAACGTTTGCCAACCGTCGGTAGCGGGTTTAGTGCCTCTCCTATAGCGTCCGATGGCAAAATTTTTCTTTCGAATGAAGACGGAGAAATACTTGTGATAACGGCGGGCGACAAGTTTCAGCACATTGCGACAAACTCAATGGGAGAGCTGCTGATGGCAACACCGGCACTGTCGGATGGGGTGATGTATGTACGCTCTTCATCGAGCCTGTTCGCCATCGGACGCAAGCGAAGCGGGAACCTGTAAACCTATAGTGAGTCGTAGATCGCGAGGGTTTCTGCAACAGCCTTCTCCACGGTGAAGTTGGCCTGCACGCGAGCGACTGCAGCTTGTCCCATCTTTTGGCGAAGAGTTTTGTCACGCATCAACGTCTCGATCGCATCAGCCAACGCAATCGGGTTTCGTGGCTCGACCAGCAGTCCGGTTGTTCCCTCTTCGACCACCTCTGGAATTGCTCCGGCCCGGCTTCCCACTACAGGAACGCCACAGGCCATTGACTCTGCCAGCGCTAAGCCAAAAGCCTCTCCCACTGTAGCCAACAAGAATAAGTCAGAGGCCTGGAGCAAGCTTACCGGATCAGGAACAAGGCCAAGCCAGTGTGTTTGATCCGCAATTCCAAGTTCCCCGCTGAGCTGCTTCAGCTCCGCCAGCATCTCGCCGTCGCCCGCAACGAATAATCGAAACGGTAAGCCGCGCTCCGCCAGAAAGCCACAGGCCCTCACTATAATATCCGGGTTCTTAATCGGTCTCAGGTAGGAAACAGTTGAAATTATGGTTTCGTGTGGCTCAACTGAAAATTCATTCGCCCAATGCTCGCGCGCCGATGGATCGGGCTTAAAGCGGTCCGTGTCGATACCGAGGGGGCGAACAGTAATTCTTTCCTCCGCTAAACCACCTGCTACTAATTGTCCTTTGATGAATTCCGAAATCGCGATCACGCGAACCAGCGGCGCCGTCATGAACCGGTTGCGAATGTGGATCAACTGCCGTTTCCATGAAGTGGCTTTGAAAACCCCTCCATTGCCCATTTCATAGACAATAGACTTGACACCGCTGACACGCGCGAGCCACGCAATGGCTCGGAAGTAATCAAAGAAGATTATGTGGACACGCCCTATCCCTTTTTCCTCGATCAATTTGCCGAGCGCTTTGTAGTAGTGGGCCGGGCCAAGCGCGTAATTGATTGTGGCAATAGAAACGCCACCTTCCTCAAATCGTTGTTGCATCTCCGTCGGCAGCTGCTGAGCGAACACAAGAACAGGCCGAGTCCCGCGGGCGATCAGCGCCTGACAAAGCTTGAGGTGGTGTGTTTCCAAACTGCTCCAAACGCGGGGCGCAGAGTCGAGCAGGAAGGCGATATTCGGAGTCTTCACAGGCGGGCGGGCATCCTTTTCCTAAATCAAGTGAACGAGTTTTAGAAGCTAAAGTTAACCGATATACAGCTCGATGAGCCGGGCCACATTTCTCTCCAAGTCAAACCTGTCCTTCACGGCGACGCGTCCAGCTTGACCCATCCGGGATCGTAAGGCGCCATCCTGCGCGAGTCTGTTAAGCCTTTGTGCAGCGGCTTCATGATCGCCTGCGGATACTAAGAAACCCGAAACTCCGTCCTCAACGAGTTCAGGAATTCCGCCGACGCTCGTCGCTACTACTGGCTTCCCATGGGCCATCGCCTCAGCAATCATCCAGCCAAACAACTCTTCCCAGGCAGATAGTTGACACACGATATCTGCGGCGTCAAACACCCCTTCGCCAAAAGGATCCTGAATAAGACCAGTCCAGATAAAGCTGTGATCTAACTTCATCTCTTGTGCCCGACGCATGAAAGCTTCTCGCGCGGGTCCCTCTCCCACCAAAACGAATTGCACTTTGGTGTTTCTCTCGAGAAGAATTCGGGCGGTTTCCAAAAGCTCTGGGATGCCTTTTTCAGGGATCATCCAACTAACCTGCACGATAACAACCCGGTCTTCCGGAATGTTGTACCGTCTGCGAAACTCAGCTCCTCGGGGTGAACTGTTCTGAACCCTGGATAAGTCCACGGCGTTGTAAACGAGTTCGTAGCGCTCGTGCGGCAGCAGATCAAGCGTTGTTAGACACCGCTGGCCATAGCGACTAACACAAATCACTTTTGTGATTGGGAGATTAACTGTTCTCGCGATTAACCGCTTCAAGAAGGGAGCTCGGTGAGCGACGTAACCAGCGGTTCTCGATGAGTGGTCTGTAAAAAACACTCGCGGCACCGACAGCAAACGTGCGAGCCAGGGAAACAGTCCCAGGAAGCCGATAAAATGCAGGTGCAAAATATCAGGTTTGTGCCGCCGGATTATCCGCGCTAACTCTTTAACGGCCTGCCAGCTGAGATTGGTTGAATCCGCGACAACTTCAAGTGTGACATTTGGCAGGGTCAGGAAGCGGCGCACCTCTTCGCTTGGCTCGCTGAGAAAACATAAAACACTCTTCCAGCCGCGTTGCTGCAGTTGTCGTGAAAGCTCACGCGCAAAAGTCTCAGTTCCTCCAATCCGGAATGGTTGCACTCCGAAGACCGAGACTATTGTCGACATTTGTTCACCTGAACTTAGTTTTCCCCGTATGGAGGCGTTGTTCAACCGAAGATTCGTCGCAGTCTAACAGCTATTCGGTCACTGAGATTCTTCATTTGAAGCTGAGCATTGTGCGCTGAAGACATTGCACGGTACAACGCTGAGGGATGTGTGGGTCTGGTAAAAGCCGGGCGGAAATTTGTTTTGTTGCCAAAGCCGAGAATCCGTTGATCTTCTTCAGATAGCTCACCCAGGAAAGCGGAGTTCAAAATCAATGGATGATATCGGTAGTAATCGACGTCCTCGCGTTGTAAAGGCACGCTGGGATCATGATAGTTGAAGAAACACGCTCTACGTTCTTCCAGCATGGGAACGCTCTGACGATGAATGCCTGAAGTATCAAACAAGAAAGCTGTGCCGGCGGGACCGAGAAGCTCTGCTACCTGGGAATCGGGAACGTCCTTCATTTCACGGTTTGTGACCAGCCGGGGATGCTGCTTGCGATGGCTACCCTTAACGTAATTGAAAGCGCCTGAGCGGACATCGCTCAGGTAGATGGCGAGCTTAACCTCTCGATGGATCTCATGACCTTTGCTTTGATCATACCAGGCGTCTCCGTGCCAGCCGTGAAAATCCCTGTTTGTCGGTAAAGACTTCCAACCCTTGGCTTCGGTGAGTTCGTAACGATTTCCCAGGTAGCGATTCAAGACTTCTTTAACCAGGGGATGTAGGACGAGATCGACGAAGCCCTGATCCAGAACCAGTACGTCCTCCACCATGTGGCGATATGGTTCAGTCTTCTTATAGCCGTCGAAATTGTTCCAGCGCATATGCTGCAATTGCGCCTCAAAAGCTCGTTGCATATCGCTCAGGGATTTTGGAGAAAGGAGGTTGTGCAGCATTAAAACGCCATCGCGTTCCAAATGCGACACGAGAGTGTCAACCGCAGAGTCGCGGGCCGCAGAAGCCAGGAAGCTGGCGACTTCATTTCCCGTTGCTATCTGTATCTCATCTTGCATGCTAACTGATTCCTATCATCGCAGTGCCAACTCGGATTCGATTTCTGGCTCTCGCACAGGTGGAGTTTGTTCGCTCATGATTTGCCGGAGCTTGTAATTGCGATACCGCCCCGGTTCACCATCTTGGTCCTCGGACGCGGCTACCACCATGTTGAAAGCCTCTCGAGCGCTCGCAAAGTGTATTTTGAATTTCCCACTCCGCTCGGAAAGATCCAGTAAGTCGCCCATGAATTTCTTCATCTGTTCGCCAATCATCGCGTCCTGGTCCCATTCGAAGAAGCCATGTGAATAGAGCTTAACGAAGATCCAATCAGGACGGCCGGCAACGCCAATTCCGGCACTGCGCCAGTTGTTGAAACGATTTATTGACAACGGATAGTTCTGTGCCAGTGCGCCGTCTTCAATTCGAGGAATTGGCATTCCTCGCACACGTCGTGTCCAATCAAGTACCAACGGACCTGTAAAGATGATAGGCAGTTTCAGCCTGTCGTTAACTTTTACACTCGGACCTGACCGGTGTGGTCGCGGTTCTTGTAATGGATGTCCGCATTGGTAAATTGAGTTAATCCGCGGCACTTGTGATTGATAGGGCACCGAGGGCAACGTGAAGTCGGCGTAGCAACCGGTGTCAGCGAGGATTTGCATTTCGGAGTCGACGCCACAGAAACGGCCGCCGGCTGAATTTGCCAGCGCCCAGTTGCCATGGACAAAACCGTATTTCGGCGTAGCTTGCTCATTTTCTCGAGATAAACACTTATGCTCGCGCGCCAGCACGTCTCGAAAGTTTTCTAACATGTACCTGGTGTTTTCCGCGGTGTCAGGCTGATCGATGCCGTGATGAAAGTGAATCTCGACCTCACCGTAACCTGCCGCTTGCAGTGCTGAAAGCTTCGCAAGTATCGGGGCTTCATACTGTTCCGCTGGGAAGAAGTTTGTATGGCGGAAAGGCGTACCGTCGTGATCGCGCACTGCATCGCCTGTGGCACGTGCCAATTCGGACCATTTGTCGACGCGCCTTAACGCCTGGTCGCCTAACCTGGTTCGAAATGATTCGCAACCAGGAATATGACATGACTCGTGACGTGAGCATCTTTCAGGCGACTGATAAGCTCATTTGCCCGCCACGCCGGGTAGCGCAACAACCATGGCAAAGACCAACGCACTTTGTCTCTTAACTTTGTTTTTACGAATGTATCACTCATTCTTCAATGCTTACCTGTGCGGGCAGAAAATGCGCCCGCCGCGCGAAGTGCCTCAATGTCGGCCCCTGGATTCTTCCCATCGCTGCCCTTGTTTCGAGCCCGACTGTTCGCCGTCAGGCGCCAGTCTCCGTGAGCATAGTCAGCGAACCCAACCCTTTTTAGTGAGCTGACGAAGTAATTGCCGGATGGGTATGTTTCCTGGATTCGCTCGCCGGCAGCCACACCAAGATTGTCCGCGATGAGATTGCCCTTGATCACGCCGGCTGGAAAACAATTGCAAAAAATATTCTCCCGGCTGCATTCGAAGCCGTCTACCACGCAGACTATCCCGTAACGATTAAACTGCACGATGTTGTCTCGAAAGATAAAATTACGCGTCGGTGAACCGTAGGCAGTAATGATATTCCCTGCCTGCTCAACACTATTATGTTCGATTGTGACAAACTCTCCGCCGTTCGTTTGTAGAAAGTAAGGAATGTTTCGCGGGTCCTTGACTATGATGTTGACGAATAAATTGTTTGCGACGCGTATTCTTCTGGCCGTCTGGCTGCGATGTTCGTTATCGCTACCCAGAAAATTTATTCCGGTATCTGCATGACTGATTATGTTGTTCTTAATCTCAACATCTTCAATGGTGCTCCAGGGTGCTTTTCCATTTTGATTGCGAACTGTCAAAACAATCGCTGTTGTAAGGATCTCACTCTCAAACAAATTTCCTTCGACCAACACGCGCTTCGCATTCTTCAGTTCAAAGGTGCCCTTGATCGCCGCACGTCCTAACCATTCCTTTGGTTTGTGAAGAAAATTTCGGCGTATTTCGATGTCAGAGGGAACGAGGTTAGGAATGGACGGGTCTGCCCCGCCAAACATGATCACCTCACCACCTCCTTCTAAGAAATTGTTGATGATGTGAAACGGGCCCGGCCCATTCCAGCCGGCAATTGCCTGTGTTTCATCGCCGGCTCCAGCGAAGCCGGAGACGTGTGAATCAGTTATCCTCGTTTCGGCGCTATTTAATGCGAAGCCACGGCGGGCACGATTCAAACCTGACGAATGCACGTAACAACGATCGAATATCAAATGATGGGGGAATTGCGCGTAGGATTTGTACTCCGAGCTTCCCAAGTCCACTACGTTATAGACGTAGGTGGAGCTTGGCGCGGGCACAAACTCAACACCTACAAACTTGTAATGGTGAGCGCCAGCTTCCGTCGCAACGGCTGCCTTTCCGTTCGGCGCTTGGATCTTAGGCATTGCTTTCGAATGTAAGGCCGGTTGTAATCGCTCACCTTCGGATGCGACGCCACTTAAATTAGAAGTGCGAATCGTAATGTAATCAGCCGCAGTCCCTGAGCCGGGCCCTTTGAACGGCAGCACGATTGGGCCAACAAAAGCTGCTCCTGCCTGTAGGACGATGGTGTCGCCGAATTTCGCCTTTCTCAGTGCAGCTTGAAGATCGTCCCCTGCATTCACTCGGATAAGGTTGCTTGAGATCTGAGACTGGCGTGGTCGCTGCGCGAAAACCAGAGCAATACAGAAACTGACCGCGAGGCCACTCACCATAATTGCCAGCGGCAAGTTTGACCTATTTGTGCTCTTAAAGCTCTTCAATCGGTGTATTCCTCGGTAACCTAAGACTTCGTAAACACGAACTGGTTGCAACCCAAACCAACGCGCCCAGCGTTCAGTTTTGTCAGCACAAAACCGCGTGCCTGGTAAAAGTCAAAAATCTCGTCTGGCGTGGCAAATTCATATGGATAGCCGCCTACCCAATCAACGATGTCACGCCAGCGGCTCATTCCTCTCTTGGATTTATACAGCCATGAGTCGATATAAGATTGTGGGCGCAAGGTCACGATGCTGCGAAGGATGGATTTCAATTCTCCAGGCGCAATGATCGCGAGCGTGAAAGGGGTTCGCAGTAATCGCGGCAGTTTGTTGTAGGTTTGCTTGATCCATTTCCAGCGCTCGCTTTGGCTGCCCGTGTCGTTATAGATTGCGATGAAAAGTTTTCCGCCTTTAGCGACTAGACCTTGAGCGTTCTCAAGCGCTTGCCACATTTGACCCGTGTGATGCAGCACGCCCCAGGAATAGACCACGTCGAACTTGCCGAGAGACTCGAGATATTCAACGTCGAGCGCCGATCCTTCTGCAACGGTCCAGTAAGTGTCTGCGGGGAAATAGCGCCTCTTAAGCTCAGCCGTACAAGCCACTGACTGTGGATCGTAGTCGAGCGAATGAACCATTGCTCCCAAGCGTCGCGCTGCGAGGCTAAACAGTCCGCTACCGGAACCGATGTCCACGAAACGTTTCCCCACCAGATCGTCGACGCCGAGCATCGACTGAAGAGATTTTTCGGCCTCCTGGATTCGGGCCTCATCTAATAAAGCCAGAAAGCGTCGCCAGTTTTCCCCAAACTGAAAACGTTCTCCCCGGGCTATTTGAATAGCGTGAGTACTCATGATTTTGTTAGTCCGGCTTCGCTGGCAGCCAGCAGATGAGAAGGTTGCATAAAGAACACATCAACCGGCCGGTCGCCATGTTGCCAAATCCTCAGCGTCCCATCTTCAAAGCAAAACTCCTGATAATTTTGGCGTTCCAGCAATTGCCGAACCTGTTCGTGAATTCCCGGCTCCATCAAAGAAATTTCAAGCTGGAGTAAAGGACGGCAGGTTCCAATTAGTTTCTGGGCGCCTTTAAGAGTTTGCAGTTCCTGACCCTCGACATCGCATTTGATGAAAGAGATCGGGCCCGGAAAATCTCGTAAGAGGTTATCGACAGTGTTGACCGTAACTTCAGCTTGTCTAAGCGAACTGCTGGCGCCGGCAGGAATTAACCGTGCATCGTAGAAGCTCTCACCATACTCGGCGAACGTAGGCACCTCCATGACCAGGGTTCCGCTCAGGTCAGAGACGGCACAATTAATCAGCTCGACGTTTGCTAGTCCCAGCTTCCTCACGTTTGAACTCAGGATATCGAAGTTCATTGGAAACGGTTCAACGCTGTAGACGCGCCCGCGTTCGCCAACGAGATCGGAAAGAAATTTCGTGCATGCGCCTACATGTGCACCAAGATCGATTACGCGGTCGCCCGGTTTCACCAGCTCTTTCAAAACAACGAAATGGGAGTCGTAGCTTTCTGATATGTTCTTCAACACCTGACGGTAGTGACGCCTTCTAAGTGGTGTCAGAACCCACTCTGGTAGGCGCGTCAACGCTTGCTGCTTGGCAAAACGCTTTCCGACATCAAATGTGTGAGCCAAACTTGTCATAAGCTCTTCGTAAGGTTCAGAAAGTTCCTATTCAACACTAAAGCGATACCCGGCCAATTTCACGTATTCGCTGGGCACCAGCGTCCATCCAAACCGGTGCAACCACCAGGTTGATGGAGGCGGAGTTTGCAGTCCGGTGTCGGCCGGGTCAATCCCAATCTGTTTCGTCGTGTCGCGAAATACTCTTCGAAAAGTCCACAGTGCGCGGCGGGAGTGGTAAGCCGAAGTCACAACGATGAACGAAGCGAGACCGTGTTTCTCGGAATACTCCTTCAGTTTTAGAGCCTCATCATAGGTGCCACGCGTCGGAATCATGATGATTTCGATCTTGTCAGCAGGCACCCCCCGACTTTGGAGTTCCTGCTTGGCAAGCTCGTGATAGAAAAGATTCCGTTGCGCTGGTACTGACCAGCCACTCCTCAGATTGTCGTTCGTAAGAATTATTCTTTCGGCCCGGCCCTCGTTATATAGCGCTGCGGCGTGGCGTGCCCGCTCGCGATATGTCGCTGAACCACTCAAGATTACAATCGCCTCAACCCGTGAGATTGGTTCTCTAACGATCAATAGACGAGCGGCTGCCCATGCACCCACCGGCCAAACAGCAAGCAACAAAAGTGCTACGGCTGCCAGCCGCCACATCCGTTGTCGCCTTCTCTCTGTAGGTCTTGTTTTATGCATGGTCTCACTCGGCTTCACCAGCAAATGCCCTGGTATAAGTTTCCCTCGATCGAGTTCTTGTCGAAGATGCGTACCAGGTCCAGAACGATTTGGCCGTCGGATAGCTGATCTTGAATGCTTCGAAATTCAGGCGACTTGTTGCCGATGACCAATATCTCCGAGTCATTCACCACGTCCTGGATTGTGTTTCGCATTAGTTGTGAGATATGCGGAATTTCGCGCTCGATGTATTCCTTGTTTGCGCCAAATAGTTTGGCCAGTGAAACGTCTCGATCGTAAATCGCTAATTGCAGGCCTTTGCCAATCAACGTTTCGATCAGTGTCACCATAGGAGATTCACGCAGGTCGTCGGTGCCGGCTTTGAAACTGAAGCCGAGTACGCCGACGCGCTTCTTACCAGTGCGCAGCACCATGTCCACCGCTCGCTCGATCTGCAGTCGATTACTGTGAAGGATTGAAGAGAGCACCGGCACTTCGACATCAAGTTGTTTTGCTTTGTAGTTGATTGCACGCAAATCTTTCGGCAGGCAGGACCCACCGAATGCGAAACCAGGTGTCAGGTAGTAGGGTGAAAGGTTCAGCTTTGTGTCCTGTGCGAACACATTCATGACCTCGTGGCTATCAATTCCTGCGGCCTTGCAGATGTTCCCAATCTCATTGGCAAAACTCACCTTCAGGGCGTGGAAACAGTTACAAGCGTACTTGACCATCTCGGCGGTTCTTAACGAGGTTACAAAGAGAGGCGCGTCGATATCGGCGTACAGCGACTGCATTAATTCAGCGGTGTTCGGCTCATCCGTTCCGATAAGCGTGAAGGGTGGAGCGTAGAAATCCTTCAAAGAGCTTCCTTCCCTCAGGAATTCTGGGTTGATGCAAATGCCAAAGTCGAGGCCGGCCTTTTTGCCTGAAGCGTTTTCCAGGGTCGGCACCACCAGTGTTTCAACAGTGCCCGGCAACATCGTGCTTCGAATGACAATGGTGTGTCGCTCGTTTTTGTTCTTGAGTGCCGCACCAATCTCTTCGCACACTCGCTCGACATGTTTGAGATCGAGGCTCCCATTGTTGTTGCTGGGAGTGCCAACGCAGACCAGAGAAACTTCAGAATTCTTTATCGCTTCGCAAGCACACGTCATGGCGCGCAAGCGACCGGCCGCCACCATCTCGGCAATCAATTCGTCAATGCCCGCTTCAACTATCGGACTTCGTCCGGAATTTATGATTTCGGCCTTGGTCTGGTTTACGTCAACGCCAATGACGTGATGCCCGGCCTTTGCAAAGCAGGCAGCCGAGACGCAACCGACATAACCTATTCCAAAAATACTGAGCTTCATTTGTTTTGTTCTCTGTGAGGACCAACCAGCCCTAAAAGGAAACTGGTTCCCCAAGCGAGGTGAATGGTGAAAAAAGCGAGTGGTATCAAAAGCAGAACTGGTAATGTCTCGCGGCGACCCTGGCATCCTTGAACCGCAAACACCGCAGCAGCGATCAGATAGGCGACCATTACCAAAACCAATCCAAACCAGGCATAACTACTGGACAAGCCGAGCGCGCTCAAAAGGAGTATCGACGCGACAAAAGTCGGCGCCACCAGATGTCTTATCTTGATTGAACGGGGGCGCTGTTTGATCATCCTCGCTTTCCAACGGCCGTAGCGAAAGTATTGCGCCGCGAGTTTTGCGAAGGTCGCGCGCGCAAAGTAATCACAATGTTCGGAGCGGTCCAGTATCACTCGATGGCCTTGAAGTCGTGCGCGGTAGTTAAAATCGTAGTCTTCGTTCGTTAGAAGCGTCTCGTCATAGCCGCCTATCTTTTCCCACAATGATTTTCTGAAGCAGGCAAACGCGACGGTATCGACCGCTTCCTGCTGTGCTCGGCCTTTGTGTAGCCGGTACTTCGCATCGCCGATGCCAAAACGGTGCGAGACCGCAATTGCGATCGCGCGAGCTACTGCGGTGTCACTGCCGGGTTGCACCCGGCACGGCATCCCTACAATCTCGGCCTCGTGCTGGCTCAGGACTTCGACACAACGGCGGATGTAGTTCGGAGACGGCGCTGCGTGTGCATCGATGCGGGCGATAATTTCGCCACTAGCCGCTTCGATGCCCAGGTTAAGCGACTGCGGAATAGTGCGTGCCCGGTTTTCCAAAATCCGCACGTTGAGATCTGGATGCAGTTGTTGAAACTCGGCAATCACGTGGCGGGTCCGATCCTCCGACATTCCATCTACAAGAATGATCTCGTAGTTCTTGGCCTGGTATTGACGCGCTAAATTTTCGAGAGCCGTACCAATAAAGCGTTCCTCGTTGTAACAAGGAACGATTACAGACACTGAAGGCGTAGCCACCTTAATGGAAGGCGCCATTTGCTGCGCCGTGATCGGTTCTGCTAAAGCTGAAATACTCATATCTGGATTGTCACACTGATGGCATGACGCTGCTTTCGAGTGAGACTGAGCCCACTCTGCTTCCCTTCCTTTCCAGCGTGTCTTCACAGAACGCCGCGAAGCGATGAGCTACTTGTGACCAGCCAAACTGTTCTCGTACGGTGTTCGCCGCTGCGGACCCCAGCGCGTGTGCGAAGGCTCTGTCTCTCAAAACCTTAACAACAGAATCGGCAAAACAATCCGGAGTGTCAGCCAGCATCAAATCTGTTCCATCTCTCAACGGCAAACCTTCAGCACCGATTGTCGTGGACACTATTGCCTTCTCCATTGCCATTGCTTCGTAGATCTTTAGTCGCGTGCCGCCACCGATTCTCAAGGGAACCACATAGGCGGCCGCCCTCTCCATAAAGGGCCTGACGTCATCGACTCTGCCGGTTACCGTAATTGCCGAGTCGTTTTTGGAAAGTTCAATCAGACTCGGATAGGGATTTCGACCGACGACAGTGAGTGTCACTTCGGGAATCTTTTGCCTGATGCGCGGCAATATTTCCGATGTGAAGTATCGAATTGCGTCTTCGTTTGGTAGCCAGTCCATCGAACCGGTGAACACGATGTTGTTTGGCCGCACCTGCTCTTTACCCGTAGGCTGAAAGAAGTGCGTGTCCACACCAGTCGGCACATCAAATACCTTCTTGATTTGATAATCGTTCTGGAGTTGGACCCGATCCTCTCGAGAAACAGCGATCACCGAATCAAAGCGGCGACACATCCTCCGTTCAAACCCACGCATCTTGATCCACTGTCCGTAGAAATAGGCTTTTTTCAGCGGATGTGTTTGCACCTCGTAATGACGTTTCCAAATCATGGCCTCGACGTTGTGCTGAAAGAGAATTGTTGGACAGGAAACGTTCGGGTCGATATTCACAGCGGGCGTCAGGAAGTCGCAGATGACCACATCGAAGTGGCCGCTGTCTGCGCGCTGAGCAATCTCTTTACGCATCGCATCCGACTCATATTTCTTAATGGCGTAAGGCAGCGGAGATATCAGGTTGAGCAGCAGGTCCCAATAAAACCCGGCAGTAAATTTTTCCCGCAGTGAATGACGGATGGCGATAACCTCGTCACAATATTCCGTAGCCGCGTCTCGAGCGTTGCTATCGGCAATGCCATCGTCAAGGGTCAAGTATGTGATGCGATGATCACGCTTGAGCTCTTTGAGCATGTTGTAAGTGCGTATCTTTCCGCCCTTGTCGACCGGATGAAGTAGTTCTGTTTTGAGCCAGAGAATTCTCATCTCTTACACAGTAGCCAACTCGAGCTGATTCATATCGATCTGGCCTGCACGGTCAGCGTCAATAAACTGCCGCTGCCATATTTCAAAATTGATCAGCGCCCAAAGTCGTTCGGAATGATCCTCGCCAAGTTGCTGATGCCGCTTAACAAGCGTCCGGACAAAGTCCCGGTTGAATATGCCGCGATTGAGCGCCCGCTCGCTCAATATGTATTCGTCGACGACCCCGCTGAATGCTCCTCTTAGCCATGAACCCATAGGAACGGGGAAGCCCATCTTTGGCCGCGACAGTATCCTGGCTGGAACGATGTTCCTCATGCTCTCTCGCAGGATGTATTTGGTGGTGCTACCACGCAGTTTCATTCGCTCCGGCAACTTCGCCGAAAATTCCACCAGTTTGTGGTCTAAAAAAGGCACGCGACTCTCAAGAGAGGCTGCCATGCTCATCTGGTCCTGCTTCATCAGTAGTTCGTGCAGGTACGTCTTGATATCGGCGTGCAGTAATTGGTCGAGCAAGGTCTTCGCGTCCGTCTGTCGCAGAACGCTATTAGCGGCAGCATAGGGCTCGATGCAGCCCACTCTTTCCAGAGTCTCCGGCGAAAGAAGATCGCGCTGCAAGGCTCGGGAGAAAACTGAGAAATTGTCGAAGTAGGCACTTTCGAGGGTCGGGGGGAAGTCCAGAAATGTCCGCGTGAGTTTTTGTCGCAGGCTGGAACCATAAGGCAAGCCGTGGATTTGATTTCGAATGCTGTCCCTCAAGTCGACCGGTAACAGAGAGTGATACCTTCGTCCCAACCACAAATTCAAAAGCGTCTTGCGATAACGGCCATAACCCGCAAGTAACTCGTCGCTGCCTTCGCCAGTCAGGACGACCTTTACGTGGTCCGCTGCAAGTCGCGATACAAAATAGAGCGCGACACTCGATGGGTGTGCGAGTGGCTCGTCTTCATGCCAAATTAGATTAGGAAGCGCGGCGAAGAAATTGCCAGGACTGACAACAACTTCGTGATGGTTCGTCCTGAATTCACGCGCGACTAGGCGCGCATACTCAAACTCATTTGCTTCGCGCTCTTCAAAGGCCACGGAAAACGTCTTGATGGGTTCACTGACCATGCGGCTCATGATCGCGAGGATCGCCGACGAATCAATGCCACCCGACAAGAACATGCCTAGCGGCACGTCTGCCATCAGCCGCAACCGCACGGATTCGCGAAACAGATCACTCCATTCGGCAATGTAGTCGGCGTCGCTCCGTTCTGTCGCATCAGCAGTGAAACTTATGTCCCAATACTTTTCGATTTGAACGCAGCCATCCCTCCACGTCAGCGTGTGGCCAGGCAACAACCGCTTGACACCTTTGAAGAGAGTCTCCTCTCCAGATGGAGCGTGGTTGGCGAGATAATCCGGCAGGGCGACGTAATTAAGCTCCGGCCGAATCGGCCCGGCCTCGAATATGGATTTGATCTCCGACCCAAAGTAAATGGAGCCGTCGGAGGTGAGTGCGTAATACAGAGGCTTAACACCCAGGCGGTCGCGGGCAATAAATAACTGTCCGGTTCGCTCGTTCCAGATGGCAAACGCGAACATCCCTCGCAAGTAATCAACGCATTTCTCGCCATGCTCTTCGTAGAGGTGAAGAATCGTTTCTGTGTCGCAATGGGTCGAGTAAGTGTGGCCCGCGGCCTCGAGTGCCGATCGAAAATCCGCGTGATTGTAGATCTCGCCGTTATAGATGATATGTAGTGAACCGTCTTCATTACTCATCGGCTGATGGCCAGAGGCCACGTCGATGATGCTTAACCGGCGATGTCCCAGCCCCACGCGCGCCCTCACAAAGAGACCAGCGTCATCGGGACCGCGATGACTCAGGACGTCGCGCATGCGCTCTACTACACGAGCGCTAATTTCCTGCTGCGACTTACCGGATAAGGCTATGCCGTTAATTCCACACATTGTAGGTTCTTATTTCTCCGTTAGTGCTCGCCGACCAACTTCTGCGAGTACCGACTCCAGGTCGCTTACCGGCAAGCTAAGCTCCAACTCTCCTTCGTCGGTTTGAAAACGGAACTTTTGCCCGACTCGACTGGCTGCCAGGTAACCAGCACGCTTCGTCGAGTTCAAAATGGGCCTCGCATCGAGTTCCAATTTCTGGCCATCTAATACCACTAGCTCCTCGGGCAATTCCGCTCCGCTCGTCGCAAAACGGGCCCACGTCCAGGTAAAATCTGAAACCACCCGAACCGTTTCCACTCGAGTTGAATCGGGGTTGCGAATCAGAACAAGGTCGGAGTGTCCCTCGCTGGTGATCTCAAAAGCACGCCCGCCAATAGCTTCAATCTCCTTTGCGGTCACTAGCGACTTTCCCTTTCTGCCTGTCGGAACCAGCAGTGTTACCAACTCTGCTGACCCCTTAGAATTGGCTGAAAATGCCCAAACCGGAGCGGACACCCTTTCTCCATAAGAGTGTGAAACCCAACCCTCTTCCCTGCTCCAGCGTCCTTCCGAGCCCCACGAAAACAGGGTCAAACCGTCGTCTCGTCCTTTTTCGGCGAGGTACTTCTCGCGGCCCTCTGAGACAAGTTCAGGATTTGAATCGGAAGCAAAATGAAACACGAGTTCTAATTCGTGTTCTGCTTCGGAGGTTAGTCGATCGAGCAGCAGCCAATAATCGCCCTTAACAAACAATATGCTCCGCGTGTGGCTTGGTGAGCCGTGAAGCCTTTCGTACCCATCGTGTGTGCCTTCCGCGTAATCAAAGCGTCGCTCGCTAATCCAGCTTAGCGACTTGCTCTTCGCGATGGATCTCCACGAAAACGGGCCCGCTGGTAGTGACGACTGCGCGCCATCAACCAACAGGACATTGTGTGCTCTTGAGCTGCGGAACCAGTCACGCACGCTCGCTGACGCGGTGTAAGAGTAAGTACCCGGATCAACTAGTTGCGGGCGACCGTTCACGGCGACTTCGATTGCCAGCGCGTCCGCGTGGGCGTGCCCACAATTTTTGGCGCCGTGGGCTCCACAATCGAAAAGGAGATAATTCGCTTCCTTATGCCAGCCGTCGCGCATGACGTAGTAGCCACCATCTGGAAACGCTTTCGATCCTGCGACCGGCTCGTGTGCTTCGATTCGATCAAAGGTCTGGAGCGCTTGTGTCCCAAGGAGCCATAGGGTTTCTTCAGCCACATTTGAAGCGACAAACTTGTAATCGCCGCGGTTGAACAGTGTCGCACCGGTGGAAAGCGACGCTCGGAAATCGTTGCCGGGCCGGCGATCAAGCAACATCAATCTGCCGCCATCGTCGTCCCCGAAGAAGGGTGTCGTCCCATCTGGTCGAGTGATATACATCAAATGGTCTAACAAAGCATTTAGCTTTTCGGTGACGTACGAAGAGACGTGGACGCCATTTAATTGAGAAAGAACTAGAAAGTGAGTGTAGAAGTCGACGGTATAGCGGTGGTAATAACTGGATTGTTCGAAATAGACTCCGTCCGGTTTTACCTGTTGGGCCAGTTGCTCAATGAGAATTTCCTGTCCCCTATCGCGCCATCGTTTTGCCTCGCGAAACTCCGGCAAAAGGGTGCCCAAGTAAAACAGACCAAGCGCCTCGCCGGTCAGGTGTGTATTTGGGCTGAAGTAAGTTGAAAGGTAGGTTTCCAAGTGTCGCGCGTTTAGGAAGAGGAATTTCAGGGCCCGCTTGACTACCGCCGGACTTAGGCTAGGTGAATCCTTAAAAAAGTGGAATGCCCATAGCCATGAGATTGATCTAAACGCGATCTCGAGACTGCTGGCCCAGTTGATGCCAATCTTAGGTGGGTTCGCATCCATCCAGGATTCCAAATGTCTGGCAAAAGCTTCGGCGTACTTTTCGTCTTTCGTTAGCCAATAAGCCTGGCCAAGGGTCACGAAATACTGATGACGATTCAATTCCCAAATTATTTTCTTGTCGCCTGCGACATCGGGGTTCAAGTAGTCAATCAGGCTCCAATGAATCATTGGAGTGGACTTACCAGCACAAGGCTCAAGATGCCAATTGATGGGGTCGCCGAACTGCAAATCGCGGTAACCCAACAAGTCAAAGCGCCCGGTAAGAATCTGGTCCGCTGCCGCAATAAGCCCCGCTTCCCCTTCAGGCCAACGGTTACGCAACTCAGCTACGGTTTCTGCAGGATCGACAAAGCTCGAAAAGAATTTTGCCTCTTGTGAAAATAGGCTTATCTCGGAAGACGAGGCTTCATCGAAACTATGGTGAAACAGCTTCTGAAAGGTGCGATCATCGGGAAGTTTTGCTGAGCGCGCCCATCCCTGGCGTTCCCAAAACACAGCGAAGGCTTGGGAGCACCTCATGCGTAGTTCTGAAAACGTCAGCGTCTTAAGTTTGCCTAACTTGCCGGAGTTGCTCGAACCATGCGATGGGTTCTTTGCAAGCCGGCTGTACAAACCAACCCACTCTTCGCGCACTGCCTCCCAACTGTACTTCTCACATTGCTCGAGGGCCGACGTGGCGATCTCTTTGGCGAGCTCAGGGTCTGCGAGCAGCTGCAGCGCGCGGTGCGCCATTCCTTGGTAATCGTCTCTGCTAATAACAAAACCGGTGGCGCCATCTTCCACCATGTCGGGAATTCCGCCCGCATCAGTAGTCACCACTGGAAGGCCCGCAGCGAAGGCTTCAAGAATAGAAAGCGGCTGGTTATCGATCTGCGAACCGTTTAGATAGATGTCGGCGGACTCATACAGCTCGGCAATCCTTTCGTGGCCGACGCGTCCGATAAATTTGGTATTGCGCAGTGCTAACTCACCAGACAATGTTTCCAGCGCGCTACGCTGGCTGCCATCGCCCGCTACCGTAAGTGAGGCCTGGGGAAACTCGGCTTGAATCAAGGCGAAGGCTCTTAAGACCAGGTCGACACCGTAATGTGTTTCGAGGTTGCGATTGGACAGGAATACCGGACGCAAGTGGGCCCGCTCGCGGAAAGCAAACTCATCTAGTTCGATAAGGTTGTTTATGGCTCGCGCTTGCAGCCCAAATCTTGCGAGAACCCTAACTAGATATTCAGACGGAACTGCAATTTCATCGGCCAACCTGATTGTTTTAATGGCAGACGGCCAGCGCTCGAGATGGTCCTCAGCTTCTCCACTGTGATAGTTCAGCAAGACTCTTTTGCCATATAGCTTGCCAACCAGGATCGCGGGTGTCGGTGCGAGTACAAATGAAAAGTATGACGCCGAAAAGATGTGGATGGTGTCGTACTGCCTAACTTGTATGAGCAATTTCGCGCAGTAAAGAATTGTGGTGACTAGCGTGCGAAGGTACTTAACCGCCTGTAATTTCCGGAGAACACCCGGTAAGCGAGGATTGATGGGAAGGAAACCCACTTCAAGCGACGACAGTTGCTGCAATCTGGACATCAATCTTGCAGCCTGCACCGCCTGACCTCCAAGAATGTCCAAAGAGGGAGCTACGATCAGAACGCGCCACGGCTTTAAGCGCCCCGACGGCCCGCCTGAAATGATTCCTGAGTCTGGCTGCTGATCGTTCATTGATGATTCGTCCCACTCTGCATGCGCAACCCTGTGCCAGCTCCAACAGGCTCCGCTTCGATGTCGCTTACCACTCCAACCTTTTGCTTCTGCTGCAAAAGCGTGTCGTAGAGCGCAGCGGTTTTCTGTAGCAACGCGCGCGCTGAAAATTTCTCTTCAATGACCTGCTTACCTTTGTCTCCCATCTGGCGAGCCTTACCTGGATTGAGTAACAGCGCGACGATTCGTTCCGCCATAAGTCGATCGTCGCCGGACGGGACCAAATGTCCGGTCTCTCCCTCAACAATAACCTCTCGTGCTCCTCCCACGTCTGTGGCAACTACGGGACGCCCCGCAGCCATGTATTCGAGGATCGAGTTTGAAAAGCCCTCGGCCTTCGAGGAGAGAACGCAGACATCCGAAACTTGTAGCAGGTGCGCCAGCGCGTGGCAGCGTCCCAGGAAAAACGTCTTTGCTTCAATTCCCAAATCCGACGCCAGTTGCTGTAACTCATCTCGAAGTTCACCCTCTCCGGCAAGCAGGAATCCCACATTTGGAACTGATTCAGTGATCTGCTGGGCGGCCCGGAGAAACATCGGATGGTTCTTTACGTCGTGCCGCATATTCGCGACTATCGTCACGAAGTGTTGGATTGTGGATGCTGGTTCCCTGATCCCAAGCGCCTCTAAGGCTTGCGCGCGCGCCATCTCGCCTGGTGAGTGGACTCGGGCCAGCTCAGGACCGTTATGGATAACAACAATCTTTTCGGCTGCCACTCCTTCTTCCAATAGCCGTCTGCAAACCGCCTCGGAGTTCGTCATCACCTTGTGGGCCAACGCGTACGCGACACGCTGCGCTTTCAATTGGGCCGAACTGCGCATGCCGCCAGTCTCGCGACAGGAAGCGATTCGCACCTTAACTCCCGCGAGTCTCCCCGCCGCCATGCCAAATATGTTGGTGTAAAAATCGTGGGTGTGAAGCAGTTCGATCTTTTCCGCTTGTAGATGTCGCATGAAAGAGCGCAACTGGCGGAGTGCGTTGCGGTCATAAAAACTCGTGAGTGGATAGGATCGTATACTTCCAAGCCCCAGTTCTTCGACATCACCACGCAATGCACCCGACGGTTTCAGACTCGCCAGAGCAACGTCGTACTTCCCGCTCTCGTGCAATAGACGAGTCAGTTGTATCGCCTGCCGCTCGGAGCCGCCTTCATCGAAACTGTCTATCAGTTGGAGTATGCGTGGTTTCACGATTGGTTAGGTGCGGTCAACGTAATGTCGATGCCAAAGCTCGAGCATTAGCAAGGACCATAACGCCATTGAGTGGTCGCGTCTTTCGCGTTCATGTTCATCCAGCAACAGCTCAACGTGTTTGCGGGTCACGTAACCACGTTGAAGGAAACGGGGATCGCTTAACGTGTCGCGTATTCGGTCCCGCAGTTGTTCATTGATCCATCGCTGGATGGGGACACCGAAACCCTGTTTTGGCCGGTTTAAAATCTCACTGGGAACAAGGTCTGCGATCGCGCGTTTGAATAAGTGCTTCGTTTCCCCGGCCGCTAGCTTCAGCTTTGCCGGAATCCGTGTGACAAATTCGATCAGTTTGTGATCCAGCAGAGGCACGCGCGCTTCAAGCGATACCGCCATGCTCATGCGATCGACTTTCGTGAGGATGTCGCCCGGAAGATAGGTTTTGCTGTCGATGTATAGAAGCGAATCAAGTTCGGCGTTAGTTCTAACGTTCTCGCTCAACTCTTTGAAGTAAGAGCTGAGTTGACTGGTATCGCGCAGCTGATCGCTGAAATCATCGGTGTAAAGCGAACCCTTGTTGAGGTCGGTAAAAACCGAAACGTTGTCCAGGTAACGTTCGATGGGACTCAAAGAAATGTTGTGAAGATAATTGCGACCCCACGCTCCATGCGGGAGGTTTCGACTCATCGGATCCATTACGCTCTGTCTTAAAAACCGGGGAACCAGATCGTATTTCCTGCGATGGTGTTCTGTTACATAGCGCGTGTACCCAGCGAATAATTCGTCTCCACCGTCACCGGTAAGCACGACCTTTACATGCTCTCGAGCCAGTTTGGACACTACATAGGTTGGAATTGCGGAAGAGTCTGCAAAGGGCTCATCAAAATGCCAGGCGAGCTCGTCGACTACGTCACAAATCTCTGGAGTAACAAAGAACTCGTGATGGTCGGTGCCGAACCTGGCGGCGGTAAGACGCGCGTATTTGAGTTCGTTGTAACTGTCTTCGTGAAATCCGATTGAGAAAGTCTTAACCGGCTGCCCCATGTGGCGTGCCATCAAACCGACCACTGTGCTCGAATCAATTCCACCAGATAAGAACGCTCCTAAAGGGACATCTGAAACCAAACGAAGTTTGACGGCCTCGTCCAGGAGACTTCTCAACTCTTCGAGATAGTCTGTCGGATGTTGACCGTTACCATTTGTCTGGTATTTGAAGTCCCAATAGCGCTCGACGACGAGGCGTCCATTCGTAAACGTCAGGTGATGTCCGGGCGGTAACTTCTCGACGTTCTCAAATATGCTTAGCGGATCGGGTACATAACCGAGCGAGAAGTAGCTATCAAGAGCGTGAGGGTTGACCTTCGTCTCGACGTCGGGATGTTCCAGCAACGATTTCAGTTCCGAGCCAAATACTAACGATCCATTTCTGGTGATCGAGTAGTACAGCGGTTTCTTACCTACGCGATCGCGGGCAATGAAAAGTCTTTTCTGCCGGTCGTCCCATATCGCAAAGGCAAACATCCCCCGCAGATGATCCACACAACTCACGCCATACTCTTCATAGGCATGGACTATTGCTTCGGTATCCGAGTTTGTGCGCAATGAATGACCACAAGACAGAAGGCTGCTTTGAAGTTCGCGGTAGTTATAGATTTCTCCGTTGAAGATGATGGTGATTGCGTGATCTTCATTGGAAATAGGTTGATTGCCTCCAGCCAAATCGATGATGGAAAGGCGGCGCATGCCGAGAGCTATGCCTGGCTTCAACATCACACCCTGATCATCGGGCCCGCGATGGCGTATGACCCTACACATGCTCTCAAGAATCCGGGCACGTTCGTCCGTCGCGCGAGTGCTCTTCGCGTCCCAGAGATCGACGAATCCGGCAATGCCACACATTTTGATTACTTAACTGCTGAACTCTTTAGCGGGGTTGGTAGTAGGCTAGTTTGAGAAGCTTGAGTACTGATTAGGTCCGCTTGGACCGCCAGGGTACGTTCTGTTCGCTCTGGTCTGAGCAGCGAAACGGAATCTTTAACGTCTTGAAGCGCTGATCTTCCGGCCGGCATGGTTGAGAGAACCACCAGATAAGCAAACGCGATCAGCATCGCGCTGACAATTAATCCGAAGACTGCGTTCTCAACCAGGACAAAATGGCGAAAGAGTGCGCATAGCGAAATTCCTGCGAGTGAGGCGAAAGTGAAGGGAGCCAGCAGCCGGTAAAAGTCGAGAGTCCGTACCGGTCCGGTTCGTCCCACAAACCAATACATGAGAGGGCTTGTGAGAAGGATTCGTCCTACGGAATAGCTGGCAGCGACGCCGGCAGCGCCCCAGGGTATGCCAACGACGATCGATATTATCGAAATTGGCGCACTTATCAGCGACCAATAAAGCATGTCACGACCACGGCCTTGCGTCACCAACAACCAACCGATTGTATTCATCACTGGTTGAAACAATCCCGCGATGCTCATGAAGACAAGAATTGAACCCGCATCTTTCCACTGCGAACCAAGGACGATTGCTATTAGCCAATCGGACGAAACAATTATCAGCGCGACGACCGGCATCACCAGCATCAATACCTTTTCCATGATTCGAAGGTAGGCCTTGCGATAGCGCTCGGGAGAACCCACCAGTCGACTCAGAGCCGGTATGGCGACGGAAGTTAGTGGCTCATTAACTTGGTCGGTAGGAAGACCTATGAGTTGAGCGCCTTTGTTGTACAGACCCAGCTGCTGGGGTCCCCAAAAACGGCCAATTAGCAGGTTGTCAGCATTCTTTGAGAAGTAGTTGATGGTTGCATAGCCGGTGATATTTCCGCCGAATCGCAGCATCCCGCGAACATTGGAATCCCTTCTCGGTAAGCCCGGCCGCCAGCCGCACGTTATCCAGACCAGGATTGTGTTTGTTATAAGCAGCGCTAACTGGCTAAACACGAGTGACCAATAACCATATCCGTTCCATGCAAAGCCTATCCCCACGCCATAACCGACAATCATTGAAACGAGCGCAATCGCGCTCAGCGATGTAAAACGCATCTGCCGTTTCAATAACGCTTCATGCTGAACAGTTAAACCGCCAACAAGAAAACCGAAGGCGCTTATAACTGTGATAGAGGCAAGCCGAGGATCACCGTAAAACCAGGACATCACTGGTGCGAGCACTACCATCAAAATCATTGTTCCGACGCTTAAAGTCAGGTTCACCCAAAACAGCGTGCTTATTTGCTGCTCACTGATATCAGATCGCTGGACCGTCGCGTGCGAAAGCCCCAGATCCTTGAACATGGCTACAAAGTTGGTGGCGACGGCGACCATGCCAATCAAACCGTAATCGTGAGGAGTCAACAGTCGAGCCAATATCGCTGTCGCGACGATGCTTACCGCGAACTTCAGACCGTGCGAAAGAATCGTCACCACACCGCCGCGGGCGGTCCGGCCACCGATGCCGTCCATCAAGTGTTCCGTGCGAAAAAATGACTGCGACCCGGGCGGGCGGGCCGAAGACTCACCGGAACCATTTTTCGTTTCGGAAGACATAGTTCAGAGGGTTAGGGCCGGCGAAGCAGAATCGCGACCGTTCGGGGATCACTATCACCATCGAGGTAGCTGTCAACTGGACCAAGCTCAAAATTTGTGAGCGTTCTTAGCTCTGACAAATAGTGTTCAAAATCGGGCTTCGTCTCGCCCTCATGCCCTTCGTAAATCATGAAGGACCAGGGAACCTGCTTCAGTTCTTCGAGCCAACCCAGGTGACCGCGAATGGCGAGGTAGGAAATGGCGCAGCCATCGAGCGAGCTCCGCATGTGAGCCGGCACATCTGATCCGAGAGGCTGGGAACTGGAAATATCGGTTCCAGTTGTCGAGAACCGTGTACAACCCAGGGCCAACAACATCCTTTCTGTGTGGCGGGTTGTAAGTTCACGGTCCCACCCATGACACCACTTTGCTCCCAGTTTGAGATACTGGGCCATCATCATTCCGATATTGCAGCCCACATCGAGAACCAGGCGGCCTGTCAGCGAAACTTGTGCTTCGGTGAGCAGGCGTGTCAGCGTTTTCATTCGGTTGGTCACGCTTCGTTTTGCCGGTAGGTTTACGCCCGGTATGGATTGGTACAAATAGCGTCCACCGCGGAGCATCGCCGTATCACCAAAATGAGTTTGCTCCGCAGCATCCATTGCCAGCTTCTTAAGAAAACTCTCGTAATCGCCGAGCAGGAAGTTTTGAAAGTCAATGTATTGGAATTCCCCTTTTGCATTGACTAGAGCATTGTTGCCACAAGTTGGACACTGGAACTCGTCGTCCTCAAATCCTTGGGGGAGGATCACCTTCAGCACTCCGTCCGCATGCAATTGCTTTAGTTTTTGAATTCCTGATTGGCATTCACTAACCGTAGGACATCTTCCCTGTACGTCTTGAACAACGTAAGCCGTCCACAGTTGATCATCGAATCTCAGATTGACCAGGTCGTAGAGTCTGGGTCCAACGTCGTTAAGATGAAGGAAGTTAGCCACCAACGAGAGGTAGCGGTGGCCATGCACCATTCCCAATTGAATTCGGCTGTCCCCTTTGGCACGGCCAACAACATAGGTACTGTCATCGACGCTTCCCGGATTCTTCATGATCTTCAGGCCAGCGTCGCCGGGATAGTTAGCAGCCAGCGAACGGAAGGCCGTCTGATTGAATGACTCGGGGGGTAGATACGTGGCGTGTGAGCCTTCGCTAAAAGACACCCCGGCAGAAAGAAGATGGTGCTTCAGGGAATTCTGTGAGAGTGATGGGAGTCCGGTGATCGCAACAGTTTGAGGCGATTGGATCGGAAGCACCTCTTGCCAATTGCTTCGTTTTCCAAAGGTTTCTTTAACCAAACGAGAAACACCAACTCGGCGAATGGTTCTGGTTTCTGCGGTGATCTGATCCTTCGTTTTTCCCGCCGCCGCATATGCAATGGGAAAGTGAACCGCGAGCCAGCCCTGCTTTGATCGCTTCCCCGCCTCTATCATGAATTGTTGCGGGTCGCCATACGTCGTGAAAGCTTCTCGCCCTTCATCCGAAAGACTCCAACGACTTCCAGCGACAACAAGCCAGCCGGCTTTGATTGGCCCTACACAGGCAAAGGACAACTGCTCAAAACTGATGAGACCTCCACTATTGCCAGTCTTTGGCCCACCATTGCCGTTTCCGTTTGGGTTAAGGCTACTAAGTTGTTCCCAAAGTTGGTTGCCAGACAGACCTTGAGGATGTCGCGCGAGAACTTCAAACACTTGCCGCACTTTGGCGGCCAGTTCATATTTTTTGGCTGTCATCATTTCGAAGGAACCGCGACTGGTTTCAAATTTGAGATCGACGTTAGGCGCTGTAGAGTGAGCGCGTATGCGATGAGGTAATAGACGTACCATTGGTAAGCGACCGACGCGAAAAAGCTAACTACCATGTAACCAACCAGACTTGCTTGCAGGCCAATTGCCAGGTAATGGATACTCGGTTTTCGCTTGGACGACCCAGTTTCTCGTTCGATTTTCTGCAGCCGCCGGAGCGGCGTTACGAGGAAACCCAGGTAAATTAGGAACGCGATGAAACCCATCTCTGAGGCCACCTGCGTGTAGGAATTGTGCGTAGCATGGTTGCTATTTGAGTAGAGGATGTAGTTGTCCATCCCCACACCGAATATTGGATGTCGCGAGGCGACTAGAAGCGAACGCTTAAGATCATCCGTTCTGGCAATTGCTGAGGCGTCGTTAGTATCAGCTATCCTGCTTCGATAGGCGCCGGGCGCAAGTGCGATCACAGCGCCGAGGACCATCAATGTAAGAACTCCAAAAATTACGCGGTGTCGGCGTGCGAGCTTCCAGGCAAGAAAGCCAACCACGCACACAAATCCTAGGAATCCAGCACGCGAGAACGTGGCAATCAAGCCAAGCAATAAGACCACACCGCCACCGAGATAAAGCGTCTTGCTTAACGTGCTGCGGGATCCCAGTAGCAGGCTGAGACTTATCGGAATCATCGTCACCATCTGCAGCGCCAGGTCATTGGGATTACTGAATAGTCCACCAATCAAACCCGCGATGCGCCGACCTTCCATAGCAAGATTTCCTTGAGCGTAGTCGTTAATTGCAGCCGCACCGAGGAGACAGCTGATACAAAGCACCAGGAGAATTAGGGCCCGCATTCGTTTCTCCGTGCGCACCACATTCACCGTCACCACAAACATCAGTACGACTTTGGAAAAATCGACGAAGCTCTGAAATGCTCGATGAGGTTCGAGCGCTAGCGGAATTGAGAGTAAGCCTGTGAGCAGCAACGCAAGGACCAGCTTAACTTCTCGTGGCCAGACAGTGATTCTGTTCTCTAAGCCAAGTTGAGAAGGAATGAACACAACAAGAGTGAAAAGGGCAACTACTAGTGCACTCTTTGAAAGCCACGCCAGGGAAGGAAAGAGCTCGTAAGGTCGAAAGTAGACAAGAAAAGTAAAGACAAAAAGTCCCGCAAAACTAAGAGCATGCCCTCGTTTGTGAACCCATTCTTCTGACGACGACCGTTTAGGTTCCTCGGGTTGACTGGTGGGTTGTGTCTTGGAAGCTAGGTCCGGGCCAGTTGAATCGATAGGAGTGGCTCGATTGAGCTCGGTAATTGCTTTTGGCGTCCTTGATGCGACTGCGCGAATTCTGGATGTTTCGTTCTGGTGAACATCCTCCGCCACCAACCGCTTCCCGAGCGGTTGCGTCACACTTTCGTAGTCCTGTAAGACTTGCTTTCTTGGCATGTCGGATGACTTTTGCGGATGGCCTGAAAATCAAAAGAAGCTGCTACGCTAAATGCGCCGCAGCCTCGAATGCAGTCTAAGCAAAGGCCTTTAGAGGCCACGGAAATTAAACCGCTATCTCGTTTTGGTCGCTTACTAAAACGAGCTCTTTAACGCGCTCGCGTAATGCACCTTCAAACCTCCTGGCTTCTTCGACCTCCGAGAACGACAACGCGCGAAGCTCCTGTTCGATTCGGCGGCGGTAATCGGATACCAACGAATCGGAGACTCCTAAGACAGCTGCCACTTCAAGTTGGGTCGAATGCTGAGGGCTGAGATAGCAGTGCCATAAGACCCCCAGGATGCGATTGTATTGTTTGATCTTCCCGCGCACCGTTTCATGAAGATTGGCAAGGAAATGATCTACAAAGCCGGCGGCTTCATCCTCGGATTCACGTCGTAAGAGACCCTGCTCAGGATCCTCGCCTTTGTCGACCGGTTGAAAATGATTGCCCTCACCGTCGTTGTCATCACCGTCAAGAGGCACGAGGTAAATATCCATCACTGGAAGCCTAGACATTACCAGACTCCGCAGGGCTCTAACGTCCACCGGCGAGTCAACTGCATCGAGTACGGAAACAATCAAGTCTTCCAGATCCGAATTGCTGATTACTACTTGCGAGTCACCCGTGCATCCAACCATTCGAGTATCACGCGCCCGCACGGGAATAATGTGAACTCGCTGTTCTACGTCATGCGAATCTCGACGACGTTTTCCGTCGGCCCACTCACTCAAACCATAAACACGGTCGGCCAATCTTCGGTGTGGTTCATCGCCGATGCCGCTGGTATCGAAGCGACGAAAGTTTGAGCTGGATTGAATCAGTGTGGAAATTCGACGGGCCAGACGATAGCTTTCCGGATGACGTTTACGCAGCTCGGCGGTAAGGAGGTTGGTCAATTCGATCTGGCCAATTTCACACTCGATTTCATAGTCGGTCATCTCCGACTCAAGATAATGTTCGAAACGGTTCTTGCTCAGTAACTGAACGAATAACTCCTGGGTCAAATCCGTATAAGCGCTGGCAGCACCTTCCTCGACCAGAAGACCCGCACTTCGAGAGGCCCGCACCAGCGGATGGTGCGAAACAATTCGGTGTAATTCCGACCACAAACGATTTACGTCGGAAGAACGAAGGCTTTCAATCCACTTCCCGCTCCTGGCAATTCGTTCGGCAGAACGCTTCGCCCGTACAGTCTGTGGTTGTTCGCCGAGGGTACTTACCCCAGCTTCTTTTTCGACTTCGCTACTTAGAGATTTCACGGGATTGTTCTTTTGGAAAAGGTGGTGAAATGCGCTTTGGCGGGGACTACTGCCGGATGGGTATGCCGAAAATCGGTGTAACTCGATCTTCCTGGTCGTTGTTATGTAAGTCTTGTGAAGGAGGAACCAGGAAAATCGGCTGATTGCCCTGGCGGAGATCCTGAAACCTCGATGTGAATTTGCCCGGTAAAGTCTGTGAAAACTATGTGGGCTGCCCTGGAATGAGCGTCAAAGAGCAGGCGCTCTCTGACTAACGGCAAGCATCTTAACAAACATTCTCAAGAATGGGCAACATGTTTTTACACTGGCGCCAAGTTATTGATTCCAGAGAACAAATGGAGACGAGCTGGGCAAGAAAGTTGTGGAACGCAGGCCGAATTGAGTCTATTAAGCTGATGAACAAGCGAAAGGTAAAGTGAGTTGGACTTGCTTGAGGCTGACAGGCAGGTTTGCCCCCTTGCCCTCCTCGAACCGGCTAGTAGAAATCTAAAATCTGATCGACAAACCTAGTTTGGAAACTAGGGGGCAAATAGATGAAAGTCTCGAGTGTAAAGCCGTTTAGCAAGAAACTAGCTTGCCCTTCTTCGAACCTTCTGCTTTCATTTCGACGCCAAATACTCACGCGAGAGATCAATTTCTTAATTAAACACCATCTCGCCAATTGTGATTTTTGCTACTGCGAGCTCCCCCTGCTAGCGTTCTACAATTCTCCGGTTAAGGGCGAATGCCGCACACCGGATCTTCCTATCAACCTCAGGGTGTTAGCTGAATCGATCCTGGGACGAAACAAATTGGATAAATCGCTGGAAGATGAATCGGCTGGTGAAATGGGCCTGACATGCGTCGATGGGTAACTGTGGTCTCGCTACGGCAGTTGGTCGGAATTCCGCTACGACTAAATCTCACGAGTAAAGCTCCTCGATCAAATTCTTGAATTTTTCATCAATAACTCGCCTCTTCACCTTAAGCGTTGGTGTCAACTCGCCATTGTCAATCGAAAATTCATTGGGCAAAAGCGCGACTCGACGAACGCGCTCGTAGTCAGCAAGTTCACGCGTTAGTTGCGACACGTCGTTCTGAACTAACTTGATCGTTGGAGGAAATTTCGCGAGTTCAGATCTTCCCGCAGGAAACTCTTCACCGGCAGCAGACAAAGCCTGCCTCACTGCTTCCCACTCGGGCACAATGAGCGCCGCAGGTTGCTTTCGCCCCGTGCCGACGATGACTACTTGACTCACAAACTCACTTTGTTTGAGCAGGCTCTCGATCTGTTGCGGCGCAACATACTTTCCATTGGAGAGTTTGAACAAATCCTTCTTGCGGTCAGTGATATAAAGATGACCCTGCTTATCGAGGTGTCCAACATCCCCGGTTGCAAACCATCCATCGCTGAGGACCGAGGCAGTCTCTTCCGGGTGACCATAATAGCCGCGCATAACATTTGGTCCCCGTAATAAGATCTCGCCATCCTCAGCTATTTTCACGTCGATGCCTTCGAAGGGCAGACCCACTGATCCAACTTGATTGTTTTCGGGACGATTTGCCGAAACGATGCAAGTTTCTGTAGCTCCGTAGCCCTGCAAGATGGGTATGCCTGCGGCGAGAAAAGCGTAGGAGAGAGTCGGCGACAGCGGCGCTCCTCCGGAGACGAAGTATCGCAGGCGGCCGCCTACTCCTTCACGCCATTTGGAAAAAACCAGGCGATCCGCCATACGCTGTTCCAGCGCCAGTTTCGGCCAAACTCTTCCGCCTTTATCCCGCAATTCGGCGTAACGTTGCCCAATTTCAAGTGACTTCACGAAAACACGTCGCTTGAAGCCTTTTTGAGAAAAACCCTTTTTCACAATGCGGTGATAGACCTTTTCAAACAAACGGGGTACAGCGGTCATTATTGTTGGTCTGACTTCCCGCAGGTTTTCACCGACCTGATCAAATGAAGCGGTGTAATAAACTGACACCCCGTTGTAGCAGAAAATGTAGAAACCGGTTCGCTCGAAGATGTGTGACAGAGGCAACACGGACAATGCGATATCAGTTGGCGAAATTGGCAGGCCGGCAGTTATCGCCAAGACGTTCGTCATGAAGTTCGCATGCGTCAGCATTACGCCCTTCGGCTCGCCAGTAGTCCCCGACGTATAAATAATCGTGGCGAGATCTTCCGGCTTTATGGCTTTCAGGTAAGCGTCGAACGCAGCAGGTTTGTTGCGGGCCCTTTCGCTTCCACCTTCTTCGAGTGACTCCAGAGAAAGCGAACGATCGGCGACCTGGTCGCTCGGCTCATCAAAGAAAATAATTCGTTCCAGAAAATCCAAACCGGCGAGCGCTTCTGCGGCGTGCTTAAACAGTTTGCTGTTCGAGATGAAAATAACGCGAGCGCCGGAATCAGTCAGGATGTACCGGATTTGATCAACGGCCTGGGTCGTGTAAATAGGAACATTGATCGCTCCGAGACTCAGGATGGCGAGGTCGGTGATTGACCATTCCGGACGGTTTTCTGAAAGCAACGCTATTCGGTCGCCGGGTTTGATCCCAATTTCCGCCAGACCCAGAGCGACGTTCTTGACCCGGTCAACAAAAATCTCCGCAGAGATGTTTATCCACTCGGTGCCGATCTTATGGTTTAGCGCATCCTTCTTGCCATGTTTCTGAGCGGCCTGCAAACATAGTCCCGGCACCGACGAAGCCTCTTCGGACCCTCGTTCTAATTTCATTTCTGATTTGGCAGAAGCTGTTGAAGCCAAGGAGTCTGACCTCTTGTTACACCGTCGGAGTCAACTGCGCGCTACTCGACATTAATTAACCTAACTCAGGTTCTTTTACGCCGTCGGGATTGCACATCTTCAACCCGGCCATTCATTGTCGCAAGCGCCGCAAGCACGAGGAACAGCAACGCGTTTGCAGGCGTGTGCAGCGTGAAATCAAAAAAACTATGAACCAACACTGCAAAGCATCCCGCTAGCGCCCCATTGGCCACGCCACGGCGAAAATCATCCGACGATTCTCGCCTCGCCATTCCCATTCGAAATAAAGTTATAACAAAAAATAGTGCAAGTGCCGCACCCACGATGCCTGCGTCAGATAAAACTTGCAGGTAATCGTTGTGAGCCTGCTCGAGTCTATAAAGCCCGTTGCGGCTATCGTAGCCAGTATAAACTACGCCGAACGCTCCCAGACCCGTCCCTAAGAAAGGCCGCGACTTAATAATATCCACTGTCACGGACCAGAAGTGTGCTCGGCCAGTGGTCGGGTCCTCCGCATTGACCGTTCCCACGAAGCGGTTTAAAGACTCTTCACCTCCCAGCAACACCACACCAAGAAACAGCGCGAGAATTAGAGCCAAGCCTAGTCCGGCCTTAGCGGCAGCGCTCTTGATAACCGACCGCTGCGGGGCAGAACGCTTCCTTTTACTGCGACGCCCGAGTCCGACTATGGCTAATAGAAAACCGATCTCGGCCACGAGGCTGATAATGCCTCCGCGTGAGTTTGTCATCAGCAGCGCCACGCCCATTAGTCCGGCGGCAAAGAGATAGACCACTCGTTTCTCTTTCTCTATCGATCCTGAAAATATCAGTCCGAGCGGTAAGGCAAGTGCAAGTTCCATGTAGCCGGCAAAGTGGTGACGATTAATGAAGGGTCCGAAGGCACTGCTTTGTCCAAGTTCGCGAACCCAGTAAATCTTGGTGGGGCTCGTTATCGACTGCGTCAATCCGAAAATGGCCAGGAAGAATCCAAAAATGATGATGGTTCTAACAAGCAGTCGTAATCGCTTAGGGGTGTCGACAAAGATCAGCGTTGCGGCGAAATACATAAACAACGCTGCAATTTGGACAATGATCAGCCGCGTAGCATAAGGATCTAAAGACAGGCTCCGGGCGAGAGGAATTGCTGCGGCTCCGGAATTTTCGGGACTTCTTAGGGGAAGCAGTTGAACTAAGCCGAGGACAAGCAACCCGATCAACGGCAATTGTAAAAGGTTACGACTTATTCTAAGTGAACCAAGATTCCAACTGTCGACCACCCACAAAGCAACGATCGAAACACCACCCACAAAGAACAACGCCAGCGCCCAGTAGTGCACGGTGCCGTAAGCCAGCGCCGACAAAACAATCGCGACACAAATGGTCAGGAAGGCAAACCGGCTCGCAAGGGTATGCCTGATGCGGTAAGTTGAATATCTTACCGGCTGGACTTCGCTTACGTTCGTTTCCGTAGAAATGAGCGTTCTATTTTCCGGGCTTGAGATTGAAGTCGTCATACCAAACGGTACCAAATATCGGGCAGACGGGAGTGTCGTTGCTACATGATCCGCGAGTGATAGCAAGCCTTACTGCCTCGCTTTTCGCTCCGGTCTTAAATGATAGTGAAACCCGCTGCCAATCACTGTCGCCGTCGGGAGCGTTTGTCGAGGTGGCTAGAACAGCGCCATCCACCGCATCCGAGATCATCACCACGGGCGTTAACGCACTCACAAGATTCTCAGTCTTTAAGTAACATTCAAACTCATACTGTGTGTTCGGAGCGACTGGGATTAGCTGAGATACTTGCAAGGGCTCGAGCTCAGAACGAGCCTGAAAAAACAGGCGTAAGCTTCGGGTCCCCGAATGACCGAGATTCGTGGTAATTCCTATCTGGACCTGATCAAGCGACGGCACCTGCCAACCGAAGGGGAATTCTGGTACGTGTGTTACTTTCGCTTCAAAGCCGCCATCCAAAACTTTTCCGATCTCCACGCGGTAAGCAGGGTCGGGCGCGACCTCGTTTGAGATCTCCATGGCAGTGTGAAACCGCTTAGCCGCAATCAAACTCTTGACCAGGTCGGTGGCTGCTGAGCTGTGGGTCTTCTTCTCCTCAACGGTCAGAGTAGCCCACAACCTCATTCCTTCATCGATTCGTCCTCGCTTCAGGAAGTACTGAGAAAATTGGGCGCGCGCCTCCGGCCTATTTCCAATCGCTGCGACGAGGGCTTGAAAGTCGTCTTTGTTAACTTGCCACGCAAGATTAAACAACTGAGCTTGCAACGACGGATCTGCTTCACTGGCTCGTCGTAATTCGGCGAAGGCATCGTTGTAACGATCAGTACGCAGCAGCAAGTTTCCCAAATGCCAGCGCGGATGGGCGTAAGCTGGCGCCAATCTCACCGCCTCGCGCATCGCCTTTTCGGCACGCGCATTATCCCCGGCTTGTTCCAGTGCCTGGCCCAACGCTGTCCAAAACCGGTAGTCTTGCGGCGAAAGACTCACGGCCTTTTCATACTCAGCTACAACGAGTGGAATCTGATCCGGCGGGAGCAACGTCTGCATTAAATTGCCCAAACGCCAATGCGGAAGTGGATCATTCGGCGCCAACGAAACCGCCATGTGGGCGTGGTCCAGTCGCTTATCGTTTGGGTCAACGTATTCGGCCATCGTGTTGCCCACGTACCACCGCACCACGTACCACGAAGCGAACAACGCCACCAACAGGGTAACTAACATCATCAGTTTGGTCGGCGTGTTCAGCTTTAACTGGATGAGTTGATCAGGCATAGGTGGCGGCGGGCAACTTCACCGGTAGCGTGCGGCTGGCTTCACTTCCAGCCGTCAGACAAATCCTCGATCGTAATCTTCATGCGCTTGACTGAGATATCCTGTAGGCGACAGAGATCCAGTATCTCCTGCAAACGCTCGTCAGTCATTCGAGCACTGGAAATCAAAACCTCATTCACCGCTTGCTGCCGACAAATAAACTCTAAATCTCCGTTACCGCCATAAACCTTCAGTCCGTGAATGACTTTCCCGCTCTTGCCTGGATCGTCGTCAATAAAACCTACCGGGGAGTACTTCAGTGCTCGGTTATTTAGTAATTCCCTCAGCAGCAGCTCTCCCGCATCTCCGGCGCCATAAATGAGAACACGCTGCCCTTCAATCGAACCAGAAGCGGGCAGAACCTGTCTAAACAAACGAAAAGCCATGCGACTGCCGGCGAGAAAAAGAAACATCAACAGGCCATCAATTATGAAAATCGTTCTGGAAAAACCTTCAAATCGAAAGGCGAACAGCACTGCCAACACGCTCATAACCGTGCTCAATACCACGGCCTTCGCGAACACGATCAAATCGTCAAGGCTGGTATACCGCCAGATGCCGCGGTACACGCCCATCGCTAAAAACGCCGCCATCTTTACAAACACGAGCACCGGCAGAGTGCGCAGGAAGAGGTTCCATGCAGTGCTGCCGGACAGCGCGCCAAACATGATCGCGTATGCAGACCAATAAGCGAGCAGGATGAGAATCACATCAAGCAATACTTCGAAGATGCGCCGCTTGTAGGAGAGGTCAATAAGGAATGCGTACAGAGAATTGTCCTTGACCGCCAGGGCTTCTTCTGTCTCGTCATAAACCTTAACCCCGGCCAGGTAAACGCCAAGAAGCGTTAGCAGGATCGTGAAACCTGCGATGGCCGCAAGACTGACGTCAAGCTTGACCCGCTGCACCAGCAGCGCTAGTACGCCGGACAGGGCTGCAAACCCATAGAGCATCAGTACCGCGCTTCGTTCTGACATTCCCAGCGCCACCAGGCGATGCGAGGTGTGATCGCGACCGCCGCGAGAAGCCGAACGCCCCGAGAACTTCCGCAAGATCGTCACGAAAGTTGTGTCAAAAATGGGAATGAAAAGCACAAGGATGGGAACGGCGAGGACCGGAAGCAAACTTCGCGAACGGCCGCCCGAGACATTGACTAATGCGGCGCTCGCCAAAAAAAATCCGATAAACATGGAGCCACAGTCACCCATGAAAATCGAGGCTGGATTCGAGTTGAAGACAAGGAAACCAAGCAGCGCGGCGGCGAAGATCATCAGGGTCAACGCCTCAGTGGAGTTACCGGTGCTCAAAAAGCTAATGGCTAGAAAGCAAGACCCGATCACCGCGATGCCGGCCGCCAGACCATCCATGTTGTCCAACAGATTCAGGGCGTTGGTTATTCCAATGAGCCAGAAGATCGTCAGCGCCATGTTCAGTGACGAATAGCTGGTCCACGGCAAGCTCAGCCCGTAATAGATCACAAAGGCTGAACCCATTACTTGTCCGATCAACTTTTGGTACGGCTTGGTGTGGAGCAGGTCATCGGCGAGTCCGACGAGGAATAAATAAGTGCTGGATCCGATTATCACCCAGCCGTAAGTGCTGGCCGGAACAAATATTAGGTAAGAGATGATGACCGAGAGCCATATCGCCACCCCGCCTAACATGGCGGTCGGCTTTTTGTGCCAGCGGTCTGTCTTCGGCTTCGCGATCATGCCGACGCGACGCGCAAAGGCCCTCACCACAGGCGTGAGGATGAGCGCCAATATTGCAGACGCGACCACGGCCAGAAGATCAGTAGAACTAAACGGCATAACCGCAAGCGAAATTGGAGCTATCCAGAATGGGTAGTGTACAAGGAAAGCTAATCCATAGACGGTGTCAAATCAAGTGGGGGGGACCGGAAATGCCTCAATATGGTTAGCTAAACGGTGAGTCGGCCACTATGAAATCCAATTACGGTCTGAAGGATCCCATCCAGCGGCATCTCCGGGCGAAAGCCGACCAGCTCGCTGATTCGGGTAATATCCGGTACACGCCGCGGCATGTCTTCAAACCCTTCCTCATAGGCCTCGTGGTAAGGCACAAAAACAATTTCCGAATCGGAGCCGGTCAACTGCTTGACCTTTTCGGCGAGCTGGAAGATAGAAATCTCCTCGTTTGAACCAATGTTGTAGACCTGACCAATAGACTCCTTGCGGTCCATGAGCTTTATCAACGCACCCACGACGTCGCCGACATATCCGAAACAACGGGTCTGCTTGCCATCACCATAAACGGTGATAGGCCGGCCAGCCAGAGCTTGCTTAACAAACGTCGGAATGACCATGCCGTAGCGCCCAGTTTGTCGCGGTCCAACGGTATTGAAGAGCCTGACAATAGTGGTTGGCAGTTTTTTCTCACGCCAGTAAGCGAGCGCCAGGAATTCATCGATGGCTTTTGAACACGCGTAACTCCAACGCCCTTTGGTCGTCGCCCCCATCACGAGGTTGCCGTCTTCGCGAAAGGGTACATCAGTACTCAGACCATAGACTTCTGATGTTGAGGCTACCAGCACCCTTTTCTTTTTCTTGTTTGCCAGCGCCAAAATTACCTCCGTGCCGCGAACGTTAGTCTCAATCGTGCGCACCGGACTCTCCACAATAAGCTTTACGCCCACCGCGGCGGCAAGGTGAAAGATTATGTCACTCTGATCCACCAGCTCGGCGGTTACTGGTTGGTTGTGAACCGAATCAATCGTGTAATGAAACTTTGGATTATCTTTCAGGTGGCGAATGTTTTCGATAGTACCGGTTGAAAGATCGTCGATGACGAACACGTCATCACCGCGATTTAAATAGGCATCGGCGAGATGGGAACCTATAAAACCCGCGCCGCCTGTTATGAGTACCCGCAAAATGTTTGCGCTCCTTTGCTCGTTACTTGTAATCAGAGTTTGAAAACTTCGGCCGTAATCTTAGTCCACTCATCAACTCATGGTTCGAAGGGAGGCTTTCCCGGGGCCGGCCGGCACCGCCATCGCCGTGCGATCAAACAACTCGTTGTAGAGCGCGTTGATATCACTTACCAGACGCTCAATCGAATATTTCGTAATCACGAAATCCAAACCACGCTCACCGATCTCTTGCCGCAACGTAGTATCAGCGGCAAGCCTCGCGAGGCCTGCCGCAAAAGCTGAAGCGTCATCAGCAGGCACGCTGATGCCTCGGCGGCATATTGTGAATGCGTGGCCAGCCTGACCCGGCATCGGATCTCCAAGCAGGTCCACCACCCCACCCACAGCAGTGGAAATCACCGGACGCGCATTGGCCATCGCTTCGATTAGCGTTAATGGAGTGCCCTCGTTGCGCGACGTCAACGCAACAATATCAAGTGCGGGATAAACCTGATCGAGATCTCGGCGGCTTCCGGTAAAGGTAACCTCGTCGGCCAGGCCCAACGAGGCAGCTTGTTGCTCGAGCGCCTGTCGCAGCGCGCCGTCCCCAATAACTACAAAACGGACCCGCGCGTTTGGCGAAGGGTCCGAAAAACTGTCTTTGAATAATTTTGCGGCCTGCAGAAAGAGTTGATGGTTCTTGATTTCAGTGAGCCTGCCGACGATGCCAACCAGGAGATCATTCGTCCTGGCTCCAAGCTCCTCACGAAATGCCTTGCCACTGTGTTTCCAATTCGCAAAAACACCCGTGTCCAACCCTAACGGAATCACGGCGAACTGATCGGCGGCGCCGACGCGGAAGTCCTCATAGATCTCTTTCCGTTGCTGTTCGCTCAGCACGACAATGCGATCGGTAAATTTCGCCAGCAGTTGCTCGATCAATAAAAATAGGCGTGTCTTCGATGGCCCGTAGTAGCTGTGAAAGATGTGGCCGTGGTACGTGTGCAGAAAGCGGCAAGCGCGCGGACGCCCCAGCAATATTCCGGGAGTCAAAAAGCGATACATGAGACCGGCGACACGTCCGACTGTGCCTGCTTTCGCAGTGTGCGTGTGGATGATGTCCGGTTGTTCGCGACGTAAGAGATTGAAAAGTTTCCAAATCGTCAGTACGTCTTTCGCGGAAACTTCCCTGCTCATCTCTTCAACGAAGACAGGTACCACCCCCAACTCGCCCGCGAAGTAGCCCATGTCTTCTTCACCAGGCGGAACCGTGCCGGCGACCAGCACTGTTTGGCACTCAGAACTTTGGAGCCCGCGCGTAAGCCAAACAACGTGTTTAGCTGGTCCCCCAACGTTTAGGCGAGCAATGACACGAACAATCTTCATGCTAATTCAGGCGGCAATCGCAGCTCGTTTAATTGGCAAACTAAGGTTAAGCAAAAGCGCATTTTCAAACTCGATCAAGAACCTCGATTTTGGCAAGGGAACTAAAATAGGTTAGTCATCCATGCGGTAGATTGTATCAGGGTCGTCTTCGTACCTTATCTCGTCAACTGGCTCTCGCTTGTCCTGGCCCATGTACAGTTGGTTAGGGCAATTGATGACGATGCCATCGCCTGGCCCGACGTTGCAATAACCATGAACGACCCCCTTGGGGATCAATACCGAACTGGGATTATCCTCGCCCACGAGGCTAGTAAAAACGTGGTTGTAAGTTTTCGAATCGGGCCGTTTATCCCACATCCGCAGTTTGAAATTTGATGGGCCGATAAAATAGAAAAGATCCGCCTGGTCGATATGTTCATGCGGGCCACGCTGGGCACCTGCCCGCGTTGAAGAGACGTAAGCCATCTTTGGAAAATACTCGGGCTCGAGATCATCTTGACGGAAAAGCTCGAATAGCCAGCCGCGGGCATCGGCAAACATGCGCAGCTCCCGGATGACAACTCCATCAATCTCACCCACCCTAAACGGCTCAGATTGCTGCGCCGACTTCGGTTTCACTCTTTAGCTCCATTTTGTTTGCGCCTGTTTGTGCTACCAGATTTGACGCGTACAGAATGCTTTCAAAGGTGCCGGCGTCGGTCCACCAGCCTTCCAGTTCTTCCCAGGTCATTTCACCGCGGACGATATAGGCATTGTTTACGTCGGTGATCTCCAACTCGCCTCGTGCCGAAGGCCTGAGGGTACGAATAATGTCGTAGACCTCGGCGTCGTACATGTAAATTCCAATCACGGCGTATTCTGATTTCGGCGTTGACGGTTTCTCTTCAATGTTTAGAACGCGATCCCCGTCCAACTGCGGAACGCCAAAGCGTTGCGGATCAGGCACGCTCTTCAGAATTATTTTCGCTCCCTTACCCTGGTGACAGTAAGATCGTACCGCAGCTGCGATGTTGCCTTCGATGATGTTATCGCCTAACACCACACACACCGGCTCTCCCGCCGCGAAATGTTCTACCAAGGAAAGCGCCTCGGCGATGCCTCCCTCCCCTTCCTGATAGGTGTAATTAATGTGTTTTAGTCCAAACGCTTTGCCGTTTCCAAGTAACCGAAGAAAGTCGCCGGCGGAGTTGCCGCCGGTAACGATCATGATGTCAGTGATGCCCGCATTCACCAGTGTCTGGATCGGGTAATAGATCATTGGCTGGTCGTAAACCGGCAGCAGGTGCTTGTTGGTTACGGCAGTCAGCGGGCGCAAACGACTTCCAAGGCCACCTGCCAGGACTACACCTTTCACAAATAAGTTCCTCTCATGGTGAGAAGCTCAATCAATGAATCGCTCAAACCATAACTCCAGCATCAAGAGTGTCCACAATTGCGGGGCATAGTCCTGCTCGCCCCGAACATGCAGGTCGTACATGCGCTTCACTGGATCGCGTTTGAACAACCCGCGACCGAGGGCCTTTTCAGAAAACAATACCTCGGCCAAAAACTTTTGCATGTCGCCGCGGAACCAATGGCCTATGGGCACACCAAATCCCATCTTTGGGCGATTGAGGTTTTCCACCGGGACCAAACGCTTGAGGACTCGCTTCAGCAAATACTTTGTGGTTAGCCCTCGCAGTTTCAAATTCTCAGGCAAGGAAGCGGCAAACTCGATAACGTGATGATCGAGAAACGGAGAACGTGCCTCCAACGAAACGGCCATACTCGCAATGTCAACTTTCACCAGTAAATCGTTTGGCAAGTAGGTCATCGTATCGGCCAACAAGCTTGCATCGACGACGCCGGCGCCGTTAGCCCGTACAAACCACGGCGACAACAAACTCGCGGGATCGAATTGGCTGGTCTGATTCAGCATTTCGTCGGTGTACAACTCAGCCTTCTTTTTTCGATCCAACACGGTTACCCACTGCAGGTAGCGCTCGACCGGCGCAAGTGAGGCAGCATTCAAAAACCGTTTGACGTCGCGCACCCGGCTGCGGCGTAACTCCGAAGACGGGAGCAGGTTGACCATCTGCTTGATCACTGTCTCGCGCATGATGTGCGGCATGCGGCGATAACGCTCAGCCAGTCTCATCGCCGCGTAACGCTCATACCCTGCAAAACACTCGTCGCCACCGTCGCCGTTCAGTGCCACCGTGACATGCTTGCGAGTTTCGCGCGCCACATAATAGGTGGGTATCGAAGACGAATCTGCGTACGGCTCACCGTAGTGTTCAACCAGCGTCGGCAAAACTTCCAGCGCATCCGGTCGCACTATGAACTCGTGATGATCAGCCCCTACGTGTTCCGCAACGCGCCGGGCGTGATGCAACTCGCTGAAGTCCTGTTCTTCAAATCCGATTGAAAATGTCTTGACCGGCTCGCTCGATTCCTCACTCATCAACGCCACAACCGCGCTGGAGTCGATTCCACCAGACAAAAATGCGCCCAGGGGGACTTCGGACATCAGCCGAACTTTCACGGAGTCGCGAAGCACTTCAATGGCGCGATCTCCTGCTTCCTGTTCACTAATCTGAAGCTTATTTGAGAAGTCTGGCGCCCAGTATTGCTGGATGTTTATTTCACCTTTGCGCCAGCGGAGGCTGTGACCCGGCTCTAGTTTTCGAATGTTGCGGTAAGCGGTAAGCGGAGCGGGCACGCACATGAACGACAAATAGTGATGCAGCGCTTCGTGGTCGATGTCCTTACTAATTGACGGGTGCCGCAACAAGGCACTGAACTCAGAACCGAAAACAAACTGTCCGTTGACGTGCGCGTAGAGTAATGGCTTCTTGCCGACCCGGTCTCGCGCCAGAAAGAGTTCCTGAGTGCGCTCGTCCCAAATCGCGAAGGCAAACATGCCGCGCAGGTGCTTCGGACAATCTGCTCCGTACTGGTCATACGCGTGAACGATCGCTTCTGTATCGCTATTGGTATAGAAGACGTGGCCCAGTTTTTCTAACTGGTCGCGCAGTTGGCGGTAGTTATAAATCTCTCCGTTGAAGACTATCCAGGCGGTTTGGTCCTGATTGTGAATTGGCTGCCGTCCACCGGCCAAATCGATAATCGACAACCGTCGCATGCCTAGGCCCACCGGACCATTCACGTAAAACCCATCATCATCCGGGCCGCGATGACGAATCGCCTCACACATCTGCATTAGGACATTTTGATCAATGTCCGACCTATCATTGCGAACTATACCTACAATCCCACACATAAAAGCGATGAATCAGTGGCCTGTGTTGCTGCACGTGGCGAACGAACTGTTAATCAGGGAAGACCGGAACGCTACTTGGGCATCTTTCCGGGACGTGCCGCGTAAGTGGCAGCGAGCTGGGCCGATAGCTCTTCGCGCTTGACCAACTCCAGACGCTTCTTTTCCTCTCTTTTCTCCCTCAACAACACAAACCCAACTGCGACGAAAATAAAATAGAACACTAACAACTGCGCGCGCTGGCGATAAGCCGTTCCCACATTACCCTGAAAGACGGAATAGGCGAAGGTAAGCATCACGGTGAAGATCAAAATGGGAGAAATCATGCGCAGGCGGTACTTGATGGCAAACGTTAAGCCGAGAATCAGCAACGGGAATGATGCCCACCAAATTATCATCTCGGGCAAAGTGATGCTCTGGCGTAGGGAAGTAATTTGCCAGGGGAATGGCGCAAACAGGAGATAGAGCATGCCCATCGGGATCGTTGAAATTGCGCCCGTTGTGTTGGACACGTCCACATCTCTACCAAACCCCGATTCCGCTGAAGTTGCGAGATCAAGCCGGCTGCGCTGTAACCTTTGCAGATTTCCGTATTGCTCAAATTGAACAGTAGCTGACCGCGTCACCCCGAGGTAAACGAGAGCAAGTCCCAGCAGCAAGATAGCGGCAAATTGCCGCAGGAAACTACTGGCCGTAATCGCCTGCATCCCGATCACAAAGGCTCCGCCAATGGCCACACACACCATGTAAAAAACGTAAAACCGCAGGCTTAGCAAAGCCATAAGCGAGCACACTAATACCGCGATGTATTTAGCGCTCAGTTTTTCCCCAAGCTTTAACGTGGCAAGTATCGACAACGCGAGGAAGAAAACGATCGGGCCATCCTTCAAACCCTGCGACGACCACAGCACCAGCGATGGATAAAACGCCACCGCAATACTGGCGATGCGGGCGACGCTCAAGTTCTTGAACACTTGATGCGCGCAAAGAAAAATTATTACCGCAGTGGCGGCACCGATTACAGAGTTAACAAATTGCACTGCCAGCAAGTTGCGTCCGACGATTTGGTAGATGCCCGCGACAAAGTAAACCATCCCCCAACCTGAGCTTTCTCCCTGCTGCACGAAAATGTTGGCAATGGAGGCGTAGTATTTATCGCCATGCCAGCCGCGGAGTTGGGCCAAGCCGTAATAGTCATAGGTGATGGCGTCGCCGCCGAAAAACTCCTGACCCTTAAAAACAAAGATCGCGGTTCCCACGATCATTCTAAGCAACAGGGCCGCGATAAAAAGCCGCAACAGGAAAGCTCCGTCTGAACCCTGCCGGTAGGCATAGAACCCCGCGACAGCGGCTAGGGCTGTGCATAACAACACTGCCTTCGCAGTATCAACGGTTGATACGACCCCATAGTCGACAACAAAGGGCGCGACCAGCGTCGGCACAAAAATTACGATGGCCACGCACAGCGCCAGATACAACAATGTGAGTAGAGCATTCATGCTGGATTTCAAACGTCGTCCGGCAAGTCTTTACGTGTCGGTCGTTCGATTAAAAACCGATCCCCTTCGGTCAACTCCTTCACGGGCTTGGCCGGCATGCCCGCGATTAAATACCCCTCGGAATCCAATTCCCCCGTGATCACTGAGCCAATTCCCACGATGCAATGCGAAGGAACTGACGAACCCGGCGCCATGCGAATCTCAGAGCCAATGTAGGCAAACGATCCAATCGTGATGGGCCGCGTTCGCTGCCGGTTGTGCGTCCAGAGCGAAGAGTTGCGGCCCCCCAGTATCGATCGGCGACCAATGGTTACGCGATCAGTAAAGTCAATTTTATGCCCGGTGGTGACGACGCTGCCCTCTCCCAGCTCAAAGCGCGGGTCGATAGGATTTACGACCTCGGGATCCGGTATTGAGTTGATCTCATTCATGCGAATAATTTCAGCATAACGGCCAATCAGGACTTCATCGCCACCGCGAATAATATTCAGATGGCCGATGCGCACGTGGTCGCCGACGACTAGCCTGGTGACTCCCAACACCGCATTCAGATGTCCGACGATGGTGTCATCGTCGATCTCGCATTGCTTCGCGTCGATGATGCTCAACCCGATGCGCACGCGCTTCCCGATTCGATAGCCAAAGAACAAGCGATACAAAGGACGCTTAAGAAACGACGGGAACAGAGCAATAATCCCAAGAGCCATTAACCTGGATTTGCTCACGTGATGCATGTGTTGCAGGGCAGTGAACTACTTCCGTTTCCACGCTATCGGCTCGGCTGGTTCATCTCACCAGTTGATGCGTCTCTAATTCGGCAGTAGCTTTGACTACCTGGTCCGTTGCTGTCTGTTCCCGCACCCAGCTTAGCAGTTCCGGAATACCCTGCTCGAGACTGATGCGGGGTTCATAGCCAAGCAGCTCTCTGGCGCGTGAGATATCTGCAACGCAATGACGGATGTCTCCCTCCCGATACTTTCCCACAATCTCCGGCGCCAGGTTTTTGCCCAGCCCTGTCGAAAGCAATTCCGTCACGGTCGCGATGGAAGTAGCAACGCCAGTCCCAACGTTAACCGGAAGATAGTTGGCCCGGTCAGTTTCAAGAGCCAAAAGGTTTGCCTGAACTATGTCGCTGACGTGGACGAAATCGCGGGTCTGCTTTCCGTCTTCAAAGATCATTGGCGGTTGATCGTTAAGCAAGCGCGATGAAAAGATCGCACACACGCCGGTATACGGGTTTGAAAGGGCCTGTCTCGGTCCATAAACATTGAAGTAGCGCAACGCCACAGTGGGAATTCCGTAGGCGCGCCCGATCACAAGGCAGAATTGTTCCTGGTCCTGTTTGGTTATTGCGTAGACAGAGGTCGGGAACAGTGGCTTGTCTTCCCTGGTGCCTGCGGGCGTCACGGCAGTTTTGCACGTCGGGCATTCCATCTCCCAACGCCGATCAAGCAGTTGCCTGTCTTCGCGTAGCTGCGGATAGACCAGGCCGCAATTAACGCATTGATAAGCGCCTTCGCCGTAGATTGACATGGACGATGCGACGATAAGCTTCTTAATCTTGCTGCGCAGCTTGATAACATTCTCCAGCAACACGGCAGTTCCCAGATCGTTCGCTCGAACATACCGATCGACTTCATACATCGACTGCCCAACTCCTACTTCGGCAGCTTCATGAAAGACGACGTCAATACCTTGCAGCGACTGGGCAACTACGCCGTGTTCGCAAACATCACCCTGAATGAATTCCGCCGCCGGGTTTAAGTGTTCCGGCGGTCCAGCCTCATGAACCTGTGAAACCAGGGAATCAAGGATTCTGACTCGGTGCCCACGCTCAACGAGCGCGTCTACAAGGTGAGAACCAATAAAGCCCGCACCGCCCGTAACCAATACGTTAAGTTTTTCCAATTGATTGAAGACCCTTCTGCTATGTTTAGGAACCCTGATTCTGGACGGGTGTTGTCTGCCTCTTCATCTGTGGTAATCGCTCCCGGCCTCCCTCGCGAACTACCGATCTGAATAACTCGAAAACGCGTGGCGCCTGCACGCTTGCCGAGTACTCATTTTCAACCGTGGCTCGCCCGGCTTGACCGAGTTGCTTGCGAAGCTGAGCCGAACGCAGGAGGCGGCCCAATTTCTCCACCCATTCATCTTCTGAGTTGGCGAGGAAACCGTTCTCTCCGTCCTGAATAATTTCTTTGTTCACGCCTACAGGTGAACAGACTGTGGGAATTCCCAGCGCCATGAATTGAAGCGCCTTCAATCCGCATTTTCCCTTGCTCCAGTTGTCGTCCGGTAACGGCATTATCCCGATGTCGATGGCTCGCAGATCCTCAAGCTCCGTATCCGCTCGCCAGGACATCGCTTCGATTTCCATATCATCGATTTTGTAGACAGGTGTGCCGATCACTCGCAAACGAAAATTAGCTTGCCTCGCGAGTTTTTGAAGCGCGGAGCGCAGCGTGTCCAAATGCTGCACGGTGCTGAAGCTGCCTGTCCAGCCAATCGTCGGCACGTCTGGCTCTTCAGTCTTCTCGGTCACCGTATACTTTTCCGTATCAATCGTCGTTGGCACTACAGTGACATTTGAATTGACTCGGCGGGCATACTCGGCGAGATAAGGATTACCCGCCATAACGTGAGCGGCCATGCGACATATCGCTTTTGTCTTCGACGCAAACTTCAAATAACTCAGATAACCGTTAGTAGGACTGCGGTAAGAAACAAACACGGCGTCGTCGAAATCGAAAACCATGGGCACGCCCGACCGCTGTATCCGACGCTCGAAAAACGGTGGGCCAAGTAATGCCGCTTCCCGAAAGACGTAGATTACGTCGTAATCCCTGAGAGATCTTAGCGTTGAAAAACGGCGCGAAATGCCATCGACCACCTGGCTTAATTTCCGTCCTACGTTGCCGGGCTTATAAAGAAGCGCATGAAGCTCCGGAGATTCGAAAGGTGCGTAGGTGATCTCGACGCCGCGCTTGCGGAGCAGAGGTTCCCATTGCTCGATTCGGTAACGCTGACCAGGAGAGGTGTCGTATACGCTGGGGACTAAGGCAAGGAGACGCATCAGATTCTCGGAAACTGCTTTCTCTAAGGACGGTGATTAAGGGATCAGTATAAGAGAGGCTTGCAGACTCGTCCAATGCAGGTTCGGTAACGGGTACTCAGGGGTCCAAACGGTTAGTTGAGCGAGCGTGTTTGTCCCGCGACCAGCCAATCTTCTCGTAAACCGCCACGTATCTACGGCCCCCGACCGAAGGAAGGTCAAAGTGGATCCGGGCAGCTTCGCGGCAACGGGCTGACGTGGCGGCATCCAAGGCTAACGTCAGAGCTGCATTGGCGGCACCAGCAAGCGCCTCCTCCGTAAAATCATTCAAAACCACCCCTACCCGCTCGCTTTGTAACAAATCATCTACATCCCCGATGCCTCTATTGCTAACCACCGGCACGCCGGCGGCCAGGTATTCCGCAATCTTCGTTGGGGAAGCTGCTATCTGCGAAAAGGTTGGCTTGCGAAAGGAGAGGCCGATTCGAGCTCGTTTGAGATACTGTGGCACCTCGTCGGGCGCGACTCTTCCAATCCCAAAATCTTTAGCCTGCAAACCGGCGCGCAGCAGTAGTTCGCGAACTTCCGGCTCCGGAGACATCGTCAGAATGCGGAAGTATGCTCGTGACTCAATGGCTCGCACCGCCAGGAAAAATCTTCCCATCTCCTCGACCAGGTAAAGACCACTGGCCGATCCCGCGTAGATGACTTCGAAACTCTCCGGTCCCCGCTCAACGCTTGACCCGAGGCTGTCATAAGCGGCGAGACTTACACAACAAGGGATCACGGCAACGTCGTCCGCGTTTCGCAACCGTCTCTCAACCAACCAAGCCTTCATTCTCTCAGTGAGCACCACAACCTGGTTCGCTTTTCGAATACCGGCTGCCTCTAGTTTTTTTACGAGACGGAACTTCAGCGACTTATCGTTCCAGACGCCGGCGTCCGCATATTCCTCAGCCATCAACCCACGGATATCGAAAATCAAGGCGCATGGGACAAACCTGCGTGCAATTAACGCTATCGCTAACGGAATATGGGCCCGGGCATGAAGCACTTCAATTCCGTACCGGCGCACAAGGCGAACCGCCATTCGAGCGCCGGCTGCAATGTCGTAAACGGTAGCGGGCACCGAAGGGCTTTTGTGATAAGGGAGTGCTGACCAATTGATGCCTTCACGTTGCAGGCGAACCCGCTCATCTGCCAGTGTCTCGGCCGTCCACCGCTCAGCCATCTTTGGCTCGAAGGTGAGTAAATAGACTTCTATTTTCTCCGCCGCCAGTTCGCGCAGGTAAGGGAGAACCTGTGTTTGGACCAGCGGTTCCTGAAGCCCGAAGTAGCAGATGTAGAGTGTTTTCAAAACGTGGGTGCGGGCGAGGTCTTGAATTTAAGTTGGTACTTCGTGCGCGTGTCTTTCCCAGAATCCGGAGCAGGTAATGATTCAGCTCGCGTGCTTCAACCCATTAGCTTCAGGAGGGCTAAGAACTCGCCGCAAGCAACCCCAAAACGGCCTGTCTTTCAGCCCCTCCGGATAAGTGACCAATGCGCGCGCCAACCATTTGGAACCTTCGCTTTTTCGTCCAGCCTGGCTCGCGGCGTAAGACAGTCGCAGAAACCTCGTGGCGCGGCACCAACGCTGGTCGGCGCCGTGTAATTGTGGTTCATAGATTTCGGCTACGGCGTCAAACTCTTCGTCGAACCCCTTCGGCTCAGCTACTGTCTTACTGGTTTCATGCAAACGATATTTCGCAACCGGGCGCGGTAAGTGTTCGCAGCGATGGCCGGCCAACAACAGTCTCACGTAAAGCTCGTGATCGAACACGTAGTTGTATTTCGGGTCAAACCCTGCCTGGACCAACTCGCGTTTCCAAAACATGCCCGGCTGCGGAGCGAGATATGCCCACGACAGACTATGCGCGGCAGATTTCGGCACTTCAGTTTTTATTAGCTCTGTCTTGTGATCGCCTTCCCCAAACATGATGGTGTCGCCACAGAGCCATTCCCAATCCGGATTAGTTTTGAATGCATCCATGACCGCCGCAAAGGCGCCGGGCAAATAGACGTCGTCGCTATTGATGTATGCCACGATGTCGCCGGTCACGCGCCGCAAGCCTTTATTAATGGCGTCAACCTGACCTTGATCCTTTTCGCTTACCCAGTAAGCTAACCGATCTTCATAACGCCGGATTATCTCGACACTTTCGTCCGTGCTCCCGCCATCAACAACGATGTATTCCAGATTCTCGTAGTTCTGATTAAGCACGGACAGAATTGTTTCCTCGAGAAACTTGCCCTGGTTAAATGATGGCGTAACGATACTGAGTTTCATTAGATAGTGATTACAGAGCTAACCAGGTGCTGATTAATCCCGTGGATGCGATGCCTTGTACCACTCAATCGTGCGTCGCAGCCCTTCCTCCAACGTAGTAGTCGACTCGAAACCAAACTTCTCTCGCGCCAGCGTCACATCCAACTGCCGTCGAGGTTGACCATCCGGCTTATTATGTTGCCAACGGACCTCTCCCTTGAATTCTGTCAGCTTCACGATCATGTCTAACAGCTCACGGATAGTCACTTCCCGCCCGTTGCCTAGATTAACGGGGTCGCTTTCATTGTAGTTTTGAGCTGCAAGCAGAATCCCCTCTGCGCAATCTTCGACGTAGAGAAATTCGCGTGAAGCGTTGCCCGAGCCCCACGCTTCAATGTACGGCGCATCTTCCTCCTGGGCCTTCACGCACTTGCGTATCAGGGCCGGGATAACATGCGAAGTCTCGAGGTCAAAATTATCCCCGGGGCCATAAAGATTCGCGGGCAGCAGAAATATGCAGTTGAAGCCATACTGCTCGCGATAACTTTGCGCCTGTACCAGCATCATCTTTTTCGCGAGACCGTAAGGAGCGTTTGTCTCTTCAGGGTAACCGTTCCAAATATCCCGCTCGCTGAAAGGAACGGGGGTGAATTTCGGGTAAGCGCAAACGGTGCCAATGGCTACGAATTTTGGAATTTTCCGCAACCGCGCTTGCTCGATCAGTTGAGTGCCCATCATCAGATTCTCATAAAAGAATCGACCCGGATTTTTCTGGTTCGCGCCAATGCCGCCAACAACTGCAGCCAGGTGAATCACGAGGTCAGGCTTCGCCTCATCCAGTAAGCGGACAATAGAATCTTCTTTGACCAGATCATAGTCGCGACTGCGAGGCACGATTACTTCAACAGCCGGAAGCCCGCGCAGTTTCTGCACAATATAAGTTCCTAAAAATCCTGCGCCACCCGTTACGACCACACGTGGATAGGCCCACTGGCTCGGCGAGAGCACGGAAATTTCGGTTTCACTTGCGACCATACGATTCCCTGCAATCAGTGTCAGGTATTAAGGACCGGAGTAGTCTGAAAACCCGAAAATAAGCAGAACAATCAATATACTATATCTTCCAAGACTTCCTAAGTATGTGCCTAACAACCCCAATTCTTGTCGGTGTCAACCGCGAAGGTCCCTATTGTCCAATCTTTATTTGTTGAGCCCTCTGCTACTATCTTCGCATGGCAATCAAATTTCTTGTCCTGGCAGCGCTGGTCAGTTCCGCCTGCATGCAGGCCCCCGCGGGAATACAAACGGTATCAACCCAAACCCAACGCTCGGCGCCGGCAAACATCCGAGTAGTTAACGCGGAAAATTATCCCGGCGCGGATGTCGGCGCAAAGATAAACGCCGCCGACGCGGCACTCGGCGCCAACGCCGGAGAGATTCGCGTTTCGTCCGGAGGTAACATTGCCACGCAAATAAATATTTCAAGCAGACACACGCTTCGCATCGTCAAGGGTAGGTACAGCGCCACCACCAATAGTTCGGTCGTTCGACTAAAAGATTATTCGTCTCTTGAATGCAATGACTGGGATTCGGTTTTGTCGGAATCGACCGGCAAGGCGGGCCACAGCTCGCCGTTCTCCATCGTCAGAGACTATAACGGCGATGTTTCCAATTACGCGCAATCGGAGAACATCAGCATCAACGGATGTCACTTCAAGGGAGCCAGGAGCGACTTTAATTCAATTCCGCAGACAATTGGACTGGGCAACTGCAGAAATTGCAAAGTCACTAACAACTGGCTGGAAGACACCAGGACGATCGGTATTCAGGCGGGCGGTGGATCGTCTGAAGGCAAATATTCCTCGAACGTTCTCATTGCCCGTAATCTTTTGACCGGAGTTGCGAGTCAGAATATTGCGGTGACGAACGGCGAGAATGTAGTGGTCGAACACAACACGATACGAAAACCCGGGCAGGTAGGCGGGCCAGGCGTATCGGTAATTGATATTGAGCCTAACACCGGGGACCGGCTCAAAAACATCCGAATTTCGAAGAATAATATCGACGCGACGCTTTCAACTTCTTTCGCAGTCATGCATGGCATAGCGGTTCAGAACTTCGACACCAAGGACTATGGCCCAGTTGAAGTAGTGAACAATAAAATCGTGGGCGCTACTCACTCGACGCCTAAACACGATTACATCAGCTACGCCGGAATCGTTATCAATAACGCTCCAAACGTACGTATCAGAAACAACTACATCCAGCGCACCCCTTGGGGAATCAAAATTAACCCTGGCTCCGATCGTTTTATCCTCAACGGAAACGAGCTCGCCTCCACCGGCAGTGGCAGCACGTATGCGATCAGTATCGTCGATGTAAGCGACGGACTGGTGGTTAATAACTATCTGCGCGAGGGGGCTGGCGATATGGTCAGCCTCGGTATAACTGCTGTCCAGATCGTGGAAAATACGTTTGGGGGCAGGATGGTCGGCAACATCTACGCAAATAACGTTGGCGCTGTTTATCAACTTATCAGTTCTAGACCCGATTCCTCACCGAATGCGGTACGCCTCTCCAGAGAGTTCGGGGTAAGCTTCTCAAACCTGAGCGCAATCGAACACCTAAGCTCCGTCTACTGTTCAGATTGCCAGAGTAGTGCCGTTTGCGCGGGCGGCGGAACAGGACGTTGGGCCAAATCGCAGAATGGCGCCTGGCGATGCAATTAAAATATAGTCAGTGACGATCGCAGGTCGCTCGAATGGATTTTATCAATCGCAATCGTTCGCCCGGGCAACGGACAGCGTTGTTGCTTGAACCAGCTTTTGTCGAGTAAGTTATGTTAAGACACACAAATCCAAAGAGGTCAGTAATTTTCGTATGAGCAGACGCGCTTTAATCACCGGGATCACCGGTCAGGATGGATCGTTCCTGGCGGAGTTGTTACTTGGAAAAGGCTACGAAGTGTTCGGTATTATCCGGCGCTCGTCATCATTCAACACGGAACGAGTGGATCATCTTTATCAGGATCCTCACGAACCAAATCCGCGTTTGAAGTTAGTCTACGGCGACCTCAACGATTCAAGCTCGCTCAATGCAATTCTGCGCCGAACTCAACCAGACGAAATATACAATCTCGGCGCACAGTCTCACGTTCGCGTGAGTTTCGATGTGCCCGAGTACACCGGTGAAGTAACCGGGCTGGGCACTGTGCGCATTCTCGAAGCCATCCGGGAACTGGGGATACGGCCGAAGTTCTACCAGGCGTCTTCATCGGAGTTGTTTGGAAAGGTTGCCGAAGTGCCGCAGAAGGAAACCACGCCTTTTCATCCTCGTTCGCCCTACGGGTGTGCGAAGGCTTATGCCTTTTACATTACGGTGAACTACCGCGAGTCGTACGGACTCTTTGCAACTAACGGCATTTTGTTTAATCACGAAAGCGAGCGAAGAGGCGAAACATTTGTTTCGCGTAAAATCACGAGGGCGGCTACGAGGATCAAACTCGGCCTGCAGCAGAAACTTTATCTCGGCAATCTCGACGCGAGACGCGATTGGGGATATGCAAAAGACTACGTTTTGGCAATGTGGCTAATGCTGCAGGTCGACGAGCCGGACGACTTCGTCATTTCTACGGGTGAAACCCACTCGGTCAGGGAATTCCTGGACCTGGCATTTGGTCAGCTGGATCTGGATTGGAAGCAGTATGTTGAGATCGACCCCGTTTATCACCGGCCGGCTGAAGTGGATCTATTGCTCGGCGATGCTTCCAAAGCGAAGCGAGCACTGGGCTGGGAACCGACGGTAAACTTTGAAGGGTTAGTAAAGCTTATGATCGAACATGATCTGGGTTTGGCGCAGCGCGAACTCGAGACAAAGAACCCGATGAGTCATGCGGTGGGCTAATGGGCGCTAAAATGGCGCCCTCGAATCCTGCCACGCCAATCCTCTTATTGCAGAACTTCTATCTGGCCGGCTCAGCTCCCCCACCTACATCCTCGTTTTTCTCAGTCTCATCACTCTTGTAATAGCCTGCGTAATAACCCGAGTAGTAGTAGTCCTGCGTTTCCAGCTTCACGTTGTTTAGTACGACGCCAAAGATGTGCGCGCCAACGTCAAGCAACTGCTGTTTGGCGCGTCGCACAACTGCACGAGAGCTGCGACCACCGTGTACCACCAGCACCACGCCATCAACCATGGTCGAGAGAATTGATGCGTCAGTGAACGAAATCGCAGGCGGCGAGTCGATGACAATATGAGTAAAGCGCTCACTGAGCAGCGCCAAAATCTTCCGCATTTCATCCGAGCCCAGAAGTTCTGCCGGATTAGGTGGCACCGGACCTGAAGTCAGGAACTTCATGTTCGGCTGAGACTCCAGGGTCTGCGTCAGGCTATCGATTTCAGTTTCTCCTGAGAGCCAATTTGTCAGGCCGCGCGAGTTTGGCGCGCCAAGGTGCACGTGAAGCCGAGGCCGCCTTAGATCGCAGTCAATGATCAGGACTTCAGCGCCCGTCTGTGCCAGCATGAAAGCTGTGTTAATTGCCGTTGTGGTTTTACCTTCAGATGGCTGACTGGAGGTTATCAGGATCGTTTTAGGCGGCTGCCCCGCTGAAGAAAGCAACAACGATGTTCGCAGGTGACGGTAGGATTCGGCTACGGGTGAACGCGCGTCGCTAATCATCGCGAGTGCCGTGATATCACCGCCAGATGGCGCCGGCGGCGAGGCCGCACCCAAACCAACCAGGCGACCGCGATCGCGGCTGGCAGGAATTAATGCGAGCGCTGGGAGATGCAGATAGCGATCAACGTCTTCCACCGACTTCAGCGTGTCATCAAGGAAATCAAGCAGGAAGGCTAGACCGATGCCGGCGACGAGTGAAAGAACAAAAGCCAGCACGATATTGCGTAATCGCTGTGGGCCAATCGGAGTTTTCGGCAAACGACTATAGGTGGCAATACTGGCCTCGTTGGGCCGATCACTGCTGCTGACCGTTAGTTCACGCTGTCGCTGAAGCAGCGTATTCAAGTACTGCTTATTAGTCTCCAGCTCCTGACTGATGGCGATCAAGTCTATCTGATCGCGCGTTTGCTGAGTAGTTGTACCCTTTTGCTGCTCGTAAGCACGCCTCAGGCTTTGTTCTCTCGCCAGCGCAGCTTCATACTTTCGTTGAATCGAAGTGACCACTTCAGCCGGCCCTTTAGTTAGTTCAGCCTGCAAATGTTCTAACTGAGCATCCAGTTTCTTAACTTCCGGCCACTCCTTTGTATAAACGATCATCATCGCATCGCGTTTTTCCTGGAGCTCGGAAATTCTTTCCCGCAGTCTCTCGATGCGCTTGGAATCCTGAACGTCCGGAATAGAGAAAGGATCCTTCTCGCGTTTGGCCGCTTCAAATTGGGCCTGAAGATTCTTTCTCTCGTTCTCGGCGTCCAACAACTGTCCGCTCAGCGTCGCCAAGCGCTTGGCTTCCAGGTTCCCATTAGGATCGGATGTCAGCGGCAAGTTGTGATTTTTCGCGTAGTTAAATTGTGTTTCCTGGTCGTGCTTGATTTTAGTCTGGAGGTTTGCAATTTCTCTTGCGAGCAGGTCTTCGGCTTTACTTGAACCCAGTGTGGCCCGTTCGAGGTTGTTGTTAACGAAGACCTCGGCGAGTCTATTTGCAATCTTCTGGGCCAGCTCAGGATCAGAATGCACAAATTTGATCTTTATTAAATTGGTGTTTGGAACTGGCTCGACCGACTCACCACTGATGATGGCATCTTCATACGGCTCGAGTTTAGCCAACTGTTCCGGAGTGAGAGCGCGATCGTTTACTTCACTTTCTCCCACCAAAGCTAAGCCCGAAGAGGGGGCCGGCGCTTCCGTCGCTTTCTTTGGAGTTGAAAATATTCTTCGCAGGGAGCTGAAGACTCCACCGCGCGACGGCCCGCCGAAAAACGCGGCGTTGTTTTGCAGATCGAGCGATAGAACAACCTGACGGGCCAGAGCGGGATTCTCGAGCAGTTTCAGTTGCGTGCCCCAAAAATTTGGATCGCTTTGAGCGTTGATCACAATCTCTTTTGTTTGCAACACACTCATCGGCCGCTGCTCAATGCGGATGGTTGCTTCGCCTTCGTAAATTGAGGGCGCGCGAAACGCCTGAATCGTCACAAGCGATGTGACCACCAGCACTAAACTGAGAATCAGCCACTTACGTTTTAGGACGACGAATAAGTAATCGCGGATGGTGGTAGGCTCGACTCCGGAGGTTCCGTAGGGTCTCGCTTGAGCGATTTCAGAAAGTGGACGATCAAGACTGCGGTCAAGCGGGCCTATCGGCAGGAGGCGGTTATCTTGTGACATCATATTCTCAGACCTTAATTCAAGACAAAATACAGAAGGGAGAATAATAGCAGACAGTTTGCTGCTGGCAAGCCCAGCACCCGCATTTCTACGTCGTTACAGGCACTTCCTTCAAGCTTTCTGCAGTAGCAAAATCCCTTAAGGCGTCGGACCATAGCGGAAGCGGAGGCAGCCCAAGCGGCGTCGAAAAGAGGCACTTTAGCCGCGAATTTTGGGGACGCGGCGCGGGCCGCTGGAGAGCGCTCATCTCAAAACTTTCAAGTTTCGCTTCGGCAAGGCCGGCCAGGTCGAGCGCCAGGCGCGCAAAACCCTCATAACTCACTCCGTCCCCGGCATTTGTCACGTGGTACACACCGGGCGTGTCTTTCAGGACCAACTCGCGCAATCGCATTGCAAGGTCGCGCGCATAGGTCGGCGTTCCGTACGCATCCCTGATTGCCTTCAACTTCTCACCCTTGCGGGCGCGCGCGACAATAGTGCTCAGGAAGTTAGTGCCACCCTCACCGAAAACGAAACCGGTGCGCGCGACGATGGATCGCGTGTAGGTTGCTTGTGAGCGTCGCTCGCCTTCGAGTTTAGACTGGCCGTAGACGCTTTCCGGACGCGTCTCGTCCTCCTGGGTGTAAAACCCAGCCTTGCTGCCATCAAAAACATAATCTGTCGATATCGTTATCAGGCCAGCGTTGATTTTGCGGCATACTTGCGCGAGATTTTCCGGGCCACTGGCATTTACAGCGTAGGCACGTTCCTGATCGAATTCGCAGCCATCCACATCGGTCCAGGCAGCACAGTTTATTAGTACCTCCGGCTGATCGCTCTTCAGTCTTTTGCTTACTGCGTCAAGATCGCTGATATCGAGGTCGCTGTGACTATAGGCCAACACCTCATCGCCAACTGACGCACAGTGCGCGCTTACCGCTCGCCCTACCAACCCGCCGGCTCCCGTGACCGACACTATCAATTCGTAGCTACCTCCATCCCGTACTGGTTTCGATAGTAGTTTCGATATGAGCCGTTTCGCGCCCGCTCCACCCATTCGCTGTTCTGTTGGTACCAGTCGATAGTCTTGCGTAGCCCGCTTTCCCACGTTTCTTCCGGGCGCCAATTCAATTCAGATTCAATAAGGTCGGGGTTAATAGCGTAACGACGGTCATGACCTGGTCTGTCCTTAACGAAGGTAATCAGCGAGACAGGCTTACGAACCGTTTCAAGTAACGACTTCAACACGTCGATGTTACGTCGTTCGTTGCGTGCCCCAATGTTATAGACTGCGCCTGGCCTGCCCTTTTCCATGACCAGCAATATCGCCCGGCAATGGTCTTCTACAAAAATCCAATCGCGCACGTTCCTACCGTCGCCATAAACTGGGATCTGCTCGTTGTTAATTGCGTTTGTCAGGGCGAGCGGTAAGAACTTTTCCGGAAACTGTCGCGGGCCATAATTGTTTCCGCAGCGTGTTATGACGACGTCGAGGCCGAAGGTATGATGCGCTGCTCGTGCGAGATGTTCTGCCGCCGCTTTTGATGCTGCGTAGGGGCTATTTGGGGCGAAGGCGGATTTTTCAGTGAAAAAAGATTCTTCATCTTCAGGCAAGCTGCCCATTACTTCGTCAGTCGACACCTGGACAAAGCGCTTGACGCCGCGCGCGCGGGCCGCATCGAGCAATACCTGTGTGCCCACGACGTTTGTGCGTAAGAACTCGCCTGCATTCGCGATGCTCCGGTCAACATGTGACTCGGCCGCAAAATTTATGATCGCGTCGACATCGTCCGCGAGCGCTGTTTCCACTGCTTGTGCGTCGGCAATGTCACCGTGCACAAAATGGTGGCGCACCGGATCAATGTCGACCAGATTGTCCGGGTTACCTGCGTAGGTCAGCGCATCGAAATTCACGATGTGGCAATCGGGAATTTTCTCGATGGCCAGCCGAACGAAACAGGATCCGATGAACCCGGCGCCGCCGGTAACGAAAAGCTTCATCACGTGGTCTCAGCCTCTACAAGTTCCGTCAGAATCTGTGGCAAGTGTTCTCGTCACTATAATACAGCCGCTGTGTTAACGGTTAATCCGGTCCTGGCAATCGTTTATCATCCCAACGCCTAGAAAAGTGTTGACTTAGATTTCTTATACGACTAGTTTCTGTGGGCTCCAAGGTTTACTTTGAAGATGTCTTCCGAGGGTAAATTTCTTAGACGTAGGCTTTCCACTTACACACGCTAAGGCCCCGGTCCCAGGTCGAAAAGGGGCTACCTCTTGAAGCCCCCTAATTCTGCAGACAAACTAGCTCGTGGTTATCTTCCATTCAGAAAAGCCGGGGTCCAGGCGGCCCTGGCAGCGCGTATTGATTGCACTCTGGTTCTTAGTGCTATTGACGACGGTCGCAAAGGCACAGACCCGGGCGCCGGTGCTTCTCACTCATGCCTCTTCCACCCGGGCCATAGCTTTTGAATCTCCCACCTACTCTATCGAACCTTTCTTGCCCACCTCTTCAGTTCGCTGGTCTACAGACAATCGCACTCGCGTAGTGCTCTACGCGTTAAACCTGACGTTGCAACCTGGCGAAAACTTTTCAGCCGTGACGGTGGAAGCGGAGGATGGCACGCAGCGACGTTACAACTTCGAGGTCGAGTATGTGGGATTAGTGCCTGAGCAACCGCTCATATCCGCAATCATCATCCGGCTCAGTAATGATTTAACCGCCGTCGGCGACCTCCTGGTCCAGGTCAAATATCAAGGAAGAAACAGCAATCGCGCCCGTATGGCGATGGGTCATGTGGGTGGCGGCTTGCCCGACGACGCAGGGGCTGGTCCGGCGACCGTGCCCCCTTATCAGGTCTCCGGGCGAGTAACTGAGAATGGTGCTGGTCTAGGCGGAGTACTTGTGAGTCTGAACGGCTCACAAGTTCAGACTATGACCACAGATAGCACCGGCAAATATTCGTTTACCGTAATGACGGCGGGTGAGAATTACCAACTTACTGTCTCAAATGCTCTCTTTGATTTCACTCCGCCGAACGAGACTCTTTCTCTCCTAAGCAATTCATTGGGGCGGAACTTTGCTGCTACTCGTCGAGGATTGACGATCTCGGGCCAGGCAATGTACGGGACGGTTGGCGTTGGCGGGGTCACCATGATCGTGAGCGGCTCTCACACTGCTTCAACTACCACCGACAGCAACGGTCATTACTCCATTCCGGGATTGCCACCAAACGGCAACTACATCGTTTCTGCCCTGCCCACTGATTTATATAACTTCAACACTCAAACAGTCGCTAGCCTCGCCAGCAATCAGTCGTTGAATCTTACGGGCACACTGCGAGAATACGTGATCAGTGGACAGGTGTTGACGGGCACGCTGGGCCTTGACGGCGTAACAGTGTCGCTGACCGGGGCACAAACGAGGCAAGTTACCACCGACCAAACCGGTGCTTACGCGTTTACGGTACTTGCTGGTTCCGACTACACAGTTACTGCGCATAAAGCTCTATTCACTTTCGCGCCCCCCAGCCGGACCTTTCAAAACCTTCGCAGCAATCAAAGCTTCGCTCATTTACTCGCCTCGCGAGATCTCTTTTCTATCAACGGGCACGTGCGGGATGACGCCGGTCAGATCATGAGCGGTGTGACCATAGCGCTGATGAACGAGGTGGGTGGAACGTTCAGAACAACTGACACAGGAGTGGATGGGAGTTTTTCTTTCCCCGATGTTATTTCGAGCTACGGCTATACGGTGGCGCCGGCTGGAAGCAACTTCCTAACATTCCCGCCACAAACCATCAGCCAACTAACCAGCAATCTCGTTTTGTCTTTCACCGCCACGCGACGAACCTATGAGATTCGCGGAAGGCTTTTTAATGCGTCGAACCACCCACTCGATGGCATCACTGTCCACCTCACTGGGCCGCAAGCAGCAGCCACTGTCACCGACATCAATGGCAACTACTCGTTCACCAATTTACCGGCGGGCGGCAATTACACCGTAGCGCCTGTCTCTGGGCCAATCTACGACTTCACGACAGACACCGTTACTAATATTCAGGCCGATCATGCTTCCGTCTTTACCGGGAACTTACGGCGATACATCGTTAGCGGGCACGTCAGCAACGGAGCGCAGCCGTTTGCCGGAGTGCAGGTGGAATTGAGCGGTTACCAGTCGCAGACCACAACCACGGATAACAACGGAAACTATTCATTTCCGGATCTCGCGGCCGGCGAAAACTATGTAGTCACTCCATCAAGGAACAACTACACACTGGCACCGCTTCTAATCAATATCGAAACTCTCACGCAGAATGTCACCACAAACTTCGATGCTTCCCTGAATCAATACAGACTGAGCGGCAAAATTACTGACGGTCCCGATCAGGGCTTAAGTGGAGTAGAACTTACGCTGAGTGGTTCCGTTGCCGGCTCAACTCAAACAGATGCCGGCGGTAACTATTCCTTCACCGTGCCGGCCGAAGGAGACTACACGATCACTCCGGCCAAGCCGTATTACCTGTTCAGTCCTGAGATCCACACATTTAATGATCTCGGTGGCAACGCGCTCCCAGACTTTGATGCTGTGCTCCGCACTTACGCAATCAGCGGCCAGGTAACAAACACGAGTGGTGATCCGTTAGTGGGCATTGAGATGAGTCTGGTAGGAACTCAAACTACTTCTGTCAGGACAGGCCTTGACGGACGTTTTTCATTCGCTGCCTCAGCAACTCTTGACTACACGCTGGTACCGTCAATTGAGCAGGCTAGCTACATTTTCAGTCCTCTAAACGAAAGCTTTCCCTGTTTAACCGCTGACCATGACACGAATTTCGCCGCCACGCTCGCGCCCGTTCCTGATCCATCCTACGTTCTCGAATACGACGGTTTGCCAAGGACTGTCGACTACGGTGAGTTTTGGGAGGCGTATGTTGATCTAGGACATTTCTTCTGGGAGTTTTGGGCAATGCCCGGCGACAATGCGGGCGCCACTTATCTATTGTCCGATGGATACGGCGGCAATCACGCTCTCCTCTTCGGATTCACGATGCACTTGAGTGATCTAAGTCACTACGTGCTTTTCGGAAACACGTGGGATGGTTACGTGGCCGGACAGCATAGGGTCTTCTTCGAGAGCGATGATGGTCCAGCCCCAGGCGAATGGGGACACTTCGCCGTTGGGTGGGACGGTCAAAATATCATCACCTATTTCAATGGCGTGCCGGTGGGCAAGAAGGAGTTTACCGGTCCCCGAGCCACACCCGGATACGGAGCCGGCGGTGGCAGATTGTTAATAGGAGGTTCCGACCACAACAACCTGGTTGGTCGCATTGCTCAAGTGCGAGGATTTGAAGGCACGAACCCGCTTAGCAGTGGTCCAGTGTCAAAAGTCGAATCGACCTTTGCGCCTGAGACAGTGTTCTCGCCGGGCGCGAACCTCGTCAGCAACTTCTTTACGCCGGCTCCTGTGGTCGCGGATCTCTCGATGGGTTTTGACGGCATCGCTCAAGCCGGCAAAACGCATCCCGGAAAACTGCGAGGAACAATTTTTGGGATACTTAATGATTGCGGTGACTGTCCGCCGCCAACGTTCGTAATCGATCCGACAGCGCCCAACTTTGCCCAGGCCACCGCGCCCGCGCCTGTTGGAATTCCTTCTCCAGCGCCAGTGCCGGTGGGGGCGAAGGTATTCGATTCCTTTTCCCGGCCACACTCCACCTACCTGTTCGGAAGCAAGGGTGGTCTCGGTTCCACGGAAGGCGGCACAGCCGGCGCGCAGGCATGGCAATCCGGTCTCGATTCGTCACAGCAGCAACTGTTTGGAATTTTAAACGGCCGGGCAGTGCCGCTTGCCAATTCTCCTGCAGTGACGTGGGTAAACACGGGAAGCGTCAGCGGCAATCTGGATGTGCGTGTTAACCGTCGCGCAGGAACCTGGGGTAGCGGGTTAGATACAGGACTAAGCTTTCGAGTCGTGGATGCCGGCAATTTTTTCTTTGCCTATACCACGGGGGCGGGAACTGGCTCTTCAGCCCGAGCACTTACCGTCGGGTACTTCGTCGGAGGCGTCCGTACGGAATTAGTGACAGGCATCCAGATTCCGGCTTACACCTCCTTACGGGTAGTAACCGGCAGCGACGGTGAAATTAGAGTTTACGCGGATTCAACTCTCCTTTATTCGACCTCAAGCGACCTGATGGCTAACGCCCCCGGCGCTGGCTTGTTCAGCGACTCGGCAGCGTCCGGCTTGCTCAAACGGTGGGACAATTTCACAGTTTTTGATGTTCCACCTGCACCCTAGCAGGCCGAGTCTTAACCGCAGTAATACTGGCTCGAAGCCATTTCTTCCATTGGGCCACGGCATCTCACCGTGACACTTTTTAGACATCCGGCACAATTTGACATTGACAATGCAAGAAATTTGGCGTAAAAGCTTCACGCTCTTTTATGTGTTGATTGGATCCCGATTGCTTCGGTCGCCCAGAAGTATTCCCAATCGTCCGCCACGCTTGCGTGGTTCCTTAAAACTTCGATTTAGCTCGCCGGCTCGGGTCGCTTTACCTCCGGCTCTACCGTTAACCCTTTAATCTAACCTCTGAGGAGAACGAAAATGCTTAAGTTTTACCCTACCTTCAAGGCTTTAGTTGTCGTGTCATTCATCCTGGCCATTAGTTCCGTGGCACAAGCTCAGGCAACCCGCACCTGGGTGTCCGGCGTCGGCGATGATGTTAACCCTTGCAGCCGCACTGCCCCCTGCAAGACGTTTGCTGGAGCAATTTCGAAAACTGCGACGAATGGCGAAATCAGCGTGCTCGATCCTGGTGGATTTGGCGCCGTCACCATTACCAAGTCGATAACGATCAACGGCGATGGAACCCTTGCTGGAATTCTTGCCTCCCTGGTAAACGGAGTGATCATAAACGGCGCGAACGTCAATGTAACCCTCCGGAGCATTAGTATTAACGGCGCGGGTAACGGTCTCAACGGTATCAGGTTCATTCAAGGCTCAACGCTGAAGGTGGAAAATGTGACCATTACCGGTTTCACCGGTTTTGGGATAGACATTAACCGCGGAGCCGCAGCTGGCGGGTTTGTGGAAATTAGAAATCTTTCAATCAACGCCTGTCTTGGTGGCGGTGTTAACGTTACCCAGGCCAACGCCAGCGCAGTACGGGTCACCGTCGATAGGGCTTCGATTCAAGGCTCGAACTTTGGTATCAAAGCTGGAGCAAACTCCATCGTCACAGCCAGCAACTGCGTAGCCTCGGCCATGAGCGCGGGCTTCCTGGCGGACGGCTCGACCGCCTTTATGAATCTGACTGACTGTGTAGCCACCAATAACGGAAACGGTGTGCAGGCAGATAACGGTGCGCTTATTCGTATCGGCGGGTGCACACTTTCCAACAATATTACCAAGGGAGTGAGTAGAGGTGGTGGTGTTCTCGGAACGGTAGAAACCTACCAGAACAATTACATTCGAGGTAATCCTGCGAGCGATGCCACATCGCCGTTTGGCATGCAATAACTAGCGTCTTTGGTTTTTGACTCCAACTCCGTGCGCTTTCGGCACCCCCGGAAGGGCACGGGGAGTCAGGCTTCTCCCAACTCGTTAGTTATGCTCTGCCCAGGCCGGACGCAATGCATATGGCCGGTACGTTGATGGGTCGCCAGCAGGCCGCTTAGACACGCCTGAGATCCCTCCTCGTAACAATCATAAAGACCGCGTGCTGCCCAGCCTGGATTTAATCGTCACCAGATCTCTACGCAATGATAGAAAGTGAGGACCGCGCGATGAGTTTTACCCCTGATCCTTTTAGTAAACCCCCTTCTAATAGTGCGAACCGATCCTTACCAGTGACTGCGCGCGTGCTCACCTCGAACACAAGGCGCAGCGTTCTGGTATTGAGCCTCTTGCTGGCTTCCGCAGTGGGTGCGACGACGGCATTATCAGTTGCGCCATTAACGAATTCGTCAGCGACAACTGCCAAGACGCAGCCAAGTGTGGCATCGGTCGATCGTTCAATGGACGCCGGCAACACCCGGTTTCTTCAGTTGAACCATGCTGTCTTTTCTGCTTTGCTTCCGCAGCCGCTGCTTGCGGGAGACCCGGTCATAACGTTTTATAAGTCCGACTGTACGACGCCCGAAACGGTCTTTGAGGCGGACGACACCGTCTGTGCCAAGGTCGAAGGTGTTAACCCAGCCGTTCAGACCACCCACATCGAATGGGTAAACCCCAGCGGAGCGGTTCTTTCGAAGAGTACGGATATTACCGTTGATGGCTCCACCCGATCGTTTACTCTTTCGCCTACGGCCTCGACTGGTTCGTGGCAAGCGATTCTTGTGGACCGGGGTGCAATTCCACGCGCCACTTCAGAGTTCATCGTCACCGACCCTGACAATCGAAAAGTCGATCTCTCGGTCAATAACCGTGCTCAGGAGCAAGTGACGGCTGGAAACGATATTACTTATCGAGTAGTTGTTTTCAATAACGGCCCAGACACTGCCGAAAACGTGGTGATCACTGAACCTGTCCCCGAGAACACTACTTTCGTAGCCGTATCCCAGTTTTCTGGCCCGCAATTCAGTTGTGCACACTCCAACGGAGTCATAACGTGCACGATTAGCGCTATGCCGGCGAACACGTATGCGATTTTTTCAACCACCTACAATGTTTTAAATACACTGCAAACCGGCACAACGCTTACCTCTTCGGTGACTGCCAGCAACACGGTTACCGAATCCAATGGTGACGACAACTCAGCGTCAGTTGATACCGTAACTGCTAATTCTCCATGCGTGGTTTCGTGCGGCGAGAACATAACCGTGCCAGTCGACGCCGGACAAGGTGGAGCGGTGGTAAATTACACAGCTCCCACTTCAACCGGTGGCTGCGGCACCAACCCAGTTACTTGCAGTCAACCTTCGGGCTCATTCTTCCGCATCGGTACAACTCCCGTAACCTGCGCCGGTGACACCGGCGACGCGTGCAGTTTCACTGTCACCGTGGAGAATCCGGGCGCGTTGACTATTACCCTTGAAGGCGACAATCCCCTCGCGCTCGAATGCGGATCCGTCGTCATAACACCCGACAACCAGGGATTCAATGATCCGGGCGCAACGGCCATCAACGGCACCGGTGACCCAGTTGAAGTGGTAGCTACAGGAAATGTAGATACCAATACTCCTGGAAGCTACACGGTCACCTATACGGCCACTGAAGGCGAAAACTCTGTGTCAACCACGCGCACAGTTGTCGTGGCAGACACGACGAAGCCTGCGATCGAAATTGCGGGAGCGAACCCCTACAGAATCCAGCAGGGTTCGTGTGCACCGTATGCCGACCCCGGCGCAACCGCCAGAGACGGTTGTGAGGGACCTGTCGGAGTCACCAGCAGCATCATGGGTCCGGGCGGCCAGACCTCTGTTGATAACAACGTGCCAGGCACCTACACGGTCACTTACTCCGCGACCGACGGGACTTTCCCGGCGACCGCAGAACGAACGGTGATAGTAGGTAACTTCAGTGACGATGAAGTAGATCAACCGTCCTCGGTTGGTCCACCAACCATCAGGTTGAATGCAAACACCGATAACGATGTTCATCAAATCACGGTTGAGTGTGGCACCACATTCAATGATCCGGGCGCCACAGCAACTGCCTGCGGCGCACCAGTTGAAGTTGTCGTCACCGGCACCGCCGATACCAACACGCCGGGAACGTATACGCTGACGTACACGGCGACTAATGCCGCTGGTTCAGCCGAAGCACATCGCACGGTGGTTGTGGTTGATACGACTCCGGCGGTAATCGTGCTCAACGGCGCGGATTCAATGACGGTCGAATGCGGTTCGGCTTTCACCGATCCAGGTGCAACAGCAAACGATGGTTGTGCCGGTTCACTCCCAGTCACAGCGGCCGGCGCTGTTGATACTGGTACGCCAGGCACCTACGTCATCACGTACAGTGCTCCGGCCGACCCCTCGGGCAATCCAACTGCGGATAAAACTCGGACGGTCATTGTTGCCGACACTCTGGCGCCAGTGATTACAATCAACGGCGATAACCCGGCCACGGTGGAATGTAATACGTCCTACACCGACGCCGGCGCCACCGCTAATGACGGTTGCAACGGTCCCGTTGCCGTTACCTCTTCTGGTAGCGTCGACGTGAACACTCCAGGCACTTACACAATCACTTACTCGGCAACGGATGGTTCGCATCCGGCAACGGCGTCGCGTACGGTCAACGTAGTTGACACGACTGACCCCGTAGTTAATTGCCCGGCGAATGTGACTATGTCTCTACCGCTGAATTCCCCGGCTACGTCAATGGCCGTAACTTACCCGGCAGCGACCGCGACAGACAGTTGCGACTCGAATGTCGTTCTCAGTTACAGCCACGCGTCCGGCTCGGTCTTCCCAGCCGGCACTACGGTAGTCACTGTGACGGCGACGGATGACTCCGGTAACGAAAGCACCTGCACCTTCAACGTAACGGTGCTCTATAACTTCACCGGGTTCTTCTCCCCCGTCGGCAACCTGCCCACATTAAATGTGGTCAATGCCGGTAAGGCTGTTCCTGTGAAATTCAGCCTGAGCGGGAATAAGGGGTTGGGTATCTTAGATCCCAATCCTCAGTCAGGTGTAATTCCGTGTGATGCGAGCGCTCCGGCAGTTGATTTGACGGACACTGTCCAAGCTGGGCAGAGTTCGCTCACTTATGACGCGACGAGCGATCAGTACAATTACATCTGGAAGACTCAATCGCAGTGGGCGAATACTTGTCGTCAATTGGTGATAACACTAAATGACGGCACTACTCATGCGGCGAACTTCAAATTCAAGTAATCACGGGTTTCTGGCAAGGAGCGCAGTTCGCTCCTTGCCAGGCCGGTAATACTTGAGTTGATGGGAAGCTAGCTAACAGTCCCGCTTTTAACAATTGGAAAGCCCCGGTCTTTACGGCCGGGGCTTTTCGTTTGGCAGCCTGACTAATGGTTCCGTAACCTTCCGTTCCTAAAAAGTCCTTGTATAAAATTTTGAACGTCCTCTATAATCCGCGCATTGTTCCAACAAAAATAAGCAGAGCTTCTATGTGACGCAGACAACGCGCTGAGCCGCCTTCAGCAATCTCGGTTGTTTGCGCCGATTTTACCGTTGGGGACACTTCCTTCCTGTCGACCGATCACAACGTCCGGATTGGAGGTTACCTCCGTGTCGTCTAGTCGCTGCAGACGGAAGTTGAAACGGTCCATTCAAGTTCTCAATCGTGTGAATAAGGAAAATGGTGGTGCCGTAGGCATCGTTGCTCGTCCACGTGAAAGGGTGAAAGGGTGAAATAAAATGACTCGACTACTCTCATCTACGCAAAGCACTAGATCCAGCAAATGGCTTTCCGCGACACTAGTTTTTCAGTTGTTGGCGATTGCGGTGTTGGCGGCAGGAACTGCTCAAGGACAAAGCAGATTCAGGGCGACGCCGCTCGCGCCCTCTGACACAATAGTAATGTCCCCGCAAGAAAAGCAGTCGGCCAAAAGCGCGAGCCTTAATGGTTCCAAGCCGAATGGATCGCAGCCGAGAAACCAACCGCAAGAGGTTACTGTAGCGTGTCAAACCGAGGTTTCAATCGGCCCAGGAACGTCGCCGGCCGGCTACCTGCCGCTTTCCCTTTTTGGCGTCCCGGCGATTGCTGGTGTAACCGACGACAGCGTCACGAACTTCAATGTTCCAGCGTTTCTGTATGGCGGAGTGAGCTACACGACGGTTGGGATCTCGAGTAACGGCTACTTGATCGTGGGAGGCCAGACTGATCCTGCAGATAACACGTTTGTAAATCAATTTTTCCCCAATCCCACTCGTCCGAACAATGTACTCGCACCTTTCTGGACAGACCTTAATCCCCAGGCTGGTGGTGCGCTGCGCATAGCGCTGCTTACGGACGGAACTAGCACGTGGATTGTGGCTGACTGGGAAGCAGTCAGGTATTTTTCCACTACTGACACAGTGAATTTTCAGATTTGGATCGGCATATTGGGAGATCCAACTCCTGTCGAAGACATTAGCTATCCCTATGGTCCAATCCAGGGTGCAGGCAATGGCAACGCGCTGACGGTGGGGGCGGAGAATGCGGCTGGAACCCGGGGCGACAATGAATATTTCAGCTTCTTTGGCGGCGGCAGTGTAGGCACTTTACCAGCCAATGGAACCGAGCTACGCGTCACCACCAACACCCCTACCTCATGTGAGGCCGGAGCCGCGGAGTTTGCGGTCGGCCTAACCACGGCTAATCAATTGGTGAGCTTCAGCACCGCCGTACCCAATGCTGCCTTAACTCCGATCCCGATCACCGGCTTGCAGCCCGGAGAAATTGTATTGGCGATTGATTTCAGGCCTTTGACGGGTGTGCTCTACGGCTACACCAGCTACGGGAGGTTAGTCACCCTTAATACGTTGACCGGAGCGGCAACACTGGTCGGCGTGCCTTCACGAGTCCTCACCGGTAATGAATACGGCTTCGACTTCAACCCGACAGTCGATCGCATACGTATTGTTAACGATCTTAACCAAAACTCACGGATCAATCCAAACAACGGAGCCACGGTAGACTCTCCTGTTAATGATGCCGATCTCGCGTTTGCTGCAGGCGATCCGTTCTTCGGAAATGACCCAACCGTGACCGGCGCTGCTCACACAAATAATGTGACCGGAATAAGTCCCACCACTTTGTATGACATTGACGCCGGCTTCGACATTCTGGTGACGCAAGGCGGGATTAACGGCTCACCCAGTCCGAATGGAGGGCAACTATTCACGGTCGGTTCGCTGGGTGTGACTACCGGCCCTCTCGTTGGTTTCGACGTGTCAGGGACCACGGGGTTCGCATACGCTTCCCTATCAGACCCCTTCAACCGGTCGAGCCTCTATGTGATCAATCTGGCAAACGGTAATGCCACGCTGCTTGGAGCTATCGGCAACACTGTTACCTCACTACGTGATCTGTCGATCAGCCCGACGCCACCGCCGACGATGATCGGTCTGACTAACAACAACAGCCTGGTGACATTCAATGCCGGCAGCCCCGGAGTCTTTCTAAGCAATACGCCGATTACGGGATTGATCGTAGGCGAGGCCGTCATCGGCATCGACTATCGTCCGGCAAACAACCAGCTCTATGGCATTACCGCTTACAACCGCCTCGTGACTATCAATACCACCACGGGAGCAGCTACGGTCATCGGCTCGTTGGGAGGAGGGTTAGCCGGCAACGAGTATGGCGTTGATTTCAACCCCGTGACTGATCGTTTACGCGTCGTCAACGACAACGATCAAAACGCCTCAGTTGATCCAACCAATGCCGCAACTACGCTTGAAACACCACTCAACCCCGGTAACCCGAATATCACCGGCATCGCCTACAGCAACAATGTAAGTGGCGCGCTGACAACTACGCTTTACGATATCGATTCAAACACCGACACGCTTTACACTCAGACGCCGCCCGCCAGCGGCACTCTGGCTGCAGTCGGTCCGCTCGGAGTCGATACGGGAGCACTGGTTGGGTTTGATATAGCAGGCAATTCGGGAGTCGCCTATGCTTCGCTAAGCGACCCACTCAGCAACGTGCCCAGCCTTTATTCGATTAATCTGGCCAGTGGCGCGGCCTCATTAATCGGCCCAATCGGCCCAGGTACCACAATTGTGCGGGACATCACGGTAAGCCCAATTGTCTCTCCGACAATTTTTGGAGTTACCGCGAGCAATAAACTTGTGAGGTTCAATGCGAACTCTCCACAGGGTATTGCTGTCACGCAGCAAATCACCGGGCTCCTGGCGGGCGAAACGATACTTGGTATTGATTTCCGGCCAGCCACTGGTGAGCTGTTCGCATATACGGGCTATAACCGGCTGATCACCATCGATACTGCGATCGCTGTAGCAACGGCAGTCGGCAGTCCGGCAGGTCTGGCTGGCACTAGTTATGGCTTCGACTTCAACCCGACAGTCGACCTGATTCGCATCGTTAACGATACGGATCAGAATATTCGGGTTAATCCCAATGGGACTTTGGCAGGAACAGACACGCCGTTGGCATTCGCGGCCGGGGATCCCAACTTCGGCACGAACCCGAACGTTGTTGGTTCCGCTTACAGTAATAACTTCAACGGAGCCACAACCACAACGCTTTACGGTATTGACTCGAACATTGACCATCTGGTTACTCAGGGGTCACCCAATGGCGCGCCGACGAGTCCAAATACGGGACAACTATTTACCGTCGGTTCACTTGGCTTTAACACGAGCGACATTGTCGGGTTCGATATTACTTCGTCGAACACTGCTTACGCCGCCTTGCAACCGGCATTAGGCGGTTCGAGCAGACTGTTTACCATTAACCTGACTACCGGGGCCGCGACTTTGATTGGAACCATTGGTGGGACCGAACCACTGGTGGGAATTGCGGTTGCCCCGTAGTTAGCTTTACCAACCGGTGGGCGATGCCCGCCGGTTCCAAACCCCAACCGGGGCGAGTAAGGTAAACTTGCTCGCCCCGTTTCTTGTGGGCGGTTTTGCACTCGTTTGGCGGCCGGCTGCCGCCCGCCGTGTAAACACAAAAGTCTTCCCTCCCATTGGGGTGAAATTCTTTGCCCGAGCAACCCATTGCGGGCGCTCAGCCACTCACGAACGCTTCAACTGTTAACTTGAATGCAACGAGCTTGCGTCAGCCGGCGGAGAGAGTGTTAGCCCCAGGCCGACGCGAAGCGGAGCCTCGGGTTTAGTGAAGACTTCATCGAGCCCGCGTAGCGGGTGACAGAAATCTGCTTCTCTGTCGCCCGCTTCCCGGGCTCGGTTCTAATTTCTCGCAATCTTTCCCAGGCTCCGCTTCGCGTCGGCCTGGGGCTAACACTCTTTCCGCCTGCTGACGCAGGCTCGTTGAAGCGGGCGGGCATGAACCAGCATGAAAACTGTTACCCATGTCCTAGGACACCCCCACTATGTGTCTGTGCTGCGACTTTTGCCACCCTTCGGGTACAATTCCCCTTCAGAATTTAGCGACTCACTGGCCGGAGGCGCGTTCCTCAAAGCCGGATTAACCACGTCGAATATCTACCTTGTCAGAAAACACCCGACCAATGCAGTTAGATCAGTCACCCGCAATCGCAGTCATTGGCTGCGGTTATTGGGGGAAGAACCTCGTGCGCAATTTCCAGCGGCTCAATAGCCTAAAGGTTGTTTGCGACGCCACTGATGAGGGTCGGACGACTGCGAAAGAGCTCGCCCCCGAGGCTGAAATAGTCGCTGACGTAGGGGACGCGTTATCAAATTCCATCGATGGAGTCGTCATCGCTGCTCCCGCCGAAGCCCATTACGAGCTCACGAGACAAGCGCTCAAAGCGGGAAAGGATGTGTTCGTCGAAAAGCCGCTCGCCCTAACTTATGAAGAGGGTGCGCATCTGGTGGAGCTTGCTATTGAAGGCGGCAGAATTCTTATGGTCGGGCACGTACTCGAATATCACCCGGCGATTCTGCGTTTACGAGAACTCGTAGAGACCGGTGAGCTGGGGAAGGTCAGATACATTTCTTCAAACCGGCTGAACCTGGGGAAAGTGCGACGGGAAGAAAACATCCTGTGGAGTTTTGCGCCACACGATATCGCGATAATTTTGCGGCTAATGGGAGGGATGCCGTTTCAACTGTCGGCGCACGGTGGCTCTTATGTGCAACCAAATATCGCCGATGTGACCATTACGAACATGCTTTTCGATAATGGTGTTCGCGCTCACATCTATGTTTCCTGGCTGCACCCATTCAAGGAACAACGTCTGGTTGTGATTGGTTCAAAGAAGATGGCCAGCTTCGACGACGTGACTAAAGAACTAATGCTTTACGATCAGCGCGTCGAGGTGCGTGAGGGTCAACCCGTGCCGATTAAAGGCAATGGCGAGTTGGTTGAGTTTGGCAAAAGCGAGCCTTTGCTACTCGAATGCCAGGCATTCGTGGAAGCTATCCAAACCCGGCGTGCGCCCCTAACTGACGGACTCAGTGGTCTGCGTGTCTTGCAGGTTTTGCAAACCGCACAACGTTCCCTCGTGATGAACGGAGAGCCGTTGACTGTCCCCAAAGAACATTTCATCGAAAAAGGAACCGCCGTCGTTTCATGACCGACAGGAATTATTTCGTGCACGAAAGTGCTTACGTTGATCAGCCGTGTGAAATCGGCGCCGGCACAAAAGTTTGGCACTTTTCGCACGTGCAATCGGGAGCACGCATCGGGGAGCGCTGCATTCTGGGACAAAACGTCAACGTCGCCAACGATGTCCGGATCGGCAACAACGTTAAGATCCAAAACAACGTTTCGATATATACCGGTGTGGAACTTGAAGATGACGTCTTCTGTGGTCCGTCCTGCGTTTTTACCAACGTTATCAACCCGCGCTCCCAGATTGTGCGTCACAGTCAGTATCAGTTGACCCTGGTGCGGCGCGGCGCCACGCTTGGCGCCAATTCAACTATCGTTTGCGGGGCGACAATTGGACGCTACGCGTTCATCGCGGCGGGAGCGTTGGTACGCGGCGATGTGCCTGATTATGCACTGATGATGGGTGTGCCCGCCCGGCGAAAAGGTTGGATGAGCCGCCACGGTCATCGCCTGGAAGAGACGGCCGCCAGAGGTGTATTCAAGTGTCCGGAAAGTGGCTGGGAGTATCGAGAAGACGAGTCAAACATCCTTCGTTGCCTCGATTGGCCGGAGGATAAGCCGTTGCCCGCGAAGTAATTTTAATTGGAGCAAGGAAACAAAGCGAAGATGTTGGAAATGGAAACGAAAACACAACCCGTACCTCTACTCGATCTAAAAGCGCAGTATGCAACCATCCGTGACGAGATACGCGCAGCTATCGACCGCGTGGCAGACTCGCAGTATTTCATCCTCGGTCCGGAGGTTGAAGCTCTCGAAAAAGAAATTGCGGCTTACTCGCAATCTGAGTTTGGCATAGGCATGTCGTCCGGCACCGACGCTTTGCTCGTCTCCCTAATGGCCATCGACCTTAAGGCGGGCGACGAAGTCATCACAACCCCATATACCTTCTTTGCCACGGCTGGTGCAATTTCCAGACTCAACGCGAGGCCGGTTTTTGTCGATATCGATCCACTAACCTACAACATAGATCCCGCGGCCATTGAAGCTGCGATTACCGACCGCACCAAGGCGATCATTCCGGTGCATCTTTACGGTCAAGTGGCCGACCTGGATCCGGTTATGGAGGTCGCTCGAAGGCACCAGATTTATGTGATTGAAGATGCGGCTCAGGCGATTGGGTCGGAATACAAGGGCCGGCGTGCTGGTTCGATCGGTGACCTCGCTTGTTTTAGTTTTTTCCCCTCAAAGAACCTGGGAGGGTTTGGCGATGGGGGCATGATAACCACCAACGATGCGGAGCTGGCGAAGCAGGTGAAGCTACTTCGCAATCATGGCTACGCTCCGAAGTATTACAACAAGGTCGTCGGTGGAAATTTCCGGCTGGACGCAATCCAGGCAGCCGTTCTCCGAATTAAGTTGCGATATCTGGATAGCTGGACCGCCAGACGGCAGGAGAATGCCGAAACTTATCGACGTTTGTTCCGTGAAGCGGAGCTCGCGATTAAGCCGGAGCTGGCAGAGTTGAATAGCAAAACAAGTCATGATGCCGGCAACGGGCTTGCCGGGATGTCCGGAGTGGTGCTTCCGGTTGAAGCGCCAAACATGCGTCACATCTATAACCAGTTTGTCATTCGCAGCGGTCAACGCGACGCTTTGATGGCCCACTTGAAGCAGCGCCAGATTGGAACCGAGATTTACTATCCCGTGCCCATGCACGTGCAGGAGTGTTTCGCTGATCTCGGCTACAAGGCCGGGGATTTCCCCATCAGCGAGCGGGCGGCTAAAGAAACTCTCGCGCTTCCGATCTATCCGGAATTGACTGAAAGCATGTTGGAGACGGTAGTCGATGCGGTAGCGGATTTCTATCGCCAGAGGACCAGCTAAGCTCGTGAAAGTTTTGACGGTCGTTGGCGCGCGACCACAGTTTATCAAGGCGGCACCGGTAAGTCGCGCGCTTCGCGCGACTGAACATACGGAATTTCTGGTTCACACCGGCCAGCACTACGACCACAGCATGTCTCGTGTGTTCTTTGAAGAAATGAAATTGCCGAGGCCGGACGCAAACCTCGAGGTTGGTTCAGGCTTGCACGGATGGCAGACCGCGCAGATGCTGTCGCGCCTTGAAACCATAATGCAGGAACAGCGGCCGGATCGCGTGCTCGTTTATGGAGACACCAACTCGACTATTGCGGGCGCACTGGCCGCGGCAAAGTTGCTGATTCCGGTGGCCCACGTGGAAGCGGGCCTGCGCTCCTTCAACCGCAGCATGCCGGAAGAGCACAATCGGGTGATGACAGACCATTGTTCCGATCAACTTTTTTGCCCCACTACCACCGCGGTTGAAAATCTCTCGCGCGAAGGCATAACTAAAGGCGTACATCTTGTCGGCGATACGATGTTTGACGCGGTGCTTCAGTTTGGCGACAACGCCAGCGAACATTCATCGATTCTCCAACAACTCGGGATTGAGCCGCGCAAGTATTTGCTCGCCACTCTGCATCGCCCCTACAACACCGATGTCGCTGAAAATCTAAATAATATTCTCGCTGCGTTATCCAGCGTTGGCGAGACGGTGGTTTTCCCGGTACACCCGCGCACACGTCACAAGCTGGAATCGGTTGATGGCGCAGTTGCCGACAGCGTGAAGATGATCGAGCCCGTTGGTTACCTGGACATGCTGGTGCTCGAGCAGAACGCCCGAATAATTCTGACTGACTCCGGCGGCATGCAGAAGGAGTCTTATTTCTTCGGGGTTCCCTGTATCACTCTCCGGCCTGAAACTGAATGGGTTGAAACCGTCGCTGCCGGGTGGAACATCCTGGTCGGCGCGGAGCGCGACAAGATTACCCATGCCATCACTCAGTACGAATGGCCCAGGACAGAACCGCCACAGCTCTTTGGCGACGGCCACGCTGCCGAAAGGATTGTGGATCACTTGACGGAGGAATTTTCGGCCTCATGACCGCCCACGTCGATGCAGTAAAAGCGCCACACGCGCAGCATGAGGTATTGATTCAGCCGTCGCGTGGCTGGTCATCATTGAAGCTGGGCGAATTGTGGGAATATCGCGAGCTGCTTTATTTTCTCGCCTGGCGCGACATCAAGATTCGCTACAAGCAAACTGCCCTCGGTCTCGCGTGGGCCGTACTACAGCCGCTGATCACGATGCTGATCTTTGCCATCTTCTTCGGCAAGCTCGCAAAAATGCCTTCAGACAATGTTCCCTATCCATTGTTTGCTTTCGCAGCGCTGGTGCCGTGGACGTTTTTCGCAAACGGTTTGACACAGGCGTCGAACAGTCTTGTTGGCAGCGCCAATCTAATCAAAAAAGTTTACTTCCCTCGCCTGGTGGTTCCCATTTCGGTAGTGCTCGCCGGATTACCTGACTTTGCCCTGTCCTTCCTGGTGCTGTTGGCAATGATGGTCTACTACGGCATCTATCCGCAGCTTTCGGCGATTCTTTGGCTGCCGCTCCTCTTGCTGCTCGCACTGGTGACGGCGCTTGGGGTAAGCCTTTGGTTGTCGGCACTTAACGTGAAGTATCGCGATGTGCGATTCATTGTGGGCTTCCTGACGCAAATCTGGATGTTTGCTACTCCGGTTGTTTATCCGGCAAGTTTGTTGCCCGCGAGTTGGCGACTTTTTTACAGCATCAACCCCATGGTCGGCGTGGTCGAAGGATTTCGCTGGGTGTTGTTAAGAACTGATGCGGCGCCGGGCTCGTCGATTCTGATGTCGTCAATCATGGCCGTGGTGATCCTGGTGACCGGCACATTTTATTTCAGGCGAATGGAAAAAACTTTTGCCGACATCGTCTAATTAGCATGCCTGACGTAGCCATCAGCGTTGAGAACATCGCCAAGCAGTACCAGCTCGGCGAATCGCAGGAGAGCTATCAAACACTGCGAGACGTGCTGGCCGGCGCGGCGCTCACTCCGTTGCGCGCTTTCCAATCGATCGTACGTCGCAATGGCTCCAAGCGGCGCGATAAGGAGACGATCTGGGCGCTGAACGATGTTTCATTTGAAGTGAAGAACGGCGAAATCCTGGGGCTAATCGGAAGAAACGGTGCCGGTAAAAGCACGTTACTGAAGATTCTCGCTCGCATTACAGAACCCACCAACGGACAAGCGCGCTTGTTTGGTCGAGTAGGGTCATTGCTTGAAGTCGGTACGGGTTTTCATCTGGAGCTCACCGGAAGAGAAAACACCTACTTAAACGGCGCCATTCTCGGCATGAAAAACGCTGAGATCAAACGCAAGTTTGACGAGATAGTCGCATTTGCGGAAGTAGAAAAATTTATCGATACGCCGGTCAAACATTATTCGAGTGGCATGTATTTGCGACTCGCGTTTGCCGTAGCGGCGCACCTTGAGCCGGAAATTTTACTGGTTGATGAAGTCCTGGCAGTTGGCGATTCGGGTTTCCAGAACAAATGCCTTGGCAAGATGAGCTCGATAGCCGGAGAAGGACGTACGGTGCTTTTCGTCAGTCATAACATGCCGGCGCTCAAGACCCTTTGCCATCGCGCAATTCTGCTAGACCAGGGACACGTCGAACGCGAGGGCGATGCCGCGAGCGTAGTGCAATACTATTTGCAGGGCGACTTTAAGAACAGCAAGAAGGTCTGGCCCAAAGAAGATCGGCCGGGCAACGATTCCTACAAAATAAACTCAATGCGAATTCTCGACCTCGGCGGTCAGGAATCTTCAATCGTCAACATCTCCGAACCTTTCACTGTAGAAATTGACTATGAGATTTTGCGAGAAGGCGCTTCCGCCGCGTTTTCATTAATCCTGTTTGATTCCGAAGGCGCGGCCATGTTCGGTTCGTTAAGTAATCGCGAGCAGGAATATTATGGAAAACCCCTAAAGATCGGCCGTTATAAAAGCCGCTGCCTGATTCAGGGCGACTTGCTCAATGCCGGCAGCTTTAGTTTTTCAGTTATTGGGTTTTCCGCAAACTGGAGTGACCATTTTAGAGTGGATCAGGCTATCTCATTCGAAGCGAGAGACGACGGCATTTTGCGGGGCGATTATTACGGCGTTTTCGGCGGCTCATTGCGCCCGCGCCTGACCTGGCAAACTGTCGCGTGTGAACAATAGTGAGCCTTATGAACAAGAACGTTTATGCCCGCGAGCCGTTGGAAGTTAGAGACGGTATACCCGTTTTTTCGCGGGCCAACGAATACACAGACAACTACGAAGACATTTCGCACGATCACCTGGTGTCGATGGCTAAGGACGGAACCAATCCATTCATCGCCGAGAAGGTTTGGCAGGAGATGGAGCAATCGACCGTTGAACTGCTGCGAAAGTATACGAAGCCAAATGATGCAGTGCTTGACGTCGGCGTCGGGCTGGGCCGAGTGCTGGCAAATTTTCCGGCCCTCAACAGATTTGGGATGGACATCAGTTTCGGCTACCTGAAAGAAGTGCAGAGCAAAGGGATCGAAGTCTGTTACGCGCAGGTTGAAGAAATTCCATACAAACCGGAAACGTTTGATGTGGTGTTGGCAACTGACATTCTCGAACACGTGCTCGATCTAAACCTTAGCTGCCAAAACATGCTGAGGGTCTTAAAGCCCGGCGGTTTGTTGATAGCCCGAGTTCCCTATCGCGAAGATCTGAGTGGCTACCTCGCCCCGGAGAATCCCTACAAATATGTGCACGTCAGAAATTTCGATGAAAACTCATTGCGGATATTGTTTGAGCGCGTGCTGGATTGCGAATGGGTGGAACTAACTAAGGTCGCCCATCACGCTTACGCGGGCACCCGACTCATTTACCGGCTGCCCCGTGCAGACCAGGCCATGCGCCACGTGCTCTCGCGCATGGAGACCTCAATGCCGCGTGCCTACCAGAAGATGACAAAGAAGTTCGTCCTGCCGATGGAGATCAACGTGGTGGTGCGAAAGAAGTAGCCAGCAGTTAACCAGATGGGTCGTAAGTTAAATATTCTCATTGTCTATGTAATGAACAAGTATCCCCTGAGAGCCACTCTTTGGGATCAGCTTTACTGCTTTCGTCACTATTCAGAGCACAATTGCTACTATCTCAACCTCTCCGTCAGGTCAGTTCCCTGGTATCTCAGCAAGGTTCAATTTGACATCATCGTTTTTGGCACACTCTTCCTGGCCAATCGGGTAAAGCGCGAATGGTTTGAGCCGGTTCTGGAAAAGGCCCGTGCGCTTAAAAAGCTTGACGCCGTAAAGATCGCGTTCCCTCAGGATGAGCATACACACACTAATGTGCTGATGGATTTTCTCGATGAGTTTGACGTCGATATTGTTTTTTCAGTGGGACCGGAAACAGAGTGGTCCAAGCTCTACGAACGCGTCGATCTCGACCGGGTCAAATTCTTCGGAGTGTTAACTGGATATCTGAACGACAGCACGATTGATCGAATTAACAAGCTGGCTGCTAACCGCGAGGAGCGTTCGATCGACATTGGGTATCGAACATGGCTGGCGGGCGCCTGGATGGGACGCCATGGTTTGTTGCGGCAGAGAATCGCGGATGTTTTCCAGGAACGGGCGCCGGCCCATGGGTTTACTACTGACATTTCGACGCGCCGCGAAGACACCTTCTGGGGAGATGACTGGTATAGATTTCTTCTGCGGTGCAAATACTCGATCAGCGTAGAAGGCGGGTCCAGCGTCCCCGACGCGAACGGGTCGCTTCAGCAAAAGGTCGAGGTATACCAGCTTCATTATCCGAATGCGACCTTCGCTGAGATTGAGCGAGATTGTTTTCCCGGATTGGACGGCACAATCCACTATGTGGCGCTGTCACCAAGGCACTTGGAAAGCTGTGTCACGCGCACGTGCCAGGTGCTGATCGAGGGTGAATACAATGGCATCCTGCGGCCAGGCGACCATTACATTGAACTGAAGCAGGACTTCAGCAACATAGAGCAGGTGTTAAGTGACATGAAGCGCGAAGACTTGCGCCGGGCAATCGTTGAGCGCGCCTACCAGGACATAGTGGCTTCAGGAAAGCACACTTATCAGGGCTATGTGGATTTTGTGCTGGAAAAGTCGCTGACAGTTCTGTCGGAGAAAAAGAGGTCTGAGCGAGCCTCGAGCAACCTCGTCTACTACTGGATGCGAGTCTCCGAGTTTGTCTCCTGGGTGCAGGTGGCCCTGCATTTACATTCCTTCATTCCGCAATTCAAGGGTTTAGTTCGCAAAGCCCTACTCAGTGTCTTTTCCGAAGAAACTGTGTTATCAGTAACAGGTCGCAGCAAGTCAAACAAAGGGTAGACTTTACCGGCATTATGAGCTACGTAGAGCGCATCAAATGGCGCCTTGGATATACACTCGGGAACACCAAGAAACAGACCGCAGACCTGTTTTGGTCCGTCACTGGCAAGTTAAGTACCCCCGGTCCCAAGCCTGCAATTACAACCCTACGTAGTGAAGAAACTACTGAGGTCGACTCCTTCTGGGGTGCGCACACGGTTGACACAACCCAGTTTAAGAGCGCACTGCAGTCGAAGAAGCATCTTGTTTGGCGCGCTAGTCTGTATCCACTATTTACGGAATTGATGAATCTGTATGGGACTCACGATAACCAGGTGGTGCTTGACTACGGATGCGGTCCGGGAAATGACCTGGTGGGCTATTGCATTTATACGAAAGCCCGCAAGATCATTGGAATTGATATTTCAGCTAAGGCACTCGCGATGGCCCAGCACCGCCTGTCGCTGCACCGGGTAGATCCTGACCGCGTGGAATTGATTTGCTCCGCTGATACCGCGACCACGATTCCGCTCGCGGACAACAGCGTCGATTACCTGCAGTGTCTTGGAGTACTGCATCACACGAGCCATCCTGAGGCTTTGCTACAGGAATTCGCGAGGGTCTTAAAGCCGGGCGCCGAAGCCCGCGTCATGGTCTACAATCGAGACAGTGTCTGGCTCCATTTGTATGTGGCTTACGAAAGACTGGTGCTTCAGGATGCATTCCCCGGCAATGACGCGTATGAGATTTTTCATCGTACGGTTGACGTGGAAGATGACGGGACCGGAAACTGCCCCGTCGCCCGATGCCATAACTGGGAAGAATTCTCGCGTGTGTGCGAGGCCAACGGTTTTCGCACCGAGTACCTGGGGGGATATCATTCTGACGTCGAACTAAACTCGCTCGCCAGGTATCTTCAAGCAGCACTCCAGGACCCGCGGCTCGGGGAAGAACATCGGGTCTTCTTGAGTAAGTTGACCATGGACGAAAACGGATTTCCCATCTACGAAGGGAAACATGCGGGGCTGGGCGGCGTCTACCGGCTGTTTAAGAACTAAACTTATGTGCGGAATTGGTGGAATTCTAAACCTCTCCTTCGGAGAGATACCCAACCTCAGCGGCCGGTTGGCAGCGATGAATCATCTGCTGCAACACCGGGGTCCTGACGGCGAAGCTACCTGGCAACACGCGTCCAATCTTGCCGGCTTCGCGCACCGTAGACTTAAGATCATCGATCTTGCCACCGGCGATCAACCGATGACTGATGTCGCCGGCAACTGGATCACCTATAACGGCGAAATCTACAACTACATTGAGTTACGGGAAGAGCTGGGCGTGGAAAACTTCCGCACTACTTCAGACACGGAGGTGGTGCTGCACGCGTATCGCAAGTGGGGCAAAGACTGCGTCAATCATTTGCGTGGCATGTTTGCGTTTGCACTGTGGGATGAAGGCACGCGTGAGCTGTTTTGCGCGCGAGATCGCTTCGGCATCAAACCGTTCTACTACACAGTTGTCGGCGACACGTTTTATTTCGCCTCGGAAGTAAAAGCGTTGTTGCCATTCGTGCCGCAGATTGAAACGAATGTAGAAGGGTTTAAGGATTACCTCGCCTTTCAATTCTGCCTCGCGGGCAAAACACTCTTCAAAAACATTTACGAGCTGTTGCCGGGCCACACCCTCAAAGTGAGCAATGGCACGATTCAGATCGATCGCTATTGGGAAGTTTTCTACGAGCTCGACTTCAATCACACGCCCGCCTACTTCGAGCAACGTTTACAGGAGCTGTTACCGGAATCGGTGAACCTCCACCTGCGTGCGGACGTTCCAGTGGGCACGTACCTTAGCGGCGGACTGGACTCGAGCACTGTGGCATCACTGGCCAGCATGAGTAGCAACGGCGACTTCGCCGGGTTTACCGGAAAGTTTTCCTTCAGTGAAGACTACGACGAGAGCCGGTACGCCCGCGCTCTGGCGGAGTGGCGCGGCTTCAGCCTCTACGAGATCGATATTGACGCGACAGACTTCATCGAGAACATCCGGAAAGTAATCTACCATCTTGACTATCCCGTCGCCGGGCCGGGGTCGTTTCCGCAATACATGGTTTCGCAACTTGCCGCCAGCCATCGCAAGGTTGTACTTGGCGGTCAGGGGGGCGATGAGATCTTCGGAGGGTACACGCGTTATCTGATTGCTTATTTCGAACAGTGCATCAAAGCAGCGATTGAAGGAACCATCAACAACGGAAATTTCGTCGTCACCTACGAGTCGATTATCCCGAACCTGACGGCGCTGCAAAATTACAGACCCATGCTTCAGGAATTTTGGCGTGAAGGCCTCTTTGAAGATATGGACAAGCGGTATTTCCGTCTGATCAACCGCGCGCCGCTTTTGCACGACGAGATCCATTGGAACCTGCTTGGCGACTACTCGCCCTTTGAAACCTTCCAATCCATTTTCAATGGCAACAACGTCGGCAAGGAATCTTATTTCGATCGCATGACGCATTTCGACTTCAAGACTCTGCTGCCGGCGCTGCTGCAAGTCGAAGACCGCGTAAGCATGGCCCATGGGCTTGAGTCTCGCGTCCCGCTTCTCGATCATCCCCTCGTCGAGTTTGCGGCCACCATGCCGGCCGATGTGAAGTTTAAGGACGGTACGATGAAGCAAGTGCTCAAAAACGCCATGCGGCCGATTCTTCCGGACGCCATAGTCGAACGCAAAGACAAGATGGGATTTCCCACGCCGCTAACTGAGTGGCTGCGGGGCGAAGCTCGCGAGTTTGCGCATGGCGTGTTTTCTTCTCAACGCGCGCGCGAGCGCGAACTCATCGATAACCAAAAGGCGCTTGAAGGTTTGGCAAACGAGCCGAAGTTTGGCCGTAAAGCGTGGGGACTGTTGTGCCTCGAATTGTGGCAACAGGAGTTTCACGACCGCGAACATGAATTCAAAAGTTTGATAAAAAGTTAAGGGGACGAGTAAAGAATGAGAGTTTTGATAACGGGCGGCGCCGGTTTCATCGGCTCGCATCTGGCTGACAGATTGCTCGAGCGCGGAGATGAGGTGCTGGTCATCGATAATTATGCCACTGGACGCAGAGACAACCTGACGCCACAAGATAAGTTAACAGTCGTTGAAGGAACAATTGCGGACACGGACCTGGTCAACAAACTTTTCGACGATTTCAAACCAGAAATTGTCATCCATGCAGCCGCTGCTTATCGCGATCCCGATGACTGGTCGGAAGATGCACGCACAAACGTCCTGGGCACCGCTAACGTAATGCTGGCCGCGAAGCGAACGGCGCCCAAACGCATGATCTATTTTCAAACTGCGCTGGGCTACGGATTGAAACCTCTCGAACAGCCAATCACCCTCAATCATCCGCTGAAGCCTGAGGGGAGCAGCTACGCTATCAGTAAGACGGCAGGGGAAAACTACGTTGAGCTTGGCGGGATGGATTTTCTTTCTTTCCGCCTCGCAAACGCATACGGGCCGCGAAATCTGAGCGGTCCTCTGCCGACGTTCTACCAGCGTCTGACAACTGGTAAACCTTGCTTTGTGGTCGACACCAGAAGAGATTTTGTTTACATCGACGACCTGGTGGCGGTAGTAATGAAAGCTATAGATGGCGAAGGTTCGTCCGGCTACTATCACATTTCTTCCGGCTCCGACTATTCCATCAAGGAGTTGTTCGACGCAACTGTCAAAGCGCTGAACATCTCGCTGGACAAAGAAGTCGAAGTGAAACCACGCAATCCTGACGACACCTACACGATTCTGCTCGACCCTTCAAAAACGAACGAAGCATTTGACTGGCGCGTTAAGACGCCGTTGGAGACCGGCGTGGCTGCGGCGATTGACTGGTACAAAGTCAACGGCATTACGCAGACTTATACGCATCTGAAGCAGGTCGGAGCTAAAGACGCTAAAGCTTGATGCGGCAGGCCGCGCGAGGCGACTTTGTAATCGGGGCGGTCGTTATAGGAGAGGCGCGGTCGGCGTGCGGTTAGTTACTAGAGCCCAAGCGAACGGGCGCCGCGGAAATTACATGAACGAATTTAATGACAAGAAGATCCTGGTGGTTGGCGGCGCTGGTTTCGTTGGCAGCAATCTCGTTAGGAAGCTGCTCGAATCATCACCGCGCGAAGTCCTGGTAGTTGACAATCTGTTATCGGCCGAGCGCGCGAACGTTGCCGACGATCCACGCGTATCGTTCATCGAAGGCTCGATCACTGACGACAACGTATTGAATCGGCTCCAGAACGATCTCGACTACGTTTTTCACCTGGCCACCTATCATGGCAATCAAAGTTCCATGCATGATCCTCTCGCGGATCATGAGAACAACACTCTAACCACCTTAAAGCTCTACGAGCGGATTAAAGAGTTTGACGGTATCAAACGCGTCGTTTATTCCTCCGCCGGCTGCACGGTGGCTGAGAAGACTTACGACGAAGCACAGGCCACGCATGAAGATGCCCCGGTATCGCTTTACCTGGACAGCCCCTATCAAATCTCGAAAATCATCGGCGAACTCTATTCAAACTACTATTTCAGTCAACATGGCCTGCTGGTCGTCAAAGCTCGTTTTCAAAACGTATACGGCCCAGGAGAAATCCTTGGCGCCGGTCAGTGGCGCGGCACTCCCGCAACCGTCTGGCGAAACGTCACTCCCACATTCGTTTATCGCGGCTTGAAGAGTATGCCGTTGACAGTTGAGAACAACGGCATTGCCACTCGAGACTTCATCTACGTCGCAGATATTGTGAACGGTTTGATGCTATGTGCCACCGCCGGCGCGCCGGGCGCAGTGTATAACCTGGCCAGCGGAGTTGAGACCTCGATTCACGAGTTAGCAACTCTCGTAAACCAGCAAACTGACAACCCGACGCCAATTGAGTATTTGCCGCCGCGTTCCTGGGACCACTCCGGCAAACGTTTTGGAAGCACTGAAAAATCCGAAAGGGAGCTGGGCTTCAAACCAACCATCGGGCTCCAAGAAGGTCTGAGACGAACGATCAATTGGACGCGTGAGAACCTGACCTTGATTGACACCTGCATTGAAAAACATCGCGAGCATCTGGCAGACGTGGTCAGTGCTCCGGCGCCGCAGATTCCTCAACAGCGCACTGCCTGAACCGCGCGGATTTAATGAGTGTAAAAAAACTAATCCCTCAGCCGATAAGAATCGTTCTGCGGTCACTGCTCGATAAGGTTCCGCTGAGTATTGAGGCTCGCCCGCCAAGGCCCGAATGGCCTGGCGAAAAACACCGCTTCGGCTATCAGCAGCGCTACGTGGACTTTAATATCCGACCCAGCGATCGTGTGCTGGACATCGGCAGTGGCGGTGATCCTTTCCCGCACGCAAGTGTTCTGGTTGACCGTTTCGTAAATCCTACGCCACACCGTTACGGCGAGATTGTGCAAAACGGTAAGCCACTAATCTCTGCTGACATCCATAACCTTCCCTTTCGCGACAAGTGTTTCGATTTTGTTTACTGCGTGCACATCCTGGAGCATGTTGATGACCCGATACAAGCTTGTGGCGAGATCATGCGAGTCGGGAAGCGCGGGTACCTTGAGACGCCGAGCATGAGCGAAGACATTCTCTTCGCCTGGGCAAAAGAGCGGCACAAGTGGCACGTGGTGGCGATTAATCAGGCCCTCTGTTTCTTCGAGTACACCGAGCGTCAATTGGAAGGAATCCGATCCACGGCATGGGAAAATGTGATCATGGACAAGCGGTATCATCCGCTGCAGCAGGCCTACTTCGAGAACCGGGACATCTTTGACGTAATGTTTAGCTGGAGCGGCGAGTTTGTGGTTTTCGTTTTCTACCTCAACGGTAAGGTTAGAAGTTTGAACGCGGAAACGTCTGATTGAAATGCTGCAAATGCTGAAACGTGGCATTGTCGGAGTGTTGGGTCGTGAACGCGCCAACCGGCTTTCAGCGCCTTATCACGACTGGCAGGCGCGCCGCCGCACCGCAAAGACACTGGCGAGTCTGCCAACCAGAGATCTGTTGGTGAACCTTGGTTGCGGTCCTTCGCCACTCGCCGGCTGGATCAACGTTGATATTGCGCGAGGTCCGCAAGTTGACCTCGTCTGGAATCTGCAACAGGGACTGCCATTCGCTGACAATAGTTGCTCAGCCATCTTTAGCGAGCACGTTATTGAGCATCTGACGAAGCAGGATGGAGAGCAGTTGCTGCGTGAGTGTCATCGGGTGCTGCAAAAGGGAGGAGTGCTTCGCATTTCAACGCCGGACGCCGGTCGTTTTCTTCGTTCCTATGCTGGCGACCGGGAATTTCTCAGTCATCCGAGCTTTCCGGAGCCGGCGGAGTCAGCCGTTGATCGAGTCAACATGATGATGCGCGAAGGCGGTCAGCATCTTTGGGTTTATGACAATGAATCTTTGCTCAAACTCATCCAGCGCACCGGCTTTGCTTCCGCCAGCGAACAGAAGTTTGGCGTCTCTCAACACCCGGGAATGCAAAACATCGATCTGCAAATGCGTGCCTTTGAGAGTCTTTATGTTGAGGCCGTTAAGTAAGTAAATGACTGACGTTATGCCAGGTTTTATGCTGCACACGCCCGTCGCATTCTTAATCTTCAACCGGCCGGACACGAGCAAGAAAGTTTTCGCCGAAATTGCAGCCGCGAAGCCGGCAAAGTTATTAGTGGTTGCTGACGGACCCCGTTTGCATCAACCGGATGATGTGGCCAAGTGTCAGGCGACCCGAGCCATCATCGACGAGGTAGATTGGGATTGCGACGTATTGACAAACTTCTCCGAAACGAACCTGGGCTGCAAACGCCGGGTTTCGTCCGGACTGAGCTGGGTGTTTGAACAATGTGAAGAGGCAATCATCCTGGAAGATGATTGTATTCCTCACCCGATGTTTTTTCGTTACTGCCAGGAGTTGCTCGAGAGATACCGTGACGATGAACGTGTCCCGATGATCTGCGGTAGTAATTTTCATCACGATCGTTCACCAACCACCGACAGTTACTATTTTTCCAAGTTGGGCCACATCTGGGGCTGGGCTTCATGGCGCCGTGCGTGGCAGAACTACGACGTGGCGATAAGCAGCTGGCCGGCGTTAAGAGAAACCTCATGGTTGTTTGACACGCTCGGCAATGAAGCCGCGGCCGATTACTGGCAGGGTATTTTTGACAAGACCCATGCCGGGGAAATTGACACCTGGGATTATCAATGGTTCTTCTCCTGGTGGGCACAGAATGGATTGGCCGTCATTCCCACAGCTAATCTCATCTCTAATGTAGGTTTTGGTGAGGACGCTACGCATACTCATACCGCGGTCAATACGATGGCACACCGTCCTACATCGGAAATTACGTTTCCGCTCCAGCATCCTCGCAACATGGTGCGCGACAGGGAAACAGACTTCTTTGCTTTTACACAGATGTGTCCCTGGGCTGTTCCACGTCCGGGTATCAGAGGGTGGCTGAGCCGCAATCTTCGGGCGGTGAAAACAGGGCGGGCAGGTTAAGCGAGATCAGGAATTGATGGTGAACAAAGGATTAACATCCACAGCAGAGACGACGTCGCAGGGTCCATTTGGCCACGGCCCAGCATACTTCCTGCGTTACGCAAAGAACGGGGTAATAGTACGAGCGCAGAGAACCTGGCGCCGGTTCATCCATCCTTTTCGTTCCCTTCCCACGGTGGAGTTGGAGATGATTGTGCCGGCAGCGGTCGAGGTTGAACCGCCGATCCTGACCGACATTTGCCTGCCTCCCTATTACATGTTTAAGGATCACGACGACTACACACCGCTGATGAAGATAGTCAAATCTCTGCAGCCGGATGTGGTAGTTGAATTAGGCACCGCATACGGAAATACGACCGCAAACATTTGCCGGCACTCACCAGGGACAACGGTGTACACGGTTAACGCGCCGCTGGAGGTACAGACTGGCACGTTAACGACTTACCATCTCACTGCCGAAGAAATTGGCCGCGTGTACCGGGAAGAGGGGTTTAGCAAAAGGGTGGTGCAGATTTTTGCAAATACTCTGCAGCTCGACTTGTCAGAACACTTCGATGCGCCAATCGTCGATCTAGCGATCGTTGACGCCTGCCACGATACTGACTACGTCATCAATGATTTCTTAAAAGTGAAAGACTTCATCAAACCCGGAGGCATGGTTCTTTTCCACGATACTTTTCCGAGCATGACACCTTCGCACCTGGACGGTAGCTACAAGGCATGCCTGATCCTTCGCCGTCGAGGTTATGACGTTCGGCATTTGAAAAACTCCTGGTGGGCGTTGTGGATTAACCGGGACAGTGACTAACTACCCCCACACGGTGCCCTTGGCAGTTCACCCACACCTACTCAACTCCATGCACTATCACCTAATCGGAATCTGCGGTACGGCAATGGCGGCACTGGCCGGCATGCTTCAAGCTAGAGGCCATCGCATAACGGGTTCGGACGAGAACGTTTATCCGCCTATGTCTACCATGCTGGCTTCTCTCGGCATCCCCGTAAACCAAGGTTATCGCCCCGAACATCTACAGCCTGCGCCCGATTGTGTGATCGTGGGCAACGCCATACCCCGGGGCAATGCGGAACTGGAAGCGGCTCTGAGCGGGAAACTTATCTATCGCTCACAGGCTGAGGTCGTAAAAGAAGAATTTATCCGGGGCCGCCGCTCGCTGGTAGTAGCGGGTACGCACGGCAAGACAACTACTACCAGCATCGCCGCGTGGGTGCTGGACCAGGGCGGTCTTGCCCCATCCTTCTTGATCGGCGGCGTAGCGCAAAATTTTGGTTCCAGTTTTCGCGTAACGGAGAGCGAGTATTTTGTCATTGAGGGTGATGAATACGATACCGCCTACTTCGACAAGGGCCCAAAGTTCATGCACTACCTGCCTGAGATCGCGATCGTCAACAACATCGAGTTTGACCATGCTGATATTTATCCCGACCTGGCCGCCGTTAAGTTGGCTTTTCGCAGGTTAATAAATCTGGTTCCAGCTAACGGCAGATTGATCGCTGGTTGGGACAGCGAGAACGTTCGCAATGTTGTTTCTGCGATGGGAAACCGGCTCTTCACTCAGTTGGACACCTTTGGAACAACAGCGGACGCAAAATGGCAACTCTGCGAGGTGGACTTTTCAGGAGATACGAGCAAGTTTGCCATTTTGCGCGAGGGACGCCCCTGGGGAAACTTTGAAACTCCGCTAATTGGCGAGTTTAATTTGCTCAACTGTCTCGCTGTGATCATCGCTGCTGACGCCTGGGGGCTCTCAAAAGACGGGATCGGCGAGGCCCTGCGCACCTTCAAGAACGTGCGCCGCCGCGCAGAGGTTAGGGGCGAGGAGCGAGGAGTGACTGTCATCGATGATTTCGCACACCACCCGACGGCGGTACGTGAAACACTGCGCGGCTTACGCAATAGATACCGCGAGCGGCGCCTCGTGGCCGTTTTTGAACCACGCTCGTGGTCATCCCGCTTAGCCGTCTTTCAGGAAGAGTATGCGAATGCTTTTTCCGCTGCCGACTACGTTGTCATCTCTAATGTTTTCGACAGCCAAAAGGCCATGGAGAAGGGACAGACACTGGACACCAACAAACTGATCGCCGATATCTCCAACCAAACCAAGCCCGCTTTTTCCTTCCCTAACGCGGCGGCAATCATTGATCACCTCTTGCCGCAACTTCGCGAAGGTGACGTGGTTGCAATCATGTCGAACGGGGGTTTTGACATGATCCACGACAAGCTTTTAGAGAGACTTAAGACTACCTGAGTTGGATTATTGCGGGCCTTCCACGCGGCGTTCCGGTTCCGGTTCGGGCCGCACCACTAGTAAAGGTTTGGGAAGTCCTTTTCCGTTTTCACCTTGGTCGGGAGCCACTTCCACTCGAGAGGTCAAGACGCGCTTAATTGGTTTCGGGAGGAATTTTGCGGCCAGCATGGCCGCTGCTCCTACAAGCTCCACCACGTCTCCCCCACCACTCCAATGTTCCCTGACAACCTTTGGATCTGTCCGCTCCATCAGGCGCAACAGCGTTAAGGCAATCAAATAAGCGTCGTCGATTTGGCCGACGAAAGGAATCATATCCGGAAGCAGGTCGAACGGAATAATCGCATAAACGATAGCGCCGGCCACTAGCGCGCGTTCAGTTGTGGGCACGCGCGAATCCGTCAGCAGTCGGAAACAGAGCAACAGCATGTTGGGGATGAACAGTAACAGGTTTCTTATTCGGCGCTTGGCCAGGATTTCAGACATTGGTCCTCCTCAACAGTTTGTGCGTGTAATCCTAAACTATCACGAGTTAAAACCCGAAGTAAGTGTCACGTTGATGAGTGGTTTGCGCCGGTATTCCGTACCCAGCAAGGCTTGTTCTCCCAGCGCGGGTTAGTTAGACTCACCTCCTCAACAAACGCCGGTCACCGCCTAGTCTATGGACATACTTGAACGCATACGTCAACGCGCAGCCTCCAAGACTCAACATATTGTTCTACCCGAAGGCAACGATCCTCGCACGGTTGTCGCTGCGGGGATTTGTGCGCGGGACCGGCTGGCGCAGATAACCCTCTTGGGCGATGAAGAAACGATTCGCGAAACAGCTCATCGTGAACGAGTGGATCTGGGTGGCGTCGCGGTTTTGGACCACCGCACAGCGACGGACTTCGAAACTATGGCCGCGCTGTTTCATGAGATGCGCCGCGCCAAGGGCCTGATGGCTGATGAAGCTCGCACGCTCCTGGCCGATCCACTGTATTACGGAAACCTCATGGTCAGGCATGGCAAGGCGGACGGTTCAGTAGCTGGAGCTACGAATACGACTTCTCATACTGTGCGCGCGGCCCTCCACTGTATCGGTGTACGCCCTGGCTTCAAGCTGGTCTCGAGTTTTTTCCTGATGGCTTTGCGCGACGCGAATTTTGGACACGACGGTGCCGTGATTTTCGCTGATTGTGGCGTTGTCATTGAACCGACCGCGGCCGAATTAGCTGAAATTGCCATTGCTTCAGCGGATTCATGCCTTGCGCTGCTGGGAGCGACGCCTCGCGTAGGAATGCTCTCTTTTTCGACAAAAGGAAGCGCTAAACATCGTTTGATCGACAAAGTGGTGGAGGCCACGAAAACCGTAAAGGCGAGATCGCCGGAATTGATCATAGATGGAGAGTTGCAGGCGGATGCGGCTTTGCTGCCGTCGGTGGCGCAATCGAAGGCTCCCGGGTCCGCCGTGGGCGGTCAGGCAAATGTATTGATCTTCCCGGATCTGCAATCCGGAAACATAGCTTACAAGCTGACCGAAAGGTTGGCGGGCGCCACTGCCATCGGGCCCATTCTTCAGGGACTCGACAAACCAGCTAACGACTTGTCCCGCGGCTGCAAAGCAGAGGACATCGTCGATGCGGTGGCCATTACAGCAGTGCAGTCGCAGGCCCGCAAGGCCACAAACTTCTAAGTTTGTTTAAAGTGGGCAACTCGAAAGCGCCCGGCCCCGCATCAAACCTCCGTCAATTTCCTAAAACCCCAGGGCTATATTTTGTTCCAATATCGAACTCTAATCCCGTTTCTGCTGTTCTGCGTAACTACCTCTGTTAGCGCCCAACAGCCCCCAAAATCGGTGCCAACGACCACGCCGCCAAACGAACAGGACGAGCCCGTTAAGGTTTTTACTGAAGAAGTGCGCTTGCCAGTGATAGCGGTGGACCAATACGGCAATTACGATCCGGCGGTCGTGCCCGATGACATCCTGGTACTCGAGGACGGCGTTGCTCAGCAGATCAGGAGTGCGCGACACATTCCCGCAAACGTGGTGCTCGTGTTGGATACCGGCGGTGAGTTAAGTGGACTCGGCGGTCTTTCAAAGCGAGTCAGTCTAACTCGAAATGCTGCTACCCAATTGCTGAATCAACTTTCAGCTAACACCTGGATAGCTGCAATGCAGTTTAATAACTCGGTTGAGTTACTGCAGGACTGGACCCTTGAGCGGCCCTCCGTTTTAAAAGCGCTGAGGACGAAACTTTCATCTGGAAAGCGTGCCCGGTTTTCCGATGCCATGGTTGCCGCGGCGCAGCTGCTTAAAGAGCGGCCCGAAGGCACGCGCCACGTAGTGTTCATTACAGACGGAGTAGATTCGCCGGGAGGAAAGATTGATCGTTCACAAGCGTTAAAGAAACTGGCGGGCGTTCGAGCCACCGTTCACATCATTAGTTACACGGAATATGTGAGACAGCAAAGCGATAAGAAATCGGGCTCGTTGGCGACAGGGCAGATGCCAAACTCTTCAGATCCGATTAGGACCATGGATCCGACTCAACCACCGGGGACAACCCGCAGTCCGACGTTTGGCGTCGGCATCCGATTTGACCCCGAGATGCGTCGCCAGCGAAAGGGATATGAGGCGGAGGTGCGGAAAAGTCAACAAGTGTTGACTAGCCTTGCTGACGAAACGGGCGGCCGAATTTATCTACCAAAAACTGCGGACGAGATGCTGGCACAGGCGAAGGAAGCAGCCCGCGAGATCGGTGCGGAATACGTGGTGACGTACAGACCTAAGCGGCCATTGGCCTATGCAAGGCAGGGCGAATATCGTCGAATTGAAGTTGCTTCGCGCCGGGTGGGTTTAAATGTGCGCTCGCGGCGTGGTTACGTGGTGCCTTCGCAGGCTGAGTGAATATCGAGCGAAAGTTTCGGGATTAACTGACGACGGCCTCGAGCTGCGACTCAAGCATTTCCACCATGCGGCGCACTTCGAGTTGATCGTCTTTTTTCATTAATGACCTTGCGTGCAGCTCGTCCCAATCGCTTTGTGGCACTCGGTGAAATGCCTTAACTACCTCCGGGTCAAACTGCTTTCCAGCCCAATCATCCAGTTCCTGCGCGGCAGCCTGGTAAGGCTTGCCTTTGCGATAAACGCGATTGCTGGTCATGGCGTCGAAGGCGTCAGCGACTGAAAATATCCGGGCGCACAAGTCAATCGAGTCACCGCTCAGTCCCAGTGGGTAGCCTGAGCCATCCCATTTTTCGTGGTGCTGGGCCACGACACGCGCAGCTCCTTCAAGAAATTCGATACCGCGCAAAATCTGCTGGCCGTGCGTAGGGTGCTGCTTCATCAATACCCATTCTTCCTCGGTAAGCTTTGCCGGTTTGCGAAGAATCAAGTCTGGCACCCCAATCTTGCCGATGTCGTGAAGCAACGAACCAAACTCAAGCGACTTCATGCGCTTGCTGTCCAAACCATACTCACGACCCAAGCGTAAACTGTAAGTAACAACGCGCTCAGAATGCCCGTGCGTTTCCAGGTCCCGGGTCTCAAGCGCGGCTGTAAGCGCCTTCAGTGTCGATCGATATGCGTCTTCGAGAGAGTTTAGGGTTTGGTCCAGTTCAGCAGTTCGTTGTTCTACTAATTCTTCCAGATGATCTTCGTAACGCTGTTTTGCGACGATCAGATCTTGATGTTCGAGGGCCCGTTTGACCACAGCTTCTACCTGACGAAGGTCAAACGGCTTCATAACGTAATCAAACGCACCCAGCCGAAGCGCGCCGATTGCGCTCTCTACCGTCTGCATCCCGCTAATCATGACTACCACGGTGTTGGGTGACTTTTCTTTTACGTGGGGAATCATTTCCAGACCGCTCATTCCGGGCATGGTGATGTCGCTAACGACCAGTTCGAATTCCCGCTGGCTTAACCGCTCCAGCGCCTGCTCTGCGGAGCCGGCGGTGATGCAGTCGTGTTCGGCAGAGAAGAGATCCTTAAGGATTGCGGTTATTTCAGGTTCGTCATCGACGATTAGAATTCGTGAGCGCGGACTTCCATCCATTGTCTGAACTCCTGGGGATTGAGCGGGTGAGTACCGCGAGATTTTGATAGATAAGGCCTGGTTGGAGGGTCTGAACTGAGGGAAGTCCCGCCCTCTAGGGACAAGGGTTGCCATTCTACAGATTTTGAGGAATAGTGGCAAACATGTTTTTACACAGGGGTAAGTAGCCCCCGGAGAGGAGTTTAGGTTGTGTAGCGGAGATTCAAAGTGCGCAGCCCCACAAGCCGGGCGGCGCACTCTGACCTTGGTAGAAAAGCTAATACCGGGCTGAGCGGCGACGCTTGCGGATTCCGTAAGTATAGACAGCGGCACCACCCCCGCCGGCAAGGGCTCCAATGGCAGCGCCTTTCTTGCCTCCTGCGATACCGCCGATTAGTGCTCCAGCTCCGGCGCCACCAGCAGTGGTGAGTTTGTCACGATGCTTTTGCCAGAAACTTCTGCCGTGCCGATGGCCATCGCCCACACAACTGGAATGAGTGTGCCAGACATTGTTGTGTCGATGCCTAAGTCTCCCGCAAGTTCGCGCCGAGGCCGGCACCTCGAGCAGCACTAAGAACGTTAATAGTACGAGTACAGAAATCAGTTTTCTCATAGAGTATCCTTTCGGCGGAACGCCGCGCGGGAGAGCAATCTTATGGAAGGGGGTGGTAAAGCCAATTCTATTTGCGGCTCGAGTGCTTGTCGAGCGCATATCGCAGCAGCAAACCGGACCGATAAAGGAAGGGATAACCCGGCCAACAGGGTAGCCGCTGGTGCTTCTTCACTCTCAGCTCCACTCATCTAATACTTTTTGACTGATCAGGTAGTCGAATTAGAGGAGTTCCATGAATCTCAGCAAACCAATCGAGACGACGATGGCAATTCCGGCGAGTACGCCCAGCCTGCCCGATAGAATCCAGCTCTCACATCTCGGACAACGAAGCTCGTGTCCCCGTAGCCGTTCGCGGCACAGGCGACAATGCGGCTTGTGTCGATGGTTTTTGTGAGTGATGCTAAACAACGCGCCAGCAAGCCCCCGACTCTGGAGTGAGCAGAGCTGATTGCAAACCAAAAGCCAATGGCCAAACAAAAATAATCAGGCGTGACAGAGTGGGAAAACCGGCAGAATAAGCATTATTTTTGTAATCTTGAACCCCACCGCCAAGGCGGATACTGCGTACTGTACTAAACAGATTCGCGACTTATTTAATTTGTTGGGAAACCGCACGACCGACAACCTCACCAATACCAGAAGCTTCAGCGCGGCGCCTATGGATGGACATCTGGCGCAGGAATTTTACCAGCGTGAAAGTTAGGGCGCAGTAGCCCGCGGGGGGTTCCTGGAGATGCGGAAGGATTTGGTGCCGGAGGTCGGACTCGAACCGACATGAGTGTGACCTCGCCAGATTTTGAGTCTGGTGCGTATACCAATTTCGCCACTCCGGCGGCGCGGGAAAAGATAATAAGTCGGTAGCTGAAGAATGGCAATCCGCGACGACTGAAGGCCCTGCCGGATGGTCAAGCGTCCTGTCCACGCAAGGGAGGCTACGGATTTTTCTCTGTAGTGCCGGCTGATGCGCCAATCGCTTTTCCGGGCACCACTGAGATTGAGTTCGAAGGCGCACCGCCGCCATTGGCGTTAGGTTGGGTGTAAGAGTCTTTCGAATCGTAGTGATAGTAGTAATAATCCTGCGTGCGAAGATCCGCTTTGTTCAGCACCACACCGATAATCTTCGCTCCGATTTCCTGCAGCATCTGACGAGTACGCCGCACTACCTGCCGCGAAGTTTTTCCACCATGAACCACCAGAATCACGCCGTCGACAAGCGCTGAGATGAGAACGCCGTCGGTGAAAGAAGCGATGGGAGGTGAATCAATAACGATGTGGGTGAAGCTTTGGCCGGCAATTTCCAGCAATCGTTTCATTTGTGACGAACCCAGCAACTCGGCGGGGTTCGGCGGAATTGCACCGGAGGGCAACAGATAAATATTTGAGTCTCGGTACTGTTCGACCATCGAAAGAATTTCAGCCTCAGTGACGTCGCTTGAAAGCAAACCGCTCAGACCGCCTGTATTGCTCAAACCAAAAACGTGATGCAGTCGCGGTCGTCGCATGTCAGCGTCAATCACCAATACGGTGGCGCCCGTTTGAGCCAACACCGTCGCCGTGTTGACTACCGTCGTTGTTTTGCCTTCGGAAGGAACACTCGAGGTGACCAGCAGAGTTTTTGGCGAACGCCCTGGCGTCGAGAGCAGAATCGAAGTGCGCAGGTGTTTATACGCTTCCGCCTGGAGGCTGGGGCTCTCGGAATTTATCAAGAGCTCTGGCCCGTAATTCCCGTTTGCCCGCTGCAGTCCCTTTGCGATGGGCAGGAAGCGTTGCGGGCCCCGGCTGGCAAGAGGAATGATTGCCAGCGAAGGCAGCCGAAGCCCACTTTCAATGTCGCTGGGACTCTTCAACGTGTCGTCGAGATACTCAAGGAATAGTGCGAGACCGACGCCAAACCCAAGCGAAAGAAAGAGCGCCAGAAATACTGCCTGCATCCGCTTGGGACCAACAGGCCCCTTGGGTATGGCTGAATAGTCAACGACGTGTATGTTGTTTGGCGTTCCCGCCATGGTCACGTCGTTTTCCTTGGAACGCTGCATCAGGCCCTCGAGCAGACCTTTGTTCGTTTCAATCTCCTGCTTAAGGATGTTGTAGTTAATGGCTGCTTGATTCTGCTGCACCGTTTCCGAGCGTTGCTTGTTGAACGATTGCCGCAGCGCATTTTCGCGATCCAATGCTTTGCGGTAATTACTCTGCAAATTCGTGGCGATCACCTGCTTGGCACTACCACGCGTTTCCTCCAACTGCTTTTCGAGCACGGTAATCTGCGCGTTTACATCCTTAACTTCCGGAGACTCTTCAGTGTCGGTGAGCAGCAACTGCGCGCGGTTTTGTTTCAACGCCGCCAACCGGCCCTTGAATTCCGCGATTTGCTTGTCGGTAACTTCGGCATTGGCTTCGGCAGCGCCAGGGGCAAGGCTGGCGCGATAGGTGGCTTCCGCGAGATTGCGCTCGTTTTCGGCGACCAGCAGCTCTCTATTCAAACCCACCAGACGCTCGACGACCGTATTTTGACTGGCATCGAGAGAGATAATCTCATTACTCTTCGCATAATTGACGAGCTGTTCTTCGCCATTGCGAATCTGTGACTGCAATTCAGCAATTCTTTTCTGCAGATAGGTGCCGGCAATGGAGTTGGTCTTCGTTTTTACTTCCAGGTTCCATAGGGCAAACGCATCAGCGGTGGCATTAACCACTTTCGCGGCGACTACCGGATCCGTATGACTCACGCGAATGTCTATCAGGCGAGTCTTCTTCACCTGCGCCACATCCAACATGCCCTGCAGCGACTCCACGTACGGATTCATCCGCTCTATGTCTTCGGGATTGTCGGTGGACAGGGAAGCATTGGTCGACATTGGTCCGCGCGTTTGTGCCAGCGTAGCCGGCTGTGGTGAGGTAGGGGCGGTCGTCGCCGAGCCAAAGCCAAACATCCGCCAGAGGTTCTGCCAGGTCGAACGGTTCTCAACCCGCGATTGCAGAAAAGTCTGGTTGTGTTCCAAATCAAGCGTCTTGGCTACGCGCCGCAAGAGTGTCGGACTGGAAAAAATTTGCACCTGAGTATTGAAATACTCCGGATCCATGTAGGTGTTATCGATGTAATAGGAGCTGCCCTTTGAAGCGCCCAGGGCGGGGCTAACGCTTTCCGTGTCGACCTGCACGCGCGCGGTGGCCTGGTAAACATCGGGCTGGCGAGCCTGCCGCAGCGCAACTATCGTCGAAACGATAGCGGCGATACCGATGATTAACCACAGCCGCTTGCTAATGGTTCGCCAGTAATCCCGCAGATGCATCTCGCCTTCAGGTGAATTCTCTTCACCGTAAGCAACAATGGGCGGAGTGGCGTAACCGTTACGGTTCGAGCCATTGGAATGCTCGAGGGCTGTACTCTTCAAAATTACGTCAAGCGCTTTCGCGAGATCCGAAGGTTCTTTCATACAACTGAATCTATTTATGCTTGCGAAATCGGAAAATTATTGGTCTAGCTGGAGTCCAGGCGCTGCCTGGAGATCAGATCCCGCCGCAAACAAATCACGCAGCGGTGAGTCGGAATGGCAGAAAAGTTAACATGTCAGGCTCTAAAGGGCAAAGGCGAAGTATGCCCTCGAAATAGATCAAACGACTGACGGGCGCTGAGCGCAAAAAGGGCGTCGTGTAGTAGGCTCCGGCGGGGCGTGTTGACCGGTCGCCGCCGTCGGCCGGGTTACCGAATCCTCATGGCCGGATCGCCGAGAAGTACCCAGGTGCGGCGCACGTCGAGATCGCTGACGACGGTCTTCGCGCCCCTGGCCGCTTCACCCAAGCGTATGGGTTGCCCGTTAAACAGCAGCCGATAAAACTCGCGATCGAGAACGAATTGAGCCATCGGTTCCGTGAAGCCGGACGAAGCCCAAACTGCCACGCCGCCGCCATTGGGTGCCTTGAGAACCGCTTCGCCGAGGCTGTCGATATTGGCATCAGTCGCATAGCCATTGAGACAGGTCATCATCACGTAAATCGAAGGGGCGTTTGCGTTTGTCAGACCACTCGCCAGGGTTGAATCGAGGAGTCCTGCGCCTGTCCAAACAGTCACTGAGCCATGACCAAAGTAGTTAACGATCATTGGACCCTGGTTGAGCGCGTCAACCACCTGGCCACGCATGAGATCGTCGTTTCCGACCTGTGACCGGTTAATCGACTGCACGGTGATGCCGGCAGGCAGCAACGCGCTTGCTTCCGCACTTTGTTGCTCGAAGCCACTGTCGGCAACCATCACTGCTCCGCGGAGTGGGGCATTCAATTCCCGCTCCTGCTCATAAGACATAATTTTCGAAACCATCAGATTAATCTCTGCAACCGTCCGAGCCGGCAACCTTCCTATAGCCATAGCTGGCAAGCCGGCCCCGCTGAAATCAGCAAGCCAATCATCAGAGCCGGTTTCCATAAACTGAGTATCGATCAGTTTTGTGGGGACAAAGTCATTCGTCCCCTTCTTCAGATAGTCGCGCGGATCCCATGTGCTATCGCCAACCAACAGCACAAACTGCGGCGCGCGGCTCCAGTTGCCGGCTGCACTATTCAGAAAATTCTTCACTGCGAGCGGAGTATGCGCTCCGTAACTAAACTCATCGTAGACGTCTTCCACGTCCACTATGGCGAGGTTCAATCCTTGACTGCGACGCAAATTAGCGAGGGGCTCAACGGCTTCGCGGAAGTCCCTGTGCGTGATGATTACCATGTCGGCGTTATTGGTCGCCGCACTCCAGTTTGAAGGCTGGTTGGGAGTGATTGCCCCGGGATGACCACTTAGTTCATCAGTGAAAGCAATCATTGTTCGGACATCTGTCCCGCGCGATTGCACCTTAACGGTATAGCCGCCGTCAGCGGGCGTAACATTCGCAGACAACTGCGTGGGTGAATTCGGATTGGTGATGTCAATGACTCGCACCTTCGGATTGGTGAAGCCGGTGAGACTGACGACCTGGCCGCCCGGCGCCGTAAACCTGAGCGAGTTGTTGAAGGCACGATATCGATGTGGGTAAGTCAAACGCACAAAATCGATCAAGCTGACGTCCGCGGAACCGCCCGAGCTGTTTAAGGTGACAGTGTTGTTGCCCTCGCGGAGCAGGCCGAGATTCACGGAAAACTTTGCCGCCCGATGTTCTCGCCCAGTGAAGGTCACGGCGCCAAGATGTGTGCCGTTAATCCGGATCTCAACTTGATGCCCGACGTTGGTTAGACCTTGCAAGGCGACTTCAAGTTCAGGCTTCGCGGCTGAATCCAATGCGAGCCCGGTAACAACAAGCTCCTGTGTTACCGGATCGGCGAGCACAGGCCTGCCAAAGAAGTTGTCCTGCTCGCCGTTCAGCAGGCTGGAAAAGTAGATGGAATTTTCGCGACGCTCAGTCGTCATGTTGAAATCCCGCAGACCCGGTTCTGCTTTCTTATCGACTGGCTTGACCTTGCCACGCCTTACGAGCATGCGCTGCCCGGCGGTAGTCCCGCTGATTAACCAATAAGTCCGCGTGTCGGTCGTTGGCGTGTCGAGAGCGACGCCGTAAAACTCAAGTGAATCGTGGTCACCCAGAACTGCTCCTTCGGTGCTCAGATGTATCGGCACCTCCTGCCCGTCAACTATCAACTGAAGCATGCGGGCGTCTACGGCCGGATCAAATCCAGCAGCCACCAGTTCAGGCTGCGTCACTCGATACCATCCGTCTTGCCGAACCTGAATTTTTACCGCCTGACCCGCTGCAATCGCCTGACTCGTCACTAGCGCCTCAGTCGACACTATTAAGTCAGCCGCTGGTGACGTCATCGCAGCCGGCCAACTGGCCGTTACTGTGGCAGCCGCGTTCCTCGAAGTTGAGGTCAGTTCATTCAACAGTTTGGCTTGACCGCGTCTGGGAGAAACTTGCCGGCGACTGGCGGCAGGAGCGAGTGGCCCAGCCCATTGACGGCTGCCGTTCAAATCGATCGCTTCGAGGTGGTAAGCGGTTTCAGGTGTTCCGTCGGGATCAAACCAGGAGTAGGAATAACCGGCGGTCATTTGATTGCCCTGCCCAACGGTGAGGGCTGAACCGGCGATAAGGGAAGGCGTCACACGCGTGCGCGTGCCGTTCTGCTCGCGATAAACGTGATAACCGAGATTATCTACTTCGAAACCGCTCTCCCAACTTAGCTGCACTCCATCCGGGAAACTCTCAGCACTAAAGTGCTTCAACTTCACCGCGGTTGGGCCGACGGGTTCCCCCAAAGTCCAATCCGAGAAGGTGCCGATGTTTGAAACGGAGGCCGTGTTGTCGAGGGTATTCATCGTCGTTGGCAGGTTGACGATGGTGGGACCACTAATCCTAATCGCCCGGTAATTTGCTTCGGTGCCGTCTACATCAGCCTCGAGATACGTAAATTTCAGGTCGGTCGTCAGTGAGCCCGTATTTAGAGTCAACGTCCAGTATTCGTCCAGCGACGCTGCGTCAATCACCGACGGGTGCGAGGTTGGAGCGTCGACAGCTCTAACGGTGAGAGTGCCTCCGCCAATCGCATTCGAAAGCTCCACCGGCGTGTAGCCGGATGTGGCCGGCGTAGGCGGTGCGAGGCCGACTGCAAAAATGTAACTGCCAACGATCGACGCTCTCATGATCGCGCCCACGACATAACCGGGGGTCGACGAATTCGGAACGATTGTTCCACTGTCGGTAAGAATGCCGGCCGCACCTAGTCCCATCTGCACCACTCGAGCCAGATTTAAAGTAGTGCCGCTGTTTAGTGTGGCATCGCTGCTGAAGAGAATCGCTCGCGCGTTTGTGCCGTCGTTGCCAAATGTGATGGGGCCACCGCTATCGATAACTATCTCGTCACCGGCAGTTAAGAAGACGTCTGGAGCGGTCCCGCCAATGACATCCGGCCCTGGGCCGTGTCCATTACTAGTGATGTTGCCTTTAATCGTGACCACGCTCGATCCCGAGCCGCCATAGCTTAGTGAAGAGTTGTTAGTGAGCGTGCTGTTGATAGTTAAGTTATAGAACTCGAAATTTCCGGAGCCAGTGTCGCTGACGTTAACCGCGCTGCTGCCGTCCCCAATAGTTAGATTTGCATAGGCGCGACCACTGGCCTGGAAGTTGGTCGCATTCAGAATCTTCGCCGTTGCGCCGCTACCCGGTGTAAAGACCACGACCGGACCAGCGCCGACTGAACCAAACGGGCTGCCGCCGGCGCCGTGGGAATAAGTGGCGTTACTGTCGAAGATGATTGAGTTGCTCGAACCATTCCCACTTGTGCCGGTGCCAAACGGATGAGTGTTGGCTTCATAGCTGGAGGTGGTGCTGAAGAGCGCGGTGCCGGAGAAGGTTATATTGCCCCCGCCTACCACTGTTAACTGGTGTGCTCCATTGGTAAAGGACATGTTGCCGTTGACGGAGCCGCTGGATCCGGAAGTCAAAGCAATCTTAAGCGCGTTAGTTCCCTGAACCGTCAATGAATTACTGGACGGAATGGTGAACGCGTTTGCCGCGCCACCGCTGATCGTGAGCGTGTTGGCGGCGTTGGAGCTCATGGTGACCGTGACGCCATCGACCAGACGAAGGGCGGCAATTGTTTGCGTGGGCACATTGGTGACGATCGCGCTATTCGTCTCGTCAAAGTCGAATACCATCACGTCCTCAACATTGTTCACCGCGCGATCCGGGTTCCAATTTGCACCCACTTGCCAGTCAGTACTGGCCGCGACGGGTTGCCAGGTATAAGTTTGGCCGAGACCCAGGCAGTCAGAGACAAAGACCCATGCAGGCGAATTATTGCCGGAGTTGGTTCCGTTTCTAACCGTAATGGCGGTCAATCCGCCCTGGCCCTGAACCTCAACATCGACGAGGGTGAAAGTCCCACCGCCCGACCAGGTGCGTTGCCCTGGCTGCGATGAGCTAATGGATATGTCGTCGGGATCGCCGCAGGTCTGGCCATTTGCATTCAGGTTGATCGTGCCGTTGTTGGTGACCGTGTCTGAAAGCGTCACCTCACCTGTGCCCAGATTGCGCCAGGTTGCACCCGGGTTAACTGTCACCGCTCCCGAAGTCAGATTAAAAGATGTTCCCTGATCAAACACGCCAATGTTCAAAGTGAGTGCTGTGTCGCTGGTGTGTTGCGATAACGAGACGACGTTATTCGGTGATGTGCCGGTGTTGCTGACAGTGAGCGTGGCGAACGGTGTGATGGAACTTCCGCCAATAAATTGGTTAACCGCACCATCAAAAGTGACCGTGTTTCCGTTGGCAATAAAAGTCCCGTTGTTAGTCCAATTGCCGCTGACGGTGATGTTTGCGGAGAGTGAAAGCGTGCCGGCAGCATCAATTAGTACGTGATGATAGTCGCTGCCGCTGGTGAAAGTGCCCTGCTTAACTCTTACAGTGTCGTTGACCGTTATCGCAGTCAAGGTGCTAATCCCAGCCGGGTTGTTTAGGTGAAGGTTGTAGTAAGGACTGAACGTGCCGAGGATCGTCGGAGTAGTTCCATTGAATTCAATAGTAGAGCTGTTTGATATGGCATCGCCTGTGGCCGACCCAGAGAATGTCAGGATTCCCTTGATCCTGGTCGTGCCATTCAGAAACGACTTTGTGCCAGCGTTGCTGAATTGCAAATTGTGGTAAGAAACAGCTGCCACGGACTGAGCACCTGAACCGTTAAAGTTAACGGTGCTTGTGCCCGGCGTGACGGTGCCGGTCGAACTGGCAAAGCTGCCACCAATATTCACATTTGCAGAGCTCAGGGATAACGTCCCAGAGTTTGTGAGTGTCCCATCAACAGTCAGATCCAGGCCGGTTCCATCGTCAACCGTCAGCGTGACACCACTGTCGACCACCAGCGTCCCACCGGAGTTAACGGTGAGCTGATCAGCATTGACAGCACTTGTCACCGTGACGGTGTGTCCGCTCAAAATCGCGCTCGTCCCGGCTGCGGAAGTTGGTGGGTTAAGCGCTGGGTAGAATATGGCGTTGTCGGTTGAACTTTCCCAGGTTGAGGCGCTATTCCAGTTTCCGGATTGCGCGGATCTATAAAATAGGCCTGACAGTGGTTCGATTTGAATATTGTCCAGCCGAATGGTGCCTGCGCCCGCTGTGAACGCAAACTTAAGATCGGAGATTGATTGCGCTGCCGTTAGTACCGCAAGATCATTAAAGGAACGGGTCGATCCAATCCAGATATCGGCGGTGTCATTCGCTACACTTTCCTGATTTCCATCCGGAGCAACGTAAGTCAAAGTCGCGCCCGAATTATTTATGGCCCAGGTAATTGTGTTAGTGCCGCTAACGTCGCCGCTATTGGTAAGAGTGGATATATCTCTAATTTGGTACGTGCCGTCCGTTGCTGTGAAATTAACACCAAACCGTGCGTAGGTACTTGCATTAGTCTCGGTATTATTGGCGGTTCCAAAACCAGAACCAAGCTGGAAGGTCGCCGCGTTTGTTTGGGCAACTGAATTCCCAGAGACGCTGATATCGACTTTATAAAGCATCGCCGTCGGTATTGGACTGAAGTCAGTTGTGCGAGAAAAGGATCCGACGTTGGCGGTTCGCGTGAATTGCAGCGCCCCACTGTTAATCGAAATAGTGGTTCCAGCGCCGGATGTTCCGATGGCGTTGAATTGTCCATTGGTCGGAGTGGCACTCACATAGTCTGCAACAATTGTAGAGCTGGAGAAATCCTGTTTGAAAAGAGGCTCCGAAGCGGCAAATGTCCTGACGTAGAAAAATACTGCCGTTATTGTCCCGCAGATGATGAGCGCGGCAAGAGAGCTAGCGAACCTACCGAGTGAGCGCAATTGATTTAAATGTGGCGCTTTCATTGTTTCTTTTCTCGCAGTCCCGCTCGACTGTTATTGCTGCAAAACAGAACTCGACGACCAAACGCAAGGCGCTCTCGATAAATCAAATGCACTTGCCAGTCCCTGTGGTGTCGCAGCTGGTGCAACACTCAGGTGGGGAGCCGCAGGGAACGTTTGGTTTCTTACACGAGACGGCGGCTTCAACAGCCGTGGGCACTGTCAGTGAAATGATAAGGGGCAAAGTAATCGCTGCCCCCAGCCCGATGCGCCGGATTGCATCGCGGCGCGGCATTCCCAGAAATGTTTGCGGCCAGGGTTTATCGTCCTTCGGTTCCTCCAAAAGGTGTGAGCGTCGCAGTTCCGCGAGCGTAAAACAAACGACCTCCTCAGCCGCTTCTGGCGACAAACCATTCGCGGATAGTCTGATCATTTCGTGGGCCAGCTCGGTTAGGGTCTTACGGCCGTCGCACATTTGCCAGATGCTCGCGGCGGATTGGTTAAGGCAGTGTGCGCGATCGCGCTTGCGGTCATAGACGAGCAACTCACCATCCAGTTCTTTGGTGATGAGTTCCTCTCGGCGTGCTTCTGGGCGAAGGTCCAAGAACTCAGCTTGCATGAAGCTCATATGATCGATCGTCTAACCTAAAGGCTGGGTGCTCAAAATGAGCAGTCGAGTTTCGACTACCTGGAATCTTTGACGTTATGTTTTAAGACCCGACTTACTAGTGGAAGTGTCTAAGCGCGAAGAAACGCTAAGACCATGACCGCTCTTGTCGGATGGCGGGGTGCGCCACGAGTTTACCGACCCATGACGTAATCTCAATAGAAGCGGAAGGCAGACGGTCTGTCGGCGGGAGACCGCCACATCAACTGTCTGAGCGGTCGGAAAGCTAGCACTCTTCGAGTCAAAGATCAACGACCTAAAGAAATTTTTTCGACAACGCTTACTGCCAAATTTTTGGCATCAGATCGATCGGACGTTAGCGATAGTGCGGGTTGACCTCACCTTCGTCGAAAACAGTTAATGTCCAGTTTTATTTGCTTGTAAGCCTCTCTTTGGAGTGCGGCGGCTTGACGCCGCTTTTGTCGCGGCAATTGAGGCTACTTTCGAATTCCTTTCAACTTGGACCCAACCAATGTCTCCGACCAAGGATTGGCCACATGCCCCGATTCATCGACTCGACTCGTCCGGAATTTTCATAGTGACGGGTGCTACACTCGGAAAGAAGCATATTTTTCAGACCCCGGCGAAACTTACCTTACTTGAGAATCAGCTACTCTCATTAACAAAGAAGTATCAATGGCAACTCGAGGCTTGGGCCGTATTTAGCAATCACTATCATTTCGTCGCTCGTAGCCAAGCCGATCGAACGTCGTTAAGGAGATTGCTAAGTAACTTACACACCGCATCGGCTACGGAAGTGAATCGACTTGATAAAAGTTTTGGTCGCAGCGTTTGGTACAATTTTTGGGATACCAAGCTTACTTACGAGCGTTCGTATCTCGCTAGACTGCATTACGTCCATCAGAATCCCGTGAGGCATAGCTTGGTCGAAGTAGCCAACCGATATAACTGGTGTTCGGCCGCTTGGTTTGAAAGAACCGCGTCTCCGGCGACGATAAAGACAATCTACAGCTTCAAGATCGACAAGGTGCGTATAGAAGACGACTATTAACCCCTCGGCGATCCCGTTCAGTGTGTTCCTAAAGTGATGGTATCCGAAGAGCTTTTTAAAAAAGCGGTCTAAGGAACACGATCACGCCCACAATAAAAGCGGCGTCAAGCCGCCGCACTCCAAAGAGCAGAGCACGCGCAAAGAGCGTTTACGCGCCTTGCCTAATCCGTGGTTGCTCAATATTCTTCGTAGCGAGATTCAAATAACTCGAGCGAGGTTCCCCGATGGAAGAGTTCAGACAACTGGGTGAATTGGTTGAGAGCCGGTGGCGAGCCGCGAATTATAGTGAAGAGGTGTTTCCAGACCTTTGCGAGCGAGCGCTGATTGAATCCAGCCTGCCCGCTCAGGTCGACCCCTGGGACGTCATTCGCTGGGTACATACCGCCGCTACCCTTCCCGAACAGCGTGATGTCGATGGCAGTTTTGGCCAGCCACCGTTAACACTATTCGCGGGATCGAGATTTCACATCGACCTCTATTTTTGGCTCGACGGTACCACCAGTATTCATCAACACTCCTTCACCGGGGCCTTCCAGGTATTGCTTGGCTCCAGCATTCATAGTCATTACAAGTTTCGCGAAGACAAGATCATCAACGAACACTTCTCGGTAGGCGAATTAGAGCTTCAGGAGGTGCAACTGCTCGAGCAGTATGCAGTGAAGCAGATCAAACCCGGCAGGCAATACATCCACTCGCTGTTTCATCTCGATCGGCCGTCGGCCACGCTGACCATTCGCACCCAGGGCACACCCTCCTCAGCGGTGCAGTACCACTACCACAAGCCTTACTTCGCTTCGAATCCCTTCTATCGAAACGTTTTGATGACGAAGAAGCTGCAGACAATCACCTTATTGGTGGGAATGAAACATCCTGACGCCGACCAGATGATTAACGACTTGATCAGCTCGTCAGACTTTCAGACCAGCTTTTTCATCCTGCTGCAAGTAGCGCCATTGAGGAAGAGCGGCTTGGATGATTTGTTTGGCCTGTCCCAGGGCAAGGATCGCTTTGAAGGTTTTATGAAACGCGCCCGTTCAACTCACGGTGAAATGGTGGACCTAATTTCAAGCGTTATCGACGAGCAGGATCGCCAACAAAATATTTACAATCGTCGGAGTAGTGTTACGGGTGATGAACATAGATTCTTCCTGGCCCTGCTTCTGAATGTGTCCCAACGAGAAAAGATTCTGGCGCTGGTGAAGCAGCGTTTTCCGGAAGGCGACCCGGTCGAAAAAGTGCTGGATTGGATTGAGGAGTTATCTCAGATAAGAGTGTTGGGGTCAAAAGAGTCAAACGCGCTGGGCATCGAAGGCTTCGGCGACGAGCACATTCTGGTTTTGGAAAGTCTCTTACGAGGTAAGTCAGTGGAACAAATAAAGGCAGAGGAAGCGAGTCGGACCTCCGGCGTGCCACTGCCGGAAGACAAGCTCGAGAAGTTTGCCGGCGACCTGAAAGAATCGATGCTCTTCAAGACGCTATTGAATTGAGCCGTTCTGAGTTGGCACCCTGCCACATAACTGGTGGCAGCTTCTTGACTTAGCTCAAGCTTCCTATCTAAGATGCCCGCACCCAAAGCCCGCCGCGCTGGTTGACAGATTTAGATAGCCGTTTTGATTCACCGGTCTGTTCGGAGGGTAGGGGTGTCGCGTCAAGAGGAGAGATTTTCTCTCCACGCAATTCGAGGGGCCGCAACTCTCAGCCTTAGTCCCTGCTCTTAGTAATCATTTCATACCAGCAATGTTCATTGGGGTGTAAGTAAATGGAAATATCCTTCACTGATCGGGTCAAGGTGCCGGACGAAGTACTAATCTCCGGCCTTCAAGGCGAGTCAGTAATTCTCAACCTGAACAGCGAACGCTACTTCGGCCTGGACGAAGTGGGCACGCGGTTCCTGACGTTGCTCAGCAACTCAGAATCAATTCAGGCAGCCTACGATGCCTTGCTTGAGGAGTATGACGTGGCACCTGACGTCCTCCGGCGCGACATGACGGCACTATTGCAGGAGTTGGTGAATCAAGGGCTGGTGGAAGTTTCGGATGAATAGATTGCGCCAGGTTCAGGCTCTCAAACGCTGGGAGAGATGGGTCTTCGTGAAGGCGGCGATGGCATTGCCCATTACAGCCGCAGCGCTGAAACTCTTCGGCCTTAAACATTGGCAAGGTTTGATGGCAAAGACTGCCGGGAGAAGGTTTCCAAAAGAGACGACAAGCAATTCACAGCGAGCTATTGAAGCGCGCGAAGTGGCTCGAGTTGTTAGCATCGCTTCGCGCCACGTCTATCACGGCAACTGTTTGCAACAGTCACTGGTTCTTTGGTGGCTCTTAAAACAAAGAAACATTCGGAGCGAAATCCGTTTTGGCGCACGCAAAGAGACAAACGAACTCGCAGCTCATGCCTGGGTGGAGTGTGATGGCTTGGTGCTGAACGACGCTGACAACATTGGCCACCACTTCGCGCCATTCAACCGCTCGCCGATCAACGGGCCGTTTGCTTCAACCCTGCAGCAGGATTTATGAGTGGAATAGTAGGTATCTTCAATCTCGATGGAGCGCCGGTGGATCGCGAACTGCTCACGCGAATGACTGACTTCATGTCATCTCGCGGCCCCGATGCGCAAGAGGTTTGGGTTGATGGCAATATCGGGTTCGGCCACACAATGTTCCGCACCACCTTCGAGGCCGAAACAGAACAACAGCCGCTAACCCTGGATGGAAAAGTCTGGCTCACCGCAGACGCACGCATCGATGGTCGTGCGGAATTGATTGCGAAGTTGGAAGAAAAACTAAATAGGAAGGTCCGAATTTCTCTACGTGTGAGCCAACCATCTTCCAATGGCCATGGCTCTGAATCAAGATCTCCCAATGATGCGGAGTTAATCCTTTTCGCTTACGAGGCCTGGGGCGAAGATTGTGTCAAGCATCTTCTCGGCGACTTCGCATTCGCTATCTGGGATAGCCGCAAGCGCACCCTCTTCTGCGCCCGCGATCATTTCGGGGTTAAGCCCTTTTACTACGCACAGATTGGTCAGACTTTCATTTTCAGTAACACCCTCAACTGTGTGCGCATTCATCCGAATGTGTCCGATGATCTAAATGAACGGTTCATTGGCGACTTTCTTCTTTTCGACATGTGTCGAGACCCAGGTATCACCGCCTACCGGCAAGTGGCCAGGCTAATGCCGGCACATTCTCTCGCGACATCAGAGCAACACAGCTGGGTCAAACGGTATTGGGTCCTTTCCATAAAAGAGGATGTTTGCTTCCGACGCGAGTCCGATTACATTGATCGCTTCAATGAATTGCTTGACCGAGCAGTTTCTGATCGACTGCGCACTCGCCGCGTGGGTGTTTTCATGAGCGGCGGTCTTGATTCAACCACGGTTACGACAGTAGCTCATGAGCAACTATCAAAAGGGTCTCAGCCATTCGACCTTCAAGCCTACACGGCCGTCTACGACAAATTATTCACAGACGAGGAGCGTTACTACGCCGGTTTGGTAGCCGAGCAATTGCAGATACCAATCCACTATTTGTCGGTCGACGATTATGAGCTTTATGAAACGGACGATGATTCTTCGTTGCCAGAACCCTATCATGAACCGCTGAGAAAAATAGCTCTAGATCAAACCCGGCAAGTCCAATTGAGAAGTCGGGTTGTATTGTCAGGATACGGATTTGATCCGGCGATCACTGCATCTCACTCGTATGGTATTGATCTGATCAAAGACTTTCGCTTTGCCCGGTTGGCAAAAGACTTGAGTTGGTTTGTCTTCCAGCGCCGCGAACTTCCGAGGATGGGATTTCGAGGGTGGGTCAAACATCAAGTTGGAATAAAGCGGGCGCCTCGGTACGGCAAATATCCAGCCTGGCTCAACCCCAGTTTTGCATCTCGATCTCACCTGTCTAGACGTTGGCAAGAAATTAACGAGCCTCCTGTCTATCCTTCAAAGCGACGGGAAGGCTTGCAATCCCTCACAGGACCCTTCTGGCCATATCGATTCGAATCGGACGACCCTGGAGTGACCGGAATTGCTTGCGAGACCCGTCATCCCTGCTTCGACCTTCGTCTTCTTTCTTATCTGCTCGCAGTTCCGGAAGTGCCCTGGTGCGTTGGGAAAGAGTTGATACGCCGGGCGATGCGTGGTAGGTTACCCGAACCAATTCGTCTTCGTCCGAAAACAGTGTTAGCCGGAGACCCGTTTCTCCTCCGTGTCCGCCGAGCAACAAGCAGGTTGGACGATTATGCCGCTTCTTCAGAACTGTTGAGATTCATCGACAAAGGCGTCACTTGCACTGTGCCTCCTCGAGAAGACACTCGCGATTGGTGGATTGATATGCGTCCCTTTAGTCTTGATCAATGGCTTACGAAACAACGATCGATTACCTTACAGAGAAAACCGGAGATTTGTTATGGATTCCCAGGATAAGAAACCTGCCAAGAAAACCTATGATAGTCCAAGGCTTGTGGTGTACGGCGACATTCGCACAATAACCCAGACGAGAGATAATGCGGGTAATGATGACACTGGTAGCGGTCGAACGGATAAAACCTAGTCTGATATTTTATCCGCGCACTGTGTATCCATCTAACTGGGCCCTAGTTCCCTCTCCGAATAGCGTCGCTGCCCGTATCTGCGCCAGCCCTCGCAGACCAGCCGTCCATTAATCGTTCCCTGTTGGTAGTCGACGGATTTTTCATAGCCTTCATTTGCGTTGCGGTTGATCGAATTAACGCGGAACGCTCTGCTAACAAGCTGTATTCGTTTGAGAGTGATAGCAGTTTTGACATATGAATGCACTAACCCCCCACACCGTACTGTATCGCGTCCCCGATCTTCGGGTGAATGTAGATTCCAGTTCTAATACAGAGATTCTCGCCAATGGTAAATCCATCATGTGTGGATCTTACGCCCTTTCGGTGCTGGATGTGTTTTCGAAACCAACCTCTCTGAGCAAGGCGCTTCAAATCTTCGAGTCGAGAATTAAGGGCGCACAAGACTCGATGGACCTTACTAGCACGATCCTGCAACTCTACAGGGCAGGAATTCTGCTAGACCAAAGGGACCGAGGCCCTACGCTTAAGAAAACCGGTAAAGGCTACGAGTCGGCTGGGATTCATATTTCTATGCTCAGTGACACGGCCCGGACGTCAGCCTATCTGACTGGAATCCGAGAAGTGGTCAAAGTGGATGACGTAGTTATAGATCTCGGCACAGGTACGGGGGTTTTCGCATTAGCCGCTGCGCAGGCGGGGGCACGTCATGTCTACGCAATTGAAGCTAGTAGTATCGGCACGGTTGCGAAGAGTCTTTTCGAAATTAATGGTTTCGCAGACCGAATTACACTTGTCCCGGGGTGGTCGACGCAGATCGATTTGCCTGAAAGCGCTGACGTTCTTATCAGTGAGGTCATTGGTCACGAGCCTTTAGGTGAACGCGTTCTGGAAGTTACCTTGGATGCGCTCAAACGTTTAGTTAAACCTAATGGGCTGCTGGTGCCGAGCAAAGTTCGAATATGGGGTCTTCCCGTCATAATTCCCTCTTCTGAGTTAATGAAGCACCTATTCTCTGCCGCGCCGCTGGATAAGTGGAGCTCTCGCTATGATATTGATTTCACGCCACTAGGTAAGTTAGAGCAAAACTCACCTTATAAGTTTTTCGTAAAGACTAGCTCCGCACGAAATTGGAGCCGATTAGGAGCGCCGATATTACTTGCGGATTTGGACCTTCGATCGGTCAGCGATACCGCACTCGATCTAACGTCGACTGGGAGTGCTACCGCATCAGGCGAGTTGAATGGGCTTCTCCTCTATCATGAATTGCAACTTAGCCCCAACACTTCCCAGTCGACTCATCCTGGGGAAGCCAGCGATGACAGCAGTTGGCGTAGTACGGTCTGGTACCTCGGTTCTTCATTACCACTGCAAATGGGAGACCGTTTTGCCGTAAACTATAGGTATCGATTCGACGGTATGCAAAATTTGTTGAGCGTCCGACTTTTATGACCCCTATTCCAGCGTCTGGGTGTCTGTATAAAGTCCTGAAAAATGGTTCCGTCAAAGTGCAAACGGCCGAGGTCAGTAAACCGTGTCTTACTATTCATCAGTCTACGGGCTAGAAATAAATCTCGACCACAAGATCCCGGGCATCGACGCGCGGAGTCGGCCTTCTAAAACCGTTGACGTCAGAATCCACTTTGGCGCGCTGCCGACGTGGTCTCGGTCAGGGGAGACCACCAAGGAGATCTGGTATTCGAGTTGTGAGCAAGCACAGAATGGTGAGCCTCGCCTCGAGATCCATCAGCTAAGTGGTGGTGACTACTATCAAATTCGCTACGCTGATGGAACCGAGTTTGTTGTCGACAAGCAAGGGACCAAAGTTTGGGCCATTTGGCCGTCCGACACTTTGACTTTGGAGGACACTGCCACCTACCTCTTGGGCCCCGTTATGGGCTTAATACTCCTACTACGAGGGGGGGTCTGCCTTCACGCAAGCGCGGTGGTACTAGGGGGGGAAGCGATTGCCATAGTCGGGCCGGCAGGAGCTGGAAAATCGACAACCGCAGCAGCATTCGCTGACATGGGATACGGCATCCTTGCAGAGGATGTGGTCAGTTTAGTCGATCACAAAACTTTCTTTCTGGTACAGCCCGCCTACCCTTGTATTCGACTTTGGCCCGCGTCGGTCAAGGCGCTATATGGCGACTGCGCTGAGTTGCCGAAACTCACTCCAACTTGGGAGAAGTGCTATCTGGATCTCACTCAGAACAAATACCAATTTCATAGCGATCCGGTGCGCCTCGCAGCAATCTACATCCTTTGGGAACGGAGTGATAACGAAGCGTCACCAACCGTTGAGCCCCTGTCTCCCAGGGAAGCGCTGATGTCTTTGATAGGAAATACTTATGCAACGTATCTTCTGGATAGACAGATGCGAGCGCGGGAATTTGGCGTGCTGAAGCGCCTCTTGGAGAATGTGACGGTGAGAAAGCTCGTGCCAAATGCGAGCTCCGCAAAGCTTACGGCGTTGTGTGAATCCATCATTCGGGATTTTGAGCAGACTAGCACCCTGCGAGTCCCAAAGCTGGCCGAACAACTCTCCCATGTATAGCCTCTCCGCCTACGGCAAGATGATCTCAGATCTTCCGCGCATGGAAGCTTATGCCAGTGCGTTAGGGCGCGTTGTGAAGCAAGACTCAGTGGTTGTGGATCTGGGTAGCGGCCCTGGAATTATGGCGTTTACTGCATGTCAGCTGGGTGCGCGTCGTGTCTATGCGATAGAACCTGACAATATTATTCAAGTTGCGCGAGAAGCGGCTGCAGCGAATGGTTTTTCCGATCGGATCGAATTCATTCAAGACTTCTCGACCAATGTGACGCTGCCAGAAGCGGCTGATGTGGTCGTTTCAGACTTACGCGGCGTTCTGCCCTGGTTCCGCACTAATATTCCGTCGGTCAAGGATGCTAGAGATCGATTTCTTGCACCAGGGGGCTCGCTTGTACCTCAGCGAGACTTGGTTTGGGCTGCAGTTGTCGAGGTGCCCGAGCGCTATGACGAATTGACGGGGCCTTGGACTACGAATGCACACGGCTTCGACCTTACTAGCGCGCAAAGCAGGGTAACTAATACCTGGACCAAGACCCGAATAAAGCCAGACCAATTGCTTGGTTCGCCGATGTGCTGGCAGACTATCGATTACAACGATGTACGTAGTGCCAATTGTAGTGCCGAGATAGAGTTTTCAGTCAACCGACCTGGTGTGGCCCACGGCCTCACTATGTGGTTTGATTGTGAGCTTGTCGATGGCATTCAGTTTTCCAATCGGCCAGGTGATCCGGAACTAATTTACGGAAACGCTCTCTTCCCTTTCACTAAACCCGTTGAAGTGCTTAACGGGGATCTGATTCGGATCTCAATTCGAGCTAATCTTGTTGGCCAAGATTATGTTTGGCTATGGCATACTCGAATTTTCCACGGAGGAAATTCTCAAAGTTTGAAAGCGGATTTCCGTCAGTCCAATTTCCTTGGCGATACGTTCTCACCCTCTGAGCTTTGCAAAAGCGCGGGCAACTATGCTCCATTTTTGAACCAGCACGGTCAAATACAGAAATTTGTCCTCAGTAGGATGGACGGGGGTAAATCTCTTGAAGAGATTGCGGCCGAGGTTTCTCAGCACTTCCCGGCGCAATTTACAACAGCGCGCGATGCTCTAACTATCGTAGGAGAGCTATCGATAAGATATGGCACTAACGGCAAGCCCCCGAACAATGCGTGATTTTCCCTAGTCGTAACTTTGTGTTCGAGCTTTATAGCTGAGTCGAAGTTCAGCTGACCCACCGATGATTTGAGGATCGCCCAGTCCACCTCGATCGATGCCAGAGAGCCTTCAAATTCTAGCCGCCAAACTGCGTAAGGCGTTGGCGCAGTTGCCGCATTTGCCGCGTGCGTTGGGGCTGGTGTGGCAGGTGGCGCGTCCGTGGACCGTTGCCTGGATCCTTCTACTTATCCTGCAGGGGCTGCTGCCTGCCGCTGCCGTCTATCTCACCAAACTCGTCGTCGACGGCGTTGTCACAGCCCTCCGCTCTGGTGGCGCCTGGCCGGATGCACGCGCAGTCCTGCTGCTGGTGGCAGTGCTCGGAATGGTGATGTTGCTGATGGAAGTAACTCGCAGCAGCATTAGTTGGATTCGCATGGTGCAGGCCGAACTGTTACAGGATCATATCAGTGGATTGATCCACCAGAAGTCTGCCGCGGCTGATCTCGCCTTCTATGAATTCCCCGATTACTACGATCACCTGCACCGCGCCCGCTCCGAAGCGAGCTACCGTCCGGTCGCCCTGCTCGAGAATCTTGGCAGCCTTTTTCAAAACAGCATCACGCTCGTTGCCATGGGCGCCATTCTATTACCGCTGGGGCCCTGGCTTTCGCTTGCCCTTGTTGCCAGCACGCTCCCGGCCCTGTTTGTGGTGGTGCGCTATGCGTTGATGGAATATCAATGGCGGCAACGCACCACTGCGGATGAACGTCGCACATGGTATTACGACTGGGTTCTGACGGCGGTAGATACTGCCGCTGAGTTGCGACTCTTCGGACTCGGTAAACACTTTCAAACCGCTTTCCAAGCACTGCGGAAAAAACTTCGTGATGAAAGATTGCGGCTGGCGCGCCGGCAAACTCTCGCTGAACTAGGCGCGGGCATTCTTGCCTTGCTGATCACAGGCGCTGCACTCGTCTGGATGGTATGGAAAGCGATGCTCGGACTGGTGACGCTTGGAGACCTGGCACTAATCTACGCAGCATTCAACCAGGGTCAGCGGCTGATGCGAACGCTCCTTGAAAGCGTCGGTCAGCTTTACGCAAACAGTCTCTTCCTCGGCAATCTTTTTGAGTTCCTCGCGCTGGAGCCGCTGATCGTCGAACCTTCGGTCGAGTCGGCAAAGACTCAACGCGCCGTCCATGATCAAATCAATTTTCAGAACGTTTCATTCCGTTATCCGCATAGCGAACATCTGGCGCTCGACGACTTTAGTTTGACCATTCCGGCTGGGCGTATCGTCGCTCTGGTCGGCCCAAATGGTGCAGGCAAGACTACGCTGGTTAAGTTGTTGTGTCGTTTTTATGACCCGGAAGCCGGAGGGATTGAAATAGATCGAACCGACATCAGGCAGATTGCTACCCCGTCCCTGCGCCGTCTAATCACGGTGCTATTTCAGCAGCCGGTCCACTACAATGCCACCGTCCGTGAAAATATTGAGTACGGCGACCTCGGCATTGGAGCGCAGCAAAGCGATATTGAGGCCGCAGTGAATGCAGCCGGCGCCGAAGAAATTGTCTCGCGGTTGCCCGCAGGCTATGCAAGCATTCTCGGCAAGTGGTTCACGGGGGGCACGGAACTTAGCGTGGGTGAATGGCAACGGATTGCGCTCGCGCGTGCATTCCTACGCCGCGCCCCGATCATCGTGCTCGATGAGCCTACCAGTGCACTCGATCCGTGGGCGGAAGCGGACTGGTTGCAGCGCTTCCGGAAATTAGCCCACGGGCAAACTGCCATCGTTATCACACATCGCTTCACCACCGCCCGCTATGCTGATGAGATTCATGTGATGGAGTCGGGCAGAATAATTGAGTCCGGCACACACGATAATCTGTTGCTGCAGAATGGGCGCTATGCGGAGTCCTGGACGAGACAAATGAGCAGCAATGAGACAGTGTTGTTGCACTCAGCGTAACTCGAATCTTGAGAAAAGGTCGTCACGAGCTGGCGAGTGACGAGAAGCGAAGAGGCTTAGTTGGTGTGATTTCGTGTATTTTCGCGGACCGCATTTTATTCCGACTCCCGGGCATTGATCCACGAAAGCACGCGAAACAACACTACCAAAACTATGAATGACCTTGCCGGACAACGAGCTGATTTGCCTTTCAAAGATCATCAGGCAGAACACGAGTTACTGGTTTGCATCGCGCGCAAGTCGTTGCCTCAAAGCGAGAGTGAGCGCTTGCGCAGTCTTGCTCAAGAAGAGCTCGACTGGTCCTACCTGCTCGAGAGTGCCACTACCCACGGGTTGCTACCACTTCTGGCGAATCACGTAACTCAGCAGGCGGCAAATCTAGTCCCTCAAACCATACTCGATCAGCTTAGAAGGGGTCTGCTGAACAGCCGCAAGGACAATCTTTATCTGTTGAATAGGTTGTTTGGGGTTCTGAGACTTTTCAAAACGGAGAAGCTGCGCACGCTCGCGTTTAAGGGTCCGGTTCTGGGAGGAATGCTTTACGACGATGTGGGCTTGCGACAGGCCGGCGATCTTGATCTCCTAATCGCCAGGCAGGATTTTCTGCGCGCCAGGGAGCTACTACAGTCTGCCGGCTTCCTCATGGAACCCCAACTCACCAGCGCGCAAATGGCTTCGCAACTGCGCACGCATTGCGAGATGCCGTTTGTGGGCGAGGATAAGTTTTCTGTGGTCGATCTGCATTGGGGCTTAACCCCGAAGAGTTTTCCCTTCCCGGTGAACTTCGAGGATCTGTTTGCTCGCCGTCAGAAAATCTCCTTGGGAGGCCAGGAAGTAGAGACGTTCGCGGACGAAGACCTGCTGCTCTATTTGTGCGTACACGGAGCGAAGCACTATTGGAGTCGACTGGAATGGGTTGCTGCGGTTGCCGAACTCGTCCGTTCAAAACGGACGCTGGATTGGCCTGCCCTTCTGCAACTGGCTAAAGATTGTAGGGTGCAAAGGATTCTGGCGCTGGGTGTACAACTAACCAAAGATCTTTTTTCTGTCGAAATGGACCCGGAAGTCGACGCATGTCTAAACCTGGACGGTTCGATGGCGAGGTGTGTTGAAGCCGTTAAGGCAAGACTATTTCTGAACGGAATTAAACCGCTGGGTCAGATAGAGATGCTTCGACTGAATCTACAGTTTATGAACCGCCGGCGAGATGCGGTCGCTGCATTGTTGCGTTCGGCCCTCGTTCCTACCATTGCCGACTGGCAGGCAGCCAATTTGTCGGGTTCCTTATATCCACTCTATTACGGTTTTCGGCCGATGCGCTTACTGGTCAAGCACGTTGCAAGCTCGAAGGACGAAGGCTAAGTTGCCGAAACTGTGGATCAGCTTCTCGCCCGTAGTCCTCGAATTCACCAATCCTTTAAGGTATGCAGCCGCCGACCCCGGCTTTGCATATCTGGTTCCCAGCTACGACGCGACAGCAGCCAGTCTGACATTGTGCGCTCGAGGTGCAAGGGCAATCGTCCGGCAAGGGCGGGGCAGCAGGACACGAAACCTGCGCTTGGGCAGTCGGTGCGGATATGGAAATGATTGCAGGTAGGGCCAATGCGGCAACCCCTATTCTTCTTACCAACTGCCGGCGGTTAATGCCCGCAACGTGCGCATGTGATTCCGGTCGAACAGTGAGCAAAGAAAACTTCGCGAGTTCCTCCAGCGCCAACCAAACGATGCGATCATCTGGCACAGTTTGAGTTTCCGCACCGACCGCCTTAGCAATCTCCTCGACGTTGGTTTTACCGTCACAATGTTTCCATACTAAACCAGCTGTTATGTTAAGGCAGTGTGCTTCATCACGATCGCGATCGTAAACGAGGGTTTCGTTCTGGAGTTCTTTGATTATCAGGTTGTGTTTTCGCGCGGCTGGCAGAGTAGTACGACTATCCATTAGGAGCAGCTCCTTCGAACCAGTTAATTTAGTCTTCGCCGCTTGGGGAGCAATCCATGTCAACGCGGCTAACTGCTGCGTCAGGAAACGGCTGCCGGTTAGGCGAACATACTATTGGCAATCAAACGAGGAATGCGGCGGGAAGCTAACACGCGGATAAGGAAAAGATCAATAGCCTCGAGGGGAACTTAGCGAGTTATTTTGGCGCCATGGGAAAGGCACCATGCAACCGAACGCCCCGACAGATCCCCAAGAGTCTGCCGGGGCGTCTTCAAGTTTCAGCGAATGAAGCGACCGAAGCGTACGGAAGTACGCTATTAACCCGCCTTACAAGTCGGGTTGCCAGCGACGAAATCAATAGGCTTGCAAGCTTTGTTCGGCGCACCGCAAGGATCGGATCCTGGTATGGTGCAGTCGCACGGGTTAGGAATTTGATCACAACAGTTCGACTGACAATCATTTGGATTGTGACAGCAGGCGCCAAGCGGTAACTGGGAGCCCTGAGCCATGGCCATCGGAACGTAAATTGAACTGACCGCCGGCAAGACGATGGCAGCCACTCCCAATGCGCGGACCGCCTGGCGTCGTGACATTCCTGACATGAATGCCGCAGGCTTATCAAGCGGCTTTTCCAACAGCTTAAACTTCTCCAGTTGATCCAGAGCCAGCCAAACTACGTTTTCATCCACTGGTCCGCTGGCTTCAACGCCTAATCGTTGCGCGATTTCGCTGACGCTGGCTGAACCATCGCAGTTCTTCCAGACGCGCGCCGCAGTCTTGTTAAGGCAATGGGCTTTGTCACTTTCCAAATCATATACAAGTGTTTCGTCATCTAGTTCTTTTATGACTAGAGACGACTGTCTGGCGAGGGGTTGAACTTTCATCGGGACCTCCGGGATTTTAAAGTCAGATCAGCTAATGCGTTGGGCAATAACGCCGGCTGGGTGCTAGTGGTTCGTTGGTTTAACGAAAGATACGCATCCTTGCTTAAACTGTCAATAGAAAGTTGCTTCCGCCGGATGGCAATGGCGCCATGAAGAACGGCTCATTTCGCACCACTTTCTGCCGGTGATCACGCGCAAGAGGTCGGCCTACGACCATAAGTTAAGTGCTACTATGACCCTCCAAACCGGAGTCCGCTGAAAATCGATGAAAACTTCTAGTTCAACGATGTTAATGCGCGATGATCCTGGTTGCCGTCCAGCTGTTGAGAGCGACATACCGACCTTGAAGCCGCCACTCAAGTGGGCAGGTGGAAAACGGTGGCTGGTGCCGCATCTCGCGCCCCTTGGAGCGCTAGTTCGTGAGTCGAGATATGTGGAGCCTTTCTGTGGTGGCCTGGCGGTACCACTGGGTTTGCAACCACGCCGCGCAATTCTGAACGACGTCAATACTCATCTGATCAGCTTCTATAAGCATTTGCAGCGCGGACTGGAAATCAAGATCGAGATGAAAAACGAAGAAAACATTTTCTATCATCATCGCAATCGTTTTAACGAGCTCATACGGAATGGCGAATCGCGAAGCGCGGAAGCAGCTCAGATCTTTTATTATCTCAACCGCACTTGCTTCAATGGTCTTTGCCGGTTTAATCAGAAGGGCGAATTCAATGTTCCTTTTGGACGTTACAAGTCGATTAATTACGCCAGGGATTTTTCCGCGTTCCTTTCCATGCTCAAGAACTGGCGGTTCACGAATCGCGACATGACCGAACTACAGCTCGAGCCGGAAGATTTCGTCTACGCCGATCCGCCCTATGACGTCGAGTTCACCAGTTATAGTGCTGGAGGTTTTAGTTGGAACGATCAGGAGCGTACGGCAGATTGGCTGGCGGCACATAGCGGGCCGGTGGTTGTATCAAACCAGGCAACCCCGCGAATCGTGAAGCTCTATAAGGAGCGCGGATTCGAGATTGAGTATCTCGCCGGACCGAGACGAATCAGTTGCACAGGTGATCGCACTGCCGCGAAAGAGATCCTCGCGACAAAGAATTTGTGAATCTGTAAGTGCGCCGGCAATCCCTTCCAAGCCTTGAAATTTTTCCTATGTATGGAGTCAACATGAAACTTCTTTCACGTGTTGTTCTTATTGTCTACGGAATGCTGCTACTTGCGACCGCCGCAATCGCGCAAGATACGGCAGCGAGCAAAGCTCTCCATGATCTGTTTGCACGCGAGTGGGAATACGACCTGCAGCAAAACCCAACCTGGGCGTCGCAACTGGGCGACCGGCGTTGGGATGATCGCTGGAGCGACCTAAGCATGGCGGCCATTGAAGAGCGTCACAAACATGACCTGGCGGTGGTTGCCGAACTTACAAAGATCAATCGTTCCCAACTTTCGCCCGCTGATCAAATCAACTACGACTTGTTTAAGAGAGACTATGAAACCGGTATTGAAGAATACAAATTTCGCTGGTTCCTAGTGCCGCTGAATCAGCGAGGTGGCATTCAAACTCAAAACGAGTTGGCTGATTCGCTGCGTTTTGAAACAGTCAAGCATTACGAAGACTGGATCGCGCGGCTAAACGCCTTCCCTACTTACATGGATCAGACGATAGCTTTGATGCGTGCCGGCATGGCTGCTCGACTGTTATTGCCGCAGGTGATTATGCAGCGCGTACCTGCTCAAATCGACAAACAAATCGTTGAAAAGGCCGACGACAGTCTTTTCTACAAACCGTTCAAACAATTTCCTGCCGCGATTGGTGCTACGGAACAGGAGCGCTTGAGAGCAGCTGCGCGCACAGCCATCGGAAAGAATATTGTTCCTTCATACCGGCGCTTCAAGAAGTTTTTCGCGGAAGAGTATTTACCGGCCACTTACGATCAAGTCGGCGCCTGGCAATTGCCCCAGGGTGATGCGATGTATGCGTTCTTCACGCGTAAGTTCACCACTACAAAAGTCACGCCGCGCGAGGTGCACGAGAAGGGTCTTAGCGAGGTGAAGCGTATTCGCGCAGCGATGCAGGAAATCATGAAACAGGTGGGGTTCAAAGGAACGCTCCAGGAATTTTTTACTTTTCTTAGAACCGACCAGCGTTTCTATTACAAATCGCCCGAGGAGTTGTTCGTCGCCTATCAGGCGATATCAAAGAAAATCGATCCACATCTCGTCAAAGTCTTTCGAAAGTTGCCGCGCATGCCTTATGGATTGGAAGCGATCCCGGAAGCGGTTGCACCCGACACCACCACAGCTTACTACCGCCAACCGGCAGCTGATGGTTCGCGCGCCGGCACTTATTTTGTAAATTTGTACAAACCTGAGACTCGCCCAAAATGGGAGATGATGGCGCTCTCGCTTCACGAAGCTGTCCCCGGGCATCACCTGCAGATTGCTCTCGCACAGGAGCAGGGCGACATTCCAAACTTCCGGCGTTATGGCGGTTACACAGCCTTTGTTGAGGGTTGGGGACTGTATGCCGAATCACTGGGCGAAGATATGGGCCTCTATGACGACCCGTATTCGCGGTTTGGTCAACTGACGTATGAAATGTGGCGTGCGGTCAGACTGGTAGTTGATACCGGAATCCACCAGATGCGCTGGACTCGCAAGCAGGCAATTGACTATTTCATGGAGAACGCAGCCAAGGCCGAGCTCGACATAATAAACGAGATAGATCGCTACATCGCCTGGCCGGGTCAGGCACTCGCCTATAAGACCGGAGAACTAAAGATCAAGGAGCTGCGCGAGCGCTCAAGATCTGAGCTTGGAAGCAAGTTTGATCTGCGCGAGTTTCACGATGTGGTACTCGGCTCAGGCGCTGTGCCGCTGGATATGCTGGAGCGGAATGTGGTGGAGTGGATTGCCAGAAAGAAGGCCGGTTAAGGGATCATGATTGGTGGTGGCCGGATGATTCAGAGAAACTGTCACAGTCTTGAAAGGCGTAAACCGCGGCCTCACTCGTTAAGTCAGTGCCCTACTTTCGTTTCATGAGAGATTCTGAAGGCATCATAAAAGAAATGAATAAGAGCGGGGGCATGCCCCCTTCCTGACCCTTCAATGAATAAAGAGTGGGGGGCAGGCCCCCTTTCTTACCCTGAGGTTTCGATTCAGCTTAACGCACGCACCTAATCCAATCTCTGAATCAACTTGCATAACACCAATTCACTTACCTGGCAGCCAGACCTTATCTACTCCGCAGGCCGCTTGCAAAGCGGCTCGGCACTCTCCTGTGTTGGCGCTATAGTCGCCAATTCTTCTTCCGAGAGCCAGGTTGAAACTACTCGCCTCAAAAACCGGGCTCTTCTACCCGGCCTCGTCAACGCTCATTCGCATGCTTTTCAGCGTGTGATACGCGCCCGCACCGAGTATCGCACCTCAAACAAAGACAGCTTTTGGACGTGGCGCGAGATGATGTACAGCGCGGCTGCCCGACTTACCCCGGAGGACGTGTATGACGCATCGCGCATGGCGTTTTTAGAAATGGCGCTGGGCGGCATCACCACGGTAGGCGAGTTTCATTACCTGCACCACGCCCCGGACGGAAGCAGCTACGACGACGCGAATCTATTGGCGAAGGAAGTTGTGCGCGCGGCAAACGACGTCGGGTTGCGCATCGCTTTGTTGAGAGTCGCCTACGCCCGTTCGGGTTTTGAAACTGATCCAAACTCTCAGCAAACACGCTTCCTCGAAAAAGATCCGGATGGTTATCTTAAAAATCTGGAGCAGCTGATTGACGATCTGAATCAAACATCTTCCGGCCCAGCGCCGGCGCCCTCCCCCACTTCAAGTCCTTCCCCATCAACTGAAAATCCGCCTGGGTTGTCCTGGGTTGGAGTGGCGCCGCACAGCGTTCGTGCCGTGCCGTTAGAGTACCTCCGAACGGTTGTTCAGTTTGCCAATCAGAAAAAGCTTCCTGTTCATATGCATGTGGCTGAGCAGCCTGCGGAAGTCTCCGCGTGTATTCGGGAGCACGGGCGATCGCCGGTCGCCTTGCTTGAAACAGAAGGGTTACTGGGCGAACGCTTCACTGCCGTCCACGCAATTCATGTCACTCCAAAAGCGGTTGGGATGTTGGCTGGAGCAAAGGCAATGGTTTGTGCGTGTCCAACAACTGAACGGAACCTTGGCGATGGAATCGTGCCCATAGATGAGTTCATGAAACAGGGTGTGCGCGTCGCCATTGGTAGTGACAGTCATATTGAAATTGACCTGCTGGAAGACGCACGCGAACTCGAGTATCACTTGCGACTGCAGAAAATGGAGCGCAATGTTCTCGCCTCTTCCGAAGATGAAGGACGGTCTGCCCTCGCTGCGCGGCTGTTTCAATGTGCCACGAAGCATGGGGCCGAGAGCCTCAATGCGCCCGGCGGAATGCTTGAACCGGGTGCGGCGGCGGACTTCTTTACCGTCGACCTCGACGATCCCTCGGTCGCCGGCGCGGCGGAAAATAATCTACTGTCAGCGATAGTTTTCTCGCTTTCGCGAACGGCGGTGCGCGACGTAGTGGTGGGCGGCAGGAGGATTGTAGAAGACGGCAAACATGCTCAGCAGGAGGAGATTGTTGCGAGATTCAAAGGGCTACAAAAGAAGTTATGGGGCTAGGAGGCTGAAAGAGCGGGGGGCAAGCCCACCTTCCTGACCATGAGCTAACCTCGCTGGAGCAGGAGTTCCTCGCTTGAACATTCAACACAATTGTTGAAGCGATGAAGTTAATCTCGAGGTCGGGAGGGGCCTGCCCCCGCTCTTTTTTTTACAATCAAGCATTGATGACAACGCAAGAAACACTGTCGCAACTAGTCGCTATCGATTCAGTGTCCGCACGCTCGAATGCCGCCATTATCGACTACCTCTCCAATCTTTGCGAAGCGCGTGGGTTTTCAGTCAAACAATTCCCTTACACCGATGACAACGGGATTGAAAAAATAAATCTGATAGCTCTAGCGGGAACTGATTTTTCGCATAAGCCAGAAGTCACACTCGCACTGGTTGGTCATACTGACACCGTTCCCTACGATCCAAATTGGGACGACGCACTAAAGCTAACTGAACGCGATGGCAAGCTCTTCGGGCGGGGAGCGTGTGACACAAAGGCTTTTATCGCGGCGGCCCTGTCTGCAGCCGCAACTGTTAACCTGAAAAATTTGAAAAGTCCGCTCGCGCTGGTTTTCACGGCCGATGAAGAGATTGGATTAATAGGCGCAAAGCGTTTGACCCAAGCTGCACCACTTCGAACAAATTTCGCCATCGTAGGCGAGCCCACTTCGCTCCAGCCGATGCGAGCCGGGAAAGGCTACTGCTTAGCGGAGGTGATTGTGAAAGGGCGCGAAGCACACAGCGCTTATCCGGCCCTCGGATCCTCAGCAGTGTTTGGCGCGGCGCGAATGATTACCCGTATTGAAAAGATTGCTGAACAACTTCAAGCTGAAACCCACTCTGCCTTTGAGCCACCCTATACAACTCTGAATGTGGGAATTGTCCGAGGCGGTACGGCGAAAAATGTAATCGCCGGTCAATGCCAGTTCACGCTTGAATGGCGTCCAATACCTGGGCAAGGTCCGGAGCAGTTACTCGACCTTCTTTATCGTACTCTTCATGAGGAGCAGCAGGGCGACTCCGGTCTGGTTTATGAGGTAGACGCATCGCGCGCGGACGGCGGTTTCGAGACCCCGCCCCAATCTGCATTAGTCACGCTGCTGGAGAAGCTTTCCGGCCGTCATGCCGGAACAGTTGCCTTTGGCACTGAGGCGGCGCAGATGTCGGAACTTGGCGCTGAGGCAGTAGTGTTAGGTCCGGGCGATATTCGCGAAGCGCATCGTACCGGTGAGTTTGTGCCTGTCGCAGAGCTCGAACGCTGCGTAGTTATCCTCACTAAGGCTATCGAGCAGTTATGTTTCTAAGCCTCCAGGCAACTGGGTAAGCTTCAACTCCATCGGAATACTTCCCGAGCTTAATTGCCTATAATTGCTCTGCCGATATGAAATTTCTCTTCAGCTTTCCTTCAAGGCTTTTCGCCTCTCTGGTTTTCGTTCTAATAGCAACGGCCGGCGCTTTTGCTCAACCGGCACAGTCGCCAAGGTCGCCGCTTAGTAGTCGCGAGGTTGTAGCGCTGGTTTATGAGCTTCCGAAATATCCCGATCGACGCGACCAAATTGTCGAAGAAATCCGACAACGGGGTATCGCGTTTCCGCTCACGGCTGGAATGCGTTCCCTGGTTGCCAGCAAAAGCGGCAACGATGCTCTGCTGCGTCGTACTCTCGAAGAAGCGGAGCGCAGACGCGTAAACCCGACCGCTTCACTGCTCCCGCCATCGGCCGAGGCTAACGAGTTACTGGACAAAACGCGCGTGGCCACGTTGGCCGCGGCGGAAGCAATGCCGGATTTTATCGTCAAGCAATTAATTAAACGTTCGGTGGCCTACGGCTCGACCACCAATTGGCTGACGCAAGACAACCTGACTATTGCGGTCGGATATCGGGCGAACGCGGGCGAACAATACAAGGTGCTGGCGATCAACGGCATGCCCGTGGGCCAGGAAGTTAAGGAAGGCCGCAACTATAGCAAGTATGTAGGAGGCGCCACTTCGACTGGGGTGGAATACATTACGGCCCTCGCAGATCTCTTCAAACCTTCGTCACGAACCGAATTTAAATTAGTCGACACTGATTTAGTCCGTAATCGTCGCGCGTTAATTTATGAATACGAAATTAAGAGAGCGAATTCGCAACTGACTCTGCTTGCCGGAGATGCTTCCGCGACCACTGGCTCGCGTGGCCGGGTGTGGATCGATCGCCAGTCTAATCGCGTGCTGCGGTTTGAACAGATTGCTACCGAGGTGCCCGGCGATTTTCCTATCACGGCCGCCAGCTCGCTTATAGATTACGATTGGGTCACTATCGGTGAGAATAAGTATCTGCTCCCTACCAACTCAGAGGTTTTACTGACACATGTGAACGGGAAGCTGACGATCCAGAGCCGCAACGAGATTCGCTTCCGGGGTTATCAGAAATTTGGCGCGGAGCTGAAGGTGATCGATGAAATCGACGAGAAGGACTTTCCTCCGGAGAAGCCATAACCTGTCTCTCAGCGCCACCCTCGCGGGTCTGGTGCTGCTCTTTATTCCAGTCACCGCTTGTCCGCAGGCGAAGCCTGATAAAGACTACCTCCTTTACGTCCTCTCCGAAGCTGCCGATAAATACTCCTTGATACGCTTTGGCCCGGGTGGCGCCCGCGTGGAACGCGAGCTTTTGACCGGCGATATGCCCACCGATCTCGACGGGCCACACGGTATCTCAATCTCTCCCGACAAACGCTTCTACTACGTGTCCCTCGCGCATGGCCGGCCCTTTGGTTCTGTTTGGAAGTACAGCGTCGCCGATGATCGAGTGGTGGGCCGTACGACGCTCGGGCACTTTCCCGCCACCATGGACATCTCCGCGGATGGTGGTCTGCTCTACATAGTAAATTTCAACTTGCATGGGGACATGGTGCCTTCTTCCGTTTCCATCGTGGCGACTGACCCAATGCTTGAGGTCGCGCGAATCAGGACCTGTGCGATGCCCCACGGCTCGCGTTTGAATTCCCAGGGAACAAAGCACTATTCCGCATGCATGATGGACGACATGCTGGTCGAGATCGACACGCATTCGTTGAAGGCATCCCGCCACTTCGTGCTTACCAGGGGACGAGAGCAGGCGATGCAGGGTTCGCCCCGGCCGCAGACGACTTCGAAGTCAACCGGCATGAAACATGACGCGGGTGGCCACGGTATGGAACCCCCAAAGGCCGGAGATGTTTCCTGCTCTCCAACCTGGGCGCAGCCCGGGATTGATGGTCGATCGGTTTTCGTCGCGTGCAACAAATCTGATGAGATCGTGGAAGTTGATGCCGGTAAGTGGACCGTAATTCGCCGGCTAAAAGCTCGGCCTGGGGTTTACAACCTCGCGGTGACCAGGGATGGAACGAGGCTAGTCACTACAAACAAACGTGATCAGTCAGTCTCAGTAATTGACCTCAAGAGCGGACACGAACTTGCGCGCCTTGTTACTCAACGCAAGGTGCTGCACGGCGTCGTGATATCCCCGGATGACCGCTTTGCCTTCGTGTCCGTCGAAGGGATAGGCGCACAACCGGGGACGGTCGAGGTAGTGGACCTCGGGTCGCTAAAGATCGTTGCCCGGGTTGATGTAGCCGAGGGAGCCGCCGGCATCGATTTTCTTAGAACGGAGCCTGCAAAGTAGATCGCCCTCCAGCCCTGACTCCTCTGCTAGAAGTGAGGCAGCGCGACTTCGCAGTATGACAACCCGAAGGGTTGTTAGAAAGTAGCCGGAGGTCGGAGCGAAGCGCAGACCTCCGGATCGCAAAAGTGCGTCTATTGCACCCCGTAGGGGTGCTAGAAAATGAAAGAGTTCTTGCATCCCTTCAAGGATGCTCCTTTTTTAGCTTCTGCTGATTCAATGCTGCTAATACTCGTACTCTTGATCAATTCCGAAATTAGTTCAGCCCGGTCGCTATCGCCCTGGACGACCCGTCTACGGGTGTAGACACCGGTCTATCCTTTCGGCTCCAACACTTCACAGGGAAGAATCCTTGCTGCTTGCCGATGTCCGTCGTAGGCAAATAGTTGATGTTTGCCCTCGCGGCGGGCATGGTCATTGCCTATTTAGAAGCAAGCATTGTTGTAAGGAGACCTCGCGGATGAAGCCCAGAATCCTCGTCGTCGATGACGATGAAGCCATCACGCAGCAGCTATGCTGGACGCTTAGCGACGAATATGATGTCGTCACCGCTAACGACCTGGCTACGGCTGTGCGTCGTGCCACTATCTACGAGCCTGCCGTCTCGATCCTCGATCTACACTTTCCGCCGGAGAGCGATTCGCCGGATGTTGGATTGCGGATCCTTGAATACATCAAGTCTCACGTCCCCGAATCAAAAGTTTTGATTATGACTGCTGCTAACGGCAGGGAAACTCGCGAAGCCTGTTTTAAAAATGGAGCGGACGGGTTCCTTGTTAAGCCCTTTGACACTGAAATTCTGCTCGCTACCATGCGCCGCATGGCCCCTCGCAGATTAGAGTTTGCGTAATGTTGGAAGGCGTTGCGAGGCCCGAAGGGCCGAATGTTAATAGCCACGCCCGTAAGGGTGTGGAGAATCCGCAGCCGAGGCTCGTGAGCGCCGAAGGTGCGAAAGTCGCAATTCGTTATGAGTGTTCGTCCTGCTGACGCACAATGGATTGCCGCACCTTCGGCGCTCTATAAATCTTAATGCGATTTCTTCCACGCCCTCACGGGCGTGGCTATTGATTTTCGGCCCTTCGGGCCTTCAACCCAGTATTAACCGGAATTCAGACCTTTTGTGCAAAGCCGGTCCGTACTGACTTCTAACCACTCCTCTGCGATAATCTTTTCTCGCATTAATCATTCTGAATCACCAACGGTCGAGTAGATCCCAGGACAGTGTTCTGTGGCGTCGACGATGAGCGAAGCGCGTGACAAAGTGAGCGGGGTAAGCGAACTGCCGCTCTTCCCTTTATCGCTGGTTCTTTTTCCCGGCGTCCCGCTGCCGCTGCACATATTTGAGCCCCGCTATCGGCAGATGTTGGACGATATCCGCGCGAGCAATAATCTCTTTGGACTTTGTTACTTTGACTCTTCCGATTCAGAAAAACAGGTCCCTCCCGCGGGCCACGTCGGCTGTGTTGCTGAAGTGACCGAGACTCACGCACTCCCTGACGGACGTTCCAATATTCTCACTGTCGGATTGATACGTTATCGACTCGAAGACTATGTGGACCGTGGTGATCCATATCTGGTTGCTCGAGTCAGCTTTTTTGAAGATGAGGACGAGGATAATCGTCTACTTGAAGAGAGTTCCCAGGAGGTCGCCAATAATTTCACGCGCATTGCGCGCGCAGTGCGCATCATTAACGATGAGCGAGCGAACCTTCCTGATATCTCCGACACTGAGCCGCAACGCCTTTCTTTTCTGGTGGCGGCCGCTATGGAAGTGGACACGGATGTGAAACAGGAATTGCTCGAACTCCGGCTCACCTCTGAAAGGTTGCGGCGTCTGAGCGATATGCTCACGCGCGCGGTGAGCAACTACGAAGAGCGCGCGCGAATTCACGAGCTGGCGAAGGGCAATGGCCACAGCGGCAGGAAAATCGAACTGGAATAAAACCTGGCTTCAACCCCATTGACGGCAACCTCCGACATCAACAACAACCTGCCGGAACAACGCTCGGCCGGCGTGAGTGTGCGCATACTCTTCTTTGGCGCGGCGCGTGATGCCATTGGACACGGTGAGGTTGGGATGGTCGTAAGCGGTTCGCGCAAAGCCGCTGATGTGTTCGAGCATATCCTCGAGCGACATCCTGCGCTGCGACGCTTTGGCGGCTCGTTGCTGTTCGCGATCAATCAGGAATACATCCAGGGCGATAGGTGGGACCGTGAAGTCAAAGACGGTGACGAGTTGGCTGTCTTTCCTCCGGTAAGCGGGGGGTCACAGGAGACGCGGGGCAAAACCGTTGGGGCGAACAAAGACGCGAGCAGAGATTTTTTTGAGTTGACGACTGCACCTATCGATGTCGGGCTGGTAGCCCGCCGGGTGGTGCTGCCGGAATGTGGCGCCACGGTTACGCTCGATGGTTACGCACGTGAGTGGACCAGGGGCCGGCAGACTCAGTATCTGGTTTACGAAGCTTATCAACCGATGGCCCTGCGTGAACTCGAGCGACTCGGACGCGAAGCACACCAGCGTTTCGAGATTGCCTATCTCGGCATCGTGCATCGCACCGGCCGTCTTGAAATTGGGGAAACCAGCGTTGTGATTGCTGTCGGCGCACCGCATCGGGGAGCCGCTTTCGCAGCCTGTGAATGGGCCATCCGCGAACTCAAACGCACCGTGCCCATCTGGAAAAAGGAAGTGTTTGCCGATGGCGAGATATGGGTCGAAGGAGAAGGCGGCGGGCAGAGTTAGCTCAGGTTGAAGAGGAATTGCAGAACCGCGTGCGGTAGCACGCGGATGCCAGCTAAAGCATGGATCGAAGTCGCGTCGAAGATGAATGCTCGCATCCGCTCGCTACGGCGAGCGGTTCTGCATAGACGCTCAGCCGGCCGGAGTTTCTTCTGTTTCCTCTTCCGAAGCCTCAACAAGCGAAGCGCTGGTGACCCTATCGCCTTCCTCGATCTTGATCAGTCTTACGCCCTGAGCGCTACGGCCAGTCTTGCGAATCTGGTCGGCCTCGAGGCGGATCAACTTAGCCTGCTGCGTGATGATCATAATTTCCGAATCGGCGTCAACCGGAAAAACTGCCACCACTTTGCCGGTCTTCTCCGTCGTTTTCATGTTGATCACGCCTTTGCCGCCACGCGACTGTAGCCGGTAGGTGGTGATCGGCGTTTGCTTCCCGTACCCCAACTCCGAAACCGACAACATCTTTTCGGTATCGTCAGGCGACACGGGGCAAACCGATACCACATAGTCATCCGCACGCAGGTTAATTCCGCGCATGCCGCGCGTTGCTCGTCCCATGGCGCGGACGTTCTTTTCATCAAATCTAATCGCCAGGCCATTATGGGTTGCAATAAAGATGCGCTTGGTTCCGTCTGTCAGGACCACGTCCAGCAGTTGGTCACCATCGTCTACGTTGATGGCGATAATGCCATTGGTCCGAATGTTCTGAAAATCAGCTAATGAAGTCTTTTTGATCACACCTTTGCGCGTGACCATCACCACATGGCGGCCCGCGGCGAAATCTCGCACCGGCACAACCCCCGCAAGTTTGCGATCCGAGGGAATGTTGATCAGGTTGACTACCGCTTTGCCGCGCGCGGAGGCAGCAGCATCCGGAACTTCGTGAACCTTCAACTTATACACCATGCCATCATCCGTAAAGATCATGATGTACGCGTGCGTTGAGGCGATAAACAGGTGTTCGACAAAATCGCCACCTTTTGCCGCCGCCCCAAACCGTCCTTTGCCCCCACGGCCCTGGCGTTGGTAGGTCGTGACTGGGGTTCGTTTGATATAACCGCTATTGGTCACGGTGATGGCGACATCTTCGTCGGCGATCAAATCCTCGATTGAAAACTCGACACCCTCGTCAACAATCTCGGTCCGCCGGGCATCGCCAAACTCCTTCTTTACTTCTTCGAGTTCATTTCCAATAACTCGGCGCAACGAGCCTTCGTTGGCCAGAATCTCTTCCAACTCCGCAATCAGCTTAATAATCCCTTCATACTCATCGGTGATCTTCTGCCTTTCGAGAGCTGAGAGACGCCGCAGCTGGAGATCGAGAATGGCCTGCGCCTGCAACTCGGAAAAGCTGAGGCGCTCCATCGTCTTCTGCACTTTTCCAAGATAGGTTTTGAGCGCAACGTCTGAAGGCGCACCTTTCCAGGTTTTCACCTCGCTCATCGTTTTCATCTGGCCGGTAAGCCACTGACGTGCTTCATCCACCGAACGAGAGTTCCGGATCAAAGTCACGACGTAGTCGAGCACGTCGATCGCCTTGGTCAATCCCTCCAGGATGTGTGCGCGGGCCCTTGCCTTGCGAAGATCATATTCCGTGCGCCGGCGCACTACTTCGCGACGAAAATCGACGAAGCATTCCAGCATCTGCTTCAGATTGAGGATGCGTGGCTGTCCGTTGACAATTGCGAGATTTATCACGCCGAAGGACGACTGCATCGGTGTGAGCTTGTAGAGCTTGTTCAGGATTACTTGCGGAACAGCATCACGTTTTAGTTCGACTACGATCCGCATGCCGGTGCGATCAGACTCGTCGCGCAGGTCCGAAATGCCATCGAGCTTCTTCTCGTTGATGAGCTCAGCTATGCGCTCAATCAGACGGGCTTTGTTAACCTGGAACGGAATCTCGGTGATCACAATCGCATCACGCTCCTGGGTACCCCGACCGATGCGGTCGATGCCCGCGCGTGCACGCAACTGAATGATTCCGCGGCCTTCCAGATACGACTTTCTCAGCTCATCGCGGCCGTAGATAAAGCCGCCGGTGGGAAAATCAGGGCCTTTGACAATCTTGGTGAGTGCTTCAATCTTGATCTCCGGATCCCGCAGCAGGGCGAGGGTGGCATCAATTATCTCAGTCAGATTGTGGGGAGGAATCTTCGTCGCCATGCCTACGGCGATTCCATCCGAACCATTAATCAGCAGGTTTGGAATTCGGGTGGGCAGGACTTTTGGTTCGCTGAGAGACTCATCATAGTTAGGCTGAAAATCAACGGTCTCCTTTTCGAGGTCTGCCAGTACGACATTTGCCACGCGTGCCATGCGCACTTCCGTGTATCGCATCGCCGCAGCCGCGTCGCCGTCAACCGAGCCAAAGTTCCCCTGTCCATCGATCAGGGGATACCGCATTGAAAAGTCCTGGGCCAGACGAACGATGGTGTCGTAAACGGCTGTATCGCCGTGGGGGTGGTATTTACCAATGACGTCGCCGACAATTCGCGCGCTCTTTTTGTAGGGCTTGTTGTAGGTATTGCCTAGCTCGTGCATGGCCCACAGCACGCGACGGTGTACCGGCTTCAGGCCGTCGCGCACATCCGGTAGCGCGCGACCGATGATGACTGACATCGCGTAGTCGAGATACGAACGCCGCATCTCGTCTTCGATGTTTATGTAATTGCGTTCAGAAGTTGTTTCCATCCCGTTGACCTTTCCAGTACAATCCGCCCACCGTAAGCTTTGTTATCATGCTCTACGAGGCGTTCTCGGACTCTCTAAACTCGGCTGACATACCCCGTACTGCGGCTGAGAATTGAGCTTCGTTCAAGTTCGGTTTTAGGCTAAAAAAGACTGCGCGACAGGTAGCTTTCCGGCCAAGAAAAAGTAAGCGATATTGTAGCCTGCAGCGGCGTTTTTGGCAAAGACTAAAACACGCTCAAACCCTAATAAAATCAACGGCTTCGAGTGCCGTTGGGGCTTGTGTTTCGACAATTTACAAGGGGTGGAACAAACCACAAAACTAACGCTGAATTCGCAGCGTTAAGGCCTCCCTTCCCACATGACTGACAAACCTAGATTTAAGCGAATACGCGAGCGTCTCGAACTTAAGTTGCCTGTCCGTGTGCGCTGTCGCGAAACGTCAGAATTTGAATGGACCGAAATCACCCGTTTGATCGATGTGACTCCCTTTGGCGCAGGTTTCACCCTGAAGCATCCAATTGAAAAAGGCCGGCTGGTGCAAATGACGATACCAATGCCGCGCCAGCTTCGTGTCTTTGATCACGTGGAGGACCAATATCGAGTCTGGGCCGTAGTTCGTTATGTAAAATCGGTTGCGGAGGCAGGCAAAGCGATGCACTTCGAAGTGGGCGTCGCGTTCATCGGCAAACACCCGCCCCGAAGTTACGAAGAGAACCCGGCACGTCGTTACGATATCGGCGGACGTTCGTCCGATAGCTTGAGCATTCCTGAAGATTGGGAACCCTCGGAATCACCTTCTGCTGACAAGAGAGTCGCCACGCGGCACAACATTCCTGTGGATATGCTGATCGAAACCTTAAACGACAAAGGTGAGGTGGAATTGAGCGAACATACTGTGGCCGAAAATATCAGTCAAAAAGGCGCCGCTGTTTACACAACGCTCGACTTACCGATTGGCAGATTCGTCCGGCTAACCAGCGAACAATACAAACTGACAGTGCACGCAGCCATCCGCGGACGCAGCATGGGACCATCGGGCGTAATGCGGATACACGTAGAATTTGTTGACCGCGAATGGCCACTCTAGAGTTTCTGGTTCTTTAAAAAGCTAACCGCTCTCTTGAAGGCCCGAAGGGCCGAGAGTCAATAGCCACGCCCGTGAGGGCGTGGGTGGACAATCGCATTAATACATCGAGCGCCGAAGGTGCGCCAGTGCGATGGCAGTGCGATGAAGCGTCAGTATGCCCAAACCCTCCTAACGCTTTACGACTGTCGCACCTTCGGCGCTCGCAACCCCCGTGCTGCAAGTTTCCACGCCCTCACGGGCGTGGCTATTGACCCTCGGCCCGAAGGGCCTCGGCATCTTGTAACTTGACCCGTTTGCCCTAAACGACTTCTGTGTAGATTCTCGTCCGCGGCCACCTGCTTTCAAAAACACTTCAATATCGTTTATCTTCGGCGCACGCGGGACATCCCACACAGTCGTGAGCAAAGCTCAAAAACCATCCCCTGATGAGTCTGCCAGATCGAAATCCGCCGCCGGCGCCTTGCCGCAGGGCTTTATCAATCTGCTGCGTGCGCCGATAGGCGTCTTGAGCCAGCTGCTGTGGCAGGTCGAACATAAAGGCGTCGAAAACATTCCCGCCGATGCCGGCATCATCGTGGCATCGAACCACCAAAGTTACGGCGATCCGGTTTGGTTATCACTGCCAATCAAGAGACCGATTCGCTACCTCGCATGGAGTGAGGCATTTTCGTGGCCGTTGGTGGGAAACGTTATCCGATTACTAGGCGCATGGCCGCTCCAGATTGAAGTAAGTGATCCTGCGACAATACGCCGCTCCATCTCATGGCTGCGCAGCGGAGGAGTGGTGGTGATTTTTCCAGAAGGAGGCCGGGGGTTACCGGATGGTTCGATGATGCGAATGAAACTCGGCGCCGTTCGAATGGCGCTGGAAGCAGGCGTGCCAATCCTTCCGGTAACAATTCGCGGCGCCAGTAAAGTTTGGCCGAGCAACCAGCGCCTGCCGCGACTGGGGAAAGTTGAAGTTATTTACCATCCCCTCTTTCACGTTCAGCAACTACCCGGAGAAGAGCCGCGCGCGTGTGCCCGGCGTGAAACTGAACGACTTGGAGAGATCATCCGGTCAGCCTTGTAAGTGGCGGCGGTGTGGCTAGCTGTGAAGCACGCGCATCATTGCCTCGTGAACCAGCCCATTACTGGCGAGCGTTGTGGCGTTGTAGATATCCAGCGGCCCACCGGTATAGTCAGACACACGACCACCCGCCTCTTCGATCAACACTACGCCTGCCGCAATGTCCCAGGCATTCAAGCCCTCTTCCCAAAACCCGTCAAACCTCCCACAGGCCAGGTAAGCCATATCCAGAGATGCCGAACCGTCGCGTCTCACCGCCTGCGCTTCCATAGTAAATTTCGCGAAGTCACGCGTGAAATTTGGCCGCTCTCTCACGTTATAAGGAAAGCCGGTGCAGAGCATCGCGCTGTTCAACTCATCGATGCTGGAAACGCGTATGGGACGTTCGTTCAAGGTCGCTCCCTGACCTCGCTCGGCCGCAAACATTTCGTCGGCGATTGGATCGTAAATTACGCCCAGTTCGATGACCCCTCCGCGTTCGAGGGCAATCGAGACACAAAAACAAGGGTAACCATGAGAATAGTTCGTGGTCCCATCCAAAGGATCGATGATCCACTTCCAATCACTCTTACCCGGCACCAGTTCAACGCCGGCAGTTGCGCCGGATTCCTCTGCGAGGATAGCGTGTCGCGGATAGTGAGATTTGATCCGATCGATGATCAGACTCTCCGAAGCGAGGTCCGCTTCGGTAACGAGATCGATAGCGCCCTTGTTTGACACCTGCAACGCTCGTCCGCGGCGGTCAGCGAGTATTCGCCCCGCATCGCGCGCTGTTTGAATGGCAAAGTTCAGCAAATTTGCACTCTTCCGAAATCGTTTTATATTTAGCTTTGAGAGAGTATCTCAAAAGTTTCGTCTGCCGCGAATGGGGTGACTATGAACAAAATTAATCTGCACCAAAAATTTTCGGTTATCGCCGACCATTGGAACCCGCGCATCGTCGGCGAGCTGAATGGGCAGTATGTAAAGCTCGTGAAGTTTTACGGGCCGTTTACCTGGCATCATCATGACAACGAAGATGAGATGTTTATGGTGGTGAAGGGACGATTTCGCATGGATTATCGTGAGTCGGCTGAAGGCGGTTCCGAGCAACCCGGCGACCGGGAGCTTTGGCTTGAAGAAGGCGAGTTCTGCATTGTTCCGCGCGGCGTGGAACATCGGCCCGTCGCCGACGAGGAGGTCCAGGTTTTGCTGTTCGAGCCGGCCTCAACCCTGAATACCGGGAACGTCGAGAACTCCTTAACCAGACCCGAGCTTGAATGGATCTAACAAACTGCTGACTGGCAAGCTCGTTCTATGTGAATATAGTCAAAATTCGAACGGAGGTTTCCCCGTGAACAAACTTTTTAATTTCATCGTCATAGTCGTACTCGGCATTCTGGGCACGTCCCTCATTTCGGCCCAGAGTCTTTCAGAACCAAGCGACTCGCGACAAACGCCGGCGGTAGCGGCAAGCTCCCAGGTTGTTCCCAACCTCGCAAATCAGGGAATAGCAGGCTCGTTGGCTAACCTGCCAGAGGCCGACACACTTATCTTCATAAACCCGCAGCGCGTTCTCAATGAGGTTGTGCCTAAGCTGATGCCGGCCAAAGACGTGGCGGAAATGCGCAAAGGGTTTGAGTCAGTGAAGAGCAACTTTGGTGTCGATCCCACGAAAGTTGAATTCATTGTATTAGCCGTTCGTTTTAGAAAGCCGACTGCCGAACTACGATTTCAACCTCCCGAGTTTTTGATGATCTCGAGCGGTGACTTCAGTTCAGACTCATTATTGGTGCTGGCGCGCATGTTTTCCCAGGGACAACTTCGCGACGAGAAATACGGCACCAAGACTCTTGGATTGATGACTATTCCACCAATCGCCAAAGAGGCGGAAAAGAACCCTTTCCTTAAAAACTTCGCAGAGGTAGGGATTGCAGCTCTGAATGCCAACACGATCGCGGCCGGCACGCCTGCTTATCTGAGGGCGGCGATAGACGCGGGTGAAGGCAAGGAGCGCATTAGCGCGGAAGCAGTAAATCTATTAGTGCGAGATCCCCAGGCGCTCATTAGCATTGCCGGCAGGCCGTGGCATTCATTTGCCAAAAGCTTTGGCATGATGGGGACTGAAGCGACTGCCCGCGCTCCAAGATGCGACTCCAGGATTGGTGATTTTTATGCCGCGCTCACGATGGACGCAAACAACTTTGTCTTGCGCGGCGCCATGAATGAAGATAATCCCGACACGGCAAAAATCATGGCCAATCTATTGAACGGGCTCCTCAGCTATGCCACCAGCTCAATCAAAGACCCCAAGTCACTAACGTTGCTGCAAAAGTTGGCGCTGACCGCCGAGGGAGATGAAATTGTTTTACGTGCTGATTTTCCTCAGCAGATGGTCATTGAAATGGTGCGTGAGCAGATGAAGCCAAAGAAAGTGGAACCTGCAACTACACAGCCGGCGCCCAAACCGGCGACCAACCGTCGCAGAACTCGACGCCGCACGTAACCATGGATCAAATGTCTTCGGCTCTGGCAGTGCTGACGGCGATGATCACGCCCGCTGTGCTGATCTCCGCATGCGGCAGCATGATGCTATCCACGTCTCATCGGCTCGGGCGGGTGGTTGATCGGGTACGCGCGTTGTCTGACAAACTCGAAGAATTGGCGGAGAAAGATGATGCCGAGGTCGGCGAAAGGCAAGCGGTGATCTTTGCTCAACTGGATAAGCTGACGAGTCGCGCGCGGATCCTGCAGCGCTCGATGGTGACTTTCTATCTTGGTTTGGGAATGTTTGTCGCCACGAGTGTGGCCATCGGCGTGGTGGCGATTGCCGGCAATTCACGTTACAACCTGATTCCTGTAATCGCCGGACTACTAGGCGCGTGTTTTCTGTTTTACGGCAGCATGCTTTTGATCTTCGAAGCTCGACTGGCGCTAAGCACGATTCACGCGGAGATGGATTTCATCTGGCGGCAGACTACGAAGGTGGCGCCGGCGGATTTGGTGGAACATCACAAGCCGCATTTTGTCCACTTTCGACATCATGAGTGAGCTCAGAAATCACTGGGGAGCGACGGAAGGGCCTTCGTATCTCCGCCTGCTCGAAGGCGGGCAGCTATCGCAGCAAGTGTCTGCGCTCGAAGCGTTGCTGGAGCGCTGTACGATCTGTCCGCGCGACTGTCTAAACAACCGTCTGCAGAATGAAATTGCTGCTTGCTATTCGGGCCGCCTGCCGATCGTTTCCTCTTATACCGCGCACTTCGGCGAGGAACCTGCTCTGGTAGGCACTCGGGGGGCCGGTAATATTTTCTTTGGCAACTGTAATCTGCGATGCGTCTATTGCCAGAACTACCAGATATCGCAGACTCACAAACAGCAATTGAAGAACGAAGTAACCCATGAACGGCTGGCCGAGATAATGTTGGAGCTGCAAGCCAAAGGTTGTCACAACATCAATTTTGTCTCGCCAACGCACTTCGCGCCGCAATTAGCACGTGCAGTCCTGGTCGCCGCCCAACAGGGCCTGCGCCTTCCAATTGTCTACAACACAAATGCCTACGATGCGGTCGCAGCGCTGCGACTGCTTGAAGGAATCGTAGACGTTTATTTGCCCGACCTGAAGTATGCCGACGACCAATCCGGCTATGCTTACTCCAAAGTAAAGGGCTACACAGAATTCTCCCGGCTTGCAATCACCGAAATGTACCGCCAGGTAGGAGAGGAACTGATATTTGACGAAGACGGTTTGCTTCGGCGCGGACTAATCATTCGCCTGCTGGTGTTGCCCAATGACATCGCTGGTGTGCGTGAGTCGTGGGAATGGATTAGGGATGAGTTGAGCCCGCGGGTAGCGATCTCTTTGATGGCGCAGTACTACCCAACGCACCAGGCAGCCACAAATTCCCGTCACATCTTATTGTCACGCCGTATTTCCGAAAGCGAATGGCTGCGCGCCCTCAATGCGCTCGATGAGGTTGAAATGCAGGAAGGTTGGATCCAGGAGTTTGATGGCGCCGCTTATTACTATCGCCCCGATTTTGAAAACCCCAGCACGCCATTCAAAGACATAAGAGACTTTACCTAAGGAAAAGACTTATTTGTCATTGGTCATTTATCATTGGACTAGCGACAACTCGCACTCCAAAGAGTTGACGCTGTAAAGGAGTTCTTGGGGGTTAAAAATGACAAATGACCAATGTTCAGCTTCTGTCTTGCTTTAGTTGATGTGTGGTGTGCTCGGTAACTGATGTACGAAGCGGCACTTTCTCTCGCTCATCCAGTTCGTGTGTTCTCGGCTCGGATATGGGTTGAGGGTTCAGTGATTCCGGCTGGTCGCGTCTTAAATCCAACTCGCGTTGCGCGAGTGCGCTATCCATCTGGTTCGCCGTTTCAGAACGCGGCCGCGTAAAGAAGACGCCGTTTAGTATTATTCCCAAACCGATAAAAAACATTACCACGCAGGGTAGTAATACCGGCAGGAACTCATTGTTCTCGAGCGCCAACAGAAAAGATATCAAGCCGCCGCCCAGACCAATCGCCGCAAATATTACTCCGGTCCTGACTCTCCGGAGCCGCTTTTCATTCGGTGACTCCAAAAACTTTTCGATCTCGGGCAGCACATCCTCAGCGATCTTTTTCAGATCGTCACTCGATCCCGCTTCACGAATCTTGTCGGCTATCGCACGGCTGATATGATCCCGGGCTTTGGCCGCTGCAGTTATGTCGTCTGGCGGTTCGAGACCGATCCGAATAGCGCGCAAGTCTGTACCACAAGCGCGACAGTATTGAATCAATTGACGTTCTTCTGAGCCGCAGGTGGGACAATACATGATTAGTGAGTATGCGATCGCAACACGGCGTTACGATTCGTCCACGGTAACACCGCGCCAGAAAGCTATTCGATCCTTAATTTCCCCGGCAGCATCTTTTGGCTGCGGGTAATACCAGGCGGCGTCGCTGTTTGTTTCGCCGTTGACGACCACATCGTAGTAACTGGCCTCGCCCTTCCAGGGGCAGGTAGTGTGGGTGCCACTCGGTTGCAGATACTCCTGTCTTACAGAAGACGCTGGAAAATAGTGATTACCTTCGACGACCACCGTGTCGTCACTCTCGGCGATGACTGTATCTTTCCAGGTGGCTTTCATAATGGGTGAATGGTGAATCGTAAATGGTGAATGGTAAATGGTGAATGGTAGATCGCGGTTGTAACCAGACTGAACCCGGGGGGGGTCCCATTCACCATTCACCATTCAATTTCACATCCGCCACTGACCGAAGGCAGTATTGTAATCTCACTATTCTCGGTGACACTGGTATCGAGCATTTGCTTGCGCCGAACATTTTCATCGTCGAGAAAAATGTTGACGTGTGGACGCAGAGCTCCTTGCTCGTTCAACACTCTATCTCGCAATCCTGGATGCAGCTTCCACAGTTCGTTGAGTGCCTCACGCACCTGAGCCGACGCGCCATCGATGGCGATCTGGTTCCGTCCCTCGGTGAAGTCGGTCAAAAATCCGGCAACGTGAAAAGTAATCATAGGGCTCTCATGCGAACCTAAGAGTTAGGGCAACACTCCTTCGGGCACCAGCCACGGATGCATTGTGATCGCCGTCGCCCAGCCTGCACCGCCGGTAATAATCGGAAGGTTCGAGGTAATTACACCACCGCAGTCTTGACACAGACGACCGGAGGTAAGCTTTCTAGTATCGCATTCCATGAGTCGCCGGCGTCCTTCGAACCGAATAACTTTCCGTTGCGCGTGCCGAAGTAAATCCCGGTGGGCTTTAGCTTGTCTGCTGACATCGCGTCGCGAAGCACCGTCTCGAGCGCATTCTCCTGCGGTAACCCATTGACGAGCGGTTCCCAGGATTCCCCCGCATTGCGTGACCGGTATACCCGCAACTTGCCTTCAGGCGTACATCGAAACTCATCCGACTCGAGCGGAATGATGTAAACGCTTTGCGCGTCGTTGGGGTCGACCTCCATCGCAAAGCCAAAGTCCGAAGGCACCCCGTTGGCGATGTCGCTCCAGGAATCGCCTCCGTCTTCGCTCTTGTACAACCCCCAATGGTTCTGCAGGAACATCGTCTTCGGGTTCGATGGATGGCTGACAATTTTGTGAACACACTGTCCCCATTCCGGATAACGCTGCTCAGGTGGCAGGAACTGCGCGCGCACGCCGACGTTGCGCGGTTGCCAGTTTTCACCGCCATCATCGGAGCGATAAACGCCACCAGTAGAGATGGCGACAAACAACCGTTTGCTGTCGGAAGGATCGGGCAGAATTGTGTGCAGACAAAGACCACCACCGCCTGGCATCCACTGCGCCCGGTGCGGATGGTCGTATAGCCCGTTGACGAGAGACCAACTCTCGCCGGCGTCGGTTGATTTGAAAAGCGCAGCGGGTTCAACGCCGCAATAAAGTGTGTCCGGTTCTTCCTTGTGACCTAACTCTATCTGCCAGATCTGTTTGACCGAGGCGTCAGCTGCTTCCGGAAATTTGACGCCGTAGGTCTCGGGTTCGGTCCACGTCTTCCCAAAGTCGTCTGATGAGCTTAAATACGAACCCCAGTAAGAACTGTTCACCGCAGCCCAAAGACGCTTGCGTCCATCACGATCGTCGTAAGCCATAGCGTAAATCGCTCTGCCGGGGAAGTACGGCCCGCCGATGTCCCAATTTTCACGCGCGCCGCCAGAGCGCAACACAAACGCGCCCTTCATGGTGCCAACAAGCAGCAAAACATCCCCCGCGCTGGTTTCGACGTGTTGTGGTTCAGGCATTAGGGCACTCCGGAGTTAATTGGATTGGATTAAGGGCGCTGCATTTTAGAAAAACCCTCAGGCCAATGCAAAGCGCTTTGAACAGGTGTTCAATAACTTCCTCGCGAGCAGTTGCCAAAGGAAATCAAGAACGATCCACGAACCACACGAAAATACCCGAACTGCATTTCGTGTTCGCTTGTGTGATTTGTGGCAAAAGTCAGCCTAGTCATCGCCCGCGTTAGCGGACCCGTGAAAATAGCCCAGCACTTTAGTGCTGGGGACAAGCGAGTGATTTGATTGGAATCCGCTTCAGCGGACGACTGATTTCGTGCCAACACCTTTTACGATTGGACTTCAGCCGTCCGCTAACGCGGACTATATTGCCCTGTTGCCGTGATCCCAGCACTAAAGTGCTGGGCTATTTTCATTCGGTCCGGTAACGCGGACCGGAATAACCGACTTTTGCAGCAAAGACTTCGTTTCTGTGATTTTGCCAACAACTCGTCTCAAGAATTCATCAGCAATTAGCACTTTATAAAATCATTCAGAAAACTACGAAGCACTGAAGGGTACCGGCGGGCTGACCTGACGTTTCCCCGGCCGAGATCTGCCCAACGTTTGTCTTTATCCGGCTCCTATGACGATCGAAGTCGTTTCCATCCCCGACAAGCGCCGGCTCTTCTTTCTCTCCTGGTTCGCGCGAGCGATCCACTCGTCCTTTCATGACGACACCCAGCCAAGTAAGCGACTGATTTTACGTTTCGTTTTCGGGCTTATCGCAATCGCGTTAGTCGCTGGAGGCGATGCTCTACTCCGTTCATACAAATATTACTCACGAATTGTTGACGCTCGAATCGCCAGCGGTTACCCCACCAGCCGGCCCGGGCTCTATGCCTCCGCAAGGTTGATTCGTTCGGGACAAAACCTTAATCGCGATTCACTGATAGCGGCGTTGAAACGCGCAGGTTACGTCGAATCCGAAAGCAGCATCGTTTGGAACGGCAGTTTTTGTCAGGCGGAAAACGCTATCGAAATACGTCCGCTGAGGAAGAATAGAAGCGCGCCCTCCGTAGTTCGCGTGTATTTCGATGGCCACAAGATTTCTCACTTAACCGGTGACGATCTCTCGCTTGATTCATTCAGACTGGAATCCGAAGTACTCTCAAACGACTCCTCCTTCAAAGCCGGCAAACGCGAGACATTAACCTTTGCCGAAATCCCTCCTGTTCTGGTTAACGCCATCCTCGCGATTGAAGATCAAAGGTTTTTTGAACACTCCGGTTTGGATCCGTTGGGTATTGCGCGGGCAATGGTTAGTAATGTCGGTGCCGAACGCGTTGGACAAGGTGGGTCAACGATCACGCAGCAACTGGTAAAGAACTCCTACCTTTCGCCGGAGCGGACCCTGCGGCGCAAGTATGCCGAAGCAATGCTGGCCGTTGCTTTGGAAACACGTCTGTCCAAGCAGGATATTTTCGCGCTTTACTGCAATGAAGTTTACCTCGGCCAGCGCGGCGCAAGTTCGGCTCGTGGCGTCAGGGAGGCAGCCAAACTCTATTTCGACAAGGAGCTCAAGCAGCTTTCGTTAAACGAAGCAGCAACAATTGCCGGCATGATTCAGGGGCCGGCTCGCTATTCTCCTATGCGTCACCCTGACGACGCTCAATCACGCCGTAACACAGTCCTGGACGCTATGGCCCGCGAAGGTTTTATAGCGAGTGAAGAAGCAGCTAGCTCTTCAAGCGAGCCCATCTCCGTTTCAGCGCCGTCGCACAGCAACTCGCTGGCGCCGCACTTTATCGACTACGTTAACCGAGTTACCGACTCGATGGAGGACAGTTCTCCTGAGCGACACCGAATTTATACGACACTCGATGTTGAGCTGCAGCGGCTAGCCGAGTCGGCGCTTGATAAACAACTAAAACGGCTCGATTCCATCAGCAAACATCAAGATGCAAAACCTCAAGCATCTCTAGTAGCGCTGGATCCGCGAACGGGGAACGTGCTCGCGATGGTTGGCGGGCGCGACTATGCAACGTCTCAGCTCAACCGGGCCACCGACGCGCGGCGTCAGCCGGGTTCAACCTTCAAACCATTTGTATATGCGGCGGCGCTCGAAGACGGGATTTCGCCGGCACAAACCTTTACCGACTCTCCCCGCGAATTCAGCTACGACCGGAACAAGACTTACCAGCCGGCGAATTTTGGTGGTAGTTATGCCATGCGCGAGGTCACTATGCGCACCGGCCTGGTGAAGTCGTCGAACGTCGTTACGGTTGACGTCGCTTTGCGAACGGGTTTAGCTCGCATAGCCAATCTTGCGCATGAGTTTGGTTTACCCAGACCCGAACGATATCCCTCGCTGGCGTTGGGAACCAAAGAAGTTACCCCACTCGAATTGGCGGCGGCATATGCAGCCTTTGTAAATGGCGGTCGGCGCGTTGAGCCGAAAGTCATCGCCAGCGTCGGCGACCCTCCTGCGACGCACGCCATTCATGAAGAGTTAACCCAGGTGATTAATCCCACCACTGCTTACATGATCACCAACATGCTTTCCGCTGTCATAGACCATGGCACAGGCCGTGGGGCCCGCGAGATCACCAAAGTGACTGCCGCTGCTGGTAAGACCGGGACGAGTCGAGATGGCTGGTTTGTCGGTTACACACCTAACCTTGTTTGTGTTGTATGGATAGGTTTTGACGACAACCGGCAATTGGGATTAACGGGCGCCGAAGCTGCGCTGCCGGCCTGGGTTGATTTCATGGCCGGCGCAGTTGCGCTGAATCCCGAACTCGGTGGCAGAAATTTTGAGTGTCCGGAAGGAATTAAGTTTGTCGAGATTGACGCGGATGCCGGTGCACTCTCGACACTCACCTGCCCCCATCGCGAGCTGATTGCGGTTACGGAAAGACTTTCACCCAACCTTGAATGCTACCTGCACGGAAACTTGCCTGAACAATTTGATTCCGACGAGGGAATTGAGCAATCAGCGCAGGTGCCTTCACTTGCGCAACACCCCCGGTCAACAATCCCCTTTGAAACTCGTCATCGCAAATTTGCTGTGACAGGCGTGAAGGTTGATTTGGACGGAAGACGAACTCTTGTAAACGATCTCAGGTAACCTGTGAGACTTCAAGCGCCGAAGGCGCGAAATGTAATAGCCTGGGGCATCGCCCCAGGAATGCGAAGGGTTTCAAATTAAAAAGCGCTGAAGGCGCGGAATGTCTAAAACAAGTACTAGCGAATTGTATGTCGCGCCTTCAGCGCTCAACATTTGGTAGCTGAACATTTTCTGGGGCGTTGCCCCAGGCTGTTGCATTTCGTGCCTTCGGCGCTGCCTACCAGGTAATTGAATGACATTCCTGATGAGTCAAGTATGTCATTACCATTGAAACGGTTGCATTTCATCAGCGCCGCTGGTTCACCGGCTGAAGCCCGGTGTTAATCAATCCCCCCGAAAAAACGAAAGCTACTAATTCCTTTCCAATATTACCTGTGCGATCGCGTGAGCACTGGTATGGGCCATTGATAGATGAGCTGTTGTCGCTCCTGAGTTCTCGTACAGCTTGCGAGCCTCACCATGAAAGTTGACGATGGGAGCACCACTCTCTAGCGCGCTGATTTCCACGTCCTGCCAACTAATCCCGCCGCGCCAACCAGTCTTCAATGCCTTAAGCGCTGCTTCTTTGGCGGCAAACCGCGCGGCATAATGCTGCGCGGCCACAGCACCGCGACTGTCGCAATAGGCGCGCTCGGCCGTGGTGAAGACACGCTCGGCAAAGCGAGGCGTGCGTAGCAGCACTTCGCGAATTCGGGCAACTTCGATAATGTCTATACCGATGGAAACGATCATAAGCAAGAAGGACTTGGAGCGCTCCGGTTTCTACTGGCGCGAACTCGACGGCGTGCGGGCGCTCATCTGCCGGCCGCTCGAGCAGGCAGGTTTCAGCAACGGGTTTTCCACCCGCGCGGGGGGCACCAGTCCGATGCCTGAAGGGGCGCTCAACCTCGCCGGCTTTAACGAAGACTCAGCGGAAAACATTCTGGAGAATCGGCGGCGGTTTCTCAAGCTCTTCCCGGGTCAGTGGTCGCTGGCCGGGTGCTGGCAGGCGCATGGCGCCGACGTGCGGCTAATCAAAGAGACAATCGACGCTAAGCCCGCCGAAAATTCACGCGGTGACACGGTTTACTGTGACGCGATTGTCAGTGATGCGCCCGGCGTGCTCGCAGGAGTTAAGACTGCTGACTGCGTCCCGATTCTTCTGGCCGACCCAAGGAGGGCCGCCTTTGCAGCAGTGCATGCCGGTTGGCGCGGCACGCTTGCGCAAGTCGTCGTCAAAGCGCTTGAACGAATGGTTGCCGAATATAAGACTGATGCAACGGACGTTTTGGTGGCGATTGGTCCAGCTGCGGCGGACTGTTGCTATGAAGTTGGTAATGACGTCATCGACGCCTTCCGTGGCAGTTTTCCCGATCAGGTTCTAGTAAAGCCGACGCGCGAAAATCACGCGTGCATAAATCTGTTGCAGGCAAATCGTGAGCAGTTGATTACCGCGGGAGTTAACAGCAAGACGATTTATATCGCGCCGTTGTGCACCATGTGCCGAACAGATCTGTTCTTTTCTTATCGGCGCGAAAAGAACGTGCATGGAAAAGTCGGACGATTAATGTCAGTCATCGGCCGGGCTTAGGTTTAGAGTACAAACTTTAGTTTGCTCTGTGAGGACGGCAAGCTAAAGCTTGTACTCTGAACTCTTGCCGTTTAGACGGCAAGCTAAAGCTTGTACTCTGAACTCTTGCGTTTAGACGGCAAGCTAAAGCTTGTACTCTTAACCTCTACTCCACAGTCAACCACAGGCTTAAGTCTTTAGTCTGAGGCGGAAAGCACACTTCATCATTACAGCTCTGGTATCTCAACTTCAGCTTGATTTCCGCTGAACCTGTAGACGCGTGCGCCGGAACCGTCAGGTTGAAACGCATGATGGCGCGCCCTTCGTAAACCGATACCTTGCTTTTGGAAAACTTGAAGTTACGTAACACGGCGCGTGGATAAGCTACGGGCCCTACCCGAATTCCATTCGGGGCTTCGACCCGCAACTGCGTTGGAATTAGAAACTTTTCCAGCGGCCGGCTGGAGTTGACGTGATAACCCGAAGGAATATCCATCACGACTGAAGCGCGAATGGTGCGGCCGCGGTTGGTTTTGTTGTTTGAAAGCGACCCGCTGACATTGATATGTGGCGCCGTTTGGGGCGCTGTTGGATAGATATTCGCGGGCAAAATAAGAAAGGCTGCTACCAGCAGCAGGTTCATTGCCGCCTTGATTGTTCTCAAATTTTTCATGCGTTGGTCCCTATACTGTTTACTTGGATTGTATTCATTTCCCGCGCCGCCAACTGTCCGCAGGCCGCAAAGATGTCGCGCCCTCGAGGCCGGCGCACAAACGTGCGCACACCTTTAGATTCGAGAATACTTCTGAACGCCTCTACTCGTTCCATCGATGATGGTTGATAAGGAAGCGGATCCGCCGGGTTGTGCGGAATCAGATTTACTTTTGCGTGCAGATCGTGACGATTTAATAAATTTGCCAATTGCCTTGCGTGCCCGTCTGAATCGTTTACACCATCAAGCATGACGTATTCGAAAGTGAACAGCTCGCCCAGCTTGAGCGTTTGTTCATATGCCTTACACGCGTCGAGCAACTCCGTAAGCGGCCACTTTTTGTTGATAGGCATCAACTCGTTACGCAGCTCATCCGTCGGCGCTGCAAGCGAGATGGCGAGGTTTGGACGCTCGGTCATAACTGCCAGGTCGCGAATCCGCGGAACTATCCCTGCGGTCGATATGGTCACGCGGTGAGGCACGATAAACAGCCCCTGCGGATCCGCCATGATGCGCAGCGCCTTCATGAGTTCGTCAAAATTGAGGAACGGTTCGCCTGCGCCCATGCCAACCAGATTTGTGCCGCGTGGTGGCTTTTGGCCGACTCCGTAAACGTCATTCAGCGCGATGATTATCTGCTCGACAATCTCTCCAGCCGTTAATGAACGCAACAATCCTAATTGTGCGGTCAGACAGAAAGTACATTGAAGCGGACAGCCGGATTGTGAAGAAAAGCAAATTGTGTCGCGCCGCTCTTCCGGAATGAAAACTGTTTCCACTGGTAGACCGTCCCAGGTCTTCATCAGGTAGCGGCGCGTTCCGTCTGTAGATAAGTAGCGGGACTCAACAGTCAGCGTCGAAGCAGAAGCAGTTTCATTCAAATATTCGCGGAAGCGCTTCGAGAGATCTGTCATCTCGTCAAAGCTTTGTAGACGCCGATGTTGTAGTGCGTTGAAAAGCTGACGCGCGCGATAGTGTGGCTCACCAGATTCCGCGACAAATGCGGACAGCTCGGCATGATTCAAACCCGTCAGATTCAATCGCTTGTTCATTTCGCTCATTCTAGCATCCGCATCTGCACTTCAGTATTCCCCAGCACGGCGTTCGAAGGGTTAGCATTGGACGCCCCTATTGACGTCACGGTTGGTTGGCTCTTCCGTTATAATCAGGGACCAAACAACATGTCATCGGTGGCCAATGTCGAGAGGAAGATTAGACGCATCGAGGGTTTTCGTGTGCGAATACTGCATCTCAGCGGCGCCGATGTGCGCGGCGATCGCGAGGGTTTGCCTCAATACGTCTATCATCGGGCCGCCGACAACGACATCACGGTGGAAACTTGGAAAGAGACTCGCTTCCGCCATTCGTTTCCCGGGTTTGAAGTAGATGTAGTTGACGTTCGCGGAAACTCCGTTCAGGGAAATACAAAACTGGAGACTGTAAGGGCCAGCTACAATCGAAAGTAGGCGGGACCAGTTCCGCCAAAACAAAATGGTGAATAGAACTCGTCTATTCACCATTCAGCATCTCGACTGAGATGATTTGGCTGTTACTGAATTACCGTGAATTTTGCTGACGGCGCCAGCGATTGTCCGGACACGCGGTCGCGAATGCGAATCGTGACCTCGTAATCACCCGGAACCAGGCGTTCCGTATCAATAAGCCGGGCCAGGGTCAATCGTTGGCCCGCGTCGCTCATACCGCGCCAATCCTCCGCCTGCTTGGCTACTTCTTTTCCATCCTTCGACAAGACATATTCTACGTCGACTGAAGGCCGCAGTGTTGTTTGGTCAATGCCGGCATTGTAAACCTGCAAATAGACTCCCACTGGCTGCGTGCGGCGATAAACCCCGGAGACATTTGGAATCACCTTCTGTTGTCCGATAACAAACTGACCCACCGCGGGCTGGTTCACCAGACTTTCAAGTTTTGCAGCCAGTACCAAGGTGGAGGTCGAGAGCTTCTGCGGATCATATTTGGGCACTGTGAAACCAACGTGCCTCACGCCCGTAGCACCCGATGTCACGTCACGCACAATTACGTCGACTTTGTAAGTGCCCGGCGCCAACCCGACCGCTTTCTGATAAGCCGACTTGCGTCCCTTAGCGTCAGTTAGTTCTTGCGTAGTCGCATGGGTGATCACCGGATCTTCAAAAATGCCGGCGCGACGCCCAGCCACTGAAGTGATGCGTCCGAAGATATTGATGCGGGCCTGTTGCAATCCGCCGACGTCCTGGAACACCAGGTCTTTGTTTTCGGTTTGGATCGTAAAAGCAGTAATCACTCGTTCGTCTGACTGGCGGAAAAAGTCGACGCGAATGTCGAAGTTGAGCGGGTTCTCTTCAATAACACCAGTATTAACCGCCGAGGCCAGGTCGTTAAACTTGATTTGTGGTGGGCGGTTCAGATCAGCCAACAATTGCAAACGCGAGAAAGGATTGTCTTGTTCGCGACTGTATTGCAGACCCATTGCGCCGGTTCGGCCGGTGCCGGTAATTCGCGAAGCCTTGTCCGAAAGACCTAATTCTTCAGATAAGGTTAAACCCGCACCCGGTATCATGAGCAACGCATCTTTTTCGTCGGGACTGCGGGCAATACGATACTCACCGCTGCCGGTAGGATCGACAAATTCGATTTCGATGCCAGAACCTATGCCGGGCAGGTAACGGTACCACCAAACCTCAAAGGGAAAAGTAGTGGTTGAGCCTCCACCGTGATATGAAGGACGCTGATAAGTGCCGCCCATCGGACTGGTCTCACGCTCGTCAGGTTTTCCGTACATGATCCAAATACGGCCACGATCGGTTTTCCAACCAGGAATGCCGGACGCGAAATGTTCGTTGGCGTAGGCAATGCGCTCGTAGTATTCCTCTTTGAATTCGTTCTCATCGGTATCCGGATCCGGATCGCGCCGGCGCCAGAATTCCTCGATAAACTTTTCGCGTTCGTCGTCGGTTTGCAGCTTCTTGAAGGCCTTCCGCTCTTCATCCGTAATGACGTAAGTGACGTCCTTTTCGAGCCAGTCCTTGTAGGCCTTCTTGAGTTCCGGCTTCACATTACGCGGCTTCTCCATGGGATCCTGGGTTTGCCGTTTATCTTGGGCAAAACCAGGCAAGCCGGTGCTGGTAAGCACGAAACTAAGAATCAACAGGCGAAGGGCTGCTTTCCGGTACGACATAACAAAACTCCTACGAAAATGGTGTGGGACTTGGGACTCTCTCAGGGTCGGGGTCCGATTAGGAAACTGGATTCTACGGTCTCGCCAAGAACACAGTCAAGATGCCCCAAACCGGCCTTTTCGTTGCCTTTTGCGGGGTCAGAATTACCCTCAAATTATTTCCGCACGAGGGTGTCAGGCCGCCACCCGGGGACGGTTGAAGATCCAGGCCACCAGGATCGACACGAGATACAAAACCACCATCGGTGCAGCAAACAAAAGCATGTTGGGGATGTCGGCGGTCGGCGAGAGTATTGCCGCTGAAATCAAAATTATGATTAGGGCGGTTTTCCAGATCCTAATCAGGAACCGAGCAGTTACGAGCCCTATTCGGGCCAGCACATAAGTGACGGCCGGCATCTGGAAAACCACTCCCATGCCCAACATTACGATGATGATGAAGTCGAAGTAGTCACTCGCCTTCAGCAGCAGGCGAAAGTCCTGTCCCAGGCCGAGCAAATATTTCGCTGCGGGCGGGAAAATTATCTTGTAGGCAAACAATGCACCGAGTACGAAAGAGATTGAAGAGAGCGCGATAAACGGAGTCACATAAGCGCGCTCATGTGGGTATAGGCCGGGAGAAACGAACCCCCAGATTTGCCACAGCAGAAACGGTACCGAGAGACAGATAGCCGCATACAGCGAAACCTTCACGTAAAGCGAAAAAGGTTCGATGGCGCTGGTTACAATCAGCTTGTCACTGATGCCGGAATAATCCTGAGGCAAAGCGCTGAAGTCCACCGGTAAACGGACGCCCTTCGGAATCACCGTGTTCCCGGCGTATAGCGGCTCGTCGGTGAATAGTCCCAGTTTCCCATGGGGGTCTTTGGACACTCGCGCCAGGACGGAAACGCCTACCGGAATAACACTGGCGCCGAGCTTTGTTTCCTCGGGAAAGATGTAACGGCCAACGTCCTGTTCCTTGACTGAAGTAAGCGGCAGGATCTTCTCGTTACCAGTTAAACCGTTGATTGGTACTTGCCGCCGTTGAGCCTCGGCCAGCGCGTGTTCCACCGGGATGGCCAGGAAAGCGTAAATTCGATCGGAAAAGAACCAGCAAGCCGCCGCGGCGATAAACACAAACAAGAAGGAACGGATCAAACGGCTGCGCAATTCATCCAGATGTTCAAGAAATGACATCTGGCCGCCCAGTTCTTCTTCAGTGCGCTTTTTTGTCGCGAAACGTCTTAGGGAGGTTGCCATCTATTAGTCTTGCCGGCCTACAGCCAATCACTTTTTCGCGAAGGCTCATTTTGTCCCTCGGTTAGGCTGACATCCGCAGTAGGCGCTATTGCTTCACTGGTGGGTTGGCGCGATATCACCTGGTCAGCATCAACTGGTCTAATGCTTGCAGGCTCGATTGATTGGACGTCCGAAGGATTAAGAGACGAGTGCGCTTTGGGTGGCTTAATGGAGTTATCGGTAAGCCCACCCATCTCTTCAATATTGACCTCCTGGTACCAGGTACGCTTGAAATCGTCGGAGGCGCGCCGAAAACTGGCGAGGTTCTTGCCCAAAGTCCGGCTAAGCTGTGGCAACTTGCGCGGCCCAAAAAATATGAGGGCCATCACCAGTATGAAAAACAGCTCAGTACTGCCCAGCGACTCCAGAATCAGAAAAACCAAGATGACGAAACCTTTCGCTCGTTAGTTGCAACCGTTCTCCGAAGCGCAATTGTACCCTGAGGTCTGACAAAGCAGAAGTTTCGTGTTTGGCCGCGGAAGTGGTGCGACTGCAACAGCCTCACTTGACACCGTTTTTGGTCTCCCGCACCCTCTTAGCAAATCAGCTCAACTGCGAATAGGCACAAACGGACGGTCGTGTTATGTCAGTTTCAGACGACAAGGCAGAGGGTGAAGAGTCGTTACCAAGCGGCTTGCTGGAGACGTTGGCAGAGGTTGCCGACAAGGTTGCCGCGACAACGAAGAAACTCGAAAAGGCGGCTTTGGTAGGAGGTTATCTCAGGGAGCTCGCGGATCCCGACTTGTCTCGCGCTGCCCGTTACTTTGCCGGTCATCAGTTTGCTTCAAACGACGCGCGCACTACGAACGTCGGCGGCAGCATTATTACCACCGCCTTGAGTGAAGCCACCGGTGTTAGTGCAGAGGAACTTGGCCCTATTTACGTTCGCCTCGGAGACGCGGGTGAGGTTGCCCACGAGGCAGTAAGACAAGCAAAGCGCCCCGCTGGACCGCCGACCATCAGCCTGGCTGAAACGGAATCACTAATCAGCCGGCTCAGTGCGACAAGAGGAATCAAAAACAAGACTGCTTTGCTGACAGCCGCCTTGAGTCATGCCACCCCCCTCGAGGCGAAATACTTGATCAAGCTACTCACCGGAGATTTGCGAATCGGATTGAGAGAAGGCCTGGTCGAAGATGCGATCGCGCGGGCTTTTGCACAGCCGCTGGCTCGTGTGGCCCAGGTGAACATGCTTCTGGGCGATATTGGTGAAACGGCAGTACGCGCGCGCGCAAACGACTTAACTAACGTCAACATGCGCTTGTTTCATCCGATTAAGTTCATGCTGGCAACCCCGGCAGCGGATCTGTCAGATATTGCACGAACGATGCCCACCGAGTTTTTCGTGGAGGACAAGTTTGACGGCATTCGGGCACAGGCACATACCAAAGACGGCCGCGTAGCTATTTATTCTCGCACCATGGATGAGATCACACACCGCTTTCCTGAATTGGTGTCTCCTTTGAAACAACTGGCGACCGACGCGATAATTGACGGCGAAATTGTTCCCGCTCGAGGCGACACTATTCTTGCCTTTGCTGAATTGCAGAAGCGCCTGGGAAGGAAAAACATTGGTCCTGATTTGCTGGCCCAAGTGCCCGTGATTTTGGTCGCATACGATCTACTCTATGCAGACGGGAAAGTGCTTACCGAGGAACCTCTCGAGGTCCGGCGAGCCGCAATGGAAGAATTAATTCCTCAAGACGGCATTTTGAGACTTTCGCTGGCCAAGCGTTTTAGTGAGGTTGCCGCCGTCGATGCCGAATTCTCAGCCGCGCGCGCGCGTGGCAATGAAGGTCTGATGGTGAAGAGTCCAACCTCCTGCTACAAACCAGGACGGCGCGGGCGCGAATGGTTGAAAGTAAAGCGAGCGATTGCGACTCTCGACGTGGTGGTGACGGCCGTGGAGGTCGGGCACGGCAAGCGAAGAAACTTACTTTCAGACTACACGTTCGCCGTACGCCGGTCAGATGAAGACGGCGAGCTTTTAAATATTGGCAAAGCTTATTCGGGACTTACCGACGCGGAGTTGGCTGACATGACCGAATGGTTCACCCGGCACACAATCCAGGAGTTTGCGCACGGAAGAGTCCGACTGGTCGAACCGCGGATAGTTATCGAGGTGACGTTTGATCGCGTTCAGGTATCCAAGCGGCACAAAAGCGGTTATGCGCTCCGGTTCCCTAGAATTCTGAGATTACGGCCCGACAAACAACCTGATGAGGCAGATACCCTCGAAATGGTAGAAAAACTAGTGGCCGCCAACCTGAACTAGCTGATCTTCTACTCACGATAGGGCTTAACTGACCGCAACCCCCAGCCAATTTGGCGACCTTTCCAAGCAAATCGCTCTTGCCTTCGCCATCCAGAAGAGGGTAGCATGCCGCCTGTCACCCGCCTCCTTGCTGGACGTCATCACGCCCCGGCAAGTCGCAGACTGACTCGACGCAGTCGCTAAACTTGATACTGCGCGTTGAAACTTGAACTGGAAAGCCCGCTTGCCGGATCTTAATAGATCGAAGCGACGGCCCAAAGGATATCCAAGAACCCTGGGGTATTTATTTCACCAGTAACGGGATCGGGTTCCGGTTCCGGAGCCGGCTGGGTCACCCCTGGGGTACTGATATCGCCATTACTTGTTAATCCGGGAGTGCTGATTTCGCCAGCCTGGACAGGAACCGTCAGAATCACAGCCAAAATGGCTGCAGTGCAGATCGCTTTCAACGTTTTCATACTATCTCCTTATTCGGTTTTTTCGGGTTTAACTCGAGATGGGAACCAACTTCTAGGTCAATAACGAGGCGCATAATAGCCGCCAGCTAATTCTCATGCAAGGTTTCTTGCATACTAATAAAGGGGTGCCCTCACATGAAATTAGATTCCACGGTTGAACAAGTCCAGACGAGCCCGGTCTTAGGCCTTGAGGAGCGGGTGCACATGCTCTGCGCCCACGCCAAGGAACTCGAAGAGATGGGCGAGTTTGCCGCAGCCCGTAACAAGTTAAGCGAGTTTTGGCACCGGATCGGGGAACGTCCTCAAGTCGAGGGTCTCGGTGCGCTCACGCAAGCCGAGCTGTTTCTGCGCGCCGGCGCTCTATCCGGATGGATCGGAAGCGCACAGCAGGTAACAGGCGCTCAGGAAGTCGCCAAGGATCTCATCTCAGAGGCTGCGCGAATCTTTGAACAGTTTCAACTGCGCGAGCGGGTTGCCGAAGCTCGCGTCGATCTGGCTATCTGCTATTGGCGTGAAGGCGCGTTCGACGAGGCGCGGGTCAGTCTCGACGATGCCTTTCAACAGCTTGGCGATCTGGAGAGTGAACAGAGACTCCGCGCTTTGTTGAGTCGCGCCATAGTCGAGAAACTTTGTCATCAGGACGAGGCCGCGCTTAAAACTCATCGCGAAGCGGCACCTCTATTTCAGAACAGCACCAATGAAGCGCTGAAGGGCAAGTTTCACAACGAGTATGCCGCTGTGCTCAAGAATCTCGGCTTAGCGAGAAACAGCGACGACTTTATCGACCAGGCCCTGGTCGAGTACACGGCTGCAAGTTTTCATGCTGAACAGTCCGGCAATAAAAGATTTCTGGCCAGCGTGGAAAACAACGTGGGTTACCTGTTCCTGCGTTTGCGAAAGTTCCCCGAGGCTCATCAGCATTTGGATCGCGCCCGCTCACTCTTCGCCGCACTCAAGGACAAGGGACTGGTCGCCCAGGTGGACGACACGCGCGCGCGAGTATTTATCGCGCAGGGCAATTTCACCAAGGCGGAAACGCTTGCTCGCGGTTCTGTAAAAGCGCTTGAAGAGGGCGATCAACTCTCGCTGCTGGCTGAGGCGTTGACCACGCACGGAATCGCTCTGTCTCGTTTGGGTAGTTGGGCCAGAGCGCGGACTACGCTGGAGCGCGCCATCAGGACTGCGCACACTGCCGGCGACCCTGAAAGCAGCGGAGTAGCTGCGCTGACGATGGTGGAGGAGTTGGTCGATAACAGCTCGGTCGCGGACCTGATGACTTACTACCGAATGGCTGAAGCTGAGTTGGCTGACTCACAACATCCCGAAATTCAAAACCGTCTCGGGAAGTGCGCGCGAGTTTTGCTTGCCAGAACGCCTGATGTCGTCAAGCAAGAAACTGCTCGTTTCGCCACCGCTTCAAACGGAAAAGGCATCAGCCACTTCGAACTGAGTATTGATCTTCAAGATAGCAGTGCAACGCTGGAAGAACAGGTGCGGCACTACGAGAGCAAATTGATCAAGCAAGCACTTGAGGCATCTGCTGGAAGCGTTACGCGCGCCTCGCGAATGCTTGGGCTGACTCACCAGGGTTTGGCCTTCATTCTTAATGGGCGGCACAAAGATCTGCTGGCCGCCCGGAAGCCAGTCAAGCGGCGCCGGCGCAGTATCATCCGTATTCACTGAGGCTCAGTTAACCAACAGCAAGCTCGACCTCTCACAACGTTACCCTGGGTGGCAACGCATGGGAGGAGTTTGGGCTCTAAGTCGTTCGGTAACAACCTGCTGAGGCACACCAATTCTAATGAAGAGCGCTTCTATTCTTTCATCAGTCCTGATCTTGCTCGTTCTTGCCGGAGGTCTCTCGGCGCAAACTTCTCGCCGCAGAAGCCAGACTCGACCAGCCGCACCACAACCAACTCCGAGCCAGCCGGTGACGCAACCGGTTCCTGCCGCTACGCTGCCGGCGCCGGTTCTCCTGGCCGTCGTAAATGGTCAGAACGTCACCACCGCAGAATTGGATCCAAATGTACGCGCAGAGGTTGATGCCCTATCGCGACGAATAGCCGAAGCGCGAAATCAAATATTGGAGCTGGAGATCAATACACGTTTGCTGGAGCTTGAAGCGCGAAAAAGGAAGATGACCAGCCAACAGCTATACGATATCGAGGTTGCCAGGAAGCTAAAAGAACCTGGACCAGCGGAGATCGATAAATTCATCGCCGACAATCGCAGTCAAATTAGTGAGCCTGATCAAGCGAAACTGCGCCAGCAAGTGGCGTCATATTTGAAAGGCGAGTTGGAAGCGAAACTGTCGGAAGCTTTAGTGCAACGCTTGCGGTTGTCTTTTCCTGTGGTTAAGGCGACTGACTCTTTAGCAACGAAGCCTCCTGCGGGCGCGCTCGCCACCGTCGCCGGCGCTCCGATTCTCGAGGCCACCGTAAATGAGCGGCTCAAACCAATCATCTACAGGCTTCGCATGAACGTGTATCTCACTGAAAAACCTGCCCTCGACGAAACCATTAACGACATGCTCCTGTTGGCGGAAGCGAATCGCTTGAATGTGGCGCCCGAAGAAATCGTCAGGAAGGAAATTAGCGAAAAGGTGCAACCGCCAAGCGACGCGGAGGTGGAAAAGTTTTATTCCGAAAACAGGAGCCGGATAAATGGGGACTTGAGTTCGGTGCGACAGTCGATCGCCAGCTACTTGCTGGATAGGAATCGACAACGACTAGAACAAGCGCTGGCGGAAAGGCTTCGCAAGGGTGCGACCGTGCGAATACTGCTCTCGGAACCGGACGCACCGGTCCAGGCGATTAGTGTGGACGACGATCCGGCGCGTGGCGATGCGACTGCGCCGGTCACGGTAGTTGCCTTTACTGATTTTCAGTGTCCGGCATGTGCCGCAATGCACCCAGTGATCGATGAGGTGCTGAAGTCTTTCGGCAACAAGGTGAGATTAGTCGTGCGCGACTTTCCCCTTTCAATGCATGCTGACGCGCGCAAGGCTGCCGAAGCAGCAAATGCCGCCCACGCCCAGGGAAAGTTTTTTGATTACGCCGACTTGCTCTTCAAGCATCAGAACGCGCTCGACATTCCTTCTTTGAAGAAGTATGCAACCCAGCTTGGCTTAAATCGAACAGTATTTGACGCAGCCCTGGATAGCGGAAAGTATGCCGGCGAAGTGAGGCACGATATTGCCGACGGCGAGATTTACGGTATTGACAGCACTCCTACCATCTTCATTAATGGAGTAATGCTGAGGGATTTGAGTGCGGATGAATTACGGGCGGCAATCAATCGCGTGCTGGCAACTTCTAAGTCAGCCACCAGCGCCGCTACTTCACCATAATTGCGAATCAGTCCGACTTCATTCGGCTTTCTTCTTCTCAAACACACTGCAAGCTTGATAGGCGCCGGTAGGATCGACTGCTGAACGACCTTCCTCGATGTGAGTAATCTTGCCTTCCTTGTCGATGACAAAAGTCGCCCGTCGCGAATAACCTGATTCGTCGAGCAGTCCGTAGTCCTTGACCACTTTTCGATGCCAATCGCTCAGTAGTGGAAAGGCAACCCCAGTGTCCTCGGCAAATCTCTTGTTAGCCGCGAAGCTGTCCATGCTAATTCCGAGTATTTGACTATTCGTCGCTTCGAATTTGGCGATATCAGCCTGATACGCCTTCATTTCTCTCGTTCAACCACCGGTGAATGCGAGGATATAGAAGGCGAGCACGACATTCTTCTTGCCGGCGAAGTCGCTGAGTTTGACTTCTTTGCCTCCCGTGTCTCTCAGATTAAAGTCCGGAGCCTGCTGACCTACCTTTAGGTGTGTCTTGGGTGCGACTGGCGTCGCTTGCGGTTGCGGCTGCGCCGGTTGTTGAGCGCGTGTCGCGACCGCTGGCAAAACAAACAGCAGAAGCAGCAATAACGACTTTCTAAATTGTTGATAACGCATAGCAGACTCCTTTATTGAGGGCTTGGCAACACGAGAAGATTTTCCCTGCCGGTTCACCGACAAATTACCGACAAGAAGCTGGGCTACAAAATTCCCGGGAAGCATAGACCCTGGGGCTTAGCAGGGCAAGTTCTAGTACAATCAAGCACTACAATCTTCGACAACCATCAGGGGAAGACAAAGGAATGGTATCGCTCAAACCCGAACGCCTGAAACGATATAAGGACGTCACCATGTTGATGGTGAAATACGGGCGTTCTGACCTCGTGAAGCAGGCGGGCCTGGAAGACAGTTTGGAGCTCGACGAGACCGCACTCGTCGAGACGGCGCCGGAAGCGCAGGAGCTGGCCGCCGATCTGGAGAAATTAGGGCCAACATTTATTAAATTGGGCCAGCTGCTCTCTACTCGCGCCGACTTATTGCCGGCGCCTTACCTTGAAGCGCTCTCTCGGCTACAGGACCACATCGAGCCATTCCCGTATGAAGAAGTAGATCGAATAGTTTCCGGGGAGTTAGGCGTCAGAATCTCAAAGGCCTTTTCCGAGTTTGACCCGGAGCCACTGGCGGCCGCGTCCCTGGCGCAGGTGCATCGCGCCTACATGCGTGATGGACGTGCTGTTGTCGTTAAGGTTCAGCGGCCGAACATTCGCGATCAGATTGTTGCCGACCTGGAAGCTTTGGAAGAGGTTGCCCAGTTTCTGGATCTGCACACCGAGGTAGGTAAGCGTTATGAGTTTCAAAACATGCTGCTCGGTTTGCGCCGCAGTCTGCTGCGCGAGTTGGACTTTAAGCTCGAAGCCAACAATCTCATAAGCTTCGCCGAGAACCTGAAAGAGTTTGAGCGAATAGTAATTCCCGACCCGATCGAGCATTACACAACCTCACGCATCCTGACGATGGAGTACATCCCAGGCAAGAAAATAACTGAGCTGAGTCCACTGCGACTGATGGACATTGATGGGCCAGGCTTAGCTCGAGAGCTGTTCCGCGCCTACCTGAAACAGATTCTGCTCGACGGGTTTGTGCACGCCGATCCTCACCCGGGGAACGTTTTCCTAACTGAAGACAACGACATTGCTCTATTGGATCTGGGGATGGTGACGCGACTCCTGCCGGGTTTCCAGGACAACTTACTTCGGCTGCTGGTAGCGATTGCGGATGGTCGCGGCGAAGAAGCCGCGGAAATCTCTATTCACATGGGTGAAGCCAAATCGGGATTTGACCAGGGGGAATATACGAGACGCGTAGCTGAGCTGGTTGCAGAGCACTCCGATGCCAGCCTGAGCCGCCTTAATGCGGGGCAGGTGGCTCTGGAGATTACTAAGATTTCCGCTGACTGTTGGTTTAGGCTCCCCTCGGAATTCACGATGATCGCTAAGGCGTTGTTGAATCTGGACCGAGTTGTTTTCACGCTTGATCCGAACTTTGAGCCAAGCGCAGTTATTCGTCAGCGCGCCACCGAGATTCTTCAGCGCAATTTGATGAAGAGCATCACTCCTGCCAACCTAATCAGCAGTGTTGTCGAGGTCAAAGAGTTTGCCGAGAAGCTCCCTACCCGAATCAACAAGATCCTCGACACCATCGGCAACAACGAGCTTAAGGTGAACGTCGACGCGATCGACGAAAAGGCGATTGTGGAAGGGTTTCAGAAAGTCGCGAATAGGATAACTCTCGGGCTAATTCTAGCCGCGTTAATCGTTGGCGCGGCGATGCTGATGCGGGTGGAGACTTCATTCCGCATCCTCGGATATCCGGGTTTTCCAATGATCTTTTTTGCGCTCGCCGCGATCTCCGGTCTCGGCTTGGTGGTGACCATCATTTCCACCGACGTAAAAGCGCGGAAGAATCGCAGCAAGTAGTAAGCTGCTCAGCGCCGCCCCTCAAGCCATCTTCGCTTAGTAGGAGCGACATGTTTATAGCACCGTAGCCGACCTCCAATCCTCTCTCCTTCCGTGAGGAGCGAAACCTCGTCGCATAAAAGAACATCCACGGAATGTCGCGCCCCTACGGAGCGCTGAATCTTAGTGGCCGTCAGCAATAAACATCTCGCCCCTCCGGGGCGAAGTGCCGAAAGCTGACTTAACCTCCTGTAAGCATGGTTCTACCGGCCGTGCTCATCCGTGTTTAAAAACTCAAGAATTTCTCAAGGCGATTGCAATAAAACTATCCCTGGCAGGAGGCCTTAGGCTCCCCGGCGCTAAAGCCTTTAAAACTTGGGGTTTTAGTCCAAACGAACGAACATTTAGGAAGGGATCCCCGGACTCATGTTTCTAATCGACTCCTCTCACGACCTCGCCAATGCGAGGGTCGAGCTGATCAACGAAAAAATTGTTCAGCCCGGCCCTGCACCAAGGGTTTCCCGGCCTCGACTGTTGGATTTGCTCGAAAAGAGCGTTGCTGCTGGGACCTCGACCATCATCACTGGCCGGGCCGGTGCTGGAAAGACAGCGCTGGCAATTGATTTCGCCCGGAAATGCGGGCGGCCGGTCGCCTGGTACAAGGTTGATGCACCCGAAACGGATCCAAAGATTTTCTTCCAATACTTGATCAGCAGCATCCGCGAGCGGCAGCTTGGGTTTGGCACTCGCTCGCTACTGCCTTTGGTAGAGGTAGTTGACCTCGATCGTATTAATTGGCTCGCCGAAGCTTTTGTTTATGAACTCTCCGAACGCAAGACTTCGGGTCCGCTGTTGATTGTGATCGAAGACTTGCACCTCGTATTTGATTCGGATTGGCTGGTGCCGTTCTTTAATCGGCTGTTGCCACTCTTGCCTTCCGAGATACATGTCTTAATCACGAGCCGCAGTTTGCCTCCCGCACCTTTGTGGAGGATGCGCTCAAAACAGTTTTTGGTGGTTATCGAAGAGGAAGCGCTCGCTTTCACCCGGCCCGAAGCCGTGTCGTTGTTTGAAAGTTACGGGCTCTCTGCTGAGCAAGCCAACATAGCGTTGGACCACACGCACGGGCGTGCCGCTGCGTTGGATGAATGCGCGAACTATTTACGGCAAACCAAGGCCCGTGGTTTGAATGACAGTGTCAATGGCGACGAGCCCTGCAACCTTATTGATGTCGCAATTTAAACCTTAAATCGGTACGCAACTGATTTATGGCCCCCGACCAGCTACAAACCGAACTTCTTACTCCTCCGGGAGATGGTGGATTGATACTGTTTCGCCATGCTAACCTGCCCGCCATTCCAGGCAGTATGCATAGGCAGGAGTCAATGGCGCCGACCAATCGTCAGCACAAGACCTCCCACGCGCCGAACGTAGATGAAACTGGTCGCGTCTCGTGGCTCGTCCCAGCTTTTTCCTGCGCACAAAACTGCTGCCTCCGCGTCCTGCGCCGGAATTGCTCCCGCGCCCAAGGCTGACCGACAGATTGCTGGCCAATCTCAGCTATCCAGTAACCCTGGTAACGGCAAACGCAGGCTCAGGCAAAACCACTCTCGTTGCCGACTTTCTGAGAACCCACAAGCGACAGTTCGTTTGGTACCAACTCGACCACACGGATGCTGATGCTTCAGTTTTTCTCGGTTACCTCGCGTTTGGCATTCAACAACTTGTGCCCGGTTTTGGCGAGGCGATGTTTGCGTATTTCCAGGAGGCGACCGGCGAAGTTGCGCAGCACCCGGAGCGCGCGGTCGATGTTTTTCTCAACGAAGTGCTCGATAGAGTTGAGCAACAGCTGATTCTGGTTCTCGACGATTACCACCATTTAGGGGCTGAAACAGCTGTTCACGCGGTGCTGGATCGGTTGCTTGCATACCTGCCGGACGTTTTGCACGTGATAATCATTTCGCGCGAGATGCCGCCTCTCTCTCTGACAAGACTACGAACCCACTCGCCCCTTTCGAACATCGACCGATCAGACCTGCTTTTTACCGATGAAGAGACGCAGGAACTTTTCCGCAAGGTTTTTGACCTCGAGCTTACCCAGAAACAGCTGGCTGAATATCGCGAACGCACTCACGGCTGGATAACCGCGTTGCAACTGGTCAGACAGGTGGCCCATCGCAGCGCTATGAGCAGCCGCGAAGGACAGGCGGATGTTCCCGACCTGGTGGAGGTGCTCAGGCAATCAGAACGCGATATTTTCGATTACTTCGCAGAAGAAGTGTTTTCCGATGAGACTGAAGAAGTTCGCAAATTTCTGATGGAAGTTTCGCTCCTGGATCGTATTGAAATAGACACTTGCGCTGCGCTTTATCCAGGCCTGAATTGTTCACGGCTACTGCCGAGTCTGGTTCGACGGAATGTTTTTATTTCGGTGGCCAGTGATCGCCGGGGTGAAGAATACCGTCTGCATCCTCTTTTTCAGAATTTCCTGCGCCGGCGGCTGCGCAGCGAGATTGGGCGGACTGGCGTGGCGGCCGAACATCAGCGTTGCGCCGCTTACTTTCTCGAACGGTTTTCCTGGGAGCAGGCAGTGCGACACCTGCTGGCGGCTGAAGACTTTGATGGCGCTGCTAAGGTTATTGCGGAAAGGGGCCGGGAATGGATTGCGTCTGGCGCCCTTGGTTCACTAGTGGCGGTTGCTGATGTCCTGCCACAGGCTGCCGTCGAAGCACATCCGCGCGCGCTCGCTCACCGGGGAGAAGTCGCCCGATTGCGCGGAGAATATGAATTCGCCTATTCACTATTGCGCCGAGCTGGTTCGCTGCTTCACGAACAGGGCGACAACGAAGGAGAAGCTGATGCCTTACATTCTCTGGCGACGCTTGCCAGGCGACAGGGAGATTATCAACTCGCCTTCACCTACCTTGATCGAGCGACGCTGTTAGCGATCCAAATTCCTCGATCAGAATAAAGTGCGGTAACACTCGGGGCCTGTGTCTGGTGGCGATGGGTGACTGGACGGCAGCCGAGCACGAGTTTAGAGCCGCATTACAGGCAGCAGAAGAACAGAACGACGAACACTACATCCGGCTGATTACACACAACCTCGGTTTACCGGCGATGAGCAGGGGCGATTTCGGCGAGGCGCTGCGGTGGCTGGGTCGAATGCTGCGCAAAGAACGTTCCGGCGCGCCAATGCCTCAGGAAGCAGTGGCACATTTGAACATGGCGCGGTGTTATTTGTATCGCGGTGAGTTCACGGCTGCTGAGGAGCATCTGGATAGCGCTTTGTCCAGTTGCCAGATTTTCAACCTGATCGCCGCCAAGGCGGAAACTTTCGAAACCTATGGGAGCCTTTACCGCGAACGTGGCGAGCCGGAGCGAGCCGTCGAATACTACGAACGCGCCGCGCGCACCTACGACGAAGCTGGGATAAACCTTGACCGCATGGAACTACTCGACGAGCGCGCCCTGCTCGGCTTGAGAATTGGAGACCTCGTCGCAGCGCAGTCCCAAATTGAGCGGCTACTCGAATGGCGGCCACTCGAGAAAAATGAACAAGGATTCTTTACCGCATCACTGACGCGGGGCCGCATTATGACCGCCCGCGGCGAGCATGAAGCTGCGCGCGAAGAATTGATTAAGGCACTGGAGTATTTTCACGGCCACAGCCTGTACTACTACGAAGCGCAGGCGTCGATCGTCGTCGCCCTCTGCGACCTGCACCTGGGTAAAGAGCCGGAAATGATCGAGCGCCTTAAGCGCGCTATCGATCTTGCCGTCAGGTACGACTACGATTACTGGCTTAAACGCCAGATTGCCACGCATCCGGAGCTCTTCAAAACTGAAGAAGCGCTGGAGTTACTCCCGCAGGATTTACGCGATGAAGTTGCCGCCGCGCCTGCCGTAGTCGCCGAACCAACGGTTATGGTTTCGGAGATTGCTCTCGCAACCAAAGTCGTAACTGACCTGACCATAAACATGCTCGGCCCGGTGGAAATCCTGCGCGATCCGACGCGGCCACTAGCGCACGACGCGTGGCCGACGCGTCGCTCCCGCGACATACTTTGTTTCATAGTTTCTCGACGCCATCACCGGGCCTCCAAGGACACGATTATCGACACTTTCTGGGGCGAAACAGATTTCGACGTGGTGGAGAAGAATTTTCACCCGACTGTTTCCCACATTCGCAAGGCGCTCAATAGCAACCAGCCGCTGAAACAGAACTTCCTGCTTTATCGCGAAGGCGACTATCAATTGAATTCGGAGTTTTCCTACCGCATTGATATCGAGGAGTTTGACAAGCTGCTGAGCGAAGGAGAAAACGCACGCCGCGCGCGCCAATTTGAAGACTGTATTCGCGCTTACGAAAGCGCTTTGTCACTCTATCGTGGCGAGTTTATGCAGGGAAGTTATGAACCCTGGGTGGAAGAGCAGCGAACCTATTACCGCGAGCAGTATTTGCGCTTGCTCGAGGCGCTGGCTGGCGTGGCGCAGACAGCCTCGGATTGGCCGAAAACCATGCAACTGGCGCAATCGATTCTCCGTGAAGACCAGTTTCGCGAGGATATTCATTGCATGGTGATGCGCGCCCATGCCGCCATGGGGAATCGGGCCGCCGCGAAGGAGCATTACGAAGGCTTAAAACGGTTGTTGGACAGCGAATTAGGCGTGGAACCCAGCCTGGAAACCAGAAAACTCTACCAGGAGGTAGTAGGGTGACTTTGGAAGGAAAAGGCCACTTTCATGTGGAAATCACAAGGTTAACGCAACACATTTTTGGCGAGCTAACACTAGAATCCCTCACGCTTTTGGGGAAACTTGGTGTTGCTCGGCTTGAAAGAAGGCAGGTGGCGCTATCATTGGCGTTAGAAACACTTGCTCGTTCCCACAAGCGGTCATTAAGGCGACCTCGCCAGAATATTAGCAAGACTGCGCCAACATACCCGACTGAGGTGAAGGTTTGCTAAGAATGCGGTTTAGTTCCAGTCCTATCGTTAACTTCATTTACAGAAGAATGAAGCCAGCCCTCGCGGTGACCCTCATCGTGTTTGTCGTCGTGTCTCCAGTCATGGCTGGGCTGAATATCAGCTCGTCAAATGGGATCATGGCGACCGGGGCCGATGGCATTGTCATGACTGGAAGCAACGGCATCATGGCCACCGGGGCCGATGGCATTCTGACCTTTGGTCCGAATGGAATTATGGCCACCGGCGCGGACGGCATCATGGCAACAGGCGCCGACGGGATCATGGCCACCGGCGCAGATGGAATGACCTACACAGGCGCCAACGGCATCATGGCCACGGGTGCTGATTCGCTGACAATGGCTGGTGCTGACGGCATCATGGCTACCGGCGCTGATGGGATCATGGCCACGGGCGCCGACGGTAACACCTACCAACTCAACTCAATCGACATCCGCTTCCCCAACGGCATCATGGCCACGGGGGCTGACGGCATCATGGCCACGGGAGCAGACGGAATCATGGCCACCGGCGCTGATGGCATTATGGCAACCGGCGCTGATGGCATTATGGCTACCGGTGCTGATGGCGTAACGATTTCAAGTGCCAGCGGAATCATGGCCACCGGCGCTGATGGCAAGCCAATTTCAGTACCGGCCGGTGCACTGAGCCTAAGCGGCGCTGATTTGGTTGTGGTTGCAGGTTCTCGCGGAATTGAAATTAAGGGTGCAGAGAAAGTTACCGAAACCGGTGTTGGCGCCTTGTCATCTCTGCTCTCGCCCGTTTCAGCAACCACGGGACTGCAAAGCGTCGATCCCGAACTGGCGCTTCAGCTTGAGAAGATAACCGACGACCGAAATGTGAATGCGGTCATCGTCTATCATCGCCTTCCCACTGACGCGGATCTCGCAGACTTGCAGGCCGCTGGAGTCGTCGGCGGAACCCGCTTTCGCGTTCTACCGGCGGTGACGATCACCGGCACACCCGATCAGATATACGCGATTTCAAAACTGCCTGCGGTTCGTTCGATTTACGGAAACCGCACTCTTAATTTGACGAGCGAACCGGAAGTCAGGAATGCGACGGGCGTAAATCGCGCCTGGAAAGACGCCGAGGTCATCAGCGACAACCGTGGCCTTCCGGTAAGCGGAAAAAACGTCACTATCGCGTTGCTGGATACCGGTATCGACTCCACGCACGCGGATCTTTCCGGTCGCGTAACCAAGAACATCAAACTGGCGGGCAGCCAAAGCGCCAGTGCCGGTTTCAACTACCCGCTTCAGTCAGAACATCTGCCAAATACAGACCCAGTGTATGGTCACGGCACTTTCGTTGCTGGACTCATTTCCGGTAACGGCAACTTGTCAGGTGGAAAATATAGCGGCGTCGCTCCCAATGCGCGTCTGGTTGGCCTTAGCGCCGGTGAACTGACGCTAGTCTACATTCTGGAAGGCTTCGATTATCTGCTCGCCAACCGAAACAGCCTGGACGTCCGCGTACTTAACTGCAGTTTTTCGACAAACGCATTGTTCGATGTCAACGACCCGGTCAACATCGCCACCAAAATGCTGACAGACGCCGGTGTTAACGTGGTGTTCTCGGCCGGTAACAGCGGGCCCGGTCAACACACTTTGAATCCTTACGCGGCTGCGCCCTGGGTTGTAAGCGTGGGCGCCACGGACTCGGTCGGCCGGCTGGCGGAATTCTCAGCGCGCGGCGGATTTGCACAACCACTGTTTCACCCGACGTTGGTTTCTCCGGGTGTCAACGTAGTCAGCTTGCGAGGTACTGGTGTTGCCAACGTTACCGGCGCTCAGGGCCTGGCAAACGCCGATTTGCAACGCCTGAACACTAATGAGCTGCAGCATTACACCACTTCCAACGGCACCAGCTTTTCCGCGCCGCAGGTCGCGGGAGCAATAGCGTTAATGCTGGAAGCCAATCCCAGCCTTACCCCTGCGCAAGTTAAAGACATTCTCCAGCGCAGCGCTACACCCTTGGCTCCGTACTACCTTTATGAAGCAGGGGCCGGCATGCTGAATGTTCATGCTGCCGTTCTCGAAGCCGCATTCCCAACCCGCAGAATAGGAACCTGGCGAGGCACGCTCGATCGCAATCAGGTTGAATTTGCCACTGACGCGCCCACCGAATTCTCCGGAACGGTGCAATCGGGAAGTCCGACTGATATTTACGTCACCATTCCAGAGGGAGCGGTTTCGGCTTCAGTGCGAATTTCGTGGGGACCTATCTGGAGCACCAACGATCTGGGGCTCTCGCTCTACGACAGTTCTGGAAATCTTAGTGGGCAGTCCAACACGCTTAATTTAACTGGCTTGACTGGCAAGCGAGAGAGCGTGACGCTACTCGCTCCTGCCGCAGGGACGTGGCGAGTGAGTGTGCACAACACGCTTGGCGGAGTTTCGACGCCGCAGAAGTTCGTTGGTGTGCTTGAAATCGGGCGGGCTCAGTACGCCGCTATGAAGGACATCACTTCTTTAAGTCCTTCGTTGCGCGAGGATATCTACCAAACCATGCGCTCCTTCACGATGTGGCCTATCGGTTCTAAGTTCCGTGCCGACTCAACAATTTCACGTGCTGACCTCGCCAATGCCCTGGTGCTCGGCGGACGCATCCCACAGTACCTCCCGGGACAACCAAGTTACCGCGACGTTCCAGACGCCGCGACTATGCTGTTTGTTGAGAGCGTCCAAGCCTCGCCGACTGGTGCTCTTTTCATAGACGCTGTAAAGGGAGGGTCATTCCGGCCTAATGACAATTTAACCAGGCTGGCTGCTGCGGTGGCACTGGTACGGGCTTCCGACCTTCGCGCCGAAGCGGAATCCAAGGCGGGCATGGCGCTGCCTTATCTTGACGGCACTTCGATTCCTTATGAACTCAGGGGTTACGTTTCTGTTGCCGTGTCCAAGGGCTTGATACAGGCTGACAGCTCGTTTAAACCTCAAGGCGCATTCACTAGAGGGGATCTGGCGCAGGCGGTGGCCTCAATGCAAAGGCGGGCAATCCAATAATCTCTGCTAAACGATTATTTCACGCAGACTTTGCTCTTCATCATCCGTAAGAAACGGAAAAACGATTCCAAACCCAATTCCTTGCTGGTAGGAAACCACTTCACCTCGCAGTGGCAGCCATTCACCCGACGGTAGCCTTATCCCAACCTCGACCATTTCGCCGATATCTACTCTGCCGGCGGTGTTTACAAAACAGCCTCCCACGCTTAGGTCTTCAATGCGGGCCTCGTGAGTTCCTGCCAGACCTCCCCATTTAGCGGGAAGATTAATTGAAACTCGTTCGTCGCTGCGTCTTTCCTTCATCGTTATCCGTCCAATACAACGTGCGGCTTAAGATACAATCGCCAAAAAACTCCCGCAAGCCCTTACTGGTGCAAACCTTTCGGATCATTGGTGTAGCTGGCCGTAATAGACGCGCGTTTCATACTCAAAAGTGACCTGACCGTTCTCGTTGTGAGTCTGAAAGATCTTTTCCAAATCCGATAACATCGGCGCAAAGTTCGGGTGACCGGGCTCGGGTGTATATGAAGCGGAAAAAACTCTGCCCCGGAAAGCGTCAAAGTCAAAATGCTGATAGTTTTTGAGACTCTTCAGATGAAACTTGTGCGGCGCGAAAAACCCCGCTACCTCTCCAGCAACATTTTCGTGGCGGACTTCCTTGTAATCTGTTCCGTAGCGAAGCAAAAGGTTTTCGTAATCCCGAAGAAAGCGTGTTGAATCAAGCAGGCGCTCGTTCCAAATCAACACAACCCAGCCAAGTGGCTTAAGAATGCGGGCAAACTCTGTCCTGGCTCGCTCACGGTCAAACCAATGAAACGCTTGTGCTGCAGTTATAAAATCCACGCTCGCAGAGTCTAGCCTCGTAGCCTCGGCTGTCCCATTTACGCTTTTGAATTTCTCAAAACTCTGTAAATGCCGATCGGCCAGTGTGCGCATCGGCCCGTTTGGCTCAACTCCAATTACAACGTTTCCATTTTTCAGGAAAAGCTCAGACAGGATGCCCGTTCCTGATCCGATATCGGCCACTAATGAGGCTTCAGTGAGACCACACTTTTCTTTCAGAACGTCAAGAGCTTCCGGGGGGTAACCTGGTCGGAACTTCGCGTAATTTTCAGCGCGGCTGGAAAAACGGTCAACAGTCTTTTGCATGATGCTTCAGAACGTACACTAGCGTATTCGTTGCTCTTTACTCCCGAGGTAGAAAGCTCGTTCGAGCAGTAGGAGTTCCGGGCGGGTTAAATTTTACCAGCAGCCGGTGAGCGAGCAGTAACAACAGGATAAAACCAAACGTCAGTGGCAGTCGCGTATCCGACTTCACCAGTAGCCAAAAATGAAGCACGCCACCAATTCCGGCTAGATAAACGAGCTTGTGGAGTTGGTTCCAACGTTTCCCTCCTAAACGCTTGACCATCTTGTTGGTTGAAGTGATCGCCAATGGCAACATGAGAAAAAAAGCCATCATGCCCACAGCGATGAATGGACGGGACGCTACATCCGCGGGCACGCTCGCAAGGCCAAAGTAACGATCGAAGGCGACATAAGTCATCAGGTGCAGAAACCCGTAGAAGAACGCGAAAAGACCAAGCATGCGCCGCAGCTTGATTAACCAGTTGAATTTGAAGGTCTTTCGCAACGGACTGACGGCAAGGGTCAAGATCAGGAAAATCAACGTCAACATGCCGGTCGTGCGCGTTACGTATTCCAAAGGATTCGCGCCGGCCCTGCCGTGGTAAACGTCCCAAAGAAGCAACGCCAGCGGCGCCAGGGCATTGATAAACAGTAGTAATTTCGGAAATCGCGGATCTGTCATCTTAATGTTTGTCTTCGGCTTCGGTTTTGGCCTTTTGCACTGTGGTCGACAAATTCAGAGCCGGGAGCGAACCGGGGTCCCCACGCGGTCATGAAGTGGGGTGGTGGTAGCGACCGGGTTCAACGTGGCGGATATTTTGGATGTTATCAAGCGACTCCCAACTAGCTAACTTCTAAAGGATTATCCGGTCGCTATCGCCCCGGCTATGACTTTGTCGACCCACAAAGAAATGTTCGGCCAACCTAGAAATTGGTCCGCAAATCCATTCCCGTATAAAGATGTGCAACCTGGTCTGCGTACCCGTTGAAAAGCAGCGTCGGTCGCGCCGTAAAGCTGGATTCACCGATACGATGCTCCTGCGCCTGACTCCAGCGCGGATGCGGCACATTCGGATTCACGTTCGAATAAAAGCCATATTCGTTCGGCGCTTCAATATTCCAGGTGGTGGGCGGCATATTCGCTACCAGACTAATTTTCACCACTGACTTGATACTCTTGAATCCGTATTTCCAGGGCACCACGAGACGAATAGGAGCACCGTCCTGTGGGGGCAGGGTCTCGCCGTAAAGCCCTGTTGCCAGGATCGTGAGGGGATGCATCGCCTCATCCAGTCGAAGCCCCTCAACGTAAGGCCAGCTAAGCACACCGGTAACCTGATTCGGCATACGTTTCGGATCAAACAGAGTGTCGAAAGCGACATATCTTGCTTCTGCCGTAGGTTCGACTCGATTAAGCAGAAGCGATAACGGAAATCCCACCCAGGGGATAACCATTGACCAGCCTTCCACGCACCGTAAGCGATAGATGCGCTCCTCAAGTGGGAACTTAAGCAGATCGTCCAGATCGAAAGTGGTCGGTTTGTTAACTAATCCGCCAACCAAAACTTGCCACGGTTTGCTTACAAATCCTCTTGAGGCAACGGCGACGCCCCTCTTATCCGTCGAGAATTCATAAAAATTGTTGTAATTAGTAATATCTTCGAGCGTCGTCAGTTTTTCATTGACGCGAAAGCCCTGGCGCACGGCATCGTCGCTCGCGAGCTGCGCGACGTTTGCCAGCTTTTCACCGGCCGACTTCTCTACTGCCGGCGAATTAAGTCTTCGATACAGAGCTCCGGTTGCAACGGTCGTTGCCGCCAGCGCGGCGCCGCGCATAAAAAAACGACGGTTGAGATAAACCTTTTTGTCGGTGATCTCGCTGGACTTAATACTGTCGGGTCGCTTGATTAGCATGGTCTTTAGGCAGCTATTGTAATCTTCTCCGCGAATACTTACGAAGACATATGTACGATCGGTTCGTCATTAACACCGGGCTTCAGCCCAGTGACTGAGAGGCACCTACGGAAATGCAACCTTTTCAACGGTTTCTCTTAGACGTAAACAAAACTCAAGACTCTGGGGTGAACCGTCAAATTCACCGGAGTTGATATGGCAGGTTATTCAGGCACACCGCTTCCAAAGAAAATCGGCATTAGGGAAGGTTTTCGGGTCTGGTTGGTGAATGCACCAAAAGGATTTGAAAAAGAACTTGGAAAACTTCCGCCTCGCGCTACCCTGAGTAGAGTCCCGCTCGCTGAATCCCTCGATGTAATTCTCTTATTCGTCGAGTCACAGAAAGTTTTAAAGCAAGAGTTTGCCAAATTTGCCGGAAAGCTCTTACCGAATGGGATGCTTTGGGTGGCCTGGCCAAAAAAGAGTTCCGGGGTCTCGACTGATTTGTCTTTTGAAGAGGTACAGCAAGTTGGCTTGCAAGCCGGACTCGTTGACGTAAAGATTTGCGCCATCGATGATATTTGGTCAGGTCTAAAATTCGTTTATCGTGTTAAAGATCGGTCAACCTCTTAATTTCTAACGCAACATTTCAACAACAAAATCAAGAGTTGAAAAATCTTCGATTGAAACGTCTGGATGGCGTACGAAGTTGAGATTTCAAACCAGCAGATATCTACTAATTGTAGGACCAGCATTACGCGCTTGGATTGGTTGGGCACAACAGACGGCGAACGGTTTGTGTCTGAATTCAAACTTGCACTTTTTCCGCGAGAATTTCGCTCTCGAAAAATCGTGAGATTCCGGCCAGCAGAAATTTTGCCAGTCTAAGACTTCGCTTTATGTAATCATCTATCTTCACATCTCAGAATTGTTTGCATTTGCAAATGAAGTGATTAGGCGCTTGCAAACGAAACAAATTGCGTAACAAACACGATGGACCACCATCTAACCAAAAAGCAGTTGCAAAATATTTCTTGCTCACTATAATGCGAACCCCTCGCTCGGAAGCGATGATTGCCAGAAGTTAAGCGTTGAAAGTCGGACCTGATTGTTGAATCTGTTTGTGGGTTACCCGCTCTTATAAATTTTTGTTGGCCCCCGCTGGCCTGCTACGAGATTAAACAATCAGCTAGTAAGAAAGAGCTAAGTCAATGTGACGAAGCTCAGGCAATCCGAGGCGATTCCCTACTGAAGTAGGGTCCTTTCGCCGTAATCACTCAACGCCAATCTGCGGTCGGGAAACGGAGCTAAGCCCAAAGTCTGGGCTAACTGTCTTCCAGCGGACATTTCTGTTTAATTCGAAATTGACTGGAGCGTTGAAATGACGGAAGAACTTGTTCCCCAAAAGAATTGTCCTATTTGTTGTCAGGAGTTGCCATTATCGGAGTTTGGCGTTTGTCGCGCGCGCAAGGATGGCCGAAATCTATACTGCAAGAGTTGCATTCGAAAAAAGGTAACTGAGAGTAGAAGGGCCCTCAAAGAATATCGATCGGCCAGAAAACGATATGTCAGCCCCGTGGAGAGTCAGGATGGTTTACCTCTGGCGGACGGCGAATCGCCGTCGTCGGCAAGGTATTCGAGAGTTTTGAGCAGGCTTTCACCAGTGGAGCGTGTTCGGGAAGCGATTCGCAAAGGTGCCCGTACCCAGCGGGAGATCGCGCAGGAAACCAAACTCGGCAAAGACGAGATTGGCGAGGCCCTGGCGAATTTGCTGTTATGGACTCGTGAAATCAGAACTGAGATGGTCGATAACACCCGGCATTATTCCCTTATTGAAACTGCAGAGGCATTAATGGTTCGTGAAGAAACAGTTAACGTGCCGCGCCGCAAACGGGATGTGCCGAGCTCCTTTAGCGCGCTTCAGGGCCTGATGCCAGGCCGTAATCCGGAAGGGGAAGCGGAGAAGATCAGTGGCTGGGTGGCAGCCTAGCCACTGAGGCGGGCAGCAACGTTAGAAAGCTGCCAGCACTTCTTGTGCGTGCTCTTCGGGCTTTACCTTCTCAAACACCTTTTTGACTTTGCCTTTTTCGTCAATTAGGAACGTGATCCGCTTGACGCCCATATAGGTGCGTCCCATAAACTTCTTCTCGCCGTAAACCCCGTAAGCGTCCGCTATCGCATGGTCAGTGTCGGTAAGCAGTGTGAAAGGAAGTTTGTATTTGGCGGTGAACTTCTTGTGAGAAGCCTCATTGTCCACGGAGACGCCCAGTACCTCGATACCGCGCTTCTTAAAATCTGCGAACGCGTCGCGAAATGAACACGCCTCTTTGGTGCATCCAGGCGTGTCGTCCTTGGGATAAAAATAAAGCACTACCTTTCGGCCACGGAGATCCTTGAGCCGCACGCTTTCACCATTGGTATTTTTAGCGGTGAAATCAGGCGCACTACTTCCTTCTTTGATCATGTTCCACTCCAATCTTCGGATGACGAGAGGCCGCACATTCTAAGCTGTCGCCATGCCCCCGGCAAGAATCTATAGGAGCAGCAAAATGAAGAGGAAGACTAAAGGCAGTTACTGGATGGTAAAACAGGAACCGGAAACATACTCCTGGGATGATTTTGTCAGCGATGGCGTCACTGATTGGACAGGCGTCAGAAATTACCAGGCCCGCAACAACTTGCGCGAGATGAAGGCTGGCGAGCATGTGCTGTTCTATCATTCCGGCAAAGACAAAGCAGTGGTGGGAATGGCCGAGGTTGTTAAGGGCGCTTATCCTGATCCCACCGCCGATGATGTTCAATGGGTGGCGGTTGACTTAAAACCCATCAAGGCTCTCAAAAACCCAGTGCCACTGGCGGCGATTCGTTACGACAAGCGCCTGAGCGAGTTGCCCTTGATTAGACAATCGCAGCTTTCAGTCATGCCGCTGACCAAAGACGAATTTGACATCATTGTCGCGACGGGAGAGGGTAAGGGTAGAAAGAGATAGCGAAGCGCTCGGTGGCGCTGTTAAAAAGGAGAAGAATGTTTAAGCAAATTGATTACACGATGGTGGTCGTTTCCGACATGCAGAAATCGGTGGAGTTCTATCGGGATCTACTTGGCATTCCCTTGAAATTTCAGTCTCCCGAGTGGACTGAGTTTCAGACGGGGGCAACCACACTTGCTTTGCATGGCGGCGGAGTAGCCACGCAAGGCCCGCCTGCCGGCGACCCTTCAAAGCAGGCGGGTCACTGCTCGATTGGTTTTAACGTTGATAATGTTGACAAGACTTATGAGGAGTTGCAGGCAAAAGGAATCAGGTTCGTGATGCCGCCAACGCAGCGGGAAGGCGAAGGTATCAGGTTGGCAGTGTGTATTGATCCGGATGGCCTGCCAATTTCGTTTGCCCAGCTCATTGCGCAAGGCGCGGGTAGTTGAGAGTCAGCCAAGATTCAGGGATACCTAAACAGCCATTCGCCTCGGAATAGCTTTGCAGTCAAGTTTAAAGCGACCCGTAGCGCCGCACGCTGACCCTTATTCAAATAATTTCGGTTCGGCCTCGTTTCCAACACTGGTCGCTGAATCAGCCAACCTCGAGTATTTCTCAAACAGCGGCGCGGGCGCCGGCACCTGCTCTTCCTTCAAAGTCGACTTAATCTCCAGCGCATTAACGATTGCCTGGCCGCGGAAGTGATTATTAGTGATTACGTACGTTTCCCTGGTCTTCGCCGCAATCTCTTTAATTCTCACGATCCATGGCTCCAGCTCATCGAGGCTATAAAGATAGTTGTACCGGTCATCTCGCGGCGCCTTTTCCCGAAACCAATCCTGATAATTTCTACCGTGTAAGCGCACATAGCCAATTTGCGAAGTCGCGACGTCGTCCGGCGATATAGACTTCGCGAAAAGCGGCTGGTCGACGTTACAAATTCCTACACCGGTTTCCTCCAGCAACTCGTACATTCTCGCTGTGTTCCACGATGAATGCCTTACTTCGAGCACGAGCGGATAATCACCAAACTGGCGCAGCAACTTCGTCAGATATGCCCTTTCTTCATCGGTATTCTTGAACGACCAGGGAAACTGAACTAGCACGGCCCCAAGCATTCCCGCTTTCGCAAGTTCATCGAATCCTTCCCTGACTGCCTGCTCGTCAGTCGCAGCCGCCTTTCCGCGTTCGTGTGTGAAGACGCGATGTAGTTTCGCCGTAAAGACGAAATTGTCAGCATTTGCGACGCGCTTAGTCCAAGACTTGACAGTGCCGGCAGTGAAAGGACGATAAAAACTGCTGTTGATTTCAATGGTCTCGAAGAAGCGGGAAAGATATTCGAGCGGGTCAAACTTTGCTCCGGGCTTTTGCGGATAGACTATCCCTTCCCAGTCTTTGTAAGCCCAGCCGGCCGGACCAATGCGTATTCTGGTGTTCATGCCTCGAGCGATTGCTCGGCGTCTCAACCGAGAGACCAGCTCCTACTTGATCATATCGTTATTCAAGCGACAACTAACTGTCCTGCGTCGTGGGTCGCCAAATTCAGAGCCGGGAGCGTTAGCGACCGGATGACCACCGTCCTGGCACAGCGACCCCAGAAAGCGACTCACGTAAACCATTCTTATAGCGAATCCTCAGAATTGCGAAGCGTGTGCTTACCGCACGGCTCATCCGGTCGCTATCGCTCCCGGCTCTGAATTCGTTGACCCACAATGCTACCTCGATTGATGGATCTTATTCTGCTAAAGCACGCCCACCTTCCTGCTCTTAGTATCCACGATGCGAACTCTGCCCATCGATGTTATAAACATAATCACCTGTACTGAATTACAAAAGGAGAACCAATGCGTCTGACCGAAATGGTTTCGTGCTCTGGTTGAGCGGCTAAGCTTTCACCGAGCTTACTCGCTCAGGTGCTGAGCGGGCTACCAACACAGCCCAAAGACGAAAATCTATTGGTCGGCTTTGACACCGCCGACGACGCCGGAGTGTATCGTTTGCGCGATGATCTTGCGATTGTCCAGACTGTAGATTTCTTCACGCCAATTGTTGATGACCCGTACGACTACGGTCGCATCTCAGCGCTAAACTCGATCAACGACGTTTGGGCAATGGCGGGAACTCCGCTAACCGCGATGGCCATAACCTGTTTTCCGAAAAAAGGTGTGGACCCCGCCATCCTCGGCGAAATCATGAGAGGCGGTATGGAGACGCTGAACCAGTATGGCGTGACCTTAATAGGTGGACACAGCGTCGATAACGAGCAAATCATGTTTGGTTATGCCGTTACCGGCGTGATTGATCCCGCGAAAATAGCTACTAATTCGGGCGCGCGTGTCGGTGATGTAATTATCTTAACCAAACCGATAGGCACGGGCGTAATTTCCACTGGGATCAAACTCGGCAAAGCTTCTCCTGACATCGTTGCGCGCTCCGTTGAAAACATGCTGACTCCGGGCCGTTATGCCGCCGAGGCGATGCGTGAATTCGGTGTGAAAGGTGCCACCGATGTAACCGGCTTCGCACTGCTCGGTCACGCCTGGGAGATGGCAAAAGCCAGCAAGGTTACGATATTGATCGAACCCGCTTCCGTGCCTCTCTTAGACGGCGCTATTGTCTTGGCTTCAGATGGTCTTGTGACCAGCGGCGACCGAACGAATCGAGAATACGTCGGCCAAGACGTAATGATTGACGCTGGAGTCGATCAAAATCTGGTGAAGCTATTGTTCGACCCGCAAACGGCGGGTGGCATGTTGATTTCAGTAGCAGCGGAGCACGCCGAGGGTCTGCAAACGCGTTTACTTCAGAATTATCCCAAAGCGACAGTCATCGGACGCGTTGTAGAGCGGGGTCAATATTCAATCGCAGTAAAGTGAGCTGGATTGTTGCAAATCCTCCAATACTGAGTGCGGCACTCTTTCGACGTTAATTCCCAATCCATGCAGCTTTCACTTCGCGTAACCCGTCTCAACGACTGTGCGCCCGACTCGAAAGGCCGTTACGTTCTTTACTGGATGCAGATGTTTAAGCGCGCGAGCAACAATTACGCGCTCAATTTTGCGATCCAGATGGCCAATGAGCGGCAATTGCCGCTCGTGGTTTATGAAGGGCTGACCTACTCCTATCCCTGGGCGAGTGATCGGATTCATGCCTTCATCCTCGAGGCGGTTGCTGAAAAACAGGCCCAGTTTGAAAAACATGGTATTCGCTACCTCTTCTACTTACAACGTCATCAACGAGATCCCAGGCACACTGTTCCTCGGCTGGCGAAAGAGGCTGCGCTGCTAGTCACCGACGACTATCCGTGTTTCATCATCCCGCAACACAATCAGCGGATCGCTGAATTAGAGATGCCCGTTTTCGCAGTCGATGCGAACGGAATGTTGCCTCTCTCGGCTTTTCCAAAAGAGGAGTATGCGGCCTATACGCTACGGCCGAAGATTAATAGGTTGCTGCCCGACGCTCCTCGTCGCATCTCAACTCCAAAGCTGCAGACTCAACTCAATCTTGAGCTGGATTGTCCCGAGACCACTGTTGAAAATGCGAATATTGCGAGCCTGGTCAGCGAATGTGACATCGATCACTCGGTTAAGCCTTCTCAGCTATATCAGGGAGGTGCGGATGCGGGCCGTAAGCGCTTGCGATACTTCGTCGACCAGATCCTGCCGCGTTACCACGAAACTCGAAACGAGCCATCAATCGACGGCAGTTCGCGGTTAAGTCCGTACTTGCACTTCGGTTTCCTATCGATTCAGGAGGTTGTCGATGCAGTTGAGCGGGCTCCTGCTCCAGATGCCGCTAAGGAAGCCTTTCTCGAAGAAGCGATTGTGCGGCGTGAACTGTCATTTAATCTGACCGCGCGCAACCCAGATTACGAGTCTCTGAAAGCGCTGCCGCCCTGGGTGCATAAGACGATGAGAGACCACGAGCGAGATATCCGCCCCGAATTGCTCGAACCTGAACAAATTGAAGCCGCGCAAACCTACGATGAACTCTGGAACGCCGATCAGCGAGAGCTCGTGAGTACCGGACACCTTCATAACTACGTGCGCATGCTTTGGGGCAAGCGTGTCATACAGTGGCAACGCAGCTACGAAATGGCGTTTGAGCTGCTGGTTTACTTGAACAATAAGTACGCGCTCGATGGCCGCGACCCGAATTCATATGCCGGCATTCTCTGGTGTTTTGGAAAACACGATCGTCCCTGGCCCGAACGCGAAATTTTTGGAGCTATCCGGTATATGAGCTCAAAGAGTATGGCCCGCAAGTTTAGGGCGAAGAGTTATATCCAATGGACTTATCAAATGGAGCTGGAGTCAGCAGGTAAAGCGGCGGTGGGCAGTTTGTAGGACATGCCTGCTCCGAGTATCCTTGCGCTATCCCATGGCTTCAACTAAACCGGAAATCATCTCGACGCCAGCGCCTTCAATCATCGCGCTTTATCGCGACGTACGCTCGCGCACCATGGAGCTTGTGGCACCGCTTGAGACGGAAGACTACGTCATTCAGACCGCTGAGTTCATGAGCCCGCCGCGCTGGCACATCGGCCACACCTCCTGGTTCTTCGAAACTCTATTGCAGGCGCACGGGTCGAATTACCAGGTTTACTCCGACCAATTCCTCTTTTATTTCAATTCCTATTACGAGGGATTTGGCGCGCGCATCGAGCGGCCGAAACGCGGCACAAAGTCTCGCCCGACCGTGAAGCAGACAGTTGCCTACCGCAAACATATAGACGAACACATGCTGAAGTTTCTCGACTCAATCGAGGGCTGGCCAAATGCTGAGACGGTCTTGTCCCTCGTAAGGCTTGGGCTCGAGCACGAGATGCAGCATCAGGAATTGCTGGTCTATGACATCAAGCACCTGCTATGCGATCAGTTTGACGCACCCATAAGAACCACGCCCCGAGCGACGGTGGCAGTGGAAGGAATGGCTGAATTTGAGGGCGGATTATTTTGGCTGGGCTGCCAAGTCCAAAGTCCAAAGTCCAAAGTCCAAAGTCTTCCTAATTACAATTTCGCCTTCGATAATGAGAAGCCGGCACACCAAGTTTTTCTCCAGGATTACGCGCTCGACCGTGCGTTAGTGACCAATGGTGACTATCTGGAATTCATCAAGGACAACGGTTACCAGGATTTTCGCTGGTGGTTTTCGGAGGGGTGGGAGGTTGTGAATCGGGAACAATGGCGTGCGCCGCTCTATTGGGAACAGAGCGACGGCGAGTGGATGATTCGCGACTTTTCCGGACTGCATCCGGCTGTCAGCAAGACAGGCGAACCGGTCTGCCATGTCAGCTTTTTTGAGGCTTCAGCCTTTGCGAAATGGGCGAGCAAGCGTCTCCCTACGGAAGGCGAATGGGAAAAGGCAGCAAGCCGCGGTTCCTCAAGCAACGCGCGAAGTTTATTTCCCTGGGGAGACGAAGCTCCTGCAGAGAAGAAGGCGAACCTCTTTGAGAGCGGATTTTGGTCGCCGGCGCCAGTGGGCTCGTTTTCTGACGGACAAAGTGCGGATGGGTGTCACCAATTGATCGGCGACGTCTGGGAGTGGACCACTTCAGATTACGTTCCCTACCCGGGGTTTAAGTCGGAGTTTGACGAATACAACGACAAATGGTTCGTCAATCAGAAAGTGCTGCGCGGCGGTTCATTCGCCACGCCCCAATTGCACATTCGCTCAACTTATCGAAATTTCTTCCATGCGCACGAACGCTGGATGACCTCGGGATTTCGTTGCGCGAAGGATTTATAGCTCAAACTGTTGGTTTAGGATTTGTAGCGCAAACTGTTAGTTTGCGTAGGTCTTTCGCCGCTAGCTTTTGAGTTTCGCTACTTGCAAGCTCCAAGTTTATGAGCGCCGTCGATAGTTCCATCTCCAATCCTGCCAGCGATCAACTAAGCTGGCCTTTAGAGGATTATTCAGCACATAAGCCACTGTGCGCTGCCACTCGGCATTATCACGGGTCCAATGGTCATAACTCTCATGTGCCCAGAATTCTCCTTTTCGATTAAGTATCTGATTGGCATTCAAAGCGGTATACCCTTTGAGAGACTGCATAATCGCTGCTAACGAATGGAAAATTCAGTCTTTGAGTCGAACGGATGGGCAGCGGCTTGATAACCGTATGAACGTGATTGGCCATTATCGTATACGCATCAAGTCGATAAACTCTTCCATCTCGATGGTGAAGGCTTTCAGCGATCGTTGAGGCGACCGCTTCATCTTTTAGCCAAACAGGTCCAACGGTTTCGCCATCGAGGATTGTTTCGAACTTCGCGAACCATGCTCGCTCGAAGTCCGCCCTTACCTTTTCATAATCGCATGGATTCGATTCAGACAAATAGTTAAGCCAAAGTTTTTCCCTTTTCCACTGATTGACCACGACTGTCGGAAGGGATCCAGCCAAACGAAAGGTCACAAAAAATGTTGCGCCAGGTGGCTGTATGTGCGGCAGATTTCGCCGGTAAGACGCTTGGTATCTAAGATTACTCACTGGGGGGGCAAGGTTGACTAAAGCGATGCGGCAAAGCAAGTCAGTCCGACTGAAGTTCGTTCCTGACAAGATGCAAAATTCCCGAATTTCCGCAAACTAACAGTTTGCGTTACGATTGTCGCCAGGCTTCACTAAATCAAACAACCAAGTGACAACAATTCTTAACGACGTCGAAATCCGCGTGCTCGGCTCACTAGTCGAGAAACAGCTAACCACGCCCGACTACTATCCATTAACGCTAAATGCGTTAACCCTCGCCTGTAATCAGAAAAACAATCGCCAGCCGATGACGTCGTACACTGAAAATGAAGTGGCACACGCGCTTGAGACGCTGCGCGAGAAAAACCTGACCTATGTTTTTCACGGCAGCACCAGTCGCGTCCCCAAGTACAAGCACGTCATTCCCGAGGTGATGCACCTCAACCCCCCGCAAGTGGCGGTGCTCTGCGTGCTTATGCTGCGCGGGCCGGAGACGGTGGGTGAACTGCGCACCCACGGCTCACGACTCCATCAGTTTTCGGGCATCGAAGAAGTTGACGCCACCGTCAATTCGTTGATATCACACGAACCTGAACCACTGGTAAAACGTTTGTCTCGTCAGCCCGGTCAAAAGGAGGCCCGCTTCGCGCATTTGCTTTCCGGACAGGTTGCCGACGTGCAAGTCGAAATTGCCGCGCCACCAAAGAAACGGGGTCACGACAGCGACAGAGTGGCGGCGCTGGAGACTGAAGTGGAAACCTTAAAAACTGAATTTGCTAATCTGCGAGAACAGTTCGAAGGTTTCAAGAAACAGTTCGAGTGAAAAATCGCCAGTTAGACAACATTGGTTGAATGAGGAGTGTGCATCAACTATCTGCGTTGTGGGTCGACAAATTCAGAACCGGGAGCGATAGCGACCGGATGAGCCGTTGGGAACACATGAGATCGGGCCACACTACTGGTGAACCCTCTTGTGGAATTCGATTATGTTGAGCTGCTTCGGTAAAACTTTTGATGAAGCCGTTACCGGCGCCCGGTCGCTATCGCTCCCGGTTCTGGATTCGTCGACCCACAACGTCACACGGATGGGGTCATGCCCTTGGAGCAAGTCGGCGTAATCTGCAGGCTTTGATCCCGAATGATTCACAAACTACATTTTCCCCAACTCCCGCTTTCCCAGTTTGTGGAGAACATCTGGCTCGTCGAAGGCTTCTCAGCCGATGACACCCGAGAAAAAATTCTGCCCGACGGCGCGATTGAACTAATCATCGATCTCGCCACCAGACCCAAGACGATCTTCTCCGACGAAACCTCGACGACTTTCCGCACGGTCAGGAAGGGATGGATATCGGGCGAGCGCACGCGTTACATCGTGATCGGCGCAGAACTGAACCAATCGATGGTGGGGATCCGCTTTCGACCTGGCGGCGCCTATCCCTTCTTCCGTTTTCCGATCTCAGAACTGAGCGAATCGGTAACGGAGTTGGATTTGATTTGGGGCAGTCTGGTTGATGAAATCCGCGAGGAGCTAAGCCAGATTAAGACACCGGAAGCGAGGCTGGTGCGGCTCGAAACGTTCCTGTTGAAGCAGGCGAGGCGGTCGCTCGAGGCTAATCGACTGATTGTCTTCGCAGTGCAGCAGCTACAACATTCGCCGCAGTTTCTGGCTATTCGCGATCTGGCCAACACGATTGGCATAACGCAGAAGCACTTGATCACGCAGTTTGAGAAGGTCGTTGGATTGCGACCGAAGAGCTTCGCTCGCGTTTGCAAGTTTCAGAAAGTACTAAACATTATCGAACAGCAAAAGCAAATCGAATGGTCTGCCATTGCTTCTGACTGTGGTTATTACGATCAGGCGCACTTCATTAAGGAGTTTCATAATTTCTCCGGCCTTAATCCCTCCGCTTATGTCACTCAACGTGGCGAATACGTAAACTTCATTCCGATCGCCTGAGCAGCGCAAACTGTTCAGAGTACAAACTTTAGTTTGTCTTTCGAGTCAGCAAGCTGAAGCTTGGACTCTTAACTACTTGACGCAGGTTAATTTTTTACAATACACCGCCCGCGGCTCCGCCTAGACTCAGGTCGCTCGATAAATTCCCCCTCGGAAGGAGCCGTACAATGGACTTCTCAACTATCAACTATTTCGCGGTCTTGGCTGCTGCGCTTTCCACTTTTGTGCTTGGTGGCCTGTGGTACTCACCGATGCTTTTTGGGAAAGCGTGGATGCGCGCCAACAACTTTAGCGACTCGGATCTACAAACGTTCAGCAAGGCTCGCATGTTTGGCTGGTCATTTGTGTTTTCACTGGTAATGGCATTGAATCTGGCGATGTTTTTGGCGGGCCCCATAACGAACACGGTCTGGGGCATGACTGCCGGGGCGCTCGCCGGTTTTGGCTGGGTGGCCATGGCAATCGCGGTCGTCGGCGTTTTCGAAAACAAATCGTTGGCATACGTTCTGATTAACGGCGGCTACATGACGGTAGCTTTCATCATCATGGGCGCGATCATAGGCGCGTGGCGGTAATCAAAAAGCGGCGGAATGAGCAAGCAACTGAAGCGAAGGGATGGCGAAATGCATAAGACTAAATACATGAAACTCTTTATGTGTACGGTCCTTCTGATACTGGGGCCGATGAAGGCGCATAGTGAAGTGGTTGACTCATCTGCAATCGGGTTCACCAGTAAAAATACAGTGAACATCGCTGCCCCTGCGAAGGAAGTCTACCGGCATCTCATTACGAATATTGGCCAGTGGTGGAATCCTGAACACACGTATTCGGGCGCGTCGCAGAATTTGTCCATTCGACCGGAAGTCGGCGGTTGCTTCTGTGAAAAATTGAAGAACGGCGGAAGCGTTGAACATTTGGCCGTGGTTTTTGTCGACCCAGGTAAGACAATCCGCATGACCGGGGGTCTCGGTCCGCTTCAAGCACTGGCCGTCTCAGGTAGTTTCACAGTCTCCCTATCCGAGTTAGACAAGGGCACAAAAATAGAGTTGACCTACGCTGCAGGAGGGTATTATCCCAAAGGACTTCAAAGTTTAGCGCCGTTGGTAGACGCTGTTCTTCAAGTGCAACTCAACAGATTGAAGACCTACGTCGAAACAGGAAAGCCCTGACCCTAAGCGGCCCGTCGTTCCGGCTGCGGTTGCTTCCCTAGGCCAGTGTTTCATGTGTGCAATTGCGGGTTTTCTAAGTTATAATTTCCCTCCCAATGCCACTCGAAATATTTCATCCAGCAGTCGCGCGCTGGTTCGCGAAGAGCTTTCCTTCGGCGACAACGCCACAACGTGAAGCCTGGCCTGCGATCAAGCAAAAGCGCAACACGCTGATCGCAGCACCTACCGGATCGGGAAAAACTCTAGCCGCATTTCTTGCCGCCATCGATGATCTGGTTCGTCTCGGCGTAGACGGACAGCTCGACGACACCACTCACGTCGTTTACGTCTCGCCGCTAAAAGCACTTAGCAACGACATTCAACGCAATCTTCAAATTCCACTAGCCGGCATAGAAGAAGAACTGAAGACGATGGGGCTGCCGGAGGTGAATATTCGCACTCTCGTGCGCACAGGGGACACACCCGCTGCCGAGCGCACTGCAATGACCAAGCGACCGCCACACATTGTCGTCACTACGCCGGAGTCTCTATACATTTTGCTGACCAGCGACGGCGGACGAAGAATGCTGCAAACTGCCCGTACGCTGATTGTCGATGAAATTCACGCGCTCGTGGGAGATAAGCGAGGCTCCCATCTCGCGCTTTCAGTAGAACGACTGGAACATCTGGTCTCGCAGCACCATAGTCTCCAGGGTGAAGTATCCGCGTCCCGCGACGAACCCGGTCGCCCGTCGTCGGTCTCCGGTGGCTTGGTTCGCATCGGCATTTCCGCAACTCAGCGCCCGATTGAGGAGGTGGCGCGGTTTCTTGTCGGCACAGCTAATGTCAACGACGCTGGTGTGCCTGACTGCGCAATTATCGACAGCGGACACGCGCGTCAACTCGATCTCGCCATCGAGCTTCCCGATTCTCCTTTGCAGGCCGTGATGTCTGGTGAAGTTTGGGAAGAAGTTTACGACCGGCTCACGCAGCTTATTCGCCAACACAAAACAACGCTCGTTTTCGTCAATACGCGCCGACTCGCCGAGCGGGTTGCCCGTCACCTGGGCGAACGCCTCGGAGACGAAAATATCGCAGCGCACCACGGCAGTCTGGCGCGGGAACAACGTCTGGCCGCCGAACAACGCCTCAAAGCGGGCGAGTTGAGCGCGCTGGTCGCGACGGCGTCCTTAGAGCTCGGCATTGATATCGGGGACGTTAATTTGGTTTGCCAACTAGGCTCAACGCGCTCGATAGCGAGTTTTCTGCAACGCGTCGGCCGTTCAAACCACACGGTTGCCGGTTTCCCCAAAGGAAGAATATTCCCGCTTTCGCGCGATGAGTTGGTGGAATGCGCTTCCATAATCGATGCCGTGCGCCGCGGCGAGCTTGACCGCCTTGAGATTCCTGAACAGCCTCTCGACATTCTCGCGCAACAGATTGTAGCGGCTTCAGCACCTGAAGAATGGACCGAAGACGAGCTGTTTCGGACAATCACAGGCGCCTACCCTTATCGAAATCTTGCTCGAGACAAATTTAATGAAGTTGTGCGCATGTTGGCTGAAGGTTTTTCCACGAAGCGGGGTCGGCGTTCCACCTATCTCCATCACGACGCTGTCAATCAACGCATACGTGGCCGCCGCAATGCACGCCTGTCGGCAATTACCTCTGGCGGCGCGATTCCGGATACTGCGGACTATGCGGTGGTGTTGGAACCAAGCGAGCTGGTTATTGGAAGTGTAAACGAAGACTTCGCGATCGAAAGTTTGCAAGGCGACATCTTTCAGTTGGGCAATGCGTCATGGCGTGTGCTGCGGGTGGAACAGGGCAAGGTTCGAGTGGAAGACGCGCACGGCCAGCCGCCCTCCATTCCCTTCTGGCTCGGTGAAGCTCCTGCACGCACACACGAGCTATCAGTTTCCGTATCGCGCCTACGGGAAGACGTCGCCAACCGTGTTGAGGTTGTTAAAAGCAAAAACAATCCTGTCCAAAGTCCAATGTCCAAAGTCCAAAGTCAGGAGGAGAATGGTGACGGGGGTGGTTCAAGTGATGGGGGTGGTGCAAGTCACGCCGGGTTACTCAATCTTGAGCCGGCGACCAAGTATTTGACTGATGAGGTCGGCATTTCTCAATCAGCCGCGGAACAGATTGTTGACTATCTTGCCGGAGCTAAGGCCGTACTCGGCGTGATGCCTTCGCACGACAATCTCGTGCTGGAGCGCTTCTTTGACGATAGCGGCAGCATGCAACTGGTATTGCATTCGCCATTTGGCAGCAGGCTGAATCGCGCCTGGGGTCTGGCGCTGCGAAAACGTTTCTGTCGCAAGTTCAATTTCGAGCTGCAAGCGGCGGCCACGGAAGACGCGATCGTTCTGTCGCTCGGCCCGACACACAGTTTTCCGCTCGAGGAAGTGTTCCATTACCTCAATTCAAAAACGGTGCGTCAGCTTTTGTGTCAGGCGCTTCTGGACGCGCCGATGTGGAACATTCGTTGGCGCTGGAATGTGACCCGTTCGCTGGCAGTCTTGCGCCGGCGCGGTGGCAAAAAGATTCCGGCTCAACTTCAGCGCATGGATGCAGAGGACCTGCTGACCGCAGTATTTCCCGATCAAATTGCCTGTTTCGAGAACCTCGCCGGCGGCGAACGTGAAATACCATCACATCCGCTGGTTGATCAGACAGTGAAAGACTGTCTTGAAGAAGCGATGGATGTGGAAAGCCTGGAACGGCTGCTCACTTCAATCGAGCGCAACGAAAAGAACCTGTTTGCTTGCGACGTTATCGAAGCGTCACCTTTGGCGCAGGAGATCCTCAACGCGCGGCCCTATGCTTATCTTGATGATGCGCCGCTTGAGGAACGTCGTACGCGCGCTGTTTACCAGCGCCGTTGGTTGGACCCGCAAACTGCTTCGGACATGGGCAAGCTCGATCAGGGTGCGATTGACCGCGTGCGCGAAGAAGCGTGGCCTCGAGTTGAAAGCTCTGATGAACTGCACGACGCCCTCGTCGAATTGGGTTTTGTAACGGAAGAAGAGGGCGCTGAGTGGCAACAGTTTCTTGCCGAGTTGCAAACTGATCGCCGCGCCGCCGTTATGACGATCAATCGTTTAGACGCGAGCGCCCTTAATCATTTAGAGGCGGGCACCGCTAATCGTTTAGAGGCGGGCACCGCCCGCCGTCTTTGGGTTGCCGCTGAAAGACTCCCACAAATACAAGCTATCTACACCGGCGTTACTCTCGATCCTCCCATCGTTGCCCCGGGGAGCCTCGGCGATAAGTCATGGACGACAGAAGATGCGCTTGTCGAAGTTCTGCGCGGCAGGCTCGAAGGACTCGGACCAGTCACAATTGCAAAACTGGCAGACGATGCTGCTCTCGAGGCCACGCTGGTTGAGGCCGGATTATTGAAACTGGAGGCCGAGGGATTTGTCATTCGCGGCAAGTTCACTCCCGGCGGTACGGAAACGGAGTGGTCTGCGCGACGGCTGTTGGCACGAATTCATAGTTACACGCTCAATCGCCTGCGTCAGGAGATTGAGCCCGTATCTACCGCCGACTTCCTGCGTTTCCTGCTGGCCTGGCAAAAGCTTGCGCCGGAACATCAGATGGAAGGTCCCGGAGAGTGTGCGGGCGATCATCGAGCAGCTTGAAGGTTTCGAAGCGCCTGCAGCTTCGTGGGAAGGTGAGCTCTTGCCGAGCCGCCTGGCGGAATACGATCCGGCCTGGCTGGATGCTTTGTGCTTGTCGGGAGAAGTAGTTTGGGCCAGGTTGACCCCACCGGCACGCTCAGCTGCGCCGGAAAACGGCGTAGAGAAAACGCGCGGCTCCGCTCCGGTTCGCAACACCCCGATTGCGCTTGTGCAACGGAGGAATTTTGGGATTTGGAGTTCAGTGTTTCCGCAACCTGCGCTAAGCGATCTGGAGTTCGCCAGTACCACGCGCTCGGTCTACGACTACCTCTTCACACGCGGTGCATCATTCTTCACAGACATCGTCGAGGGAACCAGGCTGCTCCGTAGTCAGGTGGAAGAATCGTTGGGTGAGTTGGTGGCCAACGGTCTGGTAATTTCCGACAGTTTCGCCGGCTTGCGAGCGCTCTTAACGCCTTCGAGCCGAAAGACTCAGGCGGCCGCACGTCGTAAACACCGGCAGCCGGTTTACGACATGTCGAGCGCGGGCCGTTGGTCACTTCTGAATCGCGTAGGACAGACATTCTTGTCTGTCCCATCTGGGACTGCAGGCGCTCAGACAGTCAGGGATGTCCGGGGCAGTAGCCCGTCGGCTAAAGACATTCGGGGCAGTAGCCCGACCGTGAGGGAGGGCTCCGAAATCTCTCAAGAAACATCCGAGGAGATCGCGCGCATACTTCTCAAGCGTTACGGAGTAGTCTTTAAACGGTTGCTGGAGCGTGAGGGGATCGCGTTGCCGTGGCGAGTTCTGCTTCGCATCTATCATCGGCTTGAAGCGCGTGGAGAAATTCGCGGTGGACGGTTTGTAGCTGGGATCTCCGGAGAACAGTTTGCGCTACCGGAAGCTGTCGGCATGATGCGCGCAATTCGTCGCACTGGAACCGGGGCAATGGATTTCGGCTTTCGTTCGCCGGCGCGCACGAATGAATTTTCCAGCTCGGAACCGTTTAGCGGCGGGCACCGCCCGCCGATTGATCAAACAAACTCAATCAGTTCCGACCCCTCTAACGCCGATGGCCAAATGATCTCTGTCAGCGCTGCAGATCCGCTCAACCTCGTCGGCGTCATCACTCCCGGTGGTCGCGTTACGGCTTTTACTGCGAATCGCATCCTCTATCACAACGGTGAGCCTATAGCAGTCATGGAATCAGGCGAGACAAGGTTCCTGGTTGAGCTAAGCCGTTCAATGGAGTGGAAAGCCAAAGCCGCGCTCATGCGAAAAGCCACCCCACCGCCATTGCGTTCCTACTTGCGTCGCCCTGCCTAAGACGGTCCAGTACCAAAGTTGGAATGGACTCAAGCGGTTTAGAGTACAGCCTTCAGGTTGCTGCCCCGGTAAAGAGCAAGCTAAAGCTTGTACTCTAAACGCTGACATTGGACTCGCCCTAAACCGGATTGAGGGTTACGATTTCGGCGCGTTCGCGGGCGTTGTCGAGGAAGGCGTCGGTGTCCGACTCGATCTTGGCTTCCTGCAGTGTCTGTTCTATAGCGGCACGTGCTTCTTCCAGCGTCGGAACAATCTGGCCGGGTGCGCGACTACGCAAGCGCGGGACATATACGTCACGATAGTAATCGGCTATCTCGTTTTGCGTGATCACCACAAAGTTGCGGAAACGGAAATCCAGATACTTTTCAATCTTCACGCGCTGATCGAGTATCTCGTCGAGTTTCTCCGCGGTTAATCCGACTCGTTGCAGCCGCTGCTGAAAGTCGCCGGGCGAAGCAAACGCCTTTACCAGTTCGTCGCGTGCTGATTTGATTTCGTCGGCTGTTGGTTCTATCGATGGCAACTTCTCAGCCTCCTGGAGAATGAGCCGTTGATCGATAACTAAACGGAGCGCCCGATTCAGTTCGGCGGAATTGGGATTTGCCAGGGACGTGTCCGGTTGCAACGCTAACTGCCACAACAGGTCGGAATAGGTAATCAAACATATCTGCCGGCATTCGGGCAGGACCCCGGCATTGACGGTGGCCACCATCTTGTCGATTACGTCTTGAGCGGATGAAGGGGAAAAGAAGGGGGAAATAGGGGAAAAGGGAAATAGGGAAACGATGAGCAGTACACTGAGCCTTAACCCTCTCCTGAAATTTTGCCGCATTCCGTCAGTCATCTTCGTCTCTCTTTTAGGGGTCGTCGCTGATCCTCGCTCAAGCTCCCTGGTCCCTTTCCCTTGTCCCCTTTTTCCCTTTCCCCTCTTTCCCTTTTCCCCTCTTTCCCTCTTTCCCTTTTCCCCCAGGTTTTAAAACGCTTGCGTAAACCTGAAGTGCACTTGGGTGCGCTTCAGGCGATAGATCGCAGGCGTGCCATCAAAGCCGCCGCCCGGGCCTCGCTGTGGAATCAAAAACTCAGGCGGATTCATCATGTATCCGAAGTCGATTGCGAGCGCGCCGCCGAAAGGTGTTTGAATTCTGAAACCCAACCCGAGTGTATGGATCCAATGAGCGCGCAGGTTAGCGGCGTTGATAGCCGCCAGCACGTCGCCCGGTGGAATCGGCGTGTCATCCCCGCTTCCAAATAGATCGCCGATGCGGCGGAAAACATTGCCGCCATCGTAGAACGGTACTGCCTGAAGAGTTTTTGAAACGGGCACGCGCGCTTCGAGATTGATGATCGCCAGGGCGTTACCACCAACCGGGACGGTAAACGGATTTAGAAAGACGGGGTTCTTGTCCTGATCAAGGAAGGTGCCCTCAGGGATCACAACCGTTCGCGGGCCCGCTTCCTCAAAACCAAACCCACGCAAGGTATTCGAGCCGCCGGAAAAGAAGCGCTCACTGATGGGAAGCGTAAGGTCAATTTCATTGATCGCACCATTGCCGTCGCGATCGCGTGGATTGAATAGATTCGCGAGGCCGAGGGTTGCATTTGCGGCCAGCACAGTGCTGCGAAAGGCATTTAGTTTGTAATAGGTGCGGTAGCTCGCCTGAAGTTTGTTGAAGGAAAGGTTGCCACCTAGCTGCCGCAGCGCCACAGCATAATCGATGTTGAAGAAGTAGCCGCGAGTGGCGTCGAGTTGGTTGTAACGGCAGATTTCGCCCGGCGCTCCGGTCTCCTCTTCCGGATCGCGCACCGCCCCCAGCAAACCGCGCTCGCATCTTTCGCGCGTGTCTCGTACAAACGAAGTTCCAAACCGCGAAAGCCGCACGGCGCGATCGGGATGGAGAATGGGGCGAACCACCAGACTCTGGAGATTAAAGAGTCTGACATCTTCATAGGTATAACGGGCAAAGAGGATCGAACGCGTCTTTTGCTCCAGTACGCGTCGCGTTTCTATGGACGCGGTAAAGCGGTTGATAGTGGGTTCATTTACCCTCGCGCCAAACTCGTCCAGCGCGTTCCCGTCTTCATCTAAACGTTGCACGATGCCGAGTGTGCCGCGATCGATTGCAGACCTGAAGAACCTCGTTACGGTCGAGTCTCGACGGTACTCAACCGAAATGCCTAGAGGCGCAAATTGCTTTTCACCATACCGCGCAAACCGGGGATCCAGATACTCGAGGCGAACCAGCTGCAGTTGACGGCTGGCGCGAAAGCGCATCGCTCCGTAACGCAGCTTGTTCATTAAGTTGACGTTGCTCAGTTCGAAAAGCCCCAGCGCTCCGGTGTCAGTAGAAAAACCGCCGCCGTAATCCATCACCCTTGGCTTCTTTTCCTCGACATCGATGATCACGTCGCGTTGTTTGAAGCCGGAATCTGTTTCGCCTGCCGGCTCGGTGCGAATGATCACCTGTCGGTAGGCGTCTGTGAGATAAAGCTCACGCTCGCTTTCGGCAATTCGATCTGAGCGCAACACGTCACCCTCGGCGATGGGGATAACACGCGCGATTGCGTCGCGCTTGGTGCGCTGCGTCTTGAGGTCGCCGGTCACCCCATTAACGATGATGCGGTTAACAAAGACCTTATCGCCTTCGTTGGTTATCGAATAAACCAACCTTACTTGTTCCTCTTCACCCTTCTTTGGCAGCTCGACTACTGAGAAATCAAGATGTGCGTTGACATAACCATCACGGGCATACAGCGCGATCACACGCTCCCCGTTGGCCCTCGCCTGGGAACGCGAATAAGGTGAGTCGATGACAGTTTTCAACTCATCCCGCAGGCGTTCATCCGTATAAATCGTGTTGCCGCGAATTTCTGCGCCGGCAATGCGAGTTAGCGCTCCTTCGGTAACCTGAAAAGTTATGATCAGGCTCTCTCCGTTGAGCGAGACACCCTGTAGCACATCAGCGTGCGCGCGCCGGAAGCCAATATCTCGCATGTAAGACTCAATGGTTCGCCGGTCCTGCTCAAGCAAGGTCAGGCTGGTATAGCCGCGACCGTATCCAAGCAAGGGAATCAAACCTATGGCGCTGGCTTTCTGGCTTCTTAAATCTGCGGCCACATCTTCGTAAGTGAGTTTGTCGGTTCCGGTGATGCGGATGTCAGTTAACTTAAAGCGTCGTCCGCGTTCGATGTCGTACCGAATTTCAACCGTGCGGCCGGTTAAGACTTCCGGGTTCAAAGTTTCGCATGTGGTGGAGGTGCCGTTTTCACCCAGCTCAGCGGTGGGCGGGTTTACGGTGCAGACAGCGTTGACCTCGGCAAAGAAATAGCCATCCTCCTGAAGCTTGTTGCGCAGTCTCCGTCCACCCTCGACGATGGCGGATTGATCGATGTTGCCTTCACGTTTGACCGGCAACAGCTCGCGAGCCGCCTTCTCACTCAGCTCGAAGTTTGGCACCACCACGGTAACCTTCGGTCCTACCGCGCCTCGCAGATTAACGGCGATGTTGTTCCCGCCGGGGTCGCGTACAACCTGGGGATCTTCAAGCACAGGAGCCAGATTTCCCTGATCAATTATTGCCTGCCGGATTCGTCTGGAGTCTTCTCCAAGCGCTTCACGCGTGAAAGGCGCCCCAGGTTGAAGTTTTAAGGTTGGTTTGACCGCGGCTTCGTTAAACCCCGTGATCTTTATGCTGAAGACATCAACTCGTGCCTGCTCGCCAGGAACGATGCGGTAGTTAACGGTTGCTCTGGTTCCTGACGCGTCGAGTTGCTCGGTGTGTTCGACGACCGCATTGAAGTAACCCTGATCACGCAAGTAAACCTGAAGGTCCTGGGAGTTCCGAAGAATTATTTGCTGGGAAAATCGTGTGCCCGGCTGCGTCAAGCTCACCCGCGCGCGCAACTCGTCTTCTGAAATCGGTGTGCCCCCGGCCGGTTCTATCTCGAAAGTGACGTCGCCGATCTGAATCTGTCGCTTGATCACATAGCGCAGCCGGAGAGGACTCCTGGCGTCGGATGCGGCGGTAGGCACAACCTCGACTCGCGCGTTTGCTACTCGTTCGGAGTCGAACAAGGCTTGCAATGAGTTGCGTATGTTGACTGCGGAGAATTCGGAGTTTGGCAGGATCCGTATGATGGAGCGAAATTCCGCTTCTGCTGCGGGATCAGCAGGTGAACCTTCAAAGACAATCTCAATCGCGCTGATTACGCGGCCTTCGTATTCTTCAAAAGTTGAGCTTGCGACTGCAGGGACAAAAGCGGCTAGCAAAATCGAGAGCAGCAGTAGGTGAGCAAAAGCACGGACGCCTCCGCGCCGCCTCTCTCGACCTTGTAATTGCCAGGTGTGAACCCGTGCTTCTGCCACGCCCATGCTCAAAACCGTTTTCTAAACCTGATCTCAAAATTAAAGTTACTGCTCCGCGCGGTAAGTTTGCGCGTAGAAGCCTGTTCAAACTGTGCAATAAAAAATAGGCGATCTGAAACACGATACTCGAGAGCGAGGATCTGATTAGGATCGGAGGCGACATTGGTTGAGTAAACAACCGACAGGTCTTTGTTGATTCTCTTGCCGAGCGTTAGTCGCGCTGCCGGGGTTGAACCCCGCCCACTAATCACCGGGTTGATCTCGAAACGGCTCAGTCCAAAAAGCCTGCTGGTGGCCCGTTGCGCGGGGGCGTTAATTAATGCATCGGTCAGGAGACTGGTCGCCGTGCCCAACCCGGATTGCGACAACACTGAAGTGCTCGTATCGCCGGAAGCCAGTTGGCCGGTGGTAATCAAGGAGACCACGTCGGCTTGTGGGAGTGCAGGTTCAGAACTAATCACGGCCTGTGGTTGCGACAGGGGACCCGTCAGACCGACCGTGACGCGATAACCACGAATTTGCGACTCGCCCTGAATATTAATAATCGGATCAGCTCCGCGCTGTGGCGGCAGATCCATCAACGCGCGCGTGATGTCGTAGCGGTCGTTGCGGAAATTGAGGGTGCCGCTGGTCGCGGTGATCCTGCCGGAGATCACAGGATCCTTAACCGGCCCGTTGAGCTGTAGTGACACTGAACCAACCAGATCAGCCAGGTTATTCCGCACCACGAGCGCGTTGCGGCCTTCCACGCGCAGGTCGCTAAACAGCGCCAGGCGCGCGAATTCGATTTCGCCGCCTTCTTCAATCGACTCTTCGCGCCGGAAGTTGATCAGATCGGCAAGCTCGATGTCTTCGGTGTATTCAGTGCGGCGCACATTCACAACGCCACCGATCAACTGTTCTCGGGCGGATCCTTTAACTTCGAGATCAATATCTGCAGTGGTCCGAAAATTCTCCGGAAACGGTACGGTTACATCGTCGCCATGAATGTTGAACAGGAAGCGAGAAATCGTGAAGCCTTCGAGTAGTGCGCCCCCCGTGGCTGAAATGCGGCCACCTCCCATCAGGCCGGTGGCAGAATCGATTTGCGCCTGATTAGAAGTAAATCTGACGACAGATTTCAGGTTCGTGATAGTCCAGCGTTCATTACCCAAAAGAATCGCAACGGAAGCTCCAGCCACTGAAGCTGTGCCGTTGAAGCGCGGCCGTTCGTAACTGCCCGTCACCCGCACGGCGACTTCGGCTGTACCTGAAGAGAAGAAGTCCGGGGACAATCCGTTTAAGACACGCAGATTAAGTTGTCCGTCAACGGTTAGGCTTTGACGTCCTTCCGGACCAACCGCGAGAGTGCCGCCAAAAGCTATATTGGTTCCGGGACCGGTGAATTGAGTTTTTTCAAAAGTTATCTCGCGCGGAGAGAAGCGAACAATTAAAGGCGTCGTGGCATCGAGTTGAACATCTTCTACACGGAAGTTCAGTTGCGATAAGTTTGCAACTCCTTCCAGGCCCCCCGCGGAAAAGTACCCGTCCTCGTCGAGGAGATTGCCGGTAGCCCTGAGCGTTCCGGTTGCTCGTCCGGAGAGTTTCACACCGGCCTGCGGCAGGATCATCTGCAGGACGTTTGATAGATCGGCGTTGTTTAAGTTGGTTTCGACGTTTGCCGCGAGGCTTTCGCTGGCCAGGTTGATTTGCGCGGCGATCACTTGTGACGGTCCAAGTAGGCCGGTAGTCAGTTGAATGTTGAGCTGCTTGTTTTCAGTCCTGCCCACAAGTGCAAGCGTGCCCGCATCGCGGCCATTGATAACGACATCTCTGCCCTCGCCGTCGAACGTAATCTGGTAACCGGAAAAATCCGTTTCGGATAAATTTCCTATGACGCGCGCATTGAAGTTTGCTGTGCCTGAAACAGTTCCCACGCCGGGACGATTTGACAGCGCCAATAAACGGCTGAGCTGAACCCCTTCTGCCCGGCCCTGAAAATCAAACATCTTGCTGGTTGTGTCGTAGTTACCACTGGCGACGATATGACCTGCTGCCAGGCGGGCATCGATGTTTTCCACGCTCACTTTGGAGCCTGCAAAAGTAGCGCGCGCTACCAAACCTTCAAGCGGCTCGCCCGCCAAACGTCCCGGGCCAAAACGCAGGTCGGCGCTGCCACTCATCGCGTTAGGAATGCCCGTCACTCGAATTTGTCCGGACGCGTCGGCCTGCGTATCTCCGAGCTGATCACGCAGAGACTTGCTAAGTGGTAGAGCAGCAATCAAGCTTCCCGCGTTGACTCGATCGAGCGTGGCATTAAGCGTGATGTTGTCCTCTCCAGAACGTGGCGCCTCCAGCGTGAACTGCATGCCGCCACCGTCCTTTTCCGTCAGGCGGCCATTCTCGATCCGCAACTCGGCGGTAGTCATCCGTAGGTCTGCGGACAGTGCGCCCAGATCGTTTCCGTTAACCAACAGCGATCCCAGCGATACTTGTCCGTCAAGATCCGGAGAACTAAGCTGTCCGCGTACACTTCCTTTGAACGCCAACTGCCCGTCGAGCTCGAGGCCATAACTGCGCATCTGTTCCTCAACTTCCGGCAGCAGCCCGGATGAGATGAGAACCGCTTGCAACTCGGAAGCGTCAGTTGAATTCACGTCAACCAGCAAATTCGAATCGCCGGAAAACGAAAATTGACCGGTCGCTTTTAACTTGGTCGCTGTGGTCTGTAGATCGACCTGGTCGATTTGAAACATTCCCCGATCCGCGCGCACGGCCACCACGCCGGAGATGGGCACGCGGTCATCGTCCATTGCCAAGTCAGTAGCACTCAGCGTGGTCGAGAGAGTTCCTGAGGCTTGCTTGAAATCCGTCCCGGGAAAAGTGAGATCCACTTGTCCACTCGCTTTACCTGCAAGCGGTACAGCGGCGCCCGCGAAAGCAGTAAACGGTCCCGAGATTTCAACGCCCTCAAAGGTTGCCGCTACCCGGGATGTGCCGCGTCTGGCGATTGCAATTCTGGCGTTTCCACTTGCCGTTCCCCTGAAGACATCTGCTTTGAAATCGTTGAGTTGGATTTCGCTGTTAGTGGCCACCAGCCGCGCGCTGGCCTGGCCCATCTCCAATTGGCCCAGCACGCCGCCCCCGAGACTTAAGTCGGCGCTTGCCCGATAGCGTCCCGAAGGCTCAACTACAAATACGGGCCTTGCCAGCTTCACACTTTTCACCTGACCATCAGCGAGCTTGACCGTGCCCGCGTTGATGTCGGCAGTTGAACCTTCGACTCTTCCGCCGCGGACCGACAAACGCACACCGGCAATACTTAGACTCCCAATCTCTGCTCCTGCCGCACTGGTCGAACCTACCTGCACCTCTCGCACTACGACACTGGTGACACCGCCGCGGCTCGCAATGTCAACATTGTTTGCCGTAACTCCGTTTACTTTCGCGCCCGAGCCCACCACGCTGCCGGCTTTCACCTGCGCAATGCTGGCGGTGGTCACGTCGTTTTCACTGCGCAGGCGGAGATCGGAAGCAGTCAGTCCGTTGGCCCGCGCGCCGGAGGTTGAGAGGCCGTTGGCAACAAACCGGCTGGATGAAGCAGTGAGCACGCCATCGTTCATTTCGGCGCGCGCATCCTGAAGAATTAGTCCAGTTATGGTCGTCCCGTAACTGCGCTCGGCTGCCGCGCGCAGTTCACCAACCCAACGGAAATCCGAGCCCGTGCCCATTACGCCGCCCACCAGCTGGACGTTGTTGAGTTGAAAATCGCCGGCGCTCAAGAGCGCGGCCACCGCGCGGCCATTAAAATCGTAAGTCTTGCCTTGACCGGTGCCGTTGGCAGTTACTGTGAGTCCCTGCAAACGAACACCATCAGCCGCTAGCGCGTCTGATTGGATAGTGCCCTGCAATTTATATTGGTCACCTTCACCCGAAACCACGCCTGCGAAATTGCCAGTTCCGCGTAGTGTTGTGTCTGACTGCAGCACATCGGAAAGTTGAGTGAGATCGACGTTTGAAGTGACGTTCATCTGGTAACGCAGTGCGCGCCAGTCGTCCATCGTTCCCTGCAGGCGCGCTTCGGCAACGGGTGAGCGCAACACCAGCTCGTGAATTTCCGCCCGCGTCTGATTTACCCGCCCGCGCGCCTGTACGTCGATGTTGTTGACGGGGCGGCCATCGTAGGTAAACGTTGAATTTGAAAGCGCGAGCGTGACGGTATTCATCCAACTGGCTGCTGGAGCGCTTGGGTCGTCGGGTTGGACTGTTACGTTTAGATTGCGCGCTTCGCCCGTTATCTCGTGTCGTGCGTCGCCGTAATGAATTACCCCATTCTTGATTTCAACCCGCGCCGTTGAGTAGGCAAACAGAATGCGGCGGTTCGGCTCGGGAGGTGGAATGTGTAGATTGCGAAAGTTTGAGCGGCCCTGTTCGTCGAAAGTGACCCACGCTTCCAGTCCCTCAATCTGTAGGTCTTTTAGATTAACGTTTCGTTGCAAGCTGATCGCATACAGATCTTCAATCCGAACTGTGGCCAGTACCCGATCAATCTTGCCAATCTTCTCGCCCGTCTGCGCGTCGTAGAGCTCCAATCCCAACAACTCCACCGTCTGCGGTGTGAAGGCAGTGTGAAACTCCCTTATCTCCGCGCGAATGCCGTATTTTGCAAAAGTGTCTTTGATCTGGCCGGCAACATAGCGATCGATATAGCCGAGACGATAACTGATCAAGATCAGAAGGATCAGCGCGACCACGCCGACAGCCGCGGCGATTGTGGCAATGGCGAGATTGCGACGATTGATGAAGCGCCGGCGTCTTCCCTGCGGCGTCACTGGGTGACGGCGTTGCGCATCGCGTTCGGCAATCGCCTCCGCAGCAGGTGGCAAGGGCTCATCCGTCTCCGACTGCAGCGCCTCACGAATCTCCTCCTTCTCATTGCCAGGAGAACGATCGTTCGCCGCGCCCTTGTCGGAATCGTTATCGCGATTGTCTTCTGTCATAACAGACTTCCGCCACTTTGGCTGGCACGCAGTCTAAATGGGAGAGGAAAGGACCGAAAGCTAAAAATGACCTAACAAACAAGGAGAGTTTTAGGAAGAACCAGGTCCGCAGTCAACTATGCAGACAGATGGCAAAGCTCTTAAGTGCGTTGCTCGTCCTTCTCCGCCAGCGGAGGGTTATCTTCCGCCGACGACTCTTTGAGATGCGCCGGCTGGCCGAGCGGGATATTGCCGACAACTTCGAGGGCAAAACCTTCCAGGGCCGCGACTTTGGGGGGGTGATTCGTCAGTAATTGTATACGCCGGAGCCCCAGGTCGTGAAGTATCTGCGCGCCAATACCGTAGTCGCGATCAGCTCCATAGCCTGTTTCAAGACTTGCTTCGCGCTTGCTGACACCTTGATCCTGCATCACCGAATAGGTGCGCAGTTGGTTCACCAAATCCAGGCTGTGTTCCCGTTGTCTCAGATACAGAACCACACCCCGACCCGCCGCAGCTATCTTTTCCAGAGCAGTGTGAAGCTGAAAGCCGGTGTCGTCGATTAGTGAACCAAACATGTCACAGGTAACGTTCTCAGTGTGGACGCGAACCAGGACGGGATCTTCAGTGCGAACCTCGCCCATCACCATTGCCAGATGGACGTCTCCGTTGATGATGTTTTCGAAAGCGACCGCGCGAAAGCGACCGTAGACCGTGGGTAAGTCAGTCTCGACCGCACGCTTGATTAGTGTCTCCTTACTGATACGGTACCTGACAAGATCAGCGACGGTAATCATTTTCAGATCGTGAACGCGAGCAAACTCTTTCAGCTCGGGAAGACGAGCCATGGTTCCGTCTTCGTTCATGATTTCGCAGATAACGCCCGCCGGATAGAGACCGGCTATGCGCGCGATGTCGACACTCGCTTCAGTTTGCCCGGGACGCACGAGTACGCCGCCCTTCTTTGCACGCAACGGGAACACATGGCCGGGACGCGCGATGTCCTGCGGACGCGTATGCGGATCGACCGCTGCTTGAATTGTGGTAGCGCGATCAGCTGCGGAAATTCCGGTAGTCACACCTTTGCGGGCATCGATGGAAACGGTGAATGCAGTGCCGAGGAAAGAGGTGTTGTCGGCAACCTGCGTCGTCAGGTGCAACTCGTCGCAGCGCTCCTCGGTGAGCGGGAGACAGATGAGTCCGCGCGCATGCCGGGCCATGAAGTTGATGGTTTCCGGAGTCGCTTTCTCTGCGGCGCATACGAGGTCGCCTTCGTTTTCGCGATCCTCGTCGTCAACGATGATGATCATGCGCCCTTCGCGAATCTCGCTGACGGCGTCTTCAATGGAGGAAAAGGGCATAATTTCTGGGATTTGATACGTGTTCGGTATGCAGGATTATGTTAACTCAAACGCGAGAAATGTCCCAAAGCAGGGGGGTGGGATTGTGGCAGGAAGGCCCCCCGAAGGGCGCATCATCAGGGCTTTGCAATGCCTTTCAATATTTGGTCTTAAGCGCCGAAGGCGCTGACGATGAAACAAGAGAATAAGGACGCCGAAACCCGGACCATGGCAGCATTATCGAGTGATTAATCAGCACTGAGCCAAGAGGTAGCAATAGTCGCCTAAGTAATTGACTCTCGCTACAAGCGATGCCAAAGTAATCACTGCCAGAATGACTTTCAAAAGGAATGACCCCATGGATGTCCGGCCACAGACCTCTCCCGCTATTGCGAAAAGTTTCATCCTACTTTTTGCTCTACTCATGATCGCAATCTTCTCAGTAAATGCAGGCCTGACTTCAAGCGTTGCCCACAGCCAGGGAGAAAGAGTGTTCGAGAACACCATACCCAAGGACGTTCCGATCAAGGTCAAGATTAAGAAAGAAAAAGAGAAATCATTTAAAGACTTGAAAAATGAGAAGTGGGTGCGCGAGTTTGAACTTGAGGTTACAAACTCTGGCAATAAGCCAATCTATTTTCTTTTTGTGGATCTGATTAGCGACGTAAAGATTGGTGGAGATCGTTTGGTTTTTTCTCTGACGTACGGAAGAGTCGAGCTGGGGGATATCATCAGCAAGGCTCTTCCAGACGACGTTCCCATTAAACCCGGCGAAACTTATGCGTTCAAGATTCATTCCGGCCAAGTCCTTGCTTGGGAGCACAGTGTCCGCAACGGGAATCATCCAGAAGCGTCAAGAATTCAGGCAAAAATTGAGGCGCTGAGTTTCGGAGATGGTACCGGCTACTTTGGAAATCAACCATATCCACCCTCAGAAAGGCGGCAGTCGGCACTCGGTCGTCGCGTTCAGCGATCGAACAAGAGCCGGCCTAGAGCCCGAGCCTGGCCAAGTGGTAAACGAGGCACGCAGGTCATAACCTCGTCGATTATTGATATGCCGGCAACGTTCTTGCCGGCTAATTTTTTGTCTTCGGTGTCATCAAAAACACTCTCCTTTAAAGCAAACGCATTGCCTGGTGATGGTTGCCTCTTTGGTGAATGTGTGGGCATTGTGCCTTGGACTGGCCATGTCTGTTATAACTGTCCGCCCCAAAACCGGCCCAACTTGATTCAGCCGGCGTTTGCAGGGAACTAGTCTACGGCAAGCGAGAGTGTTTCGTTGGAAGTGAGTTGTATTATTGTCAAACGATCATCGTGTATGACTGTGGTTTCGGACCGGGACCGACTCCGTCGCCCACTCCAACGCCCTCACCGGTACCATGCGCTTATTGCTCTGACCCAAACGCTATCGGTCCCGCGGATTGCTCCGATCCGGCTAACCCGACCTGCGGCCTCGAACAAATTCTGAGAGATGGATGCTGTTATGCGGTGGAGTGTCCATCACCGCGACCGCCGCCTCCAACGTGTGAGCCAGGCTATATCCCGGGAGGGTTCAGAGGCTACCCAATATGTGAATATGGGCCCTGCGTCCCGGCTCCGCCCTCACCGACGCCGTCCCCAACGCCGACCACTGCTCAGAACTGTTACGACTGGGGTTGGCATTGGAATTCTTTTACCAATACCTGCACGGAATCATGCCCGCCAGGAGGTTCACAGCCATGGGATTGTGAGAACACTTTCCAACCGTGGTGCGACCGCCGATGTTCATGCCTTAGCGAGAACCAATGCAACATGAGTCCTATCGTGATCGATGTCTCAGGCAACGGCTTCAGCCTGACAAATATGGCGAACGGCGTGAATTTTGATCTCGACACTAACGGTACACGTGAACGGCTGGCTTGGACTGCCGGCTCAGATGACGCCTGGCTGGCGCTTGACCGAAACGCCAATGGGAGAATTGATAATGGCGCAGAGTTGTTTGGCAATTTCACGCCACAGCCCGAGCCTTCCGGTGGCGAAAGAAGAAATGGTTTCCTGGCGCTCGCGGAATACGATAAGTCAGGTAACGGCGGAAACAACGACGGCGTGATCGATGCAAGCGACTCGATATTCTCATCACTTCGCCTCTGGCGAGACCTTAATCACAACGGCGTCTCCGAGCCGGCTGAGTTACGCACTCTGACCGAGCTCGGACTGGCGTCCTTGAATATAAAATACAAAGAATCAAAAAAGACCGATCAATACGGCAACCAATTTCGCTATCGAGCGCGCGTCCAAGATGCCACCAATGCACAGCTCGGTCGTTGGGCGTGGGATGTGTTTCTTGTGAGTGGTCCGTAGATGAGAAGTAAACTGGGACGCTTTGCAAAAATGCCGGAGTCATGCGGCGGTGCAAAGCAAGCACGCCTATTAACTTTTCATTAACACCTGGCTGTAACCCGGTGATCCACAGAAAGCGTAGTTTAGGAAATCCTAGATAGTTCACTCACTGCATTTCAATATTTTCTCTTAAGCGCCGAAGGCGCGGTTTGTAGCAGCCTGGGGCAACGCCCAGGAACGCGACGGCTTTCATTGAAGAAGCGCTGAAAGCGCGTAATTTCTCTGGTTGTGGGTTAACGAACGTTTATGTCGCGCCTTCAGCGCTCCAAAGTTTGTAGTTGACCAAGTTCCTGGGGCGTTGCCCCAGGCTGTTACACTCCGCGCCTTCGGCGCTGACGATGAAACACGAAAGACTTAAATATCGAGTCACTCAACTCAAACGGCTGTAAATCAGATTAGCCACCCACAACACGAGGGCAGCCATAGCCTGGGTCACTGCAAACGGGTCGCGTGCAAAGGACAAAAAGCTGGAGCCCTTGAGCGACTTCTTATCGACGTTCGGTTCAACCAGTGTCACCTGCCCCTTATCTTCCGGTTTAGCATCGCTTGTTTCCTCGCGCACAAACGTAGCAGCGATCTTTCCACGCAATTGCTCGCGCGCCGGCACGCCTGCCAGGAGCGTCACGAAATAAAGCAGCGGCGCAACGGATATCGCCCAGGCGAGACTAAGGACGAGCAGCACCAACGCGATCACTAAATAGAGAACACTATCGAGCAAGCGGGCAAGCGGCGAGTTTAGTCCGATATCAAATCCGATGCGTTTCGGTTTTGGTCTGCTCCCACTATCCAGAGGCGCGAGCGAATAAACAAAGACGCCAAGCACCTGCAACAACGCCGAGACGTAGGCTGTCGGGTGCGAAGAGATCAGACCGATGCGCACCTTCATATCCTTCCAAACCAGCGCCAGGAACGGAGTCGCCAGGCTGATCAAGACTCCATTCTTAAGGTACCAAAGAAAATAGTTTTGATTGAAGAATAGTTTGAACGCGAACCAGTTCAGCACTACGACTGCGATTAATAATCCAAGATGAAAGAGCGCTCGCGACAACGGCCAGGCGGGCGTGGGTGCGTCGGGTTGTTCTTCGGGAGTTTCAAAATCGCGCAGACGCTCGACATATTTTGCAATCATGTCGACTTCCAGGTTTACCTCGTCACCGGGTTTCAGTTGGGAGAGATTGGTGACCTCCCAGGTTTTAGGAATGACGGCAATCTCGAGATAGTCGTTTGTGAGGCTCGCAATCGTCAGGCTGATTCCCTCCACCGCCACCGAACCTTTAACTATCAGGTATCGGCCAACAGCCGCTGGATAGCCAATGCGAACCGTCCATGAGCCTGCGTGATCGGTTGCGCTGAGAAATGTTCCGCGTGCGTCTACATGTCCCTGAACGATGTGACCGCCAAGCCGGTCGGTTGCCGTCACGGCTCGTTCAAGATTCACCCGTGTGCCGGCCTGCAAGCGGCCGAGGGTGGAGCGATCCAGCGTTTCGCGCGAGACGTCAGCAGCGAACGAATCCTGCTGGATATCAAGGGCCGTCAGGCAAACGCCGTTGACTGCGATCGAGTCGCCGTGTCTGGTACCGGCGGTTACGGTCTGCGCTTGAATGACTATGCGCGCATTCTCGCCAAGCGCTTCAATACGGCGCACCTGGCCCAGCTCTTCAATGATTCCGGTAAACACAGGTAGATTTCGAAATCGGGTTGCGGATCCCGTTCAGTGAACTACTTGAAAATCATCATGACTAATAGAGCGATAAGTACCAGAACTCCGGGGGCAATCCCCAAAAGCAGCATCCAAATCGGTTCCGATTTAAATGAAAACTTGAAGGGGCTCATCGTCTCGTAACTGCTGCCATCATCTTCTCAAACACGTCATCAATCGACAGCCCGGTCGAGTCAATGATGATGGCGTCGTCGGCGACTTTGAGCGGAGAATCCGTCCGGGTCGAGTCTCGCCGGTCTCTTTCCGTCATGTCGGCAAAGGTCTCCTCAAAATTGGCGTCCGGGTCCTGGGCACGCTCTTCATTGAACCTTCTTTCGGCACGCTCCTGCGGCAAAGCAGTCAGGAAAAACTTCAGGTCGGCATCGGGAAAAACCACAGTGCCAATGTCGCGCCCGTTCAACACCGCGCCGCGTTTCCCCATTTCGCGTTGCCGCTTGACCATTGCACGCCTCACCAGGGGAATAGTTGAGACAATCGACGACAACTCTGTCACCTCTTCGCTTCGAATTTGGTCGGTAACATCCCGGCCCTCTAGTGTGACGGTTAACGAATCAGGGTCACCTTGCAAATCGATGTCTACACGGGAGGCTAATGATCCAACCGCGACGTCATCCTGAGCGTTTACACTCGACTCCATCACCGCCAGCGCCACCGCCCGGTACATCGAGCCGGTGTCGATGTAGAGCAGGTTTAGCGCGCGCGCGAGCATGCGGCCTAAGGTGGATTTCCCTGCTCCCGATGGGCCGTCAATGGCGATGATCAGATTTTTGCGCATTGAATCGGCCCGTTTCCTAACGAGGTTTCGCTAGAATGGTTCGATGAACATGTTAGACGGCTTGGCACAAAAGTGCATGAACATATTTCGAGGTTTGCATCGTGGGTCGACGAATTCAGAGCCGGGAGCGGTAGCGACCGGATGAGAATTGGGATAAACACAAGATCCGAGTCAGAATTCTGATGAACGCGGTTTGTGGAATTCAATTGTGTTGAGCTACTTCTTTAAACCTATGATAAAGCGCTGATGGTGCCCGGTCGCTACCGCTCCCGGCTCTGAATTCGTCGACCCACCGCGAAACACATCGGGAATAAGATCTAGGCGCGTCGCTCTTACCCGATCGCATCTTTTTGCGCAAGCCATGTTAGACAAATGCGGCAAAGACTTCGTTTGAAAGCAGCGCCCCAGCTCGTGTGAGTTTAAGCAGCTCGCCGCGATATTCAATAAGACCAGCCTCAGAAAAACGGGAAAGGTCGGCTTGATGCGTCTCTCGAATATCCACGCCGAAGTGCCTTTGATGATCGAGAAGGTTATAGCCATCCATCAGGCGCATCCCCAGGAACACGGCTTCGGCCCGGCGATCTTCGTCCGTTAGCTCGCGCCGCTCGACAATCGCGGTACTCGCGTTTTGTATTAATCCTGCGTAACGATTCACGTCGCGCTCGTTGGCCCAGCGGCGAGCAAAGCCGTCAAAGGAGTGAGCCGAACATCCGAAACCATAGTACGCAGCCCCGGTCCAATACTTGGTGTTGTGCTGAGATTCGAAGCCCGCCAGACACAGATTGGAAATCTCATAATGCTGATAACCGGCAACGGCCGCGTGGTCGAGCATTATTTCGTACATTTCAGCGGCCAGGTCGGAATCGGGTTGCGGTTGTAATCCTGACCTGATGTGATTCGCGAGCGGAGTTCCCTCGTGCACCTCAAGCAAGTAAAACGATAGGTGCTCCGGCCTCATTGCGAAGGCCTCTTCAAGATTACTGCGCCAGTCGTTCAGTGTTTGTGCCGGCAGGCCGGCAATCAGATCGAAACTGATGTTATCGAAACCGGAAGTTCGTAAGTCTTGAAAAGTGCGGCGCGTGTCATCAGTGTTGTGAGAACGTCCCAAACGCGCGAGCTCTTCGTCGCGGAAGGTTTGCGCTCCAAAGCTGGCGCGATTGATTCCCAGCCGCCGAAACTCGGTTAGCGTTTCGGCAGTCACCGTTCCCGGGTTCATTTCCAGAGTTATCTCGGCGTGTTCCGAAACCTGGAACCTGGCTCGCACAGTTTGCAAGATTCTGCTCAGTTGATCCGCAGAAAGCAACGACGGTGTGCCGCCTCCGAAGTAAATTGTATCGACGGGTAGCGGAGGTTCGGCTTCGTTCCAGCGTTGTATTTCCTGGACGAGACTGTTGACATAGCGCTCCGCCTGTTCGCTGCCGTACATAGTCGTCGCAAAGTCGCAGTACGAACAGCGGGAACGGCAAAAAGGTATGTGAATGTATATTCCGGCCGGCTTCAATGTGGCGAAATTGTATCACGCGAAATGAAACCAAAGGGCGTGGGAGGGTGGCATGAAGAGCTTATGTTTAGAGTAAAAGCTTTAGCTTGCTTCATCCGGGGTTAACCAACCTAAAGGTTGTACTCTGAACGGCAGCCTACTTGATGCGCCGCAAGCTTCCGTCGCCGCTGATTGTCTTACTCAGGTTACTTGAAACCCGTTCCGCCTGCGAAAACGCGCGCATGAAGTTTTCACCGAGAATCTTGCGCACGTCTTTTTCGCTATAGCCGCGCTTCAACAATTCATAAGTAAGGTTTGGCAACTTCGAAATGTCTTCCATGCCAACAGGCAAACTGGGAATGCCGTCGAAGTCGGATCCGACGCCGACATGATCGACGCCTGCGACCTTCGCGACGTAATCGAAATGATCCAATAAAGCTGATAGCGGCGTGCTGGGAAGCGGATTTGCTGCCAGGAGTTTGTTTGTCTCCTCTTCCAGCTTCTTCGGATCGTTCTTGTACTGCTCCTTGAGCGCATCGGTTTGCGGTTTAAGTCTGGCGTCGCGCGCCTTCCCCGCCTCAATGACGTTCTTATCGATGAAGCCCGGGTAGAAATTAATCATTACTACGCCGCCATTTTGGGCGATGCGACGCAGCAGATCGTCGGGAATGTTGCGCGTGCGGTCCGCGAGCGCTCGTGCCGACGAATGCGAAGCGATAACCGGAGCTTTGCTGACATCCAGCACATCATTCATCGTCTTGTCAGAGACATGAGAAACGTCGACTAACATACCGAGCCGGTTCATCTCGCGCACTACTTCCTTGCCGAATTCAGAAAGCCCGTTGTGTTTCGCCGTGTCGCAGCACGCGTCTGCCCAGTTATTTGTGTTGTTGTGCGTGAGAGTCATGTAGCGAATTCCGAGCCGATAAAAGTCTCGGAGTGCCATTAGTGAATCTTCAATAGCGTGTCCGCCTTCAATTCCCATCAACGCGGCAATCTTTTTTTGCTTCTTGGCCTTGCGGATGTCAGCCGTTGAATAGGCCATTATCAGCTCGTTAGGATATTTCTCTGCCGCTCGATAGGTGTAATCGATCATATCCAAAGCGCGGCGGGCCGAACCGCCTTCCACCGCATACTTCTTATCAATGTAAACGGAGAAAAATTCCGCGGTCAGTCCCCCCTGCTTCATGCGGGCCAGGTCGGTGTGATACTTGCCGACAGACGACACGCCAAGGTCGTAGTTGTCGTCAGTCATGTACGAGAGGACGTCGTTGTGCGTGTCAACGACAATCGACTTGCGGTGGATTTCAAGCGCTTTCTTCCAGAGTTTCTCGTCACGCCCGGCGGCGTCTGCGGGAACTGTAGGTTGCTGCGCCGGGACGCTGGCAAAAGGAAGAATAAATAGGCATACAACGAGAAATACGCCGAGTTTTCGAAAATACATTTGATACCTTCCGGGAGAGTCGTGCGGAATAGAGCGACGTCATAGTGCAAACATCGAACCCGGGTCGTCAAGTTGAGGTAACGAGAAGGTTTTTGGTTGGTTGTCAGCGCCGAAGGCGCGACATTTAGTAGCCCCGGGCGTTAGCCCGGGGACCGAGCCACGTGCGAACAATAAAGCCCGCGAGGCGGGCGAACATGTTTTGAATCTGTCGCCCCTTCGGGGCTTCTTTCTTGTTCCTCAAGCAAACCCCGGCCTGACGGCCGGGGCTACTCAATGTCGCGCCTTCGGCGCTGCAGCTAGCAACCGTAGGTTTCGAATTCCGCTATTTCTTTCACCAAATCCCCCTTCTTAGCCTTGGAAGAGAGGAAGAGTTTCTTTTGCGAGACGTTGTAGTGGTGGGTAACGCTCACATACAGGTCGAGTTTTCCGTCCCGATCAAGATCGCCGGCCCACATCAAATACCAGTAAGGATCGTTGCCGCAACCCTCCAGAGAATAGAGAACCTGGCTCGAATCGCCGGACGCAAGCACCAGCTGTGCGTCGTTGAGGAATGAGTGTTCAGAACACCTTGCTCCATCAGCAGCACCAACCACTTTAAGTTCATACGCTGTTTGAGCTAGCGTTAACTGTAACGGGGAAATCTTTTCAAGCGACTCCTCAGAATCCGTGTTCCTTATGAATACTGTATTGACCGGCCCCTCACTCAGCATCTTCGCACCCTTAACCAAAAAGAGAGGTTCAAGCGGAAGGTCGACGCCAACGGATTTCCCGGTCTGCTCGTCTGGGGCATCTCCAATCTCGTCGTGAACGGTCTCCACGCGTATTCGAGTGGTAACCAGCAGCGAATGACCCTCAGAAATGTACAGGCCAAGCCATTTCTCCCCGGTTCGCGCTGACACTTCTTCGCCATGGAACGCGCCTGTTTCCAGCAGGGCGACTGCGTGTGCGGGTTTGCTTTCCTGATTAGCATTGGTAATAACACCGGCGAAAACGAGCGCCAGCAAAGTAGCGAGGCAAAGAATGGTTTTGGTTAGCATGGTTGTGTTCTCCGGTAAAGAGACTAGACAAAGCTGAACGCAAAACCCACGTGTGCGTCTGCACCGCATCCACCCGCTGCCCACTCCGGGCAACTGTGGCAGGCCACATTGATCCGCAGGCACGCGCCAAATAAATTTGCAGCAGCCTATTAAACTAAGTAATGATCCCACCATGTCCATACTGATTGCCGAAGACAATGTGGCCCAGCGCCACTACCTGAGAGAGATCCTGGAAAAAGAATTTCCGGCGCATACCCCGGTGCTCGAGGCCGCCGACGGCGAAGAGACGATCAAGCTTGCGCTCGATGGCAAACCTGAGGTCTGCATTTTGGACATTCAGATGCCGAAGCTATCCGGCGTCAAAGCGGCGCGGGCAATCTGGCGCGACTTCCCTTCTGCAAGAATCATCTTCTGGACGCAGTTTCCTCACGAGATCTACATCAACGAGATTAGAAAGATCGTGAAGTCGGTTGATCCACCGCCCGCATACGGTTTCATTCATAAGAACAATCCGGAGTCGCGGTTTTTGCGCTTCGTCGCAGCGGTGTTGGAAGACGGCGCCGACATGATCGATCCGGCGTTCAAGGATTCCTTCAAACGCCCGCTGCTGACCGAGTTTGAAGCGGAGGCGCTTTATTATCTCGCGCTTGGCCTGTCCAATTGGGCGATTGCGCGCAAGTGTTCGCTGAGCCTGCGTGGGGTTGAGAGCCGGCTCGCGACGCTCTATGAAAAGTTGTTTACGTCAGTAGCCGAAGGAACCGAACACGAAGCGTATGAGAAACTCGCATACAACATTCGCACTCGTGCTTTTTTTGAAGCCTTGCGACGCGGATTACTGAACAATGATGAATTGGAAAAAGCAGCCACGGACCTGGAAGACTGGATTGAGCGCGATCGCAAACGCTTTGCTGAGGAGCAAAAAAAAGAGGCAGGAAAGTCCCGGCGATGATTCGGCGATTCCTTGCAGCCTTCATCGTAGTCGCCTCAGTTTGTCTGCTGTTGTCATTTAATCCTGCGTCCACACAGGAACCAGTTCCCAGTCCAACGCCATCGCCCTCCCCTTCGCCTTCTCCCTCGCCTTCGCCGTCCCCATCGCCGACTCCCGTAACCGGTCTGCATCAATGGGGCGCTGTCACGCTCTTTCACGGCCTGCCGTCAGATCGTGTACGCGCGATCACGCAGGGCGCCGATGGAATGATGTGGTTTGGTACTGAAGCCGGCCTGGCGAAATTCGATGGTCGCCGCACGCAGACCCTCGTAGATGCAGCTCTCCCGGCAGGTCGAATTCTTGCTCTGCACACTGACGCCTCGGGCTCGCTCTGGATCGGTACGGACAATGGCGCGGCGCGCATGACAACAGGCCGCGTCGAAGCGATCAAGAATCTCGAAGGACAATCTATTAATGACATTATCGAGCCTGAGAGTGGCAGGCTGTTGATGGCTAGTGAGCAGGGCATGGCTTATGAGGTTCGTGTTAAAGGGGACGGCGGACTCGAGGTCAAACAACTCCTGGCACAACCCCTGGAAAGTGCTGACCGCGACCGTCCCGGTTTGTTGCCGCTAACAAGCTTGACCATCGCGCATGACAAGTTGTTCGTGGGCTCGCTCAGTCGCGGGCTGCTGGCGATTGAAAACGGCACTGCTAAGGAAATGCAGGCACGACGGCCTGCTTACTTCGTTCACGCTCTTGAAACTGATTCGCGTGGACAACTGTGGGTCGGAACACGCAGCAGGAAAACTGAACGCGCGCTGCTTTCAGTTGAGAATGCTGAAGAATTTGAAACGGCTGATGCAATCACCGGCACGGTCATGTCATTGCGAGCCGGGCATAACGATGACGTTTGGGTCGGCACTGACGGCAATGGCGTATTCTACTTTCCCGCCTCACGCAAAGTAACTCACTTCACTTTTGACGGCACCGCCGGAGGATTGCGTTCGAATAGCGTGCTAACGATCTTCGTCGACCGCGAAGATGTGGTCTGGTTTGGGACCGATCGTGGTGTCTCCCGATACGATCCAAACGCGCCACGAACGGAAACGGTGGGTGATAGTGCCGAAAGTAATTTTGTGCGCGCGCTATATCAAACATCGGAAGGCCGGCTGTTAGCCGGAACCAATCGAGGCCTTTTTGTTTACGATGCGTCAGCTTCGCGCTGGGACTCTGTCTCGGAACTGGCGCGAAATATTATTTACTGCATTGCAGAAGACCAAACCGGACGCCTGTTAATAGGCTCGGCGAGCGGGCTGTATCTCGGCCCAAAGGTTTCATCGCAAACTCGGGTTGAGTCGTTGACATTCACGCGACTCACAACCGGTTCGGGAGGCGCCGAGGCCACCGGCAGCGTCCGCGCAATTGCGTCGTTTCGGGGTTCGACTTACATCGCTAACTATGGGCGCGGAGTCGAACGCCTCGAAGGTAATCGCCTCATTAACATTTGGCCCGCGAGCTCGAACCTAACGCGCGAAGTAATCAGCCTATTCTCCGTTGGCGAAGCCAAACTTCTAATCGGCACCGCTAACAATGGTGTGTTGAGCTTTGACGGGCAGACGCTCGCGCCAGATTCAACCTTAGCAGCACTGAACGAAAGCACCGTGAGATCGATCGCGAGCACTGGGGACCAGAGTTTATGGTTTGCGACCGCGAGCGGTGTCTATGTTTGCCCTCGCGGAGGCGATTGCCTATCCGCTGCGCCCGGTTATCAGGCACGCAGTTTGGCCAAAGTCGCGTCCAATAACGGCAACGAAATGTGGTGCGCAACCAGCGGCAGCGGCTTGCTCAAGATAAGTCATGACAACCAACTTGGTCCGGTTGTTTCGCAGCTTGATGCGGAGCAGGGGCTCGCGTCGCAGAATGTCTTTTCCGCACTTCACCAGGATGACGCCTCCGGGAAAGCCACTCTACTGATTGGGACCAGTCGCGGTATCGCTCGCTACATTCCGGCAAGCACGGCGCCGACTCTTTACGCCGCTCGCGTAATTAGTAAACGGGTACATTCCCCAGGCGAGTTACAGTCCGGGCTCTATCTTGAATACCCGCAAAACAGTCTCCTGCTGGATGTCGCGGCGGTGAGCAGCCGCACTTTCCCGGAACAATTTCAGTACGCGTTTATCCTCACCGATGCCAGTGGCGCACTCATCAAGAAGAAGCTGGCGCGCGAGTCACAGTTCACCATGGAGGGACTGGCCCCGGGTAAATATCGAGTCACTGCCCGAGCTTTCACCAAAGATTTGGTTTCCTCCGCGCCGATGTCGTTTGATCTGCATATCGCGAAAGCGCCGTTTCCCTGGACCTCGACCGCGCTCGCAATTCTTTTGGCACTCGCGCTGGTGGCGCTCGTGTGGGCCATCATGGAACGGCGGCGAATTGTACGAACCAGCGCGGCCCTCGTGGCTGCCAACAGCGAGTTGGCGGATGCGCGGCTTAATCTCGCGAACGAAGCGGAACGGGAACGGCGACGTATTGCGCGGGATCTACATGACCAGACGCTTGCTGACTTAAGACATCTGCTTTTACTGAGTGATCAGTTACCCGCTGACGGCGATGTCACGGGCAAGCGATTGGACCCGGCGGTGTTGCGTACGGAGATTGAGTCGATCTCGCAGGAGGTTAGGCGCATTTGTGAGGACCTCAGCCCGTCCGTTTTGCAGAATGTGGGCTTCGCCGCGGCGCTTGAATTTGCTCTGACGCACGCGGTTCAGGATGCACCGCCGGACAAGCGGTTCGCGTATGAGTTCGTTTGTGACGACTCCCTCGAAGAGCGTGTTCAATTACCGCCAAACGTGCAGATGCAGATTTACCGCATTGTGCAAGAAGCTGTGAACAATATTTGGCGACATGCCGGCGCTACCAATGTCAGGATGACTGTCAGTGCTCCCGGCAGCGGCAGATTCATTTTGCAGATCGAGGACAACGGCAAAGACTTCAACCCATTCGCGCAAGCACAAGTGAGTGGGCGCGGACTCGCGAACATGCGCGCGCGTGCGAGTCTAATCGATGCGGAGATTTCGTGGGACAAAGTGGCCCAAGGAGGAAATCTGTTCACTTTGAAGAAAGAAGTGAAGGCGGGGGCAAGCCCCCCTTCCTAACCTCGAGGTTATAATCGTGAAGCTGGGCCATACTTGGGTGGCTTTCAACGATACCAGCAAGAAGCAAGTTGGCCGTCTCATGGTGACATTCAAGGCCCGAAGGGCCGTCAGTTAATAGCCACGCCCGTGAGGGCGTGGACTCCATGGTCAATTTAGGACGGAGCGCCGAAGGTGCGACAGTGATAAACCCTTGGAAACCGTTCTGCCCAATGGTTGGGAATGTCGCACCTTCGGCGCTCGATTGTATTTGGCAACTTTTCCACGCCCTCACGGGCGTGGCTATTGAATGACGGCCCTTCGGGCCTGCGGATCCGTTTTCGTTCATTGCGTCGCTACGCGACGCCCATCTTGAAGGACGATGATCTGACCCGGCCTTTAAAAGGCCGGGCTAAACTCACTTCGGCGCTACGCGCCGATTTTCGGTGCGACTTCTAGAAAAGGCCATGGAACGAACATTATTCAAACTCAGCGCGGAGGTTGATTCTGCAATAGCGGACGGTAAGCCTGTCGTTGCCCTGGAGTCGACCGTCACTGCTCATGGTTTGCCGCGACCGCAAAACTACGAAACTGCGCTGCGCCTTGAGCAGATTGCGCGTGAGAACGGGGCGACGCCGGCAACCGTTGCGATCATCGGCGGCCGGTTCCTGGTGGGGTTGAGTGAAGAACAAATCAGATTCATTGCGGAAAACGATAACGTGATGAAGGTTAGTATGCGCGATCTACCGATTGCCATCGCGCAAAAGGTGAACGGAGCCACAACCGTTGCCACCACCAGTTGGATTGCCCAACGTGCCGGCATAAAAGTGTTCGCGACCGGTGGGATAGGCGGCATTCATCGCGGCTTGTTGCCGGATGTTTCAGCAGACCTCCCTGTGCTTGCATCGACTTCAATCGTTGTCGTTTGCTCTGGCGCTAAGACAGTTCTCGATCTTCCTGCCACGAGGGAATGGCTGGAGACTCACGGCATAACTGTCGTTGGCTACGGCTGCGATCAAATGCCGGCATTCTATTCACGTAGTAGCGCTTTGCCTGTCGACATTCGTTGTGATTCGGCTACAGAGGTGGTTGAAGTGTTTCGCGCTCAGGAAGCTCTGGAGATTGCCCGCGCACTTTTAGTCACCGTGCCGGTGCCGAAAGAATTTGAAGTGTCGTCGGAGAAACTCGAAGCAATACTGGACGAATCGTTAAAGCAGGCAGACGCCCAGGGAATCTCTGGCCGCGACCTGACACCGTTTCTCTTGTCCCACATGTCGCAACGAAGCGGCGGCGAGACCCTCCGAGCTAACCTGGCTCTACTGGAAAACAATGCTCGCGTTGCGGCCGAGATTGCCAGAAGTATGGCTGGTCACTAAGGCTCTACGAGACCTCGTTGTGGGTATTCGAAAATTTGTACAACTCATTAGTGGTCTCAGGCATCTCACGGCCGAACCAATCAGGCTCCTCCCCAGGTCGACTCATCTGCATTAGGAAACAATTCAGGTCGGAACATTTGTTCCGGATGTTGGTCTAACTATGCACGATTGACAGCGAGCTTCTCTCCCCGGGCTCTCCGATCAACCACGCTTGAAAGGAGATCCTATGTCTACGAAGAATCCCATCGATCGCATCGCGGTCAATTCCCCTTGCTCAAACGACTGGGACTCGATGATCGGCAACGATCAGGTTCGCTTCTGTGAACACTGCAGCCTCCAGGTCCACAATCTTTCTGAGATGACTCAGATTGATGCCATGCGCCTGCTCGCCCGGTCGAGTGGCCGGCTTTGTGTTCGTTACTACCGCAATCCGAACGGCGAAACTGTGACCCGGAACACAGCAAGCGCACTTCATCAAATTGGGCGTCGCGCTTCACGAATTGCTTCGGCCGCCTTTAGCGCGACGCTGAGTTTGACGCCTGCGCTCGCGCACGCTTCAACCAACCCTACACCGGATGTGGTGTATTACAAGCAGGCGGAGCGCTCCAACCCATCGGAAGGCGTAGCAACGATCAGCGGAACAATCTCAGATCCGAATGGCGCCGTAATCGCTGGCGCAAATGTTTCGGTGTCGAACTCACAAACTGGTTTGGCTCTCACGACGATCACCAATGACGCAGGCGAATTTAGGTTTGAAGGGCTGCCGAGTGGAACCTACATGGTGCTCATCGAAGCCCCAGGCTTTTCCGCCTTTGAGACCGGGCCGGTAATGCTTCGAGAAAGTAGCGCGATGACAGTAGATCGCACACTTAGCGTGGCGCCAATCGAATCCGTGACCGTAGGCGTCATGGCACTTCCATCTCCAAAAGATCCTTTGGTAAGGGCTGCACAGGAGGACAATCTTGAAGCGGTGGAAACCTTAGTCGCCAAATCCGACGTAAACCTGCGAGACGAAGTAAACAGCACGACGGCGCTGGAACACGCCGTGATGAACGGTAACCGCGAGATGGTGCAACTACTGATCGCACACGGCGCCAATGTGAATGCGAAGGGCCCTTCCGGACATACCGTTTTGATGATCCTGGGTGAGGACGTAACCAGCGACCTCGTCTGGGACCTCATCAATGCTGGTGCGAAGCTTGATCAACAGGACGCTGACGGAAACACTGCGATGATTAATCTGGCCCATCGTAATAACGTCGACGTCATCAAGACGTTGCTCGACGCAGGGGCGAAGGTAAACTTAAAAAACAAACAGGGTCAGACGGCACTGATGATTGCCGCGTCCAACGGCATGATTAACAACGTTCGAGCCCTCGTGCTGGCCGGCGCTAATCTCAACGATACTGATAACGACGGAAAGAATGCCTTGTCCTACGCCCTTGAAGGCGAGAAGCGGGCGATTATCAGGTTCCTGCGTGCACGTGGCGCGATAGAGGTCCCCGTGAGTTCAAATGAAGCAGAGGTTGAAGAGTAACCAGCCGCGTCGGACTGTGTTACTCTAGCGGCCTAAACCGACAGTCCAGGAGGAATTATGGCAGACGAGAAAGAAACCTGTAAGAACGCCGCTTGCAGTTGCCCTCCCCAGCCCGACGGAAAATACTGCAGCGCATCATGCGAAGGTAGTGGTCGAACAATAGAGATTGACTGTGATTGTGGTCATCCGGAGTGTGGCGGAAACTTCTGACGCAAGAGAGTATCTGGCGGCAAAAGGGGCGCTTGACTGCGCCTCTTTTCATTTCGCGCCCGCCAGTTGCAGAAACTGCGCGGCTAGTCTTGGTCCGGTTCCCTCGTCTTCGTGCTTAAAGAATACAAACGTCTCCTGCCACCCCTGCCCGCGCACTCGTTCCAACCATTCAATGAGGCTCTCCTCCGAATAGAGCACGCGCCGCAGCCGTAAATATCCCCAGTCGGCAGTTTTGTCGATGTGAGTTGTTGGCAAGTCGTCAGTGTCAGAAACACAAAGCGCGTGGTTTCCGCTTCGCAATAGACTCAGCACGTCGTCGTCGAACCAGGTGGGATGACGAAACTCAAAGGCGACCCGCGGCTGCCTGGGCAGGAGACTTACGAATGATTCCAGCCGCGGCAAATCTTTCTTCATGTTCGGTGGTAATTGAAACAAAACCACCCCGAGTTGATCTCCTAATACCGAGGCGGTGTCCAGAAAATATTTTGTTTCCTCGTCCGCTTCCTTTAGCCGTTTGAAGTGCGTCACTCGCTGTGGCGCTTTTAGGGAAAACCGAAAACCAGATGGCACTTGCTCTTTCCAGTTCTCGAGCATACTCGCCTGAGGCATGCGATAAAACGTGGCGTTGATCTCAACAGTGCTCAGGCGCCCAGCATAGTATTGCAGCATCTCCCTGGCCGGAATCTTTTCCGGATAGAAGCTGCCTTTCCATTCTTTATAGCTGTAGCCGCTGGTGCCAACGTGGAGATTCATAAACGGGAAGGACGTTACATCCCTTGCTTGATGAGGATATTTGTTTGGTTGTCTTCCACTGCCAGAGTGATTATCAAGTTATTTCCCTTCAGGACCACGCTGGACGTCGTGAGCCTCATGGTTTTATTTAAATTGAAGTGGTTGTGATACCAGCTCTCGACTCGGTCGAGTGGATCAGATGTTTTTAAGTGAAGCGTGCGGCTCCCATCCGCACCCGTTAAATCGACTACGGTCTGGGCTCCGGGATAAATCATGCCTGGCGTTGTTTACTACCGTTCCTTTACGGCGATCGCTTAAAACCGCAACGACCGCCACTGCCACAAGGGAGAGAGTAAGCACCATCACCGCGATAGCGATTTTGAGTCGCGGACGTGAACGTACCGGTGTAATTCTCGCTGGACTGGTGGGTCTGGCGTGCAGTCGGTCCGTAGTCGCGTCGTCTGTTTTCCCTAGAGTCGCTGTCGGCAGCTCAGAACTCTCGATGTCGTTTATGGCAGCGCCACACTTACGACAGAAACTCGTCTGCGGTATTAACTCCGCTCCGCATTGTTCGCATTTAAGACTCGTCATCTCGTTGTCGTTCCCCTAACAATCGAGTGGCACGGTTTGGAGCCATAGTGCTGGCAACCCGTTGTCGCGTCAAGTGGTTCTGTGATACACAAACGTCTCGCCATCTTTGTCCCCAATTCTTGAAAGCATCGGGCAAGTTATGACAACTGTATCCACAAATATTGACTCGCTTCAGCATGAAGATCGCCTCTTTCCGCCGCCCGCGCACTTTTCCGAGAACGCCCAGATCAGCTCAATGGAGGAGCTTGAAAGACTGCGCGCTGAAGCAACAGCCGACCCCGAAGCATTTTGGGGACGCATGGCCGAGGAGCTTCACTGGTTTCGGAAATGGGACAAGGTGTTGCAATGGCAACCGCCTCACGCGGAATGGTTCGTCGGTGGAAAACTAAACATTTCATACAACTGCCTCGACCGTCATCTGGTCACCGCTCGACGCGAAAAGACTGCGCTGATCTGGGAAGGCGAACCTGGTGATCTGCGAACCTTCACCTACCAGCAACTTCACTCTGAAGTTTGCAAATTCGCGAATGTGTTGATGCGACAAGGCGTTGTGAAGGGTGATCGAGTTGCCCTGTATATGCCGCTTATTCCGGAGTTGGCAATTGCGATGCTGGCGTGCGCGCGTATTGGCGCAACTCACTCAGTGATCTTTGGCGGATTCTCAAGTGCCGCTCTGATAGATCGCATCAACGATGCCGCCTGTAAATTGGTAGTGACAGCCGATGGCGGCTGGCGCCGGGGCAAGGAAGTAAAGCTAAAGGAGGCCGTAGACGAAGCTCTTAAACAAACGCCTTCAGTTGAGGTCTGCATCGTGGTGCGTCGCACAGGCTCGCAGATCGCCATGGAGCCGGGGCGCGATCGTTGGTGGCACGAGTTGATGGCAAATGAGAACGCGGACTTTTCGGCCGCGGAACTGGACAGCGAGCATCCGCTCTACATCCTCTACACTTCAGGCACCACCGGCAAACCAAAGGGCATTCTGCACACGACGGCAGGTTACCTGCTGCAGGCACACCTCACTACCAAATGGATCTTTGATATCAAAGACGAAGATGTTTACTGGTGCACCGCCGATATCGGCTGGGTAACCGGCCATAGCTATGTCGTGTACGGCCCACTCTCGAATGGCGCTACAGTTCTAATGTATGAAGGAGCGCCAAATCATCCGGAGTTTGATCGCTTCTGGGACCTGGTTGAACGTCATCGCGTCAACATTTTTTATACCGCACCGACCGCGATCCGCGCCTTCATTAAGTGGGGCGAACAGTGGCCCCTTAAACACGACCTATCTAGTCTGCGCCTCCTGGGAACTGTCGGTGAGCCCATCAATCCGGAAGCTTGGATGTGGTATCACAGGGTGATTGGCAAGGAGCGTTGTCCTATTGTCGACACGTGGTGGCAAACCGAAACCGGCGCCATCATGATCTCGCCATTGCCCGGAGCAACAGCCACTAAACCGGGCTCGGCGACGAAGCCGTTTCCGGGGATCGAGGCGGATGTGATGACGCGTGAGGGCAAGCCAGTGGGCGCGAATGAAGGTGGTTATCTGGTTATCAAACGTCCCTGGCCGTCAATGCTGCGGACTATATGGGGCGATGATGAGCGTTACAAGGAACAATACTGGTCCCAAATTGAGAACATTTACTTTGCCGGGGACGGGGCGCGCCGGGATCAGGACGGTTACTTTTGGATCATGGGCCGCATTGACGACGTGATTAATGTCAGCGGTCACCGGCTGGGTACCGCCGAAGTTGAGAGCGCTCTGGTATCACATGCAGCAGTCGCTGAGGCCGCGGTGGTTGCGCGCCCGGATGAATTGAAGGGCTCGGCGATCGTTGCCTTTGTGACCCTCGAGGGCTCGCATACTCCGTCAGAACAATTAAACGCAGAGCTGCGCGGTCACGTGGTGAAGGAGATTGGGGCACTCGCCCGTCCTGACGAAATTCGTTTTTCCGATGCCCTACCTAAGACCCGATCGGGCAAGATCATGCGCCGGCTCTTGCGCGAGATTGCCACCAGCGGCACTGTGGCCGGTGATGTAACGACCCTTGAAGATTTCTCGGTCCTGGAAAAACTGAGGACTGAAGATGAATGATAAACCGCGACTTTTGCTTCTAAACGTTATAAACTGCCGCGACTCTTGCCCGACGGGAGCGTGAAATCATGGTTCGGCAAATGGAAACAGATAGTCGTTCAGGACCACGTTATTTAGTATCATTCGAAGTGCGCGCTGAGTGGGACGAACCTGGTGGTTCTCACGTTGTTGCTGAAGGCACTACGGAGAATGTGGGTCCGGAAGGCACATTGGTTCACCTGCCGCGCAAGCTGCCCGAAGTCGGAAGCCGTGTTCGCCTTGAAGTACAAGGCGAGGACGGGAAAAAGCTTCAAGTAGTCGCCGAGGTGTTACGAATTGAACGAAATCCCGGTCATCCGCTCGCCGCGCTTCAACTACTTGGCGAAACAGAAGAGTGGAAAGGTTTGATTTGGGAGCCAGCCGCTCCACGAGTAACCGCACCTCCGCCGCCGGTTGAGGACGACGACGACGAAGAGGATGAAGAGGAGGACGAGCAGTTATCCAACTGAAAGGACTCACGATGAGCACACCTGGCATGACTCAACCAGATCGTGAACGACGTAAGTACCCTCGTTATCATGTGAACACCCGCCTTACCCTCGCCATTGAAGATGAAAGCTTAAAAGAATCTATCGGCCTCGGTGAGCCGGGCGATATTAGCCTTGGCGGACTCCGCGTTTGTAATCTGCCTGCCTGCCCCAACGTTCGAGTTGGAGATCAATTGGGTTTACTCTTGATGGATAGGGAAGAAGCATTGTCGTTGCATGGCGAGGTGGTGCACCGCGCCACTCCAAATACTTTCGGGGTTGAGTTTAACGGCATTTCACCCGCAGACCAGCGGGCGGTAGGCGGGATCATCGCCAGACTGTACAACTGATCCATCAAAACCTTTGCGAAGCAACGAGACTAAAGACGTGGCGCGTACCGCAGCACATGCTGCAGCCGAAGCCTCATGGCCTCAGACGCGGGCAGTTCTGCGCGTCATCCTGATCATCTTAATCGTCGCCGTAACACTGTGGGTCATCGTCAAACTCACGGGCGTTATCCTGCTTCTGGTTCTCTCAATCTTCTTTGCCTATTTCGTGTCCCCGCTGGTTGAATTCCTCCGCCGGCCGATTCCACTGGGCAAAAGAAATATCGCGTTGCCGCGCACCGCGGCCATCTCGCTCGCTTACATCACCATCGTTGCCGTTATTGTCCTGGGGATTTACTTTCTCGCCCCTCGTCTGGGAAGTCAGTTTCCTGAGTTCACTGAACAAGCGCGTGGCTACTGGACGGCGGTAGGTGACAAGACGAAAGGAATGGTCGAATACTTTCGCACGCACCGAATGCCTGGGCCGCTGCTGGATGCGGTTAATAAAGCTATTCCCAGCGTGATTGAGAAGGTCAGTCTTACCGCCAGCGAAGTGCTCGGAAGTATGGCTCACTGGTTGATCTACATTCCCTGGTTGGTCCTGATTCCCATCCTGAGTTTCTTTTTTCTCAAGGATGCGGATACGTTTCGCCGTTCAGCACTGCAGATGTTGCCGAAGGGTCGCTGGCGTTGGCGTGGTGACGAATTCTTCCAGGACATCAACAGCACGCTCGCCGCTTATATTCGCGCGCAACTCACTGCATGTCTTTTTATCGGTGTGATCTGCGCGTTGGGATTTACGCTGCTTGGCTTGCCCAGTCCACTCGTGCTTGGCCTCATCGCCGGCATTTTTGAGTTCATCCCCTTAGTAGGGCCATTAGCCATTGCATTGGTGGCGGCAATCGCGGCAATGCTTCACGCCGGTCCTTTTTCGGCTTTTATTGTGCTTCTGTTTTTGGCGGTGCTGCGCATCGTTCAAGACTATGTTGTTTACCCGCGGCTGATTGGGCAAGGCATTCACCTTCACCCCCTCGCAGTAATCATTGCAATCCTGTCAGGCGCTGAGCTTGCCGGAGTCGCAGGGATCTTTTTGGCCATACCGGTGGTTGCGATTCTGACGGTGAGTTACCGCCACTGGCTCGAGCATCGCGGCAGTGAAGGGCTGGCGGACTTGCTGGAAGCTACACCTGCTGAAGGGATCACACCCACGGAAGGTGCTCTTCAGGACGAAAATACAGAAGTCGTCACTTCGGATCAGTGACACTCGATCACTTCAAAGCCAAGAATACTATTCTCAGTCATAACCACTTAATACATCGCTGGTCTTGCGGCGCGTTGTTTGGCGGTATTACAACCCGAAGGGTTGACAGAAAGTAGCCGGATCGTAGCAAAGCGGAGACCTCCGGATGAGGACGTGAGTCGAATGCACCCCGCAGGGGTGCCAGAAATAAATTTAGTTCTTGCCTCCCTTCGGGATGCTCGAGTTCGTAACTCCTCTTTCCGGTGGTCTGTCGACCACCGGCTACTGTCTCTCAGCCCTCCGGGCTGAAACCCAGTTTCACTCTTTCAGCTAGTACCCATCCGCGATGAAGGTGCCAGCGCGATAAATGCTTCGCCCATATGGGCGAAAAACTATAGCTCCTCCAAGTTGACTTCACGGTGGCAGGTTGGGCGCGACAGTCTAGCTCGACTTTGCATCAAATCGATAAAGCGTTGGAAGTGGTGCTCCGCGTCGTGAGGTCCCGGCGCAGCCTCCGGATGATATTGAACGGAGAATATTGGCAGCATCGTATGTCGCATGCCCTCGACGCAGCGGTCGTTGAGATTGACGTGAGTTACTTCAACTTCGCCGGGAAGGCTATCGGCAAGCACTGCGAATCCGTGATTATGTGAAGTGATCTCGACGCCGCCCTCCCGCAGATCCTTGACCGGCTGATTACCACCACGATGTCCAAACGTAAGCTTAAACGTTTTCCCACCGAAGGCCCGGCCGAGCAGTTGGTGACCGAAGCAGATGCCAAAAGTCGGCACGCTCGTTTCAATTAGTTGTCTGATCTGTTCCACTTCCCTCGTCATGGAGGCGGGATCGCCAGGCCCGTTAGAAAGGAAGATGCCGTCAGGATGAAGTGCTAACGTCTCAGTCGCAGATGTACCGGCCGGTACCACCGTGATGCGACAACCAAGGCGGGACAGCGCGCGTAAGGAATTTCTTTTTACGCCGAAGTCGTAGCAAACCACATGAAACCGCTCGGCGCCTTCCGCCGGTACCTCATACGATTGCGTCGTGGTTACCACACTCGCCAGCTCTCTATTCTCCATCGAGGGCGATTGAATAGCCTTCTCGATTACGCTCTGCTCATCAAGGTCAACGGTGGAAAGGCAGGCGCGCATGGCGCCTTTGTCGCGAATGTGTCTGACAAGTGCGCGCGTGTCGATCCCTTCGATGGCTACGATGTTCCAACGTTTGAGGTAATCGTCAAGACTTTCCTGCGCCCTCCAGCTTGAGACCATTCGGCTCGCCTCGCGCACCACGAAGCCTTCTACCCACGGCCGCGACGACTCTTCGTCTTCACTGTTCACGCCGTAGTTGCCAATCAGCGGATAAGTCATGCAAACGATTTGGCCGGCATAAGAAGGATCGGTAAGCACTTCCTGATAGCCGGTCATCGAAGTGTTGAACACCATCTCTCCAAACGCTTCACCCTCCGCAGCCCAGGAGCGCCCCCGGAAAGTGCGGCCATCTTCGAGCGCGAGCAGAGCGGGAGTTCTTTGTCCCTTTTGCATGAACCTCATTGTCCAAAGTCCAATGTCCAAAGTCCAATGTCCGTCATGCCTATCTTGACTTTGGACATTGGACCTTGGACATTGGACAGTTCTTCTCTGTCTACAGACTACTGTCTACTGACTACTGTCCTGCTGTCTTAATAAACTGTTGCGCTTCATTCAGCCAGCGCTTGTCAGACCGGTACTTGTAGGCCGGTGCTGTCTTGACTGCTTCAATGCACGCTTGCATCGAGCTTGCGGCCTCGCGCTGATGCCCCAGGCCGGCGTGGGCACGGCCCATCAGGTACAGGGCTTCTGGATCCGACGGTCGATTCTCGATGAATCTCTCCAGCGAATTACGCGCGTCTTCAAACTGCCCAGCAGCCACATAAGTCGCTCCCACTTCACGCCAAATCTCGTGCTGTGCGTGTGACTGATCTCTCGAAACAACCTGTTCAAAGTTTTTAATGGCATCGGCGAACCGCTTTTGTTGCCGCGCGATCCGTCCTAGCTGGTAGTGAGCGTCAATTTCGTCGGCATCTATTTGAATTGCTCGCTCAAATCGCTCCCGCGCCGCTTCCAGCTCGCCACGCTGTTGATGGATTAGGCCGAGGTTGTAGTGGGCTGAAGAATCAGCTGGGTTTAGCGTGGCGGCTTCCAGATTTTGTTTGAATGATTCGCGCGCGCGTTGGGAACGCATCGCTCCAGTGACGTAACCCCGAATCAAGAGGAAAAGAATCAGAAGTAAAAATGGCGAGGCAAGGATCGGACTTAATAGCAACGTCCAAAGCGGAGAAACGAAAATCGCAATGGCCAAACCAGCAAAAGAGATTGCGGCAGCCCGGAGCACGGAGACCCGAAACACTTCGCGCACTGCAAAGACTGCACCCACACTGAACAGCAGTAGTTTGAATGTGCGAAACAGTCCTTCGGCAACCAGTACAGGATTACTTAAGGTGGCTTTCAACTGATCGCGAAAGTCGACCGGCAGGCGAGTCCAGTTATCGACCTGAGCAGCAGATTGAAAAGATTGGGCCACATAGGTCGCTTGAATTCCACTAAAGTGAAAAAACAACGAGACCGGTATCGTGATGAAATTTGTGATTGCCAGAGCATAAAAGAACGTTGACGCCAACGACGCGTATTCCTGCTGAAGCAGGAGTCCGAAGCGGCCCCGGCGCTCAAACAAATTTGCGACAAAGGCGATGATGGGGACGAGCACGCCGCCAATTAGAAGCAACGCGAGGATCGACTGAAAAAGAACGTTCATTATGGCGCGCGGGCCGGCAAGTAGGAACGCCCGGTTGCCCGCCAGGACCTGGCTTACCACGAAGTATCCGATTTGGCTGATTAGCGCCATCAGGCCGACCGGGACCAGGGGAGCGCGGTCGCGCACTTCTCGCAGGCCGCGCGCGGGCGCGTAAAAAATCATCGCTAGCAGCCTTAACCTATCGAGCATTTTCAATTACTTCCGTTCCTTATGCTGTCGCATGTTAAGGGACAGTAGGAACCTCCGTGGGAGACGGTTGATAAGCGCTTGGAGGCGGCACTGCCGGGGAAATGTTTTCGTGATGAATCACGCTCGCTGCGGTCAGTGGCCAATAGCGAAACAGAGCTTTGCCGTAAACATATTTCTTCGGTACCAGGCCCCAGCTGCGCGAATCGCTCGAGTTATCGCGATTATCACCCATCACGAAGTAATAGTGCGGTCTAACATACATCGGCCCCTGCGTTCGCGAAGTAACGTTGAAGCGCGGATCAAGATATGATTCGTTTAACTCGCTTCCGTTCACGCGAACTATACCTTCGCGCATCTCGATGGTGTCGCCAGGCAAACCGACAACGCGTTTGATGTAACTTTTCGACGGGTCGTCGGGAAACCAAAACACCACGATGTCTCCGCGTTCAACCTTGGGCGCCCAGCGAAAGTCGTCATAATAAATTAGTTTGTTAACGAAGATGCGCTCGCCGTCGTGAAGTCGTGGCAGCATTGACGTGCCCTCAACCTTGACCGGTTGAACAATAAAAACTACCACCAGCGCCGCAATCATCAGGGCAAAAATCAGATCCCTTAAAAGCAAACGGCCTTCTGCCCAGAGGCTGTGACGAGACGCATCACCAGGCCGGTGGACTTGAATATCCTTGTCGTCGTTTATGTCTATTCCACCGAACGGTGGCGGACGACGAGTTTTAATTCCAAACATTGATTATTGCCGCAGCCTCAAATGCGTATTTCACTCGTCAAACTACTCAGCACTTGAGGTTAGCCTCCACCCAAAGGGTTGTCAAACCTCTTAAGGTGCTGCGAAACCTGATGAAGTTGCTCGTCGATCCCGGTTTGCAGGATACCGACGAATTCGCTGCTTGCTGCAATTGACACGGCTATGGTTGACAGTCTTTGCTGCGCCTCTCTATCATCGCTCCCTACAAGTTCGGCTCGCAAAATCTCCCATTGAGACTCGAACGGAGGCTAAAAGCCGTGATTAAACTAGACATCATTAACCGGGTGGCAGAAAAGACGGGCGTCCCCAAGATGAAAGCCGAGCAGGCGGTGGACGCACTTTTCCACTCTATGAAGGAGGCCCTGACCCGGGGTGAGAGAATCGAGCTTCGCGGCTTTGGTGTATTTGTTGTTAAGCCACGTAAACGAGGTGTCGGGCGAAATCCGCGAACTGGTGAAGAGGTAGCCATTCCATCCGGCAAGACCATTCGCTTTAAACCCGGCAAGGACTTGCAAGTGGGCGAAGATGGAGAGATTGGCGGGGCGAACGATTCCGACGATTCAGAGTATTAAACGCACACTAACGAATATCGATCTAAAGAGGCTAGAAGCGTGGGGACGCTCTAGCCTTTAACGTCAAAGGGCATTAATGTCGGAATCATTTGAATCTGTTCCTCCGTTTGTTAGATCGCCTGAAATCGGACGCCGGAGTTTCGCCAGCCCCACTACGCTCGAGTGGGTCAAGCACTCGAGTCTCCTTGTAGTTACTTTCCTGTCGATGACTTTCGCAGGGTTGGTCATGGCCGCCCCTGCGGACATTGATGTGCCGGAGCCCGTCGTCTCTGGCGTGCTGGGCTATGTTCTTTATATTCCCCAATACTACGTCGCGATCATCACGTCACTGTTAAGCTTCGCCGCCAGTCATCCTTCCGTCTTAATTGAAGGACTGACTTTCTCGCTCGCATTACTGGTAATACTGACGGCCCACGAGATGGGACATTATCTCGCTTGCCGCTACTACGGGGTTAGCGCAACCTTGCCGTTCTTTATTCCGGCGCCGCCGCTTTTTCTTGCCGGCACTTTCGGGGCATTCATCAAGATGCGCTCGCCCATTCCTTCACGGCATGCGTTGTTTGATATTGGCCTGGCGGGACCACTGGCCGGCTTTGTAGCGTTGCTGCCGATCGGTTTTGTTGGTGTGCTTTCGCTACAGCCGGCTCCACCAATTGTCGGCGACTCCGTCATATACTTCAACGATCCCTTATTGTTTCGGGCAATCGCCGGAGTCAATGGCATCAGTCTGTCTAACGTCTTACCGAATCCTCTTTACATGGCAGCCTGGATTGGCTTGCTGGTCACCAGCCTCAACTTAATGCCAGTGGGCCAACTCGACGGCGGGCATGGCACGTTTGCGCTGTTTGGACAACACGCGCATAAACGCATCGGCTTGATCAGCTTTGTAACAATGGCGGTGATTGCAGTGCTGGGGTTTGTTTGGTATAGCAGCCCGAGTGGATTTCTTTACACGATATTGCTGGCGGTAATGTTGAAGGTGCGACATCCAGCACCTGAAGTATGGGAACCACTCGGCGCCAGGCGAACAACCGTGGCGATCATTACGTTGATTGTGTTTGCGCTTTCGTTCTGGCCGTTCCCCGTCACAATTGGATGAACGTCGTAAGTCGGAAGAATGCAGTCGCTACGCAACCGCTTCCGGAAGCAGACCCTTGATCTCTCGAATGACTTTGGCTACGTCTTTTTGATCGGCAAGGGCTATCATAAAGAACTTGTAACCTTCGTGAAAACAGATTGCGCCGTTTGCAAAAAGCCAGACTCCTCCCAGGAACGGGTTTCCACCAACTAACCAACTGATGGGCGCACCGGCGATTCCGGCAGGTTGTACAATCTGCGCCCACATCGCTGCGCCTGCGGCGCAACTAACGGCCCCTAATAGCGGCGCGCCAACGTACTTAGTGATGTTTCTTTCAAACTCAGCACGCTTCTGTTCCGCTTCCGAAAGTTTCCCCTGTGCGATCAACTCCTCCTGCTTGCGCAGGTAACTGTCAAACTTCTCGCTGAGCTTGCGTACTCCGAAAATTGGCAACGCCGAATGAGTCAACCAGTGGGGATGAGCCCCGAGCAAGACAATATCCAGACCGGGAAGGGCTGCTCCCATCCTGACACCCAGCACCAGTGACGCTGAGACCACCGCAGCCTTACCAGGATTCTCTTTGATCCATTCCTTTGCCTTTAAGATACCTGCGCTCGCCGCACCAGAAGCTCGCGTTACCTTCGCTCCGGTATCGTAAAAGCGGGAGGCGCGATCGTAGTAAGTCTTCGCATCGTCGAGTACTTCGCCCGCCTTCTTGCCCGCATCGCCGGCGGCACTGCGAATGGCTTCTCCGGCCTTTTTAGCGCCACGAGCAGCTTCATCTGCGGCCCGACGCGCAGTATCAGCGATGTCGCCCTGCTCATTAAGGCGGTCAGCTTCAGCTCGCAATTTTTCGGCGCCTGAGGTAACCGTCTGCGCCCCGCGTTTTGCCGCTTCTCCGGCGACACGCGCGCCTTCATCGACCAGGTCGGAAATGGAATACTTCTCATCCAGCTCGCGAGCTTTACGGCGAACCGTGTTCTGCCATTCGTCTAGTTTGTCTTTGTAATCAGCCATGGGAATAGGGTGTTGGGTTTAGGGTGTGGGTTTAGGGTGTGGGGTTGTTGAATCTAAGTTCTGGTCTAAGGACTAACGTTTCCGTTTACCTGCCTCCCGCACCTGCCTCCTGCCTCCTCTTTCTGTATCCTGCCTCCTCTTCCTGCATCCTGCCCCTGCCGCCGCCCCACCGCCGCCCACCAAGCGCCCCAACCGCAGTTATGCCTAGTGTACGAAGCTACCGGCCGCTGGGTTCACCTTAACCAAATCCCCTAATGATTTCCCAGTGTAAAGTCTTGCGCAGCCTGACCCTTCATGCTACAGTGCGGCCATTCAGTAGTGGTCCGCTCATCTAGCAACCGCCTCGATTTCGAGTCAATAACTGAAAAGTCCAGGCCTCGGGTGTCATCAGGGGATCCTTACTTTACCGACATCTTAAATAACGAAATCCGCAGTTAGCAACGCCCGCACCGTATTTGATTCCACATCGTAATCGCACCTACAGCGAGCTATGAGTGTTATGGACAACAAACTGAAGCCCAGCAAACGTGCTCAGGATTTGGACGCTACAGATCGTGCCGCCATTATTCGACGTTTGGAGTTTGGGTTAAGCCTCAGTGACGAACTGGTTTCGCTACTGGCAGAGAATTCGTGCGTCATCGACGTCAGGCGGCGGCGTTTTGTTTACCGCGCCGGGGAAGCTGCTGATGCTTTATATGCCATCATCAGAGGTCGCATCAAACTTTGCCGCATTGAGCCGCAGACCGACCGCGAAGCAGTAATTGATATTCTCCCAGAGGGTTCGCTCTTTGGTGAATCTGCTCTCTACTCGACGGCTGGACGTCGCGAGAACTGGGCCGTCTCTTATGAAATGTGCACCTTGCTAAAAATGCAGGCCGAGCAATTTGCCAGAGCCATGGCAGCAGACGCTCGCTTGCATGATTATACTTTTCGGTTGATCGGCCAACGGTTGGAGCGCGCCGAACAACGTTTGGCGGATTTTGCCCTCAACGCCATTCCCGCCCGGCTCGACCGGCTGCTGGCCGACTTCTCAAACCGTTACGGCGTTCGCGAATCGGATGGCGTCCTGATCGATATTCCTCTGCCTCATCGAGAGATTGCTTCCATTGTTGGCTCCACACGGGAGAGTGTCACGGTTCGCCTGAACGCTATGCGGCGCGAAGGGACAATTGAGTTTGTAAACAGGAAAATCCTGGTTAAGCGGCCTGAATGGTTATTGCCCCCTGCCACCGACGCACCCCTCGTTAGTTAAGCGCCCCGATGAAGTGTCCGACCTGCGACAAACCTGTCGATTGGCAGGAGAATCCCTACCGGCCGTTCTGTTCTGAACGCTGCAAACTGGTCGACCTGGGTAAGTGGGTTAATGAGGAATATCGAGTGCCCGGCCGGGAGGTTTCACCTGAAGCCAGCGAGCAGGATGAAGAGCAGCAGGCTTCGGAGTGAAGCCCAGTCCGCTAAACTGCGACGATGGCAATCTTGCCCTTATCCGCGATTTTTACCATCTCTTCGCGATCAAACATCAGCGTCTTGCCGGCGCTGATGCAGAGGCAAGCCGCTTGCGCGGCGATCATGGTTTCAATGGTTGGTACGCCAATAACCGGCACATCAAACCTCATGTCCTGATCAGGTTTTGAAAGCTTCAACACGGTCAACGGACCGCTGCTCAGGCTGGTGCCGCCCTGAACTCCGCCACTGCCACGCATCAGCTCGCCTGCGCGCCGGATGGTAGCGTCAGTGCCTTCCATTGCTTCTATCGCGACGCACGCCTTTCCGCGAACCACGATGGTCTGACCGAGATCGAGACTCGAGATTTGGCGTGCAATCTCCAACCCGTAGTCGATGTCAGTTCGTTCAGACGCGCTTGGTTTCCGGCGGGTCAATACACCGGCTGATGGCAAATGATCCTGCAGAAAAAAAGTGGAATCAATTAGATCGATCCCTTCACCTGCCAGCTCTGCAGCAATGGCACCGATAAGTGAATCGGTGTTACGGCGCGGAAGTGTTAACAGCATTTTCAGCATGCGAGCATCAGGAATCGCACGGCTGAAGATTTGAACGTGCTTCACCTGTCCCGCCATGATCGCCTTCTCGACGCCCTCGGCTTTGAAGAAGCGAATCATCTTTCCCAGTTGGCCAATGCCCACCCAGGTAAGCCGTTCTACCTCGCGCTCAATTTCCGGATCAGTCTCTTCACGAATGGCCGCCACCGAAAGCGAGACGCCGGCGCGGCGCGCGCCCTCGACAACCATAAAGGGAAACCGTCCGTTACCTGCGATTAGACCGTAGCGCATCGTTTAAAAAGGATGAAGGCGGGATAGGGGAAGGGAGAATGAAAACCGACGTCGGCAGGGAGGGACATCCGAATGTCTTGCTTGCGCTGCAGCACGCAGAACACAAAGTAGGCTTTGGATTTGCCTTGCCTTCATCCTTCCGCCTTCCGCCTACATCCTTCATCCTTCATCCTTCACTTGATCACTCCGCGGCTTGAAGACTGAATAAACTCGATCAGCAAATCCACCTCTTGAGATTCTTTTATTTCCTCCCGAATTCGTTCGAGAGCTTGCGAGGTGTTTAGCTTTGATGAGAGCAGCAGATGGAACGCCCGGTGCAGCGCACCAATAGCCGCCCCCGAATAACCGCGCCGTTTCATGCCGGTAGTATTAAGCCCATAGCAGCGGGCATGATTTCCCACCGTAAGAGCAAAAGGCAACGCATCCTTGACCACTACTGAATAGCCGCCAATGTAAGCCTCTCGACCAACCCGGCAAAACTGATGCACACCTGAATAAGCGCCAACGTTTGCGTTGTCCTCAATGATCACGTGACCGGCAAGTGTCGCAGCGTTTGCCATGATGACCCCGTTGCCGATTATACAATCATGTGCAATGTGTGCCTGGGCCATGAATAAACAGTCGTCACCCGTCTGGGTAAGCATTCCGCCTCCCGACGTTCCGCGATGAATGGTTACAAACTCGCGGATAAAGTTGCGCTTGCCGATGCGTGTTTCCGAAGGCTCTCCGCTGTACTTGAGGTCCTGCGGAGCCAGTCCGATTGAAACAAACGGGAAAACCCTGGTGCCCTGTCCAATGATGGTGCGGCCATCTATTACGCAGTGCGACTCCAGGTGCACATCATCTTGCAGCTCAACCTCGTCGCCAACAATGGAATAGGGTCCGATGTGGCAACCTGGCCCGATGCGGGCGCGCGAGCTGACCACCGCGGTAGGGTGAACATTATTAGGTTTGGCAGCAACAGCCATGAAGTTGTTCTGGGAATTAAACTGCGGAGCCACGATCTGCGATCACGCTCATGATGTCAGCGTCGGCTACCAGTTGACCATCGACCTTGGCTTCGCCGCGCATACGCTGCACGCGTGAACCGATCCGCAAAGCCGTTACCTCAAGGATCAACGTGTCTCCGGGCACAACCGGCCGGCGAAATCGGGCTTCTCTAATTCCTGTGAAGAGCACTAGCTTTTGATCGCGGTCCTGAATTTCACGAAGCGCCAGGACCGCCCCAACCTGGGCCAGAGCTTCGACCACCAGGACGCCAGGCATCACCGCGGCTCCGGGAAAATGTCCCTGGAAGTATGGCTCGTTTATGCTGACTTGTTTGATACCAACGATTCTTTCCCGCGGCACCAGCTCGACGATTCGATCCACCAGCAGGAACGGATAACGGTGAGGCAGCAACTCCTGAATGGCCTGCGAATCGAGAATGGTTTCCATGGTCATAAGAAGAGACGCGGGACGCGGAACTAACTGCCGCATCGCCGCGTCTTTGATTTGAGATAATCCTGCTGAGCTACTTGGGCGGCGCCACTGCCGCTGTGGCCGGGTTCTTGGCGTTAAACTCGTTAATAAACGACCGGGTCACATCAAGCGCGTCGGCTGCGTAAACGAGTGGCACCTGGCTGCCGTCGATAATTACATTGATGTTTTTCGACTTGGCATATGCCTCGAGCGCCTTGCCGATGTCTTCCAGGAGCGGTGAAAACATCTCCTGCCGGCGTTTGTTGTAGGCGGCCTGCGCATCCTCACCCTTGCGTTGATAGTCCTTCTTCAAAGTCTCGAGCTGCTCGATCTTTGTTTGGAGGGACTTAGGGTCGACCACTTGAGGAGCGCTTTGCTGCTGGTTCACCTCATTGGTGAGCGTCTGAATTCGCTGCTGCATCTGCTGCAACTCTGTCTGGCGCGGCTGAAACTCGCGATTCAGGGTGGTTATCAGGGCATTAAATCGGCCGATACCGGTCTTGGCGTCCTGAAAAGCTTCTGAATAAATCAGCGCGATCTTGCTTTCCGGAACATTTCCGGTGGAGGGAGGGCCCGCAGGCGTAGCCGGTCTGGTTTGAGCCAGCGCGGGGGAGATGGCGACGGCCAGAACGAACACAGCGGCGGTTAGTAGGCGATCTATCTTCATAACTTTCTTGTATTGCTCCTTAAAACAAAAGGCGTAGGTCAATTCTTAGTTGTTCAGACCGCCGCCGAGGTTGGCTTCGAATGATTAAAAGGTACGCCCCACACTAAAGCGGATAACCTTCTTTTTCTCATCAAAGAAGAATGGGAACCCGTCAATTACCTGGTCTTCTCGGGCTCTGGGATTATACGCAAAAATCAGGCGAAAAGGCACGTTGATGACAGGAACCTGAACGCGCACTTCCATACCCAGGCTGGCCCGGTAGTCGCCTAGTTTCGCGAAGAGACTTTCCGAAAGCCGCACGAGTGTATTGGTTTGAGCGTCGCCACGTAAAAAGACCTGTTGGAAGCCAAACGGCAGGCCGGTCGTTGGGTCAAACGGGCCGAGACTGCGGGCATTATCGAGTTCCTGGGTTGTTATCAGGCGATTGTCGCGCAATACCAAGGCCGTCCCCGCAATCAAGGCGAGGTCAGTGCTGGTGTTGCAGGCAGCCAGGGTGGACAAGCTGGCAAAGGCGACGCCTCCAGCTGTCCTGTCACAACGAAGCAGCCCTACCGTCGATAGAAATGGCTGGTCGGGGAGGAAATTGGTGGAGAAAACTTGGTCCGACTTACTGCGCAGGTTGAATGCTGAACCAATGTCGGCAAAAGCCGCGAGGCTAACTGTGTTTCCAATAACCGGAATTCGATATTCGAAGTTACCTAATATCTGAGTGTCCGCGCCAATGGGTGTGAACGATCTCGGCAGCTGCACTACGTTTGCGCCAGTGATCCCTGTAAATATGCCCACGTTTGCGGCGCCGGCAGGCACTCCCGGAACTGGAATAGGAGTACCGCTTCCATTTGAGGCGATGACAACGTTTTGCGAAGTGACAAAGGTATCCAGCGGCGCGCGCGGGCTAATCGAGCGAACGTTGTATCCACGAATACTGAACTCGTCGCCGAGGAAGTAGCGTTCAAAGATCGGCACGCCATCAACAAACGCCAGTGAGTTTGCATTTCTCACCTTGGCTGAAGTGGCGAAGCTTCCCACCGTTCCCGCAATAATGCGGAACCCGAAAACCTCGGGACGTTCCGATCGCTTCCGTCGTACGGGGATAAAGTGTGAATAGGAAATAGACGGCTGATAGGTACGAACGTCACCAAGCAATCCAGCCAACGCAAGTTGCACTGCCAACTCTTTACCTTGCGTCGGATCCACGTTCGCGTTACGGGTGTCGTAGTTAAAGCTCGCCGTAATGCGACTGGTGATGATGCTTGGTTGTGAATAGATGACCGGGATGAATTGGGTCGGACTCCCCGGATCCTGATTAACTTCTGGATCTTTCACAGACGAAGTTGAGAACTGGTAGGAAAGTCCCACACGCGAAAACTGCGTAAAGCGACGCTTGCGGTAAAACTCCGATAGCGGCGCGCTGACGAAAAGTGAGCCGCCGTACGAAGTGCGCGTGAAGAGGTTCTCTTCACTAACCCCAAGGAAATCCAGTTGCGATCCCGAGAGACCCTGCTGCGCTTCGATATTCTGGGAAAGAAAGGTTCCTTCACCAAAGAACTTCTGCGTGTAAGCAAAAAGTGAAAAACCTGCGGTTATCGGGCGGTTCTTTATGTAGGGCTCGGTAAAGGAGAACTGCAAATACTTTTGGCGATTACCAGCCGATATATTCAACGAAAGGATTTCACCGCGTCCCAGCAGATTGTTCGTTGAGTATTCCAAACCAAAAAATGAGCCGCCGATGCCGGACAAACCACCGTTGAAAGATATTTGCTGGCGTCCTCGTTCGGTTACTTTGAGGTTAATATCAACCATCGCCTCTTCATCGTTCGTTTTGAAGTCGGCGTCCTTGTCTTTATCGATGGGGTCGAAGTAACCAAGCTGGTTAAGCTTAATAATCGAATACTCCCAGGCGGTCTGGTTATAGATGTCGCCTTCGTTAATCAGCACCTCACGCCGAAGCACGGTGTCGCGCGTGAAGGTGTTTCCAACGAATTCGAGACGCCGTAACGAAAACTGTTTGCCTTCTTCAATCGTGATGAGAAAGTCGACTATTCCTTCGTCCGGTTTCTGCGGATTATCTTTAAAGGTCGGCGTGGGCTCGGCTGTGTATTCAATGAAGCCGTTTGAGCCGTAGAGTTTTTTGAGGTTTTCAAAGAGGCCTTTGCCGATTTTTTCGCCGTTGGCGATATCACCCTTGGTGAGACCGATATAAGCCTTGATGAAGTCTTCCGAATAAATCGAATTGCCTTCGATCTTCATCTCGCCAATGCGATAAACCTTCCCTTCAACAATCGGGACGGTGACGCGAAGCCCTTCATCAACGGAAGACAAAAACGGGAGCGGCAAAATGGGAAAACCGGTGCGTCTCCGGCCGACGCTTTCGACTCGAGGCTCGCCATGGCGTGCCTGGAGGTAACCCTTGGAACGCATGTAGTTGTCTACATTGCGCAGGTCGTATTCAAGCTTTTGACGATCGAGAATGTCCTGCCCTCTGAAGCGGGTGATTAAACCAGCCTCTTTGACCAGTTTCATCGACCCACGAAGCTTACCGTCGCTAAAAACCTGGTTGCCTTCAAACTGAATTTCGACTACACGAACGCGATCGCCTTCGTCTATTACGAAGGTCAACGCGGTTGAGGTGGCAGAAACCTGGTCGCGACGCTCCTCGACGGTCGCGTTGGGATGACCTCCGGCGGCCAGGAGTTCTTTCAGTACGCGGATGGCGTTTCGGGCTTTTACCGGATCGTAAATGCTCTCCTTGGAAATGCCGACGCGTCGTTCGCGGAAGGCCTTCAACACGTCCGATTCCGGAACGCTCTTCAGTCCCTCAAATTGCAAATCACGGATGATGGGCAGTTCTGCCACTTCGAAGATAACGTTAACGCCGCCGCGTGCTCCTTCTTCTGTTAGCACGCGCGTTTTTGTCTTATCGAAGAAGCCGAGAGCCAGGATTGCCTGCAAATCACGTTGGACTTGCTGTTCATTGTAGGGATCGCCGGGACGGGTCTGAACGTAATAGAGAATATCGTCTTCCCTCAGACGCCGGTTACCATTTATGTCTACTGATTCGACGAGGCGCTGCCCCTGTTGCGCGTTAGCGGGCTGCGGGGCGGAGAATGATGAGGCCAGCAGGACGATTCCGCTCAGAAACATGAGCAAAAACCTGCGATATGAATGCATAGTTCCCTTTTCCCTTAGAGGTCTACCGGATCTCGGACACTTCGGGGAGCTAAAAACAGGCTATAAATTGAACGCTTCGAAAAATAAAGGCAAACTCGCCTGATGAACTAGTCGCCAACCGGCTTCAGGACTGCGGAAGGCTTGGATTCCGCCGGGTTACAGTCTCGTTGCCAAAGCATGTCCAGCAAAGTCGCGCATTATACCCAACCGGTGGCGCAAAAGTAAAAAGGCAAAAGGAAAACGGGCTGTTTATCAGCCTCGGTTCTCCGCTTTGCCATTTTTTACGTCGGTTCTGTGACTGGCGGCGTTAAACTTCAATGAATCAGCAGCACGTCGTCGGCCGCTTCAATCCCGATGGTGCGGTAATTCAGCTCATCACCATCGACAAAAACCTCGACGATCGCTGCTTCCCCGAGATGTCCCTGAATTAACGCCTCAGAAAGCGGATCTTCAACATACTTTTGCAAGGCTCGTCGTAACGGCCGCGCGCCGTATGAGCGGTCAGCGCAGGTCTTTTCCACAATCCACTTCTTGGCGTCTTCCGTTAACCGGACCTCAAAACCGTGACGAATCATTGTCCGATTGATCTGTTCGATCTGGAGTTGAATGACGTCAAGCAACTCATGATTGAAAAGCTGATCAAAAATGATGATCTCGTCGAGACGGTTAATAAACTCGGGGTTGAAGGTCTGCCGCACCGCTGACATCACCATCTCTTCCATCTTCTCGCGCGTGGCGTCGGTGGTGCCCTGAAAACCCATCGTACCCTTCTTTTGAATAAAGCGGGCGCCGATGTTTGAAGTCATGATAATGATGGCGTTCTTAAAATCGACGGCGTTGCCGAGGGCATCGGTCAGGATCCCGTCCTCAAAAACCTGCAGCAGGACGTTGAAAATGTCCGGGTGGGCCTTTTCAATCTCATCGAACAACAAGACTGAGTAAGGCGCGCGCTTGATCCGTTCAGTTAATTGTCCGCCCTCTTCATGTCCCACATAGCCCGGCGGCGAGCCAATCAATTTCGAAACAGAATGCTTCTCCATGAACTCGGACATGTCGAACCGAATCATAGATCGCTCGCTGCCAAACAAGACTTGCGCAAGAGAACGCGCTACCTCTGTCTTGCCCACACCAGTGGGACCAAGGAACAGAAAAGAGCCAACCGGCCTGAGGGGATTCTTTAACCCGGCGCGAGAACGACGAATCGCGCGGGCAAGAGCGGAGATTGCGGGACGCTGGGAAACGACGCGTTCATGAAGCTCAATTTCAATCCGCAACAGCTTCTGCGTCTCTTCTTCCTTGAGGGAAGTGACCGGTATGCCCGTCCAACGCGCAATGACTTCTTCGACGTCGTCTCGTGTTACTTGGGCTGAGACCAGCGCATCCTCGCTTCGTTCACTAAGACTCGTGCCCTGATCCGGTTCCTGCGACCATTCCGTGATTTGGTTCCAATCAGTCAGGTTTCCCTGCTCCCGGCGCACTCGAAGCTTTACTCGAGCGCCGGCCTCGTCAATGACGTCTATCGCTTTGTCGGGAAGGAAGCGGTCAGGAATGTAACGATGCGACTGGTAAACAGCGGCCTGTAGAGCATCGTCGGTGTAATGGACCTGATGAAAACTTTCGTATCGCTCGCGCACGCCGTCGAGAATCTCCACCGCCTCCTCTTCTGAGGGTGGTGGAACTTTGACTGCCTGAAAACGACGCTCGAGTGAGCGATCCTTTTCGATCGATTTGCGAAACTCCGCGGGCGTGGTCGCGCCGATGCATTGAATTTCGCCGCGCGAGAGCGCCGGCTTCAAGATGTTTGCCGCATCGAGCGAGCCTTCAGCAGAACCGGCGCCGACGAGTGTATGCAGTTCATCGATAAACACGATGTACTGCGGATTCTCGATCAGCTCACGCATGATCTGTTTCAAACGTTCTTCAAACTGTCCGCGATACTTCGTGCCCGCAACGATCAGTGAAAGATCCAGCGAAAGTATTCGCTTGTTTTCGAGGAAGGAGGGAACATCACCCCGAACGATGCGCTGGGCCAACCCTTCAACGATCGCTGTCTTACCTACGCCAGGTTCACCAATCAGCACCGGATTGTTTTTAGTGCGCCGGCATAGAATCTGGACTACACGCTCGATCTCCGCTTCACGGCCAATAAGCGGGTCCAATTTGTCGTTGGAAGCATCGTCAGTTAGGTCGCGCGAAAATTCGACCAGATGAGGAGTATCTTTTTTCTGAGAGCCACGTGTGTCGGTGCCAGACTGGCGTGCGATCTCATCGCGTACTGCGTTTAATCGCAGACCGCGTTCATAAAGAATCTCCGCTGCCATCGAACGGTCTTCACGCAACAGTCCCAACAACAAATGTTCGGTGCCGATGTGGCGATGCTGAAGCCGATCGCTTTCTTCATGCGCGTAAGCGAGCACCCGTTTCGTCTCAGGTGCGAGCGGCAGCTCCACGGAAGTTGAAATTTTTTCCCTTAGTAGGGTGCGGCCTTCAATTTCTTTCCGTATCGATTCGATTGAAACCTGGGCGCGGGGAAAGAAACGGCCGGTCAACGTTTTGTCCTCACGCATTAGACCGAGCAGCAGGTGTTCCGGCTCGATCGCGGGCGCGCCAAACTGAGAGGCCTCGTAGCGGGCGAAGAAAATTACCCGGCGCGCTTTTTCGGTGTAGCGTTCGAACATTTGTTTTTCTGAAGAAGCAGGCCCTTATGATTAGCATGCCGGGCGACTAAAACTCCTCGCCCGGCAAACTGGGCGCATTATAACCCATCAATGAGAGTGCAAAAAGGTTTGTATGGTTTCCCAGTAATAAAAGACCCAAGCGGGTCACTATTTCAGTGCAGGCTTGGCCTTTGGGAGCGAAACGTCAGCTAGCAGGCCGTCGCGTAATATCAAGACCCGATCGCAAAGTTCGGCCACGTCTTGATTATGGGTCGCCAGAACGACAATGGCGTTGCCATTCCGGGCGTAAGAAACTAACGAACGCCCAATCTCCTCCCCAATTTCGGTATCGAGGTTCCCGGTTGGCTCATCCGCCAACACCAGCAACGGTCGACAAATCAAAGCCCTGCATACAGCGACGCGTTGCTGTTCACCGCCCGAAAGCAGTCCCACTTTGTGAGCGCTGCGACTGCCCAAGCCGACGTCTTCAAGCATCTTAAGAGCGCGTTCAGTTGCCTCGCGAGGATTCGTTCTGGTGATCAGGAGCGGTAGGCTGACGTTTTCAACGGCCGTCAGATCCAGCAGGAGATAATGAAATTGAAAAATGAAGCCTATGTTTCGGTTGCGAAAACCGGCAAGCGCGCCGCGCCCAGCGCGGTCGACAGCGAACGCGTCTAACGAGATACTGCCGTTATCGCCGGCTTCAAGTCCCCCAAGCAAATGCAGGAGTGTCGATTTCCCCGCTCCAGACGCTCCCATGATCGCGACCGTCTCCCCTCGGTTCGCGGCGAATGAGAGCCCTCGTATGACCTCAATCTTCTCGCCGCTCGGGGCTGAAAAACTTTTTCGCAGATCGCTTACCCTAAGCCCGGCTTCCAATGACGAATACCCCGAGTCCTTTTCTTTGTCTCGAGTATCAGCGCTTACCAGACGAGGTCTCTCAGCCTGTGAATTCGACTTTGGACTTTGGACTTTGGACATTGGACTATCTTCAACCCGCATCGCGCAGTAACTCTGCGGGACGAATAGCCGCTGCCGCACGAGCTGGATAAACAGTGGCTAGTATGCTGAGAACAAGTGCCACCAAAAACGCCGCCAAAGCGAAGCGGAAGTTTAGACTCAAAGGAACTTCGCTAATCGAATAAACATCAGCCGGCAAACTGATAAGTTTGAAACGGTTCGAAAGAATTATCGCGAGGCTTCCCAACAAAACGCCGGCAATTGCGCCAACCAGCCCAACCACTGCCCCTTCAACCACAAAAATACTCATGATGCTGCGACTGGTTGCGCCCATCGCATTTAAGACAGCGATGTCCTGACGTCGCTCGATGACCATTAGAACCAAGGTGGTAGTAATGTTGAGCACCGCTATGAGAATGATTAGCGCGATGATCACTAATCCGATGCGACGTTCAAGCGCGAGGGCGGTAAACAACGGCCTATTAGCCTCTTGCCAGTCAATGGTTGTGTAAGAGGCACCAAGCGTCTCGCGCACGAGAGCCGCAATCTGCTTTATCCGAAAAATGTCGTTAACCTGAACACTAATCACCGAGGCAGCATGGGCGCCTCCGGCAAATGAGGCAGTAGTCTTCAACGGTAGGTAAATCCAGGTGGAATCGTATTCGAATAATCCGGAACGAAAAATACCGGCCACACGAACATGACGTCGCGAAGTATTCGAGGAGACCACTCCCGGATTCGCAGTAACTATTTCGGCGGACTCCCCAACTTGAAGTCCGGTTCGGTTGGCTAGCTCCGCGCCAACTATTGCTGCGGGTAGTTCCCGGGAATGTGCGGTTCGCGTAATCGGTGTTATTGATCCTGAAATTAGCGAATCAGTAATGCCGGCGTAATTTGAACCTCGCTCAACGCCCCGCAGCACGGCGTAGGCGGAGCCTTTTGGTCCAACAACCATGGCGCCATCGTACGTCGTCCCGCCCGCGCTGGAGACGCCCTCCAGCTTTGTGATCCGCCGTGCCAGCTCTTCGTGATCAACTATTGGTTGACCGTCGCTACGCATCACGGTGAGGTGCGCTGTGCCGCGCAATATTTTGTCGCGCAACTCATCCTGAAACCCGTTGGCCAACGCCAGAGCGAAAAGCAAAGCGGCCACGCCCGCCGCAATTCCCAACACAGCAATGAACGCAGTCACCCTTACCAGCCGTCGCCTTTGACGGGAGCGCAGATATCGGAGCGCGAGGAAAATTTCGTATGGCATATTTACCCCGACCGCTATCCCTGCAGTGGCGGGCACTTCTTTGTATCTTCGGGTCTGTTTTCAGGCAACAGACGTTTCAGATCCGGGTTATCGTTCGCGCCCGTTTCCCCACGGGGTCTGACTTCATAAATCGTATCGGTGGCGCGACGGAAACTAAAAGACTCTTGCAAAGCTACGATCGCTGCAATCTCATCTCGCTGCCAGCCGCAAGGTAACCACCAGCGCGGATCGGAATCGAGAAAAACCCGCCGGCCGCTGTTCAGATAGTCATCGATGACTGACGCGAGCTTGTCGTCACCGGGCCAACCGCCTCCGGTGCCAATGGTCTTCCAGGCCCCCGCGCCAATTGCCTTCCAGTAAGTAACTGCAATGGTCTGCGAACCGGAAATCATCACAGCATCGCGCGGGAGACCCGCCAGCCGATGCCTGTATTCCTTGCTCATCGCACGACGCTCGATAAATTGTTTACTGGCAGGCCTGATGAGCAGACTAAAGGTCACCGCCCCCGCCAGAAGAACTACAACGCAGGCGATAAACGCAATCTGAACCTTTCTAACTCGAGGGGTAAGCACGTCAATTAGGAAGCTCGCACTGAGAGGCGCGAGTGCGGGCAGACCAGTCAAAAAGTAACGCCAGTTGATCGCTGTACTGTAGTTGAAGAAGAGTGCCAAGTTTGCCAGCAACCCCGTCGCCGCGAGCAGGAGCATCGGCGAAAGTTTCTGTTTGCGCCATTCATTGATCATGGCGAATGGCAGTGAAATAAAAACTAACGGCGCGCTCACAAAGAAATATCCCAGGTAAGGCCAAAGATTATCCAAAGTCACCGGGTGACGGGCCGTTTCCTGACGCATCGATTCTCGCCAGCCAAACCAGATCCGCTGGTAGTGGTCATCGGTAAGGAACCAGTAGGCAAACGGACCGAATGCAAAGAGAAGAAACAGCAACAATGACAGGGCGATAATGAGAAACCGCTGTCTGTAGGATCTGGAACTGAAAAGCAACGGCGCAAATACTAACCAGGGAGAATAGAAGCCGATCGTTTCGCGAAGATTCATTCCGAGGCCAAGCAGTGCCGCGCCCAGCAACAACATCCACAGGCGATCTCGTTGCAAACCTCGATAGTGAATTATCAACGCCAGGGCCAACAGCAGCACTGACGGCACATCGGTCATCACCTGCCCGCCATACAGTACAAATACCGGTGAGAACACGACGAACAGCGCGCCCAGGGTGGCGGAATACACAGAACCGGAAAAGTCGCGGGCCAGGATCCAGCAAGCGATTACCGCCAGTGGTGCTTGCGCGACTACGGCATACTTAAAAACTAAGTAGGCGTTTTCGGGTTGAACGTTAAAGAGCGAGTTGGCGAGTTTGTAGAGTAGGTGGTTTTCGAAGATGAAGAGATTTCGGCCGAGCGCCATTGAAGACGGGTATCCCGCAAGGGACAGCATCGTGTAGTCCAGGCCGTCCCAATCACCGATGAACGGATCGACGAACCACACGACCAGGGCGAGCGCGACGGTAGCTGGAAGGGACCACCAGGGCCAGGAACTCCAAAAGTTTATGGTGCGGTGCGCGTGAAGAGGTAGCGCGAAAGTTTTCTTGCGCGCTATTGGAGTGTCAGACGTTAGGGACGTGTTCGTCGTTGGGTGTGCCTGGTTCAACGAGTTGAGTTTCAACCGATCTTTCCGGTCGTTTTACCATCTTTACGCGATTTCCCTGCGCATTGTACTCAACTTCGTCCATGATGTTGTAAATAAGCAGCACGCCGCGTCCGGACGTCTTGAATAAGTTAGACGGATCTCGCGGATCCGGAATTGTCTGAACGTCAAATCCCTCGCCTTCATCTTCGACTGTGAAGCAAGCCTCTGTCGGGGACAGCTCCGCTCCGACGCGCACCAGCTTCGTTGGATCGCTCTTGTTTCCATGCTTCACGGCATTGACAAAAGCTTCATCCAAAGCCACGAAAAGATTTGAACCTTCCGGAGTTATCAAACCGAGTTTCGAAACGCGTTCGAGCAGGTACTGCAGAACGCCGCCCATAAGTTTCAGGTCGCTCGGAATCTCAAATTCAATTTTTTCGTGCGTGTGTGAGAGCAGGGATGGATCGTCAACATAGCGAAGTTTGTATGAGAGCGTTTGCTCAACTATTTCTCGAAGCTCATCCGGCTTATACGGCAGTCTTAAATAATTTGCTGCGCCGAATTTGAAAGCCTTGATGACGTCCGGCTTCAACGCTGCGGCCGGTAGTGGCACCAGCAAATGTTTTCGTTGCAGCTCGCTGACCGGTTTGTCGCCGTTACTAGAGTCTTCCGTGAGGTCGCTGATGATTAGATCAAAGTTATCGAGGTCGTCTCGATCGAGCGCTTGTTGCCGGTCGCCGGTAACCACCACTTCGTGGCCCAGTTTGCCGAGAACCTTTTCGAGTATGCTGCGGAGCTCGTCGTTATTGTCTACGATGAGAATCCTGCGTTTCTGCACTTCTAGTCCTTCTTAATGTCGAGGAGAGATTTAGAGCGTGGCCGCACCCCTTATTAGGTTAGATACGAAAGTGAGTGGCGCCGCGTTCGAAATATATCACTGCCGACCTGCAACTGATAAGCAATTTGGCGGGTTGCCTCGAGGCTGGGCCTGTTATATCGCCTGCCATTCCGCCTTGGGATACACTACGCCTCCTGCGTAAGGGCTATGGCAAAGAGCGGAAAACTACAAACATGGCTGGAATTTGCCGCGGCTCGTGCGATCTTCGGGGCGTTGGGTTTATTGCCGGCGAGGTCTGCACTCGCTGTCGGGCCAATGGCGGGAACGGTGGCCCACAGCCTCGCGCGTGAGCTTCGTCGGACTGGCGAGCGCAATCTTGAACTGGCTTTTCCTGAGAAAAGCGAAGCCGAACGGCAGCAACTGCTACTGGATTGCTTTCAGAATCTCGGGCGGCTACTCGGCCTTTTCAGTAAGTTTGGCACCGGCAGTCGCGAATCTCTCCTCGAACTCACGGAATGGCAAGGGTTGGAGCATCTGGAAGCGGCCAAGGCTACGGGAAAACCAGTGATCCTTTATACGGGTCACGTCGGCGCCTGGGAAATGACGAGTTTTGGACTCTCCCTCCAGGGCCACCCGTTGAGCTTCCTGGTTCGTCGCATCGACAACCCGAAGGTGGAACAGTTAGTAGAGCGCAGCCGAACGCGTTTCGGTAATCAGTCAGTCGATAAACGCGGCGCCGCCCGTTCCATGTTGAAAATTCTTCAAGCGGGTGGAACGCTTGGGTTGCTGGTGGATCTAAACACGTTGGACGACGAAGCAATATTCGTAGACTTCTTCGGAGTGCAGGCTTCAACAACTTTCATGCTTGCCAAGCTCGCCTTGCGTACTGACGCCGCGGTGCTGCCCATCTTTGTGCCGTGGGACGAGAAGCGCAAAAAGTTTATCGTTCACATCCTGCCGCAGGTGTCCTTTGAGCGCACGGGCAACGAGGCGGAAGATATCCGCAGTTTGACGGCAAAGTATACGAAGATTCTCGAAGACTACATTCGGCAATATCCAGCGCAGTGGTTGTGGATACACAAACGTTGGAAAACGCGCCCGCCCGGCGAGGCAGGGATTTATTAAGTCGGTTCAGAGTACGAGCTTTAGCTTGCCTTCTAATGGGAAACAGCAACCTAAAGGTTGTACTCTCACGCCGGGTAAGCCAGGCGACCGCAAATTTGGCTATACTTCCAGCTCATGCAGATCTCCGCAGAACAGCAACTCCGCGCCGCCCGGATTGAGCGTACTGTCGATCGCGCGTATACCTTTTCCGATCTTTCAGACTACACGCTTAAAGAACGCCTTATGATTCGGGCTGCAGATCTTGCCTTCTATTTTCTGATCAACTTAATCGGAGCAACCGCGCGCTTTGAAGTCATTGGATGGGAGAACCACGAAGCTGCGACGCGCGACGGTGGTTTGCCTATTTATAATTTTTGGCACGACCGCATCTTTCTTACGACTTACTGGTGGCGCAAACGCAAGATAGTTGTGCTGACATCAAAGAGTTTCGATGGTGAATACATCGCGCGGTTTATTCAGAGGTTTGGCTATGGCGCAGTGCGAGGATCATCATCGCGTGGCGCCGTGGGCGCAGTGGTCGAGATGGCTCGCTTGATGCGGGCGGGTTGCACGACCGCCTTTACCATCGACGGCCCGAAGGGTCCACCGTGCCTAGCCAAGATGGGTTCAGTTCTTTTAGCGAAGAAGTCGGGTCATCCCCTCATGCCGGTAACCATGGCTCTAAAGCATTATTGGAAGGCGCCCTCCTGGGATTCTTTTCAGGTGCCAAAACCGTTCACGCGCGCGCGTGTTTATGTCGCCCCACCGATTTATGTGCCCGGCGATGCTGACGAGGAAACACTTGCCGCAAAACGCGACGAGCTGCAACAGGTGCTCGATGAGCTAAGTCGCCGCGGCGACGAGTGGCGCGCTGGAAAGACTTAAGGTAGCGGCCGGGATACTTGCAAATACACAACTTCGGATGATCATATTAGGTTGAGTTATCTTGTCTCACTCGTGAGAAATCCAAGCTAGCAACCGGTCGCTACGCTATATATGAAAGGGCGCCCCAAGCGGTGTAGCTTGTAGTTGTTCTACGACTTCAAGTGCAACCGCAAGGAGAGCCCTATGAGGACTTATTATGTTGGCATGGACGTGCATCGGGCAAGCATTGTGATAGCAGTGCTGAATGGAGCAGGCAGAGTGGTGGAGCGCATCACACTGGAGACAAATGGGGCGAGGGTGCGCAGTTATCTGCAGCAACTGGGAGGGAGAGTGTATGTAACGTTCGAAGAAGGCACGCAGGCGCAGTGGTTGTATGACCTGGTGCGGCCCTTAGTAACAGAAGTGATAGTTTGCGATCCGCGGCACAACAAACTACTGACTGCTGGCAACAAGAGTGATCGGATCGATGCGGAGAAGTTGGCCGAGCTGTTACGCAATAAGTCGTTGAAAGCGATCGATCATGCCGATCATGGTATGCAAACTTTGAAGGAGTTGGTGCGGAACTACGATTGTCTGGTGAAGGACACTACCCGGGTGATGAATCGATTGAAAGCCATTTTTCGCGGCCGGGCGCTTGCTTGTGGGGGTCATGATATCTATCACCAGGATCGGCGGGCGCAATGGCTGAAGAAACTGCACCAGCCCGGGGCGAAACAGCGCGCCACTTTCCTGTATGACCAGCTGGCGGCGCTAAGGCCGTTGCGCCATGAGGCCAAACTGATAATGATCAGAGAAGCACGGCGGCAGGCATCCTATCGCTGGTTAATGAGCGTGCCGCGTTTGGGGCCGGTGAGTGTAGCGCAACTGCTGGCCATAGTGGGTACGCCCCATCGGTTTCGCAGCAAACGACAGTTTTGGACTTATGTAGGCTTGGCAGTAGTGACGCGGAGTACTGCGAACCACGAGGTGGTGAATGGGTTATTGCGTCGCAGTCGTCGACCGGTGGCGACCAGGGGGTTGAATCGCAATCACAATCATCTGTTGAAGCGAGTCTTCAAAAACGCCGCCACCAGTGCCTGTCGTAGTGGACCGTTTCAAGCCACCTTCGCAGCTCGAGTGCAACAAGGGATGGATCCGGCCTTGGCTCGTTTGACTATTGCCCGACAATTGGCAGCCATTACCTTAAGCCTGTGGAAACGTGGCGAAGAGTTCAAGGTTGAAAGGATGACACCAGCAACGACTTAAGCGATGAGTTACAAAGAGCTCGTAGTTACTACTGCGTTACTGCCCCCAGTCGGCTGCTGTGACCGCTATACCTTTGCGATAGATCCCGGGGTCGTGGGTGAGTATCAACGGAGCGGATGTCCCAGCCACAGCTGAGGCCCAGTCGCTACTATATGCCCCCACGCATAACCAGAAATAGTCATAGGCCCAATCGACCAGACTGGAGTCGCAGATAGAACCATGGTTGGCACGGCTGCATCCCGGACCACCACTAAGACTATTCAGATCTCAACGCAGAGCCGAAACAAAAACGGTCACCGAGAGACTGGGGAAATGTTCAGTTCGTAACTACGTCAGCACGGCTGGGGCTAGCTGCCCGGAACTCTTCGGGCGGCTCGAGTGACAACTTTTTTCTTGACAGCCCTTTCATAGAACCGCTCCCGGTTCTGCATTTATCGACCCACTAGCTAGATTCAGGTTGAGTAACCTTTAAGCCGGCAGAAGTTGCACTTTTAATTTGAATTCGCGAGGAATGATTGAACTCGCGAGGTGAATTCGCGGGTTTAAAATGAAAAATGAGAAATTTTATGAGAAATGAAAAATATGAAAAATGATAAATGGAAAATTTTCTTCCTTTAGCCCCGTCCTAATGGCCCCTTACGTTAGCTACTGTTGCCTCACAACCACAGCGTCGGGCTCAGTCTGCGTTCCGCGGTCTCGTGCCTGGTCATAAACAATCGGTGGTGGCGGATTGGCGACCAGCACTTCCAGAGCGGCATCAATAACCTCGCCAATCTTTGCCACAAACACCAGTGCCAGCTCTTTCCGAACATCTTCCGGAATGTCTTCTACGTCGGCTTCGTTGCGTGAGGGCAGGATGATGCGCCGGATGCCGGCGCGATGAGCGGCCAAAACCTTTTCCTTAATGCCACCCACCGGAAACACCAATCCTGAAAGGGTGATCTCTCCTGTCATCGCTGTATCCGGGCGCACCCGACGGCCCGTGTAAAGCGACGCCATGGCGGCCATAATCGTCACCCCCGCGCTCGGGCCATCCTTGGGAATGGCCCCTGCCGGAACATGAAGGTGAACGCCATAGTCTTTGAACATTTCCGAACCGATACCGAATTCAGCCGCGTGGGACCAGAGATACGACTGCGCGGCACGTGCAGATTCCTGCATTACTTCGCCCAATTGTCCGGTAATAGTCAGACCGTGGCCACCGGGCAATAGCGTCGCCTCGATAAACAATACTTCGCCACCCATTTCCGTCCAGGCCATTCCGGTAGCGACCCCAGCAGGCAATTCCTTGCGTGCTTCTTCAGGGTAAAAACGCGGGGGTCCCAGGTATTCATCTACATCACTCGTATCGACAGTAACTGCCGCAGTCTCACCTTGCGCGATTTTCAACGCGACCTTTCGCGCCACGCGCCCGGCGTTGCGCTCGAGCTGGCGCACACCCGCTTCACGCGTATACCGCGTCGCGATCAGGCCGAGGGCGCCGTCAGTTAACGTCAATTGTCCCGGCTGCAGACCGTTTTCTTCAGTCTGCCGCGGCACCAGATAGCGTTTGGCGATCTCCAATTTCTCCCGGTCGCTGTAGCCGGCGATAGCGATCACTTCCATGCGATCACGCAAAGCTGGGGGAATCGGGCCCATCTGATTCGCGGTGGCAATAAAGAAGACGCGCGAGAGATCAAAGGGAAGGTCAAGATAGTGATCGCGGAAGGAATTGTTCTGCTGGGGATCCAGAATCTCCAGCAGCGCGGACGAGGGATCTCCCCGGTAGTCGTTCCCTAGCTTGTCGATTTCGTCCAGCATCAATACCGGATTATTAACCCCAGCGCGCCGCAGCGACTGAATGATTCGTCCCGGCATTGAGCCTATGTAGGTTCGTCGATGCCCACGCAATTCGGCCTCGTCGCGCATCCCGCCCAGCGACATCCGCTCGAACTGTCGCCCCAAAGCGCGCGCAATCGATCGGCCCAGCGACGTCTTACCGACGCCCGGGGGACCGACAAAACAAAGAATGGGACTCTTCGTGTCGGGACGAAGCTTGATGACTGCCAGGAACTCGAGAATTCGCTCCTTGACGTCCTCAAGGCCGTAGTGATCTTCATCGAGAATCTTGCGTGCCTCGCTGAGATCGAGTTTGTCTTCTGAAGACTTCAGCCACGGTAATTCCAGGACGTAGTCCAGATAAGTTCGGATTACATGGTAGTCAGGCGCCGCCGCCGGTAGTTTTTCCAGGCGCTTTAGCTCACGCTCAGCTTCAGTTCTTACCTCGTCCGGCAATTCTGCTTTAGCCAAACGCTCGCGCAACATCTCCGCCTCGGCACGTTCACCGCTTTCATCTTCGCCCAATTCCTTCTGAATGGCCTTCATCTGTTGCCGCAGTATGTAATCACGCTGCGACTTGTCCATCTCTGATTGCACCTCGGTGGCGATCTTCGAGCGCAGTTGAATAATTTCCAGTTCGCGCGCGAGGTAGCCATGGGCCAGACGCAATAGATCATCCGCGCTATTGGCTTCGAGCATCTTCTGTTCCTGCTCGACGCCAAGGTTAAGTATCGAGCCGAGGAAATACGCGAGGCGAACCGGTTCTACCGAACCGAGCATCGCTACGCGAACCTCGGGCGGAACACCGGGAAGGAGCGCGAGAGCTTCCTGAACCATTGCCTGGACGTTGCGCTTAGTCGCTTCCACCTCTTCGGTATCCTTGGTCTCGACTTCTGGCAGGATCTGAACGCGCGCGCGCAAGTAAGGCTCTTCCTGTTTCCACTCGAGGACCTTAATTCGCTCCTGACCTTGCGCGATGATGTGCATCGTCTCCTCGATGCGCTCCATGCGCTTGATCATCGCCAGAGTGCCAACTTCGTAAAGGTCTGTAGACTTTGCGTCCTGACCGCCAGTCTTGACGTCCGGTTTAACGGTGATACAGGCAAGCAGTTTCTCTTCGGTCGAGAGAGCGGCTTCTAACGCAGCTACTGAACGAGGCCTTGCGACAGCGAGCGGCACTACCGTCTCTGGAAACAGAGTGGTGTTCTGCAAAGCGAGCACGGCAATTTCGAAAGGCTCGCCCGGCTTCCGGGTAGTCTCGGCTGAAGTGGCTTCAGCCGGCTGTCCACTTTCAGGAGGGGCGTTAATTTGTTCTGGAGTCTCTGCCATTGGTCAGAATCAATCGGCCCCTACTTACAATGCAGGTTTATGATGAGAAAACCGTCCTGGTAAGAATGCTCCACTGACATCTCTTCGATCGAGCAGGGAAAATGGATGGCCCTTTCAAACCTGCTGTAAGTAATCTCCATTTGCTGGTAGCGAAATCCTTCCTGGTAAAACGTGTCGCGCCGGCAGCCACGAATCCATAAGTACGACTGCTCAATTTCCAGCTCGAGTTCGTCCGCGCAAACGCCAGCGAGATCCACCTTCACGAGCCAACCTTCCTGGCTGCGGTACACGTCCGCGGCCGGCTTCCATAGACTTCCGGAAGGTCTCACGCGGTGTGCCACCGTCAAAAAGGCAGCCTGACGATTTCGATTTGCCATAGGGTTGGGAACAGGATAAGGGAAATTTGAACGCCTTGAAAGTGGTATTAACACCGGGCTTTAGCCCGGTGAACCGGACGACCATAGCACGTGAAACCGTTTAAACGGTTTCTGATGACTCGTTACCTAACACCGCGCTGAAGCGCGGTGTTAGGGGATAAGTCCCCGCGCAAGGCCTACCAGAACACCGAGCTGAAAGCTTAAAGAGGTACTAACCGAAGACCTTGCCCCAAAAAGAAGATCCCTTGGAGATGTCTTCGAGGGCGTCTGATAGTTCGCGATCCGCCTCGGTTTCCACGGCGACGTCGCCCATGGAAACTATGCCCAACAGCTTCCCATTTTCATTCACCACTGGGATGCGGCGAACCTGCTTGTCTCCCATTTTGCGAATTACATCGACCACGCGATCGTGTGGGCGTGCAGTGTGAACGTCGGTTGACATCACCTCTTCCGCCGGCGTAGCACTGCAATCTTTGCCGTCGGCAACCGCACGCACCGCGATATCGCGATCAGTTATCAAGCCAACCAGTTTGCCCTGACTGTAACTGTTCGCGTTCAAACGTCGCTCGTCAACTGCTTTACCATTTCCGCTTTCGTTGTAGTCAACTACCGGAATCACGCCCGTATCCTCGTCCTTCATCATGGTGGCGACTTCACGAAGTGTGGTAGCGCGCGTGGCGACCGCTAGTTCACGCGTCATGATGTCGCGGACACGAAGTCTCGAACGGGATGAACGTTCGTAGTAGCGGCCACGTTCCTGATGTTCCCTGCCTTCATAGGCTGACGGCCGGAAATCTTCGCGAAGCTCGCGTCCGGGATAGTCGTTGTAACCCCGCTCGCTGTATCGCGGTTCGTTGTATTCATAGTCGGCGCGTTCGCCGAATCTGCCGCCACTTAAACCGCGACGTTCGTACTCACTGCTTGAGCGGTCGCGTTCAGCATATGGATCGTCATAATTCCAGGGTCGTTCGCGGCCGAACCGATCGCCGCGGGCGCGGTAGCTTCGGTCGTCATCAAATTCACTACGGTATCGTGTCATTGTTCCCTCCTCGTGTTCAAAAAGAAAGTAAAGCCCCGCTTGAAAACGAGGCGAGCTATTCCAAAATCGAAATGGGGGCCGTGGGCGCTTAGCCCAATAGAGGGGGGAAAACTTTAGGGGATTCTAACTCTAAATTAACCTACCGCCTAACAGGAGACTTGTTCAGCTGGCCGCAGGTATTTCATTAACACCGGGTTTTGGAAACCGTTTAAACGGGCTCAACATACTTGACTCAGTGCCTTGGACTATTTGTTTGTGACGAGCCAATTCTCGCCGGTTTCCGATCACCTAAAAGCAAACTAAAGTGTTTGCTAACCGCCTCCTTCAATCTCTGCGATCAGTTGCACACGCGAGGTGATATCGAGCGAGCCCACCTCGATTGGCGTCGCTGCCGCCACGCCGGCCCGCATGCTCTGCACCTGCATCATATCTTCGTAAACAGGCCTCGGTCTCATAGTGCCTTCTTCCTGCACTTCTACGATTCGAACCACTCGGCCACCCAGGGCCTGCGCGATCACACGCGCCTTGCCCATTGCTTCACGCGTGGCCTCCGCCAGTGCTTGATCACGTGCCGGCCGATCCTGCCGTAAAGTGAATGCGATACCGGCAACATCATTGGCCCCCGCTGCCGCAGCGGCATCGATGATCGTGCCAACGCGAGTCAGGTCGGAGAGAATGACGGTGACGCTGTTCCGCGCCTCGTAGCCGGTGATGAGCGGTGGTTGTCCTTCGCGATACACCCTGATTGGTTGCAGACTGTAACCGCTGGTTTTCACTTCCGCGCCGGCGCCGGCGGCGCTCTTGAGAGCGCGCACCACTGCCTCACTCCTGGTCGCATTATCCTGTTGCGCCTCGAGCGCGCGTTTGGCCTGGCTAACGACGGCGATATTAAGCATCGCGGTATCCGGTTGGGCCTGTACGATCGAGTCTCCACTCACCAATACTCTGGTAGGAGCTTTTGGCCCGCCTTGGACTGCGCCGGTACCGCTTTCTGCTAAAGGGCGCATGCTGCGCGCCTCAAAGGGCGTGCCCTCCATGTAAATCGTCATCACGTCAGACTTGGTTTCGCCGAGCGCTTCGACTTCGTTAGCTTCAACAAACCAGCGTTCATTCTGAAATCGGCTCGCGTTAAGAATTAGATATTTTTGACTGCCGGAAACAATAACCCAGCCGCCAGCCTCCACTGTGCGTTGTAATCGTCCGCGCACGGTGATCTCTTTTGCGAACGCGTGGCCGGTAAATAGCCCGACCAGGGCAAACGCAGCCAAAATGGTCAATAATTTTCTGCTCATAAGTTTCTTCCCTCACTCACTGCTAATACTCGACAACACAGGTTGCCGTGAAAAGAACGCGCAAGCGCCAGAATCTTGCAATTTTCACTTTGTCGCATCTTACGCCCTCTGCCACTGTTTTGATACGGTTCAGCAGCCCTGCAATCATTCAATACTGAACTCATGAGCCTATCCAATTAATAACATCTTATTCAAATCACACACCAGTGGTCGAGGATTAAGAGGGATCAATCAGACCGCGCAGCGGACGAATGACAATAACCCAGCGATTTATCGCTGGGTTTCAGTGACTCATAAGCAGTAGTGCGTGAAACGGACGGCTGATTGTGTTGTTGGCTAAACCTCAAACGATCCGAGCGCAGCAAGATCAGCCGTCCGCTGTGCGGACTCGATGAGCGAGGCTTTGACCCTCCCGGCGATAAATCGCTGGGCTATTGTCAATCGTCCGCTGCGCGGACTGAGGATCGGAAATTAGTAGTTGGAACCGGACTTACTCGCCATCGTTCCCGATGGCTTCTACCGGACAGCAGGTGAGCGCCTCTTCACAGGCCTGGCGCTCTTCTTCAGTCACTGGTTGCTTGAAGACGAATGAATAACTGTTAGCGTCGGAGCGCTTAAAGTTTTCCGGAGCGGTGTCGCGACACACATCGCAATCAATGCAAGATGAATCTACGTAGTAGCTCCCTGCGACGTTCTCTTTTACGCGGTCGTTACGATCGGGCAACTCTTAACTCCAGACCCTTTTCATCACCACAACTCCATCCGCAATAACGCAGATTACTCAGATTCTGGAACCTTCACGCCGGTCCCAGGGAAACAAGAGCATGTGCTCAATCTTCCCAATCTGTGTAATCTGCGAAGGATTAAGTCGGTCTAAGGGTGCGTCATCTCTTCCGGTTTTACATACTTATCAAACTCTTCTGCGGTCAGGAAGCCAAGCGCGATCGCTGAATCGCGCAGGCTGATTCCTTTTTTGTGAGCGTTCTTCGCGACCTGGGCCGCTTTGTCGTAGCCGATGTGTGGATTGAGCGCGGTGACCAGCATCAATGAGTCCTGCAGATGCTCGTCAATTTGTTCGCGATTGAGCTGAATCCCTTTGATGCAATATTCGACGAAACCGTGACAGGCGTCGCGAATCAGGCGCATTGAATGAAGCAGGTTATGGATCATTACCGGCTTGTAAACATTCAACTCGAAATTTCCCTGGGAGCCGGCAATTGTGATCGCGACATCGTTGCCAAAGACCTGCACGGCGACCATCGTCATCGCTTCGCTCTGCGTTGGATTCACTTTCCCCGGCATGATCGATGAGCCGGGTTCGTTCTCAGGCAGAATCAGCTCGCCTAATCCGCAACGCGGGCCGGAAGCGAGCCAGCGTATGTCGTTGGCAATCTTCATCAACGAGGCTGCCAACGTCTTTAATACCCCACTCGCAAATACAATCTCATCATGAGCTGATAGTGCCGCAAACTTGTTTGGGTGCGACTTAAAAGGCAACCCGGTAAGCTCCGCAATTTTCCTGGCAGCGCGGTCGCCAAACTCCGGATGCGAGTTGAGGCCGGTGCCCACTGCCGTCCCGCCAATCGCGAGGTCCAACAGTCCGGGTTTCGCCGATTCCAGCCGTTCTAAGTCGCGCTCGAGCAGGTTCGCCCAGCCCGACATCTCCTGGCCCACCGTTAGCGGCGTTGCATCCTGAAGATGCGTGCGGCCAATTTTGACGACGTCTTTGAACTCATTTGCCTTAGCGTCGATGGCGTCGTGCAAGTTGCTGACCTCGGGGATCAGTTTCGTAAGCTCCTCCGCGGCCGCGATATACATTGCAGTCGGGAAAGTATCATTCGACGACTGCGACATATTAACGTCGTCGTTGGGATGAATGGGCTGCTTGCTTCCCATGACGCCGCCGGCGAGTTCAATTGCGCGGTTCGAGATCACCTCGTTGGCATTCATGTTCGTCTGCGTGCCGCTGCCGGTTTGCCAGACGCGCAGAGGGAAATGTTGATCCAACTTGCCTTCGATCACTTCATCAGCGGCCTGAGCGATCAGCTTTAACTTGTCTGCGGGCAGTTTGCCGAGGTCGGTATTAACCTGCGCCGCGGCTTTTTTGAGCAGCCCCAGCGCGCGAATCATTTCGCGGGGCATGCGATCCTCACCGATGTTGAAGTGCAGCAGGCTCCGCTCGGTCTGTGCTCCCCAGTACTTATCGGCGGGCACTTGTACTTCGCCCATCGAGTCGCTCTCGCTGCGAAACCTGGATTCGGGTGTTAGTTTTTCTTGAGGCATAGGGGATTGGCGGCGTTAGACCTGAGATACTGGATCACAAGGCAATTGTACACTGCTCTCGCGCTTGAACTTCAACGGCAAACCGCCCCGCCACCTTGTCAGCGCTTTCTGATTACCCTAAGATGGCCGCCATCTACGCATCACAATTTTCGTTTCGTTCCCCCTAATTTAGTATGCCCCCAGGCTCAAAAACCTCTACCTCGAAGCATGGCCAACGTGCGCTCATTCTAGTTGTCGAGCGTAATCCCATGGTGCAGCGTCTGGAGCGATTTTTCCTGGAACAGGCGGGGTATACCGTCGAGTTCACCTCCGATGGTCTTGCCGCACTCGCTCGTGCTCAGGAACTGAAACCGAAGATTCTGGTAACCGAAATACTGGTCCCCAAGCTTGATGGTCTTAGTCTGTGTCGCGCGATCAAATCCGACGCGAACACGCGTGGAATCCTGGTGATGATCTTCAGTCATTTGCAGGCGGAAGAGCGCGCCTTGGAAGCTGGGGCCGAGGCCTTCCTCACCAAGCCGCTCGACGAAGAGCTTTTGATTACAACCCTGGAAAAGCTTTTGTCTTTAAAACACCAGTCAGCGGGTGAGGAAAATTGATGGTGGCAAAAATAGCTACTGGGTGTGCCGGGCTTGATGAAGTCCTGAACGGCGGAATTCCAGCCAATACTATTAGCGTCATAATGGGCTCGCCTGGAACCGGCAAAACCATTCTTGCCGAGCAGCTTGCTTTCGCAAATGCAACTCCGGCCGCACCGGCACTCTACCTGACCACGTTGTCAGAGCCTCTCGATAAAGTGATTGCACATGGTCAGACTCACAGTTTCTTTGATCCTGACAAAGTTGGCGTTTCCGTTTTCTATGAAGACCTTGGTGTGATGCTGCGTGAGTCAGGCGTCCATAAAGTGCCGGACCTGGTGACGGAACTTTTGCTTGCCCACCGGCCGCGGTTTGTTTTCATCGATTCCTTCAAAGCCCTTAATGAGTTGATAGTCACCACGCAGGATCGGCGGACGGTCGTTTACGATCTGGCCAGCGTCCTGTCGTCGTTTCAATGCACCAGTTTCCTGATCGGCGAGTATGCGCACGAGATGATGACTGACCTGCCGGAGTTTGGGATCGCCGATGTGGTGCTACAGCTAATGAAGCACTCGACAAATGTCAGGGAACAACGCTTTTTGAGAGTGGAGAAATTGCGTGGCTCAAGCTCGATTCCCGGCAAGCATGCCTTTTTGATTAGTAGCGATGGTTTAGAGGTGTTTCCAAGACTGTTGACGCCGACGGTAGCGCCGGATTATGCGGCGCGAGTCGAACGATTGAACACCGGCATCCGCGGCCTGGACGAGATGGTGGCGGAAGGATTCTGGCGGGGCAGCACTACCCTGGTCGCTGGTCCGACCGGGAGCGGTAAGACAATCATCGCATTGCATTTTGTTCGCGAGGGCATCGCCAAAGGCGAAGAAAGCCTTTACGTCGGATTTCAGGAGAACCCAACTCAGCTGACGCGAATAATGCAAAACTTCGGCTGGGAGACTGACAAGCTAATGGCTCCCGGAGCGTTAGAGTTTATGTACAGCTCCCCAGTGGAAGTTCAGCTCGACACCGTCGCCAGCGAACTATTCCGGCGCGTGCGTGAAGGACGGGTAAAGCGAGTGGTGATTGATGCGCTGGGCGATGTTGAGCGGGGAAGCATTGACCAGGAACGGTTTGCGGATTTCATTTACGCGCTGACGCAGTGGTTCGCCGCGCAAAACGTCACCTGTCTAATGACCTATGAGATGAGCAACTTGTTTGAAATAAAAGGTATCAGCAATAACGACGTGTCTAATCTCAGCGACAATATTGTCTTACTAAGCTTTAAACCCACTGATGAGATGGAACGTACCATCCGAATAATCAAAACACGCGGCAGTGCCCATGATAACCGTGAGCACCGGCTTGAGATCACCAGCAAGGGCGTTGTCGTCAAGAAAGCCCGGAAGTAGACGCGGGTTTCCGGTCGCACATCGAGTGTAGTAATTTATGATCGATCCTGGGCGTGTAAAAAAAGATCCTTCACGGCGATTAGCAGAGATTAATCGTGCCATTACCACCTCACTAAACTTCGACGAACTTCTGAACCTAATTGTAGAGAGTGCCGCACAACTGGTGGAGGCGAAGATCTGTTTACTCTTGCTCGTAGACCAAAGTGAACGCTTTCGTATTCGCGCGTCTTATGGAGTGGAGCCGGAGGTAATAAAAGACTTCTCCGGCCGAATGGAAGAAGACGTTGTTAAAGAGTTGCGCAACTCACTTAAGGTCGCGCCGGCCGACGCAATGGTTTCGGTTCCGGTTATCGCCAAGCAAGCTCTTAATGGTTTGCTCGTCGTGGTACGAGAGCAGCCCTTCACCGCGGATGAAGACTGGCAATTGGGGGTGCTGGCTGACCAGGCGGCCATCGCACTCCGCAATGCCCGTCTCTATGAAATGGAAATGGCCGAGGCGATACGCGCGCGCGATGCTTCGGAAATCGCCTTGCGCAGACTCGCGGCGATTGTTGAGTCTTCCAACGACGCGATTGTCAGCAAGGATCTTTCCGGAATAATCAATAGTTGGAATAAAGGTGCGGAGCGCATCTTTGGGTACACGTCGGAAGAGATAGTAGGCAAACCCATAACGACCTTGATTCCTGGCGATCGCCACGCCGAAGAAACACATATTCTCGAACGCATTCGGCGAGGCGAAAGAATCGAACACTTCGAGACTGTCCGGCTCCATAAGGACGGACATCCCATGACCATTTCTCTAACCATCTCCCCCCTTAAGAACGAACGAGGACAGGTGATTGGGGCCTCGAAGATCGCACGCGATATTACGGAAAGCAAAAGGGCCCAGGAGCAACTGCGCCGGGCGCTGGAGTTCGATGAGACCGTAATGTCCAGCATGGGTGAAGGTCTGTTTACGGTCGACAACCAAGGCCGTCTGACTTTCATGAATCCGGCCGCGCAACGAATGTTTGGCTGGACCCTGGATGAAATGATTGGGCGAAGGATGCACGACGTAACTCACCATACTCGGCCCGATGGTACACCCTATCCAGCTTCAGAGTGTCCGGGTTTGAAGGTACTGGAGGACGGCACTCCTTTGAGCGGTTTTGAAGACGTGTTTATTCGCAAGGACGGCACGTTTTTCGATGTCGTTTACAGTTCATCGCCGCTGCGCGGTGATAATGAGATCACCGGTCTGGCGGTTGTTTTTCGCGATACCACGGAACGCAAGCAGGCCGAGAAAGAGATTCGCTTTCAAGCGCGGCTGTTGGATGCGGTAGAGCAAGCCGTTATCGCCACTGATCTGAGCGGCACCATAATCTTCTGGAATTCATTTGCAGAACACCTCTACGGTTGGCTGGCAAGCGAAGCGCTAGGGGCAAATATTCTGGACATCACGCCGTCACCTGAGTTGCGCGATCATGCTCAGGAAGTGCTTCAGTGTTTACGAGAGGGGCAAAGTTGGACCGGAGAATTCATGGTGCAGCGTCGGGACGGCACGCTTTTTCCAGCGATGGTTACTGATTCCCCAATCTTCAGTAACACGGGCGAATTGATTGGCATCGTCGGAGTGTCAATTGACAACACGAACAGGCGCAGAGAGGAGCGTGAGCGCGAAGAGTTGCTACAGCGTGAGCGAGAAGCGCGGGCTGAGGCAGAACAGGCCAACAGCCTGAAGGACGAATTTCTCGCGACTCTTTCGCATGAGCTGCGCAATCCGCTGAACGTTGTCGTCGGTTACGCCGAGATTTTGCGCCGCAGCGACGAGAGTCAGTCCCACGAATTCGTGGTGAAGGCCGCAGAAACCATTCGTCGCAACGCCCTGGCGCAGGCTCAACTAGTTTCTGATCTGCTTGATCTCTCACGGCTGCAGATGGGAAAACTATCGATCAACCGGCAACCACTCTCTCTGTCAACAATTATTCACGATGCAATCGAGACGGTAAAAAAGGAAGCCGCAGACAGACGCATCTCTCTCGAGGTGGAACTGCAACATGAAATCATGGTGGTTGAGGGAGATCCGATAAGGCTGGGCCAGATCGCCTGGAACCTGCTGAACAATGCGGTGAAGTTCACTCCACCCGAAGGCAAAGTCAGGATCGCGCTCAGCGCCGAAGGCGAGGAAGCGAACCTGGTTATTGAAGACACCGGGCAGGGCATTTCGGCGGAATTTCTGCCGCATGTCTTCGAGATGTTTCGTCAGGCTGACGCCAGCAGCGCACGGCGGCAGGGTGGGATGGGAATCGGGTTGGCGTTAGTGCGCCAGTTAGTGGCGCTACATGGTGGCGGGGTTAAAGCGGAGTCGGAAGGCAAAGGAAAAGGGGCGCGCTTCATTGTCCGGCTGCCGTTGTACACGCCCGGTGTGTCCGGTTTGGAGACTCAAAAGACCGGGGCCACGGGAGCTTTAAGAGGACAGTTTATTCTGGTCGTGGACGACTCGCCGGAAACAACCGAGATGCTCGGTAAGTTGTTAGAACTGGAAGGGGCGTTTGTTGAACTGGCGCGAAGCGGGGCGGAGGCGCTGGAAATTGCCGGCCGGAAAAAATTCGACTTGGTCATCTCGGATATCTCTATGCCTGAGATGGACGGATATCAACTGTTGCGACAACTACGCGCGCTGCCGGAGATGTCCGATGTGCCCGTGGTGGCGCTGACCGGCTATGGACGAAATGCGGATGTGACCCGTGCCCAGGAAGAAGGGTTTGCGGACCACCTCACCAAGCCCGTTGACATCGATCAACTGCTGCGGATAGTGCGGAAGTTGACGGACTAGGAACAGTGGGCAGTTGGCGGTCGGCAGTGGGCGGCGGCGGTAAGGTGTATCGCAAACTGTCAGTTTGCGGTCTTTTCTTCATGGCACTCAACTACCTTCAATTTCAGCGCCGGAGTCTTTCCAGGCTTTCCAACCGCCGGCCATTGAGAAGACGTTGGTGTAACCCATATGTTGCAGAACGTCGGCCGCAAGCGCGGAACGGTAACCGCCACCGCAGTAGAGGATGAGTTCGGTAGACTTGTCGGCAACCTTCTCTTCAATATCGCGCTCAATTATTCCTTTGCCTAAATGAATCGAACCCGCTGCCCGACCATCCTGCCACTCGTTGTCTTCACGTACGTCGATTAACTTTGCCTTCGGATTTGCGGACAGGCGTTGCTGCGTTTCGGCGACCGTGACTTCGCGGATGCGCGACTTCGAGTCGTTAACTAGTTTTAGAAAACCTTCAGAATGTTTCAAAAATCACCTTTGCTTGCGGAAGCCCGGTAGTCGGAAATCGATCCACGAACTACACGAAATGACACGAACAGATTCTTGGTGTTTTATTCGTGTGATTCGTGGACTGTTTTTTACATCGCGAATTCAACTTGGAAGTGCAACGACTACTGCAGAATACTCAAGCTAAAAACGAGCCAGTGGGTCGACAAAATGCAGTAGCGACCGGCATTCAAGCAGCGCCACATTCTTAAAGGCGGCACCCACCAGCCAATTTTCCGCAGCCACACCAGGCATCGAAACTTTTCCACTGTGCCAGTTGAATGCCGGTCGCTATCGCTCCCGGTTCTGCATTTGTCGACCCACTCACAGAGTCATCGGCGGCGAAACCTAACTCACCCCGTCGTTGCGGTCCTTTCCCCATGTTGCACTTCCAAGTTGCATTCGCGCACAACTAATGAGGTCCCTCACAAAAATCACTGCCAATTGGCTGAAACTCGGGTGAATGATTATAATGCCCATCTCTAACAGAAAGCAGCATTCCAGACTAACCGTTAGCAAGCGGCGAGCGTTAGCACGTCATTCCGTTACCTGTCACTTGCCACGAATGAGAGGAACCCGAGACATTGGCGAACGAACAGTTTGACGTAACGATTATTGGCAGTGGGCCAGGTGGATATGTGGCGGCAATACGCGCCGGCCAACTGGGTCTGAAGGCGGCAATCATCGAGAAAGACACGCGCCTTGGCGGCACTTGCACACTGCGCGGCTGTATTCCCACCAAGCAGATGCTGATGTCGGCCCACGTGTATGAACAGATGCAGCATGCAGCCGATTTTGGCGTGCAGGCGACGGGCATTCAGCTAGCTTTTGCCGATGTGCAAAAACGAAAAGACAAGGTTGTTATGAAAAACTCCAAGGGCATCGAGTACCTAATGAAGAAAAACAAGGTAACGGTGTTCAAAGGTACCGGCAAACTTGCGCTGCCCGGAAAGGTGACCGTCACGGGCGCTGATGGCGCGTCGCAAACGATTCAAACGAAGAACATCATTATTGCCACCGGCTCCGTTGTGCGCCCTATACCGGGGTTTGAGACGGACGGCGTTCACGTCGTCAACAGCGATCACATACTTGAGTTAAAAGATGTACCTAAGTCGCTGATAGTGATGGGCGCGGGAGCAGTCGGAGTTGAATTTGCTTCGGTCTATTCGCGCTTTGGCGCCGAGACCACGCTGGTTGAGTTGTTGCCGCGCCTGGTGCCGCTTGAGGATGAAGAGGTTTCCAAGGAGTTGGAAAAATCTTTCCGCAAGCGCGGGATTAAATCGCAGGTTGATACGAAACTCGAGAAGCTGGAAAGGACGGAAGGCGGTGTTCGCGTAACCGGCAAGACCTCGAAGGGCGAAGCGGTCAGTATCGAAGCAGAGATGTTGCTTGTCGCCGTGGGTCGCATGCCTTTCACTGAAGGACTGGGACTGGAAGGTTCCAAAATCAAAGTCGAGAAGGGCTTTATTCACGTCGACGAGTATCAGCAAACTGCCGAGAAGGGTGTCTACGCGATTGGTGACGTTGTGCCGACGCCGCTGCTGGCACATCTCGCTTCCAAAGAGGGAATCGTGGCAGTGGAGCATCTGGCCGGACAAAAAGGAGTGCGTCCGATCAATCTCCGGCTCGTGCCAAATTGCACCTATTGCGATCCTGAAGTTGCTTCTGTTGGACTGACCGAGGCAAAAGCGAAGGAGCAGGGCTACGACGTTAGAGTCGGCAAGTTTCCCTTTTCGGCCTCAGGCAAAGCAAGAATTATTGGCGAAGAAGAAGGCTTCGTGAAGATCGTTGGAGAAAAGAAATACGACGAGATTCTGGGCGTGCATATCATTGGGCCACATGCGACTGAGTTGATTGCTGAAGCGTGTGTCGCCATGCAACTTGAATCGACCGCCGAAGAGCTGGGCCGGACGATGCATGCGCATCCGACGATTTCAGAGACAATCATGGAAGCTGCCGAAGGTGTCCACGGATTGGCTGTACATATCTAAGTTCTGCTAGTGAAGTGCGTTCGATGGAACCAAACAAAACAGCAGGAAGCGAAGCAAAACAGTCGGGGCCGAGGCCCACCAACCGTCGCCGTGGCCCGCGTCGGCCGCGTTTTCAAATGCGCGTAAGCACCAAATACGCACCCAGAAAACCTGCTGACGGCCAGGCTATCGTGTGCACGACGGAGACAACTCTTAAGCCGGAGCAGATGATCGAGCTCTATCGTTATCTGAAGCTTACTCGGCTGGTTGAAGAACGGCTCGTAAATCTTTATCGACAAACTAAAGTGGTTGGTGGCGTTTTTCGATCACTGGGCCAGGAAGCAACCGCAGTCGGTAGCGCGTACGCACTGGAACCGAAAGACTTTGTTACCCCGTTAATTCGTGACCTCGGCGCGGTGCTGGTTAAGGGAATTCGCCCACGCGACATTTTCGCGCAATACATGGCAAAAGCGTGGGGCCCTTCCGGCGGTCGCGACTTAAATATTCACTTTGGTGATATGGAGAAGGGCTTCATCGGCCCCATCTCACACCTTGGCGACATGATTCCGGTCATGACCGGTGTGCTGCTCGCCGCGCGCATGCAAAAGAAAAGGACGGTTGCGATTGCGTACATCGGTGACGGTGGCATGAGCACTGGAGCGTTTCATGAAGGGCTAAACTTTGCGGCGGTCCAACGGCTGCCGCTGATTGTGGTCGCCGAGCATAATCACTACGCCTACTCTACGCCCACGAGCCTGCAAACATCGGTTAGAGATCTGGCGGAGAAAGCGGCCGGCTACAACATTCCCGCACATATAGTCGATGGCAATGATGTAATTGCCTGCTATGAAGTTACCAAACGCGCAGCTGAATTCGCGCGTCGCGGTGGCGGCGCCGTGTTGATTGAAGCTAAGACCTATCGACGTAAAGGCCACGCCGAACACGACGATCAGCGTTACGTTCCGCCAGGTGAGATCGAGTGGTGGGAGAAGAACAACGATCCGGTTGATCGTTACGAGAGACATCTCCAGCAACAGAAAATTGCAAGCAAGGAAAAGCTGGATGAAATTACTTCTGACGTGATGCGCGAAATCGAAGAAGATTGCACCTGGGCTGAATCGTCGCCCATGCCCGAGGCCGAAAAAGCCGCGTATGGCGTCTTTGACAATAACGTTGTAGCGCCGGCATTTCGACCGGAAGTGCTGAAGGGATAAGCGTAGGGCAAATTTAAGTCTGCGCTATTTGCGCGCTAAAGACAGGACGGAAACTATGTTCAGAATAGGACCAATCGGGGAGGAAGCAATGGGCGATACCGAAGAAACTGCGAATGCGGCAGTCGATGATCAGGGTACAAGTGAAGAGGAAGGTCGCGCGCTGCTGAAGGGATTGCGCGACGCTGGGTTTGAAGGGAGTGACGAGAAATTGGCGCTTGCCCTGGGACGCCCAGTGGAAGACGTCGAAGGGTGGATGAACAGTGCGTCGGCGGTTGATGACGACGTCGTTATGAAGGCGCGGGGAATCGCGAAGGAACGTGGGATCGACATCGGATGACTGACGGACGACAGGGGACCGGTGACCGATGAGGGAAGTGTTGACTTCGAACTGAAGCCTCCAGACTCCTAAACTCTTTATGGCGACAGCAATCAAGAAAGAGCACAAGTCGGCGCGTCCAGAACGCGGCGGACAGGCGACCCTGGTGGAAGCGATTCGCCAGGGGATCTGGGAAGAGATGGAGCGTGACCCGACAGTTTTCGTAATCGGCGAAGACGTGGGTGCGTATGGCGGTGCTTTTAAAGTAACTGATGGTCTTATCGATGAGTTTGGTAAAGGTCGCGTGATCGACACGCCAATCTCCGAAGGCGCGATTGTGGGTGCCGCTTGTGGCGCCGGCTTGATGGGAATGCGGGCGGTTGCTGAGTTTCAGTTTATCGATTTCATTTCGGCTGGCTTCGATCTGCTCACCAACTACGCAGCCAAGTGCCGCTATCGCTGGGGCGCCAACATTCCGGCCGTCTTTCGTGGTCCATGTGGGTCCGGAGTGCGATCGGGTCCATTTCATTCGCTGAACGCCGAATCGTTTTTCCTGAACACGGCGGGCCTGAAGATTGTCGAGCCCTCGACTGCTTACGATGCCAAGGGGCTTATCAAGGCGGCCATTCGTGATCCCGATCCCGTTTTGTATTTTGAACACAAAAAGCTTTATCGGTTGCCTCGGCTGCGTGAAGAACTGCCGGCAGACGACTACATCGTAGAAATTGGCAAAGCGCGCACTGTCCGCGAAGGCCGTGACCTGACGATCATTACTTTTGGCGCGATGGTGCTGACGGCAATTGATGCCGCCGAAGAACTTGAGAAAGAAGGACTGGACGTCGAGGTGATCGACCTGCGCACCCTTGCGCCGATGGACAAAGCCGCCATCCTGCAGAGCGTTCGCAAGACGAACAAAGTAATTGTGCTGCATGAAGCGTCTCGAACGGGCGGAATTGGCGGCGAGATCGCCGCGACCATCGCGGAAGAGGCTTTTGAGTGGCTCGACGCGCCGGTATTGCGAGTTGCTTCGATTGATACTCCGGTGCCGTACTCGCCACCACTGGAAGATTATTACCTGCCCCAAACGAAAGACGTGCTAAATGCGGCCCGGAAGCTGGCCGCGTACTAAGCCAGAGGTCGGAGGGCAGAGGTCGGAGGTCAGAGATCAGAGGTCAGAGATCAGAGGTCAGAGGTCAGAGGTCAGAGATCAGAGGTCAGAGCGGAAGTTTAGAGATTATATGAAGGAGAGAGTCCATGCCTAAATACGTAATCGAACGAGAGATTCCCGGAGCAGGCGACCTAACACCACAACAACTGCAAGCAATTTCCCAAACCTCTTGCGGTGTATTGCAAAAACTTGGACCGGAGATTCAGTGGGTCGAAAGTTATGTTACCGGCGACAAAGTTTACTGCGTCTATATTTCGCCTAATGAAGAGATGATCAAGGAGCACGCCAGCCAGGGCGGCTTCCCGGCTAATCGAATTTCGGAAATCAAGTCGATTATCGACCCGACCACGGCGGAAACCAGGGCGCATGCTGCTGAAGGCGCTCCGATCGTGTTCGGAACAGCGGGCAAGTAATTTCAAGGTTTTACCAGACCGACTGGAGAAGAGATGAGCACAGAAGTCGTAATGCCCCAGATGGGCGAGTCCATCGCCGAAGGGACGATCACCAAGTGGCTAAAGCAAGTTGGCGAGCGTGTCGAGCGTGACGAACCGCTTTTTGAAATCTCCACTGACAAAGTGGATGCAGAGATACCTTCACCAGCCGCCGGCACTTTAACTGAGATTCGCTTCAAAGAAGGCGATACGGTGGAAATCAACACCACCGTGGCCGTTCTGGATGGAGGAGCTGCCGGGGCTGCACCAGCCACCGAACCGCCAGCTAAAACGGAAACGACGCCTGAAGCTAAGCCGCCTGAACCGCCAGCAATGCAGGCTGAAGCAACCCCTCCTCCGGCTCCGCAAGCACAAGCTGATGGCAAAGGCGCGGCACCGTCAGCCGAGTCATCTAAGACAAAAGAATCTCAACAGCCTTCCGCGAATGCCGAACCTGTTCAGCCACGACCGGAGACTTCCGAGCCTGTTCGTCAACCCAGCCAACCGGCAGGCAATGGACATAGTGGTGCGGCAACCGCTGAAGAACTGCGCCGCACCAAGTCGTCGCCGCTGGTTCGCAAGATTGCCGAGGAGCATGGAGTGGATATCGCCAAGCTCGAAGGGACTGGTCTAAGTGGACGCGTAACTAAGAACGACATCCTGAGCTTTATCGAATCTGGCGCTCCTGCGCCTGCGCGCACCGGAGCCCCGGCAGCCAGGCCGGCTATTCAGGAAGCACCCGCTCCCACGCCGATCAAACCGGCAGAAGGCGACCGCGTCGAACAAATGTCAGTCATGCGGAAGAAGATTTCCGAACACATGGTCCAATCGCGCCGCACTTCCGCGCACGTGACCACCGTCTACGAAATCGATATGACGCGCATCGCCAAGCTTCGCGATCAGCACAAAGACGCGTTTTTGGAACGCACCGGTACGAAGCTTACCTACATGCCGTTTATCTTTCAGGCGGTCAATAATGGCTTGCGACAATTTCCGATCTTTAATGCGCAGGTCAGTGGCGACCAGATCATTTACAAGCGCGACATCAATCTCGGGATGGCAGTGGCCCTGGATTGGGGCTTAATCGTGCCCGTGATCAAGCGCGCTGATGATCTGTCAATCTCTGGATTGGCGAGGGCCGCCAACGATCTGGCCGACCGTGCTCGCACTAAACAATTGAAACCGGATGAGGTTGGTGGCGGTACCTTTACTATCACCAATCCCGGCGTTTTTGGTGGTCTATTCGGAACGCCGATCATTAATCAACCGCAACTGGCAATTCTCGGCGTCGGTAAAATCGAGAAGCGCGCCAAAGTACTGACTACGCCTGACGGCGAGGATTTCATTGCTATTCGGTGGATGGCCTACTTTGCCCTCAGCTTTGATCACCGCGTGATCGATGGGGCAGACGCTGAACGATTCCTGGCCTATGTGAAGGAACGACTGGAGTCAGGCGAGTTCTCACTTTAGAAAGAGGTCAGAGGTCAGAAGTCAGAGGTCAGCGATCAACATTGATCTCTGATTTCTGATCTCTGACCTCTGATTCTTGCGATCCAGTAGCAATTGGATGATGAATGCGAGGGTAAACGGCCAACCGCTTGACTTCATTTCGTCATAACGCTAAGAAGGGTCGATCCGTTCGAGACTAGCGATTGAACGACGGCCCATTCACTCAGTAAACGTCGTTAACTATTGACGATTTGTGGCTCGCTTATGCAGTGAGCTGTTTCATTTTTTAGACGATAAAAGGAGAAAGTTATCTATGGCAATCCCGAAGTTTAGAATGTTTTCCTCGCTGGCATTTGCAGTCTTGCTTACAGCCTCTTCAGCTTTCATCGCTGTTGCGCAGGACACTACACCCACAGCCGGCTCACGCACCGTCGCCAGTGGTCAGAAGATGAAGGTTAAAGGCGTCGTGGTCCGTCGCGATGCCGACACGTTCGTCGTGCGTGACAATAATGGAGTAGACACGACCGTCCGCCTGGCCGATACCACAAGCGTGAAGACCAAGGGTGGCTTTCTGCGCAGTGGCGCAAACTATGGCCAGACTCAAATTCTTCGTGGTCTGAACCTTGAAGTTGAAGGACGCGGCGATGCTTCCGGCAATCTATTAGCTGAGAAGGTCAGATTCAATGAGTCTGACCTGCGAGTAGCGCGCGCGGTTGATTCACGCGCCACCCCAATCGAATCCAAGGTAAGTGAAGTCGAACAGAATGCGCAGCGTCTTTCGGGCCAACTCGATGAGCTGGCTGCGGTAGCTAACACCGCCAAGGGGGGCGCGCGGGCTGCACAGGAAACTGCAGATGCCGCGGTGACCGGCGTTAACGTAACCAACGAACGTATTTCCGCGCTGGATGATTATGTGCCGTCGTCAGTCCTGGCAGTGAACTTTAGATCAGGCAGCGCCGTGTTATCGCCTGATTCGAAGACGAAGCTCGACGAGATCGCGACCAAGGCACTTAACGCAAAAGGTTATGTGTTAGAGGTTTCAGGTTTCGCGGATACGGTGGGCAGCGTGGAACGTAATCGCCAACTGAGCCAGCGTCGCGCTGACGCAGTCATTCGTTACCTCGTGGAAAATCACCGGATCCCGTTACGCCGGATCATCACGCCGTACGGCTTTGGTGAAACCAACCCGGTGGCTGAGAACACCACGCGCGATGGTCGCGCCCAGAATCGTCGCGTCGAAGTGAAGTTGCTGGTGAACAAAGGCATCATGCAGCAAGCGCCGACCATGACGACGAGTTCGGGGCTCCAAGTTAGCAAACTGCCGAGGTACAACCGTTCAGAGGTCCCTCGGCACCTAACACCATGAATCATGCCGTTGGAACATTTGTTATTAAGACAAACTAAGGCCAGCAACTCTGGCGGCATGAGGAATGGATTGATGAATCAAGTTTGGGGAAAACACCTTGCGCCAGCGCTGCTCATTGCAGTGCTGGCTCTTTTTTTCGCATTCCCGGCAACGGCACAAACTATTAGGGACCTGCCTCCACCGCCGCCGGCTCCAACGCCAAAGCCAACTCCTACTCCCGCGCCGAAAGATGAAGACTTCGAAGTCATTCGCGTGAAAACCAGTCTGGTGATGGTGCCAGTATCCGTAGTGGATTCACTGGGCCAACCGGTGCTGGGTTTGCAGCTAAGCAATTTTCATCTCGATGAAGAAGGAAAGACGCAGGAGATTGTTGAGATCGGCAACCCCGATCAGGTACCGCTTGATATCGCAATCCTGTTTGATGTTTCCAGCAGTGTTAGTCAAAAGGGGTTTTTCGCGTTCCAGCAAAAGGCCGCCGCGAGTTTCTTAAAACAGGTGATGAAACCTGTCGATCGAGCTGCCGTCTTTACCATTCGAGATCAGCCAACAATGGTCGCGCCATTGGCTTCAGCGGATGCAGCGGCAGCAAGACTGTTAACCATCCCGGCCGCGACTTCACCGGTACCGACGGCGTTTTATGACACCGTCATGGGCGCGGCCAAGTATCTGACCGAGAAGTCGTCGGAAGGACATCGACGCGTAATTCTTGTTATCTCCGACGGTGACGACAACTTCAGCAGTCTCGTGAAGGATTTGACGCTCGCCGAGGCGCGCGCAAGTCAAAGGGGCGAGGTTACACCTTCTGCCGCCCAGCAGAGTCTGCAGGCGCGCCGCCGCCGGGCAGTGACCGAGGTTCAGCGTGCCGTGCAGCAGGCTGATGCCGCATTCTATTCGGTTAATCCCGGAGGGCCTTCGGTAAGGCTCAATCTGATAAGCACGCGCGCGCAGGAGGCGATGAGATCGATCGCGGAGTCAACGGGGGGCACTGCGTTTTTGCCAGGTTCAGAGCAGGATCTCGAAAAGGTCTTTACTGAAGTTGCTGCCGAACTGCGGGGGCAATACCTGTTGCAGTACTACTCAAACTCACAAGCCAGCGGAACTCAATTTCGCCGCATTGCAGTGACAGTGCCAGCGCGCGCTGATCTCCGTGTGCGCGCCCGGCAGGGCTACTATCCGAAGAGTAAGTAGGACAGACATTCCGGTCTGTCCTTGTTTCAATCACATCGGGCGTCTTCGAAGGGGACAGGCAAGAATGCCTGTCCTACTGTTTTCACATCTCGATCAGCGCATCGGTTAGCTGGTTAACGACGGTTATCAGCGTCCGACCGGCTCTTTCAAATTGATTCGCAGCCGCCAGCTCTTCCGCATTTGCAGCGCCCGCAGCCACTCCTGCGAGTTTCACATAGTATCGTTGCAGCTCAGGCGTAGCGCGAAAGTCAATCTCTAACTGATCCAATCCAATCCTTACGTCACGAATACTGTTCCGTATGACCTCCCTACTTTTTTGCATGGGATCGGCGGCAGCGATTGGAGTCTGAGCACGGCGCGCCGCATCGTCGACACCCTGAAGCGTTTTCGCCACGCCGCCCAACACATAAAGAAAGCGTGTAAGTATCTTGATTTGCTCAGCCACACGCGTGGCGCCCTGGCGCCGCACCTCGGCCGCTTTTTGTTGCTCAAAGCTTGGGCGGGCGGGAGCGGGAGTCCTCCGGCGCCTGGTTTGTCCCAGACTACTTACCGAGAAGAAGATAAGCAGAGTGATCAATACCGCAATGGTTCGTCGCACTTTATTTCTCCTGTACTTTGCCGGACTAGAATGGGGATGAAGCATTATAACCGGAACCCCCAACTCCTTGGAGTGCGACGACCGGTCGCCGCTTTGGTTCCTGCAAAGTTTCCCGGTCGCATCGCCAAGAAGTCGATGCGGCGAAAAGCTCACATTAGCACCGGGCTTCAGCCCGGTGATTAAGCGTTCTACATTTCCATTAACCGTTTCAACGGTTTACCGCTACCGGGAAACCGTTGAAACGGTTCGTATCTTCATAGTCTCTCGTTGGTCACCGGGCTGAAGCCCGGTGTTAATGAGAGCGCTCCGCGTGCTGCGAGACAATGCATAATCGCTGGACACAGTTGTTCGATATCCCTAAGTAGCTTCCGCGCAAATTACGGAAGCCTTTTGCGTTTCCTGCCTCAGCCACTGTTAGAATAACTCTGAATCAGGCTTCATGCATGGGCAATCAAAAGAACCTTTTAGTCAAACGACTGGGTCGTATCGAATACGGTGCGGCGCTCGAACTGCAGCGCGAAACCGAGTTGGCGGTGAAAGAAGGTCGTCAGTCCGACACGCTCTTACTGCTCGAGCATCCGCACACGCTAACCGTCGGACGGCGGGGGGACAGCCAAGGCATCTTGATGTCTGAAGAGTCGCTAAACGCTCGTGGCGTGACTGTATTTGAAACCAACCGGGGCGGAAAGATTACTTATCATGGCCTTGGACAAATTGTCGGCTACCCAGTAATCAATCTTAGTCCGCAGCGGGAGGATGTTCATCAGTACGTTCGTGATCTCGAAGAAGTATTGATTCGAACGTTGGCGAATTTTGAGATTCAAGCATTTCGCATTGAAGGGTTGACGGGAGTGCACACCGCGCGCGGGAAGGTGGCCGCCATTGGTGTTCACATCGCGCGCTGGGTGACGACGCATGGGTTCGCGCTTAATGTGAATACCGACCTCAGCTTTTTTAACCTGATCATCGCCTGCGACGGCGAGCAGGTAACTTCGATGGAAGACTTGCTCGGACACGAAGTGGATATGCACTCAGTCGAGGACATCATTGTCCATCATTTTGGTGAAGTGTTTTCCTATCTCGCGGATGAACGAGGACCTGCCGGCGCGAACACGGAAATCAAGCAATCACCAAGCGAAGCAGAACTTACCAAACCAATCGGCCTATAGACAGTTTCTCATTCACTCAATGCTTACATTTCAACTGATCCAGGAAGCAGCCCAGCGCGTAAATGGGAGAGTTCATCGAACGCCGGTGCTGAGCTCGCGATCATTTAACAAGCTTGCCGGCTGCGAGGTGTTTTTCAAATGCGAAAACCTGCAACGCGCGGGCGCGTTTAAGATTCGCGGCGCGACGAACAAAATTCTTTCCCTGACCGACGAGGAAAAGCGGCGAGGGGTTGCCGCTTTTTCTTCGGGCAATCATGCTCAAGCCGTGGCCCTTGCGTCTCGCGAAGCCGGCGTCAGTGCAGTGATCGCTATGCCGAACGATGCGCCCAGGGCGAAGGTAGCAGCGACTCGAGAATACGGTGCTGAGATAGTCTTCTATGATCGGCAAAATCAGGATCGCGAGGCAGTGGCCGTGGAAATCGCGCAACGCGACGGGCGCGTGCTGGTTCCACCTTATGACGATTACATGATTCTCGCCGGCCAGGGTACGTGCGGTCTCGAGTTCCTTAACGAAGTGCCGGATCTTGATTGCCTGCTGGCGCCTTGCAGCGGGGGAGGTTTGTTTGCGGGTGTTTCCACGGCCGCAAAAGCGCTGAATCCAAACGTTCGTTGTTTTGCCATTGAGCCCGAGTCTGCTGACGATACGCGCCAGTCGTTCCTGACGGGTAAACGAGTTTCGATTCCGCCGCCACCGACGATAGCGGATGGTCTGAGGGTCCAATCTCCGGGCGCGCTGACTTTTCCGATACTGCAAACTACCGCGGAAGATGTTCTGACTGTTTCAGACGAAGACATCGTCGAGACAATAAAATTCTTTCTACTGCGAATGAAGTTGCTCGTCGAGCCTTCCGGGGCGGCCGCGGCTGCTGCCGTATTAAAGGGGAAGTTACCGCGAAACGCGAAAAGAGTTGGAGTAGTTGTGTCGGGCGGCAACATTGATGCGGAAATGTTGGCGCAACTTTTAAACCAGTAGAGAACAACGTTGCATGGTGGGTCAATAAATTCAGAGCCGGGAGCGGTAGCGACCGGATTCAACAGCCCAAGAAAGCATCCCCAGTTCAGTCCGACCCACACGAATCATCGGACTTGAAACCCGGTCGCTACCGCTCCCGGCTCTGAATTTGTCGACCCACGATGCGACACGAATGATGTAGCGCTTTTTGGTCCAATGAAATGACATTACCGCTGCTCTTTTTCGACGTTAGTGCCGAGCCGATGAGTGATGTGGCTGGCGGTTCATTGATCTTGTTACTGGCGGCCGTGTTCTTCTTGTCAGTGCTCTTTGGCGCAGCCTTAGTATTCCTGCTCATTTGGTACAAGCGGCGCAAATTAAGCGACCCGGCTGCAAGAGCCGGCACGCCTTCCGACTAATCCTTAATTTTTCTGTAACTCTTAACTGCTTGCCAGAAAGACAGCCCGAAGAGAAGCAGATATGGCGAGGCCAGAACTAGTGAAACGAGCGCCGCCTTTTCCCTGGTGGTCATGAGGAAAAGTGGCGCCACTCCCACGAGGCCGATTATCAGAATAGCCATACTTCGGATAACCGGACTTAACGTCACGATTGATGGGTAAGTCATGACCGCGTCCAGCAGTGAAGGATTGCTCGCGCGGAGTCTGGAAATAATTTGCTCCGCGCTTCGATAGTATAAAAAAAGCAATACTCCGGTGACGAAGTAGATAAGCATCATCACCGATGCTGTAATTGAAGGTGGCCCTTCAGCACCAACTAAAGGAATCTTCAAGGCGCTGCCGGCACCGGACAAATCAGGATTGGCAAGCGTCAAGAGCAGAAACCCGAGCGCCGCCGCAAGACCCGCGAGCCAAAGTTTCTCGATCGCTTTGAGTGTGTCCGTCAGATTGCTCGCGAGTATTTTCTGTTCGTCAGTCATCGATCTTCGGTCTGGTTAATTCGCAGTATAACAAAAGTGCCGGAGCCCGTTGGTGAAGGGCGGTGAACAAAAAGTAATGAAGGACATCGGCAAAGCCGACGGATGAGAATAGCCCAGCACTTTAGTGCTGGGAACGCGGACGAGCGACAAGTTGTCAGTCCGCTCAGCGGACGGCTGAAATTCGTTGAAATCTCCCACATTCTTCAGTCGTCCGCTTCGGGACTCAGAAGCCTAGCGATACCAGAACCCAGCACTGAAGTGCTGGGCTATTTTTGTGTCGTCCGCTACGCGGACGGACCGAGGACTTTCTGTGCACAGAAGTTCTCCATAACCTCTGCCAGCTCGCGCGGACGTTCTCAATAACGCCGGCCTTTAGCCCGGTGTTCTGAACTTGCACATCTCTTGGAAACCGTTTAAATGGTCTCAAATGCGAACCGCTGTTAGTTATCACCGGGCTAAAGCGGAGGCGTGGGCCTGCACTGCGAAATCCTGGCCCGCGATGCTAGAATCCTGATCACAAGTAACCAAAAATCAATGTCCCGCGAATTACGAGTAATTACTAACAACGCCCAGCCGCGGCTCCCAAAGCCCGACTGGCTGAAGATTCGTTTGGGCGATCCGGCAAACCAGAATCATGTGCTTAAGTTGATTGAAGGGCTCAACCTGCACACCGTCTGCCAGGAGGCGCGCTGTCCCAACATCTTCGAATGTTGGTCTGATCGCACCGCGACTTTCATGCTCGGCGGCGACATTTGCACGCGCCACTGCGGATTTTGTGCGGTAGGGAAGGGCCAGCCAGGAACGCTCGACATAGAGGAACCGCGTCATGTAGCCGAAGCAGTTCGCCAGCTCAACCTGGCCCATACGGTAATCACGTCAGTCAATCGCGATGACTTGCCCGATGGCGGCGCAGCTCATTGGGCAGAGACGGTCCGCGAAGTACGCGCTCTAAATCCCGAATGCAAAATAGAAGTCTTGATACCTGATTTCAACGGCGACAAGAACGCGCTCAATACAGTTCTTGACGCGCAGCCTGACGTACTCAATCACAACACCGAGACGATAGCCCGGCTTTACCGTCGGGTGCGGCCGGATGCGGTTTACCAGCAGTCATTGACGCTGCTCGAACGCGCCGCGCGCCGGCGAGACAGCGAAGGACGTGGGATGCTGACGAAGAGCGGCATAATGGTTGGCCTCGGCGAGTCGTTCGAGGAAGTGGTCGACTTGATGAAAGACTTACGCGCGGTCTCCTGTGACATCATGACGATTGGGCAGTATCTGCAACCACACGCGCGTCGTCTGCCAGTGGAGCGATACGTAACGCCGGAAGAGTTTGATCGCTGGCGTGAGATTGGGATGAGCATAGGCTTTCATCACGTGCAGTCGAGTCCGCTAACCAGATCTTCTTACCACGCACGCCAGCAGGCGGAAAATGAGCCGCGGCGGTATGCAGACGCGCAAAGGTAAGGACCAGCCGCTTTTAATATCCGCTTCATGTTGCGCACATCCAGGATCATTTCGCAGTAAACAACTATGCGAGCAGTAGTCTTCCATCAGCATGGTGGACCGGATGTTTTGCAGTACACCGAAGCACCCGATCCAAAATGCCAACCGAACGAGGTGTTGGTAGAGGTCCGCGCCTGCGCCTTGAATCATCTCGATGTTTGGGCGCGCAAAGGAATGCCGGGAATCGAAATCCCGCTGCCACACATACTGGGCAATGATATTGCGGGAGTGGTGCGCGAAGTGGGAGGTTCAGTCTCGTGGGTGGACCAAGGCGACGAGGTAATGCTGCAACCCGGCCTTTCCTGCGGCCACTGCGTCGAGTGTCTTTCCGGTCGCGATAATCTCTGCCGCGACTACGACATGATCGGCTATCGACGTGATGGCGGCTACGCCGAACTGGTGGCAGCACCGGCCGTCAATGTCATCCCCAAGCCAAAGACAATAAGTTGGGACGAAGCCGCGGCGCTGCCACTGGTAACAGTTACGGCGTGGCACATGCTGGTGACGCGTGCAGCTGTCAAACCTGGTGAAGACGTCTTGATTCACGCTGCTGGGAGTGGCGTCGGCTCGATCGGAATTCAGGTAGCCAAACTACTGGGCGCGCGCGTCATTGCAACTGCCGGCTCCGACGAAAAGTTGGAGAAGGCGAAGGGGCTTGGCGCAGACGAAGTGGTCAACTACAGCGATGAAACGTGGTCTAAACAGGTCAGACAACTAACGAGCAAGAAGGGTGTCGACGTAGTATTCGAGCACACGGGAGCGGCAACCTGGCCAGGTTCGATAGCTTCGTTAAAGCCGAATGGCAGATTGGTTACCTGCGGCGCAACCAGTGGTTATGCTGCGCAAACTGACATCCGTCAGATCTTCTATCGTCACCTGACGATTCTCGGCTCGTTCATGGGATCAAAAGCTGAGCTTCTGGAGGCGATGAAGTTCATCGAGACCGGAAGGATTCGCGCCGTGGTCGATCAAGTCTTACCGCTGGCTGACGCGCGCCGGGGGCATGAGCTGATGGAAGATCGGGCGCAGTTTGGTAAGTTGGTGCTAAAGCCGTGAATGGTGAGTGGTGAGTGGTGAATAGTAAATAGTTAATTCCACGACGGGTGCCCCCCGCTTCAGTGGGTCGACAAATGCAGAACCGGGAGCGGTAGCGACCGGAATTCAGTTGGAATGGCTATACAAGTCCAATTCTTGGTGTCGCCGCGTAACCTGAGGTCGTTAATTCTTGGTTCAAAGAGAATTCTTGCCTGCTTGAATTCCGGTCGCTACCGCTCCCGGTTCTGCATTTGTCGACCCACAAGCTAGAATCAGGTTGGGTAACCTTTAGTCCGCAGAAGTTGCACTTCTAACTTGAATCCACCATTCACCATTTTTCGATTTACCAGTTATTTCGCCGTGTAGTCTTCGGCAATAAAGCGTTTTTGCAGTAGCTCCAGGTTTCCCAGTGCTAAGTCAAAATTCGTCCCGGCTATTACTTTCTTTCCCTCATCAGTGGTCACCCAATCAACAACTTGAGGCGCGTTGGTTCTGAGATAAGCGGCATCCTCTTTATCGATTGGTTTGCCGTCCTTTCGAGAAAAAACCCAAATGTAGGTGTACTGCCCCTTGCGGACGTAATCCAAATCCTTTTCAAAACCGATCTTGGGAGTTGGCGGAGGCGCCGTGGAAGTTTGACCGCCTTGCGGAGTCCGACCAGCATCGCCACAGGAAGTCAGTGACGCCGTCATCATGGCGAGGATCAGAACAGTTGCCGTTAGATACTTTTGCCGCATGGCTAGTGATATTAATGGCTTTCCTTCAAAAGTAAAATCGACTACGGACGGTTGCCCGGAAGCGGTTGTTGGATGCCAGATTCGTCTAACGGAAGTTCTTCTGTCTCTTCTTCCTCTTTTTGATCGCGTATCCGGAGTATTGTGCAGTCCCGATCTTCATAAATTATTTCAAACCAGCCACTCGCCCGAGCGTTATCGAAGAAGTCGTCATGACCATTATCAGTAAAAACATACCGTGCTCCGAACCGATCGCGAATCAGCGGACCTGGATCACGTTCTTCGCCTAAAGTGATTCGATCATACAGTCGCGATAGCGCCGGATTGCGATCATACAAGTAAGTGGGATCCAGCCCCGAGACGTAATTGTGTGTCGGATCAAAATAGAAGAGACGCGGAAAATCGTCCCAGTCAGTGTTGAAGACCAATTGGCCGGCCGGAACGTTAGCCCGCATCCATTCAGCCCCTTTTTGGTAGAACGGGTGCCGGGTGCTGGAAGCGATATCGTTGATGGTGACTCTGAGGTTAATGAAAAGCACTGCGCCCAATGCGACCGCGACCACCGCCAGGCCAACGGTGCGCCAAAGCGCTCTCCATTCAGCAGCCTTTGCGTCGGTTGGGGTTTGAGAGCGATCGAGGAATGGTTGCAACTCATCGAGCATGTCTGTTGGCAGTTTAGTTACGGCAGAGCGAGCGCCGCGCAGCCAGGGATCAAGAGCAAAGGCTGAAAACAGCACAGCGAAAGGCGGCCAGTACTCTGCAATCCTTTTCCAGCGCGCCGTCATGATCATCAAGGCCGTAGCAAAGAGCAGAAAAAATAAAGTGTGATTGTGCTTACGATCAGACGGATCGAAGCTGATGTATCCCACCACCATCGCTGCGCAGGCCACCACTGAGTTGCCGAGAAACTCCCAGGAATCGTAGGGGTACCATTCCTTGCCGACTTCGGTTGAAAAACCGGATGCGGTGATTTTTGTCTTCGCATGTTCATAGAAAAGCTGAAAGTTAGCCGGGAAGTACGGATTTATGACCATGCCCGCTAACGAACCTATGAGCACCCAGGCAAGCGGACGCCATTCAATGCGCCGTTCAGTCCAACCAACCACCGCGGTCCAAACTGCTGCCGCCATAATTAGCAGCACAAACATGTCGTAGGTTAAAGCGAAGATGAAGGAAAGTGGCACAAGCGGCCAGTACTTCTTCTTGAAGAGAAAATAAATTCCTATCACCAGGTAGATAATTGCAAAGGGCGGCGCCTTGGCCATATTTAGCCGGTACAGAAAAGGCGCTGAGCAGGCCAGCAAAGCCAGTAACCAAATCAGTGGATAACGGACGCGATACTTAACCAGTAACCAGAAACAGGAAAAGAGTGCCGCGCTGGCAAAGATCGTGGCGGAGACTTTTGCGCCCAGCCGCAAGTCACCGAAAGTGAAGGGTATTTGGAAAATATGAAACAGCAGGTGATGGTCAACAAAATTCTTTGGATCCAGCGTTGTTAATGGCAACCAGGTAAAGACCGGAGGGAACGTTCCCTGACGCAGCGACTCCCAGAGCATTCGGCTCCACTTGATGTGATAGTAACCATCAAAATCTCCGCAACAGATTGCCTGGGTGGAAAACTGCAATCTCCACATGACTACCGCAATCGCGGCGGCGCCGACGAACAAAACGATGATGCGCAGCGAGGATTCGGATTCAAAAATTCGAGCAGGCTGTGATGGGATTTTCATTCACCGGCAACTGTTCGCGGGGGGTGGCTTCGGTCACAGTTGTTCGATAAGTTCGAGGAAGGCGCGAGGATCAATGGGCTTGGTGATATGCTCATCGAAACCCGCCGTCAGCGAGCGACTGCGATCATCAAACATCGAATAGCCGGTGACCGCTACCATGGGAATACCTTGATAGTCTGGCAGCAAGCGCAGTGCTTCGGCCAATTCGTAGCCATTCATCTCCGGCATGCCAATATCAGAAATTACGACATCAAAACGATTTTGTCGCGCTAAGGCAATCGCATCCAGAGCGGACGACGCAGTGGTCACTTCATAGCCGGCGTGGGTCATTAACACCGACAACATCTCGGTAACGTCGGATACATCATCGACCACGAGGGCGCGGCGACGACGTTTGGAACGCTCAGCGTTCGGGTTCTGGTTTGCAATCTCCGACTTTAAGTTGTCGGCCTGCAACGGCAGAAACTGACTTGAAAGTTGAAACACATTGTCAGGGGCAGGGTGGGTATGACTTGACTCCATTATCGACACCTACGGGATCAATCGGGTCAAAAACGTTCTATTGAATGGGGGACTTAATTTAGCCGAAACTGTAATCGATGTCTAGGAGTTATTCAGCGGCGGCATTTAAGGCTTGCTAACGTTGCGGCTCGTTTCCGGAAGCGAGCAGATTCTCGACGGCTGCGGCCAGCTCATCAGGTCCGATAGGCTTGGCAAGGTGTTGATCAAAGCCCGCGTTAATGGCCGCGTCGGCATCGTTTTGCGAGGCGTAACCGGTTAAGGCTATCGCGGGAATTTTCTCGAAGCCCTTTTTCTTACGCAGAGCCCTGATCAACAGCAGTCCGTCCATCTCCGGCATGGCAACGTCAGAAACCAGGATATCAAAACGTCGGGTTTCCGCGGTCTGCAAAGCTTCCGACGCCGAACTGCAGGGCAGCACCTCGAAACCGCGATTGCGAAAATGAGCCGTCAGCATCTCCATCGTGTCCTGCTGATCTTCAACCAGCATGATACGGCTCGGCTTTTTCTTTCTTTCGACATTTAGTTGCTGTTGTGCGCGAGCGGCTTCGCTGCCTGGGACTTCACGCGGCAGCCTAATGGTGAAAGCACTTCCTTTGCCCTCACCTTCGCTTTCCGCTATCACTTCTCCCCGGTGTGCCTCGACAAAACTCTTAACCAAAGCGAGCCCGAGGCCGAGGCCTCCGTAAGTGCGAGTACGAGAGCCGTCTGCCTGCCGGAAGCGTTCGAAAACACTGGGCAGAAACTGCGTTGGAATGCCTGTGCCCTGATCTTCAACCCGTACCACTACGTCGTTGTCATCGTTTTCGCACGACACATGAACATATCCACCCGCGGAGGAAAACTTGATCGCATTATGAATAACATTACAGAAAGCCTGATTCAGCCTGTTGCGATCACCTTTGACAATGGCTTTTTCGTCGTGAGACAAAATATCGAGAACCAACTCGACTTTTAAATCGCCGGCGAAGGTGCGCATCGTGTCAATCGATTCCTGGAGCACGGTGGCCACATTCACCGTCGTCTCTTCAATCCTCATCTTGCCACTCAAAACAGCAGACATGTCGAGCAAATCGTTTATCAGCCGCTTCAGGTGGTAGGCGTTGCGACTAATCACAGCCAGAACCTTGTCGGCCTCGTGATCCGCCAGGATTCCGTTTTGCATCATGTGGACCCAGCCAATTATTGGCGTCAGCGGAGTTCGCAGCTCATGAGAAAGAATCGTCAAAAACTCGTCCTTCGCCTGGTTCGCGGCTTCAGCTTCCGCTCTCGCTTCTCGCTCCACCTGATAAAGACGCGCGTTCTCAATAGCGAGGGCTATACGATCAGCAGCGAGTTCTAAGAGCCTGATATCCTCCTCCGCGAAGTGTGCAACCCTGCGACTGCCGACATGAAGCACTCCGGTAGGTCGTCCTTCAACGAACAACGGCACCCCGAGCAGCGACTTGATCCCCTTCTCGCGCAACAGCGGGTTATAAAGGTCCGCGTTGCTGGTGTCTTCAATAATGATAGGTCGTTTTTCCGATACCACTTTGCCGGCAAAGCCTTTTCCCACGGGAATGCGAAGGCCTCTTTCAACTTCCTCTTCCAATCCCTGCGCCGCCCAGGCGACCAATTCATCACCCTTCACTTCAAGCAGCAGGATCGCCACAGTGTCGACCTTTAGCGAATCTTGAATACGATTGAGAAACTCCCCCAGGAGTTCTGCGAGTGACAACTGACCAAGCGGGAGGTCAGTTAATTTCTGCAAGCTCGCTAAGCGGTGTTCGTCCTGTTTTCGTTTAGTGATGTCACGAGCGATGCCGGTAAAAAAGCGGCGACCATCCTGGCGGAATTCGTTGAAAGAAAGCTCGAGGGAAATCTCTCTCCCACTCTTGTGCAAGCCGGGCAACTCAACCGCTTCCCAGGAAATATGTTTATGTCCGGTTTCTAAATAATTTTTCAGACCGGTGCGGTGAAGGTGCCTTAAATACTCCGGCATCAGGATGGTGAGCTCAGCGCCGAGCATTTCATCTATGGAGTAGCCGAAAATCGTGACGGCAGCGCGATTCACAAAAAGTATTCGGCTGGCATCGTCAATGGTAATGATGGCGTCGGAAGCGGTCTCGGCAATAATGCGCGAGTTTTCGATTGAAGCCTGGACGGCTATCGCTGAGGTATCTGAAGAATCGGTTGAGGAATCGCCTGGCATTGTTTGCGAATGTTACAGGAGACGAACCTTATCCTCAATATTCATTACACGGATCGGATTGCACAAAAAAGTCTTCGCTTCCGTCCTCGTAGAGCATAGCTACGTGGACATGAGTTTTCGGATTTGTTACGGTCAGTGGAAATTCAATGTATCCCGCAGGCAATCTTTTTATTACGGTAGCACACGGGCGACTCGAAGCGATCATCAAAGAACCGCGAAGTAATCAGGCCGGCGTCGCCCTCGTGCTTCATCCGCACCCTTTGGGTGGCGGCACCATGCACAATAAAGTCGTCTTCCGTGCCGCTAGTGCGCTGAACGATGCGGGACTGCTCACGCTCCGTTTAAACTTTCGCGGCGTTGGGCAGAGCACAGGTGAACACGACGAAGGGCGCGGCGAACTTCAGGATGTGGCGGCTGGATTAAACTATCTGGCAGAAAACTATTCCTCCCAACCGATTACATTGTGCGGTTTCTCTTTTGGCGCGCGGGTGGGATTGGAAGTGGGCATATCGGACGAACGAGTGGTAAACCTGATTAGCATCGGCACGCCCGTGGATAAATACAATTTTAGTTTCCTCGCCGCTTGCCGCAAACCTATTTTGTTCGTTCATGGTGACCAAGACGAATTTGGCCACTTGAATAAACTAAGGACACTGGCGGAGTCGCTCAAGGAAAAGGCCGCGGTTGAGTTAAACGTAATCAATGACTCGGGGCATTTCTTTGAAGGACACTTAGACGAATTGAAGCAGGTGATTACAAACTGGACGAGGCGACAAACAGAGAATGTTATTTCGGCAAATAAATAGTCTCGCGCGGCTTGGGTTTATGATCCTTCTGATGGCGGGCTCTGCTGCTGCTTATCCGCAGAAGATCTTGAAAGAGACCATCGTTTCCGAAGGTAAGAACCGTAGCTATTACATTTATGTACCGCAGAGCGTGAAGCCGTCCGCCCAGGCGCCGCTGCTGGTTTTGCTCCACGGCTCGAACGGCAGAGGAAGTTCTTTGGTTGAGTACTGGAAGGATCTGGCGGAACGTGAAGGCGTGATCTTGGTGGGCCCGGATTCCATTGACACTTCTCGCTGGACGGCTCCCGTTGATGGACCGAAGTTTCTATACGATCTGGTGGAAGCTATTAAGGCAAAGCATCCAGTCAATCCCCGGCGCGTTTATCTCTTTGGTCACTCGGCCGGCGCCGGCTTCGCCCTGTTGCTATCGCTATATGAGTCGGAGTATTTCGCTGCGACTGCGGTCCACGCCGGCGCTCTTAAGCCGGAGTCGTTTGCACTCTCCGAAATAGCAAAAAGGAAAAGCCCCATTCATCTTCAGATTGGGAACAATGACTCGCTGGTACCCCCCTCAGCCGTCAGGAAAACGCGTGACGAGTTGAACACCCGCGGTTTCCCAATCCAACTAGTTGAAATTCCTAATCACGACCATAGCTACCAGAATCTTGCGGAAAGAATAAACAACACTGCCTGGGAATTTATGAAGACGCACGAGCTCGCGGCTGATCCTCGTTTCGAGACTCATCGGTTCAAATCAGGAAAGACGAAAGAGGCGGCCGAGCAATACAAACAGGCTATGCGACGCCAGGACGCCGGAGACTACGCAGGCGCCATTACGGCATACACACGCGTCCTCGAGCTTGATCCGCAATTTGCAGAGGCCTACAACGACCGTGGTGTCGCTTATCTGAATTCTAAGGATTATACGGCGGCAATGACTGACTTCACCTCGAGCATTGCTTTAGCACCAACCGCTGCGGCTTACAGCAACAGAGGCAGTTTGCAGATATTCTTCAAGAAATACAGCGACGCGATCGCCGATCTTACGGAGTCGATCAAGTTGAAGCCCTCAGCCGACGCGCATGGATCGCGTGGTTATGCCTACGTACAAACTAACCAGGCAGAACACGCTTTAGCCGACTACCACGAAGCAATAAAATTAAACCCGAAGTTTGCGAGAGCTTATGCGATGCGCGGTTTGTTGTTGCTCGCCAAAGGTGAAGATGCTGGAGGACAAGCGGATTTTGACAAAGCGTTCTCGCTTGAGCCCGGGCTGCGGGCTGAGTTTGAACCCGCGATTATCCAAACGCGCGCTAATCGAAAAAGTAACTGACCACTCAAAGGAATGAACAAATGACTTCTCCCCGCGATCCGGCCATCCGCATCACTCTGCTACCGCGCGATACAAATTCGCAGGGCACCGTTTTCGGCGGCATCATCCTAAGTTACATCGATATGGCGGGAGCGATCGAAGCCCATCGACGGACGCACATGGAGCGATTCGTCACGGTCGCGATGCGTGAAGTCATCTTTCACAAACCCGTTTTTGTTGGAGACCTCGTCAGTTTCTACGCTGAGACAGTCAAGATTGGTAACACGTCAATTACGATTCGAGTCATAGTCGAGGCAGAGCGAGTTGGCGCAGGGACAGAACAGGTTAGGGTGACAGAGGCGGAAGTGGTTTACGTTGCCGTTGATGAAAAACGGCAGAAGACACCGATAAAAGAGTCGAGAGTCTAGAGTCGGGAGTCTGAGACGGGTCCGGATTGGAGTGTTTGAATCCGAATTCGGAAACATTCGTTGACCTTCGGTCTTTGATTCAACCTCGAAGCCCGGACTCCAGACTCCGCACTCCCGACTCTCGACTCTTCAGTTAAGCAGCGCTTGCATGCGGTGGAGAGCGCTCGCCGCTTCGGTGAAGCCGGGTTGCTGTTCCAGGGCTTTCCCGTAATGCCTGGCAGCATCCAGATACCTTTTGCGAGTTTCGTAAATACGGCCCAGATTGAAATGCGGGAACGCATAGGACTCGTAACGCGGCGCATACAATGCGCGCTTAAACCAGCGCACGCTACTGTAAGAGTCTCCCTTGGCCAGAAGATAGCTGCCGATGTCGTTGTACGGATTTCCCAGCGTCTCATCTACTCGAATCGCTTCCAAACACTCGGCTATGGCTTCATCGTAACGGTTTTGAAAGCTGTAGACCCAACCCAGAAAAGTATGAGCCTCGGCGGTCGGGTAGGTTTGAATTGAGCGTTTGTAAAGCTCTATCGCTTCTTCAAAATTTTCTACGAGCTGCGCCTGATAAGCCTCCTGAAAGAGTTGTTTGGCTTCATACTTAGCAGATGGCGAAGCGTCGTCTTGGTAAATTTTTTCTTCCATGTCTTCAGGTTTGAAACCCGGCTAGTCTAATTCTGAATAGCATCCAGGCGTTTGATGCGCCCGTCAACCTTCGGTGCGATCACTTTCCTGGCGGCGATTGCCGCCTTCACGAGGTCAGAATCAAAGCGCGCGCGCTCGGGGGAAATCAGTCGGCGCGCGTCTTTCAGCATCGAGTAGCCGTCGCCCCCGCCGGCAACATAATCGCTGGTGGCCACCGTATATTTTTTCTTCAGATCCAGCGGCTTGCCGTTGATCGTCAAGCTTACGATTCTTTGTCCTGCCGGCCGCCTGGCATCGAAGGAAAATCGAAGCCCGGAAACCTGCGGAAAGCGCCCTGGTTCGGCATCTTCCGCACTTCTTGCCACACCATGCTCGAGAGCTTCTCGCAGCAGCGCTCCCGACAGTTCCAATTTTACTACCTTGTTTTTAAACGGCAGTATCGACAAGACGTTCCTCACGGTTAGAATGCCTCGGTCAAACATTTCGTCCGCGCGAATCATGCCGCCGTTAATTAACGCAACTTCGGACGCGGTGGCCGCACGAAAAGCATCGGCAATGAAGTTGCCGACATTAGTTTCCTGTTTCCGGCTAATGGCACTCCTCGCGTCAAGTTTTACACTCGTTCGGCCTACCACCCGCGAAAGTTCTTTTATTAAAGATCCGTACTTGTTGTTGATGGTGGCGAAGGACGGGTCATTTTTTACCTCTCGAGTGATTCGAACTACGCGCCAGTCGATGCTATCAACCGCGCCGCTTTTTCTGGAGATGTTGAGATCGATTTGGCCCAGCTCGCGAGCATCCGCGCCCATCTTGAAAATAGGCGTGCCCCCGGAAGCCGATTCGAGTAGTGAATGTTCATGGCCGCCGATAATGACATCGATGTCAGCACACTTCGCAACTTCTTTGTCTTCACTCATAGAAAGGTGAGTCAAAGCAACCACAGTTTTCACCCCCCGACCCTTCAGTTCGGAAACCATCTTCTTCGCCGTTTCACAGACATTAAGAAAATCTACGTTCTCTCCGGGCCGGGAAGTTGTTTTGGTGTCGGGTAGCACCAAGCCAAATATCCCGACCTTGACGCCGTCAAACTCGCGAATGACAAACGGCATTGCGTCGCCAAACGGCTTGCCGGTCGTGTTGTCAATCACATTCGCCGCGATCCATTTGAATTTCGATTCCTTCATCCGCTGCAGCAGGACTTCCGGACCAAAATCAAATTCGTGGTTGCCGAAGGTGGCGTAGTCGAGCCCGAGAAAGTTCCAGGCGTCGATCATTTGCGCGCCCTTGTGAGTAATTGACTCCACGGACGGCGAGATTGTGTCCCCCGCCAATAGAAACAAAGTATGCCGTGACTGACTTTGAATTTCTTTCTTTAACGTGAGCAGGCGCGCCAGCCCGCCGCGATTGCCGTGGTCAACAGGAGTGAACTGATACACGTCGTTAACTTGCAGAAGCGTCACGCGAACCGTGCTGTTTTCCTGCGCGGCTGAAGGGCTTAGTCCGGCAAGAAGCAAAGCAAATATGAGAACCAATCTCTGCGGTAGTTCCCGTTTGACCCTCATATTTTCACGGCTCCTTAAGGACCTTTGGCGACGTTGGCGACGGTTACGGAATGCCGCCAGTGACGTCGAGCGTTGGGGGAAGGTAACGGCGTTAACGGCGGCTGAATTATACTCGGCTTGAAGAAGTGTGGCGACGCACTGGAGCGCGGGCGTCTCGCCCGCAAATGAGCGCGAAGCGCGAATCATTTCGCCACTTAGCAGTTTGAAGTTCTCATGTTGCGAGAAGAAACAATTTTCCTCACTGGCTTCCCAGGCTTTATCGCCAGCCGTTTGCTGCGCTGCCTGGCGAGCGAAGGTGCGCGCTTCCTCATTTTGGTGCAGCCTGCCTTTCTCGCGCGTGCCGAAGAGGAATTGGCAAACCTGGTGGCTCAGACGGGCCGTGCGGCTGCCGATTTCCAGGTGATACAGGGCGATATTACAGCGCCCGATCTAGGTCTTTCTGCAGACAACTTAACCAAAGCCCGAACTAATTCGACAATATTGTTCCACTTAGCCGCTGTCTATGACCTGGCAGTTGCTCGTAATTTGGGTCTGCGCGTCAACGTCGAAGGCACTCGTAACGTAAACAACTTCGCAAGCTCCCTGAACAAGCTACGAAACTATCATTACGTCTCGACCTGCTACGTCGCCGGCAAACGTACCGGCGTGATCCTGGAATCCGAATTGCAGCACGACGCTGGTTTCCGCAACTACTATGAGGAAACAAAGTATCTGGCGGAAATGGAGGTTGAGGCATTGAAGCCGGAGTTACCGATTACTATTCATCGTCCGTCAGTCGTTTGCGGAGATTCCCAGACTGGCGAGACTGTGAAGTATGACGGCATCTATTACCTGATCCGCTACCTCTTGAAGTGGCCTTCTTTTCTTTCAACCTTCAACATCGGCAACAGCGATGTCACACTGAATCTGGTGCCCGTGGATTTTGTCGTGAAAGCGATGGCCGCGCTGGCCCAGGACACTGCGGCGGTTGGTAAGACACTGCAACTGGCGGATCCGAATCCTCTAACTACGCAAGAACTCTTCGATACCATTGCCCGCTCGATAGAGGGAAAGACTTCCCGAGTGACCGTGCCGGCCCCGCTGGTTGAGTCGTCGTTAATGTTTCCCTTCGCCCCAAGAATTACTGACCTGCCACACTCGGCCGTGCCATATTTTTTCTTGAAGCAAACTTACGACACCACTGAATCACGCCGGTTACTCGACCCTCATGGAATTACCTGTCCGCCGTTTACAAGCTACGTGAAAACCATTGCCGACTTCGCGGCGCTTCATCCCACGGTCTAATCCACAAATTTTGGAGTGGACGTGGGTGACACTATCGTCACCAGGCTTGTGCGAAAAGATTGGCGATTAGCAGTAGCAGATAAACACTGACCGCGGCGGCAGTCACGGCGAGGCCAAGCAGCAATACCATTATGCCCCCGACAAATAACCAGTCGCTCAGCTCACCTTTGCGCGCTTCGCTAGCTGAGACAGTGGCACGCTGGCTTAGCAACGCGAGGTTCTTCTGGTTCGATTTCCACCACGCGTCAAACAGATCACCTACGAACGGCAGCGATCCCACCAGGTAGTCTATTCCCAGGTTCATTCCCATTCGCAGCAAGGTGACTTTGGGAACGCCGTAACGAACGGCTGAAGCAAGCAGGTAAAATGAAACGAGCGACGTAGCCGTATCGCCAAAGCCGGGTATTAATCCAACCAGGGCGTCCAGGCCAAATCTCCAGCCAAGGCCGGGAATGCGAATGAGATCATCCATCAACCAGCCCAGGCGTTCCAGACTCTGATCGATTTCCACCGAGCGAGCGGGTTGTTTGCCCGGCTCGCGCATAATCCCCGATTTGGCTTCCTTGTAAGCTTGCATTTTATTGTTAACGAATCCGGGTCATCTGTTGCCAGAAGAATTTTCCTACGCGTGCAAACGCGCCCAACGCATTACGCTCACCGCGCTGCGATTGTTTCGGAGGCAGGCCGAGCGTAGTGGCAAGCTCCTGATCGGGCTTTGCGATGTCTTCGTCTCCGTGCCTGCTCGCCAGCCAACGATTGAACGTCCGCCCAACGGCTCTTCGCTTATCAATAGGAGCTTCCGCGATGACGGCTCCTCGCAAATCGTCGAGCTCGGCAATCTCAAGCAGATTTGCCTGGTAATAGTTCCGCAACGATGCCAGTAGCTTTTCTTCACCTAATAGCTGCTGTAACTGCACCAGCATAAGTGCGCCCTTGGTTGTGACGACCGCGGCGTATTGAAAGGTGTTTCGATAGTCTCGGGAAGGCCGGTTCGCATTCATGTCTTCCCCACCAAAGGTCCGATACAAACGATAGACGCCGCGTAACTGATCATTGAGGACTGCCTCACCTCTTTGTTCCCCATAGACTTCCTTGAAATAAAGCAGGGCAGACCAACTCGACATAGCTTCGTCCAAAACCGGTATGCGCGCCGGATCATTGCCCACGGCAGCACCCCACCACTGATGCGCGACTAAATGAGCCACGCTCCACTCCAGACTCTCCTCAACAGACGGGCGTTGCTCGCGAATGATCTCCGGCAGGTTGCGAACCGCTGGGGCGTCAAAGTCAACGTAATATGCGCTCGCTATCACCTGCAGCCCGGAGAACTCAGCGCTGCCGAAACCTGCCACCAACGGCGCTTCAGCAATGTTGATTGTCTTGAATGGCAATGGCCCGAACTTCGCGTGGAAAGTTTTCAAAGCATTCTCAGCCAGTGTCAGGACTCGTTTCCCAACTACCGCGTGTTCCGGAAGGAAAATTGATCTTAAGGTGGTGTCGCCGATCTCCTTTTGCTCGAAACGAAGGTTTCGTCCAGCGATGATCGCGAAGTCACGCAAGGCCGACGCTGAGAAAACCCTGGTGTTCTGGCCGGTGGCCGTTTGTTGCTGTTCGGCTGGGGTGAAAACGCTAACATCGGGATCGGCCGTTATCTCAACTTCATAATCTGACATCTCGTTAAAGATAATGTCGCCGACGCTTGGCTCCAGCTTGCGCACCCACTCCCCGCCTTCGTGAACTGCCAGCACCGGGTAAGACGTGCCTAGCAGCATTACTCCGCGACAGCGAAAGTTCAGATCTCGCGGACGGCGAATCTCGCGTTCATCTCTAAGGGCGGCACTGACCTGTTTGACCACGTGCGTCGTCAGACCAGTTTCCTCGGGGTCAACCTCCGGCACACTCCCTTTAAACCCGATAACAACTTCAGCAGTTTTTCCGGGAAGGACTGGTTCTCGCAGCGCAACTCGCAGAGTGGTCCCCTGGTCGTCGATTGAATATGTGAGGGGTAAATCGCCGGCGAGCGTGCGTACCGCCGTGATCTCTATGCGAGGGTCCGTGCCGTCAGGAGGTTGACTGCTGGTAATCGCCGGCTGATCTGCACGGACATTCGAATACAAATGAAAATACAACACCGACGAGGGCTGCTCGTCTTTGTTTGTCCAACGAACGTTCTCCGTTCCCGTATAAGTGCGATTCTCGAAGTCGATGGCGAGCTTTATTTGGTAACGGCTGCCGAGCGCTTTCTTTGCCGCAGGCGCTTGCGCGAAGGCGCCGGTGGTAATTAACCCGAGGACTAGCTGCACGGCCGCAGTCCGCATTACGTTGGAACGATTCCACGCCAGAAAAACATTATGTCGCGAGCGCTGGAAATTCATGTTGTCACTTGAAACCTGGGTCGTTTCCCCCACCTGCTAGCGCCGGGCTTCTCTGACCGTGATAGATTTGATGACATCGCCGCGGACAATTTCATCAACAACAGCCATCCCTGACACGACTGTGCCAAAAACAGTGTAGCCACCATCGAGATGCGGCTGCGGCGCATGGGTTACAAACCACTGCGATCCGCCAGTGTCTTTTCCTGAGAGCGCCATACCCACCGCGCCGCGCTCGTAAGGCACTTCATTAATTTCACAGCGAATCTGATATCCAGGACCGCCGTTGCCGTCACCGCGTGGGTCGCCGTCCTGGATCACAAAGTTTGGCACGACACGATGAACGACAATGCCACGGAAGTAACCTCGCTTCGCGAGCTGAACAAAATTGTCGACCGTTAGTGGCGCGTGGTCCGGCACCAGCTCAATGGTGAACTCACCTTTGGTAGTTGTTACCGTCGCCGTAACGCGCTTACCGATGCGCCCGACCGCGCGTTCGTAATCGGCCGCCGTGTTTTTAGTTTTGACTGTCCCGATGCGTGTTGAGAAGTCGCCGGCCCCTGCCGCCTTTAGCGATGCCACCGCCCTGCGCCGAATCAGATGATCCGTTGAGTCAAGCGCAATCATCATGGCTTGATTGGCATTCCGGTTTTTCTGTTTGCCCAAAGCGTCCAGGATTGATAGAGCCGCGTCGTTATCTTTGTCTCTCAATGCGATCGGCAACGCTGCGCCCAACGCCTCGATGTTGGTGATGTTGAGAGGCAAGTCGCCGAGCAGATCGGCGGCAGTTCCGCGCACAATCACATCGGGTTCATTGAGATGCTTGCGCAGTACGTCCGCCAGATCAGCCGGCTTAAATGCCGCGAATGCCCGCAAAACATCGGGTACCGCATATTCTGAGTGAACCGCTACGAGCGTGTTGATGGTCAGGCCGGAATTCCGATAGTCAAGCATCGCACGCAAGAGTTCTTCTGCTTGCGACTGGAGTTGTTTCTTATCCTTCGCGGAATCCGGCAGTGTCGCAATTTCTCCCAAACCTTGCGCCAAACTACTTGCCGCCCTCCAGTTGAGCAAAATCGTTTCCTGGACCTTTCGTTTTGTCAGCGCGTCGTTTCGGGATTGAGACAAGTAACCCGCAGGAGAGATTCGGACCGTGGCTATCTGCACTTCTGGCGACGAGGGACCGATTACAAGACGAGCCTGTTTCAACCAGTCCAGCGTCTTTGCATCTTGGGAGTGCTGTTTGAGGCGTCCCAGGGTCGTGGCAATCTCGAGTAGTTCGTTCGCCTCTTTCGGTTGGGTCCCAGGCGCGCCGTTCATCGCACCCCGGGCTGATTCCACTAGAGCAGAGCCCCGAGCGATCATTGGCCCGGTCGCTCGCTCGTCTTTTAGGGTAGCGAGTGCGCGGATCGCGCTGACGCGCACACGGGAATCGCTGTCGTTAACCGCACGATCAAGCAGCCCGTCGAATGCTTCCTTGTCTTCCGTAGCACCGAGCACACGCGCCGCATTCGCGCGCACATTCGCATCGGGGTCGCTCTTGATGAGTTTGCGAAGGTGGGCGTTGCCATCTTTTAGTCGGAGGCGAGCGAGGGCGTTTGCTGCATCGGAGCGAATGCGCGGATCCGAATAATTCAAAAACTCAGCAATGACGGATCCCGCGTCGGACGGCTTGGCACGGAGGGCGGCAGTGATGCCCAAAAGGACTGTTAATCGATCGGCGGCAGCGCGGCGCTGATGCTCAAACTTAAGTGCATTCAGAATCGCGCTGCCAATTTCGCGTGTCTGTGGTTCCTGTTCCTTAGGCAGAAGTGCCGCAATCTTACCCAGGGCCTCGAAAACGCGAGCCTTGACCAGCGGATGGCGCGTCTCCTTCAGCGCCTGTAGTAGCGCGCTCGTCCCCAAGCCAGATTCGATCTCGCCGAGAGCGAAGGCGGCCACCGCCCGCCCGTTGATGTCAGCATCCTCCTGGAGCATGTTTATCAGCGCGGGCACGGATCCTTCATCCCCGATGCGGCCGGCGGCCAGTGCTGCACGACTCCTCACGTGGGCATTTGGGTGTGCCAAAGCGCCGCGCAAGACGCTATCCCAGCGTCGTTCATCTTCAGCTCGAATGATTGACAGCAGAATACCCTTCGGTACCGCACTCGGGGTTGACGTCGGGGACCTCCGCGACGCGGGTTGCGAGGAAGCTGGAGCAGGCAGAAAGAAAATTATTGCGGAAACAATTAACCCTAGAGCAAAGCACTTGATTCTGAAGAATAACACCCGGTTGGTTTTCAGCATTAGCGGGCCAAGGATAAGCAAGAAGTTTAAGGGGTCTAACGGGGGAGTCTGCACACTATGTATTAGGGAGGCGCGTCACTTATGTCAAGGCGACGCGTGGAACGGGTGGTGTCCTAATCTCATTCTCCTCAGTGAAACCTCCGTGTCCCTCTGTGACTCTGTGGTGAAAAAGTCTAAACGACGACTCACCACGGAGACACAGAGACAACCGACGAGGCACAGAGGAATTCAGATTAGGACACCACCCGTGGAACGGCCCTCGGGCACGTGGCCTCAAACAAACACGAAGACGCCTCACCCTTCCAAGGGCGAGGCGCCTGGTAATGCGTTACTTTGTGAAAGAAGCTTAGCTGGCGACGCTACTGACATTCGCGACGCTGGCGACCTTCTTCGGTTCTTCGCTGGCGTCAGCTTTGATGGACGGCATCGCAGTGGTATCGAGCGGCTGTTCGTCACGGCCGTTGCTCTTGCTCTTGCTGTTTGCCGCGGTCATCATTTTGAGCATCTTGCAGGTGCCTTCAAAGAGAGCGCCTGGCTCGATGACCAAAGAGGCCGTCTGGATGTTTCCGTTCAACTTGGCCGCACGCCCTAACTCGAGCCGCTGCGTGGCAATGATGTCACCATTGACGGTGCCATGGATCATCGCGACAGCTACTTCAATGTTGGCGTCAACTTTGCCGTTGGCGCCCACGATTAGGGTGCCGGTGCTGGAGCTGATTCGGCCGGATAAATGACCATCAACACGCATCAAGGCTTTAAAGTTGGCCTCACCAGTTACCACGGTGCCACTGCCCACAAAGCCACTAAGGTTGCCCTCTTTGATTTCCCGGGCCAGGGATTCACTCTCAGTGAGGGCCCGAGGAGCCGGAGAAGTGTATTCAGTTTGCGGCTTTGTTTCAGTGGTGGTAGTTCCTGGATACGAGGAGAACGTTCGGGGGGTCGTATAAGGCGTCGTCTCGTGCTTTTCGGTAGAGGCTTCGCTTTCTACAGAGTCTTTCGGGTTCTTTCCTATCCTAAGCATTAGTAACCTCCGTTTTGGGGGCGCGGGATTAAGTCACAGGCCATCGGGACGGTAGAAGTAACAAAAAAACGCGCGAGCCTTGTGTTGTGGATTTTATCCGAAAATTGACGGCTGCTGCTTAGTGAATCACTTAGTAAGTGAATCACTTAGTAGCAGGGATCACATAATAGACAAACCAACCTTTCGATGTCTAGGCTTGTAATGAAAATATAATCGGACTCCGCGCGAGCTCAGGATTTCAGCATGAGCGCTTGCGAAATCACGCACGCGCGGCAAAGCTTTTGAGCGGTTTCGCTTCCTTCTCTTCAGTCGCTTCCGCCGCAAACCTGGCGACGGGCGTCACGATTAGCAAACAGTCGCCTTCAAAATCGGCGCCGCGCCGAACCGAGAGCAGTGGAGTTTTTATCTGGCCGGTCACCTTGGCCTCGCTGTCCAGATACACCCGCTCACTCGCGGTGATGTTTCCGTTTACCGAACCATTTATAACCGCCACACCAACATCAATGTCGGCATCGACGATTCCTCGCCGCGTCACCACTAGTGCGCCCCCCGGCGAACTGATATTTCCCATTGAGTGGCCGTCGAAGTGTAAGACGCCTTCAAACGATACCTCGCAATTCGAGCCGGGCAGGGACTCAACGATGATGTTTGAACCGTGTTCTGCCGAGGCCGGCGGACCGTCAGCTAGTTGACGCCGTGTCGCTTCAAGAGCTGCGAGCCATTGATCGAAGTAAGGAGCCGGATCGAAAAAGCTGGCGGGATCTACCGAGGGTCCGGACTGCGAATTGGTTGCGTTGTCACACAGCGCGGTTTCCGCAACCGGTTCCATTAACTCTGCGTTATTAGTCATGGTTGGGCTGGGCAAGGCGTCAACTGCGCTTCTCATCAATCATGGTGCAGACGCCGTCAAAAATGGCGCCGTCTTTGATGGCAATCGAACGGGTCCAAATGTTTCCATATATTTTAGCACTTGGCCCAAGCTCGACCCTCTCGTGCGCAACAATGTCGCCATGGACAGTCCCACTAATAATTGCGATAGCCACTTCTATGTTTGCCTCTACTCGCGCGGAGTTATCAATGAACAACGTGCCCGCTTTGGAATAAACAGTCCCTGCGATATATCCGTTCACTCGCAACATGTCCCGAAAACTGATTTCGCCGGATAGCTCGGGTTGAAACGTGAATATAGATGAAGACTTTTGTCTTAACTGTAAACTCCCGCCACTGGCCGCCAGTTGTCCCAGAAGTATTCCCTCAATGGGCATCATCCCCTTGTAGTAAATCTCTCCGGTGATCACCGGCGTTTTAGTTTGAAAGTTCCGGTCATTCGGAACTGGAACTAATACCGGCACGGAGGAGGTTGGTCGACTTTCAGAACTGGATTCAGCGTACTGGTGACTACTGTCTCGCGCAGTCGCGACGGCGGTCCCGGTCCGCGTGCTTTGGCTTTCGTTGGGTTTTCGTTTTACTTCGAGCACTTAGCTACCTGTGCTTTAAGACGTCGTTCTGAGAGGTGAGACCTATCCCCGCAGTAGAAGGCGCACCCGCACTATTTGATTGGCTGTTAAAGTCGAGGACAACCGCTTGGAATGCCGCGCAAGGTATCACATCAGCGAGGATTTCCACAAGCAGTTTTGCACGGTTTTGATACTGGTCTGGTGACGCCCGGAAGCTATCAGATAACCTCTTGGCCAGCACAGCGCGATCAGCATCCGCTTTCTCTTTCGAACGTATTTGTCAGCAGCAAAATAAACATGGCATTCTGAAGGCGATAAAGGAAGGATCGGGTCGGAATGTCTGCAGAAAGCAAAACTAAAACACGACTGCTGCGGGCAGTTGGCAGTGCTATCGAAGACTTCGGCATGATCGAAGACGGCGATCGCATTATGGTTTGCTTGTCCGGCGGCAAAGATAGTTACACACTGCTCGAGTTGTTACTTGACCTTCAAGCGCGCGCGCCCGTTGCCTTTGACCTGCTTGCCGTCAATCTTGATCAAAAGCAGCCGGGTTTTCCGGCCGATGTTTTGCCTCAGTATCTTGAGCGCCGCGGCGTGCCTTACCGCGTAGTCGAGCGGGATACGTATTCGGTAGTTAAACGACTCGTTCCCGAAGGCAAAACGTACTGTTCAGTTTGTTCTCGTTTAAGACGAGGCATTCTCTACAACATTGCGGTTGAAGAGCAATGCAACAAAATTGCTTTGGGCCATCACGCCGATGACATCATTACAACTTTCCTCCTGAATCTATTTTTCGTCGGCTCACTTAAGACGATGCCGCCAATACTTCGTTCCACTGATGGGCGCAACGTTGTAATCAGGCCACTAGCTTGTTGCCGTGAATCTGACGTTGCTGCTTTCGCAGACGAGCAAAACTTTCCAATCATTCCCTGTGACCTTTGCGGCTCGCAGGCAAATCTGAAACGCGCGCGCATCAACACCCTCATAAACGACCTCGAGAAAGAGATTCCGCACATACGCAGCTCGATACTTACCGCGCTCGGCAACGCGGTGCCGTCACACTTGTTGGATCATGGGCTCTTCGACTTCAAGTCGTTGACGGCTGCCACAGGTAATGTTGAGTCTGAACTCGATCTGGCCGTAGGTCACACGGATGAGGGGTTGGAGCCTGTGCTTGTGCCAATTCGGTTCAAGCGGGCGCAAGTTGAGCTGGGTTAAACCGAAGGGCAACCGGAGTCAAACCGAGTGCGAATGGTTCAATTTAACTAGTGACGCAAAGGACTAAAAAACGAGAGCTCGACTTTAGCGAATTCCCGCCTGGCTCCGTTACCGAATTTTCCACGCTCGTTTGTCTGGCCTGCACGTTTGATATCTTCACTGCGCAGCTCGGCCTGGCGCCGCGCACTGCTTATTCGGAGATCAAAAAATACACGCCAACAATTGCCGAGCTGACCGCTCCCAAAGCAGCCCGCCCGTTTTTCGACTCGGAGGAAAAGCATCCGCACTGTCCCTATTGCAATGCCGCGAAACGATGGCATGCCCGCTTCGAAACATTCAGCATTGAAGGTGGTAAGGCCACTGACGCCCTTCGTCGGGACATGATCAAGCGTCTACCGCGAAAAGAGAATCAATTCCAGGTGATCGAAACCAAGACTGACAGACGGTCCATATTTTTTGATTGGCTCGACACTTTGGACAGGCACCTCGACCTTGATGATGATGCCTGGCTGCTGGAGACTACCCGCGCTTACCTCGGACGTCTGGAACCAAAGACTGATTGGGCTGAAGTTTTTACTGGATTGCGCACCATCCGCCGATCGCAGCGTTTGGAAGAGGGTTGGGAGCGAGAAGGGGCGCGGGTGTTCCTGGCGCCGGCAATTTACAGTGAAGCGCTCATCATTCAGTACCTCGTTAGTAGATCTCACATTCACGGTGGGCGAACGTTTGAAGGGCGGCTCACTCTGCAGGAATTGATTCGACGATTGCGGTACGCTGGATACCTCAATTCGATTGGAATTACCCAGGGCGATCAATTCGAGATTTTGGAGCAGGTGATAGAGCACCTCTCCGGCGGCTCCGCGAAAGCCAAGCTCTATCACGTCGTCGATAGAAGAGACTTTCTCGATAAAGTGAAATCGGTCTACGCTAAGTACGCAACGTAGGGGAAAAGAGTAGACAGTAAACAGAGTCCGCGTAGCGGACGCAGTCAGTACAACTTCGCGAAGCTTTGTAAGCGAGCATAAGTCCGCGTAGCGGACGAAAGCATAGAGCCTGGGGCGTAAGGCCCAGGAAAGAAGAAGGTTTGAGTTGGAGCACGCGAAGCGTGCGTCAGAGTTAAGAGGCTGTCGCCCGCTGTCGCGGGCTTTACGTGTGGTGTGCGACTTTTCCTGGGGCTCACACCCCAGGCTATATGCTTACGTCCGCTCCGCGGACTTATACTCACTGACTCTCTACGCGGACTTATACTCGCTGCCTCCGCTACGCGGGCTTCTGTTTACTGTCTACTGTCTTCTCGCTAACATTTCAGGGCCGGGTCGCGATGATAACGATGACTGATTGGCCGCCGGCGGCCTATGCCAATCGCGTTGCGTGAAATGATGAGCGTGGGTGGTAGCTGCCGCCGCTTGAATTCGTTGGCGGGTGACTCAACCCGGTTCAGGATGTCGTAGACCATCGTTGCGTCGTTGCCGGCGGCGATGATCTCGTCCGGAGTCGCTTTCTGTTCGAAGTACATTTTGAGGATTGGATCGAGCTTGTCGTAGGGCGGCAATGATTGATCGTCAAACTGTCCCGGCGCCAGCTCGGCAGAAGGCCGCTTGTTGATAATTGCTTCAGGAATAATTTCGCTTTCGCGGTTCAGATGACGAGCGAGGGAATAAACCTCTGTCTTCAAAACATCACCGATTACCGCCAGACCGCCATTTGTGTCACCGTACAGCGTGCAATAACCCAGTGCGAGTTCCGACTTGTTGCCGGTCGAAAGCAGCAGTCGCCCCTCGGCGTTTGAAATTGTCATCAGGATGTTTCCGCGCAGACGTGATTGCAGGTTCTCGGTAGCGTGCGAGTTGTTACTCGCTGCTGGCGCCGGCAACTGGAGTTCCTGCAACAAAACCTCGAAGGGTTTTGTGATCGGCCTTTCGATCACTGTCATCCCGATGCGCCTGCCAAGATCCAAAGAATCGTCGATGCTGTGCCGCGAAGAGTATGGCGACGGCATCATCACCGACAAAACATTTTCCGCGCCTAACGCTTCACACGCCAGCACGGCCACTACGGCTGAATCAATCCCACCTGACAGTCCAATGACAGCTTTGGTAAAGCGGTTCTTGCGGGCGTAGTCGCGTATGCCGAGCACCAGGGCGCTGCGGATAGTCTCGATATCATCGCCGGGCAGACAGCGTTCGTCCGCGACGCCGCAGTCCAGATCGACCGTGCCAAAAAACTCTTCAAAGGGCGGAGCCTGCAGGATTATCTTTCCCTGACAATCCGAAACGATACTGGCGCCGTCAAAAATAATCCCATCATTGCCGCCAACAAGATTAACGAATACGATCGGAAGGTTGGCCGACTTGGCCCGGTGAGAAACCATTGCGCAACGCTGGCCCATCTTGGCTTTATTAAACGGCGAGGCGTTTATTGAAATTAGGGCCTCGGCGCCTATCGCAATCAATTCGTCGGCAGGATCGTTTCCGTAAAGCCGCTCCCGCCAAAACGTTTTGTCGTTCCAAAAGTCTTCGCACACTGCCACGCCCAATTTGCAATCGTCGATCTGAAACAGGAGTCGTTCGTGCGCCGGCTCGAAATACCGCGGATCATCGAAAACGTCATATTCCGGCAGGAGCGTCTTGTCGGCGAAGCCAAGCAGTTTTTGATCGCGAATTATGGCGGCTGAGTTAAAAAGTCGCCGGCCGGTTGGATTTTCGTTGGGCCTGACCGTGCCCACTACGGCGGTCAAGCCCTTGGTGGCTTTGATAATTTCTTCGAGAGGTTGCAGCACGCAGCGCGCAACATCGCGATCCAGAAACCAATCAAAAGAGGTGTAACCCTGAATGCTGGTTTCCGGCAGGACCACCAGATTGGAGTTGTCGCTTCTTGCGTGCTCGATGGCCTTAATGATGCGCGCAGTGTTGCCTTCGTAGTCCCCGTTAGTGGTGTTTATCTGACCGACTGTGACGCGCATTGTTTGGTGATCCGATCTTAGACCCCCATCGAAAAAGGCGCAATCTGCTTAGGGGGTAGGGTGTTGGGGGTAGGGTGTTTGGGAATTGAGTGTTGGGTATCGAGTGTTGGGTGTAGTTCCGTAGGATAGGGGGTGGTGAGTGTAGCGGTGTAGCGCCGCCGACGTTGTTACCCCACACCCCACACCCCACACCCCACACCCCACACCCAACCCCCTAGTTGAGTGGTCTGGCTGGCTAAGTTATATTTGACTCTCCACTCCAGACTGGAGACTCCAAACTCTCTTTTGCGGAGGGGTCGCATAATGGTAGTGCAGCGGTCTTGAAAACCGCCGGCCGAAAGGCTATGCAGGTTCGAGTCCTGTCCCCTCCGCCAAGAAAATCAGAAGTCAGGATCAGAGGTCAGAAGTCAGAGGTCAGCGATCAGAGGTCAGAGGGTCAGCGATCAGAGGTCAGAAGTCAGCGATCAGAGGTCAGAAGTCAGCGATCAGAGGTCAGAAGTCAGAGATCAGAAGTCAGAAGTAAGAAGTCAGGTGTCAGAGATCAGTTAAGAGGTAACCGGTTTCCACTGACATCTCTTTAAACCTTATTTATCACCGAACCTTTGATCTCTGACCGCTGATCTCTGATCTCTGATCTCTGATTTCTGACCCGCTGATCTCTGACCGCTGATCTCTGATCTCTGACCGCTGATCTCTGATCTCTGACCGCTGACCTCTGACCTCTGACCTTGACCGCTGACCTCTGACCTCCGACTCTGTCCTCTGCTAAACTGCCGGAGCAATTTTCCAAACCAGCCGGAGGTAGATTCTCGACGTGCGCCTATTACGATGCCTCGCCCTACTCCTTACACTTATTTTTGTTGGTAATCAGGCGCTACAAAGTTTTGCACGTGAAACGCCTCTGAGATCCTCGGCAGCGACGAAGCCTCAGTTGCCCTCCCAGTCGCCTTTAACCACTGCATCGCCGCGACCTTCAGCAACACCTTCGCCGACCCCCACTCCATCGCCGACGCCTACACCGGCCCAATCGCCGACACCGCTGCCGCCACCGACTGTCAAAATTGACAACTATCGCGCGCGCGCTGGCCGCATCATCGGCGCGGCCCTGACCAGTGACAAAGCTTATGAGCGGCTCGCTTATTTGACCGATCACATTGGTCATCGCCTCAGTGGGTCGAAGAGTCTGGAACGCGCGATCGCGTGGGCCATAGCGGAAATGGAGAAGGATGGCCTCGACAACGTGCGCGCAGAAAAAGTGATGGTGCCGCATTGGGTGCGTGGCGCAGAGAGTCTGGAGTTAATCGCTCCTGTCGCTCGAGAACTGACGATGCTGGGATTGGGAAACAGCGTCGGTACACCGTCCGCGGGTATTACCGCTGAGGCAATTGTGGTCCGTAGTTTCGAGCAGTTGGATGCATTAGGAGAGCAAGCGCGCGGAAAGATCGTCGTCTACAACGTTCCGTTTACAAACTACGGGCAAACGGTTCGCTACCGCGGTGCTGGTGCCTCACGCGCAGCTCGTCATGGCGCAGTCGCCGCAGTTGTTCGTTCGGTCACTCCGGTAAGTCTTCAGACGCCACACACAGGCGCGATGGCTTACGACGAGCAGCAACCAAAGATTCCGGTTGCCGCAATCACTATCGAAGGCGCGGAGTTATTGCAGCGTCTGTACGACCGCGGCGATCGTCCCACTCTGCGATTGAAGATGGAGGCGAAGTTTCTGCCAGACGCCGAGTCGGCCAACGTGATTGCCGAGATCAAAGGATCGACAAGACCCGATGAAGTGGTACTCATTGGCGGCCATTTTGATTCCTGGGACGTGGGCCAGGGCGCGCACGACGATGGCGGCGGCTGCATCATCGCCTGGGAGGCGGTCCGGCTCCTGAAAGAACTTGGCTTGCGTCCCCGCCGCACTATCCGTGTGGTGCTCTTCACCAACGAGGAAAACGGCCTACGTGGTGGCACAGCCTATCGAGATGCACACCGCGCCGAACTTCCAAAACACATTCTGGCCATCGAGTCAGACTCAGGAGTCTATCGACCCGAGGGCCTCGGTTTGGCCGAGACTGCTCCACCACAAGCGCGCGCGAATCTCGAGGAGATTGCCAAACTCCTCGCCGGTATTCGCGCGGATCGCATTGCGGCATCCGGGGGAGGGGCTGACATCGGCCCAATCATGCGCGAAGGCGTATTGGGCGCCAGCCTTGACGTTGATGGCACTCACTACTTCGACATTCATCACACACCTGCCGACACGCTCGACAAGATCAGTCCCCAGGACCTGGCTCTTTGCGTCGCTACCATGGCGGTGATGGCCTACACCGTTGCTGACATGCCGCAAGCGTTGAGTGCGCAAGTGTCAAGGGTCCAAAGTCGAAGGTCCAAACTACAAAGCCCGCGAACTTCTCAATCCCCGAAACGTCGCTCTCGACGACTCTTCAGAGCCGGCGCACTTTAAAGCGCGGGCACGCGGGCAAAAAGATTGACCATCCTATACGCCGATGGTAGCTTTCGCCACCATGTGGAAACAATTAGGCGGCTCGGCTTTCATATTTGTGCTCCTGGCCTGCGTCGGTTGTTCACAAACAAGCCCCTCGACAACTGCTCAGCCAGAGCCGCAGAGCACACCGGCAACGGTCCGTTACGTTGATGCGGGCGTTGAGCAACTGAACTCAGCAAAAAACGTCGAGGAGAAGATTAAGGTCTGGCAAAGTTTGGTGACCGCAGAGCTGGCTGAAAAAGTCAAACGCGATGTTTCTACGCTAAGCACAGAGCAACGTGAGCTCCTTACACATGTGCTCGCGGCGATGGATAACCCGCGCCTCGTCGCAGGATTTATTAAGAACAATAAAGCCACTCTGCGATTTTCCGAGACGATACAAGGAGAAAAAGCTTCTCGGGTGGTCAACATGCACCGCGAAGGCGAGCACTGGAAGGTCAGTAAGGTTAAGACTCGAATCGAATATGACGAGGTTGTCTGTTAAAACGTCGGCATCCGAACCGATGAAAAACACTGACGCCCTGGGGCGCTGGGGCTTGGCAATAATTCTTCTTCACGCAATCGTGACGGTGGTTCACGCCGTCGCGCACTCAAACTTGCAGATCGTTATGTTGCCCTGGCAGAACTTTTACATTTTCACGGTGATAGTTGCGCTACCGATAGTCGCCGGCATTCTACTGGCCCGGCGATCTGGATCAGGCTTCCTCATGCTATTTCTGTCCATGCTCGGTTCTCTTATTTTTGGAGGCTACTATCATTTCATTCTACCGGGACCAGATAATGTTGCTTCACTCGCGCCACATTCGTGGACCGTTCCCTTTCAACTGACGGCGGCCATGCTCGGCCTTACTGAACTGGTTGGAACAGTGGTCGGTTTGTTGGGCCTAAGCCGTAGAGTTAGCCCGACGTGAAATTAGTCCTACTGTCATTTGCGAAATTGATTGACGCGAACCTTGCATTCGCGACGTTTTGGTTGCAAGGCGGGCCGCTGGCGCGCGCCTGGGAATACATTAACCGGATCTTTACTTTCGGTCGCATTCAGGTGTCTGTTGCCACCCTGGTTCAGGGTTTGGTGGTGCTGGTACTCGCGCTGCTCCTATCGCGCTGGATTAGCGCGATGCTGGAACGGCGGCTTGCGAGAAGAGCACAAATCGACCCAGGCATCGGCTACACGATCGGCCGCCTGACCAAGTATGTGCTGACCACGGTTGGCATTCTGTTGTTTCTGCAGGTCGCTTTTAGAGTTGACCTCACCTCTCTCGCCGTGGTCTTCACGGCGCTGTCAGTCGGCATAGGTTTCGGCTTGCAGTACATAGCCGCGGATATTGCCTCCGGCTTCATCCTGCTTTTTGAGAGGCCGATTCGCGTCGGCGACCGCATCACGATCGGTGAAGACGAAGGCGATGTACAAAGCATCAACCTGCGTACGACCATCGTGATCACAAATGATCGCATCGCCATTATTGTTCCAAACTCCCGCCTGGTTAGTCAGCGGGTTATCAATTGGTCCTATGGTGATCCGCGCGCACGAATTCCCATTCCCATCAGCGTGGCAGTTGATTCCGACATAAAACTGGTTACCGAGACGTTGTTGCTGGCAGCCCAGGGCATCGAACGGGTGTTAACTGACCCGCCTCCGAAGGTGCAGTTCCTCAGCTTCGGGGGTTACTCGCTCGACTTTCGTCTGCTGGTTTGGACGCGCCATCCCAGCCCGGCATCCGCAGATCAAGAGCGATATCAACTATCGCATCGAGAAACTGTTCCGCGAACGCGGCATCGAGATTCCTATTCCGACTCAGGAATTTCTGTTGAAGAGCCCGGACGGTGCGAAGCCGAGTAACGAGCTGCTAACGGAGGGAAAATCTGAGGCGCCAAAAGAGTTGGGCGACGAACGCAACTCACCAAGAAGCGGATAGCGGCGATGTCGGCGACAACTTCATGTATGCGGCGACCTGTCGCCGCTTTGCCGTTCAAAACGATGTGGGGCGAAGAATTAGAACCGGGAGCGGTAGCAACCGGCATTCAAGGTGACTAAGAGCTTCGAGGGTTAAACCAGAGACGTCAAATTTTTCTCAAAGGTCGAGCTACCCAAATTGAATGCCGGTCGCTACCGCTCCCTGTTCTGCATTATGCGACCCACTTCGTTGACAAGTGGAATTGGGCTGGCCAAAGCGCCGACAGGTCGGCGCCCTCCAAGGAGTGTCGCTAGCACCCGGCTTTTCGCGCATCCACCATCTTGCGGAATCCATCGCCTTAGAGTTAGCCTGTGTTGACTGAGTGAGCATTCATTCACTTCCAAACATGCGATCAGCTCGTTCCCTCAATGCCGACCGTCCCGTAGTAACGGACAAGCGTGAAGCCATTCTGCGCGCGGCCATCGTTGTGTTTGCTCACAACGGCTATTTCAACGCCAAGGTTGCAGATATTGCCCGTGAGGCCGGCGTGGCAGATGGCACGGTCTATCTCTATTTTAAAAGTAAAGAGGAGATTCTCCATTCAATCTTCGACCGCAGCATGGAAGAGGCGATTGCTGATGGGCAGAAACGTCTGGAAGGGATCTCAGACCCGCGCGAGAAGCTGCGACGCATCGCCCAGATGCATCTCGATCGTCTCGGTGCCGACCGCGAGCTGGCCGTTGTGTTTCAGGTGGAACTGCGTGGCTCGACAAAGTTCATGGAAGAGTTTTCTGCGGCGGGTTTTGCCGAGTACCTCAAGACCATCCGGTCGACCTTTGAAGAGGGCCAGCGTGCGGGCGTCTTCCGTCCCGAACTAAACGCTAAGGTAGTTGCCAAAATTTTGTTTGGTGCGCTGGATGAGATGGCGACTAATTGGATCCTTTCAAAACGGCGCTACAAGCTGGCACCGATGGCGGACCAGGTGCTGGATATCTTTCTCAATGGAGTTACTGCGAAGTGAGTTCGATCATCCAAACTTCCATGGAAAGAGACGTGGAGAAAAGAAAACGTCTGCCCCTGACTCCAGACGAACCGGCCACGCTTGTCCAGGTGTTTGACTACATCGCGAAGACACACCCGCGACCAGACACACTTAACTACAAAAACGACGGCCGCTGGGTTTCTATTTCTTCGGCTGAGATGTTGCAGCGCGCGCAGAATATCGCCGCCGGACTCTACTCGCTGGGAATCAGACGCGGGGACAGGGTGGCCATCCTTTCAGAAAGCCGGCCGGAGTGGACCCTGACAGATGCTGGCTGCCTCTTTGCTTCCGCCATCGATGTGCCGATTTATCCGACACTGATGCCGCCGCAGGTGCGATACATCTTGAAGGATTCAGGTGCGCGTGTGCTCGTGGTGGCCAATGAAGAAAAATATCTCGAACTGCGCGAGATAATTAATGACTGTCCGGCGCTGGAACAGCTGGTTCTTATTGACGAGCCCGCTAATAGTGAAGCGAACGGCATTTCGCTGGCAGGACTTGAAGCGCGCGGCCGAGCATTTGCCAAACAGCACCCCGAGGTCATTGAGACACTGGCGCAGCAGACCACGCCCGAAGATTTGGCTACAATCATCTATACCTCCGGCACTACAGGCGAACCCAAAGGGGTGATGCTCACCCATTCAAACCTGGTTTCAAATTTGATCGACTCCTCTGGTCATCTTTCTTTTGCAAAGGATGACAGCGCTCTTTCCGTGTTACCCCTTTCACATGTCCTGGAACGTTTAGCGATGTACATGTATCTGTACCACGGCATGGCGGTTTACTTTGCCGAGTCGCTGGAAACGATTGGGTCCAACCTGCGCGAGGTTCGACCGACGATCTTCGTCGGCGTGCCGCGAATCTTCGAAAAGATTTTCGATCGCGTAAAACAAAAGAGTGCCGAGAAAGGCAAGCTTAATTTTGCGATCCTTAATTGGGCGATGTCAGTTGCGACTGAATACGCAAAACTTTCAGTCAAACATCGCGATATTCCTGCTCTGCTCGCGCTGAAGCACAAGGTTGCGGACAAGTTAATTTTTTCAAAGATTCGTAACGCGCTCGGGGGCCGAATTCGGTTACTGGTTTCAGGAGGGGCGGCTCTGCCGGAGGACCTGGCTTACAGCTATATTGGAGCGGGCCTGCCAATCGTGCAGGGTTATGGACTTACCGAAACTTCTCCGGTGATAACCGCGGGACAGTTTGAAGACAATCGCGTCGGCACCGTCGGCAAGCCGATTAGAAACGTCGAAGTACGAATAGCGAGTGACGGGGAAATCGAGACGCGCGGCCCTCATGTGATGCGCGGTTACTACAACAAGCCGGTTGAAACCCGTGAGGTCCTTAGCGAGGACGGTTGGTTTAAAACCGGTGACATTGGCACGCTTGACGCCGACGGCTTTTTGCGGATCACCGATCGTAAGAAAGAGTTGTTCAAAACTTCCGGCGGTAAGTACATCGCGCCGCAGCCGATCGAGCAGCTGATCAAAGGTTCGCGTTTTGTAAATCAGGTAGTGCTAATCGGGAACGGCCGAAAGTTTCCCGCCGCGCTAATTGTGCCTGACTGGGAGCGTTTGGAATCTTACGCGCAGCTAAAAGGAATAAAGGTAGCGAATCGTGCGGAGCTTTGTAAGCATCCACGAATCATCGACCTTTTTGAGCGACAAATTGCCGGATTAACTCCCGACCTCGCTCAATACGAGCGCGTCAAGAAGGTAGCCTTACTGGAAAATGAGTTGACGATTGCCGGGGGAGAGTTAACACCAACCATGAAGGTCAAGCGCCGCATAGTTGACGAGAAGAACCGCGAAATTATCGACGCTCTTTACGCAGAAAGCTGACAATCCCTTACCGCGGCCAACTCAGCGGACCGTCCGACGATTTCAAGTTAAACGCGGCAAGTATTCGTTCGGCGACATCCTCTGCAGCATCCTGCAGTAGATAATCGCCATAGACAGTTGGCGTTCGCGGATTAAAGATGCCCCGGTTGCGCACGTCCTGCGGATAGGTTTGTCCGGACATTTTTAATTTGCCAGTCTGAGGTGAGAAGACCCAGTAGTGTATTGAGAAGTCTGCGTCACTTCCACTGACTCGATTTGATGGACCAGGGTGAAACTCCAACAGGACAACGTAGGCTTCCATTTCTCGCTTGGCGCGCTCTACCGCCTCGCCACGATGAAAGTCAGTGAGGACCTGTCTCAGCTCAACCGACCGGTTACGCTCAATGCGTTCAGCCACGGTCGTTAGCACAAGGTTAATGTTCCGGAAGCCACCCAGGTTCTGCGTTCGGTCCATGCCAAGAACTACTGTCAACTCGGGCTTAGGCCTTTCCGGTTTTTTAGAATCGGACGTAAGCTCAGGCGCCGGCTCGGGCGTTGCCGTAGGCGAAGGCGCAGGCGCTTTCTTTGGTCCGCGACGGCCGGATTGAGCGGCGGCAGTCAGAAAACAACAGAGAGCTATCAACGCGAAGCTGGCTAAGAGTTGGCGGGAACGCGTTTGACCAAATGACATGATTTACTTCTCCTGAACGTACTACGATGGGAATGCATTGTACACCGAGCGGTCAGTAATTCCGCTTTACTAAACTCAGGTAGGCCGTGGTTTGAAAGCTTCTCGGTTCTCTGTGATGAATAAACGCCTCACCATAGATGCCCAGAGACCGCCGACATCCACAGAGAAACAGAACTTAAGACAGCGCACAAAGGTTCACGGCGGATCATAGTATGTCTTCACTAATCATCACGAGGGTTCGCGACCAGGCGCGCGGTGTGCGCTCTTTCGATCTCATGCCCGAGAGAGAAACAGACAGACATGGGGTCAAATTTATTCCTGGCCAGGTGGCTGTCCTAGAGGTTGCGGGAGAAGCGCCGGCGTATTTTGCCTTCGCGAGTGCGCCGGAAGATCGAGAGCTGGAGGTACTGGTAAAACAGAAATTGGGCGCCAGCAATCTGATCTTCGACATGCAGCCGGGCGAGAGAATTGAGTTGAAAGCGGTAGCCGGTCACGGCTTCGCCCTCGACGAACAGAAAGGCAAGGACCTTGTGTTTGTCGCCATGGGCACTGGCGTGGCGCCTTTGCGTTCAGCGTTGCGGCACGTTTTGAACCGTAAGCAAGACTTCGGACAGTTCGTGGTGCTTTACGGGGCGCGCACGCCCGACGATTTTTGTTTTCGTGATGAGACGGAAGGCTGGGAAGAGCAGGGGGTTGAGCTGAGGCAGGTCATCTCCCGACCGGATGGTCATGATTGGTCGGGGCCAACGGGATACGTGCAGTCGTTGCTGGATCACGTGTTACCGGATTTGAAGTCACCAGTGGCTCTAATTTGCGGCTCGCTGGAGATGATGAAACAAACTCGTGATCGACTTGGTCAAATGGGTTTCAAGCCGAACGAGATTCTCACTAACTACTAGGGCGACTCATGAAGACCACTTTTGTCATTAAAATGAACCTGAGATTCAGCGAGCCTGCGTGAGCAGGCGGATTGAGTGTTAGCCCCGGGCGAAGGCGAAGCCGAGCCTGGGGTTCAGGGAGAAAAATTATTTGAGCCCGCATAGCGGGCGGCAGAACAATCTGGAACCACTGTCGCCCGCTTTGCGGGCTGGGCCCTGATTCTTACTATCCCCAGGCCCCGCTTCGCGTCGCCTTGGGGCTACTCCAGCCGCCTGCTCACGCAGGCTCGTTGGAGCGGTAAACCTTGCTGAATGAGCGTTCATTCAGTAAAATCCAAATACCAGATTAGATTTCAAGACAGTTAGTCGGGTCACTAAAGAAGAACAGGGGAGACCTGTTCTAAGAATCCTATGCGAATCGAAAAAGCAGCCGTCCTGGGCGCAGGTACGATGGGGGCGCAGATTGCTGCCCACCTCGCGAACGCCCAAATTCCTACTCTATTGCTCGACATTACTCCCCGCGACGGTGACGATCGAAATGCAATTGCCCGCGCCGGGCTCGAGGCGGCCAGGAAAGCACGACCGCCAGCATTCTTTACTCCAGATAACGCGTCACTCGTGACAATCGGAAATTTCGACGATGACATGTCGAAACTAAAAGATTGCGACCTGATCATCGAAGCCGTCGTCGAGAATCTTGAAATCAAGCGCAGCCTTTACGAACGCGTCGATCAACAACGGCGGCAGGGCTCCATCGTCGCCTCCAATACCAGCGGTATTCCCATTCGACAACTTGCCGAAGGCCGTTCAGACGATTTTCGCGCTCACTTTCTGGGCACGCATTTTTTCAATCCGCCTCGTTACCTGCATCTGGTCGAGATAATCCGCACCGAGTGGACCAGGGGCGAAGTCTCCTGTTTCATGTACGGCTTCCTCGATCAACGGCTCGGCAAAGGGGTGGTCGCTGCCAAGGATCGTCCAAACTTCATTGCCAATCGCATCGGCACCTTCGGCGCGATGGTCACTATCAAGACAATGTTGGATGAGGGCTATTCGATCGAAGAGGTTGACAAGATTACCGGTCAGGCTGTCGGACGTCCGAAGACCGCTACCTTCCGCACGTTTGATTTAGTTGGTTTGGACGTGTTTGGGCACGTCGTCAAAAACCTTTACGAGGCATTGCCTGAGGACGAGGAGCGGGAAATCTTTGTGGCGCCGGAATTTCTGACGCAGATGATCGGGCGCGGAATTTTGGGAAACAAAACAAAAGGCGGCTTCTACCGCCGGCAACCGGGCGAACGTGGTAAGAAGGAAATCTGGACTCTTGATCACGCGACGCTCGAATACCGGCCCGGTGCAAAGGTAAAGCTGCCCGCGCTCGACATGGCAAAGAACATCGAGGATTTGCCCGAACGCATTAAAACTCTTGTTTGGAACAAAGACCGCGTTGGGGCCTTTCTTTGGAAGACCATGTCGCGCACTTTCCGTTACGCGGCAAACCACATCCCGGAAATCGCGGACACGATAGTAGAAGTCGACCGAGGTATGCGTTGGGGTTTTAATTGGGAGCTTGGTGTTTTCGAAACCTGGGATGCAGTGGGATTGGAAAAATCAGTCGCGCGAATGAAGGAAGAGGGTCAACCGATTCCGGCGAATGTACAGAAGTTGTTGGATTCCGGAGCGAAGTCTTTTTACAAGAAAGAAAGCGGACAGCAGTTTTATTTCGACTTAGCTTCTGAACAGTACTTGCCGCTCGCCGATCAACCGGGCGTTATTGTTCTCAAGTCAGTTAAGGACCGCACCGGCGTCATCAAGAAAAATGCCGGCGCCTCATTGGTTGATATCGGCGACGGTGTTGCCTGTCTCGAATTTCATTCGAAGATGAATGCCATCGGCGGCGACACCTTGCAGATGCTTAAACAGTCGCTAGCCGAGGTGGAAAAGAATTTTGTCGGGCTGGTAGTAGGCAATCAGGGCGCAAATTTTTGTGTCGGGGCGAACATCATGCTGATGTTGATGGAGGCCCAGGAAGAGAATTGGGACGAGCTGGATATGATGACGAGGGCGTTTCAGGCGTCCACGATGAGCCTGCGTTATTCGCCCAAACCGGTCGTCGTTGCACCTTTCAATATGGTTTTTGGCGGTGGTTGCGAAATGGTTTTGCACGGCGACAGGGTACGCGCCGCAGCGGAGACGTACATAGGTTTGGTGGAAGTGGGCGTCGGCATTATTCCTGCGGGGGGCGGAACGAAAGAGCTGCTATTGCGCACGCTCGATTCAATTCCGAAAAATGTTGACGACGCCGATCCGTTTCCTTTTGTGAAGCGTGCTTTTGAAACCATCGCACTTGCGAAGGTGGCCACCTCATCCGAGGAGGCGCGCACATTTGGGTTTCTTTCCGCAGACGATTCCATTTCAATGAACGGAGATCGTTTGCTTGCCGACGCGAAGCAGGAAGTTTTGTCACTGGCTGCGAGCGGTTATGTACAGCCGCAACCAAGGACTGACATTCTGGCGCTGGGTAATCCGGCCCTTGCGACCCTGAAGCTGGGCATTCACCAGATGAAGCGAGGTGGTTTTATCTCGGATCACGACGCGTTAATTGGAGAAAAGCTGGCGCGAATTCTGACGGGCGGAGATCTGAACCACGAAACACGCGTCTCCGAACAGTATCTACTGGATCTCGAACGCGAAGCGTTTCTATCGCTGGCAGGAACGCGCAAAACTCAGGAACGGCTGGCGGCGATGCTGAAGACGGGGAAACCGCTTAGGAATTAGTCCAATGTCCAAAGTCTGTTCTGCGAAGAGGGAAATGCTTCCGCGTAGATCGGCTTTACGATGTTGGCGTATTAGATTCTAGTTTGGATGGCGGACTTTGGACTTTGGACCTTGGACCTTGGACATTGGACTTTGGACAAACTTATGAAAGACGCAGTGATTGTATCGGCAGTTAGGACCGCGGTTGGCAAAGCGCCAAAGGGCACGTTGCGCAACACGCGGCCCGACGAATTGGGTAGCGCGGTCATCAGGGAAGCGTTGGCGCGCGTTTCCGGTCTCGAGCTATCGGAAATCGAAGACGTGATCATGGGTTGCGCCATGCCCGAAGCGGAACAGGGGATGAATGTAGCTCGTGCTGCCGCTATTCGCGCCGGTCTGCCGGTTGAGACCAGTGCAATGACCATCAATCGCTTCTGCTCTTCCGGGCTGCAGTCAATTGCGATGGCTGCTGATCGAATTCGCACTGGAAGCGTTGACACGATTGTGGCAGGCGGTTTGGAAACCATGTCGATGATCCCGATGGGCGGTCACATAATTCGGCCCAATCCGTACCTGGTCGAACACTATCCTGATTTCTATCTGAACATGGGTCTAGCGACTGAAAATGTGGCGCAGAAATACGGTGTGACTCGTGAAGAGCAGGACGAGTTTGCGTTGCGCTCGCATCAGCGCGCGGCGGCCGCGCTCGATGCTGACAAGTTCAAGGACGAGACTGTGCCGGTCACCGTCACATTTGAGGAACTGGACGAAAAGGGACGAAAACAAAAGCGCGAGGTAGTGTTTGATCGCGATGAAGGCGTGCGCCGAGACAGCACCATTGAAGGTTTGCAAAAGCTGAAACCGGCCTTCAGCGTTAAGGGCACGATTACCGCCGGCAACGCTTCACAGATGTCAGACGGGGCGGCCGCAGCAGTGGTCATGTCTGACGAGCGAGCGAAGAGTCTTGGTCTAAAACCGATGGCGCGTTTCGTTGCTTATGCGACGGCCGGTTGCCCGCCTGAGGAAATGGGAATTGGTCCAGTTTTCGCGATTCCGAAAGCGCTTAAATTGGCCGGTTTGAGGCTAGATCAAATCGATGTGATTGAACTAAACGAGGCATTTGCCGCACAGTCGCTGGCCGTAATTAAAACGCTGGGCCTGGACGTCGATAAGGTCAACGTAAACGGCGGAGCGATTGCTCTGGGCCATCCGCTCGGCTGCACGGGCGCGAAGCTGACTGCTTCAATCCTGCGCGAGCTTGAGCGTCGCAACGGACGCTACGGCATGGTGACAATGTGCGTCGGCGGCGGAATGGGCGCCGCAGGGATTTTTGAAAGACTGAACTAAGCCGGCGCTATCAATAACCCACACGTTTGAACTCTTTGATTATGACTGCTTCTGAGGTATTTGAGTCGATAACCGGCAGCGGCAGCAGTGACTTCGCTACGCTTGTCGGTATCTTAAATGCGAACGGTCCGTGGTGCTTGATCGGGGGCCTTGCCGTTAATTGCTACGTTGAGCCCGTGTATACCCTTGACGCCGACATTGTCGTAATCACTTCAAAACTGCAATCAATCAAGAACGCATTAGTCGAAGCAGGATTTTCTCTTGAAGAATTTGCGCATTCGGTAAATGCGAAGATGGCGAATAGCGACTTACGAATACAATTAAGTCTCGATCCGCGTTATCAGGAATTCCTGGCCGACACATCAATTCGAGTAGTGCTCGGTCAGCAGGTTCCGGTGGCTTCACTGGCAAACGTTGTTCGCGGAAAAGTTTGGGCTTGGCGTGACGCTGAACGACGCGTCAGCAAACGTAAGAAGGATGAGCTGGACCTGATACGGATTTTGGAGGCTTACCCCAACCTCAAAGAGTTAATGCCGGCCGAGATAAGAATTCAGCTCGAGAATTAATTTTGAATTCCTCGAAAGAAAGGAAAAGCAATGGCAGCCGTAATTGAGCAGAGGCGGATAATCACAGGAGGTGCTTTTCTGATTGAAGAGCGTACTCCCGAAGAAGTGTTTACTCCGGAAGACTTCACCGAAGAGCATCGCATGATCGCCGAAACTACGCGCCAGTTTATTGACAACGAAGTTATTCCGCGCATCGACGAACTGGAGAAAAAGGATTGGCAACTCGCGCGCGATCTCGTCAAGAAAGCGGCTGACCTTGGTCTTATCGGCGCCAATATCCCCGAGGAATACGGCGGACTGGGACTGGATCAGACGAGTGGAGCTTTGGTGGGTGAAAACATTGGACGCTGCGCATCGTTTGCTACCACGCTGGGCGCGGAGAGTGGCATAGGCCTGTTGCCAATCATCTACTTCGGAACCGAAGCCGCCAAGCAAAAGTATTTGCCGAAGATTGCGACTGGCGAGCTGATCACGGCTTACGCATTGACGGAAGCTGGTTCCGGTTCCGATGCGATGGCAGCGAAGGCCACCGCGCGCTTGAGTGATGATGGCACTCATTACGTCCTCAACGGCGAGAAGATGTTCATTACCAACGGCGGCTTTGCCGACATCTTTATCGTGTTTGCCAAGGTTGATGGCGACAAGTTTACCGCCTTTATCGTCGAGAAGCAGGAAGGCGTTTCTCCCGGTGCAGAAGAACACAAGATGGGCATTAAGGGATCGAGCACGACGCCCCTGGTGCTGGCGGACGCGAAGGCCCCGGTTGAGAACCTGCTGGCAGAAGTCGGCAAAGGTCACAAGATCGCATTCAACACGCTGAACATCGGCCGCTTTAAACTTGGGGCGATGTGCATAGGCGGCATGAAGTTGATGGTTAACGAATCGGTGCGTTACGCGAATGAGCGACATCAGTTTGGTAAGTCGATCTCGTCGTTTGGCGCGATCAAATCAAAACTGGGTGAGATGGCAATACGCACCTGGGTTGGTGAGTCGATGATTTACCGGACGTTGGGAATGATCGAAACGGCAATCAGCGACACCACCGATCCTAACGCAAAGTTAAAGGCGATTGAGGAGTACTCGGCGGAGTGTTCAATCATAAAAGTGGCACTGTCCGAATACTGCGACTATGTGGTCGACGAGATGGTGCAGATCTACGGCGGCTACGGCTATTCAGCCGACTACCCGGCCGAACGCGCTTATCGCGACTCGCGCATCAATCGCATTTTCGAAGGCACGAATGAAATCAATCGCATGCTGATCCCGGGTCGTCTGATGAAGAGTGCGCTGAGCGGCAAACTTGCGTTGTTGCCGGCTGCACAGGCTTTGATGGACGAGATACTGACCCCGCAGATGGCAAGCTTTGACGAAGACGATGCAGTGTTAGCGGTTGAGGAAAAGCTGGCGAGCAATGCCAAGAAGGTTGCGCTGATGACGCTCGGAACTGCCGCCCAGAAGTTCATGACGACACTCGCGGATCAGCAGGAAATTCTGCTTGGCATTGCCGACATCATCATGGATGCGTATGCGATGGAGTCTGCGATTCTGCGTGCACGCAAGCTGGCAGCGTCGCAGGGCGAAGAGGCGGCAGCGCGGTACATTGATATGACGAGGGTGTTTTGCAACGACGCGGTCGAGCGCATCGAGGCACACGCAAAGAACACGCTCGCGGGAATGGCCGAGGGAGACGAGCTACGCACGCTATTGGCCGCTCTGCGTCGGTTTACGAAACTAACGCCCGTGAACACGATTGCCGCCCGCCAACGCATCGCTGATGTGCTGATTCAAGCGAACAAGTGGGCGTACTGAGATCGGGGGAAAAGGGTAAGGGGAAATAGGGGAAAAGGGGTAATAGGGGAAAGGGGAAATAGTAAGAATAGAAATTCTCTCGATTACCTCGCTGTTTTCCCTTTACCCTTTTACCCTATTTCCCCCTTTTCCAAGCCTCGTTCCGCAATCGTCATCATAATGCGCATCGCTCCCATCTCATTACCCACACCCTTTTACATCGGTCCGGTGAACGTCTACCTGATCACTGAGGATCCTGTGACCCTCATCGATACCGGGCCGAAGACTAAAGAAGCAAATGAGGCACTGCGCGAAGGGCTGCGGAAGGCACGCATTCGCGTGAGCGACATTCGCCGCATAGTTTTGACGCATGCTCACGAGGACCATTGCGGCCTCGCTCGCTCGTTGCGTGACGAAGCTAAAGACGCTGAAGTGCTGGTGCACGCGTGGGAAAGTGGTCATCGCGTGGGCCGGCTCGAGTATGAGGAGCACAGAACATTACTGGCGCGCGCGGGCGTACCTGCAAATGAAATAAACGCTATGCGCAAGTTTTACGAAGGGGTGCGCCAATATGCCGATTCATTTGCTGAAGGTGAGTATGGTGAACTGCGCGACGAAGAAGAATTGGAATTTGCCACCGGCAGTCTCCGCGTGGTTCATACGCCAGGTCACACACCCGGCTCTTGCTCTTTTGTGCGCGAAGCTGATCGCACTGTAATCGCGGGCGACTGCGTGCTGAAACGAGTCACACCAAATCCGATTCTCTCCACCGACCCAACTGATCCATCCAAACGCTTTCCTTCGCTCGCGGAATATCTAGTTAGTCTGGCCCGCCTGCGCAGTTTCGCGCCGACGCTTGTTCATGGCGGGCACGGCGGACCGGTTCATGACTACGAGGAACTGTTTAATCGTTATTTTCGCGCCATCAGGGAACGTCAAGCGGAGGTTATTCGGCTCGTAACCAAGAACGGCACGACGGCGTGGGAAGTCGCGCGTCAAATGTTTCCGGAAGCGGATGATGTGCACCGCTTTCTCTCCGTTTCCGAGGCCGTGGCGCATCTTGACCTGGCTCACTCCGAACGGAAGATAGCCCTTGAGCTGGCGGATGGAAAAGAGGTTTACCGAACCCTCGCGGCAGCGTGAGGCGCTCAGCAAACAACCGGCCGGCTCGACCAAACACCCACCTCTGAATTCGCCAATTTGGCCATTGATCCTTCTTTTTTGGAACCCCACGTGCGCGCCTGCGTGTAAACCCAACAAATCTACCGGAAGGACCTCTCTGTATGAATCTTAAGAAAGCCTTTTACTTGATAGCTTCCCTCGTTTTGACTTGTGGCATTGTGCTGGCGCAACAGGCCACCCCAGCGGTGCCGGCCGATCCGCCGTCACCGAGAGTATTTACCCTGCAGGGCGACGCGCCGGGTGCGTTCACCATGTTCTTTGACGGTGGCAGCTTCCTTGGTGTTCACACCGAAGACATCACCAAGGAAAACATGGCACGCTACGGCATGCGCGAAGTGCGCGGCGTCGGCGTCACCGAGGTGGTTAAGGACAGCCCTGCCGAAAAAGCAGGTCTAAGAAAAGATGATGTGATTTTACGTTTCGAAAATGACAGCGTTACCAGTACCCGCAAGCTGAGCCGGCTCGTTTCGGAGGTTGCTCCCGATCAGAGTGTCAGACTCAACATCAGCCGCGGTGGCGGCGAACAGGATGTGTCGGTGACGATGGGCAAGCGCGAGAATGCTTTCAACGCGATGCAACTCGGAAAGTTGCAAGGGTTGGAAGGATTGAAGGATCTCGAGAAGTTTAAAGGTCTAGACAAGCTCAAGGAACTGCACAAAGTAATGCCGCCGGGAGCAAATGTCTGGAAGTGGGAAGGGCAGGGCCTGGGCGCGGAACCCTACATTTATTCTTTCGGCAACCATCGCCGGATCGGCGTCAGCACGATGCAGCTAAATAAACAGCTGGCCGAATATTTTGGAGTCTCCGACGGCAAGGGTGTTCTGGTTACCAGCGTTGCTGATGACAGTCCGGCAGCCAAGGCCGGCATTAAAGCTGGTGACGTTATCACTGCGATTGACGGCGATAAGGTAGAAGGCTCGGGTGACATTTCGCGGGCCATCAACAAGAAAAAGGATGGCGATGTCACACTGACTGTGATACGCAACAAGAATCAGCGAAGCATCACGGTGACGCCTAAAGAAGGGACGCCCGGCGTCATGGGCGCGCCGCGCGCCGGCGGACAAACCATCGTGGTGCCGCGCGTAGCCTTGGGGACAATCCCGGCCGTGAACATTGCGCTCCCGCGGATCGAGCTGCCAGTCATTCCCGAGATCAAAATCGACATCCCAAACAAACTGGTCAAGCCTCGCGTTATGAGAACACGAACAACCCAGCCGATCTAAAAACTTTAGGGGCAAGGGGAAAGGGTAAACGGAAGCGAGCAAAAATCGTTTTCCCCTTAACCTTTCCCCCTTACCCTTTCCCTCCAGCGAATATTATTCTGGCTGAGCCAACTTCTTTTTGCCTTCCAAAGCCTCTTTGTAAGCCCCGCCCGGCACGTCGCCAACCTTGATGGCCTCGTCAAACTCTCGCGACGCTTCCGCACCGTTCTCCAGAAAAGCATAAATTCTGCCCATCGCCTCATGGGAGCGCGAGATGAGCGCACGATCAGTTTCCGGAGAAGACGCTTCCAGCGCCAGACGATAATTTGCCAGGGCTCGATTTAGACGTTCGGCTTGAACTTCCTCGTCGATGGCGTCAGCCGCGGCAAAGCTTGCCGTCTGGGCCAGCGCAAAGAAGATGCGTGGCTCGCGCGTGTATTCACGCATCAGATTCTTAAGACGCGCCTCCGCTCCGGTATAGTCCTTGAGCCGAAGGGTTTGCTCGATCTCAGTAAGCTGTCGCATGAGTTGCGCAGATTTAGCCGTGTCTCCGGCGGGAGCCTCTGACATCAGCGGTGCTGCATTTCTGGTAACCAGGCGAGCTTCGCGAGCAGCTAAGGCGCGGTTGCGTGCTTCGGCGTTTTCAGCTAGCCGCTTCTGCTCACGCACCGGATCAAACGAAGCAATCATGTCGGCCAGGAAATTTGCCACATCAAAGCCGGAAGCCTCGACGTCCTTTAGCTGGTCAGCAAAGTAAAAAGCGAGCACCGCTCCTTTTTCATAACTCTCTGTCAGTCGCGCGGCGGTCTCGTCCTGAACTGCCGTTGTCGCCTCTCTTAATTCCTTCGTAATGGCCTGTCGCGCGGATTCGGTCGTCGCCGCCGACAAGTTTGCGCGAGCTTCGCGCGCCAGCGCATCCAGACGTCGAACTTCGTCGAACCGTGCCTCGGCTGCGGCAACCAGTGAACGCGAAACAGCTATAAAAACATCAGGGCTAACCTCGGCTCCGGCTTTTTCTCGCGCGGCCAAAAGTTGTTTGATCGGTTCGCGACGGTCCGCGATCGCACGATTAAACCTGACCAGCAGCGGATCAATCACATATTGCAGGTAGCCGCGACGCAATTCCGAAGAAGCCGGGTCAGTACCTTCGGGAAGGACTACGTAGTATTCGTCAGCAATCACTCTGAAATTAATCGCCCCCGGAACGCCGAGCAGATCCGGCACTACATAAAAGCGGCGCTCCAGCTCTCGCGTCGAGAACCGAGGCGCGTCTTTCTTTTTCCCGGCTTGGGGAGTCTGAACGCGAACGCGCTCGAGTGAAACGGTGATCGGTCGAGTGTGCAGGTACGACAACACAGCGTTGACCATCTCCCCAGTCGGTTTTCTTAAGCGGTCGCCCTCCGCCTGGTAGGCACGTGTGTAATCCGCGAGCTTTTCAGCGATTCCGGAGCGGCGATAAAACTCCTGCACGAGCGGAGCGAAATCCAGCACTTCAAGCAAACTTGCGGGAAGCTCTTCAGAACGAGCAGGCGCATCAAGAGTCGGCGGCTGACCAAGCGCGAATGCCAATGACACATAGCGGGCGGCCTGGTCCGCGGCAGTAGCTGGAGCTGGTAGTTTGTTCCGTTCGTAGAAGGTGCGCATGCGAGCGCGCAGGTCGGGATCCAGATTGGCGAGATCTTTGCGGACGTTAGCTCTGAAAACTGAAGGTGGTGTACTTGATGAGCCCGCCTCAAAGCCTGCTGCTTCAAGAGCTGCCATCATGATTATCAGTCTGGGTTCAACGTGAAATGCGACGCCATACTGTGATACGTCAAAAATTGTGGCTTCTCGCTGTTGCACGGCTGTCGGCTGCTTCGGTGTGGGTGAGGCTGCCGGCGTTACTTGAGCTAGAGCGCTCCCGGAACCAAGAGCAGCAATGATTGCTGCGAAAAATAACTTCTTCATACTTCTGATTAAACTCATTCAGTTGGATTGGTAATTCGGAAAAGTCGCACGGAATGTAGAGATGCACTATTCGAACGATAGCGATGCCACGTATCCCCGCTTTTGAATGATTATCCTGGTGACATTGAACGTCGCTTTCTCCGTAACAACCATGATGTTACCGGATAAGCAGTGACCGAACAAACTACCGATAGAATCATGCCGCCGATGGCAAACGGCCAGACAATTTGCCAGCTCTCGTGGAAAAGCTTGCGATAGTAATCAGCAGTCAGCAGGTGCGGATCCTTCAAAAGGGCAACGCCCTCCGGCGGTATCTGCAGTGGACGGCCGAGGACAAAAGCCCCAACCGCGTATGAAGCGATGATGATCGGCACGAGCGTCAATATCGGGTTGTTGATGAACGTGCCGCTGTAGATGGCAACCTTGTTGAAGCGGAAGAGAAAGGCAATTAACGTGGCCAGGATAGTGTGCAGGCCGAGGAAAGGCGAAAACGCAATGAAGACTCCGATTGCAAAAGCAAGCGCCGTCCGCTCTGGTGGATCATCCAGCGCGAGCAGACGGCGAAAGGTGGAACGAAACATCTGTGGGACAGGCAGTTGTGCCCGTCATCTGTGAAGCTGACAGGCAAGAATGCCTGTCCTACCTACTTGAAGCTATTTAATGCCTCCGCTTCGTTGTCGTAAGAGTCAAATACGGTCAGAAGCTTAGTTATCACGAGCAGGTTCTGAATCTTATCGGTAAGGTTCAACAGCTTCAGTTGACCGCCATCGCGGCTGACGGTCGTGTAGTTGGCGATCAGTTCTCCAATACCGCTGGAGTCGATGTTCTTCACACCATTAAGATTCAGAAGAATTTTCTTCTTGCCGCCTTCGACCAGACCGCGAATTGAGTTGCGGAGCGAGATGGCGCCTTCACCCATTCTTACTGAGCCGATCATATCCAGAATGGTTACGTCTCCTGCCTGTCGCTCATTAACTTCGAGTTCTGCCATCTTTAATCTCCCTTGAATATTTCCGTACTTCCGATTCCCACACAACAACCATCCCTACTTGAAGCTGCTGAGGGCGTCTGACTCGCTTTCGTATACGTCAAAAACGGTCAACAGTTTGGTAATTGTTAACAGGTCCTGAAGTTTTTGCGTCAGGTTGAGAAGCTTTAACTCGCCGCCCTCTTTGTTTATGGCCGTATAACTGGAAACGAGTTCGCCAATGCCACTCGAATCGATATAGCCCACTTTAGCCAGATTGAGCAGGATCTTCTTCTTGCCTTCTTCCAGCAGCCGGCGAACTGCACTGCGCAGCGCTACACTACCTTCGCCAATCGTAATCTTGCCATCCATATCCAAAATGGTTACATCCCCAGATTGGCGTTCCGAAATATTTAGCTCAGCCATTGTCAGCAGTCTCCTTTAAGAAGCTTGATTCATGAGTTCCACTTTTGCATCTTCAGCCGCTGGGTTGTATTAGGCACCCTCGACCCCATGAGGTATCGCTAAAACCAGATCCTAAAATCAAATAAGTTTTTTACTCATACGAACTGTAGTGCCACCTTTTGGATTAACAGTCCACTCAACGTCGTCCATAAAATTACGCATAAAGAAAATCCCGCGCCCGGAAGTTTTTAAGATGTTCTCTTCTTTTGTCGGATCGGGGATGTCGCTCGGATTGAAGCCGGGCCCCTGGTCGTGCACGGTAATCTCTAAAGCTCCAGGCAAGCTTTCTAACTTGAGCTCGGCAAACTTGGTTTCATCAAGCTTGTTGCCGTGAACGACGGCATTGGTTACCGCTTCACGCACCGCCATGTCTATCCCAAAAGCTACGTCATCGCTGACACCTGCGCGACTCAGGAACTCGGAAACGGCAGCAGCGGCTTCGGCGACAGCTTCGATACGGCTCGCGAATCTGAGTTCAGTCGTCTCTAGAGTCACAGTAAAAAGACATGGCCGCTCCAAGAGCCATTCGTGTGGGGGTCTCGGCTGCTTTAAGAACTCCAAAAGTTACCCGGAGGGCTGAGGGTGTAACATGCTGGTGTACCGCGTGTCAAGAAAAGCTAAAAAGGGAAATTCCGCAGAACTTTACACAAAAAGCGTTCTCATTAACACCGGGCTTCAGCCCGGTGACCAACAGGCGACTATGGAAAAGGAAACCGTTTCAACGGTTCCCGGATGCCGGTAAACAGTTGAAACCGTTTACAAGAATTGGAGTGCTTTGACACCGGCTTCAACCACGGTGTTAATGAGAACGCTCCGCGAACCTGAGCAGGTAAGATTACTTAATGAAGATCAAGCCGGCGCGACGACTAAGAGGAACCCTCAGTTTTCCAGGAGACAAGTCTATCTCTCACCGGGCGGCGATCATCGCAGCGCTTGCCCGGGGCCGTTCGCGAATTTCCAACTTTTCCTCCAGCAGCGATTGTGCTTCAACGATTTCCTCTCTCAGAAAACTTGGGGTGCGAATCGAGCAGGACGGAAAGAACATTACGGTAACTGGAGCGGGCATCGGTAGATTGAGTGAGCCTTCCGGCGTGTTGGATTGCGGCAACAGTGGTTCAACGTTGCGCATGCTCGCGGGTGTGGTCGCCGGACACAACTTCAAGACGACCCTGACCGGCGATGATTCACTGCGTTCGCGTCCGATGCAGCGAATCATCGAGCCGCTTGAATTAATGGGTGCGCGCATATGTTCAGAAGGTGCTCGACCTCCTTTGTGTGTCGAGGGTCACCGGCCACTTGCGCCAATCGACTTTAAACTCCCGATTTCGAGTGCACAGGTGAAGACCTGCCTTCTACTGGCCGGCTTGCACGCCGAGGGGAAAACAGAAGTTAGCGAGCACGCCTTCATGTCCCGTGACCACACTGAGCGGATGTTGCAATGGTTCGGTGTGCCGGTCGCGATAAGCAAAGAGAAAGGGGTTCGCAGTTGTGCAGTGAATGGTCCAGCGACATTTGATGCCGCCGATGTAAGAGTGCCGGGAGACTTTTCCACCGCAGCTTTTTTCCTTGCCGCAGCCGCGCTCCTTCCAGGTTCCGATTTGACGATTGAGCAAGTCGGATTAAATCCTACTCGGATTGGTTTTTTGCAAACGTTGCAGTCGCTAGGTGCTTCTATCGAAGTGGCAAACGCTAGAGAGGATTGCAATGAACCGGTCGGAACTATTCATGTTGGCGGAGCTAGGACGACGCCCGCGATCTCGGCGATAGTAATTAGTGGTGAACTAACTGCTTCAATGATCGACGAGCTGCCGTTGCTGGCCGTAGTGGGAACGCAAACGCAAGCCACCCTCGAGATCAAAGACGCGGGGGAATTACGCTTTAAAGAAAGCGATCGAATTACGGCAACGGTTTCAAATTTACGGGCCATGGGAGCTGAGGTTGAGGAACTCGAGGATGGGTTGCGTGTGTCCGGCTCGAGACAGCTAAAGGCGGCAAGACTTGATTCATTTGGCGACCATCGGATCGTGATGGCTTTCAGCGTCGCAGCGCTTTTGGCAGAAGGCGAATCGGAAATAATGGGCGCTGATTGCGTCGCAGCGTCCTCTCCAAAGTTCTATGAGGCACTTCAGGCCGTGGTAGAGCAGTGAACCCAACCGGCGATTATTGCGACACTTGGCCGGCGGCTTTGCCGCACGTTGTGCGGTAAGGCTGTTCCTTACCATCAAGCATTGCTTTCTATCGAGGCTCTGCCTCGGAATCTCGGCGGCGCAGCCTCCTGTTGGTTCGGACCTGAATACGGTAAGGCAAAGCCTTACCGCACAACGTGCGGCAAAGCCGCGGTAATTGCACGGATAACTACGAGCACATCAGGATGAGTCACCCGCGTATGGCAATCACTGGGTTTATGGGTTGCGGCAAGACTACTGTGGCCAGGAACGTTGCTGCGCTATTGCATTGCGAAGTGGTCGATCTTGATGAGCGGATAGAGGACTCCCAGAAACGTAGTGTGCGAGAGATTATCGAAACGGATGGTGAGGAGCAGTTTCGCAAAATAGAAACGGAGCAGTTGCGAGCTGCGTTGACCGGTGGTGCAGATGTCATCTCACTCGGCGGCGGCGCCTGGATGGTCGCTGCCAATCGTGAGCTATTGAAGGAATACGGAGTATTGACGGTTTGGCTTGACGCACCGTTTGATGTTTGCTGGAAACGGATTTCGGAGACAAGGGAAGGGAGACCACTTGCGCGTAACCAGCAAATGGCGCAGCAGCTTTACGATGAACGACGTCCTGTGTATGGCTTGGCCGACCTGCGGGTCGGTGTAGAGGAAACGCAGAAAGCGGGGGAACTCGCGGAGCAGATTGCGAGCATTCTGACTTCGGGGCGGTAGCCCGACCGTCAGGGAGGACTCAGCCCGGCAGAGCCTGATCTGACTACACCATCTTCTGCATAATGTTGAACGTGCCGGAGCCCTCCCTGACGGTCGGGCTACTGCCCCGGACAACGGATAGGGAGGCTCATGACGAAACCCGGAGTAGATTTAACTATCAAAGCAGGATCAAAATCCTTGAGGAACGCAGCCAATTGGAAATCGTTCGCTAAGCGAGGCGACGAAGGCTTTTATCAGTTGCAAACCGAAGATATCGGCCATGTGCCGGTGCGTTTGTTCCTAACAGAGACATTGCTCAACGACGCTGAAGACACTCTCTACAGTCAGATCGTTAACGCGACGCGATTCCCGGGCGTGAAGCTGGTTGTGATTACACCGGATGTTCACTACGGGTACGGCGTGCCGGTTGGTTGTGTGATCCTCACCGACGTAGACACCGGCGCAGTTGCAATGGGGCCGGTCGGCTATGACATCGGTTGCGGCATGATGAGCGCTCAGTCAAGCGTTCCTTTCGACCTCGCCACACCGGAAAAGAAAGCTCAGTTTAATCGCGCGGTTATGGAACGCGTTGAAATGGGTTACGGCGGCAAGAGCGATCGCTTTGGAGAGTTATCGGAAACGGAGTTCAATAATTTGGTCCGAGGCGGCGCGGAGTACTACGTCGAAAAATACGGAGCCACTTTTGATCGCAGTCGGGCCGAACGACACCGAATTCCAGTTGATGAAGATTGGAAGATTCCGCAAGGTGGCAAGGGCAAGCCGGAGCGAGGCATGAACCAACTCGGAAGTCTGGGAGGTGGTAACCACTTTATTGAGTTGCAGCGTTCCGAGATGAGCGGCACGCTCTTCATTCAGGTACACACCGGAAGTCGTGGCTTCGGCCACGGCCTCGCCACAAACTTTTTTGAAATGGCGCGAGCTGAACGACCTGACGCCGTCACCGATATCGACCTGGGATACTTCACCCCCGAGTCACGTCATTACAAGGACTATCTAAACGCCGTGGCGGCCGGCGGCAACTACGCGATTCTTAATCGTCTGATCATCTTTGAAGGGGTGGCCAAAGCGTTTCGCGAAGTCTTTAGGTCCGACTTGGAATTGATTTATGAGATCAGCCACAACCTGGTGCAGCAGGAGTGGCATCCCGAATATGGCAACGTGTGGGTACATCGAAAAGGAGCGACTCGCGCGTTTCCTGCGGGCCACCCGTTTTTGAAGGGCACTCATTGGGAGGATAAAGGCCACCCGGTCTTGATTCCCGGAAGCAACAAGGACTACAGCTATATCCTGCGTCCGCTTGCCGGCGCGGTGAAGAGTGCGTTCTCCGTTAACCATGGCGCTGGTCGCAAACTTTCTCGCGGCGCAGCGAATCGAACGCTTTCGCAACGACAAATTGACGATGAATATGCAGCAGCTGGAATTCTGGTGAACATCGATGGGCGCGTGCCACTCGATGAAGCAGCGCCTGCTTACAAGTCTTCGGAAGAAGTGCTGCGCGCGGTTACGGAAGCGGGTTTAGCAGCAATCGAACATAAACTATGGCCACTCGCTTCGTTGAAGGGCGTTGATGAGAAGCGTCGTGGGAAGCGGCGCAAAGGTAAGGGCGGCAAGAAATCCGACCAACATTACTAACGCAAACCGATTAGATGATTCCACCTTGTCCGGTTGCGCCAGGCCCAAAGGGCCGGCGCTCGAGGCTGTTGGCGTTACTTTTCCACGCCCTCACGGGCGTGGCTATTTAACTGACAGCCCTTCGGGCCTTCAATGTCGTTGCAGCCCTGTTGCGGATGCCTGAGTTTTGTGCCAAGCCTCGTCTCTGAAGATGCAAAGCGACAAGACTTACATCTGCCTCCTCACGATCACGCTTGCCAGCCGGTCGGCGACCAATGGATCGATCGCTTTTAGTTTTTCCTGTTGCTCGAGCGCCTTGGCGGTGTTGCCCATCATGAGGTTGCTGATGGCGTAGTTGAAATAATAGGAAGGTTCGGTGGGCAGCAGACTGATCGCTTTTTCGTGAAGTGGAATTGCTTCTTTGGCGCGGCCGGATTTTGAAAGTGTCACTGCCAGACCATCGTACGCCAGCGAATAGTCAGGATGGCTTTTGATGATGCCGCGGAAGACAAACTCCGAATAACGAAAGTTCTTCATGCGATCGTAGGTGACCGCCTGGTTATAACGCGCTTTGAGGAGTTTAGGGTTCAGGCCGACCGCTTTGTTGAATGCCTCAATTGCCCGCGGAAACTGTTTCAGCTCGCCCAGCGCTTCACCGAGGTTGTTCCATGCATCGGCGTAACTCGGGTCAAGGGTTGTCGCTCGCTGAAAGGAAATCTCGGCATTCCCAAACTTTCGCTGGGTCATATTCACGTTGCCGATCAGGAAGCTGGCCACGGCTGCAGTGCGCGGACGCGCCCCTGACAGGGCAATCACCCGATTGAAAGCGCTAATGGCCTCCTCATAACGACCTGCCTCGTGAGCGCTTTGTCCACTCGCCATAAGCTGGTCAACACTGTTTGTCGCACCCGGGCCAACTGGGCTAGGTGCGGGGATTTTGACAGGTGATTTGCTGGGAAGTTTTGCCTGGTTCTTGACGGGCTGCTGAGCCCACGCCTGGAGGCTGCAAAAGAGGAGTAAGGCGAGGATGGAAAAGCTCGCTTTAGTGACTTTTGACCTTGCCTGTCGCACGGAATGCATGTTAAAAGAGTGCCCCTTTCGAATAAACGGGTAATCAACTGGAAAAATTGGAAACACGTGCGGGTTCCTATTTTTCTTATCACCACAACGTGTTGATGGGAAAGTTTCAAGGAGGACTACCGCCCATGCGTAAGCTTTTTCTGCTGATCGCGATTATCCTCGTCTGTGCCCCGGCGGGTCTCGCTCAGGACTACTCAAATTGGGAATTCTTTATTGGCTACGCTCACGAGCGTGCCAACAACGGCGCTGACCGTTTAGACGCCCGCGGGTTGGCCATTAATCCGAATGGCACAACGCAGCGCGTGGATTTCGTTTCCAAGCGCGTGCCCCACCACGGCGTGACGGGCGAAGTCGTTGCCAACGTACATCGCAACATCGGCCTGGTCGGAAATTTTTCCGCCACCTGGGCCAATACCGAATTCACTGACGCGCTGACGGGACGCACTTTTGATGCGCGCCTGTCGCGATATACGTTGCTTTTCGGTCCGCGATTCAACTGGCGCACATCACGAGTGATTCCATTCGCGCATGCGCTGTTCGGTGTGCAGAAATGGAAAGCGGATTTCAAGAACGACGACTTCACCTGTCCTGACACAAACGAAACAGCGTTTGCCATGGCTCTGGGAGCGGGGTTGGACATCAAAGCCAGCGATAGCATAGATATTCGTCCAATACAGGTCGACTATCTGCCGGTGTTTTTTGATAACCGGCGCGAGGACGGTATCCGTTTCTCAGCGGGTGTGAAGATTAAGAACTAGCGTGGCCCCGACATCAGCGCAGTTTTAAGGTTTGCCGCTGATCAAAAAATTTCGCCCAAGCATTGCCCTTCTTCTTGAGCAGTGCGGGAACGTTTCTGACTGTAAAGTCGGAGATTTTCACGCCCTGCTCAATTTGTTTCCACGACAAAGGCATTGATACTGTTGCGCCCGGTTTGGCCCGCGCGGTAAATACCGATGCCAGACTCTTACCGCGAGCATTCTGCATCCAGTCTACGTAAACCTGATTGCGTCCACGCTTGGAAATCGATCGTTCCACGGTTGCAATTTTCGATACTCGGCCCGCTATCTCTGTTGCCAGCAGATGCGAGAATCCGGCCACCTTGTCGTAGTCATTGTTGGCCTTTAACGGCAAATAAATATGCATGCCTGACGAGCCCGAGGTTTTGGGAAAAGCCTGCAAACCGATTTCATCACAGACCTGCTTGCCTACCAGCGCCACCTGCAGCACGTTTTCCCATGGCGCTTGTTTAGGGTCCAGATCGATCGCAATCCAATCGGGTTTATCCAGCTTTGCGGTAGTCGAATGCCAGGGATGCTGCTCTATCGTTCCCAGATTCACGAAATGAAGTAACGAAGCGGTGGTAGTGAAGACTGCGTAATCTATTTGCCGGCCCTCACGATTTATAAGCCTGGCGGTCTTGATGAAGGGTGGCGCGCTCTCCAGGTCTTGCTGAAAAAACATGGGAGCGTTAACGCCGCGCGGCCAGCGTTGCAAAATAGCCGGGCGGTTCTTAAGAAAGGGCATGATGTAGGAGCTGACCGCGAGATAGTAACGAAGCAGCTCAAACTTTGTGATCTTCTCCTGCGGCCAATAGACACGTTCGAGACTCGTAAGCGATACGCGCTCACCTTCGAGGTCAACTGGCACATCACCCTTCGGATTCTTGAGACTGAGAAACTCCTCGAGTGAAATTGACGACGCTGTCGACTGACGAGTGCGTTTTACCTGCCCCTTCTTAGGTGTGGTTGTTTTACTAGCTGCCATAACAACAGATGTCAGCGATCAGTACGGTTGAAGGCCCGAAGGGCCGAGAGTCAATAGCCAGGCCCGTGAGGGCGTGGATGAGAATCGCATTAATAATTCATCCGAGCGCCGAAGGTGCGTCAGTGTAATAGCATGACCAACCTGAAAACGCCTTCCGACTATCGCACCTTCGGCGCTCGCGACTTGGTGCTGCGGGTTTTCCACGCCCTCACGGGCGTGGCTATTGACTCTCGGCCCTTCGGGCCTCGCACCTTGTACTTGACTCGCTTGTCCTAAACGACTTCTTGTGCAAACCCTTCACGGTCAGGTTACTGCCCTGAATATCCCTGGGGATGCTTTTGCATCCAACGCCACGCCGATTCAATGATAAGTCGCAGATCCTGAAATTCGGGTTTCCAACCAAGCTCCCTCTTTATCTTCTCAGAACTGGCGATTAACACGGCCGGATCCCCGGCTCGTCTTGGACCAATACGAGCGGAAATATCTTTGCCCGCAACTTCGCGCGCCGTTTCCAGCACCTGGTTAACACTGTAGCCGTCTCCGCCACATCCCAGATTGTAAATACGACTGCCTTCGTTAAGCGCACCAAGCGCCAGGATGTGGGCCCGCGCGAGGTCCACCACGTGAATGTAATCACGCACGCACGTGCCATCCGCGGTTGGGTAGTCATCGCCGTAGACTTCCACAAAGTCGCGCGTTCCGGCTGCCGCCTCGAGGGCGATTGGGATGATATGCGTCTCGGGATCGTGACGCTCGCCACAATTTTCACTGGCGCCGGCGGCGTTGAAATATCGTAGCGACGCGTATTGAAGCCCATAGGCTTGATCGAACCAACGCATGGCGTGTTCAAACGCCAGCTTGGATTCACCATAAGGATTAGTCGGGTTAGTAGCGGCGTCCTCTGTGATCGGCTGACCGTCCGGTTCACCATAAGTGGCCGCGGTTGAAGAGAAGACCAGACGCTTGACGCCACGCTTTTGCATCGACTCCAGCAACGTCAGGCCGTTGACGAGGTTGTTGCGAAAGTATTTGGCGGGATTTTCGCATGACTCTCCGACCAGGGAATCGGCGGCCATGTGGATGACTGCCTCGATTCCCTCATTTGATAGCGTTGCTTCTAAGGTTGATTGGTCGGCCAGATCGGCTTTAACAAACTTAGCCGCGGAGATAACAGCTTCGCGGTGGCCTTTATGCAGATTGTCGTAAACAACAACCTCGTGCCCGTCTTTGGCGAGTTCTTCCGTGACGACGCTGCCGATGTAACCCGCGCCGCCTGTTACCAATATTTTCATGAATCAGGGAAACCGCTTGTGCCTGGTTAGGAGTGCCGCCCGTATTGCCCGTTATGTGTGCGCCATCTTGGGTTGAGCCGCCGCTGAGTTTGCCGGGGTGCTATCTGAGGGAGCGTAGTAGAGAATTCTATTGCAATTGTCGCAAGTCACAACCTCGTCGCCCCGTCGCACCTGGGCCATCGCTTGCGGGCGGAGCGACATGAAGCAAGCCATGCATGCGCCATTTCGCGCTTCTGCAACCGCTACGCCGTCACGTATTCGCTTACTAATGCGATTGTAGAGACTGCCCATCGGCTTCGGGAGCACGCCTAATAACTGTTCCCGTTCGGCCCGGGCCGAAGCAAGCTTGTCAGCCTGTTGCCGCGTCTCATCGTCAAACGACTGCAAACGCGCATCGCGATCCGAATTCAAAGAAGCAATCTCATCGGCGCGTTCGTTAAGGGCGGCTTCCGACTTTTCCAGCGCTTCCATCTGTTCGAGAATTTGAGTTTCCAGAGTTGAGATTTGCTTGCGCGCCGCATCCGCTTCACGTATCGCCGCGGTGTACTCGTCCTGTTTCTTCGACGACATCAGGTTGCGCTCGGCACGTTCTACGCGAATGCGCTGTTCGGAGACTTCGGTTTCCAGCCTCGTGCGGGTATGGCGCGCTTCGTCGCGGGCATTTTCGAGTGCCCTTATTTCAAAAGCGCGCTGATCGAATTCTTTTTCGATCTCAGCGCGCCTTTGAGGTATCGCCTCTAATTCTTCTTGTAGTCTTCTTATGCTTGTATCAAGGTTTTGTAAAGCGACTAACTGCTGTAATTCCGCTTTCACTCTTTATGCTCTCCTTAGAAGATACAGGGCGGGCTTGATATGTAATATGGCACTCATCACGGGGATTATCAGCCATGCCCCTCTCATCGCGCAAGTCAGCACCGGTTTTAGCAGCCGGGGGCGCTTAAAAGTTGGGACAATTCGGTTAACGCTTCACTGGGAAGCGCGGGCGGCCCGCCCGCAATGAGCGCGAAGCGCGAACAGTTTGGCCTTTGCAGGCCCTCGTGCGCGTGTTGTGAGGCGACGAATCAAAACCGATTCAATGAGCCAGCGTAGCTGGCGAACAGAGTATTAGCCCCCAGGCGAAGGCGAAGCCGCGCCTGGGGAATAATGTGAGAAATAAGACAGAGCCCGCGTAGGGGCGACAGGGGATCCGCCGAGTATCTGTCGCCCCGCTACGCGGGCTTGATGAGTTTGCTTGACTAACCCCAGGCTCCGCTTCGCGTCGCCTGGGTCTACCACTCTGTCCGCCAGCTGCGCTGGCTCATTGAGTCCTATTGAATTCTTCACTCATGTGGAGGTATTCAATCGCGCTGTCAAGCCAGATCCCCGAACAAATGCTGTAGCAGAGTCGTGATGCTGATAGCGGCCGTCTCGGCCCGGAGTGTGCGGCCTCCTAACGTTATCACCAGCCAACCAGCGTCTTGCGCGGCGGCGAGTTCTTCGTCACTCCAGCCACCCTCCGAGCCGACCAAAGCGATCACAGCCGACAAACCTGCTGGAAGGTCTTGCCTAACATCCTGCAGCGATTTGCCGTCGCGCTCAGAAAACATCAGCCGCGCTGTTGATGGATCCTCATCGGTATCCAACATCGATTGCAAGGCAGCAGGACTGGCGACCTCCGGGACTACCGCACGCCCTGATTGTTTTGCGGCCTCGAGGGCGATGCGTTGCCAGCGTGCCGTGCGCTTCGTTGTGTCAGCGTCGTCGCGCAAGCGGATGTCGGCAAACTTCGTCGTCAGCGGCACAATGCGCGTGACCCCAAGCTCAGTTGCCTTCTGTACTACCAGATCAAACTTCTCGCCCTTGAGCAGAGCGAGTCCCAGCGTTAGCTGCAAAGGCGACTCCGGCCGCGCCGGCGTAGTCTCTTCTAACACCTGAAGCAATGCCGACTCCCGCCGGCTTTCTTCAACCCGGCATCTAAACTCTTTACCGGAGCCATTGAAGACAAAGACTTCCTCGCCTGCTTTCAAACGCAACACCTCGTGCAGGTATCGCGCTTCGTCTGCAGCGAGCGTCACGCTTCCTCGATGGGAACTGAACGCGCTGGGTGGAGCAAAGAATCTTCGACGAGTCATTGGATTAGGGTGTTGGGGGTGGGGGTTTGGGTCATGTGGATTTGTTTTATAGGGAAACCGAAGTCCCTACAGAATAACCGCAGCCCACTCGCCATCCTGCAGCACTTCAAGCGGACTGGTGGCGCCTTGCTCTTGCAACAATGCGACTATCGCATCAACCTGCGTTTGCAAAATTCCCGACATGACCAATCGCCCACAGGTAACGGCCAATAGCGCGGGCATTAATGTTGTAATCACGTCGGCTGTGAGATTGGCACAAACGAAATCTGCAGAAGCCGTCGAGTCGTCAATCGTCCCCGTATAAAACGTGATCTGCTGGTCGACGTCGTTAAGCCTTGCATTTTCGCGCGCTATTTCGACGGCTGCGGCGTCGCTGTCAACCGCAGCGATGCGCGCTGCTGCAAACAGTTTGGCCGCAGCGATGGCGAGAATGCCGGTTCCAGTTCCGACATCTAAGAAGCTGCCACCTTCATAATACTTTTCGATTGCTGTCAGACACAGTCGAGTAGTCTCGTGCGTGCCGGTTCCAAAAGCCATCCCGGGCTCGATCCTAATCACTACTAGGCCACTCGCCTCGTTGGCGTCGCCAAGGTCGCTCCACGGCGGAGCGATCACAAACTGGCAGCTCCTCACGGGCTGCCAATTCTTTTTCCATTCGCCAAGCCAATCCTCGTCCGGAATTTCACGAGTGTTGATTTCCTTCACGGAAGTGGGCGGCAAGTCATAAATACGCAGCGCTTCGGCTAACTCGTTTTCAACAAAATCGCGGTCGGGGGATTTCGTGAAATAGCCAATCACTCGCGGTTCGCCAGAGGTACTGCTTTCAGTACCGAGAGCGCCGGCTTCCATAAGGGCATACTCCACCGCCTCGCGCGCTTCTTCCGCGACGGTAAGATCAAGTGCGTGCCAGGCACGGGGCTGTTCTTTTGAAGAGGCCAAGTTCGATATTTTCTACAAGTACTCGGGAGACAGCTCGTCTTGCGGCGGGAGAATAGACTACAAGGATGTGATAAGCGAGGCAAAAGGCGTAGAATGCCGCGCAAGCAAAAGACTGGATCCCGGTAACGAAGCGCGCCGATACCTAATCACAAATGACGTCTGCGACACCTACCGCACCTGCTGCGCGCGTTGCCGTCCCGGACTATAAGATCTGGAAAGTGATTGCAGCTTCGGCAGTCGGCACCATGATCGAGTGGTACGACTTCTATATCTTCGGCAGTCTCGCCACCGTAATCTCACCGCTTTTCTATCCCAAAGGAAATAACACGCTCGCGCTCATCGCTTATCTTTCGACCTTTGCGGTGGGTTTTGTCGTGCGACCGTTTGGCGCGCTGTTCTTTGGACGAATTGGCGATTTGGTGGGAAGGAAGTATGCCTTTCTGGTAACACTACTAATCATGGGGGGCGCAACCTCGCTCATCGGTTTCCTGCCGACTTACGCGACGATTGGTTTGGCTGCTCCCATTATTTTGTTGGTGATTCGAATTTTGCAGGGACTCGCGCTCGGTGGGGAGTATGGAGGAGCCGCGGTCTATGTTGCCGAACACGTACCTGACGCGCGACGCGGTTTCTACACCAGCTTCATTCAGATCACCGCGACGCTCGGTTTGTTTATGTCGCTCGCCGTGATCCTTGCCGTGCAGAACATGATGAGCCGAGAAACATTCAGCTCATGGGGCTGGCGCATTCCGTTCCTGATTTCAATTTTCCTTGTTGGTATCTCTCTCTACATTCGTCTGCGAATGAAAGAGTCACCGATCTTTCAACACATAAAAACCACGGGAATGACTTCGGCCAAGCCGCTTAAGGAAGCATTCACAAAATGGGAAAACCTTCGGCGTGTTTTGATTTCGCTATTTGGAGCGACAGCGGGCCAGGGGGTCGTCTGGTACACGGGGCAATTTTATGCCTTGTTCTACCTGCAGACGGTTCTTAACGTTAATGGTACTTCGGCAAACTACATCATCGCTATTGCTCTGTTACTGGGAATGCCGTTCTTCGTATTGTTTGGCTGGCTTTCCGATCGACTGGGGCGCAAGCGCATCATGATGCTGGGCTGCTTGCTGGCCGCGGTGTCGTACATTCCGATCTACAGAGCCATGCAGGCGGCGGCCGGCTCAAACGTTGTTACTGCGTCCCCGGTGCGCAATCCGGTTACGGGTTCGATTAGCTTAACTCCGCAGACGGTCGTTGATGGGACTTTAAGGCCCGCCGAACAGGTTTTGCCCTACACCGATTTCGGAAGTCTTATCGCCAATCCTATCGCGTGGAAACTGATACTGCTGGTGTTTATTCAGGTGATTTTCGTAACGATGGTCTACGGCCCGATTGCGGCGTATCTGGTCGAGGCGTTTCCGGCGAAGATCAGATACACCTCACTGTCACTGCCTTACCATATTGGCAATGGAGTCTTTGGCGGGTTGCTGCCGCTGATTGGACTGTACGTAGTTGCGCAAACCGGAAACATTTACGCGGGCTTGTATTATCCGATTATCGTCGCGGGAGCGACGTTCATCGTTGGGTCATTGCTACTAAGAGAATCTCGTAAGGTTTTGATCTGGAGTGAAGTTCAGGAGGAGCCAAACCAAATACGAGAATAAGGCCAAATTACTTAGATCATTTTCCCAGTTCAATAATCACACGTGAATTACAGCCTTCAACGAGTCTGCTTCGGCAGACTCATTGTCACATTCAATCAGAGTTGAGCTGCATCATTGTCGCGCTTCTTCACAGTTCCTTATATCTAGTGATCCCTGATGCCCATGTCGTCCAGGAGATTCAGTCTGTCGCGCCAGTCTTCTTCAACTTTCACAAACAATTCCAGATGGCAGCGATGGCCGAGGAGGTGTTCAATCTCCTGACGCGCGCGTGTGCCAATCTCTTTTAACCGCGCGGCGCCTTTGCCGATGACGATCTTTTTCTGTGACCCCCGTTCAACAAAGATCGCGCAGTGGATGCGCGTGAAGTCTTCGCGTTCGTCTTCCCACTTCTCAACCACCACCGCCGTCACGTACGGGATCTCATCGCCGGTTTGCAACAGAATCTTCTCCCGCACGATCTCAGCCACCATGGTGCGCACAGACTGATCAGTCAAATCATCCTCCTCGAAAAGCGGTTCGCCCTCGGGAAGATGTTTGATCAACTCGTCCGGCAAAGTGTCGTTTAAGCCTTCTTTGAGCGCGGAGATGGGGATGATCTCGCGCCACTCATACTCCGTGCGATACCAATCAATCAAAGGCAGCAGCGCGGACTTATCTTTGAGTTTGTCGCTCTTATTCAGCAACAGCAGCGCGGGCTTCCTGGATCTTTGGACTAATTCCAACACGAAGCGGTCGCCGTTCCCGGTTGCCTCTGAAGCGTCTCGAATCAGGCAGACCAGGTCCACACCCAGCAAAGCATCCTGAACCGTAGCCATCATGCGACGGTTCATTTCGTAACCAGGCTTGTGAACCCCGGGCGTGTCGACCAAAACGATCTGGCCTGACGGTTTTGTGATTACTCCCTGGATTCTGAAACGCGTTGTTTGAGGTTTATCGGAAACTGCGGCGATTTTCTGGCCGACCAAACGATTAAGCAAGGTTGACTTGCCGGCGTTAGGGCGGCCGATGAGGGCAGTATAACCACAGCGATAATTCGGTTTTTGAATGGTCGTCATCAGCTTTACACAAAGACCTACATCGTGGGTCGGCGAATTCAGAGCCGGGAGCGGTTCTATGAAAGGGCTGTCAAGAAAAAAGTTGTCACTCGAGCCGCCCGAAGAGTTCCGGGCAGCTAGCCCCAGCCGTACTGACGTAGTTACGAACTGAACATTTCCCCAGTCTCTCGGTGACCGTTTTTGTTTCGGCTCTGCGTTGAGATCTGAATAGTCTTAGTGGTGGTCCGGGATGCAGCCGTGCCAACCATGGTTCTATCTGCGACTCCAGTCTGGTCGATTGGGCCTATGACTATTTCTGGTTATGCGTGGGGGCATATAGTAGCGACTGGGCCTCAGCTGTGGCTGGGACATCCGCTCCGTTGATACTCACCCACGACCCCGGGATCTATCGCAAAGGTATAGCGGTCACAGCAGCCGACTGGGGGCAGTAACGCAGTAGTAACTACGAGCTCTTGGTAACTCGTCGCTTAAGTCGTTGCTGGTGTCATCCTTTCAACCTTGAACTCTTCGCCACGTTTCCACAGGCTTAAGGTAATGGCTGCCAATTGTCGGGCAATAGTCAAACGAGCCAAGGCCGGATCCATCCCTTGTTGCACTCGAGCTGCGAAGGTGGCTTGAAACGGTCCACTACGACAGGCACTGGTGGCGGCGTTTTTGAAGACTCGCTTCAACAGATGATTGTGATTGCGATTCAACCCCCTGGTCGCCACCGGTCGACGACTGCGACGCAATAACCCATTCACCACCTCGTGGTTCGCAGTACTCCGCGTCACTACTGCCAAGCCTACATAAGCCCAAAACTGTCGTTTGCTGCGAAACCGATGGGGCGTACCCACTATGGCCAGCAGTTGCGCTACACTCACCGGCCCCAAACGCGGCACGCTCATTAACCAGCGATAGGATGCCTGCCGCCGTGCTTCTCTGATCATTATCAGTTTGGCCTCATGGCGCAACGGCCTTAGCGCCGCCAGCTGGTCATACAGGAAAGTGGCGCGCTGTTTCGCCCCGGGCTGGTGCAGTTTCTTCAGCCATTGCGCCCGCCGATCCTGGTGATAGATATCATGACCCCCACAAGCAAGCGCCCGGCCGCGAAAAATGGCTTTCAATCGATTCATCACCCGGGTAGTGTCCTTCACCAGACAATCGTAGTTTCGCACCAACTCCTTCAAAGTTTGCATACCATGATCGGCATGATCGATCGCTTTCAACGACTTATTGCGTAACAGCTCGGCCAACTTCTCCGCATCGATCCGATCACTCTTGTTGCCAGCAGTCAGTAGTTTGTTGTGCCGCGGATCGCAAACTATCACTTCTGTTACTAAGGGCCGCACCAGGTCATACAACCACTGCGCCTGCGTGCCTTCTTCGAACGTTACATACACTCTCCCTCCCAGTTGCTGCAGATAACTGCGCACCCTCGCCCCATTTGTCTCCAGTGTGATGCGCTCCACCACTCTGCCTGCTCCATTCAGCACTGCTATCACAATGCTTGCCCGATGCACGTCCATGCCAACATAATAAGTCCTCATAGGGCTCTCCTTGCGGTTGCACTTGAAGTCGTAGAACAACTACAAGCTACACCGCTTGGGGCGCCCTTTCATATATAGCGTAGCGACCGGAATTCAATTGGCATCGTTATACAAGTTCCCATTCTTGATGTCGCTGCGTAACTTGAATCTTGGTTCAATAAGTAATTCTTGCGTCGCTTGAATTCCGGTCGCTACCGCTCCCGGTTCTGCATTTCCCGACCCACGGCCGAATTGATTTGGACCGGCTGACCATTGAAACAAACACAAAGCTCAACAACACCGGGCTGACACCCGATGTTAAAGAGGTGACGCTGCGGGTTATTCCGAGACGCTCTCTTCTGAATGCGTAGCTCTTATGTTAATGCGTGAGCTTTACTGGCTAGCGTGTTGCGAAGTTGTTTTGAAAAAGTGTGCGAACGTTCGCGCGCCTCTGGATTCTCTGCGAGCGAGCGGGTGGCGAACTGTTTTCTAATCTGTTCGCTTCTGCGAGTAAGAGGGTGGAAACCCTACGCTGCCGGCGCGCATTGCGAAACAGCAGTGCTGCCTCTTTTCGGTTGCCTTGAGTAAGGAGGCCTGAGGCCACACTAAGCATCCGCGTGGATTGTTGAAGGGCATTGAGCGCTCTTTTTCGAAGCGCTACCCCAAAGTTACTCACCATCTCGTTTCTCTCCCCGCTTTGATTCCGAACACTTTTCGTAGTCACTTCAGTAAAGACGCAACCAATATTCCAACGTCCACCTTGCAGGAAAATTTTTAGCAGATTGCAACAATTAAAGTTTGGGGGGGCGACAGAGGTTCGTGAACGGCCAAAAGCGGCGACAGGTCGCTGTCCAAGAGTTGATGCTAAACCGATTCACCCAAAAAACAAGGGAACTGAGAAACCTCAGTTCCCTTATGAAGAGTCGCGCGACTTTCTTTTTAGGGAGCGACCGCGATGTCGAGCATGGCTTCAACTCCGCCAATCGTACCAATCAGCGTCGCTTGTCCAGTGCTCAAGTTGATGACGTACAACCGGCTAAACCCACCGCCTGCAGGCTGCAATGCAGCGTAAGCGGCATTGTTTGCAGCGGCGATATCTAAACCGACTACCGCGGAGGTGTTGAAGCCAAGCGATCCAACGGTAAACAACTGGCCCGAATTTGGTGAAGTCGGGCTGCCATTTACACTGCCTTGAGTCACCAGGATATCGAGGTTTGAGTCGATACCGTAGAGCGTCGTCAGCAGTGCGCCGGCAAAGCTATTGGTATAGCCCGAACCGACTATGCTCGGATTTTGACCGTTGTTTGGATCACCGCCGGCATAGGCGAGGTTCGTGTCCGTGTTCGATATCGACCCAGTGGCCGGGTTGATGCGAACGTTTTGATCGTTGTCATTGACCGCTCTTAGAAGGTCGGCAACGGGATCGAAATCGAACCCATAGGAACTGCCGGCCAATCCCGCAGCTGTGCCTATCACCGTCGCAGCGCCCGTCGTCGTATTGATAGTGACGACGCGGTTGTAACCGGTGTAGCCAAAGAGCAATCCGGTCGCCGGACGATAATCAATTGCCAGCACGGTTTCCCCAGCCTGCAGATTTGTAATCGGCTTGGAAGAGGAAATCACACCCGGGCTAAGCGAATTGAACGTGACCAGGTTGTTGCCACTCGTCAACCCAAAGATTGTCGGCGCGGGCACGGTGCTGATCGCGATATCGCGGACCGACGTAGTGGTCGGCCCGATTGAACCGATAAGTGTCGCCGCCCCGGTTAAAAGATTGATGGTATAGAAGCTCGATACGTTAACCGCATTCGAGAGCGAAGCATAAGCGACTCCCGATTGACCCGAGATATCGAAGCCAACGAGATTGTTGGTGTCGACACCCAGCGCTCCGATCGTGTTCAAAGTGCCGACGTTTGCCGGATTTTGCGTGGCCAGGATATCGAGACCAGAATCGATATCGTAGAGCGTGGTTGTAGTTGCTCCAGCCACGCTGTTGGTATAGGCCGCCCCTGTAACCGTCGGATTCTGTCCGAAGTATGGATCAGCCGATCCGTACGCGAGAGGCCCATCCGTGAATAAGGTCGCTCCGGTAGTGGGACTGACGCGCACATTCTGGTCATTGTTGTTAACGATTCTAATGTGATCGACCGTGGGATTGAAATCGAATCCGTATTCACTGGCCACCAGACTATTGGGCGTGCCAACGATGGTTGCCGCCCCGCTCGTCTTGTTGATTGTCACGATGCGGTTGTAATTGGTGAAACCAAACAACTCATTGGTCGTCGGGCGGAAATCGATTCCCAGGATAAGCTCCCCGCCGGCGAGGCCGGTAATTGGCATGCTACTGAGAATCACACCGGGTCTCGCTGAGTTGAAGGAGATCAACTGGTTGCCGGTAGTGACAGCGTAAACGATAGGAGCCGCCACCGGACTAACCGAGATATCCCGGATGGTAGTCAAGCCGTTACCGATGGTCTGCACTCGCGTTGCCGCACCGTTGGACAGGTTGACGAAATACAGACCGGATGAATTGTCGGCCGCCGTTAAGGAGGCATAGGCCACGCCCGAAGCTCCCGATATATCGAAGCCGACGAAGTTTGTAGTAGTCGTGGTTAGCGAACCTACCAGGCTAAGCGTGCCTGAAGCAGGTGAATTTTGAATGTAGAGTGAATCCGTGTTGGAGTCGATGTCATACAACACTGTCGACGCCGCGCCGGGAACGTTGTTGCTGTAAGCGATGCCCACAACATTCGGGTTACCCGGGTTGAGCGCTGACTGCAAAGTAGTGGTTCCGGTATTGGGATCAACTGAAGCGTTCTGATCCGTATCGTTCACCAGACGCAGAAGGTCTGCCGTCGGGTTAAAGTCGATACCGTATTCGTTACCAGCCAGAGCGGCTGTTAACGTGCCCACCGCTGTGGCGGCGCCGTCGGCCGGATTCAAGGTCAGCAGGCGGTTGTAGTTTGAATAGCCGTAAAGCAGGTTGTTCGACGGACGGAAATCGATTCCGATTACGAGTTCGCCCGCGAGCAAACCAGTGATTGGTCTACTTGAAAGGATCACGTTTGGAGCGTTGGAGTTGAAAGTCACCAACGCGTTAGTGGCGGTGAGTCCAATCAGAATCTCGGAAGTTGGAGCATCATTGGCAAAGTTAAACGTGACGGTGTTATCGGTCGAAGTTGACGCCTGGTTCGGGTTTCCTAGAGCATCAATAGCCACACCTGCGCCCACACTCGCTACAACGTTCCCATTCGCGTTCATCCCCGAGACAGCGACGTTATAGGTGGTGCCGTTGTTCGGCGCGATTTCGGTAACCGTGGCAGTAGTCGCTCCGGCGCCGGAGATTGTGACGTCTCCAGTGGTGAAGTTTATTGTCGGCTCGCTAAAGACGACGGTGAAGTTGATGGGCGAAGTGGAAGTAGGATCTGCCTGTCCAATCGCCTGATTGATCGTCACTGAAGGACCTGTCGAATCCACCAGCCAGCTATCGGTGGCGCCGCTTGCCAGCGCTGCGCCGCCGCTATCGGTGATGCCACCGGGCGCCGTCAACGTCAGCAGGTAAGTGCCACTTGCCCCGGTCAACCCGGTCAGGTTACCCAGGGTAAAGGTGATGTTGTCTCCACTGGTCAGAGTCTGCGCACCGGTGAGCAGGTTAGCTCCACCATTGCGTGTCAAACTCAGGTCCGCGAGATCAAACCCGGTAACCGGTTCGCTGAACACGATTGCGATCGAGCTCACGGCCGTGTTGCGTGGATCTGGTGTGACATCGGTGATATCGACCGTTGGCGCGGCCGCGTTGAACACCCACGTATCGCTCGCCCCGCCGGCAAGGCCATTGCCGGCATTGTCAGCAATGCCGCCTGAGGTCAGCGTCAAAACGTAGGTCCCATCAGTTCCGGTTAGTCCGCTCAAGTTTCCGAGCGTCCAGGTGATGTTGTCTCCACTCGTCAACGTCTGTGCGCCGGTAAGCAGATTTCCGCCGCCATCGCGCGTCAAACTTAGGTCCGCCAGATCAAACCCGGTGATGGCTTCGCTAAAGACGATAGAAATAGTGCTGACACTAGTATTGCGCGGATCAGGTGCGATATCGACGATGTCCACTGTCGGCGCAGTCGTGTCCACTACCCATGTATCGGTGGCGCCGCTGGCGAGGGCCGCGCCTCCGCCATCGGTGATGCCACCAGGAGCCGTCAACGTCAGCAGGTAAGTGCCACTTGTGCCGGTCAACCCGCTCAGGTTACTTAGGGTAAAGGTGATGTTGTCTCCACTGGTCAGAGTTTGGGCTCCGGTGAGCAGATTGCCTCCACCATCTCGCGTCAAACTCAGGTCTGCAAGGTCAAACCCGGTAACCGCTTCGCTGAACACGATTGCGATCGAGCTCACGGCCGTATTGCGTGGATCGGGTGTGACGTCGGTGATGTCGACCGTTGGCGCCGCCCCATTAAACACCCAGGTATCGCTCGCCCCGGCAGCGAGACCATTACCGGCATTGTCGGCAATGCCGCCTGATGTCAACGTCAAAACGTAGGTGCCATCAGTTCCGGTTAGTCCGCTCAAGTTTCCAAGCGTCCAGGTGATGTTGTCTCCACTCGTCAACGTCTGTGCGCCGGTCAGCAGGTTCAACCCACCATTTCGCGTCAAACTCAGGTCTGCTAGATCAAAGCCGGTAATGGCTTCGCTAAAGACGATGGAGATAGTGCTCACACTGGTGTTGCGCGGATCAGGCGTGACATCGACGATGTCCACCGTCGGCGCAGTCGCATCCACGACCCAGGTGTCAGTTGCACCGCCCGCAAGCGGATTTCCGCCGCCATCGGTGATGCCACCGGGCGCTGTCAACGTCAGTAGGTAAGTACCACTTGTCCCGGTCAACCCGCTCAGGTTACCCAGGGTAAAGGTGATGTTGTCTCCACTGGTCAGAGTCTGCGCACCGGTGAGCAGGTTCAACCCACCATCTCGCGTCAAACTTAGATCCGCGAGATCAAACCCGGTAACCGCTTCGCTGAAGACGATTGCGATCGAGCTCACGGACGTATTTCGTGGATCCGGGGTGACATCCGTGATGTCCACAGTCGGCGCTGCCCCATCCATGGACCAGGAGTCGGTTGCGTTTACAGCCAGAGCATTGCCGGCCGCATCTGTGATACCGGCGCCGGCTGCCGTCAACGTCAAAACGTAATTGCCGTCCGCAGTCGTAATGCCACTCAGGTTGCCGAGTGTCCAGGTAATGTTGTCGCCGGTAGTCAGGGTTTGTGAGCCGGTGAGCAAATTGCCGCCGCCGTTGCGTGTGAGAGTCAAATCGGCCAGATCAAAGCCGCTGACGGCTTCGCTAAACACGATCGAGATTGAGCTGACACTTGTGCTGCGCGGATCAGGTGAAACGTCGGTGATGTCCGCTGTGGGAACCGACTTATCGATTGTGTAAACCTCACCTGTAGTGAAATTGCCGTTTCCGGCCCCAGTACCTCCAAGCGGGTTAGCACTGCCATCAACGATAGTGTCATTGTCAGTTAAGTCGAGGCGGATGGTGCCATCGCCTGTGCCGGTGTTAACCGAGACCGTGCGTGTGGCGCCGGTTCCAGTGACACCCGTGACAGACGCGGTGGCGATCGCGCCGGTGGTCGTCAAGGTGAAGTCGGCAGTATCGACTCCGGTAACCGATTCACTGAACGTTACCAGGAAGTCGACGCTGCCGGCGTTCGTTGGTGTTGCATTAACGCGCGTGATTGAAAGCACGGTCGGCGCCACCTGATCAAAGTTCGTCGAACCGATGTGGTTCAACGGCTTGTTGGCAAATGTAATCGGCTCGGGATTCGCTCCCACGGTCCAGTTTGGCGATGCGCCACCGAGAGCGCCTGTAGCCACCCAATCGGCGCCGGTCGATCCGGTTGAATCCCCGTTACGACCGACATAGATCGCGGTGAAGGCCACGAGGATAGGCGTGCCTGGGGCAGTGCCTGGCGTGGCGGTGTTGTTGGAGTAGTTGATTGCGCCGTAGGCCCGGTCGGTTGTGGCCGTGCCATCGAGGGCGCCAATCGAATCCAGGATGGTCCAGCCGGTGAATGTCGCACCATCGGGCGTGCCATTGTCGTCCGTATCGATGTCGTCCGTGAGCACGGGTGCAGTGCCTGTTTGGACGATCATGAAAGTGACTGAGGCATCTTCCAGGTCCGTCGCGGCACTGTCAGCGCTCCAGATGCCACCCGGCAAGCCGCTAAATCCGGCGGTAGTGGTGCCGGTTATTACATTTGCGCCGGGCATCGGTCGTATATCCTTCGCCATTTTGCAGGAGCACCAGGAATCCGTTGGATCCGAAGGTCAAGCCGGACAAGTTAATGATCGTCTGTACGTCGCCAGGATTGTCTGGCGTACCATCGCCTTCGATCGCAACGAAGTAGGTTCCCGCCGGTATCGCGGCATTGGCCGGTCCGCGGAATTCAATGTACTCGTTTGGCGCGTCGGTGCCGGTTGGGTTGAACAGCACTTCGTTGATGAAGAAGCCGTCAACAACGGTAAGGTTCACAGTCGCGGTATCGCTGGTAACGCCATTGGTAGCTTCGTAGGTGAAGCTGTCAGGCCCCGTATAACCTGCGGGCGGCGTATAGGTGAAACTGCCGTTAGTGTTTAGCGTAACGGTACCGCCCTGGGTTGTTGGACCGGCAGCGATTGCGGTCGCCGATGTGACATCGGTGTCATTCGCTAAAACGCCCGGAGCAGGAACGGTGAGTGGCGTGTTCTTTAGCGCGGTGTAGTTGTCATCATTTGCAGTGGGCGGACCCGTCACCTGATGTGTCTCGTTGTCCAGATTGCCCGTGAAGTTGGCATCGCCTACATAGGTCGCGGTCAACGTCCGACTCCCTGGAGCAGTCAGAGTGATATCGCACATACCCGTGGCGACTGTGCCCGTGCAGGTTTCCGCGCCACCGCTGATAGTGACGACTACATCACCCGTAGGAGTACCGACGCCGGTAGCAACAGCCACGGAGTAATCAACCGTCACAATTTGGCCCACATTCGAGGGGTCAGGAAGGTCAGTGTCGATCGTGACCGTCGTGGTGCCCTGGTTGACGTTGATGGTGCCGGTGGTGCCCGCGCTGAGTCCGTTTCCACTGATATCGGACGCAGCCTGAACAGTGAAGCTTCCGGTAGCGACTGAGTTAGGAGTTGGCGTGAATTTCACACCGGCAGTGCCCTGAGCGTATGTAATAAAGTCGTTGTTGTTGATCGGCGTGCTGCCGTCGGCTTGAAACAAGGTACCGTTGGTGATGCCAGTGATCTTGAAATGGGTGACGAACGCGGCATCAGCGGCCTGACGATCCAGCAATATGGCAGAGGTTTGGACACCCACTGTCGTGGTAGCTGGATTGGGAGTGATTGTGGGCGGCGAATTAACGTGAGTCGCCAGGGTCCACGGCGAGAAAGTTGTGACGTTGTTCTTCTCCACCCAGTTATCGGTCGTGTTAGCGCCGGTTCGTCCTTCATCCACAAAAACTGCGCCGTTGAAACGCCATAGATCAAGCTGAGATTCGATATTGCCGTTGAGCTCAGTATCGCGGTAGTGGAGACGCAATGTGGCGTTAGGACTACCACCGGTCGGCGTGATTGTGTATGTGCGATTAACCGCGGTTGGGAATGCAGCCGGGGCCGCTTTGACCAAATTCACGACGATGTCTGTAGGCACAACGCCCGAATCGACCTTGATCGTGTTGAAAGGATTGCCAAAGCTAAGCGCGCTGCCACCGCTGACAAAACCAGTACGCTTGACGCTGCCGATGACATCGAAGGTGCCGGTCGAACTACCAGTGCCGGGCATGGTCAGAGTCTTGGTTACCGCTACGGTGATGTCAGAACTGGTCAACGCAAGAATCCCAGTGACCGTATTGTCGTGGCTCATTGCCAGACCTCCGGCGTCACCGTTGCTGTTAGTGAGGTTATTGAATGTCGTGGCGTTGGTTCCGCCTATGGTCTGACCAGCCCCACCATCAAAAATTACCGTTCCCGTTCCACCAGCAAACGTGCCGCCATTGTTGGTCCAATTACCGGCCACATTAATCGCAGTGGCTGTGCCGGCAGCAAACGTACCGGCTGTCAGGGTAACGTTGCCGTTGATATCGAGGGCTGTGGTGCCAGCCGCGCCGCTCAGCGTGTTGCCGCCCTTGTTCACGACGAAGTGATGAAAGACTTTAGTGGCAAGCGTGCCGTTAATGTTTTGCGCGCCGGCGCCGTCAAACGTGACGGTGCCAGTGCCAGGCGTAAAGGTCGTTCCTGTTGCCTGAGTGAAATCACCACCAATGAAAAGGTTGGGTGGTGCTGTAAACGTTCCCGCCGTCAGCACGAGACTGCCGTTTAGATCGAGCGTCGTGGTGTTCACACCGACGTTCAGTATCTGGCCGGTCTTGTTCACCGTAATCGTGTTGAACTGCTGAGTAACCGCCGAGCCGGCAATGCTCTGAGTCGCCGTCGTGCTATTGAACGTGACGTTGCTCGAGCCCGGTGTGAACGTGCCGCCGTTGTTGGTCCAGTTGCCGGGCAGACTGATCCCCGTAATGGTGCCCGCGGCAAACGTCCCCGCGTTCAGGGTCATCGAGCCGTTGAGCGTGAGAGTGGTAAAACCGGGGCCTGCGCCCGTCAGTGAACCACCACTCTTATCGACAACGAAATTGTTGAACGTTTGGGTTACGGCTGAGCCCCCAAGAGTACTGACGCTGGAGGTGTCGAAGGTGACGGTGCCTGAACCCGGCGTGAATGTACCGCCATTATTGGTCCAACTACCGGCGGCTGTTATTGCGGCGCCAGCCGTCAGCGTGCCGGCAGTCAGCAACGTGTTTCCGTTGATATCGAGCGACGCGGGCGCCGTGAAGGTCCCGAGAGTCATCGTCAGGTTACTCACTACCAGCGCAGTGGTGCTGCCACCAGTGCTTAAAATGTTGGCGCTCTTGTTTACCGTGAAGTGATTGAACGTCTGAGTTACGGGTGAGCCGTTTATTTGTTGGGCTCCGGACCCATCCCAGGTGATCGTACCGGAACCGGGAGTGAAGGTGCCGCCGTTGTTGGTCCAGTTACCGGCCGCGAATATGTTGGCTCCCGCCGTCAAGGTACTGCCCGTCGCCAGCGTTGTGTTGCCATTGATATCAAGCGTGGCCGGTGCGGTGAAAGTCCCGAGCGTCATCGTGAGGTTATTGACATTGACCGTCGCGAGACTACCGCCTGTGCTCAACGTATTACTCTTGTTGACTGTGAAATTGTTGAAAGTAATGCTAGTGGCAGTACCGTTGAGTATTTGGGCGCCGCTCCCGTTGAAGTTGAACGTACCACTGCCGTGATTAAACGTATTGGCCGAATCACGCATGAAGTTTCCGGTAAGGTTTACAAAACCGGGTGTGGAGGTAAACGTCCCGCCTGAGAGATAAATACTGTCGCCATTGTTGAAGTTGATAGTACCCGCCGCAGTAATGGTTCCACCCGCCTGTCGCAGACCGTCGCCGTTGCCGCTATTAGCAACGTTATTGTCGATCGTCACCCCATTCAGAGAATTTATCGTGCCGGTGGTCACGTGAATGGCGCCGCCGTCCCCACCGGGGGAGCCGATGCTGTCGCTGTTGGCTGTATTGCTGGCGAGAGTAACCGTGTTCAGATTCACAGTTCCCAACGTAGTCGGCGTCCTCACGTCCATCGCAAAACCGCCGCCATTATTCTTTGCACTATTACTACTGATAGTGCCGTTGGTCATCGTGATGCTGCCCGACGCATTTAGCGTTTGAAGATTCCAGGTATTAAAAATTCCGCCGCCGTTAACCGCTGTATTGCTGTTAATAGTGCAGGCGGTCGCGTTGCCGATAGTGATTGCGCCAAACAAGTTATAAATTCCGCCGCCGTTGCCGAAACCATCGTTATTGAAGTCGGCCGTGTTACTGGTAATAGAAACGTTGTTGATGGTCGCTGTAGTTCCAGCGAACAAGAGGCCGCCGCCATTTGTATTGGATTTGTTGCTGGTTATTGAACCACCCGTCATGGTCAACGCGCCGTCGTCAAAGAAGATTCCACCACCACCCGAACCGTTCGGGATCGCTCCCGACCCATCAGTCGCATTGTCAATTGCCGTTGCCGTGTTGTTTGTGAACGTTGCCGAGGTGAAGGTGTGATTTGCTCCGATACCTTGAACGGCGACACCGCCACCAAGCGAAATCGGCGCATTGCCACCAGACGTATTGCTGTCAATCGTCGACGTGTTTATTTGCAGGTTTTGCGCTGCGATAACGTTACCCGAGCCCCAGAACACTCCGCCGCCCGCCGACCTTTGTGTTTGGTTCGAAGAAATGGTGGAGCTGGAATTGATAATTAGCGTTGCCGCCGTGCTGTCGACGCCGCCTCCCTGGCCGCCGGCCAGGTTGGTAGTAACCAAGCAACCTGAGATCGTGAGTGAGCCTACCGCTCCACTCCCTGGGGTGTTGGCATTGGTATCGAGGCCATCCATCTGAATACCGCCGCCATCCGGCTGAAAATTTTGCACATCCGGACCAGGGTCCACATCGACTTCCGGCACATTGCCGTTGCGAATAGTCAATCCGCTCAGCACCACTGTGATCTGGACGCGTGAACCAGAGAAATTGTTAATGTCGAACACTCTGTCTATACCGGCAGCCTGGGAGGCGCCGGCCTGAACGATCGTAGTGCCTATGCCGTTTCCGGTAATCGTTAGGTTCCCGTCGAGCGCCGCATTGCCGCCGGCTGTGATTGCATCGCGGATGTCGAGATCGCCGGTGCTGGCGCTCGCGCCAAGCAAATTGAATTCGTCATCTCTGGGCCCGAGTGTGAGCGTGTAGGTTTGCGCGCCGGCCGGGAAAGTAATGATGTCGTCGTCGGCTGTGGTGTTTGACTTTATGATTGCTCCGCGCAGGCTGCAGTCGTTGGCCGTCGCGGTGACGCAACCGGTCGCCGCGGCGGTATCGTCGGTACGGTCGACGACCATTGCCGGGTTCACTAACGCGATCACGGTCTGCGGTTCCATCTGCCCTTGCCGCAGCATTACCAGGTCAGTCTTGGTGTCCAGGTTCAACCGCAGCGGAAGCACTGCCACTACTTCTCCAGAGCCACTCATTTCCAGGGCACGTGTTTTGCTCGGCGCCTCCTGAGCCTCAAAAGCCGGGTTGCCACCTGCGGCGAGGGCTTCAACTGCAGGTCCGGCCGGCTCATTCTTGACGAGGTTGAGCTGGCTGCCTCCGCTGCTCTCGGCAAAGACCAGATCTGTTGTAAAAGAATTAGACAGACGGCTAGCCAGGAAGACAGGAGATTTGGCTGAAGCATTGGCCCTGCCGGCCAGGCTTTGCGCGATGGTCCAACTGTTGTCGTTCGAGGGACGCTGTACCAGGCTCTCCATGAACTGCTGAAAGAGGTCTGGCCTTTTCTGTCGGGCTTGGAACTCCAGCGCCTTCCGGATCTTCAATTTCTCTTCCTGATCAGAATATTGACGCTTGTCGAGATTGCGGTGGGCCGCAATGGAGATGGTTCCATCTGCCGACAGCGCTGCTACCTCGTCACGGCCTTCGCGGTCCCAAATGAACCGTCCAACCGAAACGGCAATCACCGACGCTGGGAAGCCGATTTGTTCGATTGCCTTCGCTGAGCCGCTGAACCATTCGGCGTCACTGACCCCCGGGATGATTACAACCTGTTGGCCTGCAGCAACGGCCAGGTCAAGCTTGTCATCATCATTCAATTCCCCAATCGCAAACCCTTTCGGTTCCGCAGGCAGATCAATACTCCGAGCCATTCCCCAGATGCCGCTGTCAGCGCCAGAGTAGACGAGGGCTTTGGCCCCGGAAGCAGACCCAATACCAATCACTACTTCGGGCATGCCATCGCGCACGCCTGTGTCGCCCACCAGCAACGCGCTGATGTTACCGGGCATGAACACTTGCTCCGCGGGCGCGAATTTCCCGTTGCCGTCCCCGGCAAAAAAGTAAACGCTCTGACCACCGCGTGCAGCAGCCAGGACATCTTTGAAGCCATCACGGTTGAAATCGGCGGCGGCGAGGAAATCAGGCGACTCTGAAAGATCGAGCATCGCGGGTTCGGGGAGGAACGGCGCCGCAAATCGCCCGACCTTTACGTCTTCCAATGCGTCCGGAGTGCGAGGCGCTCTCGCCTCGGGATTGCCACGATAGATTGCCAGGACGCCGGTTCCAGCTCCGTAGCCGCTGACCAGATCCGAAGCGCCATCGCCGTCGAAGTCTTCTGCAGCTAGAGCCAAAGGCGCCATGCCACTTGATTGCAACGTCGCAGCTAATCGATTTGCCTGTAGAGACAATCCTGATGGCACATCATTGCTGCCGCCCTTGGATTGGACGCCTAAGGGAACCACATACGCCACTACGCCCAAGACCGCAATTAACAGCGCGAAGGCAACTTTCTTGGTGCGTGAGCTGTCCTTAAAAGTCCGACGAACAACAGAGAAGGAGGGGGTTGGGCGAAGCATTTATTGTCTCCCTATTAGCAAATTTCCTGCGGATGTGACGGCCGGGTGGTGACCCTGAGCTGGTGCGCAAAATCTATAGGCGTACCCTAATTTAAGCTTGTCTAGTAGTCAATACTTGTCGGCGTAAACGGGCCTATTCGCACGAAAAAAGGCGTCGGGTCTATCCGACACCTTCTTCTCGATTCGTAATTCATTCCCGGGTTACTGCCCACCTTGCTATGACCAGATACTGAAACGCTGCTAAGGCCTCTGCGGAAATATTCCCTGCAAGGCGATTATGAAGTTAAGGGCTAAGTAAGGCGGCATGTTGTTATGAGGAAGACTTCCACCCGCCATCCCGATCTCTTGAACCGCCATCTGTACATTCGGCGTGTCCTCGACATATTGATTTGCATCCGCGTTTCCAGACCACAAGTTGCCCGCTGGGGTCGTTTGGGTACTGAGTGAGCTACGAGCAGAGGCGAAATGCGCATGCGCGGGCATTTCTGACTCGAGCAGAGTAACAAACTGAGAGCCGCCCTGCTGGCCCAGATCGTAGAGAGATAGGCCGGGCCCTTGACCGGGATGCATGGGAAATGAACCCTGTAGGTCTGGTAATGCAAAGGTGCTCTTACCATCGCCGCCGTATGTTGTACCTAAGAGAGCGAACAGGGCTGTGTTTTGACTAAGCGGCATTATCTGCCCGTTGCAAAAAGCCCAGCCGGTCGGTGGGAAGTTTCCCGCAAAGATCCTTATTTCGGCCAAGAATTGGTCTGACATACAATTCCTCCAGTGAACGTGCCTTCAAACTTTTTCAAATCAGTTCCGCGAGGGGAAAATTCCCTGCAAGGCGATGATGAAGTTCACCGCTAGGTATGGCTGCAGGTTGTTGTGCGCCTGGCTTCCGCCCGTGTTGGATAGAGCGGATGGGTGCATCGCGCTCAGGTTCGCTGCGGCGTTATACGGATTCACCGCTGATTGGCCCCAGGTTCGATCCGGCGTCGGCGCTACTTCTACGCCGGCGGAGCTGTTCGCCCGCATGATATGAATATGCGCCGGCATCTCAGACATGGTCAAAGTGTGGGATGTTTGTCCCCCAGCCTGGCCGAGATTAAAACTGGAATCAAAGTGCAAGGGGCTGCGGCCGCGTAAATCCGGCAACGCAAAAGTGGTTTGTCCGTTGCCCCCATACGTAGTGCCGAGTAATGAGAACAGCGCCTGGTTTTGGTTGATCGGCAAAAACTGGCCGTTACAGAAAGCCCAGCCTTTGGGAGGGAAATTCCACGAGATGATCTTGATTTCAGCCAAGAATGGTTCTGACATGTTCTTTCTCCTGAGAGCAAACCCGCAACTTTGAATTCTTTTACGTTTGCGTTGGGAATACACCGAATAGCGAGATGATGAAATTAACGCAAAGATACGGAGCAAGGTTGGTATGCGGTTGACTTCCTCCGGTGGGCGTTACCGATTGGGCATGCAGAGTGGTATTAGCAGGCAATCCCCCCGTCGGCGTGAAATATAATTGATCGGTCGATTGCGCGAAAATATTGTTGGTAGGAAGATCCTGAGTTCCGGCGCTCTCCGTGCATATCACGGGATGGTTATGAATAGGGATCTGCTGGACGGTTAAAGTAACCTCCTCAGTGCCGCCGTTTTCCGCGTAACTAAAACCATTTCCCGGGTGAAGCGGTAACCGGCCGCGCAGATCGGGAAGCCCAAATGTTTCCTGGCCATCGCCGCCAAAGGCCGTGCCAATTAGGGTAAAGAGTGCGTCGTTTTCAGATATGGGGAGTAACTGGCCCTCACAAAACATCCAGCCATTCGGTGGAAAATTACCGGCAAACATCCTGATTTCGCCAATGTATGGTTCACCCATTTTCTTATTCCTTTCGGCTGAATGAGAATCCTATCGAGTGCTCCTGGTTTGAAACATTTGAAATACTTTCGGAACCCTTTATGAAAGAAAACTAGCAGGGCACTGAAGATATTGAGCGTTCGACCAGTCGTTCTGCGGAGCCAAAACCCGAGTTTTCCCGGGCGATTTGAGTACCGCGTTTCGCGAAGGGCTGGCATTCTATACCTGACCGTTTCGTCTTACAAGAGAAATATGAAAAAAGTCTTGTATCTTTGTTTCAACGCGAGTAGACTCCACCTCCACTTGAATACTTAGTTCTCTCTGTTCGCCGAATACCGCCACTCACTTAAGGAGAAGGCAAATGGCTGTCACCAGACGAAGTTTTATGAAAAATGGGGCATTAGTGGGTCTTGCCGCCGGACTGCCAATGAAGTCCGCTGCGGAAGCGCTGGCCATGACAGGTTCGACCCCCAACCCGTTTTCAGGCGGGATATTTTCACATTTGGATATGGCGGCTTTTTCCCGCCAGCTAAATACTTATTTTCGCGTCCGCAATCCTACTACGGGAGCCACGCTGAAATTGGTGGGAATTACTGACTGGACGAAGTCGAGCCAGAAATCAACCGGTGGCGAATGCTTCTCGTTGATATTCGCAGGGTCTGACTCTCGTTCGCTGCCACAGGGCACTTACTCAGTTGAGCAGAGTTCCTTAGGGACTTTTTCGATGCTGCTGGTGCCATCAGGCAAGACAACCAATAAACGCCACTACGAAGCAGTGTTCAATCGTTTACATTGACGAACAGTCAGCGGTCCGTTTCTCGCGCGGCTTAAAGCTGTTCTCTCTTTCAGGCGATCACGAGGGTGATCGCGCCACACGTGCGGTTCTGTGCAGATCCACGTCGCTCAAATACCTTAGCTAATCGAGCCTGTCGCACAGCGCCAACCCCAATTAATCTCTCTATCATTCGTCGGGAGAATCATCATGAAGCGACTAGTATTAGATGGCACATCGAGATCAGGTGCGATCCGCCTTTATCTCTGCGTTGGATTGCTCGCGGTTGGATTGCTCGCCTACTTGGCAGCAGGGCCGACGACATCATCGACGAAAGTGTCAGCCCGCCTGGAGCCATCCGCCCTGAAGCCATCAACTCAGCCGGCTTCGGCTACCACGCATGCAGTGCCGGCCCCCGCCGTGCCATTGGTTTATGAGGTCGATCGAAATGATGATGACGCCAGTGCAACTGCATGCACGGTGCTCCCAAATGACTGTAGCTTGCGCGGCGCGATAATCGCCTCCAACGCAAATGTCGGCGCCGATACGATTATTTTTAATGCCAGCACAAATGGCACGCCCTTCACACTGACGGCGGGCCCCGCAGATAACGAATTCGCTGGCACAGGTGCCACACAAGCCACCGGTGACCTCGATATCCTCGATCACCTGACCATTACTGGTAACGGCAGTGCAAACACAGTTATCGACGGCAACGCCTTAGATCGCATCATTGATGTAAATAATTTTAATGGCATTAATACCAGCACGCGACGAGCGCTGACTGTCATGCTTGAAGGAATGACACTGCAAAACGGCGATGCCAAGTCAGTGCAGGTTGATCCGGGCCCGCCAGCACAATTTTTCAGACATAGTGGCGGCGCTATCAGATTCGACGGTATTCAAGCTGCGACCACTGTCAGGGGCTCGCTAACAATTCGGGATAGCGTTATCAATAACAACACCGCGGCCCTGCAAGGCGGCGGCATGCAGGTAATAAACGCTTCACTGACGATGGCAAACTGCCAGGTCACGAATAACGACGCTACCTCTTCGGCCGGCGGCGGCATTCTCTATAACGGCGGCACATCCGCTGGGTTGCGCGTCTTGAGTATCACGAACAGCACTATCTCCGGCAACAATGCTCCGGCCGCAACGATAGGTAGCGGCGGCGGCATTTCCCTCGCCGGCGCTGCAACCATGACGGTCGAAAATAACACCATCTCGGGTAATTCGGCCGGCGCCAACGGCGGCGGTATCAATGCGGTCGTCACCACTGCCAGTACCAAGAGCTTCAGAAAAAATAAATTTACCGGCAATTCAGCAACGCAAGGGGGCAGCGTATTCAATAGTGTTGGTTCGCTCACATTCGAGTTCAATCTCGTCGTTGGCAACAACACATCTGCACTTGCCAGCGGCAGTTTCCATCACGTCGCCGGGCTAGCCACTCTTAACAATAACTGGTGGGGATGTAACGAAGGACCATCCGACTCTACGTCCTTGTGTGACAAAACGGTGGGAACGACTTCGGTCAGCTACCTGAAGCTTAACCATGCGGCAACTCCCCCCACAGTTGCTCCGAATGGTTCAACGTCTTTGCAAGCCGACTTTTACACCAACAGTCTGAACGCATCGGTACTACCCACGGATCTGGTAGCGCTCGAAGGCAGAGCGATCACGTTCGACAATGCCATCCTGGGGACTATTTCCGGTGCGGACACCCAAATCTCTCTAGGTAAAGCGAATGCTACTTACACAGCGGGAGCTGTAGGTGGAAACGGCAGCGCCGACGCGACTGTCGATCACGCCACGGTGACTGCGAATATCACTATTGCGCAGCCTCCGACGATCGAGTGCCCTGGCAACATCACGACTGGCACCGATGACGGTTTGTGCAGTGCTTCGGTTACCTTCGCAGCAACTGCTACCGGCGCGCCAGCTCCAACGGTAACCTACAAGATCGGCGCCACGGTGATCACGTCGCCACACACTTTCCCAACCGGCAGTACTACCGTAACGGCCGAGGCCTCGAACGGTGTTGGGGATCCTGCAACCTGCTCGTTTACGGTGACTGTCACTGACGATGAACCGCCGAGCATTACTTGTCCGTCTAACATCACAACGGATAGCGACGCAGGTACTTGTGGAGCAGTAGTGACCTACACTGCGCCAACCGGTACAGACAATTGTCCGGATGCTACCACTACTCAAACGGCCGGACTTGCCAGTGGCTCGACTTTCCCAGTGGGAACTACGACCAACACGTTTGAGGTAACCGACGCTTCCGGTCAAAAGACCAGCTGTTCATTCACAGTAACCGTCGAGGACAATGAGAATCCGGTCGTTACGGTTCCTAACGACATCGTTGTCAATACGGCTCCGGGAACGTGTGCGGCAGTGGTTAACTTTACTCCAACTGCAACCGACAATTGCTCCGGCGTTACGATAGAAAGCAGCCCGGCTTCCGGGTCAACTTTCCCGAAGGGAACGACGACGGTTACCGTGACAGCGACTGATGCTTCAGGTAATCAGGATGTCGATACCTTCGACGTAACAGTGAATGACAACGAGGCGCCAGCGATAAGTTGTCCGGCAAACATCAACACTAACGTCGATCCGGGAACTTGCGGAGCAGTAGTCAACTATACCGCCCCGGTCGGCACTGACAATTGCCCAGGCGCGACGACCGAGCAGACCGCAGGACTTCCGAGCGGCGCCACCTACCCGGTGGGGACCACGACGAATACCTTTAAGGTCACCGATGCGTCCGGACACGAAACCAGTTGTTCGTTTACGGTAACGGTCGTCGATAACGAACCGCCGGCAATCAGTTGTCCGGCAAATATCGAAACGAATGCTGATCCGGGAACTTGCGGTGCGGTTGTTAATTACGCAACGCCTGTTGGCACTGACAACTGCTCAGGCGCCACCACAGCGCAAACTGCTGGACTTCCCAGTGGTTCGACATTCCCGGTGGGCACAACGATCAATACCTTCACAGTGACGGCAGCTTCAGGGGCGCAAACCAGTTGCTCCTTCAGTGTGACGGTACGTGATAATCAGGCGCCTACAATTACGCTTAACGGTCAGACGCCGGTGCTGTGGCCTCCTGGCCATCAGTATCAGACGATTAACATCTCCGATCTCGTCGCCAGCGCCAGTGACCTTTGCGATGCTTCTGTCGATATCAACGACGTCGTCATCGCCGAAGTCAGCAGCGACGAAGTAGAAGATGGACCCGCTGATGGCAGCACGCTCAACGACATCGTTATTGCCGCTGATTGTAAGACCGTGCAGTTGCGGGCCGAACGGCAAGCAAGCGGTAATGGGCGCGTTTACACGATCAAGTTTAAGGTCACAGATACGTCAGGCAATACGAGCTACGCAACTGGTCAAGTGATCGTGCCCAGGAACGGTGCTAATGGAGGCGCCATTCTTGGACCAGGGCCAGGTTACACGGTACTGAGTGCCTGTCCATAATCTGGCCGCGAGGTTTGCTAAAACTCCGGTTGCTTGAAATTAATTGCTAAGGTTTTGTTTTGGAGGAGGAGGTACAAATGAAGAAGTCGTCATTAAGAATTGGCACCTTAGGTCTCGGGGCCCTGCTCGCTGCGGCGCTTTTCATTCCCGGGACGGTGGCTCCGTTGCTCGCGAACTCTCAACCGGCGGTGTCATCGATCACAGTGGTGAACAACTCCGGTTTGACCATTCGTCACTTGTATCTATCGCATCCCGATCAAAACAATTGGAGTGCTGATCATTTAAACGAATCGACGATACCGCCAGGGGGCAGTTTTACCCTGTCGAATGTTTCGTGTGAAGGCTCAATCCGAGTGATTGGAGAAGATCAAGACGGATGTTTTCTTTCTGCGGTCGTTTCCTGCAGCGGAGAAGCAACCTGGACGATACCGGCAAACGCCACTCGCGATTGCGACTAGGCCAATTGCAGTCAAAAGAAAAAGGCGCCCGGGCTGTCGCGCGGGCGCCTTTTCATGTCCGGTTTCAACTGACTACCGCGCCCGCCATTCCAACAAATAATTGATGCCCTCCTCAGCCTTGCGCATAAACCCTAAACGTTCAAATAAGCGAAGCGAAGTGTTAAAACTCTCAACGTAGATCTCCACAGACTTTCCCTCACGCTTTGCCTCCTTAAGAAGTTCCTTTACCAGCGAGCTACCAATCCCATTGTTACGGTGCTGCGGCAAAACAGTGATGTCCATAATTCGTATGGATTGGGCTTCACGTCTTACATACAATCGACCGACCCCTTCACCATCGCGCAGGATGACCTGGTAATCGGCATTCGGATAGCGCTCGTGGTAATAATCGTGCTGAGCCACAAATTGCATCCTGACAAAACCCGCCTTTTGCTCCTCACTCCAGGGCACGAGTTCAAGTTCCGCTGCTCGGGTAGTGGCGTAAACGGATAGAAGAAAAGCTTCGTCTTCAGGTGTGGCGGGACGCAGGGATACTGGCATAAGCTCAAGGCTGAGGGTGTTCAGGTGCGGCGGGAAGAAGGTTAAAGTTGGCTTCATAGGAGATTGCGTTGTCATCGGCAGCGATCGGCACGATGAATAATTCGAATTCACCCATCCGTTCGTGCTCGAAACGTCGTGTACCCTGCCCTAAATCCTTTTCCTTCGGTCCGCTGAAAATTATTGAGAAACGCTTCTGCCGGGGAGAAACCACCTCATCTGAAAGCTCAGTCATCTCTAATTCAACCGTTTCGTTATCGCTTAACCGAATCAGGAATTTGGTGTACAAATGCTTAGCAAATTCTTCATGAGTTAAAGGGGTAGTCATCTTTTCAGGTTTACCTTCCCGGTAGTATTTCTGCGATCAGTTTGGGTGCCAACACATCTCGCAATATAAGCTATCACCGCCGACGATAGAAAATCCCAGGCGCTCATAAAGGTGCTTTGCCGGATTGGATTGTAAAACATGCAAGCGAATGGGTTTGTTCGCTTCACCTGCCTTCCTCAATAAATCGTGAAGTAAATATGTACCAAGCCCGTGTCCCCGATGGGCCGGCAGCAAAGAAATATCCACCAGCGTAAACTCCCGCGCATCCTCGTTGACGATTATGCGGCCGACCGCTTCTTCATTTCGTTGAATGATGCTGTTCTGCGCATCAGGGTAGCTATCGTGATAATGTTGCGTTTGTGCATTAAACTGCATCATCACAAAGACCTGCTTCTGATCATCGTTCCAGTTGAGCAGGTCGAGCTCATCGGAACGAGTGCTCGCATAAAGTGAAACTAAAAAGGGTTGGTCAGCGGCAGTTGAAGAACGCAAGCTAATCTCTCTCAAGATCCGCTCGCGCTCATCAACCCCAGTTGGAGAGCTCATCGCCGGCACATACTACGCTGCGCTTAACCGAAGTCAAAACCTATTCTTATCTGAAATCCTGGGAGGAAACCGATCCACATGGACGACTCGACCCGCGCCGAGATGACTTTAGGGGGACCCAGAGAAGTCCCTTTTTCGGATTTGGAAAGCGGCGGCCGCGCTCTGGCTGCGCGACTAGCGGCTAACGAGTACGAGCAGGACATTTTAGTTTTGGGGATCGTGTTAGGTGGCGTACTGGCGGGTCATGAAGTTGCGCAAAAGCTAAACGCTCCGCTCGATTATCTCCTCATGAAGAAACTATTAGCTCCGCAGGGCTCGGCTTCGCTGATAAGTGCTGTTAACGTTGCCGGCACCCTTGTCGTTGACCAGGAATTCCTGGATCGTGCAGCCAAACCACAGAGCGGAGAGGATTACTTTTTGGCAGACGCCATTTGCGGCCTGAAGCAACGCGAACAAACCTGTAGAGGCGGCCGAGCCCCTGCAAATGTGTCGGGTAAGACCATCATTCTGGTAGACAACGGTGTCAGGACTGGAATGACTATGAAGACGTCCATCAAGGCGTTAAGGACCTTGAACCCTCGACGCATTATCGCAGCCGCTCCGGTTGGTTCACTTGATGGGTCCGAAGTGGTAAGAGCGATCGCTGATGAACTTACAATTCTCGAGACCAGAGAACCCTTTGGGAACGTTGCCCTCTGGTACAAACGTTTCGATCGCCCGCAGGACAGTGATGTGAGTCAATTTTTGAATGCACATAACCCGGTTCAGCAGTCAAAATAGATTTTTTTGTTCCGCTGCTCTGCCGTTTAGTGTTAGATTTCAGGAGAGTCCTCTACGGGCCTTCTCATATCCGCCCACAAAAGCCGCAACGGAGTAAATTGCGGCATTCCTCAAAAAATTAAGCTGATTGGAATCCTCTACAGGTTCCTCGGCGAGTTTGTGAGATGGAGATAATTGTGAGCACAACAAGACGTAAGTTTTTGATTAACGGAATAGTTACGACGATCTTCGCGGGACTAATAACCAGGTTTGGGGGCGTCGCGTCCGGCCAAAGAAATCCTGGAGGTTCGGTTCAATCTAAGGACACCGACTTAGTTGCCTACTATGATAAGGCGGCATTTGCCGCCTATGTGAAGTCAGATTTCCGCTTTCATGTTGAGGGACGGCAAACGAAGTATCTGCGGTTGGTGAAGGTTGAGGACTTTCCTGTTAAAGAAAGGTTGCGCACGGTCGACGAGTGTTTCAGGCTGGCGTTCACCGCGCCTCGCGGCACGAACCTGGCCCAAAAAACCTACGGAGTTGAGCACGCTGCGCTAGGTACCTTCGCACTGTTTATCGTCCCCATCGGTATTCAGTACGGAAATGAGGAGCATTATGAAGCCGTCTTTAATCGGCGAGACTCTTTACCAGCGGGGGTTTCGTCGTCCCGGAAGCAGCGCTCGGGCGGACTTTAAAAGCCCTCGTTCGCTAGCGTCAGAGAAAACTACCGTTTCAGTTGTTCCCTAAGATTGAGGTTGCGAATAAGACGATGCAGGTAGTTGGGATGAATGCCGAGCAGCTTCGCGGCTTCCGTGAAATTCCCCTGCGCTTGGCTCATGGCGTTGAGGATGAGCTGCTTCTTCGTTTCGGTTACTGCCTCGTGATAGCGCGTCTTTGAACTCGCTTCCGTGGCCCCTTCCTTTTCGAGCACGGCCTCAGGTAGATCCTCCACCAGAATTTGTTCCGTCGTGCCCAAAACAACGGCGCGCTCGATTGCATTCTCTAATTCGCGGACATTGCCGGGCCAATCATAGCCGCCTAGCTGCGCCTGAGCATCAGCAGAAATCCCGGTGATGCGCCGGTTACATTTTTCTCCATACTTCGCGGCAAAATAGTTTGCCAGTAATGGAATATCGCCCTGCCGTTCACGCAACGCAGGCATCTCGAGGCTCACTACATTTAATCGATAGTAAAGATCCTGTCGAAACGTTCCCTGCTTAACCGCCTCTTCTAGATTTCTGTTGGTCGCGGTGATCACCCGGATATCGATCTTGATTGTCCGCGTGCCACCGACGCGCTCAAACTCGCGCTCTTGCAAGACACGCAAAAGTTTTACTTGCAGAGACGGCGAAAGCTCGCCGATCTCGTCGAGAAAGACCGTGCCGCCTTCGGCAACCTCGAGTCGCCCTTTCTTCTGGGCCAGTGCGCCCGTAAACGAACCGCGTTCATGACCGAACAACTCGCTCTCCAGCAACGACTCCGCAAGCGCCGCGCAGTTTACTCCCATGAACGGTTTGTCGGCGCGTTTACTATTTTGATGAATCGCGCGTGCCGCCAACTCCTTTCCGGTCCCGCTCTCGCCGAAAATCAACACAGTTGAGTCGGTGGGCGCCACCTTTGAAATGAATTGCAGTACGTCTCGAACGGCCGGGCTTTCGCCGACGATGTTATGTTCGATATTGAAGTCGGCAATTAGTCGTTGGTTTTCACTTACCAGCCATTCGATGTGACGCGTGTTCTCTATGGCCACGGCAGTCATCGCCGCAATGGCGGACACTAGTTGTAAATGGTCTTTGTCGAAACAGCCTTCGGGATCTCTGGTATCGAGGTAAATGACGCCCAGGGTGCGGTCCACCATTATCAGCGGCACGCATAAAACCGAATTTGGTCGATCGACAATCAGGCTTTCAGAATCAAGCTTCTGCACAGTCCTATTACTGTTGAGCTGATTGTTTATAAGCACCGCTTCACCTTGTCTTAGAACCGACTTGGTAATTGTGCGGCTTACCCTAATAGACTGATCCGGGCCCCGTTTTCTGTCTAATCCAAATACGGAAACAAATCGCGTTTCTTCGGAAACCGGTCCTTCCTCAGTCAGTAGAATCGCGCCCCTTTCCGCCGGTACCACCTCGAACAGAAGCTCCAGCAGCGTCCTCTGCAACTCAACTGTCTCGCGCACGGCGTTGATCGTTGTGCTCACTTTCATCAGCGCGCTCAAGTCGCGCGCCATCAGGTACAACGCATCGTTGAATCTCACCTGCAGAGTAGATCCACTAACGATGTCGCCCTCCTCAAACTGAACCTCGCTCGACTTGGAGGGGGCATCGCCCTCGTGCATCAAAAACAGAAACTGCGAGTCGCCGATACGCACGCGGTCGCCGTGTTGAAGCGTCCGCCGTTTCACCGGGACATCATTGATAAAGGTGCCGTTCAGACTGTCGAGATCGAGAATGACAAAGTTGTCATCGGCCCTTTCGATTTGGGAATGACGGCGGGAGACGGAAGCGTCGGCAATACAGAGCGTGGCCGCCGTTTCACGACCAATGACAACCGGAGAATCAGCCAGGGGAAACACACTGCCCTTAAGCCTGCCGGCAATTGCTGTAAGTCGAGGGTTCATCCCAGTAGCGGGTGAGCATTTTGAGCTTTGGCTCGCGCAAGTGTACGCGTACCGCGATTCAGGGGCAATAATTTTGAGGGCGCGAGAGGATGGGTACAAAAACCAAAACGGCAACCCGGGGGCGTTGGGTTGCCGTTTGGTTTCTACAACCAGCGGCGAGCGGGCGCGCGCCAGCTGTTGCGCGGGGAGGTTTTGCTAGCGACGTACCGCAGCTACGATCACCGTCGTGTGACTGCCTGACGGGTTGTCGCTCTTTGCAGCGATCGTTTCCAACTCTCGTTCGATGGCCTTTTCTTGCCGAGACTTGAATAACTGGCGACCTGCGTTGTCGTTGCCATTCCAAACCTCCGCCAGGAAGTATCTCTGGCCGTATCTATGGAATACGAGTTTGGCGATCTTATTACGTCTGCTCGGCTCAGTTCCGTTAGTCAGACGCATCGCTGTTTTGCCTGAGTCGGCGCTTTGAATCGCTAGCGTGGAGCTTAGGGCCGATGGTTTGATGCGGTATTCACCTGCCGGCAAGGTCTGATCGCCGACGACAAACTCAAACGGAACCTCCGCAACCAATACGGTCGCCGACTGAGCGTTGGCCGACACCACTGCCGTCATAAGCGCGATTGCTAAAATCAGAGTTACCATCGTGAAGCCTTTGATCATTTCTCTTGTCATTTTTCCTCCTAATCCCTTTCTGGGGCGCCGTCGAAGCGGCTTGAATCTTAAAATCATTGCAGCCGGGACCGAACGCTCTGGGCTCTAAGTTAAACCGACTGCTCAACCTCTTTTCAGTTAGCTATTCCACGGTGCAGTCTCCCTATTTGCCACTCTCGTGCCGCACTGATCCTGCGCAGAGAAAGTCCCCACACATTGCCGCTAATTTCATTTGCCAGATGGAGTTACGCTGAACGTGGATTGCAAAAGCTTCTGCAAGAACCCAGATCTTTGACGGGGATCTCTATCCTTTTCGATAGAGATGATTATCTGCTCAGATAGTCTCTGAGGAGCAACCCGGAGGGTTGCGAGATAGTAGCCGGTGGTCGAAGACCACCGGAACCCAGGCCCCAAAATGATCGCGCCCTGGAGGGGTGCCAGAAGAAAGGCAAAAAAGTGGGCTCAACTTTTTTCAGTCTGCATTATCACCTCGTGTTTTCGACGAAGGAACGACGTAAACTCATTGGTACCGAATGGCAACAAGATTTGCATTCATATTTGGGTGGAATCATTCGTGGAATGAACGGAGTGGCAGAAATTGTTGGAGGCGTTGCGGACCATGTGCATCTGTTGGTTAGCCTGCGTCCCGTTCATCGCCTGGCGGACGTCATGCGAGATCTAAAAAAGGACTCAACCTACTGGGCAAAAGAGAAATATGAACCAAGGTTTGCCTGGCAGGAGGGATACGCAGCTTTTACCGTGAGCCCTGGAGCCACGGAAGCAGTGCGGAATTACATTGCCAACCAAGAAAGGCATCATAGTAAGCGTTCGTTTGTTGATGAACTAAAAGAGCTCCTGAGCGCCGCTGGAATTGAGTACGACGAGAAATATCTCCTGTAGCTCTTGCACCCCTTCAGGGTGCGGTTACTTTTCTAACCTCAATCCGGTGGTCTTCGACCACCGGCTACTTTCTTTCAGCCCTACGGGCTGATGCAACCCCCAAGAAAAACCTTGACGAACAAACTCCAAACGGTTCAAAAACCTTGCGGGTCTAAGTTAAGGTTCAAATAGCGGACTTTGGACATTGGACATTGGACCATTGGACTACTAATAAATAATTTTCCAATTGTTGGTCGCTTCCGTGGGAATGACTTTATTTCGTTCCACCCAGTCGATAATCAGCTCTCGGATTTCATCGCTGGATCTATAAACAACCGGAGCGTTCTTGTACATCGTATACCCACCGCCCCCATTGACTCGGTAATTGTTAGTAGCCAGGCGCAACTTCTGCGTAGGCGCAACTGGCTGACCCTTGAACATCAAATTTTCGATGCGTTGACCGATCGGTTTCTTGATATTGATGTCGTAGGTAACCCCCTCAGCGATATCAAAATTGTAAGTAGGAATTTTTTCGTCAACCAGCTCCGCTAGAGACTTGCCGGCTTCGTACGGACGAAAGTATTTCGCGGAGTGTTCCAATGCGTCCTTCAACTGTTGGCCGGTAACCTCAAGTACAACCAGGGTGTTCTCGTAAACATATAATTCGGCAATGTCGCGAACAGTAACTGGTCCCTGCGCGATGCGCGCTTGTGGGTTAAAGCTCGCGGCCATTGAGACATCCGCTTTGCCGGCGTCAAGTTGGACGCGATGAATAAGATCCAGAATCGCCGTGTCACGAAAGCGGGCCTCGGTGGCGGGCAATTCCGCAGCTGATTGGCCAATGGTGCGTGAAAGCCACGCCTGCGTTTCCCGGTGGTAAGGCTCGATCAGTTTAATTATGTCTTCGTCAGCCTCCACCTTATCGTCAACTGGAACGGTGCGGGCGGAGCGTGCATAGACTCTCCATTTGTTTGCGTATTTTTCCAGGTACAGATCCGCGCGGGCGAGGTGACGTCCCCAATGGTTTGCCTGAGTCAGTAGCACGCCATTGATGAAAACCGACGGCACATCGCGATGGGTGTGCCCCATGAAAATGACATCTACGCCGGGCACCTGCTTCGCAATGGTTAGGGCCTGATTTTCGTTGGTTACTTGCCCAGGATTTACTTGACCGGTTCGCAGGTCCTCTTCAATGCCCATGTGCATTGCAATTACAACTACGTCAGCGCGATCCTTCTGCCGCATGACCGGCACCCACTTCCTGGCTTCCATTACCGGCTCGTGAAATTCTAATCCAACATAATTGGGAACGTTTTCCCAGACCGGCACTCCCGGCGTCGTTAAACCGAGAATCCCAACCCGCACTCCTGCCACTTCTTTGATGATGTAAGGTTTGTAGTGAGTCTTAGCTGTCCCCTTGTTGTAGGTATTGGCGGACAGCCAGGGAAACTTCGCCTCACTCCGAGCTTTTTCCAGCACCTTCAAGCCGAAATTGTATTCATGGTTGCCGACGGTCATCGAGTCATACTGTAGAGAGTTCATGGCCAGCATCATCGGGTCTGGCGGCTTGTTGTTTTTCTTGTTGTGGTAATACGCGACTGGAGTTCCCTGAATCGTGTCACCCGAATCCACCAGGACAACGTTTGGACTCTCTTTGCGCACGCGTTTGATTAAGGTCGCAATCTTTGCGATCCCGCGGTTATCTGGTTTGTCAGTGTAATAATCGAGTGGGTAAAGATTGCCGTGCAGGTCCGTTGTCCCAAGCACCACGATTTGCACTCGTCGTGATGAATTCTGGCCGCTACCTGGGATAGAAGCCAGAATTAACGTCAAGAGTACCAAGATAGTTTTTAGCTTAAGTTTCATTATGTCGATTCCCCAACCGAGCTTCTGGGCGAGTTCACTATTTTTGCTGGCTCACAAATACTTCCGCGGCGGTCATTCCATTGACGGACACTTCGTGCGCTTTTACCAGATTATTCCGCACCATATCAATTTTGGCGTGATTCTCGAAATAGGTCCGGCCGCGCTGGATGATGGTGTAGACGGGACCGGGAAGTTTTTCCAACTCAAAATCGGGCGACGAAATCGTCTTCGAAACCAAGTCCGTTCGCCCGAATTGCTCGAGGTAATAACGCGTGGCGGCGGGAGTCTCATGCGCAATGATGGCGCCCGGCGGCGCCGTGTCGCAGACGTACTTAATCGCCTCGCGCAAACCGTCATCATAAAATTCGTCGTGTGGGAAAAAGTATCCCACTCTTCCGGCGCCGATCGCATTGGTGTAGAGAGCATAATGTGGGCCGGCACCGTAAGCGGTCCACGCCGGCAGGCCAATGAACACCGCGGCGATCAATATAGTAGCTACCAAACCTGCCTGTCTCGTGTGATTGAGGTTTGCAACTGCAAACCTTGCCAGAGCGGCCACGCCTATTGCTGCGAACATATAAATGAATGGCATCAGCGAAAGTGTATAGCGCAGCCACTTCGCGCCTATCAACGAATACGGAACAATCCAAAACAGAAACATGAAAAGCACGAATGCGTGGCCCGGGTGGCGCCTTTGTCTTACCGCAACCACAAATCCCAAGACTGACGAGGCCAGCACCAGCAGGGGGATCTTTATCGCCATGAACAACATGTAGAAGTAGATGGGCGTGCCCCAAAACGGGCTGCTGGAAACATTGTTCCGATAAATCCGATCCGCAAAGAGATAGCCGGAGTGAACCAGCAGTTTCTCGCCCATGTAGGCATTCAGATATTCCCAGACCTGCGGCAAGAGAATCGCCGGGTTGGCTATCAAAAAAGCTACCGGCAGTGCGATGTAAAAGATTAGCGACGTAGTCCCACTCGGTTCGCCAGGCGCACGCGTACGCACGCGCGCGTAATGATGATAGAGCGAGTTAAGCCCAAGGTAATGTGGAAAGTACTTGGAGGCGATCATCAGTCCAAAGGAAATTCCACTGAGCAGATAATTCCTGTTACGAACCTTTGTGTTCCTGCTGTCCGTCTGTTTGGCGCGCAGATAAAAATAGAAGGCAAACAACATGAAGAAGACCAGCAGGGTGTCTTCCTTGCCTATTCGATTAATCGCGATTGCATTAACGCCGCTGCTCCAGAACCCCGCAGCCAGCAGGCCGGTCCAGCGATCGAAGAACGCCGCAGTTAGGAGAAATAAAGGTATTGCAGTTAGAGCCCCGAGGAGCGCGTTGGGAAAACGAAAAATGGTTTCGTCGGCGAATCGGTTTGTAACAGCATCCCACGAGCGTGAAACCCATACGGTGGCATACATCAACACCTTCATCAGCATGGGGTGTTCGGCATTGGCCGTGATATCGCCACGCTGATAAGCGCGCACCGCGTCCACTTTATTTACTTCATCTTCGGCAAAACCGATTGCACTCAGATCGCTAATGCGCAATGCGAGACCCATGACGAGGATGAGCGCGAGTGCCGCAATGACAATGCGGTCCAGTTTGAGACCAGCAACTACTTGGGCGCTGCCGCTGGAGTTACCTTCAGTCATTTCCGCGAAATTGTCGTGGGCTTCAAGTTTAGAAGCAAGCGCTTTCCAGGGGAAAGTTTCGAATATGAATCTTTAATATGGTAGCTCCAAACTGTCACGGATTTCTGCTGACGCCCAGCCACAGACGAGGCACCAGACACACCTTTACGGTTCGCTGTTGGTAGCTTTCCTTAAAATGTCTTATCGTGGAGCCTCTCGTGGATAATCTGGTTTCGTCCAACATCCGGCAACGCCCCATTCGCACGCTCGTAAGCGTCGCGGGTGTGGCCCTCGGTGTATGCCTTGTCATGCTTTTTACCGGACTTGCGCGCGGGATGTCGAACGACCTCCAACGCCGCGCCTCCAACGTGCGGGCTGAGATTATTTTCACCCGGCCCGGCTCGATGCAACTGACTGCTTCGACTGCCAACCTTAGCGTCAAGTATGTCGACAGTTTGAAGCAGGTGGAGGGTGTGGAAGAAGCACTGCCGGTAATCCGTTACATATTTCAGGGCAACCGCGGTTTTGGATTTGAACAAATAGAAGGGGTCGACTGGGAGGCGTTTGCGAAGATGAATGAGGTTCAGCTTACGTCCGGCCGAGCTCCGCAGGCTGCAAATGAAATAGTGATTGACGCGACCAAAGCGCGGAATAACAACTTGGGCGTGGGAAACACGCTACAGCTTTTTGGTGGCAGTCCCTATAACGTCGTCGGAGTTTACTCGCCCGAGTCGGGCGCGCGAGTGAAGATGACTCTCGCCGCGATGCAGGAAGCTCTGGAGTCGCCGGGACGCTGCACCTACATCCTCGTAAAAGTTCGCAATCCGGACGAACAGTTAGAAGTGGCCAAACGGATCGACGCGGCGCTTCCGGGAAACAAGATCCAATTCACGCGCGATCTATTCACCAATCTCGAGAAGAACATTCCCTACCTCGGAATTTTCCTGCGGGTGTTGGTGGGACTTGCGGCAGTAGTGAGCGCGCTGGTGGTGATGCTCGCAATGTACACCACCATTACCGAGCGAACGCGTGAGATTGGGATACTAAAAGCACTCGGCGCATCGCGACGTTACATCGTTTTTATTATCGAGTCTGAGGCTCTTTTGATTAGTGCAGTGGGACTACTGGTGGGTTTTACGCTCTCATTTTTAGCAGGCTATCTCATCCATAATTTCTACGGGCTCTTTTTTGAATTCAGTTGGGGGTGGGCACTGACTGCAGCCACGATCGGCATGCTGGGAGGAGCCCTGGGTGCCCTCTATCCCGCTTTGCGAGCTTCCAACCTGGATGCGGTAAGCGCACTCGCGTACGAGTGACACTTCAGCTCGTGGCCTGCTCAACTTCGCTTTCAATATCGACTGCCTCAGCCACCTTAGTGGGTGACAAGCCCCGCCGGACCATCAAGGCGACGCCAACACCGGTCCAAAAAATGTCTCGCGACTTGCGTACGATGGCCAGCGTAACGCCAACAGCCTTCGTCAGACCGAGCACGCCCGCCACCATGCCGCTGCCACCCTCATCTACGCCGAGACGGAACGGAACAAATTTGAACACCACATTGATGATCCGGTTAACTGATTCAAGAATAAACGCGGCCAGTAACGTGGGAGCAACCACGTTACTGACAAACGACAAAGTGACATAGATCTCAGCGACGCCGGCGAGGTGAAAACAAACCTCGAGCAGAAAAATGGGAAGGAAGAGTCGACGGTTTCTAACGTAGAAGCCGTAAATCTTGTCTTCCATCTGTTGAGCTCGGGGAATCGTTTTCTCGGCCCAACCGGAGGCAATGCCACGTCGCTTCAAGAATGAGACCGCGCCGCTCAAGAATCTCCACTGCTTGTAAATCACCAGGTAACCAAGCGGAAGCAGAGAGGCTGTTATCACGAGAGCGGCCACGCTCGCATACCAAAGGCCCGGGCGCAGTGGGAAGCTGAGCAACAAAGCCATCGTTCCGGAAAAGATAAAAAGGATGACGGAGAGGCTGTAGAAGATGTTCTCCAAAGCGATGGCCGGGAGACCAACCATCAAGGGCACATGCCTTCTCGCGCAAAACCGCCTTTGAAGGCTCGGAAACAGCCATGCTGATAAATGGAATAATATTACCGAGGGCGTCACCCATCAGCCGGGCGGCGAAAGCATCTCGAAAACGAAGGCGGTAAGGCGGTTCAACACATTTCGTCCAGGCGAGGGCCCGAACAATGTGGCGAATTGAGGAGATGGCCAGGATTAATAGGAACGCGAAACCAAGCCGCCTGATGCCCGCCAGGATCTCCGAGACGCCTGCCTTTCTCACGAAGTAGGCAAACAGGGACAGTCCGATTAGCGCAAAAAGAATCCCTAAGGGGGCGAACTTCCTGCCTTTATTCGTTGGTTGTTTCGCTTCGTTTTTCAAAGTTGTGATGTTGTTCGTATGAATGGGCTAACGTTATCACAGCGTTGGCGAAATCCATTAAGCCGCCGACTGGTCGCGCGGGCGTCCCCCAGCAATGAGCGCGAAGCGCGAACTGCTATTGCTGCAACCCAGGGGGAGTATGCGCGCCTACGGCCCGTTGCGGGCGAGACACTGCGCTCCCGGTAAGGTACTTGAGCAGTTTATTGATACTCCTGACTGCTGAAAGATAAAACGAGGCTGAGGAAAAGAAGCCGGGCGAGCTTTTGCGTTTTTAGTTTTTTGTTGATTATGATGCATGGGTTCAATCGATACATTCCGCGACGAGTCGTACAAAGATGAGTCAACCCATGACAGCTATTGAAGAGGTTGCCGGTCGTCCGCTAAACAGCCTTTCCGAGGACGAGCAGATGTTTCGCGCAAGCGTGCGCGAGTTTGCCGAAGGCGAACTGCGCCCGCGCGTCGAAGAGATGGATGAACAGGCGAAAATGGATCCGGCGCTAATCAAGCAGTGTTTCGATCTTGGCTTGATGGGCATCGAAACACCGGAGGAGTATGGCGGCGCTGGTTCATCCTTCTTCACGGCTATCCTCGCGGTTGAAGAACTGTCGCGAGTTGACGCTTCTGTGGGCGTCCTGGTGGATGTCCAAAACACCCTCGTTAACAACGCCTTCATTCGCTGGGGAACAGCCGAGCAAAAAAAGAAATACCTTCCGCGACTGGCCGGCGAAAGTGTCGGGGCTTATGCGCTGAGCGAGGCAAGCTCAGGCTCGGACGCATTCGCAATGCAGACTCGGGCTGTCGACAAAGGCGACCATTACCTGCTGAACGGCCAAAAGCTTTGGATCACCAACGGCAACGAAGCCGAGATATTTGTGTTGTTCGCTAACGCGAATCCCCAGGAGGGTTATCGCGGCATCACCGCTTTCATCGTGGAGAAATCGTTCCCTGGTTTCTCGGTGGGCAAGAAAGAAAACAAGCTGGGCATTCGCGCCTCGTCGACTACCGAATTGATTCTTAGTGATTGCCAGGTGCCCAAAGACAATGTGCTTGGTGAGGCCGGCAAGGGTTACAAGATTTCTATCGAGACCTTAAACGAGGGTCGCATCGGAATCGGCTCACAGATGGTTGGCATCGCGCGTGGCGCGCTTGATGCTGCCCTTGCCTACACTGCCGAGCGTCAGCAATTCGGTAAGTCGATCAACCAGTTTCAGGGGGTGCAGTTTCAGCTTGCGGAAATGGCTACGGAGCTGGAAGCAGCGCGTTTGATGGTCTATAACGCCGCGCGCATGAAAGACGCCGGAATGAATTTCGTGAAGGAAGCGGCGATGGCGAAACTTTATTCGTCGCGCGCCGCCGAGCGTATCAGCTCTTTGGCTATCGAACTCTATGGCGGCTACGGTTACGTTAAAGACTACCCGGTGGAAAAATTCTGGCGCGACTCGAAGATTGGCGCCATCTACGAGGGCACGTCAAACATGCAGTTGCAGACGATCGCCAAATTGCTGATTGGAAAATAGTCAGTTGTCAGTGGTCCATAGTTCGTGGTCAGGTGTGATCAGCCAGTTATGATCCTTCGCCGCCCGCCAATGACTTCTGACACCTGACTACTAACAACTGACGACGGACAACTGACCACTGACCAAGAACCAATGTCCACATCTCGCATAGACATTTTCAAACAGATGCTGGTGAACGATCCGATCAACAGCAGTATTCTGTTTGGGCTCGCAAAGGAATATGAGAAGACCGGGCAAGTTCAGGAGATGATAGAGACGCTGGAGCGTTACATTGCGATTTCGGACGATGAAGGTAACGCTTACGGAATGTTGGCCCGTGCCTATGAGAAGGCTAACCAACGAGACAAGGCGAAAGAGGTTTACGGCCGGGGAATTACGGCCGCTATTGCCCACGGCCATCCATCAATGGCGGAAGAATATAAAACGGTTTTGGACAGTGATTTCTGAGAATTAGGGCCGGCAGTATGAGTGATACGAAAGTCTTAAAACTGGTAAGGAAGCCTAAGGCCGACACGGTCGAGCGTTCAGGTCCGCCGGCGAACAAGAACGCCGCCGCTGCCGCGCGACCGGCGCCCCAGGCGGTAGCTCCCGCTCCAGCTAAGCCCTCTCCCCGAACAGCCATATCGCCAGAACAGAAGCAGGCTGCGCCACAAGAACAACCGCGGCTTTCGCGAGAGGAAATGTTGAAGATCTATCGCACCATGTATCTCTCCCGCCGGCTTGATGACAAAGAAATCCAACTGAAGAACCAGAACAAAATTTTCTTTCAGATCAGCGGCGCGGGTCATGAAGCCGTGCTGGTGGCGGCGGGTATGTCTCTGAAGCCCGCGTACGACTGGTTCTATCCTTACTATCGCGACCGCGCACTCTGTCTCCAACTTGGCATGACGCCGCTCGAACAATTGCTGTCCGCAGTAGGCGCGGAAAAGGATCCTAACTCGCACGGCAGGCAAATGCCTTCCCACTGGGGACACAAGAAACTGAACATCGTTTCGCAATCCTCGCCCACCGGCACGCAGTTACTGCAAGCCGTTGGTTGTGCGGAAGCAGGTTACCGCTTCGGCTTGATTAAGGAGTTAAAGAAGCGCGCGTCAAATTTTCAACGCGATGAAGTGGTCTACGTTTCGCTCGGCGACGGCACGAGTAGCGAAGGCGAGTTTTGGGAAGCATTGAATACCGCCTGCAACCTAAAGTTGCCGGTGCTCTTCCTGCTTGAAGACAACGGCTACGCAATCAGCGTCCCGGTTGAGGTGCAGACGGCTGGGGGCGATGTATCACGACTAGTAGAAAATTTCCCGGACCTTTACCTGCAACGGTGCGACGGCACTGACCCGATCGAATCGTTGGCAATCTTGCGACAGGCTGTCGAGTATTGCCGGCAAAGAAAGGGCCCGGCCTTGGTTCATGCAAAGGTCATCAGACCCTATTCGCATTCACTATCGGATGACGAGCGACTCTATCGTCCTGACGAGGAGCGTGCCGCAGATGCCGAGCGCGATCCGGTAAAGCGCTTTGGCGCGGTGTTGATAGATAAGGGTGTGACCGATCAGGATCAACTGCAGCGCATCAAGGACGAGATCGATGCGCTGGTAACAGAGGCAGCCGACCAGGCGTTGGCAAGTCCGCAACCCGCCCCGGACACAGCGACCCTGCACATCTATTCTCCGGAAGTTGACCCCACCGCAAAAGAATTTGATACGGAGGAAGGGGCGCAACTGTCCGGTAATGCCGGCACGATGGTTGACTTGATCAACCGTTGCCTGCATACGGAAATGGCTCGGGACCCACGAGTCGTTGTTTTCGGAGAAGACGTCGCCGATTGCTCGCGTGAGGAATTTCTCGACAAGGTTAAAGGAAAGGGCGGAGTTTTCAAGGTAACGGCGAATCTGCAGCGAAAGTTCGGCAGCGCTCGTGTTTTTAATTCACCACTTGCTGAGGCCAATATTGTGGGACGAGCGATCGGCATGGCCACACGCGGTCTCAAACCTGTGGCGGAGATTCAATTCTTTGATTACATCTGGCCCGCGATGCATCAGATCCGCAACGAGCTCGCGCTGATGCGTTGGCGCTCTGGCGGTGACTGGAAATGCCCCGCGGTTTTGCGAGTGCCGGTTGGTGGTTACTTAAAAGGCGGCGCCGTCTATCACTCGCAATCGGGTGTGTCCACTTTTACACAGATTCCCGGCTTGCGCGTCGTGTATCCATCAAACGCCCTCGATGCCAACGGTCTGTTGCGCACCGCGATTCGCTGCGATGATCCGGTGTTGTTTTTGGAGCATAAGCATCTCTATCGACAGGCCTATAACAAGTCGCAGTATCCGCCAGACGAATTCATGATCCCTTTTGGCAAGGCGAAGACTGTGCGCGAGGGAACAGATCTGTCGATCATCACCTACGGTGCGCTCGTGCAGCGTTCACTCGTCGCCGCGAAGCAAGCCGAGCAACAAGGCATCAGCGTAGAGCTGATCGACCTTCGCAGCCTCGCCCCGTATGATTGGAACGCGATCGTGGCTACCGTAAAGAAAACCAATAAGGTGATCGTCGCCCACGAGGATTCTCTTTCATTTGGTTATGGCGCTGAGATCGCCGCCCGCATCTCCGCGGAACTGTTTGAACACCTCGACGCTCCCGTGCGTCGCGTGGCGGCCCTCGACACCTTCGTTGCCTACGCACCTCAACTCGAAGACACAATCCTTCCGCAATCGGCTGACGTAGCTCAGGCGATAAAAGAGCTAAATAGCTACTGAACTTTCACCCTGCCGAGCGGAAAAAACAGTACAGCTGTACCGTTGTGCAGCCCCTGCGCGTTCAATTCTCGCCAAATATCTTCAAATGACATCAAATGCGTCGCTCTTTTCAACTCCTTCAGCTGGCACACCCCTTGCGACCCTTTTTGATTAAAGCCCTGCAGTTTTAACCCCAACACACCTCGAGATTAGGTGAACGAAAGAAGGAGCCAGCAATTAATGAATAAACGCTTTTCTACACTGATGGCGGCACTGCTGATTGTTTCAACAGCCGCATTAGTCGGTGCACAAACAACGACCGGAGGAACACAAACTCCAACTACCATAACCAGGACCGTTCATGAAGCTACGATTCTGAGAGACGATAACGGCACCAGGATCAAATTGAACCTGGGGGGAATCCCCGCTGACGTTTCAACCCTATATCTTTATGCGATCGAGCCGGGCGGAGGGGTTACTTCGCTGGGACCGGTTGCCATGACAAACGGGCGCGGTACTTTCGCAGGTACCGAGGCGCTTAACCGCTTCTTGTTAGTGGCCTCACCGGAAAGCACGTTTACGTTAATCGCCTCACCGGAAAGCACGCTCACAACCCATGATCGCAAGACGAAAGTATATTTCCGCAGCGTGGTGCCTAAGGGATTCACGATAATTCCCAGGTCGACTGATGCTGCGGCGAGGGTAATTCCGCACACCATGCAGCCCGTTGGTGAATTGGTAGCAGCGCCCGCCAGCGTCTATTCGGTGCCGATGCTAAACATTCCCGCTTATAAGAGGGACGACGACACCAAGATGAAGGTGAATTTCAGCGGCGCCCTGGCTGGGGCGCGCGCGAATGTCTTTATCACCCCGAAAACTAATGGCGTGACGGAGCTTAAAATGCGTTTTCACGAGCTCAAGGACGCTCCAGCCGGGAAAGTCTTTACGCTCTGGGCGGTCTCATCCAACAATGAGTTTGTTAGAGTTGGCCAGATCGTTAACACGGGTGGCCGTAACGAAGCCGAAATTAAATCCGAAGTGTCACTGCGGGATTTCGGTTTACTCGTCACCATGGAAGATGTAAATGCGACGATGGTCAGCCCGCTTGGGCCCAGCCTCGGCATTGTGGAAATAGTCAGATAGTCACCAACTATTGAATAGATCAATGGGGCTGCCCCTGCGGGGGTGGCCTCTTTTGTCAAACGCTGCTCCAGCCGCGACACAAATTTTTCCTGCCATGCTTAACAGCAATGAACTTCTTAGCAGCGAAAGGATGCGATACACGACTGTATTGTTGTGTGCCGCAGATCTCTCTCACTTCTGCGAATCATCATCAAAAGATAATAAAGTTCGCGCGTTTTTCACGCCCTTTTAAAATGGCTTGATTGGCACGGTCATTGCGCCCTTTCTGTGTGACAAAGCCTGCAGTTTCACCCCCAGACACAACTTAATCGCGAAAAAGTTAGCTGAAAGGAGCAAGTCAACTCATGAGTAAAGGTATTTCGCTTTTAACGGCGGCGTTGCTGGTCTTTTCTACAGCAGCGTTTGTCGCCGGACAAACTACGACGGTTACACAAACGCCAACCACGGTGACCAAGACGGTGCAAAACCCTGATGGCAGTTACACCGTGATTGAGTATCCGGTTGGCAAAGAAACCACTGTGACGCTGGATCCAATAACCATCACTGGCGCGAAAGGACTAGCCACGATTTTAAGAGACGCTACTGGTACCAACATTAAACTGAACCTAACCGGGCTACCGAGTGACTTAACTACGCTCAATCTTTATGCCGTCGATCCGGCTGGAGCTGTGACGCTGGTAGGACCCATTACGGTTACCAACGGTGTCGGCACTCTTGCCGCCAGTACTGCGCTTAACCGTTTCATGTTGATCGCGTCGCCGGATGGTTCGTTGACCAAATATGATCCCAACACGAAAATCTTCTTCCGCAGCGCGGTGCCGTCGGGATTTTCGATCATCCCGCGACTGACTGATACGGCTGCTGCTGTCGTGGCAGCAACGACGCCGCCAGTGACGCCCACTACGGTGACGACTACAACCACGCCAACTACCGTCACGGAAACGGTCCAGCACCCTGATGGCACGTTCACTGTCATCGAGTATCCGGTTGGTAAGGAAGTAAATTTGGAGCTAACACCTGTCACGCTTACAGGCGCTAAAGGTGTGGCGACAATTCTTCGGGACGATAATGGAACGAGGATCAAACTTAACCTAACCAGCCTGCCGACGGACTTAACCACCTTGAACCTGTACGCGGTGGATCCTGCTGGTAGCCCGACGTTGCTTGGGCCGGTCGCTGTGAGCAACGGCGTGGGCACGTTTACTACCACAACTCCGCTGGACAAGTTCATGTTGATTGCTTCGCCCGAGGCGTCATTGACTGCCTACGATCCGAATACGAAAGTGTTCTTCCGCAGCGCGGTGCCTCAGGGCTTTGCAGTAATTCCGCATACGATGCATCCGGTAGGTGAGAAGGTAGCGGCCACCACGGTGTCCAGCACCTACTCCGTACCAATGCTCAACATTCCGGCGTATGAGAAGGGCGACGACACCAAGATAAAGGTAAACTTCAGTGGTGCGCTCGCCGGCGCGCGTGCAAACGTTTTCCTTACTCCGTCGAAGAAGGGTGTGACGAAGGTCAACATGCGTTTCCATGAACTAAAAGATGCTCCAGCCGGAAAGATATTCACGCTTTGGGCAGTATCGCCTGACAATAAGTTTGTCCGGCTCGGCCAGATAGTGAACACCGGCGGGCGCAATGAAGCGGAAATCAAGTCAGAAGTATCAATGGCTGATTTCGGTTTACTGGTGACCATGGAAGATGCCTCGGCAACGACTATCGTGAGCCCGGTAGGCCCGAGCATCGGCATAGTGGAAATAGTTAGGTAGTCTTACCAACCACTGAAAATTAGTGAGGCCGTCATTTGGGGCGGCCTCTTTTTTTGTCATGAAGGAATTGCCGCATGGAACCCCGAACACCCGTTCGAGACTGTGATTTCTCACTTCCTACTTGCCCAAAAAGTCCTGTCTTTCGTCCGCCTAGCCGGACGATACGGAATACCCCAGCACTAAAGTGCTGGGCTATTCTCATCCGTCGGCTCTGCCGACGTACTTTCCTGGCTTTCAACCACCCCTTTGAGGACTTGAAATTTAGACCCGGGCACCACTTATTTGCTATTCAGGCGACACTTATTGGGGTAATATTCGGGCAAGGACAGGTTGTCCCATGGCAACTCCAGTCCCAGTCGAGCCCCCGACCTCGAGTCTTCCCGCAGGAAACGCCGGTGTTGCTACACCGGTATCCCAACAACCAAAGTCGGTAGCCCGTCACAATTTAAGGCTATGTACAAACGCATCTTCCCCCAGTTGCTGCTATTAGCTATAAGCCTCTGCTCCGTCAATCAGGCATTTTCACAAGAGAGTTTGCCCGAGTTAGTCAGGCGCGTTAAACCTCTCGTAGTTGCAATCGCAACCTACGATTCCCAGGGTGAGGCGCTAATGACCGGCAGTGGCTTCTTCCTTCGCCCGGGTCAGGTCGTGACAAATCTGCACGTCATTCGCGGTGCTAAACGGTGCGAAATCAAAACGCTCGACGGAAAAGGAAAGGTGTTTCCGGTGAAGGGCACCATTGCCATCGACGAGGAGGGCGATCTCGCGCTACTGAGCGTAGAGACGCCGCCGGAGCGGGCGCGGACAAGCGACATCGCGAACAGCCTCCCCGATGAAGGAGAGACGATCTTCGTGATCGGTAATCCCCTCAAGCTCGAAGGCTCGGTAAGCGATGGCATTGTTTCAGCGGTGCGTGAAGTTCCCAATTTGGGCAAGATAATTCAGATTACCGCGCCGACTTCGCATGGTAACAGCGGCAGTCCGGTGTTCAACCTAAAAGGTCAGGTGCTCGGCGTGGTCACCGTGAAAGTAACCAACGGGCAAAATATCAATCTCGCAATTGCTGCCGCTCGACTTGAAAAACTGAAACCCGGTCTCTTGCGCACACTCGGTAGCATACCGCCAAGGGAGCGAGGTGCGGACACAGCTGAGTCTTCGTATCGCACCGGGCTGGAGTCTCTTTGGTTGGGAAACTACGACAACGCGCTTGGCTATTTTGAGACTGCTGCCAATAGAAATCCCACTCGTGCGGACGCGTGGGTGCAGGTCGGCTACTGCAAAGTTAAGCAGGGAAAAACAGAGGATGCCATCCGGGCCTATCAACAGGCGATCGAGCTAAAACCGGATTCAGACGAGATACATAACAAGCTCGGCGACGCTTACTACTATGCAGGAAGATTGCCCGAGGCCATCAATTCTTATCGGCGCGCCGCCAGTCTCAGCCCGAACAACGCTGACGCGCACTATAATCTAGCAGTCGCTTATTTTGAGAGTGGCAATGAAAGGCTCGCCGGTCACGAAGCGAAGATTCTTCGTCAACTCGACGCTAAACTGTACGGCAAACTAATTAGCGAGACGCGACTTGATCAGTGAGCTCTGGAAAAAGAAAAACTCATTTTCCATTTCTCATTTTTCATTCCATTTAGAAGGACCAAGAGCAAGCGGTGATTAGAAATCTCATGAGCAGGGTAAGTATATAGATCTTCCTTCAGGTGCTAGAAAATCTTCTGCGGTGAGGGTCGTCTCCTGGGAGTGCGGCGTGTTAAGCGCCCGCGCTACACACGCGCACTTCAAAGAGTTGACCCTCACTTCATAGTCTTATCTAAATGACAAATGGAAAATGAGCTTCCTTTCCCTACCGGCGCGTTACTCTCCCAATCCCTCAGCCGCCGGCTTGCCCGGTAAAAATTCTGGCGTCAATGCTTCTCGGGTTTCCCAACACCACAAAGCGAATATTACGCATGTATTTTTGCGCGACGCGTTGCACGGCGGCTGGTGTCACCGTGCTTAGGTTCTCAATTACGCCCACTGAATTGCGCCAGCCGCCACCGATGAGCTCGAATTGAGCGAGTTCACCCGCCTGGGCGGCATTCGTTTCCTGGCCGATGTAATAGGAAGTCAGATACTGCGCGACTACAGCCTGAATGTCCTCATTACTAACCGGTTCTTTTTGCAGTCTTGTAATTTCATCCAGCATCACCTGCACCGATTGGTTCGCATCGACCGCGGTGACGTAGATACCACCGATGTTGGCTCCCTGGTTTCTTAAGAAGGCGTCCGGAGCATAGGAGAGATTGCGTTTCGAGCGCACCTCGAGAAATACACGATCGCGCAGGAGTGAGCTCGCAATGCGCATCGGGTAAATATCAGGCGAGTTAGGTGCCGGGGCCGTGAAATATCCTTGCACATAGTTGGTGGGCAGGCTACGGGAAGTAACCTCGACCGACGACTTATCAAACGCCAACTGCGGCACAGGCTCAGCGCGGTAAGAGCCGGGAGGTAGTTTCGCGAAACTGTCGCCAATTAGCGATCTGACTTTTGCTACGTCCAGATCGCCGACGATCACAAGCAGCAATCGGGACGTTTCCAGAGTCTTCCGATGGTAAAGACGTAAATCTTCAGGAGTCAGCTTGCTAACAGACTCTACCGTGCCTTCCATCGCGTTGAGATAGGGATGGCTCGCATAAGCCACCCGTTCATGCAGCCGCTGCAGGAAACTGTCCGGATTGTCGCTGTCGTCGCGAAGAGAAGCGATCATTCGCTCCTGCACCAGGGCCACATCCTCTTTTACGAAGGTTGGTCGCAAGGCAACATCAACAAAGATCTGCCACGAACGATCAAAGTTCGGCCGGGTACAGCGCAACGACAAAACTGAATAGTCGTAATTGGAGCTCGATGAGATAACGGTTCCCATTCGCGAAGTTTCGTCACGCATTCGCGTTCGGGGAAACGAGGCACTCGCCTCGGTCGCCGCGTCAAGCATCAGCGATTCGACGCCCGCATTCTCTGCGGTGATGTTACGTGAGCCCCCACGAATGAAAAGGCCGGCCGCTACCGTCAAACTGCCTTCGCGTCGCTTGACCAGCACCTTCAATCCATTTACTTCAAACTCGCTGACGAGCGCGGCCTGATTTGCTACCACGCTGCGTACCGTTTGCGTTGGGCTCGCGGTTGCCGGCCGGGACGCCGGGGCTTGCGCCGTCGTCTGAATGGTTGAAAGTGGGTTGGCAAATACGAGGAGCGCGGCACTTACAATTTGAAGTAATCGCCTCGTCCAATTGTTCAATTTGATCGCGCGCGCGTCCATGTTGTGCTTAATCATTGTCCTATTAATTCCGCTGGTTGGAGTTTCACTCTCTCTTGCGCTTCACTCGAAAGCATGGCAAGTCCGATATGAGGCTTCCCTTGAATGTATGTGCTGACGTAGCGATTGATATCTTGCCGCGACGTGGCGCGCAGTCGGCCCAGGTAGCCGCGAAAATATTCAACCCCGGTTGACGCCCACCAAAAACTGAGCGTGTGCGAATACTCGCTTAACTTTTCGCGTGAGTAGAGATCATCCGCCTCCAGCAAAGCCTTGGCACTCTCCAACTGTTCATCGGTGAAGTAGTCTTTGTCATTGAAGTGGGCCACTTCGTTGTAGGCAGCCTTAATCGCTGCCCGGGCTCTGTCAGGAGTTGTTTGCAAAACGATCTGAATTGGCCCGACGTTGCGTTGGGTGTAGTAACCAATGCTTACCCCGGTGGCCAGCCCAGAGTCCACCAGTGCACGTTGAAAACGCGAATTAGGCTGCGTCAGGATGAAGGAAAAGACATCGGCGGCATAGGTCGAAGCATCGTCCTTGCCGATAGAGGGTCCGTGCCAACCTATGTTCACTACGACATTCTGCACCGGCTGAAGAATGACAGCTCCTTCACTCTTCGGGAGTGGCGGATGCTCTACCAGTGGAAACTCGACGAATGGATCCTTGTCGCGCCTGGGCCAGTCCCCATAGATTTCCTGAGCAAGTTTAAAAATTTCCTCGGCTTTTACGTCCCCCGTAACCACCAGCGCCGAATTGTTGGGCACGTAATAGCGTTGCTGAATCAAGCGCATGGTCGCCGTTGTGGCTGCCGAAACAGTCTGGCGGCTGCCAATCGGGTTTTTTCGACTGGGGTATTTGAAAAATAGTCGCTCAGACATCCCCTGGACCAGATAAAAGAAAGGGTTTGACTCGTTGCGATCGATCTCGCCAATAACCACCGCGCGCTCGCGCTCAAACTCGCCCTCATTAAACAGCGGGTAGCGAATGGAGTCGCGCATGAACAGCATAGCGGTACGCAGGTTAGGACTAGTGGTCGTAAAGAAGTAGTTGACCACCTCTTCGCGAGTGGAAGCGTTGTAAGCAATCCCCAAATGTCCGATGGTGCGGATGTACTCTTCCTGATTTGCCACTGCCCGGTTGGTCTTGAAGAACATATGCTCGTAAAGGTGGGAGAGACCATTGAGCTCCGGAGGTTCCGTGTAAGACCCGTTTCTGACGGCAGCTTCGATGGTGACTAATGGCACTGAATGGTCTTCGAGCACAATCACTTCCATGCCATTGGACAAGACGTGATGGGCAAGCTGCGCCTGTGTCACGCGTATCGAATTGGCCGCCGTCGGTTGCGGCCGAGGCTTTTGGATTGCTTGAAAGTGACCGCCAATAGCGGTGGGACAGGTCGCCAGTGCCCAGATTAGTAACAGCAGGAACAGACTACGTTTCATTGCGAAAAATTGTCCTTATCGTTGCGGCCGACCGCATTTCCGTTGTGATTCCAGGGGAAGAGTTCGATGTGTCCCCGCCCAATTTAGATGTCAGTTACGAACCGATCAATGCGTCCAGATCATTGTTAACCTCATCCGAGGTTATCTTTCCTCCGTTAAATTGACAAACGCTGAGTTCCAACCAAACAAAGCAAAGCGCGACTGTGGGCCGCCCGGAAGTCTTAAACGTGCCACCCTTGGAATTAGATTCAAAAATCCTATGGTTGGCTTATCACGTTGGGAACCCAAAATGTCTGGCCATCCGCCTCAACACTCTTGAGTCCATTCTTGGGAAGGTCTTTTTCTTTTAATCCGAGGTAGGTGAAATGTGGCAGGTCACTAAGCACAGTCTGAAACCAACCGTGCTTGGCGAGAATCTCACGAACGCGTGGATCGTCAAACTCATTAACATCAAAAGCGAGCATTGCAATATGTTGCGACGTGCCGGGAGCAGCGATGGAATAGAGAATCGATTTGGAAAGGTCTTTGCTGAAGTAGATGCCGGTCTTTTCCAACTCCAGGACTTCGGCGATCTGGTCATGAAGAGGCAGGCCCTTTAACCGCATGACTTCTTCTTCAGTCAACTTTCCCTCAGCCAGCCAATAGTCGAGCGCGGGCAGGAAACGCGTATTCCACAAGTGTAAACTATCTTCATAGCTTCTCCGCGCCGCTTCCGCCCCATCGCGCGGCGTAATATCAAGGCCTTCCTTCTGCGCATCTTCGCGCGCTTCTAAGAGTGCATCCATTGCGGCCGTCTGCAATTCGATATCGGCGCCGGCGATGGTTTCAGTAACGTAGTCAATTCCATCTTGAAACTTTTCCACCTGTGCTTCGCTAGTGAAAATACAGACAGGAGGTGTCTTTACTTTTTTATTAGCGAGAAAAATGGCTCCGTACTCCTCGAGCACACGACGCGCAACCGAATCCGATGGCGGACAGATTCGCTCGACGTCGGTCTTTCGCTTCTTTAAGGCCTTCCGTAGAACATCGTAGAAGGAAGCCGGGGGCTTCACATCGTCAACTGCCAATGGCTTTGTCATTGCCTCGCGGTTCTCTACTCTCGCGGTGTTAGGGATCTTTCGACCGTCGTCTGCTCTTGCTGGTAAAGCGCTCAATGCACAACAAACCACCAGAGTTACTAATGATTTTGACCCTTGCGAGATTATTACCAGGAGTTCACCACGACTTCGCATAACGTATTAACTCTGGGTGACATGGGGATCATAGTGGCGTGGGTCGTTGCCGGTCAACAAACCATTCAACTCGCCTGTATACTCGCGTAACCTTTGACCTGGGACGCGCCATTTGGACGTTTCTAACTTAATCAGCGAGATCGTAAGCCTTTACCGCAAACATGGTTGGGATCTGCGCCGCGTGCTGTTGCGGCCCGAGGCGCGTAGCGAAATCGGTTCTCACGCGTCGCTGCTAACTTCAGTACCGGTCGAGGAAGCGATGCTTGATGGGCTCTGGTTTTCGCGGCCATCACATGGCGGGAGCGAGGCGTGGGAATTAAGACTAATCGCTGAAACACCGTATGCGCTTTTTGAAACGTTTGCTAAAGATGAAACTGAAGCTCAGCGAGACGAAATGCGACGTGAGATGGAAGCCAGGCTAAGAGACTATGTGACCAAATAATCTCCCTGACCTAAATTAACTCGGCACATTCTAAGCCCGGCCCATCTTCACTGGAATTTCGAGCTTTTCGCTGCCACGCATGACGAGCAGCTTGATAGTGCTGTAAGGCTTTGCTCGCCTGACCCGAGAAAGAAACTCTTCGGAGGTGCGGATCGGTACACCGTCAAACTCGATTACGATGTCGCCTTCTTTAACGCCTGCCAGATCCGCTGGTCTGTTGGGCAGGATCTCGCCCAGCCTAACGCCAAACATTTTGGTGCCTTCGATCGGCACCCGTTCAGCATCATTATCTTCATAGCCAAACTGCCCGCGACCTTCCGGCCGGCTACGATACTCCTGCGGACAGACGATCGTGTTCAGCTTTCGAGATGGTCGTCAGCTTCGTATTCTTTGTTTCACCGTCGCGCAGATAAACGACATCTACAGATTTGCCGATCGGTGTCGCCTTCAGCAGGTTTAGCATCTCGTCGTCGTCTTTTACTTCCATACCGTCGAAGCTCGTTATGATGTCTCCTCCGACGAGCCCGGCAAGATCTGCCGGCGAATTGGGCGGCTCCACAGTTTCAAAGGTCACTCCGCCGTCGGTGGTGTCGAATGCATCGACTCCAACGTATGACCGCGGCGCCACCGCCTGCGCAATCTCAGCCCGGATGTTCTGGCGTACTGGGCGAATAACTGCTGTGAATGCAGCCGCAGCGATAAAGAAGATAAGCAGGCCGAGAAACATCCAGGTCATTCCGCTCATTCGCCGCCGTCGCTTACCTACCTGACCTGATGGATATGCAGCCATCGGGCCTCCCGCGGCGCCGTATGAATTGAATTGTGCTGAACTGTTCCGGGGTAACGTGCCGGCAGGGACGTTCTGAAAACGAACTGTCTCTGTATATTCTGCCGTCCCCTCTCCCAGGCGAAAGCCGCAGTTTCGACAGAATCTCAGTCCACTCGGCATGGGAGAGTGGCAGTTTCCACAATTTATTACGCTCTCGGATTCAGGATTCATTCGTCTAAACCACTAATTGTCGTTAGCTCTTTACCGCGCACCAAAACGAGTCTAGCCTCTATACGCCAAAGGTAGTGCTGCGGTTGCATAGCATTCCAGGCAAGGTATGCCTATAGTAAGCCTGAACTACTTCCTAAAGGAATCTGTCCCAGGCGTGAAACAGGTTGGCTGCTGGCACGGGCGGTGCTGGTAGTAAACGCCCTAATCGAAGGATCTCCGCAAACTTGCACGATTGTGCCAATTGCGAACAAACTAAGGCCCGGAGGAAACGTCACTGTGGAAGTTACTAAAGCTCTAGCTGCGCTTCAACCGCTTTACGGCAAGGATAATATCGAAATCGTGAAGGTTGATGGCCAGCGCATCCGTGGAGTGGTACGGAGCATGAAAACCACCCAGGCGCTTACAACTCCGAGCGTAAAAGTGGAATGCGCCAACGGTGAACTCATCAAGATTCCCTTTCCCGAGATTGCCGAGATAAAAGACCACAACCATCGGTAGGCCCAGCCTCTCGCGGCCCAGCCCGTTATCCTTCGCCAAAGCCCACTATTCTTTCCTGCCGGCATCGCGTATAGTACGCCGTTTTAGCTCGGTGATATTGGGCGGGGGAGCTTTAAGACTTGTCTTTACTACTAGAAGATTTCGGTGGGCGACTCGCCAGTGTTTGGTCGGAGCTTCGGCCCACCACCAGGGGCATCGTCGAACGTGCCTTGCAGGCGCCTAATACTTCACACCCGCGCAACAATACGAATGTGCCGAATGCGCCTTATGACGCGCGCGCCGAGCATGAGTTGAGCCTCCTACTGACGGCTCTAGACGAGCGGGCTCTGGAAACAATAGCCACCATGGAAACGGACAAAGGCACCCAGCTGCGACACATTGCTGAGACCTGTGCGACCGTGCTACAGGAAAAGACTCGCTCGGCGGAAGTTTTTGCGCAGTTAGTCCGTCGTGCTGACAACCAGCGGGATTACGCTCGCGTCGATGCGCTGGCCGATGCACTGATGCGATTCGCTCCCAGCGAGATTTGTGAGTTGGCGCGATCGCAGGATGTGGTGGTGAGGGCGCTGGCCAATGAGACCCTGGCCCAGTTTCCGACTGGGATGCTGGTGAGCTTACTGAGTGATCCGGTCGATTCCGACGTTGCGCGTGATGCACTGCGCCGGCAGGCCGTGGATTATGGTTCCGATGAGGCGCGTCAGATAGTAAGCGCGCTGGACCAAATGAATCTTAGTCAGGAAGATTTATAACAGACCGCGCCTCGCCCCTCACGCAAGGCTACAGATTCACCCACAACAAATTGTCAGAAGTTTAGACTGCGACCGTTTCGCCAATCTCGTGGAGCCGTTTCACCACTTGATCGATTAGCCAATTGGGAGTGGATGCGCCTGCCGTAACGCCCACGCGGGTAGCGGTCTGCAGGTCGGTGGGATTGATTTCCGCGGGTGTCTCAATCAAAAAACTCTGCTTGCATTGCTCCTGACAAACCGCCAGTAGCTTGACGCTGTTTGAAGAGTGGCGGCCGCCGATGACGTAGAAGACATCGACCTCACCAGCCAGAGCGCGCGCGGCATCCTGCCTGTCGCGCGTCGCCGAACAAATTGTGTTCACTACTTGAGGTTCGGCGTCCGCTTTAGCGCGCACCGCCTCGGCAACCTCGAGAAAAGTCTTTAATTTAATGGTTGTTTGGGAAACGACCAGCGGCGAGCGTAGTTGCGGAAGCGACTGGACTTCGCTGGCATCACGCACTACATAAGTGTTGTCCGGTGCATAGCCGACGACGCCAATCATCTCCGGATGGTCAGGGTTCCCCGCCACCACGACGTCGCGGCCGTCTTTAGCGGCCCGCTCTGCCAGGTGTTGAACTCTGGTAACGAAAGGACAGGTGGCATCAATGACCTTCGCGGCGCGACCTTCGAGATCTTGCTGAACCTGCGGAGTGACGCCGTGGGCTCGAATTACCGCAATCGTGTCGGCATCGGCTTCATCCGGACTATCGATAGTTGACACTCCCAGATCGCCGAGCCGTTCCATCTCTTGTGCGTTATGAATTAACGGCCCTAACGAACGAATGGACCGCACGCCTTCGTCAACCGCGTCTTCGACCATCTCCACGGCGCGTTCCACGCCGAAACAGAAGCCGTATTCGTCAGCTAGCAAGACTTCCATACTTTTCTTAAACGCTCACTCGCCCTTGGGCTGCCCACATTAACCAGGCCAATCAGCTTATTGGCTCAGGCGCGCCTTCTGATTTCTCTCGATTCCACTTTTGCTGCCATTCCTCGCGCACGCGGTCGCCCCCGGCCACTCTGGCGTCAACCCACTCGATGTCCTTGTCGATTAAGGTCCGGAGACCATTCAAAAACGACTTTTTCAGGTCTCCCAGATTATGCGCTACGTCCTTGGGCAGGATTGCATAGGAAACATCACCAATATAACGTACGGCATCGCACAGCTCCTTGGCTACGCGTTCGCCTGTCTCTCTAGCTTCCGACATATGTATGAACCTCCAAACTCACTAAACCTTCAACCGCGGGGAGTTTCAGCGTCTGGTGCATTCTAGCACCATCTCCTTTACGACCGCACTGTGCGACCCGTTCCATCAGTCTGCATATATTGCGGCGACTTCGTTGCCATTAGACGCCGCAGTTTCGCAGTTTCACAGAAAACTTTGCATATCCTCCCTGGTTTGAGTGTCCCAAAGAAGTTCCACTGACCCCCACTCGTTAACCCATAATCCAAGTACCCTAACTTGTAGTTTGTAACCCAGGATCACATCGACTCCCTCCAGAATCTGTCTGGCGTGCTCCTCCCGGGAGGCTGCGTTGGCAGCACAGCCGTCATGTCCCGCTAAGGCAACTACCGGAGAAAAATGATGCCGCACTGAGAACGCCACCTTGCGCATCATGTCCTCAATTACACGGGAAGGACCTTCGCTAAAGACCTTGTCCGGACCGGGCTCGGTAATAAGATCCACGTGGTGTACGTTAACGTGCAGTTTTACCCAGTCGGAAACTGGCCGTTGCACGCGTCCATCAATGCAGGTGATAGCTGTGGCGAATCGTTCGTTTGTCGGCATCGGCGAAGCTAAGAATTCGGAAATGATGGTCAGTTTACACCAATGATCTGGGCGATGGTCGGCCACATTTCTTCGGCCCACAGTTCGTAACCCTTATCCGAGGGATGAAACCCATCTCCGGAGAAATACTCCGGGTGCGCGGGAAGCTGTTCGTTGGTTATGCCAAATACGTCGAAAACCGTGATGCCGTGCCGCGACGCAATCTCTTCGAGCTTTTTATTGAATAAGATTATGCGTTGCTGGTATTCGCTCCGCATTGCTTCTGGGATTCGTGGCGCACTGGAGATATCGGGAAGATTGGTAACGACGATCCGTGCGTTGGTATCAGCAGTCAGAGTGGTCATGATCTGCTCATAGTTTTTTGCAAACTGTTCCAGTCCGACTCCGTGACCGATGTCATTGATTCCTATCCCGACTGTCACTAGATTGGGTCCAGCGCTCTTCCCACGGTTAAGCTGATCCCGCAAGACGTCTGCCGTCGTTGCACCGCTTACGCAAAGGTTCGTCAAGCGCGAGCCTGGCCTGGCGGAATCAATCTTCTTAAAGAGCCGGGCGACGTAGCCGCCCTCTCGAGCACCGATACCTGCTCCGGTTGAGTCTCCAAGCGCGACGTAGATGATCGGACCAGGTGGAATGGGGTTGTCGGATGAAATCTGGTTCGTGGAGTTTCTCTCCATTGTCGGCGTAGACGAATTGTATGCGCAGCCGCATAACAGACAAAGCAACAAAAATTGAGCCGCGAGTATCCTTGATGTCATGATGAAACGCTAACTTACCCGACTCTCTAACCGGTCGGCAGTTCGGATTTAGCAACTGTCGCTATGCGGGGGCGTTTAAGTATGCTGATGGTATATTCTGCCGGTCAAAGGAAGGAGTTACCCTCCATGCGCTACGCGACTCTATCTTTACTGACAATATTGCTGTTAACAAGCGCCGCGCTGGCGCAAAGGTCCGGTCCCCAGTTTAGAAGGCCTCTGGCCTGCGAGCCGCTAGAGCCACGGACTAAACTTGAGGAGATTGAAGGAAGGTATGCCACCGTGGTGATTAAGGGATTTACTCAGATCGCGAGCTTGAATCTACGCGGCGCCGATGTGCGGATTGATGCCGTCGAATTGAAGGAGGCAAATTCCTCGACTCGCGCCACTGGTGTCGTCATTGCGCTCCGAGAATCGGGGGATCGAGCCGCCGAAAACAGAGCATTCATCGATTATCAGGAAATCGAACCACTGCTACGCGCCCTGGACGCTGTTTCCAAGGTGAATGAATCGGCAACAAAACTTGTCGGCTTTGAGGCCCGCTACCGAACCCTCGGTGACCTGGAAATTAATGTTTTTCGGCAAAGTAGAGCCAGTGGCACTGCTGCTTCATTGTCGGCTGGGATCTGCGAGCGAGTGACGGCTCTGCTTACAATCGATGATCTGGAACGAATCAAAGCCCATGTGACTGAGGCCAGGTCGCGACTCGACGAACTGCGCTAGAGGTTCAAAACAATTCAAAAAAAATGCGCCGCACGTGTTCGGAACACGACGGCGCATTTGCTTGATTGGCTTCGTTCTAGAGACCGCTTGCGGTCGCCAGGCTATTGCTGCTCGTTAGATGGAAGGCGATTTTCGCTTCTTCAGGTTTTAAGACCGGATGATGCGTTTTTCCGTAATTTCCTACGATCTTCTTCACATAGTTTTGAGTCTCGTTATAAGGAGGTATGCCCTTATACTTATCAACCGCTCCTTCACCAGCGTTGTAGCCGGCCAGCGCGAGTTTTACGTCGCCGTTAAATCTCTTCAGCAACCACTTGAGATACTTTGTGCCCGCCTCGATATTTGATGCGGCGTCATACGGGTTCTTATTGCCGAACCGCTTCGCGGTGTCTGGCATCAACTGCATGAGACCCTGAGCGCCCGCATGAGAGCGCGCTTCGTTCTTGTATCTTGATTCCTGCTTTATGACCGCATGGATAAAGCGTGGATCCACACCGGTGCGTTCGCCGGTGCGATATATGATCCAATCGAGATCGCAGTCGCCGGACACGGGAATATCCGCAGGTATGCGCTCAATGTAATTTTCTACGGTAGCAGCCGGTGCGAGTGCTGGACTAAAGAAGAGCCCGGTGAAATTTGTCAGGAGAAAAAGCGAGATAATTGCAAATGGGCCAAACTTGACAGCGTGCAAACGGGGAAACCTTCGGGGAAACTTCATCTTATTGATTCTCCATGTGAGCGATGGCCAACGACCATCAGACTTGTAACAAAAAACCCTGCTGCGCATGGTGGAACCGATTTTCAAAGAACTAACAGCACTTGAAATCGAAACCGAGACTAAGATGGAGAAAGCGTTGCGAAGGTTGCTTTTTCAAGACAATTGTTTGTCTCGTAAGTCCTTCAATGTGATGCACTTAACCGAACTGAAGCAAGACGCTTTCGGTCACGCCTGATTGTTCGATTTGATCGTTCAGATTGAGATGATTCTGGCTCGGCAAGGTAATTATCGCATGGGTGCACGAAGAATAGCGTCTGCGCCAATAGAGGCTGAATGGGCAGCCTTTGGGTGGGTTCTACGCAAAGCAGCGACCTGCATAAGAGCTTCTCCCGTGCGGGACAACATGCGAAATAAGTCACCTTCCTCCGCGCGCGTCTCGTTAACCAGAGTGGCCCATTCGGTACCGCTGGCCCAGCGAGCCGCTGCTGCAGCAGCTGAGAAGTTCAACTCGGGCGCCGGTTCGATTCCATGTTTCCATTCTTCAGTTGAAACGTTGAATCCTACTTCTTCGAACTGGGCCAGCGCACTTACCAAAGCATCTTGCATTTCCAGTTCACCGTAATCGCGTTCCTCGTCAGCCGTCAGCGCTGCCATAACACCGGCGAGGCTAACAAATTCGAGCAGGTTGAATTGCCCGCCCTCCAATGCCTCACCGATTAGCAGCGGCCTATCGACGTGAAGATCCGCCAACCATCGTCCCCGTTCCGTAACCTTTTCTGCTTCGAAGTCGAGATACCCAAACGCCGCCAGCACGCGAGCACGCTGTTGAAATGGCTCCCACACGTTCTCTCGCAGGCGATCGATTCGGAGGGCTGTCTTGTGCAAGTCGCTCGCATCCTCCAGTACCTCCCAAAGGGCTTCAGTACATCTCTGTCTTTCTTCATTGTTCATGTTGGGTGGCACAATCGCGTCCAGGCGCTCGTCGAGAATGCGGGATGTGTCAGCCTCTTCGGCGCGGGTATCGCGCAAACGAGGTTCTGAAATAACGACCTCACGACCGCGTCGACGAACATCTTCAAACGCTTCCTCTATTGCTTCCGGCTGCAAGCGGTAGAAAGGCGAATAAACTCTTCCGATACGCTCAACCGCGAAGCTTGCGCTGCGTCCATCTTCGCGTACCCCGCGGACGTTTCCTTCTCGCTTTTCAGTAATGAGGACAAGCCTGCGGCCGGTTCGGCCGATGCCGACGATCCTGCCGGGTTTAACCACTTCATTAAGCCAACGATGCAGGACCTCGGCACGAGTCGGTGGTTTCACATCATGCAATTGCGCTCGGGCGCTCACCAGCCGCTCAAATCCGTAGACAGTTTCCAGGGGCAAATTGCAGCCGGCGCTTTCGAGCTTTGCAAGAATTCGCTGTTCGATTTCCGCCTTTGCGAGCTCTCCGCGAGTGATGTAGGAAGCGGCTTCGCGATGAGCAAAACTCCTCTCGGCAATCTCGCGTATCTGCCGAAAGTTCCCAAAGGCATCAAGCAGGTTGAGAAGCGTGGTGTAGGTGGCGCGAAACTGGCTAACCAGTGGATCTGCCGGCGCCTTCAGTAACTCTGCGATTCGCTGCGGATCCTGATGTATGCCGGGCGCAGCCACCACGAAACCTACATTGTCCCGGCCGCGCCGGCCGGCGCGACCAGTCATTTGTTGAAGTTCCGAAGCGCCCAATTGGCGCCAGCCACTGCCGGTGCGCGCATCGGCATTGGTCAAAACTACAGTTCGCGCCGGGAAATCGACACCGGCAGCAACTGTGGAAGTAGCAAAAATAGCGTCGAGCAAACCGGCGCTCATTAGTTTCTCGATAACTAGTTTCCATGCCGGGATGTGACCCGCGTGATGTGAACCCACCCCTCCTCTAATAATTGCGTCCCACTGACGATGGCCGCGAATCTCCGGATGTTGCTCTACCAGACTTCTCATTAAATGGCGACGCGCCTCACGCCTCTGATCATTTGAATCGCGCCGCATTGCCGCCGCTTCCGACGCTGCTTGATCGCAGCGACGTCGCGTAGCCATAAACACGATTGCCGGCAGAAGGTTGTAGGAACCAAGCACCGTCAGCAAAGCTGCAGGTGGCATCTCGGGCATACTCATTTTCACTCGTAGAACCTCCTGCGCGACCTTCTGCCAAATCGAACAGAAGATTCGCTGCGGGTCTCGCGCGCCCGCTCGCTTAGCTGCGTGATTTCGGGATTTAGTTTCTCATTATCGGTGAGCAACGGCAGGATTCTCTTATCAGGCAACAACACCAGAGCACGCAACGGCACCGGCCTGGCGCCGGGACGCGTAACAACGCCGCATTTCACTCCGCGTACCTCTTCGATCCATCCGGCAAACTGCTCAGCATTGCCGATCGTCGCAGAAAGCAGTAACAGGCGGATTCGAGGTGGCGTCAGGATGATTGCCTCCTCCCAGACATGGCCGCGATCCTCGTCGGCGAGGTAGTGGGCCTCATCCAGAATTACGAGATCCGTGCGCACATCACGGCCGCCGCGAAGAGAGTCGAAAATTTGATTGCGATAAATCTCGGTTGTGCCAACGATCAGAGCTGCATCTGAATTTTCCTTGCGGTCGCCGGTCAGGATTCCCACGTTCTCCGGTCCAAACTCTTCGCTGAACTCCTGATACTTTGAGTTGGTCAGCGCTTTGAGCGGTGAGGTGTACCACGCACGTCGTCCCTTCTTAATTAGCCGGCGGATTTCTTCGCGAGCAATCCACGTTTTCCCGCTGCCCGTCGGGGCGGTAACCAGCACGTCCTCAAATTCCAGTGCCGCCAAGGCTTCGAGTTGAAAAGGATCCGGCTGAAAGGGCTTCGGGGGAGGAGTGCCGATTCCTTCCAACAGCTTTCGCACGTCTCGGGTCAATGCCGGAGTTTTGCGTTCGTCAACCTGTTTGGCTTCGCGACGCACTTCACCGCTTTGCGCACGGTGTCTAGCTGGTTTGCTTCGTCCCTTACGACGCTTGCCTGTGTTCTGCTTTTCCCCTGAACGCATAGTTCAAATTACCCGATTCTCAAAGCGTGGGACCTTGATGACTCCAAAATCACACACTTTGGGGACGCCGCGAGCAAAGTGTTAAGTTATAGCGTGATGGTTTTGCATTATGTTCGCAACGGATCGCAGTCCGGGCGCGTCTAAGTGCGTACTGAAAAGAGGAACATACGATAACTCGTTGGCGTTTTATTAGAAATGGCTGAACTCTTCGCGAATTTTGAGGTTAATCGACAACGCTGGTGGCCGATTCTTCTGAGGCTGCTCGGGGGATCGTTTGCACTCCACGTGTTGGGCGTAATTTGCCTGCTGTACGTGCCGGGCATTAGGGACGCTTTTAACATAGCGAGCCTTTTGTCAGACACCGCTTTCGTAGACCGTGACTATGAGCGAACTGCAATTGGCGACGACGTTACCTTAGTCGATATCTCGACTGAGAAGTTTAGATACCCGGATGGTTACTTCGCGCTCGAGGCGCAGTGGGGACAACCTGCCCCTATGCCTGAGCCGCCTCCGCAGTTTGTTGCTCAGGCGCAGCCTCCTGCGCCCGTGCTGCCTGAACCGTCGCCGGTGGTCAGCCCATCGCCAAGCCCATTGCCGTCGCCAAGTCCTGCTACGAACAGCTCTCCGGTAGCCACAATTGCACAGGTCGGAGCGAGTCCTTCACCGGGTAGTACCGACAGCAAGCGTACGCCGGACGAGGCACAGAAAGAACTCGAGAAGACGGCTGCAAGAAATAATATTGAGTTACCCAAAGAAGGTGAGATCAACAAAAAGGCCCTTAAGGATTTTGCGGCCTACGCGAACGACCTGAAGAATCAAGGTAAGCTCGACCTGGAAAAGCCGTTTGAGATTGTGATCGAGGCCGAACTCGATGGCCAGGGGAAGCTTAAGAATCCCAAATTCACCAAGAAAGAGGGTGACGCGAATCTTGTTGACCTCTTCGGGCGCATGGTGGCTGCTCTTAACGACAGTGGTTTTTTGGTCTATCTAAAGCCAATCGACAAAGACAATCCCGGCACCAAAGTAGTATTCACGATCAAGCAGGGCGAAACAGACGTGTTAGCTTCAGTAGAATCGGAAGTGTCTTCCAACAGCAGCGCGCGGCTGCTGGCCAAAGGGTTTAACGCTGCGCTTACTATCGGCGCTGAATCACGAGCCGGCAAGGATGAAGAGATTCTGCTAAGAAATACGACTGCCTCACCCAACGGGAAGAAGATCACCTTCAACTTCACGATGCCCCGCCAGGCGGTGGTTGACTTGATCAAGAAACAGCTGGCTGCGTCATAATGCCAGGCTTTTAGCCGCAACTGGCTCACTTGCTACTGTTCCTCACGCTCAACTAAAATCGAGCCTTTAATAAGCCCTTGAAGTGTCGGAGTTTTCGTACCAGACGTAGAGAAGATTATGAGTGTAGATAAATTATTAACTAAGGTATTTGGTAGCAGCAACCAGCGTTTTTTAAAGTCAGTCCACCCTCTCGTTTCGCAAATTAATGAGCTCGAGCCGGCAATGCAAAATTTGTCGGACAGTGAATTACGCGCCCGCACTGAAGAGTTCAAGCAACGGGTCAAAAACGCTGTGGGCGACACGGACGACAAAGAAGAACGCAAGCGGCTCGAACGAGAAGTTTTAGACGATCTGCTTCCGGAAGCTTTTGCGGTTGTGCGAGAGGCCAGTGTGCGCACCACCGGCATGCGTCATTTCGACGTGCAGATGATCGGCGGCATCGTGCTGCATCAGGGGAAGATTGCCGAGATGCGCACGGGCGAGGGGAAAACTTTGGTGGCGACGCTGCCGGCCTACCTCAACGCGCTAACCGGTCGCGGAGGCGTCCACGTCATCACTGTAAACGACTACCTCGCCTCCCGCGACGCCGAATGGATGGGGCAAATCCATCGCTTCCTTGGTCTTGAAGTCGGATGTATTCAAAACGACATGGATGACTTCGAGCGACAGACAGCTTACGCTGCCGATATCACCTACGGCACCAATAATGAGTTTGGCTTCGATTACCTGCGAGACAACATGAAGTTTGACCTCGCCACCTGTGTCCAGCGAGGTCACTATTTCGCGATCGTTGACGAGGTTGATTCTATTCTCATCGACGAGGCGCGGACACCTTTGATCATTTCCGGGCCTTCAGATGAAGCGACCGACAAGTACTACAAAGCCGACGCCATTATTCCGCAACTGCGTAAGGGTGAAGAGGTCGACGGTAAGAAAACCGGCGACTACGTGGTGGACGAGAAGCAGCATACCGCCGTGCTAACCGAAGAAGGCGTCGACAAGGCAGAACGCCTGCTCGGCGTCGGCAATCTTTACGATCCTTCAAACATGGAATTGCTTCATTGCGTGGAGCAAGCGCTTAAGGCACACACGCTCTACAGGCTCGATCATCAATACGTGGTGCAGGACGGTGAAGTAATCATCGTTGACGACTTTACCGGGCGCTTGATGAAAGGCCGCCGCTGGTCGGATGGTTTGCACCAGGCCGTGGAGGCAAAAGAGGGCGTCAAGATCGAGAAAGAGAACCAAACACTCGCGACTATCACGTTGCAGAATTATTTTCGCTTGTACGAGAAATTGTCAGGCATGACCGGTACGGCGGAGACCGAAGCAGCTGAGTTTCACTCAACCTACAAACTTGAAGTGATCGTCATACCGACCCACATGCCGATGGTACGCAGCGACTTTTCGGACGTTATCTACCGGACGCTGCCTGAGAAATGGGATGCGGTTATCGAAGAGATAAAGGAATGCCACGACCGCGGCCAGCCAACCCTTGTAGGTACAGTGTCCGTGGAAAACTCAGAACTGATTGCGCGGCGACTTCAGCGCGAGGCCGTTCCGCATAATGTTTTGAATGCGAAGTATCACGAGCGGGAAGCCGAGATTGTGGCCCAGGCAGGACGAAAAGGTGCAGTGACTATCGCTACTAACATGGCCGGGCGTGGCACCGACATACTGCTTGGCGGCAACCCGGACTTCATGGCGCGTGAGTTTCTGAAGAAAGAAGAAATCGATCCTGATGACGCTACCGAGGAACAGTGGTCACAATTCTTTGCTCAAGCGAAAAGAATAGTCGAGGCCGAACACCAGGAAGTGGTTAAGATCGGTGGCCTTCATATTCTTGGCACCGAGCGACACGAATCGCGTCGCATCGACAACCAGCTTCGCGGGCGCGCGGGCCGCCAGGGTGATCCGGGTTCATCCCGTTTCTTCCTGTCCCTCGAAGATGACCTCATGCGCATCTTTGCTGGTGACAAAGTGAAGGCCCTGATGCAGCGGCTGGGGATGGAACAGGGTGTGGCCATCGAATCGAAGATGGTTTCGAAACGCATAGAATCAGCCCAGAAATCAGTTGAGGGACGCAATTTCGAGTCGCGCAAACATTTGCTGGAATATGACGACGTCATGAACAAGCAGCGCGAGACCATTTATGGCCTGCGCCGCCAGTTGATGGAACAACCAGATCAACGTGATTACCTCATGGGCGATCCGCCATCCGCGGGAGTCGCTTACGATCTTCTTTCAGATCTAACTAAACAATACTTGAACCCTGACGCAGCTCCGGAAGATTGGGATGCAGAAAACTACCAGATACAAATTAAGACCATCTACGATTTCGATGTTGAAGGCGAGCAGATCAACCTTGAAGATCTCTCTTCCCAGGAAGTCACTGATGCTGTCTGGGAAAAATTGAAGGTTAAATACGCAGACAAGGAACAGCAGATAGGGCCCGAAGCGATGCGGACCTACGAACGCATCATCATGCTCAATATCATTGACGCCCAATGGAAGGATCACCTGCTTTCACTCGACCACCTTAAGCAGGGCATCGGACTGGTAGGCTATGGTCAAAAGGATCCCCTGCTCGAGTATAAAAAGCAGAGTTTCGATCTGTTTCAGGAGATGCTCGATCGCATTGACACCACCACGATTAGATCTTTGTTCAACCTTCAAGTAGTGGCCGAACAGCCACCAGAAGCACTACGCCAACGAAGGATGTCGCGTCGGCCAACTTCCATGACTTTCACTGGACCAAATCAGGGCGCGGCAGCCGCCGGCGAAGAAGACGGCAAGATTAAAACGGTGGTTCGCGATCAACCCAAGGTCGGTCGTAACGAACCCTGCCCCTGTGGTTCAGGTAAAAAGTATAAGAAGTGTCATGGGGCCTGATCAGGCCCAGTCTCCGAGGCTACTTCCGCGGCCCGCCGAGTTGTAGAGTTCCGGATCTATTCTCAATGGTCAACCTGCGCTACACCATCATGCTTTTGTTCGTCCCGGTCTGCTTTCGCCGCCTGCGAAGCTGCCCTGGCACAGGTCCCCACGGTGGTCAACGGTCTCCCAGTCTCGACCGTTCTCCAGCTTGAATATGATTTTAACTTGTACTGAAGATAAGGCGGATGGAGTAAACTGCAGTTCCCACGTTCGCTCGATTCATGAGTTCTAATACCAGTTCAACTAATCCTGTGGTTCGCGCCATTCTGGATGGCACCGCTCCAGAGCAGGCAACGCTCGCCGCGGCCAGCGGACTGTTGCCGCTGCCTCAGTCGGATCTGCTGGAGTTGTTAGTCGCGCTGCGCCAATCCGACAACTCTGAAGTTGCTGAAGCAGCCGAAGAAACCCTCGGTTCACAGGATCCAGACGACTTATTGAACGCCGCGAAAAGTGCCGAAACACCGCCCACAGTTCTCGATTACCTGGCTACTGCTTCCACTGTGAACAGCCAAATTCATGAAGCGGTAATTCTCAACGCGCATACTTCGGATCAAGCGATCGCAAATCTTGCCAGCTCCACTACACAAGGCTCACTGCTCGAGTTGATTGCCCTCAATCAGCAACGACTGGTCAGATTCCCAAACATTATCGACGCCATCCTGGGAAATGCTGCGCGATCCGGGGAGGCCGACCGCAAAGCGCGTGAAACCCAACGCGAGTTTTTTGAGAAAGAGCGAGGCGCACAACAGATTGCTCAAGAGTTGAGAGCAAGAGGTAAGAATGCAGCGGCTGAATTCTTCGAAACTGCGGATCTGACCGGAGGATTATCTGTCGAAGACGCCTGGCTTATCGCAGAACATATCGAAGTTTCAGATGCGGACCTCGATACTTCCTGGCTGCCCTCGGAACGTTATGAAGAACTGGCTGCCGAAACGCCTGAGGAACACAATGCTAACTTTACGCGCATAGTAGAGTCAGAGCGCCGCGAGCTCGGAGAGGTGCCGGCTGAAAGGGTCTCATTGATTCGGCGCATTATGTACATGAATGCGAAGGACCGGGTGAAGTTGGCCATGAAGGGCGACCGTGAAGCTAGGAGCATCCTAATTCGCGACTCGAATCGCATCGTCTCTACGGCGGTAATCAATAATCCAAGAGTTACTGACCAGGAAGTTGAAAATATCGCCGCGATGAGGACGGTCGCCGACGAGGTGCTAAGGCTTATTGCCATCAACCGCGCGTGGGCACGTTCTTACCCGATTATTCATAATCTCGTGCGCAATCCTCGCACTCCGATTCCCACAGTAATCAGCACCCTGCCTCGAATTCGCACCAAGGATCTCAAGAACCTTACGCAAAATCGAAATGTTTCCGAGGCCGTAAGACGTCAGGCCCTCAGGCTGACCCAGACAAGGGCCGGTGAATAGGCAAACCGGCCGGGCAAGTGTTACAGAAACTTTGCGAAATAGTTGAGATTGTGCTTGACACGTCACAGGAATTAAGTATAATTTCGCACCATTGAAACCGGAGTTAAGTTCCCTGAAGCTTGGTTGTTTGGAAACGAGCAAGCCGAGACAGGTGCAGTTATGGGTCGCGGCAGCCCTTTTTTATAGCCGCGCGGCTTTATCTCGCCCGCACAAAGCACCGCCTGGTTCACGGGATCGGCCATATGTGACGATTCTCAGTTCTTTGCCACCGCCACCTGGATTTACCCCGAACCTGCCGGAAAATTGCCCCGTCAATCCTAGGATTGGCGGGGCATATCTCTTTGCTGCCGGCGTGAGGACTTACTTTCCGACTTCGACTTCCACTGCTTTGGTTACGTCCGCCGGCGCCGAGACCATCGGGGGTGAACCACTCATTACCGAGAACAGTTCCTCATACTGATCAACGACTCGTTCCCAATCATAGTAGCGCTGCACCCGCGCCTGAGCACGATGGCGATAACTCTGGACCAGCGAACCATCTCGCAAGACACGTTGCAGTTTCTCTGCAAGCTCGGCCTCATCCCTGTACGCTATTCCGGCTTCACCAACAACCTCGAGGTTTTCCGGCGTATTTAGTGTTAACACACAGTTGCCGTACCCCATTGCCTCAAGCAAAGCGGGATGGGTCCCCCCGACCTCGGTTGCGTGCACATAACAATAAGCATTCTGTTGCAGCACTCGGTAGTCTTGACCAAAAACAAAGCCGGTGAAGACAATACGCTTGTCGCCGCGGGCGCGCGCCTTCAAGTCGTTAATGTAGTCACGAGCGTAGGGCGCATCACCGACTATCAATAACCGATAGGCGGTGCGAACCTTTCTAAACGCTTCGATTACCAGGTGGGCGTTATTTTCCGGTTCAAGCCGGGAAACATAGAGCACATATCGATTGGGTTCGGCTCGCCATTTCCGTACGCCGATGCGATCGGGTCGCCGCTCAACTTCCGAGCCATAGGCAATCATTTTTGAAGTCGCGTGGTAACGTGCGAGATAGTAATCGTGAATCACCTGCGCGTCGGTAACGATAACATTGGGTAGCAGAGTGGATAGTCGTTCTGCGAATAAATAATAGCGTCTGCCGAGCCAGCCCCATTTCTTACGCTTGTGTTCCAGCCCATCGACGTTGATTGCCACTGGGGTTCCAGTCAGTCGAAGTATCGGTACGAAGGGAGCGTTCGCCGCATTGCAGATTAAGACCGCATCGAACCGTGATGAGATGGCGGCATGGAGCGCCGAGAGGAATGCATGAATGACTGTATCAAGGTATTTATGACGAATGGTGGGAAGAACTTTTATGCGAACGCCATGAAACTCGAGTTGGCGTGGTGAAACGTAGTGGGCCCGCCCATAAACAGTTACTTCATGGCCCCTGGCAACCAGCCGAGTCGACAAATGCTCGGCGAAGGTCTCAAACCCACCATAGCTCGCGGGAATGCCGCGTGTTCCGAGAATGGCGATGCGCATAGAGCCAAATTTTTACTGCTAGTTACTCGACGGTCTTGTCAGCTTCTTCTGGCCGCGACTTTCTCGTAAACAGAAAGCGTTTGGCGAGCAGTTTCGCGCCAATCAAACAATTTTGCGCGTTCTAATCCTTTTGCTCGGAGAGAGGAGCGCAGGCTTGCATCATTTATCAACCGGCTCATCGCTCGCTCAATTTCCTCCGTCGAAAATGGATCAACCAGAATTGCAGCGTCGCCCACAACCTCCGGCAAACTGGTCCTGTTTCCTACGATTACAGGCGTGCCACACTTCATTGCTTCCAACGGCGGCAGGCCGAACCCCTCGAAATACGAAGGATAAACAAATCCTACCGCGCCCGAATACAACGGTGGTAGATCCTCGTCAGGAATATAACCCGTTAGAACCACGTGGTTAGCAAGTCCCAGTTCGTTTACTGCGCGTACCGTCTCAGCATATAGCCAGGCATGCTTGCCAACTATGACAAGTTGGGGGAGCTTACCTGCTGGTTCTGCGGCACGCAAGAGTGCGTATGCCTGCAGCAGCCGAGTCAAATTCTTGCGAGGTTGGATGGAACCGACCGACAAAATGTAATCGCCTTGTATGCCATAAGTTTGCCTTACCTGTTGAAGTTTCTTCGTATCTTCAACGGGTATGAAATGGGCCGCGGCAGCCAAAGGAACCACCGTAACTTTGTCTGGGCTGATTTTATAGGTGGTGATTATATCGTGACGAGCGTAGTCGGAAAGGGCCAGGATTTCCGCAGCTTGCCGAGCTGACCGCCGCACAGTCATCCTCAACTGCATTCGACTGCGACGCTTAAACGTTTCGGGCAAGTGCTCAAAAGAGAGATCGTGGATGTTAACCACAACCGGGCACGGACTAAACGGTGGTGCGGTGTATTGCACGTGTAGCACATCCACTGGATGTCTTCGAAGTTCGCCGCTCAAGGTTAGCGGAATCCGGATGAGGGGCGTGTGCGGTGCGGTTATACGAGCCGAAACGTTGGGCCAGCGGTTCGCAAAACGATCCATGGCTGTTCGTTTAGTGACAAAAACCGTGTACTGGTTCTGAGAGTCGATTTCGGCGAGGGCTTCAATAAGATTTGTTGCGTAAGTTTCATTGCCGCCAAGCTGAGTTCCAACTGAGTGGGCGTCAATAGCTATACGCACGTAGCCTGCTGCTCCTAAACGAGATTAACTCCCGATCAAGAGCGGAAGTGTAGTTCAGAATGACAAAAGTGAATATAAGGATTTCCCGCATTCCCCTCACGAAAGGAAATGCGGGATTGAGTTTTAGCGAATGGGTGTATATCGCCCTTATTTCTTGCCGGCAGCTGACGCTTGCGAATCGCCACCTTGTTGCCCACGCGTATCGCGCTCGCGAATGCGGGCAGCCTTACCGCGCAAGCCGCGCAGATAATAAAGCTTGGCTCGGCGCACGCGACCTCGCTTCACCAGATCAATGTGGTCGACGATAGTCGCATGAAGCGGGAATATTCGTTCAACACCGACTCCAAAGCTCGTTTTGCGAACCGTGATTGTTTCGCGGGCACCGCCGTGTTTGCGTGCAATCACCACGCCTTCAAAAGCCTGCAGCCGCTCCTTGGTCTCCGATTCCTTGATACGGACATGTACCCGCACCGTGTCGCCCGGCTGAAACTCAGGAATGTTGTTGCGCAATTGTGTCTGCTCAATACTATCTAATCTGTTCATCGCTCACTCCATTACAATCCGAAAATACCTGAGCCGTGGGGTCTGCTCCAAAAATCTTTATTCTTTCAAGAGGTCAGGGCGATTGCGTTGCGTTTTCTTCAAAGCGGCATCGCGGCGCCAGCGTGCAATCTCTGCATGATTACCGGTTAACAACACATCGGGCACGCTAAGCCCGGCTAGTTCCGTTGGTCGCGTGTACTGCGGATAATCAAGCAAACCAGCGGCGAAAGATTCATGCGTCGCTGAGTGCTCGTTTCCCAGGGCGCCCGGCAGCAGTCTCACCACCGCATCTACGACCACTACTGCCGCAGGTTCACCGCCCGACAAAACATAGTCACCGATTGAAATTTCATCCGTGGCGACCGCGTCGGTAACCCGCTCATCCACGCCCTCGTAACGGCCGCAGATGAAAACAATCCGCCTCGCATTCTTTGAAAGATCGTGCGCTAGCTCTTGCGTAAATACTCGTCCCTGCGGCGACAGTAAAACAACGTGGGTATCGTCCGGATATTCCTCGCGTGTGGTACAGCCCGTTAACTCCTTTACTGCCGCGAAAATTGGCTCGGGCTTAAGCACCATACCCTCGCCACCACCGAACGGTCGATCGTCGACACTGTGGTGCTTGTCCGTCGTCCATTTGCGCAGGTCATGCGCTTGCGTTTCAACCAAGCCTGCCGCACGAGCCCTGCGAATGATTCCGTAGTCAAACGCCTCGCGAAAAAACTCGGGGAAGATAGTAATGATGTCGCAGCGCAACACAGTGCATTTCAAAGAAAGCTACAAGTCCAAAAGACCCTCGGGCGGATCTATCAAAATCTTCTTGAGAGGGATATCGACATTGGTCACTATGGATTGCGCCATCGGGATCAAATGCTCGCGACCCTCTTCCTTCACCAACAGCAGTTCGACACCCCCGGTCCTGACCACAGCAACTACTACACCAATCCGAGACCCATCTTCGCATTCTACGACGCAGCCCTCGAGCTCCCAATCGTAAAACTCGCCTTCGGACAACTGAACGCGCTCGTCTTCAGGAAGACCGAATTCAAAACCCACCAGCGCGTTTGCTGAGTCCTGATTGTCGTAACTTGATGGTCCAATGACAAT